>NZ_LQOM01000027.1 GCF_002101595.1 Mycobacterium celatum
GAGAACGCTCAGCTGACGCCAGCCGCCTAAACGCCACACGCAAATACGTCACCGAAATTCCGACCCAGACCACTTAGCATCGGGCCCATGTCGCAAGTGAATACCGCACGGGGAGCGATCGATACCGCCGACCTCGGCGTCACGCTGATGCACGAGCACGTGTTCATCATGACCACCGAGATCATGGAGAACTATCCGGAGGATTGGGGCGACGAGGCCCAGCGCCAGGCCGACGCCGTCAAGCGGCTCAACGAACTCAAGGCCGCCGGGGTGGACACCATCGTCGATCTGACCGTCATCGGGTTGGGCCGCTACATTCCGCGCATCGCCCGCGTCGCCGCCCAGACCGACCTCAACATCGTCGTCGCGACCGGCTTGTACACCTACAACGACGTGCCGTTCCGGTTCCATTACCAGGGACCGGGCACCCAGTTGGACGGCCCGGAGATCATGACCGACATGTTCGTCCGCGACATCGAAGAGGGCATCGCCGACACCGGTATCAAGGCGGCGATCCTCAAGTGCGCCACCGACGAACCCGGCATCACCCCCGGCGTCGAGCGGGTGCTGCGCGCGGTGGCCCAGGCGCACAAACGCACCGGCGTACCTATTTCGACGCACACCCACGCCGGTCTGCGACGCGGACTCGAGCAGCAACGCATCTTCGAAGAGGAGGGCGTCGACCTCTCCCGGGTGGTGATCGGCCATTCCGGCGATTCGACCGACATCGGCTACCTCGAAGAGCTGATCGCCGCCGGCTCCTACCTCGGGATGGACCGGTTCGGCATCGACGTGATCCTTCCTTTCGAGGATCGGGTGAACACGGTGGCGCGGATGTGCGAGCGGGGGCACGCCGACCAGATGGTGCTCTCCCACGACGCCAACTGCTACTTCGACGCGCTGCCCGAAGAGCTGATGCCTGTCGTCGCACCCAATTGGCACTACCTGCACATCCACAACGACGTGATCCCCGCACTCAAAGAGCGCGGCGTCACCGACGAGCAGCTGCACACCATGCTCGTCGACAACCCGCGACGGATCTTCGAACGGCAGGGCGGCTATGAGTGAGATCCTGCCGATCGGCACCCAGATCTCTGCGCTGGCACAGCGAGCTCCCGACGAACCCGCCGTCACCTGTGAGGGACGCACCATCACCCGCGAGGAACTCGACAAGTCCACCAACCGGCTGGCCCGCGCCTACGCAGAGCTCGGTGTCGGCGTCGGCGACTACGTGACGATCGTCTTGCCGAATTCGATCGAGTGGGTACAAGCCACGGTCGCATGCTGGAAGCTGGGCGCGGTTCCCCAACCGCTGTCGCCGCGGCTACCGGCCGCCGAATTCGAAGGCATCCTCGAGCTACGGCCCCGAGCCCTACTCGTCGGCCGTGAGTATCCCGGAATCCCCAGTGTACCAGCAGGATTCACGCCAGACACCTCCGATGACCCGCTGCCGGAAGCGGTGTCGCCGTGCTGGAAGTCGATGGCCTCCGGAGGCAGCACCGGTCGTCCCAAATTGATCGAAGCAGGCGGCGACAGCCGGATACCACCCGAGATCGGCTATCCCTTGGACGCGCAGGAAGGCGACGTCAACCTGATCTCGGTGCCGCTGACCCACAACACCGGCTTCACCACCGCAGTGATCGGCCTGCTGATGCGCCACCACCTGGTGCTGATGCCCAGGTTCGACCCGCACGAATTCCTGCGGCTGGTCACCGAACATCACGTCACCTTCCTGACGACGGTGCCGACGATCATGCAGCGCCTGCTGCCGGTCTATCGCGCCAACCCGAGCGCCTACGACCTGTCGTCGATCCGGCGATTCTGGCACCTCGGCGCGCCCTGCCCGCCAGCGATCAAACAAGCCTGGATCGACCTGCTCGGTCCCGAGAAAGTGTGGGAACTCTACGGCGGCACCGAACTTCAGGCACTGACGTTCATCTCCGGTGACCAATGGCTGACCCACCGCGGCTCGGTGGGCGTCGTGGTCGCCGGCGAGATGAAGGTGCTCGACGAGGACGGCAATCCGTGCCCACCCGGCGTGGTCGGCGAGATCTACATGCGACCCGGCCCCGGCACCGCGCCGACCTACCGCTACGTCGGCGTCACCGCCAAGAGCCGCGACGGCTGGGATTCGCTGGGCGATCTGGGCCACTTCGACGAAGACGGGTTTCTGTACCTGTCGGATCGGCGCGTCGACATGTTCACCGTCGGCGGCCGCAACGTCTATCCGGCCGAGATCGAGAACGCGCTGTCGGCACACCCGGATGTGTTGTCCTGCTTGGTAGTTGGCGTACCCGACGATGACCTCGGCCAGGTGCCCTACGCACTGGTGCAAGCGGAGGCTCTGGACGAGGAGGCCGTCCGCGCGTTTCTGGCCGAACGCATCGCCGCGTACAAGGTGCCGCGCCGCGTCGAGTTCGTCGACACCCCGCTGCGCGACGACGCCGGCAAAGCGAGGCGTTCTGCGGTGCGCGCTCAGGTCATGGCGCGATTGCGTCCTCTTGGCGCCGGCTGACCGCCTCCTGCCGTCGAATCTCCCAGCGCCGCAACGCTTCCCGGCACGGTGATTCGACCAGCGCATAGCTCACGGCGGCAATGGAGACGGCGAAAATCAGCGTCAGGACCAGCACCTCGGGCATGTGGCCCTGGAACGAGAACTCGCCGATCACCGGGAACACCATGGTCAGCGCCGCCAGATGCCAGATGAAAATGCCGTAGGACCAACGGCCCAGCGTCACCATCGGCGCACTGCCCAACAGCCGGTGCGGGGTGTCGGGCCGGTCCAGGACCAGCGGCGCCACCAGCGCGGCCGCCAGCAGCGAACCCATCGCGGTCTTCACCGTGAACTCCGCGGCGGTGCTGGGCGTCAACCCCGCCGGACCGGCCAGCGGGGAGGCCGCCACCAGATAGGCGCCCACCGCGACGACGGCCAGCAGCACCCGCCGCCGCGCCAGCCGATGCGGCAACCCGATCGGGCTGTACACCCACTCCGCGAGCAGCATGCCCGCGACGAACCAGGAGAAGAACGCCGGCGGCCAGTTCAGCGGGTTGAGCCCGGACGGCGCGTGGAAAGGAATCCAGCCCCAAAACCAGCTGGCGATCCCCAGGCCGGCGATCACCGGCACCCGGGCGCGGACCGGCAACCGGGCGGCCAGCAGCGCCAGGATCGGCAGCGCCAGGTAGAAAGTGACCTCAACCGACAGGCTCCACATCTGCGTCAGTCCCGCCGTCAGCGTCAATGGCACATAGACCTGGGTCAGCGACAAGTTCGCCAGCCACACGGTCAGGCTGGCGTGCTCGGCGTCGGGCAGCAAGGTCAGGATCACGACGACGGCCACCACATAGGCGGGCATGATGCGCACCACCCGGGACCGCAGATAGTGACCGGTCGACGGGCTGGGTCCCAGGCCGCGCGCCGCCGCCGCGTGCCCGCGCCACAGCAGGAACCCCGACAAGGCGAAGAACACCGCAACGGCCAAGTCGAAACGGCCGAACAGCCGACCGTCGACCCCACTGGAGTGTCCGGTCTGGAACGCGACGTGGGTGATGACGACACCGATGGCCGCGCATGCCCGCATGCCTTCCACCGCGGGCAGGAAGCTGCGGATCCCGCCCACCTGCCGGCCATCACTCATGGCAGACAGTGTGCCTGTGGCGCCGCGGGACTAAGCCGGCACCTTAAATATTGCTGTTAGGGTCAAACGAGTTTTGGCTTTGCTCCCAGGTAAAGCGGTCTCGGACCAGAAGGAGGACGCGGGTGAACCGAGCAGTCATGTTGCGGATCGCCGCATGCGGAATCATGGGACTCGGGGCCGCCCTGCTGATTGCCGCGCTGCTGCTCTGGACGTATACCGCCAGCAGGATCACCAAGATCCCACTCAACCTGGACACCACATTGATCAGCGACGGCAGCGGAACCGCGCTGGACCCGGCGTCCTTATCCGGCGACCACTTCGTCGTCGACAAGAATGTGCCGCTGGTTTCCCAGCAGCAGATCAGCGTCGAGTCGCCCGCCAACGCGGACGTCGTGACGTTCCAGGTGGGCACGTCGGTTCGGCGCACCGACAAGCAGAAGGACACCGGCCTGCTGCTGGCGCTGGTCGACACCGTCACCCTCAACCGCAAGACGGCGATGGCGGTCTCCGACGAGACCCATCCCGGCGGGGCCGTGCAAAAGCCACGCACCATCAACGACGACAACCCTCCGACCAACATTGCGCTGCCGCACGACGGGCTGTCCTACCGGTTCCCATTCCACACCGAAAAGCAGACGTATCCGTACTTCGACCCGATTGCGCAGAAGGCGTTTGACGCCAACTACAGCGCCGAGGAAGACGTCAACGGCCTGACCACCTACAAGTTCACGCAAAACATCGGGTACGACGACGACGGCAAGCTGGTCGACCCGGTGAAGTACCCGTCGCTGTACGCCAACGACGAGGACAGCAAGGTCACGGCTACCGCCGCGATGTGGGACGTCCCCAGCGACAACCCCGACGAGAAGATCGCCATGACCCGCTACTACGCGGCGCAGAAAACGTTCTGGGTGGACCCCGAGTCGGGCACGATCGTCAAGGAAGAACTGCACGCCAACCACTACTTCGCCCGCGACCCGCTGAAGCCGGAGGTGGCGCTGGCCGACTACAAGGTCACCACCAACGAAGAGACGGTCGAAGGGCAGGTCAACGCGGCCCGCAACGAGCGCGATCGGTTGGCGCTGTGGTCGCGGGTGCTGCCGATCACTTTCACCGCCGCCGGCTTGATCGCCTTGATCGGCGGGGTGCTGCTGGGCTCGTTCAGCCTGCGGACCGAGGCGGCGTTGCTCGACCCCGGCCTGGACACCGCCGACCATGGCTTCTTCGGCCGCGGCGGGCCGCCGGCCGAGCCGGTGCCCGGGGCTGAGGCCGAGACCGAGAAGCTGCCCACACCGCCCGCCGACCTCCAACGAGACGCCGGTCCGCCGCCGACGGCCCCACCCGAGCCGGGTCCACCCGACCGGACCTAACTCTTGACCGGGATCGGCCGCTGGGTTCTGCAGGGGTCCCGTCCCGGGTACGCGCTGGCGCTGGCGCTGCTGGTGGTCGGGCCGCTGCTGAGGCCGGGTTATCTGCTGCTGCGCGACGCGGTGTCCACGCCGCGGTCCTATCTGTCCGACACCGCGCTCGGTCTGTCCGAGTCGGCGCCGCGCGCGACGCCGCAGGATTTCGCGGTCGCGTTGGCCTCGCATCTCATCGACGGCGGCGTCGTGGTGAAGGCGCTGCTCGTCGTCGGGCTGTGGCTGGCGGGTTGGGGTGCGGCCCTGCTGGTCTTGGCGGTGTTGCCGGAGGCCGGGGCGAGCGGTCAGTTCGTCGCGATCACGCTGGCGATCTGGAATCCCTATGTCGGCGAACGGTTGCTGCAGGGGCATTGGAGCCTGCTGGTGGGCTACGGCTGCCTGCCCTGGGTGGCGACGACGATGCTGGCGCTGCGCTCAGGAGGCGGATGGCCGCGGTTCTTCGGGCTGGCGTTCTGGATCGCGCTGGCCGGGCTGACGCCGACCGGCCTGATGCTGGCTGCGACGGTGGCGCTGGTCTGCGTGCTGGCGCCGGGCGATGGCCGCCCACGTTGGCTGTGCGGTGCGGCGACGCTGGCCTGCGCGGTGGTGGCGGCGTTGCCGTGGCTGACGGCGACGGCGCTGGGCTCCTCTTTGCCGGCGGAGCAGGGTGCCGCGATAGCCGCGTTCGCGGCGCGCGCCGAGCCCGGCTTGGGCACGCTGGGCAGCCTGGCCAGCCTGGGCGGCATCTGGAACGGCGATGCGGTACCACCCTCTCGCGCAACGCTTTTCGCGGTAGCAGGGGCAGTCGTGATGCTCGGTGTGGTGGCGGCTGGACTGCCTGCTGTGCTGCGTCGGCCGACGGCGGTGCCGCTGCTGGTGCTGGCTGCGGTGTCGGTGCTGGTGCCCGCGGCGTTGGCCACCGGCCCGGGTCTGCACATGCTGCGGACGGTGGTCGACGTCGTGCCCGGCCTCGGTGTCTTGCGCGACGGGCAGAAGTGGGTGGCGCTGGCGATGCCCGGCTATGCGTTGGCCGTCGCTGGCGCTGTGCTGACGCTGCGACGTTGGGTGTACCCCGCCGTGACGGCGCTGATCTGTTGTGCCGCACTGTTGTTCACGCTGCCTGACCTGACGTGGGGGGTGTGGGGCAGGGTGGCGCCGATACACTATCCGCCCGGCTGGGCCGCTGTCGCGGCGGCAGTCAACGACCATTCCGGGGCGGTAGCGGTGCTGCCGGCCGGCAGCATGCGCCGCTTCTCCTGGTCAGGTCCGGCGCCGGTGCTCGACCCGCTGCCGCGCTGGGTGCGCGCCGACGTGCTGGCCACCGGCGACCTAACGATTTCCGGGGTGACCGTTCCCGGCGAGGGCACGCGGGCACGTGGCGTGCAGCAGCTGCTGTTGGCCGGAGCAGATCCCGCCATGCTGAACCGCGCCGGGGTGGCGTGGCTGGTCGTCGAGCGGGCAACGCCCGGCGAGATCGGCTCGGCAGCAAGGATATTCGAGCACCTCCCCGCGGTCTACCGCGGGCCTGACCTGGCGTTGTATCGAGTCAGCGGCGAGAGTGTCGGCGCCCCTGCCGGTCGGCGGTTGACCGTGCTGATCGCGCATTTCGCGTGGCTGGCGACGCTGGCCGTCGGGGCTATCGGGATGGCGGCAGCCGGCTGGCGCCGGTGTCGGCCGCTCGGTAGTCGGAGGACATGACGTCGCCGATTGCCCCCAACCGGCCGGGGAACCGCGCATCAGGGTAGCGTGACAGCAACAGCGAGGACGGATAAGCATGGCCATAAAGGACTGGCGGGACGCACCGGAGATTCATCCGTCGCAGATCCGCGTCGGTGACATCATCGACACAATGCAGCCCAACCACCTGCGCTACACGGTCAAATTGATCAGCGGGCCGCAGACAAGCCCGCGGCAGTGGACATTTTTCGGCCGCGACGCCCACGGCTTGCAGCACACGAACACATTCGGAGAGAACGACTTAGTTCGCAGGTACACCTGAACATCGCGCCAGTCGGACATTCGCATGAGCTTGTCGAAGGCCGAGGTGCGCCACGTCGTCGATGTCTATCTGCAGGCCTGGACCACCCAAGACCCCGACCTGATCGTCACCATATTCACTCCTACCGCCACCTACCATGAGCGCGTGCTGGGCGAGCCGGTCTGCGGCGAGGCGGGAATCCGCGACTATTGGCAGACCAAAGTGGTTGCGGGACAGGCCAATATCGAGGCCACGTTGCTCAACCTCTACCTCGACGGCACGACGGCCGTCGCCGAGTGGGAAGCGCGGTTCGACGATCTCGTCCAAGGACACCGCAAGCTGATGCGCGAGGTCGCGATCCTGGAATTCGACGGCGATCGGATTCAAAGCTTGCGGGAGTACTGGGCGTCCGAGCGACTGAGTTCCTAACTGGTGTCGGGGTGGTCGGTGTCGGTGCCCCAGCTGCTCGGCATCATCGGCATGGCCGGGCCGCTGAGCGCATCGTCGGCCAGCGTGGTCAACCCGGCGGCTTGTCCGGCCCCGGCCTTCCGCGCAGTACCGGCGAAGCCCAGTGTTCCCGCACCCTGGTCCGAGGCTGCCACGTCGGGCTCCAGATCCATGTATTCGTAACCGCGCCCCAGCTGTTTCGCTTTGGTTCGGCGCCTGCGGTGGCTCGCATCTTCTCGGGTAGCCGCCGCGGCCCCAACAGCCGCCGAGTCGGGCTCTGACGCATTCATTTTGGCTCCGGCGCGGACGCTCATCGGCGCGCCGGTCCCCACTCCGGGCGGCCCGACCACGTACGGGTAGGCGAAACCCGCCCCGCCGGGCGGGGGCGGTGCCGGCGGGCCGGTGGTCGCGACGGCGCTCGCTGTGGGCGCGGTCGCGGGCGCCGGGGCCGCAGCCTGGGCGGCGGCCGGCGTGGGCGCGGGTGAGGGCGTGATTCCGGCAACCGGCTGGATGTCGGCCGGCGCCGGCGCGGCCGCCACAGCAGGAACCTCGGGCGTGGAGACCGAAGCGGATTGGGGCAGGCCGGCCAGCCCGGCCAGGCCCGCGGCGCCCGCCATCGGAATGGCGGGCGCGATCAGGCCGAACGAGAGCTCCGATAGTTGCGTCAACTGGGGGGCGAAGGTGAGATACACCTCGCCGCCCCAGCGAGGGATCCAATACGTGAATATCTGATACAGCACCTCGGCGTTGGTCGGGCTCGGGTGCAACAACTCATTCTCGATGGCGGTGCCGATTTTGCCTAAGCGCTCGGTCCACCAGCTCGGGTCGGTGGGACCCGGCCCCTCGTCTTGGCTTCCGCCGGAGTTGTTGTTGCCGTTGGTTTTCTGGATCACCGGCGCAGGGTCGGTCTGCGGCGTCGACGCCACCGCGGTGCTGGAGACCGCTTGATAGGTCGTCATCGTGGTGGCCGCCTGAACCCACATTCGCGCGTAGTCGGCCTCGTTGAGCGCGATCGGAATGGTGTTGATCCCAAAGAAATTCGTCGCTACCAACACCGCGTGCATGGCATGGTTGCCGGCCAGTTCGGCCAGAGTTGGCATCGTCGCCAGCGCGGCGGTGTAGGCCGCCGCCACAGTCTCATGCTGAGTGGCCGTTGCCGCGCTGTTCGCGCTGACGTGCATCAGCCACGCCAAATACGGAACATGGGCGGCCACATACGATTCCGCGCTGGGACCCTGCCACGCCCCGGTTTGCACCGCCGCCAACAGCGAGCTGAGCTCCTCGGCCGCCGACTCGTATTCGACGCTCAACGAGTTCCACACTCCGGCCGCCGCCAGTAACGACTCCGGCCCCGGACCGCTGCTCAGCAACGCCGAATGCACCTCCGGTGGCGAGGCCATCCAGATCGGCGCGGTCATCGTCGAACACCCACGGGCACCCTCCCGGGGTAATTCTTCCGCGGCGGCAGCGCCTTCGCAATAACGAACTGCGGATGATCTGGGTGCTTTGGTCCGCTTTTCCGGACTTTTAGCCTTGATTTCTGCGCAAAAGCACTTTTAGTCGTCGGGCAGCCGGACAAGGAACCCGGTCGTGATCAACGTTCGGGCCAACGCCGTCTGCTGCTCGGGACTCAGTCCGGGCAGTTCGCGAACTCGAAATGGCTTGCTACTCCCCGCCACGAACTTAATCGCGGCTTTGTGATCCGGACCGACCTTTATCAGCAGCTGAGCAAACTGCAGACCAACATTCCCAGTGTCGGCAACCACTCGGGAGTAGAGCGGCTGGTACTTGACCACCAGCGTGTCTCCGTCGATTCCCACGGCGTTGGAGACCTGTCCGACCGGTGGGCAGCGGCCGCGCCGAACCAGCACCTCCTCCATGGCGCCGAGACCGTCCGCGATGACGCTCGGGTCCCCGACGGTTCGGAGGATGTCGTGCACGACGTCAGTCAAACTCGCGCGCACCCCTGCGTCATCCAGATGCCGCGCCGGCAGACGGGCGTGGATGCCGTCGTCGCGCAGACTCAGCGAATAGAGCACGTGGGTCATGAGCGTCAGCACAGTGGGCGCGTGAATTCCGACGGTCAAGTGGACGGACGGCTCCGACTGCGTCTCCGCTCCGTGAACTTGGCCGCGCGGCAGGTACAGCACGTCGCCGGCCGCCAGGCGCAACTCGGTCGGCGACGAGAGTTCAGGTGTGGCAACCGCATCCGGGTGGTGCATCTCGTGAGGCGGGACCGCGGCGTCGTTGGACAGGTACCAGACCTTCGATCCCTGGATCTGGAGAATCAACACGTCGTGCGGGTCGTAGTGGGGGACGAAGCCCGCCGATCCGGGTGGCGTGATGTAGCCGTTGACCCGTGTCGGGAAGTTCAGCTCGACCTCGATGGCGTGCGACAACGTACCGATCGCACGCACGTACTGCTCAAGCCTGTTGAGGACGATCGTGTACCCGTCGGCGAAGTCGTTGCGGACGCGAGCCACATCCAGGCTGCCGTCCGCAAGCCGGTAGGTGCCGGGGTCCTTGTCCTCGCCACGGCGTACCAGGCGCACCCCGGACGGCTCCGGCCGGACATGCTCGAGAAGTTCGTCGATCACCGACGGCCCCTGCAGCAGACTGTCGAAGTAGCCTGCGTTGCTTCGCTTGACGTGGTGATGCGTCTGCCCCCATACCTCGTCGAGAAAGGTCTGCACACTGAGAGGTTGAAGCAGCCAGGCTAGCGACGTGTCGGCCACGGCTACACCACGCCGCTGATCCGCTTTCCGGCCAACACGGATTCCAGCACCGTGCGCATCGCGTCGGCGCTTTGCGGCCAGGAGAATTCGGCGCTGCGCGCTTGCGCCTTGCCGCCGAGCTGGTCGCGCAGCACCGCGTCGTCGAGCAGTTGGTGCAGCCGATTCACCAGCTCAGTCCGGTCGTCGACCAGCACTCCGGTCACTCCGTCGATGACCGAATCGGCCAGCCCACCCGACGACCGGTAACCGATGGTGGGCACGCCGTGCTGGGCCGCCTCGACCACCGCCAGCCCCCACCCTTCCTTGCGCGACGGCAGCACGTGCACCCAAGACTGTTGCACCACATGGTGTTTGGTCACATCATCGACATGGCCGTGGAATGTCACCGCGTCGCTGATGTCGAGGCGTGCCGCATGGTCGACCAGCCGCTGCCTCCACCAGCCGCCGCCGACGATGTCCAAATGCAAGCCCGGTATCCGCGACCGCAGTTGCGCCACCGCATCCAGCGCGTCCTCGATCTGTTTGTGCGGCACCAGTCGGGACAACACCACCACCCGCGGGGTGGCCGCGCGCGGCCCGGACAGCGACGTCGCCGGTGCCTCATCAAGACCGTTGCGCACCACCGCGATTCGCTGGTAGTCGACACCCAGTGCCACCAAGTCGCGGGCCGACGGAAGCGAGACCGTCACGTATTGGTTGCGCCGGTGCACTCGCGGCGACAGCCACGACTCGACGAACCAGCCCAGCCGGCCGAGCATCCTGCCGGCCACCGGCCACTGCTCCCGGTGGCAATGGTGCACCAGCACCGCCACCCGTCGTCCATAGATCAGCCGGGCCAGAAACGGCAGACCGTTCTGGGTATCGATCACCACGTCGGGCCGTACATGCCGCAGCGGTCCAAGTCCGAGGCGCGCCGCCGCCATCGCCAGCAGCGCCCACACGTACACCGAGTAGCGCCCGCCTGCGCGGCTGATCCGCACCCCGTCGATCACGTCACGGCGGGCCGCGCCTGGGTAGCGGGCGGTGCGCAGCGTGACGGCGATACCGGATTCGGCGAGCTGCGCGCCGATGCGCTGCAGGTAGGTTTCGCTGCCGCCGCCTTGCGGGTGGCCGGTGTCACGCCAGCACAGCAGTAATACCGCCCCGAGACCCTGGGATCGGTGGCCCGAGGGCCGGGAGCGCGCAAACATCGCGGTCCAGCCTAACGCCACCCCGCGACGGTGCGTGTTTGCACGCAACACGCCGTATGAATGCGTACAACTACGCACGTTCGCGCAGGATTCGGTCCGCCCATAGGCTTAGGGCGATGGCCGTGACCGACGTGTTGGCCCGGCGGGCGACGCTGTCCCGCTCGCTGCGGCTGCTATCGGAGTTCCGCTACGAGCAAGCGCAGCCGGCCCGGTTCTACGGCACGCTGGCCGCCGACACCGCGGCGATGGTCTGCGACCTCTGGCGCGGCATGCACGGCGAATCCCCGGTGGGCCGCACCCTGCTCGACGTCGGCGGCGGGCCGGGATACTTCGCGACGGCGTTTGCCGACGCCGGAATCCGCTACATCGGCGTCGAACCGGATGCAGACGAAATGCACCCGGCTGCACCGACTTGCACCCAGAGCTCGGGCGCATTCGTGCGGGCGTCGGGCATGGCGCTGCCGTTCGCCGACGACTCGGTGGACATCTGCTTGTCATCCAATGTCGCCGAACATGTTCCGCGGCCCTGGCAACTGGGCGCCGAGCTGCTGCGGGTGACCCGGCCCGGCGGGCTGGCGGTGTTGTCGTACACGGTGTGGCTGGGGCCCTTCGGCGGACATGAGATGGGCCTGTCCCACTATCTGGGGGGCGAGCGGGCCGCCGCACGCTATGCCCGCAAACACGGCCACCCGGCGAAGAACAACTACGGGTCGTCGTTATTCGCGGTCTCGGCGGCGGACGGCCTGGACTGGGCGGCCAGCACCGGGACGCTGGTCGCCGCATTTCCGCGCTACCACCCGCGATGGGCCTGGTGGTTGACGTCCGTGCCGGTGCTGCGGGAATTTCTGGTGAGCAATTTGGTGCTGGTGCTGCGGCCGCAGCCGCCACTTGACTGAAACCTGTTCTCGTTTTGCCGGTCGCTGGGTAGGGTTGGCGCCATGACCGACAGTCAGAAGACCGAATACGACAAGCTGTTCATCGGCGGCAAGTGGACCGAACCGTCGAGCACCGACGTCATCGAGGTGCACTGCCCGGCCACCGGCGAATACGTCGGCAAGGTGCCGCTGGCGGCCGCGGCCGACGTTGACGCCGCCGTAGCGGCGGCCCGCAAGGCGTTCGACACCGGACCGTGGCCGTCGACCCCGCCGGCGGAGCGCGCGGCCGTCATCGCCAACGCGCTCAAGTTGATGGAAGAGCGCAAGGAGCTGTTCACCCAGATCCTCGCGGGCGAGACCGGCCAGCCGCCGACGACCATCGAAACGATGCATTGGATGAGCTCGATCGGAGCGCTGAATTTCTTCGCCGGCCCGGCCGTCGAGCAGGTCAAGTGGAAAGAGATCCGCACCGGCGGATACGGGCAGAGCATCGTCTACCGCGAGCCGATCGGCGTCGTCGGCGCGATCGTCGCCTGGAACGTCCCGCTGTTCCTGGCCGTCAACAAACTGGGCCCGGCACTGCTGGCCGGCTGCACGGTGGTGCTGAAGCCGGCCGCCGAAACACCGCTGAGCGCAAATGCTTTGGCGGAAGTGTTCGCCGAAGCCGGCCTGCCCGAGGGTGTGCTCTCGATCGTTGCCGGCGGGATCGAGACGGGGCAAGCGCTGACCTCCAACCCGGACGTCGACATCTTCACCTTCACCGGCAGCTCGGGTGTCGGCAAGGAGATCGGCCGGCGCGCCGCCGACCTGCTCAAGCCGTGCACGTTGGAGCTCGGCGGCAAATCGGCGGCGATCGTCCTCGACGACGTCGATCTGGCCTCGGCCATCCCGATGTTGGTGTTCTCCGGGATCATGAACACCGGGCAGGCCTGTGTAGCCCAGACCCGCATCCTGGCTCGGCGCTCGCGATACGACGAGATCGTAGACGCCGTAAGCACTTTCGTGCGGGCGCTGCCGGTGGGCCTGCCGTCGGACCCGGCCGCCCAGATCGGTTCGCTGATCTCGGAGAAGCAGCGCGCCCGCGTCGAGGGCTACATCGCCAAGGGCATCGAGGAGGGCGCCCGGCTGGTGTGCGGCGGCGGACGCCCCGACGGGCTGGACAGCGGCTTCTTTGTGCAGCCAACGGTTTTCGCCGACGTCGACAACAAGATGACGATCGCGCAGGAGGAGATCTTCGGACCGGTGCTGTCCATCATTCCGTACGACACGGAAGACGACGCGATCAGGATCGCCAACGACTCGGTGTACGGCCTGGCCGGCAGCGTGTGGACCGCCGACGTGCCGCACGGGATCGAGATCGCGGAGAAGATCCGCACCGGGACGTATGCGATCAACTGGTACGCGTTCGATCCGTGCTGTCCGTTCGGCGGCTACAAGAACTCCGGCATTGGCCGCGAAAACGGGCCCGAGGGCGTCGAGCACTTCACTCAGCAGAAGAGTGTGCTGATGCCGATGGGCTATACGATCGACAGCTAGCGTCCCGAGCGTGAAGCTAGGCGCACAGTCGAGCTTGAGTGTGAAGCTAGCTTCACGTTGAGCGCCGAAAGAGGGCTAGCGGCCCTGGAAGTGGGCCTGCCGGCGCTCGACGAAAGACTGGACGCCCTCGGCGGCGTCGGCGGTCCCAAACAACGCGGCAACCTCCGGTCGCAGCCGTGCGATGGCGGCCGCATCACCGTGTTCGCGGGCCAGCTGCGCCGACGCCAGAGTGGCCCGAACACCCAGCGGCGCAGCATGATTCGCGATGGTGTGGGCGATCTCACGCGCCCGGGCCAGCGCGGCCGTCGCGTCGATGGCCACCTCCTGAACCAGGCCGATGCGATGCGCCTCGTCGGCGCCGAACTCGTCGCCGGTCAGCAACCAGCGCATCGCATTACCCCACCCGGCGTCGCGGGGAAGCCGGATCGTCGCGCCGCCGAACGGGTAGATCCCGCGTTGCACCTCGATCTGCGCGAACCGGGTACCGGTGGCGGCGACCCGTATATCGGCGGCGAGCAGCAGCTCGATGCCCAGCGTCATGCACCAGCCCTGGGCGACGGCGACCAGCGGAGTGGTCCAGGAGCCGTCGAGGCGCCACGGGTCGCGCCCGTCGTCTGGGAACTCCAGTTCGCCGGCGGCGATGGCCGGTGCGACGTCGACCAGGTCCAGCCCGCCGGTGAAGTGCTCGCCATGGGCGAACAGCACCCCGGCACGGATCTCGGCGTCGGTCTCCAGCAGCGCATATGCCCGGGACAGCTCGGCGAGCATCGCGCGGTTGAAGGCATTGCGTTTGTCTGGCCGGTTGAGACCGATCAGCAGCACGTGGCCGTCCCGCTCGAGGGTGACGGTCTGCATAACGGGCAGTGAGGTTTCGGTCATGGGCCGAGTCAACCGCAGGTCTAAGTAATATGCAATAGAACATAGACAGTGCGGCGTGCTTAGCGTGGCTTGCGCTTATGAGGCGCAGTTATCCCTTGTAGGGCTACCTACTTGTATAGAACCCCTAGCTTGTTCTATGCTGTCTTGCATAATCATGGGCCTCACCGGCGCATGAGGCAGGAGACAGATCATGTGGGTCCTCGAGTTGAACATCGTCGGTTACCGCTTCACCCGTGAGGTTCCCGACCTGCCCCACACGTCCTTGAAGTCGGTGCGGTTGCACCCGCGCAGCGTGCACTGGCGGATGCCGCAACTACGCCACTCGCACGCCGCCTGAGAGTCGGGATTCCCGGGGGAGTTCGCCATGTCGTTAGCCACGCGCACCAGACGCGCCAAACGAGGCGGGACGCGCACCAAGATGCTGGTCAGCGCCGCGGAGGTGATGCGGGAACGCGGGGCCGCCGGCGTCACCATCGACGAAGTGCTCAATCGCAGCGGCGCGCCGCGCGGCTCGGTCTACTACCACTTTCCCGAGGGCCGCAACCAAATCCTCACCGAAGCCCTACGGTATGCCGGTGATGCCATCACCGCCACCATCGATCAATCCGCCGAGCGTGGCGCGATGGTGCTGCTGCGCGAATTCGTCGAGTTGTGGGAACGGCTACTGGCCGATAGCGACTTCGCCTCGGGCTGCCCCGTCGTCGCGGCTGCGATCGGCTCGGCTGACGAGGAACCGCCTTTGACCGCCGAAGCCGGGCAGATCCTGGACCGCTGGTGCGCCGCATTGGCGCGGGCATTCGTCGCCGACGGCTTCCCCGAAACGGATGCGGCATCGCTGGCGGTGACTTCGATTGCGGCGCTGGAGGGCGCCGTCGTGCTATGCCGTTCGACACGCAGCGCCGGCCCGCTGCGCGAGGTGCACAGCCAGCTCGAATTCCTCATCAAGGCAAGGGAATTCGTCCGTCGTAACGGCGTTACCAAGTAATCGCGGGAAAGTCAGTCGCTGGCCGGCAACGGCTTGGCCTCTTTGAGGCTCAGCGCGGTCTGACCGATCGCCAGTGTCCCTGCGCCCGCCTTGGTCACCAGCACCTCGGCGCCGTTCTCGTCCACATAGCGCTTGCCCATCACGTTGCCGTCGGCGAACGCCGGATCCAGTTCCCCGGAACGCTCGGCGCCCAACGGCACCATCGGCGCGCCGCCGCAGCGCAAGTCGTCGAGGCTGTCGGCGCTGCGCACGACGATGACCTGGGTGTCGCACACCTGGCTGGCCAGACGGGTTCCGTTCTTGATCATGATTTCGATCCTAGAGTTCTTAGGGATTCCACGATTTCGCGGCGAAGCACCTTGCCGGTGGCGTTGGTGGGCAGCTCGTCGCGAAAGACTACTCGGTCGGGAGTGCGTGAACCGCGCAAGTGTTTGCGGACATGCTCGCGCAATTCGTCGGGGTCGGGGTCGACGCCGACGGTGGGCACGACCACCGCGACGATCGCCTGACCCCACTGCGGATCGTCGACGCCGACGACGGCGACGTCACGCACATGCGGGTGCTCGATCAGCACGTCTTCCAGTTCGGCAGGCGCGATGTTCTCACCGCCGCGGATGATCGTGTCGTCGCTGCGCCCGCCGATGAACAGATAGCCGCCCTGGTCGAGCATCGCGATGTCGCGCGTGGCAAACCACCCGTCGGCGTCGAGCACCGAACCGATCCCGGTGTAGCGGCCCGACACCTGGTCGCCGCGCACGAACAGCTCGCCCATCTCCCCCGGCCCCAGTACGGCGCCGCTCTCGTCACGGATCTGCACTTCGATTCCCGGCACCGGTTGACCGACCGATCCCAGCCGGCGGGCGATCGCGGGATCCGACGCGGCCTGCGCCTCGCGGTGGTCCTCCGGGGTGAGCACTGCGATCGTCGAACTGGTCTCGGTCAGGCCGTAGGCGTTGACGAAGCCGACGTTCGGCAGCAGCTCCAGCGCTCGGCGAACCAGCGGCAAGCCCACCTTCGATCCGCCGTAGGCGAGGTTGCGCAGCGACGGCAGCTCGTGGCGGCCGGTCTCCAGCACGGTGACGATGCGGTCGAGCATCGTCGGCACCACGGTGGCGGTGGTGACGTGCTCGGCGTTGATCAGCCGCACCCATTCCTCGGGATCGAAGATCGGCAGATAGACCATCTTGCGCCCGGCATACAGGTTCGACAGCGCGGCCCCGACCCCTGCGATGTGGTAGGGCGGCACGCAGATCAGCGCGGCGTCGGTCGGCTCGGCCGACTCGAATTCCACTGTGCCGGTGACATAACTGGTCAGGTTGTTGTGCGAAAGTTCGACGGCCTTGGGCGCCGACGTGGTGCCCGACGTGAACAGCACGATCGCCGTCGCGTCGGGGTCGAGAAACTCTGCGGCCGGCTCCGCGCTGCGGGCCTGGGCCAGGAAGTCGTCGGAATCCATCACCCGCGTGCCAACCACGATGTCGCGGTAGCGGCTGTCGACGACCACGAGCGGTTCGGGCAACCGCCCGATCAAACTCTGGATGCTCTCGGCGGAGAGCCGGTAGTTGATCGGGGTGAACGGCAGACCGGCGCGCGCCGAGGCGAAGATGAGCAGCGGCAACATCGCCCCGCCGGTGCCGACGTAGACCACATGCCGGCAGCCCGATCCGGCGATGACGCCCGCGCCGCTGTCGGCCAGATCGCTCAACTCTTGCGTCGTCAACCGAAGGTCACCGGAGACGACGGCGGTCCGGTCTGGGTTGCTCGAGACCGCCATCTCGAGGAGTAACGAAATGCTCAAAGCTCGGACTTTCTGTGCCGTCGGCCCGTTACAAACACCGCCAAAAGTGTCATGCCGAGTTTAGACGACGCAGCTAGTTGTCGAGCACCTGGGCGATCCGGGCCTCGACGTCGCCCAGACCGGACACGTCGATCCCGAACCGGTTGACCAGCGCGTCGAGCACCTGCCCGGCCGTGTCGAATCGGATGCGTTCGGTTTCACCCTTCGAATGGATCGCGAGATGACGCCCGTTGAGGTTCCACCGCGCGTCGTCTGTCACGAGCGCGGCGGTGAGGCTGGTGACAAAGTGCGACTCGGGATACGTTGACACATACCAACTTCCGACCAGTAGGTCGATCAGCGGTCGCGGCTCGATGCTGAAGATGTACAGCGGCTGCCACGTCTCACGGACCAGCGCTTCCAACACGTATCCGTCGCCGTGAGTGCGTAGCCGGTACGGCTCGTGCCGCGTTTGTTGAACCGGGCCGGGTATCAGGCGGATCGGCGAGGACAGGGTTTGTCCGCCGAATCCGACGTCGACCAGAAACACGTCGTCGACGCCGGGGATGCGCACCGACAGCGCCTGGTGGGTCAGCGCAGGGGGTGGCCCGTCCAACCCCTGCGGGCTCATCCACATCACCCGCGCCGCCAGCGCGTCGACCCTAAAATCCAACTGCTCGAGCACATATCGCAACAGATTGTTGTGCTCGTAGCAGTAGCCGCCGCGGCGCCGGCGCACCAGTTTGTCCGTCACACCCTCCGGGCTGAGGTCGGTTACCGGGACACCGAGCAGCGGGTCGAGGTTCTCGAACGGGATGCGACGCCCGTGCGCGGCCACCAGCTCGGCCAGCGTCTCCAACGTCGGATCGGCCGGCCCCGCATAGCCGACCCGACCGAAATAGGCCGTGAGGTTCAGGTCCCGGTCCACCGTGGCGGGCGCTTCTCGGCGAACGCGATCGCGCCTTCTTTGGCGTCGTTGGAGGCGAACACCGGCATCAGGATCTTGGTCTGCTCGGCGAACATGTTCTCCGGGCTCCAGCCGCGGGACTCGACGATGATCCGCTTGGTGGCGGCCACCGCCAGCGGGCCGTTGGCGGTGATCTTCTCGGCCAGCTTGATCGCCTCGTCCAGCGCCTTGCCCGGCTCGGCCAACACGTTGACCAGGCCGAGGGCATGCGCCCGCTCGGCGGGCAGGTTGTCGCCGGTCAGCGCCAACTCCATCGCCACGGCATACGGGATGCGCTGCGGCAGCCGCAGCAGCCCGCCACCCCCGGCGACCAGCCCCCGTTTGACTTCGGGGATGCCGAACGCCGAGTCCTTCGACGCCACGATCAGGTCGGTGGCCAGCGCCAACTCGGTGCCGCCGGCCAAGGCGTAGCCCTCGACGGCGGCGATCAGCGGCTTGGTCGGTGGACGTTCGGTGAAGCCCATGCCGCGGCCCTGGACGACGACGTTCTCGCCGCGCGCGAACGCCTTGAGGTCCATGCCCGCGCAGAAGGAGCCACCGGCACCGGTCAGGATCGCCACCGACAGGCCCGCGTCGCCGTCCAGGCGGTCCATGGCGTCGGCGAGGCCCTTGCTGACCGCGGCGTTGACGGCGTTTTTGGCCTCGGGCCGGTTGATCGTGATGATCAGTATTCGATCCCGCTGCTCGACGAGAACTGGGGCTTCTTTTTGTGCGGTGCTCACGACGGTGTGACGCTCCTTCGGATCGGGACAGGTGTCGAACGATGGTATCGGTCGGCCCGAACCGCCGCCCGCGCGCTCGACTACCATCACAGCAGTATCGGCGCGGAATCCCAGGGGGATAGTTGACAGCCATCGACACCGAACCAACCGAGATTTCCAAGTGGGATCCGGGACTGACCGAACGGGTGATGGGCTGGATCCGCCCGCTCATCAAGGGCTACCACCGCGCCGAGGTGCGCGGGTTGGAGTCGTTCCCGCCGGGTGGGGCGCTGGTGGTGTCCAACCACTCCGGCGGGCTGTTCCCGATGGACGTGCCGGTCTTTGCTTCCGGGTTCTACGAGAAGTTCGGTTATGACCGTCCGGTCTACACGCTGAGCCACGACGTGTTGTTCACCGGCCCGATCGCCGACTTCTTCGTGCGGACCGGTTTCATCCGCGCCAACCACGAGAACGCCGAGGAGGCACTGCGTTCCGGCGGCGTGGTGGTGGTGTTCCCGGGTGGGGACTACGACGTGTACCGGCCGACGCTGTCGGAGAACACCATCG
Source organism: Mycobacterium celatum (assembly GCF_002101595.1). Taxonomy (GTDB): domain Bacteria; phylum Actinomycetota; class Actinomycetes; order Mycobacteriales; family Mycobacteriaceae; genus Mycobacterium; species Mycobacterium celatum. The sequence continues at coordinate 19,673 of NZ_LQOM01000027.1, forward strand.
ACTTCGACGGCCGCACCGGCTATGTCCGGGCGGCGCTGAACGCCGGGGTGCCGATCGTGCCGGCGGTCGCCATCGGCGGGCAGGAGAGCCAGCTGTATCTGTCGCGCGGCACGTGGCTGGCCCACGCGCTGCGGCTGGACAAGCTGATGCGGGTGAAGATCCTGCCGATCTCGGTGGGTTTCCCGTTCGGGCTGTCCGCGGTGCTGCCGGTCAACGTGCCGCTGCCGACGAAGATCGTCATGCAGGTGCTCGAGCCGATCGACGTGGCTGAGCAGTTCGGCGAGGACCCCGACATCGACGAGGTCGACGCCCACGTCCGTCACGTCATGCAAAAGGCGCTGGACAAGTTGGCCGAAGAGCGCCGACTGCCGATCCTCGGCTAATGGCGCTCTTCGGCCTGCTGGCCACGATGGTTCGCGCCGGGATCATCGCACCGCTGCGGCCCGACAAATACCTGCGTATTGCGGCTGCCGCCCGTCGCGAAGGTCATTCCGTCACAAGCGGATTCGCGATGTCTGCGCAGCGCTGCCCGGATAGGCCGGCGCTGATCGACGAGCTGGGGTCGCTGACCTACCGCGAGCTCGACGGCCGCTGCGACGCGCTGGCCGCGGCGCTGCAGGGGCTGCCCGGCGGCACACCGGCGGTGGTCGGGATCATGTGCCGCAACCATCGCGGTTTCGTCGAAGCCTTGATGGCCGCCAACCGAATTGGCGCCGACGTGTTGCTGCTCAACACCTCGTTCGCCGGGCCCGCGCTGGCCGAGGTCGTCAACCGCGAGGGCGCCGACGCGGTGATCTACGACGAGGAGTTCACCCACTCGGTCGACCGCGCGCTGACCGACCGCCCGGACACCACCCGCATCGTCGCGTGGACCGAACAGCCGCAGGAGCTCACCGTCGAGCAGTTGATCGCCGAGCACCTCGGCCGGCGGCCCGCAAGGTCCGGCCGCAAAGGCAAACTGATCCTGCTGACGTCGGGAACAACTGGAAGTCCCAAGGGCGCCAAGCATTCTGGCGGTGGCGTGGGCGAGCTTCAAGCGATCCTGGACCGGGTGCCGTGGCACACAGAGGAGACGACGGTGGTGGTGGCGCCGATGTTTCACGCCTGGGGGTTTTCCCAGCTGGTGTTCGCCGCGTCGCTGGGCTGCACGGTGGTGACCCGTCGCAGATTCGACCCGGAAGCCACCCTCGACCTCGTCGACCGCTACCAGGCCACCGGCCTGTGCGTGGTGCCGGTGATGTTCGACCGGATCATGGACCTGCCCGACGAGGTGCGCCGGAAATACAGCTGCCGCTCACTGCGATTCGCGACCGCCTCGGGCTCGCGGATGCGGCCCGACGTGGTGACCCGGTTCATGGACGAGTTCGGCGACGTGATCTACAACAACTACAACGCCACCGAGGCCGGCATGATCGCCACGGCGACACCCGAGGATCTGCGGGCCGCGCCCGACACGGCCGGCAAGCCCGCCGTCGGCACCGAGATCCGCATCCTCGACAGCGACTTCCGCGAAGTGCCCACGGGGCAGGTCGGCCAGATCTTCGTGCGCAACTCCAACCGCTTCGACGGCTATACGTCCGGTAATACCAAGGATTTTCACGACGGCTTCATGGCGTCCGGTGACGTCGGCCGGGTCGACGAGGCCGGGCGACTCTACGTAGTCGGACGCGACGACGAGATGATCGTGTCCGGCGGCGAGAACGTCTACCCGATCGAGGTGGAAAAGACTTTGGTGGGGCACCCCGATGTCGCCGAGGCCGCGGTGCTCGGTGTCGACGACGAACAGTACGGGCAGCGGCTGGCGGCGTTCGTGGTGCTTGTCGACGGCGCGACTGTCACCGTCGACGCGTTGAAGCAGCACGTACGCGACAACCTGGCCAACTACAAGGTGCCCCGCGAGATCGTCGTACTGCCCGAACTGCCCCGCAGCAGCACCGGCAAGGTGGTGCGGGCCGAGTTGCTGGCGCAGCTCAGTTAGCTGCGCGAGCAGTTAAGCCTGCGCCATGGCGCTCTCGACCACCGTCAGCTTCTCGGAAAGCCCTGCGGCGCGGCGTAATTCGACGAAGTCGTCGAGGATGGCCTCGGTGACTTCGTGCGGATCGTCGACGGTGATGCCGTCGGAGAGCACCGACACGTTGAGCTGGTCGACGTAACTCCACACGGTGATGTTCAGACCGCTGCCCGCGGTCAACGGCCCCACCGAATAGATCTCGGTGACCAGCGCGCCGCCGACCCGGCCGTGCTCTCGAGGTCCCGGAACGTTGGAGATCGGCAGGTTGAGTACCTTGTTCTGGCCGTCGCGGCTGGCCAGCCACCGAAAAAGCGCCTCAGCCGGCGCCGGCGGGAAGTAGGCCGACCATCGGCTCACCAGCTCGGGCCCGAGCAACTGATGACTCTCCTTGGCGTCGACGGCGTTGTCGTGCGCCAGGCGGACCCGTTCCAGCGGGTCTTCGGCGTCGCAAGGCAACGCCACCAGCATTCCGGTGAAGTAGTTCCCCGAGATACGGTCCGGCGAGAAGTCGAAACTCACCGGCACCGAGGCCAGCAGCGGCTCGGCCTTGCCTTCGTAGCGCAGCAGCAGTCTCCGCAACGCCCCCGACGATAGGGCCAGCACCACGTCGTTGATCGTGACACCGAGCGTCTTGCCGGTCTCCTTGATGTCGGCCAACGCCAGCGTGGCGGTGGCGAATTTGCGTTCAGGCGTGAGCATGTGGTTCATGAAGGTCGGCGGCGGGGTGAACGGCCGGGTCAACTGTGGTGAGAGCTTGCGGCTGCTGCGGCGCACCCGGGCCACCCCCTCCGCGGTGTAGCGCACGGTGCGCGGAATTCGTCCGAGCTGGCGCAGGTGGTCACCGAATGCCGAGCGCACCAGCTCGGCCTTGGAGGGCGCCGGGTCAGGCGCATACCGCTTGCGGCCCGTTCCCGGTTCGGGGGCCAGGTCCATGCCGCGCGCCAGCAGGTTGGCGGCTGCGACACCGTCGGCCAGCGCATGATGGATCTTGCCGACCACCGCAATCCTGTTGTTGGCCAGGCCCTCAACGAAATACATCTCCCACAGCGGGCGGCTGCGATCCAGCGGCGTGCTGGCGATCTGTCCGATCGCCTCGTCGAGCTCGCGGCGACCGCCCGGGGCCGGCAGCCGCCAGGGCCGGATGTGGTAGGTGAGGTCGACATCGCAGTTCTCGCGCCACATCGGGTGATGGAACTTCATCGGGATGTCGACCAGCTGGTAGCAGAACGGGTCCAACTTGTAGAGCCGGCTGTGGATGACCCGGCGAAAGGCGTCGATATCGAAATCACGGCGGTCGGGATCCAACTCGATGACCGCGATCTTCAGTGTGTGCATATGCACATTCGGCGTCTCGCTGTACAGCAGTACCGCGTCCCAGCCACTGAGCCTTTTCACCCGCCACCTCCCGTTTGGGACGGACCTTACAGTCGGGGGGCGCTCAAATAACGTCTTTGGCCATCAACGCGTGATTGCGGTGAACCTGGTTGAGGAACAACCCGACTGCGGTGGCCATCGCGCCCGTGCGCGCGCCGTCGGTCAGGTCGAAGCCGTGGCCGGCGCCGGGCAATTCCATGTAGCTGACCGGCGAATGCGACACCGAGCGCAGCCGCTCGACGAAGCTGCGCGCCTGTTCGACCGGGATCACCGTGTCGTTGCTGCCGTGGATCACCAGGAACGGCGGGGCGTCCGGGCGAATCCGGGCGATCGGCGAAGCGTCGCGGAACACGTCGGGGTGCTTCTCGATGCTGCGCTTGACGACCACCCGCTCCAGAAAGTCGACGAAACGGACCCGCTCGGCGGTGGAGCGGTCCTCCCAGTCGTAACGGCCGTAGATCCCGACGACGGCCTCCACGGAGGTGTCCGAGCCCTCGGGCAGTTCGGCCTGCAGCTCGGGGTCGTTGACGGTGAGTCCGGCCAGCGCGGCCAAGTGCCCGCCGGCCGAACAACCCGCCACCGCAACGAAATTGCGGTCGCCGCCGAACTTGTCGACGTTGGCATGCGCCCAGGCGATCGCGGTTTTGACGTCGGTGATGTGGCTGGGCCAGCGATGATGCGGCGCGACCCGGTAGTCGATGGACAGGCACACCCAGCCCAGCTCGGCCAGTTGCGACATCAGCGCATAGCCCTGCAGGGTGCGGCTGCCGTGCACCCAGGCACCGCCGGGCACGAACAGCAGCACCGGCGCCGGACGGGTCGGCAAGTTCTTGCGGCGCCACACGTCGAGCAACTGAGCCGGGTGATCACCGTAGCGGACCGCGGTGCGATGCAGGTAGCGGCGATGGCTGAGCGCCCGCCACACCGGCGGCGTGCGCTCGGGCGCGGGCCATTCGATGTCGAGGTCCTTGGCCGAGACGATGCCGCGCAGCGCGGCTTGCGAGACGGTGTGGGTCTGGTCGCGCTCGCGCTTGCGGACCTCGCCGATGCCCGGGGTCAGCCAGGACTTGGCCGTGGTGGACAGGAACTCGGGCAGGACCCGACATCCCCAGACCCCCATTGCCGTCGCGCCACCCAGCGGCTCCAGATGCCTGCCGACCACCGGCAGCGAAGCCGACGCCACGCTCAATGCCAGCATGTAATCCGCCGGACGGGCTCGCAGCAACCATCTGACCCGTGACGCCACGGTCGGGCCGGGATATCGCGTCGCGGGGCGCACCATTCCGGGAGCGTACCCCGTCGGGTTGGGCGCAAACGGCGATCGGCGGTCGGCGGGCCGCCCACCGATCATCCCGTCGGCCACACCGCGCCATACTGGACCGATGCCGGACACCGACGTTCACCCTGACCTGCGCAGAATCGCCCGCATCGCCCCGCGAACCTTGGTCAGCCCACGGACGTTGCGCCTGATGCGGGCCGCGACGCGGCTGCAGGGCCTGCGCAGTCCGGGGGACGTCGAAGTGCTCACCCTGGACTCGGGCGCCGGCATCCGGCTGTTTCGCCCCACCGGGACAACCGAATCCACGGCTGCATTGCTGTGGATGCACGGCGGGGGCTACGTCTTGGGCAGGGCAAGCCAAGACGACACGCTGTGCCGCCGCTTCAGCCGCGAGCTGGGCGCCACCGTGGCGTCGGTGGACTACCGGCTGGCACCCGAACACCCCTATCCCGCGCCGCTCGAGGACTGCTATTCGGCGCTGACGTGGCTGGCCCGGCAGCCCGCGGTGGATCCGTCGCGGATCGCAATCGGCGGTGCCAGCGCGGGCGGCGGGCTGGCGGCCGCCCTGGCGCTGCTCGCCCGCGACCGCGGCGAAGTCACGCCGGCCCTGCAGCTGCTGGCCTACCCGATGCTCGACGACCGCAGTGCGAACAATCCGAAGCACCCGTCGTACCGGTTGTGGAGCCCCAGCAGTAACCGGTTCGGCTGGGCGGCTTATCTCGGTGACGCCGACCCGCAGGTTGCCGTGCCCGCGCGCCGCGACGACCTGAGCGGGCTGCCCCCGGCGTGGATCGGGGTCGGCACCCACGACCTGTTCCACGACGAGGACCTGGCCTACGCCGAGCGGCTCACCCGTGCCGGGGTGGCGTGCCACGTCGAGGTGGTCCCGGGCGCGTTTCACGGATTCGACTTGCTGGTACCCAAAGCCAAAGTGTCCCAGGCGTTTTTCGCCAGCCAGTGCGCCAGCCTGCGCACGGCGCTGGCAGCGAAGGGCTGACGGCGTGCCGTTTTCTGTCACCGACGAGCAGCGGGCGTTGCGCAGCACGGTCGCCGACTTGATGGCGAAACGCTCGCCGGAGTCCGCGGTGCGGGCGTTGACGGCCACCGACACCGGTTTCGACCCGGCGGTGTGGCAGGAGTTGGCGGCCATGGGCCTGGTGGGGCTGTTGATCCCCGAAGAGCACGGCGGCGCCGGTGCCGGCCCGATCGAGTTGGGCATCGTGGCCGAGGAGATGGGCGCTGCGCTGCTGGTCGGTCCGTATCTGTCGACGGCGGTGCTGGTGCCCAGCCTGTTGGCCGCGGCTGGGGAGGTCGACGAATCGGCGGCGGTGTTGCCGCGGATTGCCGCCGGTGAGCTGATCGCGAGTGTAGCTTTCGCCGAGGACGGCTCGGCCCGGGTACCGGCGACCATCGCAACTTGTGCGCGAGCCGTCGGTGACGGCTGGCAGGTGACCGGCTGCAAGAATTTCGTGCTCGACGGCGGATTGGCCGAGTTGGTGTATGTGCTGGCCTTGACCGACGCAGGACCGGCGGTGTTCGCGGTCGAAGCCGATGCGCCCGGCGTGGAGGTGACGCCGCTGACCACGGTGGATCTGACCCGCAAACAATGCCGGCTCCAATTCGCCGACGCCCCAGCACGTTTGGTCGGCCAGTTGGGTTCGGGTGTCGAGGTGCTCGGTGCTGCGCTGGATTCCTCCGCGGTGGCCCTGGTCGGCGAACAGGCCGGCGGGGCACGCCGCGTCATGGACATGGCCGCCGAGTACGCCAAGACGCGTTATCAGTTCGGCCGGCCGATCGGCAGCTTTCAGGCCGTCAAGCACATGTGCGCCGACATGCTGCTGGAAACCGAGTCGGCGGTGTCGGCCGCCCGGTTCGCCAGCGAGTCGGTTGCGCGGCAGTCGCCGTCGCGGATCGCGGATCTTGCGCTGGCACAAGCTTATTGCTCCGATGCCTTCGTGTTTGTCGCCGCGACCAACATCCAGGTGCATGGCGGCATCGGGTTCACCTGGGAGCATCCGGCGCATCTGTATCTGCGCCGGGCCCGCGGCGACGCCCAGCTGCTGGGCAGTCCGTCCTGGCACCGCGAGCGCTACCTGCAGCAGATCGGAGCGTGTCGTGATTGACGAGGAAGTGCGCCGCGAGGTCCGAGAATGGCTGGCCGCCAACTGGTCTCCCGGCATCGATCGCGCCGAGTGGGCGCACACCGTCGTCGACGCCGGCTGGGCCGTCCCCAGCTGGGAGCCCGAGTGGTATGGCCGCGGCCTCACCGATACCGGATCCCGCATTGTCGCTGAGGAATTCGCGGCGGTCGGGGCGCCGGGCGCCGGGCATGACCGGGCAAACCTGTTCGCCTGCACATTGCACGACTGCGGCACCGACGAGCAGAAGCGCCGGCTGATCCCGCCGTCAATCCGCGGCGAGACCAAGTGGTGCCTGCTCTACAGCGAGCCGGGTGCCGGGTCGGATCTGGCGGGCCTGCGCACCCGCGCCGACCGCGACGGCGACGACTGGGTGATCAACGGGCAGAAGGTGTGGACGTCGTTTGCGACGACAGCCGACTACGGGATGCTCGTGGCACGCACCGACTGGGATGTGCCCAAGCACAAGGGAATCAGCTTCTTCATGTTTCCGATGCGCCAACCCGGCGTGGAGATCCGCCCCATCCACCAGATCACGGGCGAATCGGAATTCAACGAGGTGTTCATCGAGAATGCCCGGGTGCCCGCCGACAACATGGTCGGCGAGCCGGGGGCGGGCTGGTCGGTGCTGCAGGTCGCGCTCGGCTACGAACGCCGGTTCATGGGCGATCTGGCCCGCACCTCCAAGAATGCCAAGCGGCCCAAGCCCGAAAAGGGCGGTGGCTTGGTGCAATTGGCGCGTGATTTCGGCCGGCTCGGCGACGCCCACGTTCGTCAGCAGATCGCCCGGGTCGACGCGCTGGTTGCCGTGAACCGTTGGAACAGAGAGCGTTCGAAGACCGCTGTCGATCGCGACGAGTCGGCGACCCTGGCGGCGTTGGGCAAGATCGCGATGTCGCGGATCTTGCACGAGACCGCCCGGGTGGAGACCGAGATCATCGGCGCCGAGGCCATGCTGGCCGGACCGGACAACCCGGTCGGTGACGCGGTGACGTTCCGGACGCTCAACGCGTATTTCACCTCGATCGGCGGCGGCACCGATCAGATTCAGCGCAATATCATCGGCGAACGCATACTCGGTCTGCCCAAAGAGCCGGAGCCCTACCGCAATACGCCGTTCCGCGACTTACCGCACTAACCCCCCGCCCCTGCCGCGAGCGTGCGTGTCACCGCCGACACTCCGTAGTTGAACCTGGTTTACGCACGCTCACGCATGAAGTCACCCTGCGGCGTAGACGATTTCACCGCCGATGATCGTTGCGGCGACCAAACCGGCGTCGAGTTCGGCCAGCACGGCCTCGGGCGGTGCGGTCAGCAGGCACAGGTCGCCCGGCTGCCCCGGCTCGACGGTGCGCACCCGGCTGGGGTGCTCGGGCCAGCCCAGGAACATCATCAAGGCTCGCCGCTCCGGAATACATTCGTCGGCGCCGAGCACCGCCCCGCTCGGGGTGGTGCGATACACCGCGGCGCGCATCGCCGCCCACGGGTCGCCGCGACCGAACGGCATATCGGTGGACAACGCGACCGGAATGCCGGCGAGCAGCAGGGACGCCACCCGCCACAGTTGGTCGTGTTCGCCGGCCGGTATCTCGGTCAGGTACTGATCGCCGCGCTCGGCAACGAAGTTGGGCTGGGTCACCACCGTCACCCCGAGATCCACCAGGTCGTCGAGGCAGTCGGAGGGTGTGTCGGCCGCGTGTTCGATCCGGTCGCGGGGATGCGCGCCGGCCTGCTGCAGCGCCGCGATCGTCACGAGCAGCTGGGCGGCGGTCACGCAGTGGATGGCGACCGGGCCACCATTGCGGTGCCTTTCGGCGATCCAGTGTGCGAGTTCGTCGAGGTCCAGGGCCTCGTCGTGCAGGATGCGCTTACCGGGTGACAGAAAATGCAGCCTCTGGCGTAGCTCACCGTGGCGATGCAGCTCGGTCAACCCCACGATGTCACCGATTTCGAGATCCGGTGTGGCATCGGTGATTCCGGTGACGCCGTAGCTACTCAGCCGCTGGCTGACATCGGCGAGGCCGATATCGCGGCGCTCTAACGCCTCCGACCAATCCGAGGCGGCGCTGCGCAGGCGCCCGTCGGGATGGTCTGCCAGCCCGATCCGGGCCAGCCCGGCGGAGTTGAGGATCCACATCGCGCCGCTGCGGTGCTGTATGCGCACCGGCACGGCGGGTGCCAGCGCATCCAGCGTCATCCGGTCCAGCGGCCCGGCGACCGAGTCGTGATAGCCGATAGCGCGGACCCAGCCGTCGTCGCCGGGCGGGGCGGTGGCCAGCGCGCCCGCGAGCGCGTCCCGGTCGCGCACCTGCGGTGGGCCCACCTGGAGCGACGTTTCGGCTGCGGCCGCGGAGTGCAGATGGACGTGGTGGTCGTGCAAGCCGGGTATCACGGTTCCGCCCGCCGCGTCGTACACGTCTTCACCGGGCAGCGGCTCGATGTCTTTGGCCACCTGGTCGATCTGCGCCCCGACCCGAACGTCGAGAAGAGCGCCGTCCAGCCGGGTAGCCTGTCGAATTAGCATGGCGCGCCGAGCTTTTCGGCAACGATATGCTTTACCGCGGCGTTGTCGGCGCCGAGCGGGGGCGCCGACGGGCTCGGTGGCGGCGGTTGCGGCGCGGCGACGGGTATGTCGCAAGGCGGTGATTGCGGGAGCGCGGCGTAGCCAGCGGCGACCTGCGCCATCGACACCTCGACCAGCTCGCCTCCGCCGCGGCGCAGCGACTGCGCCACCGCCCGCGCCGCCTCCAGCCCGGCCAGCGGGTCTGCGATGGCGTCGCCGCAGAACACCGGCCCTTCGCCGACAAGTCCGCCCGCGACCGCGGCGTCGTCGCCGAACGCGGCCCGGTCCGGCTGACCGGCGTAGCCGCCGATGCGCAGCCACACCCGTCCGGCCCGGGCCGCCACGTCGTCGACGCTCAACCGGCGTCGGCGTAACGCCGCGGGCCGGGAGCCCTCGACGACGACGTCGGCGGCGGTCAGCAAATCCCGCAAGGCGCCGTCGTCGAAATCCACGGCGTAGGAGAGCTTTCCGAAGTTCATCCAGTCGAAGAACGCAGGCTCGCCGCGGCGGGTCCCGTCGGGCCGGGCCGGGCTTTCCACCTTGACGACGACGGCGCCCGCCCGGGCCAGCAGTTGGGTACATAGCGGCCCAGCCCACAAGGACGACAGGTCGGCCACCAGCAGCCCGTCGAGGTCGCGCGGCTCGGTCGTATCGCCGATTCGCCGCACCACCGGCGCGGCCGGGGCCGCCTCGCCAAGCGCCGCCGCCGCGATGTCCAGCAGTTGGGCGCGGCTGACCACGTCGTGCGCGGAACGTGCTGCGGCCCAACGGGTTAGCACTGGCCAAGGGTCGGCGGGAATGGTGTCGCATTCCAGCAGCGCGGGCAGCGCCGCGGTGTCTTCAGCGCGCGGCAGCGCGATCGCCCCCCAGCCGTCAGCGGTGGGCAGCAGCCGGGTGGCGCCGCCCGCAGAAACCGAGCCCTGCCGGGTCAGGCCGCGCAGGGCCGCGCGGCCCGCCAGCGTCGTCGCGGCGTCGACGTCGACACCGGTCAGCTCGGCGATCTCAGCGGTCACTCCTCGGGCCCGGGTCAGCACGGCGGCGCGGGAAAAGTCGGGCGGCCCATCGGGCGGGCCGGTCAGATAGGCCAGCCCGCTGCCGGCCCAGTCTGCTGCGGCCGCATCCACGCCCACCATTGTGCGCGCGTCAGAACTGCAGCGCGGTGAACCGCCAGTCCAGCACCTGGCGGTCCGGCTCGTCCGATTCGCTGACCGCGTAGACCAGCGAGCGCAGGGTCAGCACGCCGCCGTGGTCGGTCGGCTGGGCGGACTCGACGTGCAGCTCGCTGTAGAGCGTGTCGCCCTCGTGCACCGGACCGGTGTGGTCGCAGGACTCCCAGCCCAGCACCGTGGCCAAGTTGGGCAGCAACCGAGTGGCTTGCGCCAGCGCCAGCCCGATAGTGTGTCCGCCGTACACCAGCCGGCTTCCGCTGACCCGCGAATCGTGATGCACTGCAGCAATATTCAGTGTCAGCCGGGCCAACTCGGGTGCGCTGCTGACGATGTCGGCGCTGCTGTGCAACACCGAACCTGCGATGCCTGGGTCGAAATGGGGCCCGGGGATGCGCTCGCGGAACACGGCGCCGTTCCACTGCTCGGTAGCCGAGGGCGGCGGCACCAGATCGGTGCCGATCGCCGAGAGGTCGTCGGCGTGATCGGCGGCGTCCGGCGCGGCGCCCGGACTCAACGGCAACATGGCGCAGCGGTAGAAGTCGAGCACCAACCGATCGGCCTGGTCGATCGTGGTCATCCGCAGGGCTACCAGACCGGTGGGCGCCCGCCCGGGCTTGGCCGAGTTCTTCTTCAGGCCCACCACCTCGGTGCGGGTGAACAGGCTGTCGCCGATGGCCGGGAAGCGGTAGAAGACCAGCCCGCGGTAGAACAGGTTGGCTTTGACGTGCCGGGTGACCAGCGTCGACTGCCCGATCGCGACGTCGCACACCAGACCGGGGTGAGCCAGCGGCGCCGTCGACCCGGTGACCGCCTGCGACAGTTCGGCGTCCAGCGGCAGGCGCAACCGGTCGCCGAGGATGCTCTGATGCACGGCGGCCACCCCGGGGGACAACGTCATCGAAGGGGCGCCGGGAAACACCTGGCCGACGTGCAGGTCGTCGAAGTACGGGCCGCCGGTCATCGGGCGACCCGCCGTGTCAGCATGACGGTATGGACGAGCTCAGCGACGAAGAGGTGCTGCTGGTCGAGACGGTGCGTGACTTCGTCGACAAAGAGGTCAAGCCGACGGTGCGCGAAGTCGAGCATGCCAACGAGTATCCGCAAGTGTGGATCGAGCAGATGAAGCGGATCGGCATTTACGGCTTGGCCATCCCTGAGGAGTACGGCGGGTCACCGGTGTCGATGCCGTGCTACGTGCTGGTCACCCAGGAGCTGGCCCGCGGCTGGATGAGCCTGGCCGGTGCAATGGGCGGGCACACTGTGGTCGCCAAACTGCTCACGTTGTTCGGCACCGAGGAGCAGAAGCGTCACTATCTGCCGCCGATGGCCACCGGCGAGTTGCGGGCCACCATGGCGCTCACCGAGCCGGGCGGCGGCAGCGATCTGCAGAACATGTCGACCACCGCGCGGACCGACGGCGACGAGCTGGTGATCAACGGGTCGAAGACCTGGATTTCCAATGCGCGGCGTTCCGGGCTGATTGCGTTGCTGTGCAAGACCGATCCACATGCGACACCGCGCCACACCGGTATCTCGGTGGTGCTGGTGGAACCCGGCCCGGGGCTGACGATTTCGCGGGACCTGCCCAAGCTGGGCTACAAGGGAGTCGAGTCGTGCGAGCTGTCGTTCGACGGCTACCGGGTCCCCGCGTCGGCGATCCTGGGCGGCGTACCGGGCAAGGGCTTTGCGCAGATGATGAAAGGTCTTGAGACAGGCCGCATTCAGGTGGCCTCCCGGGCATTGGGGGTGGCGACGGCGGCACTCGACGATGCGTTGGCGTATGCGCAGCAGCGGGAAAGCTTCGGCAAACCGATCTGGCAGCACCAGTCCGTCGGAAACTACCTGGCCGACATGGCCACCAAACTCACTGCCGCCCGCCAGCTCACGCGCTACGCGGCCGAACGCTACGACAGCGGCCAACGCTGCGACATGGAAGCCGGGATGGCCAAGCTGTTCGCCTCCGAGGTGGCGATGGAGATCGCGTTGAACGCGGTACGTATCCACGGCGGCTACGGCTACTCCACCGAATACGACGTCGAGCGGTACTTTCGCGACGCGCCGCTGATGATCGTCGGCGAGGGCACCAACGAAATCCAGCGCAACGTGATTGCCGGGCAACTGGTGGCCCGCGGCGGAATCTGATGAGCTCTGCGCCGAGTGTGCGGTTATGTCACGATTTTTCGCTGCGGCCGTGCATTAGGTCCACACTCGGCAGGGTTCGCACATGCTGAGCTCGTTGCAACGGCGGTTGATCTATTTCCCGTCGCCCGGGCCGGTACCGCCCGCGACAGCCGTCTTGCCCGGCGGCGAGGACGTCGTACTCGACACCGACGACGGGCTCCGCCTGGGTGCGTGGTTCTTTCCCGCCCTGGGCGCCGGGCCCGCGGTGTTGGTCTGCAACGGCAACGGCGGTGACCGTATGTTGCGCGCGCCGCTGGCGGCCGCGTTGTGCCGCGCGCGGTTGTCGGTGTTGCTGTTCGACTACCGAGGCTACGGCGGAAACCCCGGCCGCCCAACGGAAGACGGCCTGGCCGTCGATGCGCGCGCCGCCCGGGCATTCCTGGCGGCTCGCCCCGACGTCGATCGGATCGTGTACTTCGGTGAGTCGCTCGGTGCGGCGGTTGTCGTCCGGCTTGCGCTCGAGGTGTCGCCGGCCGCGCTGGTGCTGCGCTCGCCGTTCACGTCGCTGACCGACGTCGGCCGGTTGCACTACCCGTTCCTGCCCGTCGGGGCATTACTGACGGAGCGGTACCCGTCGATCAGCCGCATCGCGCGAGTGGCGGCGCCGCTGTTGGTGATCGCCGGCGACCGCGACACCCTGGTGCCCGCGACGCTGAGCCGACGACTGTATGACGCTGCGCACGAGCCGAAGCGGTTCCTTGTGGTGCCGGGCGCGGACCACAACAGTGTGGACTTGCTCGACGGCCCTGTGATGATCGATGCGGTCGTGCGTTTCCTCCGCGAGCACGGCGTGCCGGCGTCCTAGCCGACAGCGTCCACCAGCCCCCAGGCCAGCGCCGTCGCCGGGCCGACGGTGTGACCGGTGAGGACCAAATACGCTGTGCGCCAACGGCCGATGCGCCGCGTGACGCTGACGGTGCCACCGGCGCCGGGGATCAGACCGAGGCTCAGCTCGGGAAGCCCGAACACCGAATCCGGTGCCGCCGCAACGTGTCCGCAGAACGCCGCCATCTCCAGTCCACTGCCCAGCACCTGACCGTGCACCTCGGCGCGGCAGGCCGACCCGAGCCGAGCGGTCAGCGCGTCGAGCACCAGGGCCGGGCTGTAGCGGGTGCGGGCCAGATGCGCGCTGGCGGGATCGCTGAAGGTGCCGAACTCGGCGAGGTCGCCGCCGCTGCAGAACGACGGTCCATTGCCGGACAGCACTACCTCGTCGACCGAAGTGTCGTAGCGCGCCACATCGAGCGCCTCCAGGAGTGCCGCGCGGGTGTCGGTGGAAAACGCGTTATGCCGCGACGGCCGGTTGAAGCGGATCCGCAGCGTATTGCCGTCGCGTTCGGCCTGCACCGGGTCGGGAATCTCAGGCACGCGGGCCGGGCCGCGCTCGGCAAGCCAGCGGGCGAACTCCCGGCCGGATTGCAGAGTGGAGTACGCCAGCGATTCGGTGATGAGCCCGCGAAACGCCGGGGCACCAGGATCTACCGCACGCAGCACGTCGTCGCACACCGCTGCGGCCTGCGGCCAATGCTTCAGCCGCGCAGCCAGTTCGGCCGTAGCAGCATCAACCGATGGCACGGTAACCACCCGCCGGTCGGCACAGGTGTCTTCGGTCAGCGTGAAAGTTGACTGCTCACTGATGTTTTCGGCGTCGACGCCGACGATGATCCCCGCTGGCAGCTCGACAACGCTCACGAATACTTCTTGACCAACTCGCCTTTGAACATCTTGCCGGTCTCGGTGCGCGGCAGCTCTGCTTCGAACGAGATCGACCGCGGACATTTGTAGTGCGCCAAGCGGTCCCGCAACCACGCCAGCAGCTCATCGGCGAACTGGTCGGTGGCGTCGGCCGGGTCGACGGTCTGCACCACGGCCTTGACACTTTGCCCCATCTCGTCGTCGGGAATCCCGAACACCGCGGCGTCCAGCACTTTTGGATGCGTGACGAGCATGTTCTCGGCTTCTTGCGGGTAGATGTTGACCCCGCCGGAGATGATCATGTGGTGGCGGCGGTCGGTCAGGTACAGGTAGCCCTCGTCGTCGACGTAGCCGACGTCGCCGACAGTCACCCAGCCGTGTTTGTCGCGTGATGCCGCGGTTTTCGCTGCGTCGTTGAGGTATTCGAACTCATAGCCGCCCTCGAAGTAGATCTCGCCGGCTTGTCCTGGCGGCAGCTCGTTGCCGTTCTCGTCGAGGATGTGTATCTGGCAGGCCATCGGCTTACCCACCGAGCCCGGGTGCGCCAGCCATTCCTCGGCGGTGATCAACGTCGACCCGATGGCTTCCGATGACGCGTAGTACTCGTCGATGATCGGGCCCCACCAGTCGATCATCTGTTTCTTGATCTCCACCGGGCACGGCGCCGCCGCGTGGATCACCCGTTGCAGACTCGACAAATCATACGAATTGCGTACCGCCTCAGGCAGTTTGAGCATGCGGGTGAACATGGCCGGCACGAACTGGCCGTGCGTAACCCGGTAGCGCTGGATGGCCTCCAAGCAGCCCTCGGGATCGAACTTCTCCAGCACCACAGTGGTGATGCCGCCGGCCTGCACGCTCATCGACCACACCGACGGCGCCGTGTGGTATAGGGGGGCGGGACTCAGATAGATCGACTCCGGCGTCATCCAGAACCCCACCAGCGCCGACATCATGCCGGGTGCCTCGGCCGGGGGGACGTGTGGCAGTTCGCGTTTGATGCCCTTGGGCCGGCCGGTGGTGCCCGACGAGTACTGCAAAAGGTCGCCCTCGCGTTCGTCGTCGATCGGGGTATCCGGTCGGCCGGCAACGCATTCCGGATAGCGCTGCCAGCCCTCGAGGTCGTCGTCGGCGATCATCAGCAGGTCGGGCAGACCGCCCGGCAGATGCTCGGCCAGATTTTCGCAGGTCTTGCGCAGCGCCGCCGAACCGATGATCGCCTTGGCGGCGCTGTTGTCGATGATGTACGCAGCTTCGGGCGCGGTCAGGTGGGTGTTGATCGGCACGTAGTACAGGCCGCTGCGGCGCGCGGCCCACATCACGGCGTGGATGTGCTCGTTGTTCTCCATGAGGATCGCGACCGAGTCGCCCTCGGCCAGCCCGGCCCGGCGAAAGTAATGCGCCAACCGATTGGCCCGGGCTTCGAGTTCGTCGAAGGTGATGACCGTGCCGCACGGATGGAGGATGACCGCCGGCTTACCGGTGCCGACATGCTCGCGGATCTGCATGCGCAGACTGTACCGCCAACAAAGTTGACGGGTGTCAAGTGGTCGCGCCTTGCCGCGAGCGTGCGCAAACCAGGTTCAAATACGGAGTGTCGGCGGCGACACGCACGCTGACCGGAAAATTAGCCCAGGCGCTGCTTGAGCGCCTCGAACTCGTCGCGGACGCCGGTCGGCAACTTCTCGCCGACGAACTCGAACCACTCCTCGATCATCGGCAGTTCCTGGCGCCATTCGTCGGGGTTGACCACCAGTGCACGCTCCACGTCGGCGCGGTCGACATCAAGCCCGTCGAGCTCGAGGTCGTCGACCGTGGGCACGATGCCGATCGGGGTGTCCTGTCCGCCGGCCCTGTGCTCGATGCGGTCGACGATCCACTTGAGCACCCGGCTGTTCTCGCCGAAGCCCGGCCACAGGAACTTGCCGTCGTCGCCGCGGCGGAACCAGTTGACGAAGAACACCTTTGGCAGCTTGGACTCGTCGGCGTTCTTGCCGAGGTCCAGCCAGTGCTGGAAGTAGTCGCCGACGTGGTAGCCGAGGAACGGCAACATCGCCATCGGGTCGCGGCGCACTGTGCCGACCTTGCCCTCGGCGGCGGCGGTCTGCTCGCTGCCCATGGTGGCGCCCATGAACACGCCATGCTGCCAGTCGCGGGCCTCGGTCACCAGCGGCACCGTCGTCTTGCGGCGGGCGCCGAACAGGATGCCCGAGATCGGCACGCCCTGCGGGTCGTCCCACTCCGGTGCCAGGATCGGGCACTGCGACATCGGCGTGCAGTACCGCGAGTTCGGGTGCGCGGCTTTGGTTTCCGTCTCGCGGATGATCCAGTCGTTGCCCTTCCAGTCGATCAGGTGGTCCGGCTCGCCTTCCAGGCCCTCCCACCACACGTCGTTGTCGTCGGTGAGCGCCACATTGGTGAAGACGGTATTGCCGGCGGCAATGGTCCGCATCGCGTTGGGGTTGGACTTCCAGTTGGTGCCCGGCGCAACACCGAAGAAGCCGAACTCCGGGTTGACCGCGTAGAGCCGGCCGTCCTTGCCGAACCGCATCCAGGCGATGTCGTCGCCGAGTGTTTCCGCGCGCCAGCCCGGGATGGTCGGCTGGATCATCGCCAGGTTGGTTTTGCCGCAGGCCGACGGGAACGCCGCGGCGAAGTAGTAGGCCTTATTTTCCGGCGAGATCAGCTTGAGGATCAGCATGTGCTCGGCCAGCCAGCCCTCGTCGCGGGCCATCGCCGACGCGATCCGCAGCGAGTAGCACTTCTTGCCCAGCAGCGCGTTGCCGCCGTAACCCGAGCCGTAGCTCCAGATTTCGCGGGTCTCCGGGAAGTGGGTGATGTACTTGGTGTCGTTGCACGGCCACGGCACGTCCTTCTGGCCCGGCTCCAGCGGGGCGCCGACGGAATGCAGCGCCTTGACGAAGAACCCGTCGTCGCCCATCTTTTCCAGGGCGGCCTTGCCCATCCGGGTCATCACCTTCATCGAGACGACGACGTACTCGGAGTCGGTGATCTCCACGCCCAACTTGGGGTCGTCGGCGCCCAGCGGGCCCATGCAGAACGGCACCACCCACATGGTGCGCCCGCGCATACAGCCGCGGTAGAGCTCGGTCATGGTCGCCCGCATCTCCGCGGGGTCCATCCAGTTGTTGGTCGGACCGGCGTCTTCCTTGCGCTCTGAGCAGATGAACGTCCGAGACTCCACCCGCGCCACGTCGGACGGGTCCGACAGCGCCAGGTAAGAGTTGGGGTGCTTTTTCTCGTTCAGCTTCTTGAAGGTGCCCGCCTCGACCAGATGCTGGCACAGCCGCTGCCATTCTTCGTCGGAGCCGTCGGCGAAGACCACCCGGTCCGGCTGGGTGAGCTCGGCGACCTCGGCCACCCAGGACAGCAGGCCCTGGTGGTTGGTCGGCGCGGTATCCAGACCGGGGATGGTCGCTGAGGTCATCGAAATCTCCTGAACTCTTACTCGGTGCGTGTCACTGCTGCGAAGGTTTGCAAAATAGCTTTGCGATCCTTAACACAGGTTATCGCGGGCCGTATACCCAAAATGGCGCGGGCGTGTATCAGCTCACTCACAAGAACGATTCAGATCGCCTCATCTGCCCCAATTGTCGGCACCGACTCCGCGGTCTCGGCTTGGGCGCCGTCGCCCAGCTGCGCGCGCACGGCGTCGAGCGCGGACCGCAGCGTCGGCATCTCCCGGTCCCGCAACGCCGCCGCCCGAGCCGCCGCGACGGCATGTTCACGCAGTTCGGTGTCGATGACGCTGACCTGGTCGGCCACCCGCACGCTTTCGGCCTCGTCCGCTTCGCCGAGCGCGGCGTTCAGCGCCGATTCGGCGGCCAGCACCCGGGTGGCCACCATCTGCTCGACCGCCGAGCGCAGCGATCCGGTCGCCTCGCCGACCCAGCGGTCGAGCACCGCACGATCGGCCAGCAGGCCGCGGGTGCCGACCACCCAGACGGTGACCGCCAGACCGATCGCCACGCAGGCGACGATCCCGGCAGCGGTCAGCTCTGGCGCCAGGTCGAGCAGCAGCCGGCTCAGCGTCAACGCCACACCCAGCCCGAAGCCGGCGCCCAGCAGCATCATCAGCCTGGTCTCCAGCCGCCTCGACTTCAGCGGCGGCGCGCCGATCTCCACCTGCGGCAACTCCGCGGCCGGCGGCTCGACCGCAAAGCCGAGCACTTGCGCGACGTCGGTCAGGTGCGCGGTGGTTCCCTCGTCCACCTCGGTCACCACCTGCTCGACGCGGTCGCGGGCGTAGGCCTCGAAGTCCGGCAGTTTGCGCCGACTCAGGCCCGCCGCGTCCTCCTGCAACTCCGACCGCACCGAGGCGCAGCGGTTGCGGGCGAAGTAAGACAGCTGCACGCGGGCCTGCTGGACCTGGCTGCGCAGCGCGATCGTGCGCTCGGATTTGGACAGTCGCCGCTGCCGCAGCACGGCGTTACGCTGCTCGCGCAGCGCCTCGACCCGCGCCCGGCGGCCGGCGCCCTCGGCGTCGCGGTCATAGCGACACACGAGGGTCCGTAGCCGAGACTCCCAGGCCCGCAACCGGTTTCGTCGCGCAAGGTCGGGGTCGGCCAGCTGCTCTTCGACCGCGGCAATCAGGTCGTCGACGCGCGGTTCGCCGCGTTCGGGCGCCGCGGCGGCGCCCACCCAGTGCATCCGGGCATAGCGAGGCGCGTGCTCGGCCAGCGTGTCACGGTCGGCGGCCAGCACGTCGCGCCAGTTGCGGTGCACGTCGATCTTGGACACCACACCGATAACCGGGTCGGTGTCGGTGGCCGCTGCGTCGAGCAGCGCGGCATCGGATTCGGTCAGCACCGCGGCCGCGGAGACCACGAACACTACGGCGCTCGGCGCCTCGCCGGGCGCCAGCTCCGCCGACTCGACGAAGGTGTGCTCGGGCAGCCGTTCGCGCAGCACGCTGACCACGCCGCTGACTCCGGCAAGCCACGGGCCGGTCACCAGCACCGCGTCGCGGCGCTGAATGCCGGGCGCACTGAGCCGCGGCCCGATCGCGCCGACCAATGCGTCGACGTCGGCGACCGGATCGGTCATGGCGATCCCCCGGCGTGCGACCAGAGCCGCAGCGATCCCCTAACGATGTCGGCGCCGCAGGCGCGGTGGATGCCGCTCACCGGGCCGTGACCGTAGCGGCGCCACTGCACCGCCCGGCGCAGGTGCGCCGCGGGGCTCTCGCCGCGGTCGACGTGCAGGCCCGCGGCTTCGACGACGTCGACCGCGGCGGCCATCCGGGCGATCACCGTGTCGTCGCGGGACAGGAACTCGGCGGCCCGGGGGTCGGTGACAGCCAGCGCCTCCAGCTCGGCGACGGCGTCCAGCATCCGCCGGTAGTGCACTTGGGCGCCGAGAGCCGCCAACTGGGCGAGCACGGCGTCGATGCGGCTCAGTCGGCGAAGCCGGGCCCCTACCCCGGCCTTCGACACGCCCTGGCGGATCGCGGCGACTGACTGAGTGACGCCGAACAGGTCGACAGTGTCGACCAGACGCCGGCGGACCCCGGCCCGCACCGGGTGCACGCCGGCGACGAAGCTGTCTGGAGAGCTCAGGTCGGCCGGCCGGACCGCCAGCACCCGCAGCGCGTCCCACAGCTCGTCGTCCAATACGGCCACAGCCAGCAATCCCACCATCGGCTGGATCGGCACGCCGAGCGCGGCCACCGGTTCGCGGGCCACATCGGCCTTGTTCTGCACCGCCAGCACGGGCAGTTGGGCCGCCGCGATCTCGGCCCGGTCCTCCGGCTTGACCACCTCGGCGACGACGTGGACCTGTAGATCGGCGTCGGGCGTCACCGAGACCCCGGCCAGGGCAAGCGCACGCGCGACGGTACGACGGCCCACCCCGCGGCGCCCTGACACGGCGACCCGCAGCGGCGCGTCGACCCGCTCGGCAATCGCGGCCCAGCGGGCGTCGGCGGCATATCGCGCGAGCTGGTCGTGGAAATCCCGGTGCCGCTGTCCGCTCATGTCCCGCCCATTGTCGCTGAACTGGCCCGCTGAACCGGCGAGCGCCGCTCCCAATCGCATCGTGACATCTGCCCGCCCGGGGCGCGAGCCAGCCATCACCAGATACCAGCCGAAGGCAACTGTTGGGTATCAATCTGTACCGCGGTGCGGCTACACCATGGGTATATGGGTAACGATGGACAAATGCACGCACAGTCCGGGGTCCAGGCGCGCCCGGACACCGGCGTGCCCGCCGGCGGCTATCCCCGGACCACCAGCTTCCGGACCCGGCGTTCCGCGCTCTCGGCCGCCCAGCAGCGGACCTGGGACCGCCTGTGGCCGCAACTCGGCACGGTGGCCCGCAGCGCCGACGGGCCGGCCGATCCACTGGACATCCGGGCCTGGTTCGGCCGCGAGGCGCCGGTGGTGCTCGAAATCGGTTGCGGCACAGGGACTTCCACCATCGCGATGGCACGGTCCGAACCGGACGTCGACGTGATCGCGGTCGAGGTCTATCGGCGCGGGCTGGCGCAGCTGCTGAGCGCCATCGACCGGGAGAACGTCGGCAACATCCGCCTGATCCGCGGGGACGCCGTCGACGTCCTCGAGCATCTCATCCCGTCGGGCACATTGACCGGGGTGCGGGTGTTCTTCCCCGACCCGTGGCCCAAGGCCCGCCACCACAAGCGCCGGCTCCTGCAACCGGCCACCGTGGCCCTCATCGCCGACCGGTTGCGGCCCGGCGGAGTGCTGCACGCCGCCACCGATCACGCCGGCTACGCCGAGCAGATCGCCGAGGCCGGCGACGCCGAACCACGATTGCGCCGGGTCGATCCCGACGACCGGTCACTGCCCATTTCGGTTGTCCGTCCGACGACCAAGTACGAGACCAAGGCACAACACGCCGGCAGTGCCGTCACCGAATTGCTCTGGGAAAGAAACAGTCCATGAGCCTGACCGAAGAAACGGGCGACCTGATACCCGTGCCGGCGGAACCGGCCGGCGGCCCCGCCGGTCGACGGGTGCTGCTGGTCTGGGACGCGCCCAACCTGGACATGGGTCTTGGGTCCATCCTTGGCCGCCGGCCGACGGCGCTGGAACGACCCCGATTCGACGCCCTGGGCCGCTGGCTTCTGACCCGCACCGCCGAGGTGGCCACCGATCGGCACGATGTTTCGAGCGAACCCGAGGCCACCGTGTTCACCAACATCGCGCCGGGCAGCGCTGAAGTAGTGAGGCCGTGGGTGGATGCGTTGCGTAACGTGGGATTCGCCGTCTTTGCCAAGCCGAAGATTGATGACGACTCCGATGTGGATGGCGACATGCTCCAACACATCGCGTTGCGCCGCCAGGAGGGTCTGGCCGCGCTGGTGGTGGCCTCCGCCGACGGCCAGGCGTTCCGCGAACCGCTGGAGGAGATCTCGCACGGCGGGGTCCCCGTCCAGGTGCTCGGATTTCGCGAACACGCGAGTTGGGCGTTAGCGTCGGATACCTTGGAGTTCGTCGACCTGGAGGACATCGACGGTGTTTTTCGGGAACCGCTGCCGCGAATCGGACTGGATTCGCTGCCTGAGCAGGGGGCGTGGCTGCAGCCGTTCCGGCCGCTGTCGTCGCTACTGACCTCGCGTGTGTGACAACTAGATAAAGGGCGCGGGTCACGGAGATTTTTCAGCAGATCCAGTAAGGAGCTTACGTGTTCGCCTGGTGGGGCCGAACTGTATACCGCTACCGGTACATCGTCATCGGGGTCATGGTGGCGCTGTGCCTTGGCGGCGGCATCTTCGGGATGAGCCTCGGCAAGCACGTCACTCAGAGCGGGTTCTACGACGACGGCAGCCAGTCGGTGAAGGCGTCGATCCTTGGCGACCAGGTCTACGGTCGCGACCGCACCAGTCACATCGTCGCCGTCTTCACCGCGCCCAAGGGCAAGACTGTCGACGACAAGCAGTGGTTCAACAGCACCAAAGACGAGCTCAACAAGGTCAAAAGCGACCACCCGGACCAGGTGCTCAGTTGGGTGGGGTACTTCACCAATCCCGAGGCGCTGCGCACCATGGCCGACGCCGACAAGCAGCACGCCTTCGCGTCCATTCAGCTCAAGGGCGACGACGACGACACCATCCTGAAGAACTACCAGGCCGTCCAGCCGAGCCTGCAAAAGCTCGACGGCGGCACCGTCAAACTGGCCGGTTTGCAGCCGATCGCCGACGCGTTGACCGGCACCATCGCCACCGACCAGAGGCGGATGGAGGTCCTGGCGCTGCCGTTGGTGGCGGTGGTGCTGTTCTTCGTGTTCGGCGGGGTGGTTGCCGCCGGGCTGCCGGTCATGGTCGGCGGTTTGAGCATCGCCGGGGCGACGGGCATCCTGCGGTTTGTCACCCTGTTCGGGCCGGTGAACTTCTTCGCCCAGCCAGTGATCTCGCTGATCGGTTTGGGTCTCGCCATCGACTACGGGCTGTTCGTGGTGAGCCGTTTCCGTGAGGAGATCGCCGAGGGCTACGACACCGAGGCCGCGGTGCGCCGCAGTGTGATGACGGCCGGTCGTACCGTGGTGTTCTCCGCAGTGCTGATCATCGTCTCGGCCTCCGCCCTGCTGGTGATGCCGCAAGGCTTCGTCAAGGGGCTGACCTACGCCATCTTCGCGGCGGTGGGGCTCGCGGCGCTGCTGTCGATCACGCTGCTGCCGGCCTGTCTGGGCGTGCTGGGCCACCACGTCGACGCGCTCGGGGTGCGAACCCTGTTGCGGGTGCCGTTCTTCCGTAACTGGAAGCCGATGAACTGGTGGCTGAACTTCCTGGCCGACAAGACCCAGAAGACCAAGACCCGCGAGGAAGTCGAGGGCGAGTTCTGGGGCAAGCTCGTCAACGTCGTGATGAAGCGGCCGCTGGCGTTCGCCGTGCCGATCGTGATCGCGATGATCCTGCTGATCATCCCGTTGGGGAAGCTGTCCTTCGGCGGGATGAGCGAGAAGTACCTGCCGCCGGACAATCCCAGCCGCGTAGCCCAAGAGCAGTTCGACAAGATCTTCCCCGGGTTCCGCACCGAGAAGCTGACCCTGGTCATCGAATCCGACAACCACAAGCCGGTCACCGACCAGCAGGTCGCCGACATCCGTAACAGGGCGATGGGGATCAGCGGGTTCGTCAAACCCGACAACGGGCCGGCGAATATGTGGAAGGAACGTCCCGTGCTGCCCGGCGCATCGAAGGACAAGTCGGTCCGGGTGATCGAGAACGGTCTGATCAACCGCAACGACGCGGCGCAGAAAATCAAAGAGCTGCGGGCGATCCCGCCACCCAAGGGGCTGGAGCTGATGGTCGGCGGCACGCCGGCACTCGAGCAGGACAGCATCCACGCCTTGTCCGCCCAGGGGCCGCTGATGCTGGTGATCCTGCTGACCACCACCACCCTGTTGATGTTCCTGGCATTCGGGTCGGTGGTGCTGCCGATCAAAGCCGCGGTGATGAGCGCGTTGACGCTCGGTTCGACGATGGGAATCTTGACCTGGATTTTCGTCGACGGACACGGTGCAGGGTTGCTGAACTTCACCCCGACGCCGTTGATGGTGGTGGTGATCGCGCTGGTGGTCGCGGTGGGCTGGGGCCTGGCCACCGACTACGAGGTGTTCCTGGTCTCCCGGATGGTGGAGGCGCGGGAATCCGGGATGTCCACGTCGGAGGCCATCCGGATCGGGACGGCGACCACCGGTCGCCTGATCACCGCTGCCGCGCTGATCCTTGCCGTGGTCGCCGGCTCGTTCGTGTTCTCCGACCTGGTGATGATGAAATACCTGGCGTTCGGCTTGATGGCGGCGCTGCTGCTGGACGCCACGGTGGTGCGAATGTTCCTGGTGCCGTCGGTGATGAAGCTGCTCGGCGACGACTGCTGGTGGGCGCCGCGCTGGATGAAGCGGCTGCAGACTCGCCTCGGCCTCGGCGAAATCCACCTGCCGCCCGAGCGCAAGCGGCCCGCGCAGCGTCGGCCCGAGCGGGTTGCCGCCGCGCCGCGTGGTCCGGTTGCCACCAAACCGCGACCGCCGCACGATCCCACCCACCCGTCCGCGGAAGGCGCCGCCCGCCCGCGATCGGCCCCGCGGCCGGAGTACCGGCCGCCGCGTCAGGACACGCCGTCGGCGGCGGGCACCACCCGGATGCGGACCCCGACACCGCCGGAGTCTTCCGAAGAGCCGGAGACGACGCGCTTCGCCGCGCCCAAGAACGCCGCGCCGGAACCTTCAGGCGGTGAACGCCGGTCCCCGCCGTCGGGCACGCCGCCCCAGGACCGCGAGATCGAGTCCTGGCTCAGCGAACTGCGCGGGCCTAAACCCGGTGAGCGCCAAGGTGGTTCACGTCCCGCGGGCAACGCCGAGCCGCGTCCGCAGGCGCAGCCGCCTGCCGACCAGACGCGGTCGATTCCGGCGCACCGGGAACAGGCCGACGACGAGGACGAAGCCACCACGGCCATCCCCACCGCGCCGTCGGACGACGACTCCGACATGGCCACCGAGAAACTGAACTCCCGGGCGCGCAACGCCGCAGAAGCCGAGCGGACGCGGCAGCGTCGCAGCGGGGGTCTGAGCGCGCAGGATTTGCTGCGCCGCGAAGGACGCTTCTAACTACTGGGTTCTGCGGCCGGACCGGCCTCGACCTCGTCCGGTTCGGCATGAATGAGGGTCGAGCCGTTGTCGTTGCGTGCGCCCTCCTCCTCCGTAGATGGACCCGGGGCCATCAGCGCCCGCACTGCCCGGTCAGCAAACGCGATGCTCGGGACGGCCAGCAATGCACCGACGATCCCGGCAAGCACACCGCCGGACGTGATTCCCACCACCACCGCCAGCGGATGGATCGACACCGCGCGGCCCATCACCAGCGGCTGCAGCACATGGGTCTCCAACTGGTTCACGCCGATGATCACGCCGAGCGTGATCAACCCGTAAATCCAGCCCTTGGCGATCAACGCGACGACCACCGCCAAAAATCCACTGACCACCGCGCCGATCAGCGGGATGAATGCACCGAGAAAGACCAACGACGCCAGCGGCAATGCCAGCGGCACGGCCATGATCGCCAGCCCGGTACCGACCCCGACGGCATCGACCAACGCCACCAAGAACGTCGCCCGCACATAGCCGATGAGTGACTGGAAGCCGGCGATGCCGGCTCCGTGGACTTTTTCACGCACCTGGCTGGGAAAGATCTTGACCATGAACCGCCAGATGTTGCGGCCGCCGTACAGGAAAAAGATCAGGGTGAACAGCACCACAAATGCGCCCGTGATGATCTCGGTGACCGTCGTAGCGGTGGACAGCGCCCCGCTGGTCAGCTTGGCCTGATTCTTTTGCAGCATGTCGGTCACGGTGTTGCCGATGTTGTTGACCTGGTCCCGGCTCAGGTGCGCCGGACCTTCGATCAGCCACTTGCGGGCCGAGTCGATCAAGCGGGTCACCTGGTTCACCAATGCCGGCAAGCCGTCGATGAACTGGCTGACGACGAAGGCAAGAATTCCGCCGATCGCAGCCAACCCGGTCAGCAACAACAGGAACACCGCGAGTCCACGCTGCACGCCGTGTCGGTCCAGCCAGTCGACACCGGGTAGCAGCAGTGCCGAGAGCAGCAACGCGAGCGCCATCGGAACGAAGATCAGCTCAAGGCGCTTGATCAGCCACAACACCGCCAAGAGGGCGGCCAGCATCAGCATCAGTCGCCACGACCATGCCGCCGCCTTGCGCAGTAGCGGGTGGACGAATTCGTCTTGCTCGGGCGGCATTCCGGTAGCCTAACCGCCGGCTCGGCCGCCGCCATGCCAAAGAATCAGTGCAGACACCGACACGGCGCGATGCAGAGCAACGATCCCTGCGCGACCTGCGCGGCTACCCTAAACCACGTGTCGCATGACGCGCCGCCACAAAACGTCGACGGTCAGGCCGAAGCGCCCGTCCACGGCAAGTACTGGTGGCTCCGTTGGGTGATCCTGGGCATCGTCGCAGTCGTCCTTGCGGTCGAGGTGGCGTTGGTCTGGGACCAGCTGGCAAAGGCATGGAAGAGCCTGTACTCGGCCCAGTGGTACTGGCTGTTGGCCGCAACGCTGGCGGCCGGCGCGTCGATGCACAGCTTCGCGCAGATCCAGCGGACCCTGCTGAGGTCCGCCGGCGTCGAAGTCAAGCAGTGGCGGTCGGAAGCCGCGTTCTACGCCGCCAACTCGCTGAGCACGACGCTGCCCGGAGGGCCGGTGCTCTCGGCCACGTTTCTTCTTCGGCAGCAACGGATTTGGGGCGCGTCGACGGTGGTGGCGTCGTGGCAGCTGGTGATGTCGGGTGTGTTGCAGGCGGTGGGGCTGGCCCTGCTCGGTCTGGGCGGCGCGTTCTTTCTGGGCGCGAAGAACAACCCGTTCTCGTTGCTGTTCACCCTCGGTGGCTTTGTCGCGCTGTTGTTGCTGGGGCAAGCGGTGGCGTCGCGGCCGGAGCTGATCGACGGCATCGGTCTGCGGGTGCTGTCGTGGGTCAACTCCGTTCGCGGCAAGCCCGCCGCTACCGGCATCGACAAGTGGCGGCAGACCCTGGACCAGTTGGAGTCCGTCAGCCTGGGCCGCCGCGACCTGTCGGTGGCGTTCGCGTGGTCGCTGTTCAACTGGATCGCCGACGTGGCGTGCCTCGGCTTCGCCGCGTACGCCGCCGGCGGCAATGCATCGGTGGCCGGGCTGACGGTCGCCTACGCGGCGGCGCGTGCGGTCGGCACGATCCCGTTGATGCCGGGCGGGCTGCTGGTCGTCGAGGCGGTGCTGGTCCCCGGTTTGGTATCCAGCGGCATGTCGTTGCCCGACGCGATCTCGGCGATGCTGATCTACCGGGTGATCAGCTGGTTATTGATCGCCGCGGTCGGCTGGGTGGTGTTCTTCTTCATGTTCCGCACCGAAAACGAGGTCGAGCCCGACAGCGAGGCGGACGCGATGGACCACATCCCGCCGGCCGATCCCGGCGACGGCGCCCTACAAGGCCCACTGCCGCCACCGGACCCCGAAACCGGGGGTCGGGCAGCTACCTGACGACGACCGGTGCGGCCGGGCCGGGCGCCTGCCCGGCCGGTGCCACCGGGGCGCCGCTGGCGGGAGCACCGCCCGTCGGGCCGGCCACCGGCAACGCCGGAGCCGCGCCACCACCGGGCAGCCCGTTCTGCGCTCCCTGCATGAGGCCCAGCACCTGCGGGATACTGATCGGCAGCTTGCACCTGGTCGACAGCGCGGTCAGTGGCTGCGAGATGGTCTGCAGGTCGCCGGCCACCTTGGGGTTGGCGTCGAAATACGACTTCAGCGAGTTGACCGATTGGGGGCCGGCGGGCTGCTGGAGGACGTTGGTCATCGCCTGATTGGTCTCCGGATGCGAGTCCAGGTAGTCACCTGCAGACTTCGCCACCGAGCCGATCGTCCGCGCCATCTCGCTTGCGGCGCAGGGATCGGACGCACCGACGGCGGACGGCACAGCCGACGCGACGAGGGCAGCGCCGCCCAGCGCGGTGGCGGTCAGTACGCCAAAGAGCCTGTGGCGCAACGTTGCACTCGTCGTCATGAACACTCCTTAAGGGGTTGCGGACGTCCGGCCTGGCCACGCAGCACTGGGACCTGATCCCCGACCCGGACACGCCCACCGGACATCCTGCCATCCGTTGCAGCGTCGTCGCCAATCGTGGCGTTCCAGCAACTGCGCGGGCCGGGCCGCAGAGTAACGGTCGCCGATGCCGAGTCGTTGCAGCTCAGCGACCCGAAGCCGAAGTACTTTACAGCATGCTGCGGTAGGCTCGCCTGCACGAAACACGGGTAGCAGGAAAGTGGGGAGGCGCGGCAATCCAGCAGTTCATGATGCGCCTCAGCAGCAACCTGCGCCGCTTCCGCTGGGTGGTCTTCACGGGTTGGTTGCTCGCGCTGATACCTGCGATCTATTTGACGGTGGCCCAGTCGGGTCACCTGACCGGCGGCGGCTTCGAGGTGGCCGGCTCGCAGTCGCTGCGCGTGCACGACGAGCTCGAGGCCCACTACCCCGACCAGGGCGCTTCGCCGCTGGCGCTGGTGGCGGCCCCGCGCGCGGACGCCAGTTTCGAAGACATGAACGACGCCGTCGCGATGCTAAAGCGGGTCGCCGACGAGGTTCCCGATGTGGTGATCGTGCCCAACCCGACCCAGCGGGCGCCGCAGCCCGACCGGCCCTATGTGGTGTCGCTGCGGCTGGATTCCAACAACAACAGCGCCAGTGATGCCGCCAAGAAGCTGCGCACGAAGGTCGGGGTGCAGGGCGACAAACCCGGGCAGATCGCGAACGGCCGGGTGCGGCTGTACGTCATCGGCCAGGGCGCGTTGAGTACGGCGGCGGCCGCCAACACCAAACACGACATCGCCGCCGCGGAAAAATGGAACCTTCCGATCATCTTGATCGTGTTGCTGGCGGTGTTCGGATCGCTGGCCGCCGCGGCGATCCCGCTGGCGCTGGGCATCTGCACCGTCGCGATCACGATGGGCCTGGTCTATTTGCTGTCGGCCTACACCACGATGTCGGTGTTCGTCACCTCGACCGTGTCAATGTTCGGCATCGCGCTGGCCGTCGACTACTCCCTGTTCATTCTGATGCGCTTCCGCGAGGAACTGCGCGCCGGGCGTCAGCCCGCCGAGGCCGTCGACGCCGCGATGGCCACCTCCGGGCTGGCGGTGGTGCTGTCCGGCATGACCGTCGTCGCCTCGCTGACCGGGATCTACCTGATCGACACGCCGGCGCTGGCGTCGATGGCCACCGGCGCGATTTTGGCGGTCGCTGTGGCGATGCTGACGTCGACCACGATGACGCCGGCGGTGCTGGCGACGTTCGGCCGGGCGGCCGCCAAGAGGTCGGCGGTGCTGCACTGGTCGCGACGGCCCGAGACCACCCAGTCGCGGTTCTGGACGCATTGGATCAGCTGGGTGATGCACCGGCCATGGGCATGGGCACTGGCGGCCGCGGCGGTTCTGCTGGCCATGGCGGCGCCGGCCTTGTCGATGGTGCTGGGCAACAGCCTGCTGCGACAGTTCGATTCGTCACACGAGATCCGCGCCGGGGTGGCCGGCGCGGCCGAGGCGCTCGGACCCGGGGCGCTGGGCCCGGTGCAGGTACTGATCACCTTCCCCAGCGGAGACGCGTCCGCCCCGGCACACAACCAGACGCTGGAGGCGCTGCGGCACGAGATCGCG
This sequence comes from Mycobacterium celatum, assembly GCF_002101595.1. GTDB lineage: Bacteria > Actinomycetota > Actinomycetes > Mycobacteriales > Mycobacteriaceae > Mycobacterium > Mycobacterium celatum. Next base: position 49,265 of record NZ_LQOM01000027.1, read on the forward strand.
CAGGCGCCCGACATCGTCACGGTGGCGCCGCCGGTGTTCGCCGACGACAACAGCAGCGCCATGCTCTCCGCAGTCCTTGCTGTCGACCCCGAGGATCTGGGCGCCCGACACACCGTGGACTGGATGCGGACCCATCTGCCCGGCCTGCCCGAGGTCGGTTCGGCCCAGGTGGCCATCGGCGGTCCCACGGCGCTGATCAAAGACTTCGACGACCAGGTGTCGAGGACCGAACCGTGGGTGCTGGTGTTCGTCGCGCTGATCGCGTTCGTCATGCTGCTGCTGTCGATCCAGTCGGTGTTCCTGGCGTTCAAGGGCGTGCTGATGACCGTGTTGTCGGTGGCGGCCGCCTACGGCAGCCTGGTCATGGTCTTCCAGTGGGGCTGGCTGGAGAAACTCGGTTTCGCACCGATCACATCGATCGACAGCACGGTTCCGCCCCTGGTCCTGGCGATGACGTTCGGCTTGTCGATGGACTACGAGATCTTCTTGCTGACCCGGATCCGGGAACGGTTCCTGCAGACCGGCCACACCCGTGACGCCGTCGCCTACGGGGTCAGCACCAGTGCCCGCACCATCACCAGCGCGGCGCTGATCATGATCGCGGTGTTCATCGGATTCGCGTTCGCCGGCATGCCGCTGGTCGCCGAGATCGGGGTGGCCTGTGCGGTGGCGATCGCGGTGGACGCCACCGTCGTGCGGCTCGTGATGGTGCCGGCCCTGATGGCGATGTTCGACCAGTGGAACTGGTGGCTGCCGGGCTGGCTGCACCGCATCCTGCCATCGGTGGACTTCGAAAAACCGCTGCCTATGGCCGACCTCGGCGACGTGGTGATGATTCCCGAGGACATCTCCGCGCCGGTGGTGCCGGGCGCCGACCTGCGCATGGTGCTCAAGTCGGCGGCCAAGCTCAAACACCTTGTCCCGGACGCGATTTGCGTGGCCGACCCGCTGGCGTTCACCGGGTGCGGGCGTAACGGCGATCTGCGCGGCCGGGTCAAGGGCGGCGACGACGCCGCCACCCACCGCGTCGCCCTGGCCGCCGCCGCGAACGGCACCGACGGTGGGTCGGTGGCCCGCAAACTCGTCGGCGGCCTGCCGCACCGCAACGGCGCCGGGCGGTCGGTGCGGCCGGTGCATCCGGTCACGCTGTGGCGGGGCCGGCTCTCCGTCGCCCTGGATGCGCTGGAAAGCGAACGCCGAGCCGACCACCCCAGGTTCGAGCGGCGCAGCCCGGTGGAAACCACTCACGTGCAGTTGCCGACAGGGGACCGCCTGCAAATCCCCACCGGGGCGGAAACGCTACGTCTCAAGGGCTACCTGATCATGTCCCGCAACAGCAGCCGCGACTACTTCGAATTTGCTGAGCTGGTCGACGCGATGGAGCCCGAAACCGCCGCGGTCGTGCTGGCCGGGATGGACAGGTACTACTGTTGTCAATCATCCAAGCGACAATGGATCGCTACCCAGTTGGTTCGTCGGCTCGCGGATCCACACCCGTCCGATGTCGAGGACGATCAGTGGCCCGAACCGGATGGGAAGGCAGACTGGGAGGAGGTCAGGCAACGCTGCCTGTCGGTGGCGGTGGCGATGCTGGAGGAGGCGAGGTGACGTTGGCATCGGACCGACGCCCCGGACCGGCGCCGCATCGGTCCCCCGCCGCCCCGCGCGCCCGCCCGGCGCCGCAGCGGCCGCCCCGTCCTGCCTACGCCGATCAGCCCGTCGAGTTCTGGCCCACCTCGGCGATCCGGGCGGCGCTGGAAAGCGGCGACATCGCCACCTGGAAGCAGATCGCGGTCGCAATCAAGCGAGACCCGTACGGCCGCACCGCCCGTCAGGTCGAAGAGGTTCTCGAGCGGGCCCGCCCCTACGGCATCTCCAAGGCGCTCGCGGAGGTGCTCGATCGCGCCCGCGCGCACCTGGAGGCCAACGAGCGCGAAGAAGTGGCCCGCCACGTACGCCTGCTGATGGAGCGATCCGGGCTGGGCCCACGGGAATTCGCGTCGCGCATCGGGGTGCCGGCCAACGACCTGGCCGACTACCTCGAGGCCAAGGTCAGCCCGTCGGCCGCGCTGATGATCCGGATGCGGCGACTGTCCGACCGGTTCGCCAAGTCGCGGTCGCGGCGCCCGCCGGGCAACGACTGATGACGGCTCAGCCGGCGACGCCGCGCCGCGGCGCATCCTGGCTCCAGGTTGGTGATGGACCGTCGTCTGATGGTCGAGCACGCCCGGCTAGCGCGAATTGATCGGTGACCAGTCGCGCACCAGCCAGCTGCCGCTGTCCTTGCTCAGCACCACCCGCACCGCCGGGCTGGCGTGCTCAGGCGGCTGACCCGGCACGTCCTGGGTGACCCGCAGGATCACCGCCACCACGGCCGCCGACGGTCCGATCGCCTCGACACCGGCCGCGAGCGTCTCGGCCTGCGCGCTGACGTGGCGACGGGCCAGGTCGGCGCTGGACTTCGCGTACTGCTCTTTCAGCGCCCCGGACTTGTCAGGCGCCATCATCGCGGCCGCCCGGTCGATCGACGCGGTCGGCGCGCCCGGGGAGAACGACGCCGCCGCCTCCGCCATCCCGGTGGCGATCCGTACCACCTCGGCAGAATCGCGTCTGAGCTCGCGGTCGGCTGTTGTCCAGCGGTAGTACCCGGTCACCACCGCGGCCACCAGCGCGGCCGCGCACAGCGCCATGACAATCAGCCGCAGCAGCGGCGCGTCGTCGTCGGTGCCCACGGTCACCGAATCCCGCCGCAGCAGCCAGAAGTTGACCAGTACGCCCTCGACGATCAGCAGGATCAGCGCCGAACACGTCGCCACCCACCACAACGGCCAGCTCAGCACCACCCCGATTGCCAGCAGCGCCGCGATCGCTGCCAGCGGCGCCGCGACGTCGAACGCCGCCACCCTCCACGTGTTTCTCATCGGATCGACCCCAGCTGCGAGATCAGCAGCCTGCCGTCCACGTCGGACACCGCCAGCCGCAGGTTCCAGTGCACGATCTGCGGTTTGCCGCCGACGTTTTCGCTGACCGACGTGGCGACCACCATGACGGTGTCGGTGCGCCGGGCGACTCCCGGCGGCAGCGGCTCGGCCGGCCGCCGGCCCGGTTGGGCGTCGGGCTCGTGGTGCACCGCTTCGATTGCAACGGCCTCGATTTGTCCGGTGCTGCGGGCCTGCAGCCGTTGCACCACCTGCCGGTAGGGCTGCATGGCGGAGTCGAAGTCGGCGTTGAGTTCTCCCACGGTGCCGTCGTGCAGCCGCTGCAGGTTGGCGTCGACGTTGTCGGTGTTCATGTTGATCAGCACGCCGGTCCAGTCGGCGGCGGTCTGCAGGACCCGGCTTTGGTAGTGCCGCTCGTCGACGTCGCCGCGGTGCGTCGTCCAGATGAGCACTCCCAGCGCGATCGCTGCGACCGACAGCAGGCCCAGCACCGCCGAGGCGATGCCGTAGCCGGAGAAGATCGGGCCGCCGGACGGTTCCGGCGTGTCCTCGGCGGTCGGCTCGGTCTGCTCTCCCTCGTCGGGCATGGCCGTGAGGCTACCTGCCGGTCGGTGGTAAGGATGGCAGGGTGACGGTAGAAGCTATCCGCTCGGGCATCGACCTGAGCAATGTCGACGCTGGTGTCCGCCCACAAGACGACCTGTTCGGTCACGTCAACGGCCGCTGGCTGAGCGAGTATCAGATCCCGGCCGACCGGGCGACCGATGGCGCATTCCGCTCGCTATTCGACCGAGCCGAGGAGCAGGTCCGCGACTTGATCACCGAGCTCAGCGAACGCTCCGCCGCGGCCGGCACCGACGAACAACGCATCGGCGACCTCTACGCCAGTTTTCTCGACGAGGATGCGGTCGAGCGGCGCGGCCTGCAGCCGCTGCTCGACGAGCTGGCGCTGATCGACGCCGCCGCCGACGCCGACGAGCTGGCTGCGGTTGTGGGAGCGCTTCAACGCACCGGGGTCCGCGGCGGGGTCGGCGTGTATGTCGACACAGACGAGAAGAACTCCGCCCGCTACCTGGTGCACGTCAGCCAGTCGGGCCTCGGGCTGCCCGACGAGTCCTACTACCGCGACGAGCAGCATGCCGAGCTGCTGGCCGCCTACCCCGGCCATATCGCGCGGATGTTCGCGCTGGTCTACGGCGGCGACGCGGCGGACCACGCCGAAACCGCCGACCGCATCGTGGCATTGGAGACCAAACTGGCTGCCGCGCACTGGGATGTGGTCAAACGCCGCGACGCCGACCTTACCTACAATCTGCGCACGTTCGCCGACCTGCAGGAGCAGGCGCCGGGCTTCCAGTGGTCGGGCTGGGTGAGCGCGCTGGGCACCACACCGGATGCAGTCGCGGAACTTGTTGTGCGCCAACCGGATTACCTCGCCGAATTTGCAGGGCTGTGGCACGGCGAGGAACTCGACGACTGGAAGCGCTGGGCGCGCTGGCAATTGATCCACGCACGCGCCTGGCTGTTGACCGACGCGCTGGTGCGCGAGGACTTCGCGTTCTATGGCCGCGCGCTGACCGGGGCCGAAGAGATCCGCGAGCGCTGGAAGCGCGGTGTGTCGATGGTGGAGGGTCTGCTTGGCGATGCCGTCGGAAAGCTTTACGTGCAAAGGCATTTCCCGCCGGACGCCAAGGCCCGCATGGACGCGCTGGTGGACAACCTGCGCGAGGCGTACCGGATCAGCATCTCCAACCTGGACTGGATGACACCGCAGACCCGGGAACGCGCACTGGCCAAACTGGACAAGTTCACCGCCAAGATCGGCTATCCGGCCAAGTGGCGCGACTATTCGGCGCTGGTGATCGACCGCAATGACCTTTACGGCAACTACCAACGCGGCTACGCGGTCAACCTGGACCGCGAGCTTGCCAAGCTGGGCGGTCCGGTCGACCGCGACGAGTGGTTCATGACCCCGCAGACGGTCAACGCCTACTACAACCCGGGGATGAACGAAATCGTCTTCCCGGCAGGGATTTTGCAGCCGCCGTTCTTCGACCCACAGGCCGACGACGCTGCGAACTATGGCGGTATCGGCGCGGTGATCGGCCACGAGATCGGGCACGGCTTCGACGACCAGGGCGCCAAATACGACGGCGACGGCAATCTGGTCGACTGGTGGACCGACGACGACCGCGCCGAGTTCGCCGCCCGCACCAAGGCGCTGATCGCGCAATACGACGGCTACACGCCGCGTGCGCTCGGCAACGGCCATCATGTCAACGGCGCGTTCACCGTCGGCGAGAACATCGGAGATCTGGGCGGGCTCTCGATAGCTCTGCTCGCGTATCAACTATCGCTGAACGGCCGTCCCGCCCCGGTGATCGACGGGCTGACCGGCATGCAGCGGTTGTTCTTCGGCTGGGCGCAGGTCTGGCGGGCCAAATCCCGTGACGCCGAGGCGATTCGGCGGCTCGCGGTCGATCCGCATTCGCCGCCGGAATTCCGCTGCAACGGCGTCATCCGCAACATCGACGCCTTCTACGACGCATTCGACGTCGCCGAGAACGACGCACTGTACCTGGAGCCGCAGCACCGGGTGCGCATCTGGAACTAGGCAGCGCGAGCAGACGCAAAAGCCCCGCACGCCTCGGCGTGTCGGGGCCTTTTCCGTCTGGTGGTGCTACAGCTGCCAGTCGTTGGAGCCGTCGTTCTTGCTGTAGGTGCCGACGGAGTTCTTCACCACGATGGGATCGCCGGTGCCGAAGTTGTCGAAGAACCACTTGGCGTTGGCCGGGCTGATGTTGATGCAGCCGTGGCTGACGTTCCGCTTGCCCTGATCGGCCACCGACCACGGCGCGCTGTGCACGAAATCGCCGCTGTTGTCGAACATCACGGCGTTCTCGACATTGACCTTGTAGCCGTACGTCGAGTCGACGGGCACGCCGTATGTGGTGGAATCCATCACCACCTTGGCCTTCTTGTCGAGCACGTAGTAGGTGCCGTTGGCGGTCTGGTGACCGCCCGCGGCCATCCCCATCGACATCGGGATGGTCTTCTCCACGGTCCCGTTGCGGGTGACGGTCATGGTGTGGGTGGCGTCGTCGGCGGTTGCCACCAGCGCGTCGCCGGTGTGAAAGTCCGACGTGGTGCCCGCGGCGTCGATGTGCACGTTGGTGTGGGCCGGCCAGAAGTTGATTGGGCGCCACCGCACCTGGGTGGGGGTCATCCAGTAGAACTTGCCCGGCACCGGCGGGGTCGACGAAATGTGGATCGCCTGCTCGGCCATCGGCTTGTCGGCAATCGGCCGCTGGAAGTTGATGATGATCGGCTGGGCGACGCCGACCATCGAGCCGCTGACCGGAGTGAACGTGGGCGGCAGGAACGGCGGCTGGCCCGTGAAGGGCTCCGGGTTCTGCCCGGCCACCGGACCCGCGGCGGCCGCAGGCTGAGCCGCCGGTGCAGCCGGTGCTGCCGGGGGCGGCGCGGCCAGCGGCTCGGCCGGTGGCGGGGGTGCGAACGGGTCGGGCGGCGGCGCCAGCGGGTCGGCCGGTCCGGCGTCTGCCACGCCAGGGTCGCCGGGGGGCGGTGGCTGGTCGGGATCGGCCAACGCCGAACCGGTGCCCAGCGTCAGCACAGCGGTCAATCCGGCTGTGCTGAGCGCGGCGACGAGAGTTCCCCTCGTCCATCGCGACATATGCATACCTCCAGTCACAGTCCCAACCAGTGTGGCATAGCGCGGAGAGCGGCTAGTGCTTCAGCGGCCACCCGACATGCGCTATTACCGCGCTGACCTGCGCCAATACGTCATCGGTCGAAGGGCCGGAAGCGTTACTCCTCGCCGGCGGGCACGTCGAAGATGTGCCGGCTCGCCGTCATCCCCGCCAGAGCCACTCCCATCAGAACCGCCGACGCGGCCAGCATCACCGGCACGCTGTGCTCGTAGAGCAGCCCGCCGGCCGCCGAACCGGCCATGATGCCGACCTGAAACGCCGTGACGTACAGCGACGACGCCCCGTCTGGGTCGCCTGCGGCGTTACGAATCGCCGTCGACTGCAGCATCGGCGACACCGCCGTCGCCATCGCCCCCCACAGGACAATCGCGGCGGTCCCCACCAGCGCCGTCGCCGCCGTGGGCCGGCCTCCAAACGCCAGCGCGGTCAACAGGACGAACGCCGCCGCCAGCCCGGCCATGCACACGATGACCGCACGTTTGGGCCGGCGGTCCAGCGGGCGAGCCACCACCGGCACGGCCACCAGCCCGGCGACTCCGTAAACGGCCAATAACCAGGCCAGATTGGGTCCTCGCACCCCCACGACGTCGCGGATGACCACGACGATGAAGGTGTAGGACACGAAGTGTCCGGTGACGGCCACCATTGTGAGCAAGCTCACCGCCCAGAGCCGGCCGTTGCGGTGGTGGCGGGCCCGCGGACCGACCCGCTCGAGCTGCTCCGCCGAGAGCACCATCTCCGGAAGCACCAGCCACGCGGCCAAGGTGACGATCCCCGCGGCGATGGTGACGCACACCACGGCCCAGCGCCAGCCCCACATCAGGCTCATCGCCGCCGTCAGCGGGCTGCCGACCACCAGAGCCAGGCTGGTTCCCACGTAGATCGCCGTGGTCGCACGTCCGGCGTGGCTGGGCGGCACCAACCGCGTCGCGATCGGCGCGATGACCGACCACATCAGACCGTGCGTGATCGCGCACAGCACCCGTCCGCCGGCCAACACCCCGAAATTGGGAGCCAGTGCCGACACGAGTTGCGACATGGTCAGGCAGGCCAATGTCAGCAGCAGCGTCCGGCGCCGCGGCCAATGCGCGGTCCAGCGCACCAGCGGAATCGTCGTCAACGCCGCCACCAGCGCGTACCAGGACAACAAGGTGCCGACCAACGCCAGGCTGACATGCAGATCGCGCGCAATAGCGGGCAGCGCGCCCACCGGCACGATCTCGGCCGTGACGTAGATGAACGCCGCGGCGGCCAGCACCGACAACTGCACCGCGATCCGCGGCGTCCACGGTCCGCTGCGAAGGGTTTGGGTTTCGGCGGTCATCAGGGCTGCACTAACCGTACGCACTCGCCCCACGACCAGCACTCAATCACGGGTATTCGGGCGTGTGCGCGTCAGGAACGCACGAGTCGCGCGATCGCGGCGGAAGCTTCGGCGAGCTTCGCCTCGGCCTCGTCGCCTCCGTCGGCCACCGCGCGGGTCACGCAGTGCCCGAGGTGCTCGTCGAGCAGGTTCAGCGCCACGGACCGCAGGGCGCTGTTGACGGCGCTGATCTGGGTGAGGACGTCGATGCAGTACTTGTCCTCGTCGATCATCTTGGCGATGCCCCGCACCTGTCCCTCGATGCGGCGCAGCCGCTTGGCGTAGTTGTCCTTCTGCGGCGAGTAGCCGTGTGCGGCTGTCATGCTCCCAGGGTACCCCCGTGGGGTATCGAAATTGATTTGGGAGGTGCTCGCGGCCCGCGCATACTTGGGCCATGCCCCAAACCAAGGCACGTACCCCTGATATCAAACCCCGCAGCCGCGACGTCACCGACGGTCTGGAGAAGGCCGCAGCCCGCGGAATGCTGCGAGCGGTCGGCATGGACGACGACGACTTCGCCAAGCCGCAGATCGGTGTGGCGTCCTCGTGGAACGAGATCACGCCGTGCAACCTGTCGCTGGACCGCCTCGCCAAGGCGGTGAAGGAAGGGGTCTTCGCCGCCGGCGGCTATCCGCTTGAGTTCGGGACGATCTCGGTGTCCGACGGCATCTCGATGGGCCACGAGGGCATGCATTTCTCGCTGGTGTCCCGCGAGGTGATCGCCGACAGCGTGGAAACCGTGATGCAGGCCGAGCGGCTCGACGGCTCTGTGCTGCTGGCCGGCTGCGACAAGTCGCTGCCCGGAATGCTGATGGCCGCCGCGCGATTGGACCTGGCCGCAGTGTTCCTCTACGCGGGCTCGATCCTGCCCGGGCGGGCCAAGCTGTCCGACGGCACCGAGCGCGAGGTCACGATCATCGACGCCTTCGAGGCGGTCGGCGCGTGCGCACGCGGCCTGATGCCGCGCGAGGACGTCGACGCCATCGAGCGGGCCATCTGCCCCGGCGAGGGCGCCTGCGCCGGCATGTACACCGCCAACACGATGGCCAGCGCCGCTGAGGCACTGGGTATGTCGTTGCCCGGCAGCGCCGCGCCCCCGGCGACCGACCGGCGCCGCGACGCGTTCGCCCGCCACAGCGGCGAGGCCGTCGTCGAACTGCTGCGCCGCGGCATCACCGCCCGCGACATTCTCACCCGGGAGGCGTTCGAGAACGCGATCGCGGTGGTGATGGCCTTCGGCGGCTCGACCAACGCCGTCTTGCATCTGCTGGCCATCGCATACGAGGCCAACGTCAAGCTGTCACTCGAGGATTTCAGCCGGATCGGGTCACGAGTGCCGCACCTGGCCGACGTCAAACCCTTCGGCCGGCATGTGATGCTCGACGTCGACCGCATCGGCGGTGTGCCGGTGGTGATGAAGGCACTGCTGGACGCCGGTCTGCTGCACGGTGATTGCCTGACGGTGACCGGACAGACCGTCGCCGAAAACCTCGCGCACATCGCGCCGCCCGACCCGGACGGCAAGGTGCTGCGCGCGCTGGACAATCCGATCCACCCGACCGGCGGGATCACCATTCTGCACGGGACGCTGGCTCCCGAGGGCGCGGTGGTCAAGTCGGCCGGTTTCGACTCCGACGTGTTCGAAGGCACCGCAAGGGTTTTCGACCGCGAGCGGGCCGCGCTGGATGCGCTCGAGGACGGCACCATCACCGAGGGCGACGCGGTGGTGATCCGCTACGAAGGCCCCAAGGGCGGGCCGGGGATGCGCGAAATGCTCGCCATCACCGGCGCCATCAAGGGCGCCGGGCTCGGTAAGGACGTGCTATTGCTGACCGACGGCCGCTTCTCCGGCGGCACCACCGGGCTGTGCGTCGGGCATATCGCCCCGGAGGCGGTCGACGGCGGACCGATCGCGTTTTTGCGCGACGGCGACCGCGTCCGCCTCGACGTCGCCAATGGAACGCTCGACGTGCTGGTCGACGCAAGCGAATTCCAAGCGCGCCGTGTGGGTTTCACGCCACTGCCGCCGCGGTACACCACCGGCGTGCTGGCCAAGTACACCAAGCTGGTGGGGTCCGCGGCAATCGGAGCGGTCTGCGGCTAGGCCAGTCTCGCCGCGAGCGTGCGTGTTCCCGGCCGACACGCCGACCCGATTCTCGGGTTTGCGCACGCTCGCGGCGGCGAGGGACGGGGGCCTGAGCGGGCTATGCGTGCTTAGCTTCGTCGCTGCGCGCGCGCATACCGAAGTACATCGCGTTCAAGCCCAGCACGGTCAGCACCGCACCTGCAATCACATTCGACCAGATCATGCCGCCGTGCGGCGAGACGTGGTTGATGACCCACGGCGAAACGATGAACCACACGCCCAAGACAGGCAGCGTCCAGGTCATCCCATGGGTGCGGTCGAGAGCGCACGCGAACCCGTATGCCAGCGCCGCGCACATGACTCCGACGATCAGGTCGTTGACGGCCAGCGGCCTGGTCATGTGGAACCCGACGATCCACGGCGACGCAGCCGCGTAGACCGCCGTCAGCAAAGCCAGGCCGAAGGTGCCTTGCGCGGACATCGACTCGGCGGCGCGCTCATACCGCGCCCGCAGAGCCAACAAATCCGGGTGGTGATCGATTGATGAATGGACTGTGCTCATTTTGTGACCTTTCTGTTATGCAGCAAGCCTTTTGGGCCTCCTGCAAACCATCCACCTGGTCCAAGACTACGCCCGCCGATCGTCTGCCAGCAACGAAAATGGGCGGCATTCGGCGGGCCCGTACCCGGCGCTGCGCAGCTATCACACAGGCCGTACGGTCAACGCATGGACATCGCTGATCGACTCCGGCTCGACGTTCCGGTGGGCCAGGCCGGCATGGGCGGCGGACTGGCGGGCGCGCCGCTGGCCGCCGCGGTCGCCCGGGCCGGCGGGCTGGGCACGCTCGGGCTGGTGTCACCCGGACGACTGCGGTCGGCGATCGAACAGGTACGCGCACAAGCCCCCGGTCGTGCCGTCGCGGTGAACCTGTTGATGCCCTTCGCGCGCCGTAGCCATATCGAGGTGTGCGTCGAGCACCGGGTCGACGCCGTGGTGGTGGCTTTCGGCGGCGATCGCCACCTGGTTCAGCGGCTCCGTGACGCAGGGATCTTCGTATTCGTGATGGTAGGCACCGAATCGCAAGCCCGCGACGCAATCGATTGGGGAGCCGACGGTTTGATCGCCCAGGGCCGCGAGGCCGGCGGGCATCTCGTCGGAACAATACCCGCGCTCGAGTTCCTGCCCCGCGCACAGGCGATAGCCGGCCGACGACCGGTGTTCGTCGCGGGGGGAATCGCTTCGGGCGTCGACACCCGCGCGGCACTGGATGCCGGCGCCGACGGCGTCATCGCCGGAACGAGATTCTTGATGACGCGTGAGGCCGGCGCCCACCCGGCGTATCAGCAGCGAATCGTCAACGCCGACAAGACCGTCGAGACCACGCTGTTCGGGCTCAGTTGGCCGCTTCGGCACCGGGTTGTCCCCAACGCCGCCACCCGGCGATGGTGCCGCGACGACGGGTCCGCCAAGCCATTGCCCGCCGCTCTCAACTCCGCGAGCCGCTGGCTATCCGTGCTGGGTTACTTCGACGCCGGCGCGCTGATCCGTCTGCAATCTCCTGCCCTGCCGGTGTTTTCGCCGCTCGCACCGCTAGACGGCATGCCCGAGTCGTCGGTGGACTGCGGCGCGCTCTATGCCGGCGAAACGGCCTTGCGAATCAACGAGGTGACCTCGGCCCGGCAGGCCGTCGAGGACTTGACGCCTACTTGACCAACGCCATTGCGAAGCCATCCCACTCTTTGGCTCCGACCGTCTGAATCACCGCGGTGTCGAGGCGCGGGTGCTCGCCCATCAGCTCCAGCGTCCGGCGCGACGCCTTGGCTGCCTCGTCACCGGAGTCCGGCGCCAGGATCCGCCCTTCTCGAATCACGTTGTCCACCACGATGACCGAACCGGGCCGGGTCAGTCGGACCGCCCACTCCAGGTAGCCCACGTTGTTTTCTTTGTCGGCGTCGATGAACACCAGGTCGAAAGGGCCGCCGGTCACCGTCGGCAACGTCTCCAAGGCGGCACCCACCAGCACCTCCACCCGGTCGCCGACGCCGGCGCAGGCGACGTTGGCGCGCGCGACCTCGGCGTGCGTGGGGTCGTATTCCAGCGTCACCACCCGCCCGTCGGGGCCGGCGCCCCTGGCCAACCAGATAGTGCTGAACCCGCCCAGGGTGCCGATCTCCAGAATCCGACGGGCCCCGATTGCGGCCGCCAGCAGGCCCAGGAACTTGCCCTGTTGGGCCGAGACGGCGATGCGCGGCAACCCGGCCGCGTCGCTGGCCTGGAGTGCGGCCGTCGACTCGGGATCGTCGCCCACCACTGTCGCGTCCAGAAACGCGTCGACATCCTTCGGGTTCGGCTGCGCAGTCATGGCGCCCACGCTAGCCGATCACCCGAATCGAGTTCGGCCGGCGGTCTTTACCATATACCCGTATGGGGTATAGGGTGGCTGCGGGCAAGCATCCCGGATCCGTCCGGGATCCCGACACAGATAAGGGGACGTCATGGGCAATTACGAGGCTGGGACCTTGCTCACCTGCGGCCACGAAGGATGCGGTTGCCGGGTTCGCATCGAGGTCGAATGCCATTGCGCAGGTTCGGGCGAGGCCTACCGCTGCACGTGCGGCGACGAACTCGTCGCTGTCGGCTAGCGGAGTCGCCGGGCTGGCCGGTCAGCGTCCGAAAACGCGGCCGGTCAGCTCGGCTTCACCCATAAGGTTCAGGTCCACCGACGACGAGCCCACCGCGACCGCGTAGCTGCCGGGGGCAATGCGCCAGCCACCGTCGCGATAGCGGGCCAACGTCCGAGGCTCCGCCTCGATCGTGACGCGGCGAGACTCGCCGGCCTCCAGCTCGACCCGCTCGAATCCGAGTAGCCGCAACCGTTGTCCGTCGGGCGCCGCGGTCAGGTAGAGCTGTGGCACGTCGGCACCACGACGATCGCCGGTATTCACTACAGTGAGGCTGGCCGTGACGGTGTCCCCGCCACTGATCGCCAGGTCGCGGTGCTCGAAGCTGGTGTACGACAGCCCATGGCCGAACGCGAACATCGGCTCCAGGCCCTGGCTGGCGAACCATCGGTAGCCGACTTCGGCGCCTTCGGTGTAGCGGATGGTCGTCGCGGTTCCCCAGGGTTCACCCAGGCCCGGCAATTGCGGACGCGGGGTCTGCTCGAGATCGACGGGGAACGTGACCGGTAGCCTGCCCGACGGATTGACTTGTCCAGCAAGGACTTCCGCAATCGCCTGACCACCGGCCTGGCCGGGATACCACGCTTGCATAATCGCGTTGACCTCTTCGCGCCATGGCATTGCGACGGGATTGCCGGTTTCCAGTACTACGACGGTGTTGGGATTGGCGTCGGCGACCGCGGCGATCACCTCGTCCTGGCCCCAGGGCAGCGACAGGTCGGCGCTGTCGAGGCCTTCGCCTTCCACGCGGATGGCGAAGACGATCGCGACATCGGCCCGCCGCGCCGCCAGCACCGCCTCGGCCGGGCTGACGCCGGGATCGAACTCGACGCTGGCGTTCGGCAGGTGCTGTCGCAGTTCGGCCAGCGGCGACGACGGCAACAGGTACAGGTTGCGCAGACCGCCCGGCCAGCCGAGCGGGAACACGCCGGCAAAGCCGCCCGGCGGGACCACGGTGCTCGACCCGCAGCCCGCCGGCACACCGAGTTGCGCGCAACCGCCGATGACTGCGATACGCACGTCGGGCGAAAGCGGCAGTACACCATCGTTTTTCAACAACACGATGCCTTGCCGCGCGACCTCCAGCGCGACGTGGTGGTGCGCCGCCATATCCACCGCGGGCGTCGTCTCCCACTGGTCGACACCCACTGCGAAGATCGACCGCAGGATTCGTCGCACCATGTCCGACAGCCGCTCCTTGGACAGCCTCCCGTCGGCGTGGGCCGCCTTGAGCGGGTCGCCGAACGCCTCGCCCGTCCACAGCATGGCGTCGATCTGCGCCCCGCATTCCTGGTCGAGGCCATGGACTGCGAACTCCCAGCTCGGTGTCGCGCCCCAGTCGGACATCACCCAACCGCGATATCCCCAAGCGCCTTTCAGCACGCTGTTGATCAGGGCGTCGTTGCCGCCGGCGTACTGGCCGTTGACTTTGTTGTACGCCGTCATCACCGCACCCGGCTGTGCCCGCTCGATGGCGATTTCGAAGGCCAGCAGATCGGATTCGCGGTGCGCGTCGGGATCGATCACCGCATCCAGCCAATGCCGGTTGGTTTCGTTGCAGTTCAGCGAGTAGTGCTTGACGGTAGAGATGACGCCCTGCTGCTGGATCCCGCTGACCGACTCTGCGGCGATCGCCGCGCTCAAAAGCGGGTCCTCAGAGAGGTATTCGAAGTTGCGGCCATTGCGCGGGTCGCGGGCGAGGTTGATTCCGCCCGCCAGGAGGACGTTGAAGCCGCGGCTACGGGCCTCGCGTCCGATCGCCGCGCCGGCGGCGCGGGCAAGAGCCGGATTGAAGGTCGCCGCCAGCGCCAGACCGGCCGGCAGCGCGGTGGCGGTGTCGCCGGGCCGGTAGCCGGGATTCGTGACACCCAGGCTGGCGTCGCTCATCAGCAAGGCGGGCACACCCAGTCGGGGCACGCCGGGGACGTAGCCGGCGCTCATCGGGACGCCGGCGGGTATGCGTTCATCGTGTATCGGCAACAGCTCGCTGGCGCCCATCACGCTGCGCAGCAACGAAAACCGCTCGTCGTCGGTCATCTGCGCCTCGACCTCGCGGGCGCGCGCGTCGGGATCGCTCACCGCACACCTTCTTTCGCATACACCACCCGCAGCACATAACCCAGTTCCGGTCCCATCACCAGCTCGGCCAAGGTGCACACGGTCGCGACGAACTGCGGCCCGTGCGGCGGCGGCTGGTCGCACAGATGATGGGCGATCTCGTGCAGCACAACCAGCTCGCGCATCGCCCAGTCGGCGGTGTCGCGGTCGGGTACCGCGATAACGCCTGTGCCGTCGCCGCTTTCGTAGTGGGCAGCGGTGGCGGCGCGCCGGGCGCGCACCCGCAGCGGCGGCGTGTTGGGCCACTGTTCCCGGACCGCCGGCAGGGCCAGCACGTCGTCGACGTAGCGCTGTACCGCGGTCACCGAGCCGAACCGCGCCTCCGGCGGCAGAGTCAGTTGCGCGCCGAAGAACTCGACGCTGCGTGAGGCGTGCTCGGCGGCACGGTCGAACAACGTGCGAACGAATTCCTCGGCGGCGTAGACCCTCGAGCGCTGCGTGTCGCGGTCAGCAGTGCCCATCACTCCAGCGCGGCCCGCGCTCCCGACAGCTGCGCGCTGTTGCCGAGCCGCGCACGCCGGCCGGCCCGGTCACCCGCACGGCGCGCCGCCGACGAGTACCCCGCCGATGCGCTGCTAGCCCGCCAGGTGCCGCGGGCCTTCGACGCGCCGCGATAGTAGTCACGCAGCTCGATTTCCTTGTTGCGCAGGGCGATTGCAGTTCCCGGTGGTCTGCCGCGGTCCTTCTTGGCGTCTTGTTGGGCCTGTTCCCGGGCCTCAGCCAGCCGCTGCCCGACCCGCGCGCCGAACGCGAGCTGGAAATTCAGCCGCGCGGTGATCGTCGGCGTGGGCCGGTGCGAACCGGACGCGATGTAGGCGTCCGAGGCGCGGACCATCTGGACCACCAGGCTCGCGTACAGCGCATGGGCGGCGTCGATGTCCTCGGCGAACCCGTAGGCGTAGACGAACGTCGAGTTCGACGCCACGTCGCAGCGCACGTCGTTGGCGTGGGCGATCACCACGAACAGCTGCACATAGGTGCGCAGGCCCTTGGTGCCCGCCTCACCGATGGTGATGGTGCGCTGGATCGGCGACTGGGCGGGTGTGCGCTTGGCCGCGTGCGAGCGGGCCACCGCCAGGTCGATGGACGTCGCGGTGGCCAGCCGTTGCGCGGCCGCCATGAACGCCTCGGCCTCGTGGGTGTTGTCGGTGCCTTCGGCCTGTCGAAGCAGCGCCGCGATCCGCGCCAGCATCTTGTCGTCACTCACGGTGCCAAACTAATGGACCGGCCCGACATTTCGGTGCAGCCATTCACAGTCGGGCGTTTATCCAGGACACCACGTCGTCGAGCACCTGATTTTGCTCGGGCTCGTTGAACACCTCGTGGTAGAGCCCCGGATAGACCTTCAGCTCGACATCCGTGGATCCGACGCATTGGACCAGTCGCCTGCTGCCGTCGACGGTGATCAGCCGGTCCTCGGATCCGTGCACAACCAGCAGCGGCGCGGTCAGCGCGGGAGCACGTTGCGGCATCGTCTCCCCCACGAGCAGCAGCGCACGGGCGAGGCCGGCGGGCACCTTGCCGTGGTGCACCAGCGGGTCAGTGTCGTAGGCATTGACCACCACGGGGTCGCGCGATATCGCGCTGGAGTCGAGTTCCTGCACCGGCAGGCCCGGCACGACGGCGCCGAGGGTCTTGGCGAGGAACACCAACAGCGGGGAGACCGCGTCCTGCGCGGCCACCGCCGGGCCCGACAACACCATCAGGTCGTAGTCGTCGGGGTGTTCGACGCCGTAGGCGAAGACGATGCCGCCGCCCATGCTGTGTCCGAGCACCACCCGTTTACGTGCCGGGTACTCCTTGGTGGCGATTCCCACCAAGGTGTCGAAGTCGCCGGTGTACTCCGAGATGTCCCGGACCAGTACCCGCTTGCCGCCGGAGCGGCCGTGCCCGCGATGGTCCAGCGCGTAGGTCACCAGCCCGGCGTCGCCGAATCGCTGCGCGACGTGGTCGTAGCGACGGGCGTGTTCGCCGAGCCCGTGGGACAGGACGACGACCCCGCGCGGTGCGGTGTCCGGTGTCCAGACGTCGTAGACGATGCGTACGCCGCCGACGCCGTCGAAGGTTCGTTCGGTGCGGGTGGTACTCATCAGAGGCAGCATGTCACACGTGCTGCGTAAGCTCACTCGGGTGAGTTTGGTCGCAGAAAGCTTCGAGAGCGACTTCTCCGCCCAAGCGGAGCCGTATCGGCGTGAACTGCTCGCGCACTGCTACCGGATGACCGGGTCGCTGCACGACGCCGAGGATCTGGTGCAGGAAACCTATCTGCGGGCGTGGCGGGCTTACGACCGCTTCGAGGGCAAGTCGTCGGTGCGCACCTGGCTACACCGCATCGCGACCAACACCTGTCTGACCGCACTGGAGGGCAGGCAACGCCGGCCGTTGCCCAGCGGGCTGGGCGCGCCCAGTTCGGATCCCACGGCAGAGTTGGTGGAACGCAACGAAATTGCCTGGCTGGAGCCGCTACCCGATCCGGCCGGCGACCCCTCCGACATCGTCGGATCACGTGAATCCGTGCGGTTGGCTTTCGTCGCGGCATTGCAGCACCTCTCGCCGCGCCAGCGGGCCGTGCTGGTCCTGCGCGACGTGCTGCAATGGAAGGCCGCCGAGGTGGCCGAGGCCATCGGCACCAGCACGGCGGCCGTCAACAGCCTGCTGCAACGGGCGCGCGCGCAGCTGGAAGCGGTGGGGCCCAGCGACGAAGACCGGCTTGCGGCGCCCGATTCGCCGGAGGCGCAGGACCGGTTGGCCCGCTACATCGCGGCGTTCGAGGCCTACGACGTCGACCGGCTGGTGGAGCTGTTCACCAGCGAGGCGGTCTGGGAGATGCCGCCGTTCGTCGGCTGGTATCAGGGCCCGCAGGCCATCGCCACCCTGGTCCGACAGCAGTGCCCCGCGCAAGCGGCTGGCGACATGCGGCTTCTTCCGTTGACAGCCAACGGTCAGCCCGCCGCCGCGATGTATATGCGCGACGGCGATCGCCACTTGCCGTTCCAGCTGCAGGTTCTGGAGATCACCGATGCAGGTGTCGGTCACGTCGTCGCTTTCCTCGACACAAGCTTGTTCGAGCGGTTCGGCCTGCCCGACCACCTGTAGCTGCCGAGTGGCCAGTTATGACACGCTTTTGCCAAAAAGCGTGCAATAACTGGCCACTCGGCGCCTGCTTGATGTAGGGCGGCACATGTGCGGGCGACAATACCTGACGGCGGTAACTCAGCATGTCTGCGCTGACCCGAATAACCCGCCATCCACGTGCCAGCAACTTCGCGTGTTTATCGATGTCGTATGCCCGTCGCGCGGGATCCGTCCAGTGCTGGACGCCGTCGTACTCCACGCCGACCTTGAACTCCTCGTAACCCATGTCGAGCCGCGCGAACGGATCGCCAAAGTTGTCGCGGACCACGATCTGCGTCTGTGGCCGCGGCAGGCCAGCATCGATCAGAACCAACCGCGTCCGGGTTTCCTGTGGCGATTCAGCGCCGCTGTCCATCAGGTCCAGCACTTGTCGCAACTGCGTCAGCCCTCGCGATCCGCGATGTCGCTGCGCCAAGTCGTCGACTTCGGGGGCCGTCAGCTTGGCGGCGTTGGCCAGCGCATCCACGTGAATAACAGCCCGCACCAGACCTTTTCGTCGGCCAAGGTCGAACGCCGTCCGCGCCGGTGTGGTTGCGCGTATACCCCGCACTGTGCATATCTCGTCATCCGACAATTCATCACGATGGATCACGATGCCGTCAACCGGTTTGCCATTGCGCCGGTACAGCTCCGCTGGTAATCCTGGGTCGATCCAAAGTGAGCCATGGAGAGCGGCCGCCGACAGGCCCGCAACAGTGGCCGCGCGTCCCGACCACAGCCAGGCTGCGACTCCGCGGGTGAGTGCGGTGACCTCCTGACCCTTTGGCATATAGACGTTGCGATACACGACCTCGTGTCCACTGCGCAGTCCGCGCCTGCTGACGCGGCCCTCGGCTAGCGCCTCTGTTCCGATGAACGGCCCCACGAGCAGACCCTGTCAGCAACATGCACGTCACGTCTGCCATTGCGGCGTCCGCTGTGGATAGGTCTCGCCGAGTGGCCAGTTATGACACGCGATTGGCCAAAAAGCGTTCAATAACTGGCCATTCGACGCCTAGAACAGGCGCGAATCGGGTGACGGGCCAGACACCGGGCGGGCCAGGCCGGTGCCGGTGATCAGCGGCAGGTCCAGCGCCGAGAGCAGACCGGGCCGTGCCTCGCACACCGCGGGGATAGCGTTGACCATCCGCGACGCGCCTGCCATCCGCGCTCCCAGGTCGTGATCGTGGTCGTCGGCCATCTCGAACTCGCAGCGCATGCTCGGCGAACCCTCGATCTCGACGCGGTACGCGCCGCGGCCCGAGGCGGCCCCGTAACCGAAGTCGCGCGGCGGGATCGAGATGTGCGGCTGCGGCCAGTCCGGTGCCATGTCGTCGTGCATCCGGGTGACATGGTCGACGACGAAAGTGGCTCTGCCGTCGACGTATCCGGTCAATGTCGACCGCATTGCACCGATCGTGCCTGCGGCGATATGCCCGGTCGGCGTGTCGAACGACTCGGTCGCTGCCACCCGCTCGACGTTCTCGTCGATGCGGTCGATCTTCACGCCGAGCCCGGCGGCGAGCTGGTGCAGCACCGGTCCCCAGCCGAAGCTGAACATTCCCGGCTGTGCCGCGAACGCGGGGAACTCCGGCGGCTTGCCGAACCCGAGGATCTCGTAGACCGCCGCCTTGTCCGGATAGGTGGCGTAGTTGAACATCTCAGTCACCCGCACACTCTCGATGACTCGCGACACCCCCGAAAGTGCCAGCGGCAGAACATCGTTGGCAAATCCGGTGTCGATGCCTGTGGTGAAGAACGACACACCGCCCGCCAGCGCGGCTTCTCGCAACGGATCGGTGAACGCGGCGTCGACGGCGCCGGGGAAGACCAGCGGGACCACCGAGCAGGACACCACGTTCTTGCCGGCCCGCAGGATCGACACCATGTCCGCGATCGCCTCCGCGGGACGCAGATTGGCCGCGGCGGCGTAGACAACCGCGTCGGCGTCACCGGCGAGCATCGCCGCCGGGTCTTGCGCCGCCAGCACACCCACCGGCTCGACACCGCACAGTTCGCCGGCATCCCGGCCGGCCTTGGCGTCGCTGTGCACGACGAGATCTACCAACTCCAGCTGAGGGTGGTCGATCACTCCGCGCAGAGCGATCAGCCCCATCGAGCCGGGACCCCATACGCCGACCTTGAACATCGGTTCTCCTAATACTAGGACGCCAGCTACTATAACCTGGACGGATCGTAGGGAGGTGGCTGTGGCTTCGTCAACGGTCAAATCGCCGCCTACCGCTCGCGTTGTGGATGTCCTTGCCGCACTGGCTCATTCACCAAGGACCTCGGCAGAACTCGCGAAGTGCTGCGGTATCAGCACGTCGACGTGTGCGCTGGTGCTGGCCGAGCTGGAGCGACGCAGCTGGGTGGCCCGCCGCGACGACCGCCGCTATGTGCTGGGCAGCGGGCTGTTCGGCCTAGTCCACGGGCTGCGCAAGCAATTCCCGCTGCTCGACCGCGGCCGCGACGCCCTCGCTTTCCTGCACGAAAAGCTGGGCGCCGGCTGCTCGATGTCGAAGATCGGCGAGCGGCACCTGATTACCGTCGACGCGGTGGGCCACGGCACCGACAGCGAACACGCTGTCGGCCAACGCTTTCCGATCGACCCTCCGTTCGGGCTGGTGGCAATGGCCTGGCGCGACGACGACGCCGTCGACGCGTGGCTGCGCCGGGTCACGCCACGGCTGACCCAGGCGGATATCGCCGCATATCGTCGGGTCCTCGCCGATATCCGCCGCCGCGGCTACGGCGCCTGGCGGTTCGACGACGCCCACGCCTCGCTGCACGACCGGCTCACCAAGGTGCTGGCGTCGCTGGAGCCCACCGCCCAAGTGACCCGTCAGCTCAGCACATTGATGACGATGGTCACGCTGCATTCCGTGACCGATAAGCTCGAAACTGAGCTGACTTCAACGGAATTCGTCGTGCTACCAATCTTCGGAAGCGGCGGCCAGCCGGAATACCAGATCGAGATCCACCTCGGCCGCCCGCAGAGGCTGACGCTCGCCGGACTCGACGCTGCACTCAAGCACGCGCAACAGCTGCTAGTAGCGTGACCCGCCATGGGACGCGTAGACGGAAAAGTTGCACTGATCAGCGGCGGTGCACGCGGTATGGGCGCCGCACACGCGAAAGCGTTACTGGCCGAAGGGGCCAAGGTCGTCGTCGGCGACATTCTCGACGACGACGGCAAGGCGCTGGCCGGCGAGCTGGGCCCTGCGGCGCGATTCGTGCACCTCGACGTTACCCAGCCCGATCAGTGGAAGGCAGCCGTCGACGCTGCAATCGACGCGTTCGGCCGGCTCAACGTGCTGGTCAACAACGCCGGCATCGTCAACGGCAACACCCTGCAGAACTTCCCGCTCGCCGACTGGCAGCGGATCATCGACATCAACCTCACCGGCACATTCCTGGGCATGCAGGCCGCGGTGGAACCGATGATCGCCGCCGGCGGGGGTTCGATGATCAACGTTTCTTCGGTGGAAGGCCTGCGCGGCAGCCCCGGTCTCTACGGTTATGTTGCATCGAAATTCGGCGTGCGCGGCCTGGCCAAGGCCGCCGCGCTGGAGCTGGCGCCGCACAACATCCGGGTCAATTCCATCCACCCCGGCCTGATTCGCACCCCGATGACGGCGGGCATTCCGGAGGACTTCCTGCAGATCCCGCTGGGCCGCGGCGCCGAGCCGGCCGAGGTGTCGGCCTGCGTCGTCTACCTGGCCTCCGACGAGTCGTCGTACTCGACCGGCGGGGAGTTTGTCGTGGACGGCGGCTTGACGGTGGGCGTGCCGCACAAGAGTGCATAGCGCCATATCAATGCAGGTCAGCGCATCAGAAGCGACTGTTTTGTAACGCGTTCCCACTGGGTGGTTAAGATCGCCAGGCATGAAGACCAAGGGCGCTCTGCTGTGGGAGCTGAACTCGCCGTTCAAAGTCGACGAGATCGAGGTGGGCGATCCCGTCGAGGATGAAGTCCAGATCCAGGTGCATGCCGCCGGCATGTGCCACTCCGACTACCACCTGACCACCGGGGCCACCCCGATCGGGCTGCCGGCGCTGGGCGGCCACGAGGGCGCCGGCGTCGTCACCAAGGTCGGCAAGGGCGTCACCGGGCTGGCAGAGGGCGACCACGTCATCCTGGCGTTCATTCCCGCCTGCGGGCAGTGCCCGCCGTGTTTGAAGGGGTTCCGCTCACTGTGCGATCGGGGTGCCGTGCTGCTCGGCGGCAAGGCGATCGCCGACGGAACCAGCCGCGTGCGCGCCGGCTCGCACGAGGTGTCGCCGATGAACCTGCTCGGCACGTTCGCGCCGTATATGACCGTGCACAAGGATTCCGTCGTCAAGATCGACCCCGACGTGCCGTTCGAGTCGGCGGCGATCATGGGCTGCGCGGTGCCCACCGGATTCGGCTCGGTTACCAACGTCGCCGAGGTCCAGCCCGGCGACACCGTGGCGATCGTCGGGGTGGGCGGCATCGGGATGAGCGCGCTGCAGGGCGCGGTGCTCTCCGGCGCCAAGCACGTCATCGCGATCGATCCGGTGGAGTTCAAGCGCGAGCAGGCCGTCAAATTCGGCGCCACGCATGTCTACCCGACGATGGCCGAGGCGATCGCCCCGATGATCGATCTGACCTACGGGCTGATGGCCGACAAGACCATCATCGCGGTCGGCGAAATGCGCGGGGAGATGATCGAGGAGGCGATGACGCTGACCGCCAAGACCGGCACCTGCGTGGTTACCGGCATGGGCGCGATGACCGACGTCGACGTCAAGCTCAACCTCTTCCTGTTTACGATGTTGCAGAAGACGTTGAAGGGCAACATCTTCGGCGGCGGCAGCTCGCACGTGGAGACCCCGCGGCTGGTGGGGCTTTACAAATCCGGGCTGCTCAAGGTCGACGAGATGGTGACCAGCACCTACCGGCTCGAAGACATCAACGACGGCTACCAGGACATGCTCGACGGCAAGAACATCCGCGGCGTCATCAAATACACCGACGCCGACTGGTAGTTACCCTGAAGTCATGCCCATCGACGTCCGGCGTGCGCACGACCGTGCGGTCACCACGACGTCGTGGCTGAAGTCGAGGCATTCGTTCTCGTTCGGCGACCATTACGACCCGGACAACACGCATCACGGCGTGCTGCTGGTCAACAACGACGACATCGTCGCGCCCGCTTCGGGTTTTGACACCCATCCGCACCGGGATATGGAGATCGTGACGTGGGTGTTGGAGGGGTCGCTGGCGCACCGTGATTCGGCCGGCAACAGCGGCGTGATTTATCCCGTCCTGGCCCAACGGATGTCGGCCGGCAGCGGCATCATGCACTCCGAAAAGAACGACTCCGCCACGGAGCCGGTGCATTTCGTGCAGATGTGGGTGGTGCCCGACGAGACTGGGATCACCCCGAGCTACGAGCAGCACGAGGTGGGCGATCTGCGTGGGCTCGTACCCATCGCGTCGGGGCGGCCCGGTCAGGACGCCGCGATCGCCATCCACAACCGCTCCGCCGCGCTGTACGCCGCCCGGCTCGAGCGGGGTGCGGCTGTGGAATTACCGGCGGCGCCCTATGTGCACCTCTTCGTGCCATGCGGCCAGGTCAATGTCGAGGGCTTAGGCGATCTGGCCGAGGGAGACGCCGTGCGCTTCACCGACTCGGACGGCCGGCGCGTCACCTCCGCTGCGCCGTCGGAGATCCTGGTCTGGGAGATGCACAGGACCCTCGGCGGATAGACCTAGCGACGGATTTGGCTGCGCCGCCCAGTCAGTCCCAGATAGATCGCGATCAGGACGACGGCGACGATGATGCCCACCAGGAACGGGATCACCGCCCAGCCGCCGTTGGCATTCTTGTAGCCCACGCTGTATGTCAACCACGACCCGAGAAATGAACCGAGCGCGCCCAGCGCGATCGTCATGATGATGCCGATGTTCTGCTTGCCGGGCATCACGAGTCGGGCAAGTGCCCCGACAATCAGTCCGACGATCAGGGCGCTGAATATGGTTCCGATCATTGTTTCTCCTGTGTTCGCGAGGCGCCCGCCGGCGCCGTCAACCCTCAGAGTGCCCGCTTAACCGCCGCGCCTAACTTTTCCGCGGTTAGTGTGAGCGCCACGAACAGGAGCCGGCATGTCTGATACACAACCGCGGCACGCAGCGCCCGACCCCAGGGCCGGCCGTCAGAGCCACCCGAACTGCGCGCTTCTGGGTGGTGCCGACGCTGGCGGTGTTGTCGGCGCTCGCCGCTTTCTACCTCGGCGGCATCTTGAACCCCATGACCAACCTGCGACATTTTCCTGTCGCGGTGGTCAACGAAGATGCGGGGCCGACGGGCGACCAGCTCGTCAACGGTTTGACGTCCGGCTTGGACAAGGACAAGTTCGACGTCCGCGTGCTCTCCCGTCAAGATGCCATGCACCAATTGGACACCGCACAGGCGTACGGGGCGGTGGTGATCCCTCCCACCTTTTCGTCGAAGCTGCAGGACTTCGCCCGCAGCGCAGTGACTTCGGGACCTGTCGATCGGCCGGCCGTCCACGTCACGACCAATCCGCGGGCAGGCACGTTGGGCGCCGGCATCGCCGGCCAGACACTGTCCCAAGCTATGTCAGCGGCGAATCACAGTCTCGGCGAACGGCTTTCCCAAGAAATAGCGGCGCAAACCCAGGGAGCACCGATGGCTGGCGCAGTGACGTTCATGCTCGGCAGCCCCATCGACATCAAGAGCGAGGTGTACAAGGCCTTGCCCAACGGCACCGGCAACGGACTGTCCGCGTTCTACTACGCGCTGTTGCTGCTGTTGGCCGGGTTCACCGGCAGCATTGTGGTCAGCACTTTGGTGGACTCGATGCTCGGCTATGTGCCAGCGGAATTCGGTCCGGTCTACCGGTTCGCCGAACAGGTGAGGATCTCGAGATTTCGCACGCTGCTGATCAAATGGGCGCTGCTGGCGCTGTTGACGGCCGCCGTCTACATGGCGATAGCCAGCGGGCTCGGCATGCCCATTGATCGCAGTTGGCCGCTATGGCTTTACGGGGTGTTCGCCATTGCCGCGGTCGGTGTCACGTCGACGTCGCTGATCGCGGTGCTGGGCACGCTGGGTCTGCTGGTCAGCATGTTCCTCTTCGTCATCCTCGGATTACCGTCGGCGGGCGCGACGGTTCCGTTGGAGGCGACGCCGCCGCTGTTCGGCTGGCTGGCGAAATTCGAGCCGATGCACCAGGTTTATCTGGGCGCGCGGGCCCTGCTCTATCTCGATGGCCGAGCCGACGCCGGGCTGTGGCACGCGCTGGCCTTGACCGCCGTCGGGCTGGTGATCGGCCTGCTGCTCGGCGGCATTGTCACCCGCACCTACGACCGCCAAGGCTATCACCGCATCCCGGCGGCGTCCGCGCCCGGACCGCCAGGAACTGTAATCGCAAGCGGCTGAACGTGATTCCGTCGCAGCCAAAGCGTCACCGGACTGTTATGTAAGTTGACTGCGTTACTGGCGTGGCTAATGTTGTGCTTGTTGTACCGAGTTCCGCGCCGAAAGGTCACCCGTGTCGACTCACGCCGTCGTCTTCCGGCGCGTGGCAGCCTGCTGCGCCGTGCTGGCGTCGTGTGTCGCGCTCGCGACCAGCATCGGACGGCCGGTTGCGCGCGCCGCCGAGGCTCGCGAACTGCTGGCCAATGCCATTGCCAACACCCGCGGCTCCTACCTGGTATACAACTTTGGTGCCGGCCACCCCGCGCCGATGCTCAATGCGGGCGGCAGTTGGTACGACGGGACCAGCGGTGGCCATCTGATGATCATCAAGGCTGCGTCACAACGGCTTTCCCCTCACCTGTTGGTCGACAGTCACCGCGGTTACCAGGCTCGGTGTGAACGCAACCCGGGGGCGCGCACCGGTGACGGGCTCCTGCAGGCGTCGGAAACATACGCCCCAGTGCAAGCGTGGCAGGTATTGGGCCAGCCGACCATCGCCATCAACGCCAACTTCTTCGATGTGCGCGGACAGAAGGGCGGCTCGTGGCGGTCGACGGGCTGCAGTTCACCGCTGGGCGCCTACGTCGACAACACCCGCGGGCAGGGCCGGGCCAACCAGGCGGTCACCGGCACCATCCCCTACGCGGGCAAGCAGGGCCTCTCCGGCGGGAACGAAAACTGGAGTGCGTTGGCGACGATGATCCTGCCGACTCACGGAGCGCCGTATGTGTTGTGGCCCAACGGAGGTCGCGACGGCAACGACTACAACGCTGCCACCCAGGTCGTCACGGGTTTGGTGGACAAGGGTGAGCAGTTCGTCGCGGTGAGCGGGTTAGGGTTGTTGTCCCCCGCGAGCACCGGCCAGCTCAACGACGGCGGGCCGAGCGCCGCCCGGACCGCCCTTGCTTACTCGAAGACCCGCGACGAGATGTATGTGTTCCAGGGCGGCAGCTACACACCGGACAACATTCAGGACCTGTTCCGCGGATTGGGCAGTGACACCGCCGTTTTGCTCGACGGTGGCGGGTCGTCGGCGATCGTGCTGCGCCGCGACACCGGCGGCATGTGGGCCGGCGCCGGGGTGCCAAAGGGATCTTGCGACACCCGCCAAGTGCTCTGCGACTCCCACGAGCGCGCATTGCCGAGCTGGTTGGCGTTCAACTAATGCCAGAGGAGCTTCGCTCCGTGGTCGTCGGGTGTGCGGTTTCGTACGCGACACGCCGTGTTCGGCGTATGAATTCGCACACTCGAGGAAGAGCCCTGTCCGCCACGAGCTCCGACCAAGGCTTTTGCAGTATGCTCGAGAGAGGCGCAAATGCGCCCACTGTCATTGCGGGATGGGCGAGCTGTCGTCTTCAGCCTCGCCAAGTAAATCCAGCTGCATCCACGCGACATCGTGCCAGCGCCCGTGTTTCCATCCGACGCGACGGTAGAGGCCGGCCTGCTCGAACCCGAAACTTCGATGAAAGGCGTTGCTGGCTTCGTTGGGCTGGGTGATTCCCGCGAAGGCTCGCCGATAGCCACGCTCGGTAAGCCGCCGCAGAAGGTGCGTATAGAGTTTGCGGCCGGCGCCGAAACGGTAATGGTGCGCTGCCACATAGATACTCGTCTCCACCGACCATTGGTATGCGGCACGGGGATTGAACGCGTGCGCGTAGGCATAGCCGACGATCTGGTGGTCCTGTTCGAGGACGAGCCATTCGTGAGTCTCCCGAGCCGCTGCTATACGCGACGCCATCTGCTCGGCCGTCGGGACTTCGGTTTCGAACGTGATTGCCGTGTCCTCGACGTAGGGACGGTAGATCGCCGCGCAAGCCGCCGCGTCCGCTGACGACGCCGGCTGCACAAAGCTGCTTTCCTCCATATACATAGCCTTATCGTCGGCGGATTGCTTGTCTCTTTATGTTCTCTTGCGCAGCTGGGTGTTGAGCCAATCGCTCGCCGCCTCGTTGAGGGCGGTAATACGTGAGAGTCCCTCGACGTGGTTGTTGGCGCCGGTGAGGTGGTGCGCCACGTCGTCGAAGATGCGGAATTCGACGAGATCTGCTCGACCTGATTCCCGGTACGCGTTCCGCAGAGCGGTATAGAGATCGCGGGGATCGTCCGGTGCGATGTACTCGTCGTTGGCGCCGTGCAGGATGAGCAGCGCCGGCGGGGTCGAGCGTGCAGCCACATCGCTGGCGTGTGCAGCCAGGTCGCCACGTTGAGCCGCTGTGCGGGCTTCGTCGTCCCAGGGGTAGGGATTGCCGGACAGGCGCTCAGAAATCGCCACAGCCGCCGACGGGCTGCTTACCGTGTTGACCAATACGGCGGCCTGGATAGGAACCTGCGCTCGAATCAGGGCGTCCGCGACGACGACCCCGCCAGCCGAAAAACCCAGTAGTGCCAACCTGTCAGCGTCCGCGCCAGTTCGCTCAGCGATCTCGGCGACGAGACGTGGCAGTTCGTCTGCGGCCTGCTCGATGACTGGCATAAGCAGTTGACGCAAGTAGTCGCGGGACTGACGGTCTAGGATCTCCTCCAGACCGCCTGGTGGCAAGCGCTCCCCGAACAGAGCCAGACCGACGTAGGCGATGGTTGCATCAACTGTCTCGAGTGGGAACGCCTGGGCCATCTCTTGCGGACTATTCGGAGGCCCAAAGCCATGATACAGCACCACGATTGGAGCACTGTCGCGCCCCGAGCGCCGCAGCAGGACTGGGACCTCACCGATGTGAAGCGCTATGTGCTCGGGCACAACCAATAGTGATAACCGATCGGTCAGGCTGCGGGGTGGTCTCCGTGGTCCAGTCTTTCGGCGATCCAAACCTTGATGAGTGACTGGCGGGTGACTCCGAGCCGGGTGGCTTCGCGGTCTAGTTCGGCGATCATCCATGCCGGGAGGTCGGCGTTTACCCGCCGGTGTTCCTCGCCGGGCCGGCGCGCCCGTGTCTTATCCAGAGCGGCGGCCATGTCCTCGCCGGCATCGAACCGCTCGTCGAACTCTTTAGCCTTCATAGATCGCTACCTCGCTTTCCCGTGAACGGCGTACCGAGATGATCCGGACGATTTCGCCCCGGTAGGTCATCACTGCCGACCAGCATCGACCTCCGCTCCCGCCAAATAGGTCGCGCCACAGTTAAGTCGATGTCGTCCTTGGCCAGGCTCACGGCGTCGCTGGATCAAACTCGAACTCAACCATGTGTAGAAATCATGCCATAATTACTCATACTTCCGGCGGATGGCTCTTGGTTCCGCAATGTCCTGCGCCACCATTCATTGCGTCCTGGTTCTCACCGTCGTTGCTCCGACGCATTGATGAATGATTTCGTCCTGCCTGAATCTGCTCGGCGAGGATGTCAGCGTGACCGGCGTGCCGTCTGAACCTCGAACTTTTCGAGTTCCCTAGTGATTGACGCATCGAAGCGAATGGTTGGATCCAGCCGCGATGCGCTGCGCAGTGTAGTGATCAGGGCCGCGGCGGCCAGCTCGACCAGAGCGTCGACGTCGATGTCGCGGTTGGTGATGCGGTCGATCATCATCTCGTCGAGGTAACCGATCCAGCCGTGCATCGCGGTACGCAATACGGCCGGTAGCGGCTCGACGATGCCCAGGGCGAGCAGGATTCGTTGAGCGCCCATCCAGCGCAGCTCATCGATCGCGCCCTGTTGCTCTGTGTCAGCACCCAGGTTGCCGCGCACAAACGCCACAAAACTGTCGGCGTAGCTGTCGATGTGGGTGATGTGGTTGCGCAGCGCGTGGCGTAGCTGATTGGTCAGCGACGCGCCCGGCGGTGGCGGTGCCAGCTGGTGTTCGGCGATCTCCGCTGCGATTTCGTTGAGGACCGCCTGATAAAGGCCGCGTTTGTTGACGAAGTGGTGGGCGATCAGACCGTAGGCCACACCGGCCTTGTCGGCGATCTCTGATGTGGTCACCTGGTCGTAGGGACGTGTGGTGAACAGTTTGCGCGCGGTGTCGATGAGTGCTTGGCGGCGATCGCCCACCACGCTCCGGGCTTTGGATGCTCGCCGTGCAGACATCACGTCAGGCTAAACCCTCGGTGCGGACCGAAGCGTGATGACCGTCCGGTCGGTGGCAGGGTGGGCGGTGACCGGGTTAGCGAGTTGCCCGATCCCGTCGATTTCGACACGCACGCTGTCACCAGGTCGGAGGAACCGCCCTGCCGGCCAGCCAGTTCCGGCGAAGGTGCCGCACGCGATCACATCACCTGGTTGCAGCAAGCAATAGCTGCTGAGGCGGCTGACGATCTCGGCCGGCGACAGGGTGAGATCGGCGATGCGTCCCCGCTGGCGCAATGTGCCGTTGAGGTAAGTGCGCAACTGGCTGTCGTGCGGATCGAATTGGTCAGCGGTGACCAGCCATGGACCCAGCGGCCCGTGACTGGGATAGCTTTTGGCCAATCCGGCCGACGTCGGATTGTCGGTTTGCCAGTCGCGCACCGACACGTCGTTGGCGATGACGTACCCGGCGATGCCGGCACCTGCGGCGGCTACACCCGCCTCGTGCAGCGGTGTCCCGATGACGGCCGCCAGTTCGCCTTCCCAGTCGACTTGTTCGGCACCCGGCGGAACGACGATGGGGTCGTTCGGCCCGATGACCGATGACGTGGCCTTGGCGAAAAACAACGGCTGCTTAGGCCGCGGGTGTGCCAGCATGTAGCCGGCGGCGATGCGGATTAGTTTGGGTTCGCGCATCAGCCACCGAA
Source organism: Mycobacterium celatum (assembly GCF_002101595.1). Taxonomy (GTDB): domain Bacteria; phylum Actinomycetota; class Actinomycetes; order Mycobacteriales; family Mycobacteriaceae; genus Mycobacterium; species Mycobacterium celatum. The sequence continues at coordinate 79,475 of NZ_LQOM01000027.1, forward strand.
GATTGACGTCCTTACGGTGAGCCGGCGCATTCAGCCCGATTGCCATGTATTTGGACGGGTCGGGTACCGGTGCCCGCAGTCGTACGGCTTCCAGCGCGACTCGGGGCGCCTTCCTCAGCAGTGCCGGCAATGCCAGAGCCCAGTCTGGTTGTTGCAGCAGCATCCGAACCGATGCCGGCCCGCCCGCGCAGGCGCCTAGGTCCGCGATCTCGTCCCCGAACAGCACGCCGGGCCTGGCCGGTGTGCCCGCGCTGTCAAATGTGGTCAGTTGCATGTGAACTCGCCTAGAGGGTTTTCCAGCGCAGGGTGCCAAGACCGGCGCGGGCGCGCCGACCGTCAGGAGGTGCAGATCCGCGCTTTTTCAGTTCGGCCGCCGACGTCCCGGCGGCCAGCAGCCGTTCCAACACATCGGGATCGAATTCCACACCGATCGGGTTTTCGTCGAACTCGCCGCAGGAAAGCCAGTCGAGCAGTTCAGCGTTGGAGTCGAAGTTGTCTACCTGCAGTTCAATGCGGTGCCCGTCAGGGTCTTCGTAGTACATCGAGGTGGTGGGGCCGTGGTTGATGCACCACACCGGCCTGATGCCGGCGTCGGCCAGTCGACGATACGCGGCGACGAGGTTTTCAAGGTGAGTGTAGGTGAAGGCAACATGGTCGACTCCCCAGAACTTGCGATAGACCTTCCATACCGTGCCGGGGATCCGAAGCGCCCGCGGAACTTTGATCAACGCAATGCGGTGATGCTCATGGTCGTAGGTCAAAAATGCCAGCCGTTTGTCCTCGAAGACCACCACCGCATCCAGCACCTGGGTGTACCAGTCGATCATCTGTTGCGGTCGGGGGGTCTTGTAGACGACGTGGGCCAGCTTGGCGGGCGCCCCGGGTCGTGGTGGCTGCTCGAGGTCTTCGGAGCGCACCCGCACCGCAGGGTGGTTGTTCGGCGGGGTCATCGGTTCTTGGCCTTCGATGCAGCCGCGCCGAGTGGCGACACGCTCTCTGGGATAGCACTATTGGCGCTGGACGGCAGGATATCCCGATGGTGGCGCGGCTTATCAGTGTCGAATTGACCGGCCAGCACCAGACCCCCGATACCCAGTAGCAGGTCGCTGCCGACCACCAACGCGCTGAGCGGCCCGCGGCGGTGACCGCGCAACGTGGCCAGAGTGCGCACTGTGGCCATCAGCAGCCCGCTGATGGCGGTGGCGCGGATGAATGTCGCGTCGCGATGACCCTGCAAGATGCGGATGATGCCGTAGGCGAAACCTGCGTTGGTTGTGCCTGTTTCGCGGCGAAACCACGGCTCGGCGACTAAACCCAGTCGGCCTTCCAGAAAAGCGGGGACGGTGAAGTGGGCGATGAGTGCCATCACGACGTGGGCGAGGCCCAGGGCGGCCCCGATGCGGATCTGTGCGTCCGTCAGCCTGATCGGTGTCATGTTTACTCCGATGCGTCAGCGTTGGGTGTTCAGTACGCTGCGGGTGTCGACGCGGCGGCCACCCAGTTGGGCCACGAGTCGGCCTATCGCCGGGATTTCCAGGGGGGCAAGCGAATAGCTCGGGTACACTACCCGGTTTGCTCCGCGGTGCAGGGCACGAACGATCGCCGCCGCCGTGGACTGTGGTGGCACCGGCGGAAATGTGCGCGGTGAGCCGGATTTCCACGGAAGTTCGTCGATATCCCGCAATGCGGTATCGGTTGATCCCGGGACCACCTCGAGCACCTTGATCGGGGTTTCGGCCAGCTCGAGGCGCAGCGATCGGGTCGCCTGTGCCAGCGCGGCTTTCGACGCCGAGTAGTAGCCCAGCAGCGGCAGCGGCACCGCCTGCACGGTGGAGGTAACGTTGACGATGATTCCGGCTCCGGCGGAGTGCATGGCGGGAAGCACGGCAGCGGTCAACGCCAGCGGTGACCACATGTTGACCTCGAAGACTCGCCGCGCCGCGTCGGAATCGGCGATCAGCGATTGCGGCCCTGTCAGGTTCGCGCCCGCGTTGTTGACCAAAACGTCAACGGCGCCCCCCAGCGCGTCTAGGGCGTCGTGGGCTAGTGAGGTCGCCCTTTCGGGCATGGCCAGATCGGCGGTGATCACCGTGGGCCGTTGGTGGCCGGCGCTGGCAATTTCCTCGGCGACTTCGTCGAGCAAGTCGCCCCGCCGCGCGGCCAGCGCCATGACCGCGCCGCGATCGGCCAGCTGCAACGCGAGCGCCCGACCGATGCCGCTTGAGGCGCCGGTGATGAGAATTTTCTTGCCCCCCAGCCGAATCCCTTGTCGCCTGAAACTCATAACGGCACTCCGTTGCTTGCAACGCTCACTGCATCGTCCTCTCTGACATGTTGACTGCCGACCGGCTCGCGCCCTACAGTCTCACACCGACTGATTATCAGTCAATAGAGGAGGAGCGGTGACAAATCAACTCGGCGGACAGCTCCGGCGGCGGGGCGAGGCCCTTCTCGGTGCAGGCGCACTGGCGATGGCCGCCGGCGCTTTCACAGGGCATGCACTGATCCCCGACAGGGTGGCCGACCACTACGGGTGGATTCGTGAACGTTGGTATCAACGCGAGATCGGGGCCTTCAATGCCGGCCTGGCCTACGGCATCGTCGCCTACGCGCGCGGCCGCGACAGGGAGGCATTCCTGGGATCGTGGTCGACCGCGGCTCTGCTGATGGCCCTCACCCGCATGTCTGCCCTCATCAGTGGAGACAGGAGCGGGTTCTGGAATATCGCCACGGTCGCTGAAGACGCCGCCCTGGGTATCGGGGGCTTCGTATTGTTGCGCCGCCGCCGCATGATGCCCGCGGTAGGCCAGCAAGGGTGAGCCGGTCGGGCAAGCAGGACTGCGGCGGTGAGTTCTTCGAAATGACCACGGCCGCAGACGAAGTCGCGCGGAATGTGGAGCAGCTACTGCAGGTCAACGCGTGAAGTACTCCCGCACCACCGCCACGAACGTGTCGACATCGTCGGCGCTCACATCGAGATGCGTCACGAACCGCGACGAGTAAAGCATCTGCGTGAGAATGCCGCGCTCCTTGAGCCACGCCTCCAGGGCCGCGCAGTCGTCTTCCGGGAACTGCGCGAAAACCATGTTGGTGGCGTGCGATACCACCTTCACGTCGTCGATCTGCGCTAGCCCCTCGGCGAGGCGTGCGGCGTTCGCGTGATCGTCGGCCAGCCGCGCCACGTTGTGATCGAGCGCGTAAAGGCACGCGGCCGCAAGCACTCCCGACTGACGCATGCCGCCGCCCAACACCTTGCGCCAGCGATGCGCCGCGTCGATCAGTGCCGTGCTGCCGACCAGAACGGAACCCACCGGCGCGCCCAGACTCTTCGAAAAGCAGATCGACACCGAGTCGAAGCCCTCGGTCAGCGCCGCCAGAGGCTTGTTCGATGCGACCGCCGCGTTGAACGCACGCGCGCCGTCCAGGTGCGTCGTTAGCCCGCGGCCGTGCGCGAACTGCGTGGCCTCGGCGACGTAATCCGGCGGCAGCACCTTTCCGCCGATGGTGTTTTCCAGCGCCAACAGGCGCGTCCGCGCAAAGTGATCGTCGAGCGGTTTGATCACGGCCGCGACGCGCTCGAGCGGAATCGTGCCGTCTTCGGCGTTGTCCAGCGGCTGCGGCTGGACGCTGGCAAGCACCGCTGCACCGCCGCCTTCGTATCTGTACGAGTGGGCCGCCTGGCCGACGATGTATTCATCGCCGCGCCCGCAATGCGCCATCACCGCGGCGAGGTTGCTTTGCGTGCCGCTGGGAAAGAACAGCCCGGCTTCCTTGCCCGCTTCCTCGGCCACACGCGCCTGCAGCCGCAGCACCGTGGGATCGTCGCCCCAGACGTCGTCGCCGGTCTCGGCGCGGGTCATCGCCTCGAGCATGGCCGGGCTCGGGCGGGTGACGGTGTCGCTGCGCAGGTCAATCATGCGAAGGAACCCTCATAGACTCGGTACCGTACGGGCATGGCAACTTCCTCTAAGTCGGCTCTCACCAAAGTTACCGACTTCTTCTACGAGCGGATGCGGCACAAGGCTGCCTGGTCGGCGGCAGACTCGGGACCGACAACTGGCTTCGCTTCGCTCGCGGGTCGCAAGTACGCGCTTCTGATCACGTACCGCAAAGACGGGCAAGGTGTTCCGTCACCGGTGTGGTTCGGCCGCGACGAGGAAGATCGGGTGTATTTCGACACCGAAGAGGCGGCTGGCAAAGTCAAGCGCATCCGCAACAATCCCGAGGTGGTGAAGTGCCCTGGTTTTGATGGAGGCTCGGCTCATTGGATTTCGACCAGGGGTTGGTCGGTCCGGTTTGTAGCGTAG
>NZ_LQOM01000028.1 GCF_002101595.1 Mycobacterium celatum
CCCGCCGGTAACGGCGGGCGATCCACCATCACCACCGAAATATCCAGCGCACCAGCCGCATCCAGCTTCGCCCGAGTCATCTGTCCCCCGCTGTTCTTGGTGACCAGCGCGTCGATGCGGTGCTCACGCAGCAGCGCGTACTCCCCCTCGTAGCTATACGGCCCGCGGGACAACACCAATTGGTGATGGCGCGGCAAAACATCGCGATTCGGCGCGGTGACTGCGCGAATCAAAAACCAGGCATCGCTGTCAGCGAATACCTTGACTCCGGATCGGCCGGTGGTGAGGAAAACCCGCGAAAACCCTTGATGCGCAACCGCTTGAGCAGCCTCTACATCGGATGACACCACGATCGCGTCACCCGGATCCCACGCTGGACGGGCGAGTACCAGATGCGGCAGCCGCAACTCTTCGCACGCCGAAGCGGCGTTCGCGGTGATGGTCGCCGCGAACGGGTGGGTGGCGTCGATGACAGCGTCGATTCTCTCGTCACGCAACCAGTTTCGCAACCCGTCGACGCCGCCGAAGCCGCCGATCCGCACGCGGCCGACGGGCAGCGCCGGGTCGGGCACCCGCCCAGCCAGCGAGCTGATCACCTCGACGTCCGGGCGCAGTCGCGCCGCCAACGCGCGGGCCTCGCCGGTGCCGCCGAGCAGCAACACCCGCATCAGTGCCGGCTCCCCCGGACACGGCTGGTCGAATACAGGTAGCTGTCCGTGAATTCCTCGGCGGCCAACACGTCGCCGACGATGATCACAGCGGTCTTGGTGATTCCGGCGTCGTGCATCTGCTCGGCGATATCGGCCAGCGTTCCGCGCAGCACGGTCTGCTGCGGCCAGCTGGCGAAAGCCACGACAGCCGTGGGTGTTTCGGCAAGGTAGCCACCGGCCAGCAGCTGCGGGACGATCGCGTCGATCTGCGCGGCGGCCAAATGCAGCACCAACGTCCCGCCCGAACGCGCCAGGGTTACCAGGTCCTCACCGGGCGGCATGGCCGTCGACAACGTGGCCACCCGGGTCAGCGTCACCGTCTGCGCCACCCCGGGCACGGTCAGCTCGCGGCCCAGCACCGCCGCCGCGGCGGCGAAAGCCGGGACGCCGGGTACGATTTCGTAGTCGATCCCCAGCGCGTCGAGCCGGCGGCACTGCTCGGCCACCGCGCTGTAGAGCGATGGGTCACCGGAGTGCAGCCGCGCCACATCCTGGCCGGCGGCGTCGGCAGAAGTGATCTCGTCGACGATCTGGTCCAGCGTCAGCGGGCCGGTGTCGACCACCCGCGCGTCCGGCGGGCAGAGTGCCAACAAGTCGTCGGGCATGATCGAGCCGGCGTACAGGCAGACAGGACAGCGGCTCAGCAGCCGCTGCCCGCGTACGGTGATCAAGTCCGCGGCACCCGGACCGGCCCCGATGAAATACACCGTCATGGCTTGACCATCGCCCACTGGGTGACCGGCAGCGCCGGACGCCAACCGGTGAAGCCGCCCAACGGCTCGCCCCGATAGTGCTGGAAGCGTTGGAGCTCCCCGCCGAGAATCGAATGAGCCTGCAGGAGAACAGCTTCCGATTCCGCGGTGACGGCATTGGCGACCAGGCGTCCGCCCGCTGGCAGGTTTTCCAGGCATGCCTCGAGCACGCCGCGCTGGGTCAGGCCGCCTCCGATGAACACCGCCGAAGGCGTTGCGGCGCCGGCGAACGCCTCCGGCGCAGCACCGCGCACGTCGATATCGGCGCCGAAGGCGGCGGCATTGCGCATGATGCGGTCGCGACGCTCCTCGTTGCGCTCGAAAGCAACTGCGCTGCAACCTTTCCCGCTGCGCGCCCATTCCACCGCGATACTCCCTGAACCGGATCCGACGTCCCACAGCCGCTGACCGGGCCCAGGGGCCAGCGCCGACAACGTCACCGCGCGGATGCCCTGCTTGGTGATCTGCCCGTCGTGGCTGAATGCATCCTCGGGCAGTGCAGCGGACACTTGTTCGTCGGGCAGGTAGCGGACCGCGATCACGTTGACGCCGTCGACGTCGCCCGGTGGGGCAGACGCCCAACCGCGGGCCGTGCTGTGTCGGCAGCGCTCCGCCGGCCCGCCCAGCTGTTCGAGCACACTGAATTCCGAGTCGCCGCGGCCATATTCGGTAAGCAGGTCGGCCAGCGCTGCCGGCGTGCCCGCGTCGCGTGACAGCACAACGGCCCGTCCGCCGCGGCGCACCGCCGTGTGCGGCGCGGCGTTCACCAGGCTGATCACCTCGGTGTCCTGCACACTCCAGCCCATCCGCGCACACGCCAGCGTCACCGCCGACACATGTGGCAAAACGGTGACGGTCTCGGCCCCGAACAGCCGGATCAGTGTGCCGCCGATGCCGTGCAACAGCGGGTCGCCGCTGGCCAGCACGTGCACGTCAGTCGGTTCGTCGAGCAAGCCCCGCAGTGCGGGCAGCAACGGCGACGGCCATTCGCGGCGCTCCGCCGCCACCGAGTCGTCGAGCAGGTCAAGTTGCCGCCTAGACCCGTAAATCACAGCGGCCCTGCGTAATTCAGACGATGACGCCTCCGATAGCCCGGCCATCCCGTCGGCGCCGATGCCGACCACGACGATCATGGGCGCCGCTCCTCCTCATCGCTGCGCTCTGCATCGTCGCCGGCGCGCATCATCGCGGCATCCGGCGCCAAACGAACTGCGGCAGCATCCGCATCACCATAGCCGCCGACCCCAACGCCCGCGGCACCCACACCGAGCGCCGGCCCCTGGCCAGCGCGCGTGCGGTTGCGTCGGCCACCCGTGCCGGGGTGGTCGGCAGCGGGGCGGGCGTCATACCCTGTGTCATCCGGCCGATGACGAAACCCGGCCGCACAATCAGGACCTGCACTCCGGTGCCGTGCAGGGCGTCGGCCAATCCGCTCGCGAAGCCGTCCAGACCCGCCTTGGCCGAGCCGTATACGTAGTTGGCGCGGCGCACCCGCGCCCCGGCGATCGACGAGAAGACCACCAGGGATCCGCCTCCGGCTGCCCGCATGGCCGCGGCCAGGTGGGTCAGCAAGCTGACCTGGGCGACGTAGTCGGTGTGCACGATCGCCACCGCGTGCGCGGCGTCCGTCTCGGCGCGGGCTTGATCACCGAGGATCCCGAACGCCAGCACCGCGGTGCCGATTGGGCCGTGCTCGGCGCCGATCGAGGCGACCAGTGCACCGTGGGATTCCAGGTCGTCGGCGTCGAACTCGCAGGTGTGCACGGCCACCGCCCCTGCGGCGCGCACCATCGATACCTGCTCGGCGAGCTGTTCGGCCTTACGCGCGGCCAGCACCACCGTCGCGCCGGGCGCCAACCGCAGCGCCAGCTCGACGCCGATCTCGCTGCGGCCACCGAAAATCACCACTGGCCGGGCACCCGTGTCATTCACGGCTGCGATTATCGCCTGCGATAGCGTGAGCAACGATGGCGAATACCACCACCCGGCTCACCCAGGACGCGCTGGCGTTTCTCACCGAACGCCATCTGGCCATGCTGACCACGCTGCGTGCCGACAACTCGCCGCATGTGGTGGCGGTGGGATTCACCTTCGACCCCAAGACCCACATCGCGCGGGTGATCACCACCGGTGGCTCGCAGAAGGCGGTCAACGCGGAGCGCGGCGGAGTTGCGGTGCTGAGCCAGGTCGACGGCGCCCGGTGGCTGTCGCTGGAGGGCCGCGCCAAGGTGAACAGCGACGTCGACGCTGTCCGCGACGCCGAGCTGCGCTACGCGCAGCGGTATCGCACGCCGCGGGTCAACCCGCGACGGGTGGTCATCGAAGTGCAGGTCGAGCGGGTGCTGGGTTCCTCGGACCTGCTCGACCGCGGCAAGGGCTGAGCTTCCGCTTGGCCGCGAGCGTGCGTAAACCCGGCGATTTTCCGGGCGTGTCGCCCGCGGACACGCACGCTCGCGCGCAAAAGGCTCAGCCGGTGCGGGCGTCCCTGGCGCCCGGCGCGCGAATGACCAGTGGCACCGCCGGGAAATACGCGGCCATCTCCGGCCGCGACTTCGCCAGCGCGGCGGTGCCGTAGCCGCGGTGCCGGCGATCGGGCCGAATCCAGATCCGCACGTGGACTTCGTGGCCGACGAGCTCGCCGAACACCATGCCGACCTTCTCGTCACCGTCGACCGCGACGAACCAAGCCGCCTCCTCCGCGTCGATCCGCGCCATCGCTGAGCGGATCTCGTCGTCGAGGTTGCCAGCCGCCCCGGCGGAGCCATCGCCGTGGGTACCGACCTCCTCCGTCCGCGCGGCGAAGATGTCGCGATCGGCTTCGCCGGCGAACGGTCGAAGCACCAGAGTTTCGCCCGAGCTGGCCGGCCGCTCCTTCAGGGTGAAGCTCAGCTGGCTGTTCAAATCCTCGAGCTCGGCGGCGATCTTCTTGCGGGAATCCTCGGTGAGCTGGTCGAGAGACATCCCGATCACCGCCTCGGCTCCGCGGTGCGAGGTACCCAGCAGCGCGACGATCGCTTCGACCGCGGCGGCTCGATCCTCGGCCTCCACGATGGCGTCGAGCACCTCGTGTCGACGTTCGAGGGCGTTGAGCAGGGCGTCGGCAATCTCCCGGCGGGCGGCGACGCGGTCGTGGTTGGTCATCGCATGAGCGTAGCGGCGATCGCAAGCGCGGCGAAGCCGGGCGCAGCGGGTCGCCGCCGACAACCACAGCGGCGATCGCAAGCGCGGCGAAGCCGGGCGCAGCGGGTCGCCGCCGACGGCGAGCGATCAGGCGATCGGAACCACGATCAGCTCATGCGGCCGGTTGTTGACCGGCTCCGCGCCATTTTCGGTGACGACGACGATGTCCTCGATTCGGGCACCCCACTGCCCAGGGAAATAGATCCCGGGCTCAACCGAAAAGGCCATACCGGCCGTCAACGGCAAATCGTTGCCGGCCACGATGTAGGGCTCTTCGTGCACCGACAAGCCGATGCCGTGGCCAGTGCGGTGGACGAAGTACTCGCCGAGCCCCGCCGCCGTCAACACATCGCGCGCGGCGGCGTCCACCTGTTGGGCGGTCACCCCCGGACGCACCGCATCGACGGCCGCGCGCTGCGCGCGCTGCAGCACCGAATATCGTTGCGCCACTTCGGCGCTGGGCTCGCCGAGACTGTAGGTACGGGTCGAGTCGGAGTGATACCCCGGCTCGTAGCTGCCGCCGATGTCAACCACGACGATGTCGCCGGCCCGCAATTCGCGGTCCGAGCACTCATGATGCGGGTCGGCGCCATGCGGTCCGGAGCCGACGATGATGAACGCCACCTCCGAATGTCCTTCGGCGACAATCACTTCGGCGATGTCGGCGGCGACGTCGGCCTCGGTTCGGCCGGGCACCAGGAAATCCGGGACCCTGGCGTGCACCCGGTCGATCGCCGCGCCCGCCTTGCGCAGCGCGTCGATCTCAGCGCCGTCCTTGACCATTCGCAATTCCCGCAGCACGACGGTGGCCAATACCGGCACCACGCCCAGCACGTCGGCCAGCGGCAGCAGATGCAGCGCCGGCATCGCATCGGTGACCGCGACCGCCGCCGGCGCGCCGCCCAACGCCGCGGCGACAAGCCGATAGGGGTCCTCGCCGTCGACCCAATCAGCCACCGCCAGGCCCAAATCCGCTGCCGCGGATTCTTTGAGGGCGGCAAGCTCCAGGCGTGGCACCACCACGGTCGGGGCGCCGGACGCGGGAACCACCAGCGCCGTGAGCCGCTCAAAGGTCTGCGCCCGCGAACCGATCAGATACCGCAGGTCGTAGCCCGGTGTGATCACCAGGCCCGCCAGCCCGGCGTCGGCGGCGATGGCCGCTGCGGCCGCGAGCCGACGGGCATAGACGTCTGCAGGGAATCGATGGCCGGTCACGCCTGCCAGGCTAGCGGGCACCGGGTTGCGTGGACGCTGCGCACACCACGCAGAAGTTCGAGTGGGTCGAGTGGTGGACGCAGAGTCATCGACGACAATGAACGGATGCCTGCACCCCTGCTGCTGCTCGACGGCGCCAGCATGTGGTTCCGCTCCTTCTATGGTGTGCCATCGTCGATCACGTCGCCCGACGGCCGGCCGGTGAACGCGGTCCGCGGCTTTCTGGACTCGGTGGCGCTGGTGATCACCCGGCAGCGGCCCGACCGGATGGCGGTGTGCCTGGATCTTGACTGGCGCCCGCAATTCCGGGTGGACGCCATCCCGTCGTACAAGGCGCACCGCGTCGAGCTGGAGAACCCCGACGGGCATGTCGACGTCGAGGAAGTCCCCGACGAGTTGTCGCCGCAGGTGGAGATCATCGAGGAGATCCTCGACGCGTTCGGCATCTGCACGGCTGGCGCTGAGGGCTTCGAAGCCGACGACGTGATCGGCACGCTGGCAGCCGCCGAACGCCGCGACCCGGTTGTCGTCGTCAGCGGCGACCGCGACCTTTTGCAGGTGGTCGGCGACGACCCGGTCCCGGTCCGGGTGCTCTACCTCGGCCGCGGGCTGACCAACGCGACGCTGCTGGGCCCGGTCGAGGTCGCCGACCGCTACGGCATCCCGGTGCACCGGGCCGGCGCCGGCTACGCCGAACTGGCGCTGCTGCGCGGGGATCCGTCCGACGGGCTTCCGGGGGTGCCGGGCATCGGCGAGAAGACGGCCGCGACGCTGCTGGCCCAACATGGCTCGCTGAGCGCGATCCTCAAGGCCGTCGACGACCCGAAATCATCGCTGTCCAAAGGTATTCGGCGCAAACTGCGCGACGCCGCGGACTACGTCGAGGCCGCCGGCTCGGTGGTGCGGGTGGCCACCGACGCGCCGGTCAGATTGTCGACGCCCACTGATGCGCTACCGCTGACTGCCGCCGATCCGCCGCGCGTGGCCGACCTCGCCACACGTTACGGCGTCGGGTCGTCGATCGCGCGGCTGCAGAAAGCGCTCGACTCGCTGCCCGGCTGACAACAATCAACTACTTGGGGCGGCCCACCTCGTAGGTGCCTTTGTTGTCCTGGAAAGTCACCGTCACCTGCCGCTTGCTGCCATCGATGGTGACGCTGCAGTCGAACGTGCCGCCCTTCTTCACCACCGGGTTTTGACCGTCGTTGCACTTGACGTCCTTGACGTTCTTGGCGCCGTAACCGTTGGTCTCGTCGGTGAGGATCTGCTGCACGCCGGCCTGCGCCTTGTTGATGTCCAGCTTGGTCGTGACGAAGAATCCCGGCGCCCAAAAGCCCAGCACCAGAACGACCGCGACGACGATCGCGGCGAACACGCCGATGACCGTCCCGATTACCGCGCGCGAACGCTTCGAGCCGGTTGGCGGCGGGCCGTACTGGCCCGGCTGCGGTGGGTATTGGCCGGGCTGGCCATACTGGCCCGGCGGGTATTGGCCGTACTGGCCCGGCTGCCCGTACTGGCCCGGCTGCGGCGGGTATTGGCCGGTTTGGGCGCCGTACTGCTCGGGCTGCGGGTAAGCCGGCGGCTGCGCATAGGGCTGAGACGGCGGATAATACTGCCCGGGCTGCTGGTACTGCTGGTACTCGGTGGGCGTGTACGCGGGCGCCTGCCACGTCGGCTGCTCGCCGGATGGCTGCTGCCAGGGCGAGCCCTGCTGCGTCGGCTGGTCGGACTGCTGATCCTCGCCCTGCGGTGGCTGCCACGGCTGGTTCGGGTCAGATCCCTGCGGTCCGCTCATCGTGTTTCCGGTCCTCTCAGTTGCGGTGCTGGCTATGCAACCGTAGCTGCGGCCTCAGCCTACCCGGCGTCAACTGCGACGACGCCACGCCGAATGGCGTCGATCGCGTGTTTGGCGGTGACGCTGAGGTCCGGTTGCGGGGCGGCGTTGCGGACTTGGTCGAGCAGGTCGAGCACCTGACGGCACCACCGCACGAAATCCCCTGCCGACAGCGGCGAGCCGCTGCCGTCGGCGTCCGCTGCCGTCAACGCCGCGGCCAGATCCCCGCTGCTGGCCCACCGGTAGATCGCGGCGACGAACCCGTCGTCGGGCTCACGACTCAGGGCGATCCGATGCCTCTGCTCGTCGGCGCGCAATGCCGCCGAGAGCCGCCGCGTCCGATGCAGCGCCTGCCGCAGCGGCGCGGGCACCGCATCCGCGCGCCGCGCGGGCCCGGGACCGCCGTCGCCGCGTGACTCGTAGAGCACCGACGAAAGCACCGCCGCCAGTTCGGCGGGACGCAGACCGGTCCACGCGCCGGTGCGCAGGCATTCGGCGACCAGCAGGTCGCTTTCGCTGTAGATGCGGGCCAGCAGGCGGCCGTCGTCGGTGACCCGCGGATCGCCGTCGCCGGCGCGCTGGATAAACCCGCGCTCGGTGAGCAATCCGACAATCCGGTCGAAGGTGCGGGCCAGCGAGTTGGTGGCGGCGGCCACCTTCTTCTGCAGCTGAGCGTTGTCGCGTTCGATGCGCAGATACCGCTCGGCGACACGCATCTGGGCTTCCCGGTCGGGTGCGTGGTGCGCCGGATGACGACGCAGCTGCTGGCGCAGCGCCGCCACTTCGGGATCGACATCGGGTTCGTCGCCGCGGACGCTGCGCTTACGTCCCGACGGAATCGCCAACCCGGCCGCCGCCGACCGCAGCGCCGACGCCAGATCCCGGCGGACCCGCGGCTGGCGGTGCTCTACCCGTTTGGGCAACGTCATCGACCCGACCGGCGTCGCGGCCCCCGAGTAGTCCGCCGACGAGATCCGGCCGGCCCACCGGTGTTCGGTGAGCACCAACGGCCGCGGGTCGGAGCTGTCCCGGTCGGATTCGAGCACCACCGCCAGCCCATTGCGGCGGCCGTGCGGGATCGTGATGATGTCGCCGCGGCGCAATGCGGCCAGCGCCTCGTTGGCGGCCTGCCGCCGCTGCAGGCGCGACGCGCGGGCCTGCGCGCGTTCGGCTTGCGAGATCTGTTCGCGCAACCGGGCATAGTCGAGGATCGGCGCGTCCTTGCCGCCGACTTCGGCGGCGATCTGCTCGAGCATTCGTTCGCCGCGCTCGATGCCGCGGACCAGGCCGACCACCGACCGGTCGGCCTGGAATTGGGCGAACGATTGTTCCAGCAGCCGGTGCGCCTGCTGGGGGCCCATCCGGTGCACCAGGTTGATCGTCATGTTGTACGACGGGTTGAACGAGCTGCGCAGCGGGAAGGTTCGGGTGGACGCCAGGCCGGCCACCTCGGCGGGTTCGATGTCGGGATGCCAGATCACCACCGCGTGGCCTTCGACGTCGATGCCGCGCCGGCCGGCCCGCCCGGTCAGCTGGGTGTACTCCCCCGGTGTCAGCGGGAGGTGCTGCTCGCCGTTGAACTTGACCAACCGTTCCAGCACCACGGTCCGGGCCGGCATGTTGATGCCCAATGCCAGTGTCTCCGTGGCGAAGACGGCCTTGATCAGCCCGGCGGTGAACAGCTCCTCGACGGTGTGCCGGAATATCGGCAGCATGCCGGCGTGGTGGGCGGCCAGCCCGCGCAGCAGCCCCTCGCGCCACTCGTAATAGCCGAGGACGTCCAGGTCGGCGTCGGCCAGATCACCGCACCGGTGGTCGATCACCTCCGCGATCCGGGCCCGGTCCTCGTCGGTGGTCAGCCGCAACGACGACCGCAGGCATTGGGCTACGGCGGCGTCGCACCCGGCGCGGGAGAACACGAACGTGATCGCCGGCAGCAGGCCGTCGGCGTCGAGCACCCTGATCACGTCGGGCCGCGACGGCGGGCGGTACATGGTGGGGCGCCCGGGTCCCCGGCGCGGCCGCCAGTCGGCCAGCCGATCCGCCTCGCGGCGATTTGCGATGTGCCGCAACAGGTTTGGATCAACATGGGGTTTGGCACCGTCGGCGTCGTAGTCGAACAGGTCGAAAAGGCGTTTGCCGACCAGCATGTGTTGCCACAGCGGCACCGGGCGGTGTTCGTCGACCACCACCGCCGTGTCCCCGCGCACGGTTTGGATCCAGCCGCCGAACTCCTCGGCGTTGCTCACCGTTGCCGACAGGCTGACCAGACGCACCTCGTCGGGCAGATGCAGGATGACTTCTTCCCAGACCGCGCCGCGCATCCGATCAGCGAGGAAATGCACCTCGTCCATCACCACATGCGAAAGCCCTTGCAGCAGAGGCGAATCGGCGTAGAGCATGTTGCGCAGCACCTCGGTGGTCATGACCACCACCGGCGCGTTGGCGTTGACCGACAGGTCGCCGGTGAGCAATCCGATGCGGTCCTTGCCGTAGCGGGCGACGAAGTCGGTGTGCTTCTGGTTGGACAGCGCCTTGAGCGGCGTCGTGTAGAAGCATTTGCCGCCGGCGGCCAGCGCCAGGTGCACCGCGAACTCGCCGACCACGGTCTTGCCGGCCCCGGTCGGCGCGCACACCAGCACTCCGTGGCCGCGTTCCAGCGCCGCGCACGCCTGCTGCTGGAAGGGGTCGAGGGCGAATGGCAGCTCGGCGGTGAACCGGGCCAGCTCGGTCACGATGTCCCCGTCTCGCGCGAGCGTGCGCAAAACCGGTAATTCTTTCGGCGTGTCGACCGGCGACACGCACGCTCGCGGTAGAGGGGGTCAGGTGATGTCAAGGGGCGCGGCTTCGTCGTCGGGGATCGCGGTCAGCGCTTCGCGCTTGGCCTTGCGTTTGTCGTGCAGCCGGGCGATCTGGATCGCCAACTCCAACAGCAAGGTCAGCGCCGTGCCGAGCGCGAGCATCGAGAACGGGTCGGATCCGGGCGTGAAGATCGCCGCAAAGCAGAACATCGCGAAGATCAGGCCGCGGCGCCACGACCGCAGGCGCGCATAGCTCAGCACTCCGACCAGGTTGAGCATCACGATCAGCAGCGGGAATTCGAAGCTCACCCCGAACACCAGCAGCAGGTTGATCAGGAAACCGAAATAGCGGTCCCCGGACAGCGCGGTCACCTGCACGTCGCTGCCGACGGTCAACAGGAAGTGCAACGCCTTGGACAACACCAGGTAGGCCAGCACCGCGCCGGCGACGAACAGCATCGCGGCCGGGATCACGAACGCCACCGCGAAGCGGCGCTCCTTGCGATAGAGGCCCGGGGTGATGAACGCCCACAGCTGGTAGAGCCACATCGGGCAGGCCATCACGATGCCGGCGGTCAGCCCGACCTTGAGCCGCAGCATGAACTGGTCGAACGGCGCGGTGGCCAACAGCCGGCACCGCCCGTCGGCGCTGATGTCCGCGCGGGCCGAGGCCGGCAGTGCGCAGTAGGGGTGGCGCAGCCACTCGCCGAGGCTTTCCAGCCCGAACAGCGAGTGCGAGTACCACACGAATCCCAGCGCCGTGGTGAGCACGATCGTGCCCAGCGAGATGAGCAGCCGGGTGCGCAGCTCGGTGAGATGGTCGACGAGCGACATCGTGCCGTCTGGGTTGGTACGGCTGCGCCGCAGGCGCGGGTCGAGCTTCCGCAGGAGTCTGGTGGTGCGCACGGTCAGTCAGACGACGCGTGCGGAGTGTCCGCACGCAAGGGTCGACGGCAGGCTAGCTCGACCGTCCGTCGGCCGCAGGCGGCTCGACGCGCTCCGACTGCACCGATGTGGGGCCGGCAGGAGATTCCGACTTGTTCTCGTTCTGCAGTTCACGGACCTCGGACTTGAAGATTCGCAACGACTTGCCTAGCGAACGCGCCGCGTCGGGGAGCCGCTTGGCACCGAACAGCACCACGACCACGACGGCCAGGATCAGCCAGTGCCACGGACTAAGACTGCCCACTTTGGTTACCTCCAGACGTTCACCCGATGCTACCGCGCCGCGGCCTGGTAGGCCTCCAGCGCCGCGGCCGCGGCATCGCGCACCCGCTGGGCGAGCGCCTCGGGTGCCAGCACCCGCACGGCCGGGCCCAGCCCCAGCACCAGGCGGGTCATCCAGTCGTCGGAGGCGTACGTCATCGCCGCCTCGCAGTACCCGTCGGGCAGCTCGCGCAGGAGCCGCATCGGGTAGTAGTCGAACATCCACGACGCCGACGGCGCCAGCCGCAGCGTGGCCGACGGCAGCGACGGGTCGGCGTCGAACAGCGAGGTGTCCGGCGGCGCCGCCAGCGCCGGTTGCGGCGGCGCCGAGGGCTCGTCGAGCACCTGCGCGTCGACGATGCGGTCGAACCGGAACAGCCGCACCCCCTCGGCCTCCCGCGACCACGCCTCCAGGTAGCTGTGGTCGCCGACCAGCACCACCCGGATGGGGTCGACGACCCGGGTGGACAGCGTGTCGTGCGAGGCGGCGTAGTAGTCGATCGTCAGCGCGCGCTTGGTGCGCACCGCGGTGCGCACGGCGGCGGCGGCCTCGCTCTCCGCCGGCGCCGGCTCGTCGACGGCCCCGGAACCCCGCGCGGCAACGCCGGCAGCGGTTTCGATCTTGGCGATCGCGCTGCGGGCCGCCTCCGGGTCGACCACACCAGGGATGTCGGCCAGTGCCCTCAGCGCCACCAGCAACACGGTGGCCTCTGGCGACGACAACCGCAGCGGCTTGTCCACCCCCGCCGAGAAGGTCACCTCGATGGTGTCGCCGGAGAAGTCGAAGTCGATCAAATCACCCGGGTAGTACCCGGGAAGGCCGCACACCCACAGCTGTTTGAGGTCTTCGTCGAGCTGCTCGAGCGACACACCCAGGTCGGCGGCGGCCTCCGCGCGCGTGATCCGCGGGTTGGCCTGGAAGTACGGCACCATGTTGAGCAGCCGCACCAGCCGCGTCGAAACGGGGGTCATACCGACACCTCAGCCTGGGCCCGCAGCCGCGCGAGCACGTCGTCGCGCAGCGACTGCGGGTCCAGCACGACGGCGTCGGCGCCGCACCCGGTGATCTCCTGAGCCAGCCGGTCAGTGGATCCGAGCTCGAGTTCGATCACCTCGCCGTCCCGGCCCGCCAATTGTCTTGGGCCCACGGCTTTTCCGGCACGCCGCAGCGCAGTGCACCGTCCGTCGGCCACCCACACCCGGGCCCGCAGGCCGGTCGGCGCGTCGGACACCGTCTCCGTCACGATCGCGCGCAGGTTCACCCCCTCGGGCCGGCTGACCGCACCGGGCGGGCCGATTGGTGTGACCGGGTCGCCGATCCGCGACAGCCGAAACACCCGGGTGGCGTCGCGGTCGCGGTCATGCCCGACCAGATACCAGCGCCCCTTTTCGGTGACCACACCCCATGGTTCGACGGTGCGGACGGTGTAGGGGTCGGCGCGCGACGGCCGGTGCGGGAACTGCACGACCCGGCCGGCGTCGATCGCCGACAGCAGGGCTCCCAGACTGTCCTCCGAGCCGCGGACCCCGCCCAGTCTGGCCGGCGATGCGATGGTCACGGGAGCGTCGGGGTCGACGTCCACCCCGGCGGCGCGCAGCTTGAGCAGCGCGCCCTGCGTGGCGGTGACCAGTTCGGGCGACTCCCACAGCTGGGTGGCGACCGCCACCGCGGCGGCCTCTTCGGGGGTCAGCTCGACGGGCGGCAGCGCGTACGCGTCGCGGTTGATGCGGTAGCCCTCGACGGGGTCGAAGGCCGACACCTTGCCGGTTTCCAGCGGGATGCCGAGATCGCGCAACTCGTTCTTGTCGCGCTCGAACATCCGCGAGAACGCTTCGTCGCTGGGGCTGTCACCGTAGCCGGCGACGCTGGACCTGATCTTCTCGGCGGTCAGGTAGCCGCGGGCCGACAACAACGCGATGACAAGGTTCATCAGCCGTTCGACTTTGGAGGTCGCCACGGGCCCAAGCTACATGCTGGCGATCAGCCGCTTGACCCGCTCGTCGACCGACCGGAACGGGTCCTTGCACAGCACGGTCCGCTGCGCCTGGTCGTTGAGTTTGAGGTGCACCCAGTCGACGGTGAAGTCGCGGCCGGCGGCCTGTGCAGCGCTGATGAATTCGCCGCGCAGCCGGGCCCGGGTGGTCTGCGGCGGGCGGTCGACCGCTTCCTCGATTTCCTCGTCGGTGGTGATCCGGGCCGCCAGGCCCTTGCGCTGCAGCAGATCGAACACGCCGCGGCCGCGCTTGATGTCGTGGTAGGCGAGGTCGAGCTGGGCGATCTTGGGGTCGGACAGCTCCATGTCGTAGCGGTCCTGGTAGCGCTGGAACAGCTTGCGTTTGATCACCCAGTCGATTTCGGTGTCGACCTTGGCGAAGTCCTGGCTTTCCACGGCGTCGAGCTGACGTCCCCACAGGTCGACGACCTGCTCGATCTGCGCGTTGGGCTCCCGGGTCTGCAGGTGCTCGACAGCGCGCGCGTAGTACTCCCGCTGGATGTCCAGCGCGCTGGCCTGCCGCCCGCCGGCAAGCCGCACCGGGCGGCGGCCGGTGATGTCGTGGCTGACCTCGCGGATCGCGCGGATCGGGTTGTCCAGCGAGAAGTCACGGAACGCCACCCCGGCTTCGATCATCTCCAGCACCAGCGCGGCGGTGCCGACCTTGAGCATGGTGGTGGTCTCGCACATGTTGGAGTCGCCGACGATGACGTGCAGGCGGCGGTACTTCTCGGCGTCGGCGTGCGGCTCGTCGCGCGTATTGATGATGGGCCGTGACCGGGTCGTCGCGCTGGAGACGCCCTCCCAGATGTGCTCGGCGCGCTGGGAGAGACAGAACGTGGCGGCCTTGGGGGTCTGCAGCACCTTGCCGGCCCCGCAGATCAGCTGACGGGTGACCAGGAACGGGAGCAGCACGTCGGAGATCCGGGAGAACTCGCCGGCCCGCACGATCAGGTAATTCTCGTGGCAGCCGTAGGAGTTGCCGGCCGAGTCGGTGTTGTTCTTGAACAGGTAGATGTCGCCGCCGATGCCCTCGTCGGCCAGCCGCTGCTCGGCGTCGACCAGCAGGTCCTCCAGCACCCGCTCCCCGGCGCGGTCATGGGTGACCAGCTGCACCAGGCTGTCGCATTCGGCGGTCGCGTACTCGGGGTGGCTGCCCACGTCCAGGTACAGCCGCGCGCCGTTGCGCAGGAAAACGTTCGAACTGCGGCCCCAGGACACCACCCGGCGGAACAGGTAACGGGCGACCTCGTCGGGGCTCAGGCGGCGATGGCCGTGAAACGTGCAGGTGACACCGAACTCGGTCTCGATGCCCATAATTCGCCGCTGCACGATTCGAGCGTACTGGTATCCGGGCGCGACGGTACGGGAGGCGCGCTTTGTGAGCAGCTGTCGGCTCTATTTGCCGTCCGATTTCGATTTACCCGACCCCGACTTCCCCGACGACGAATCCGGCTTGGGCAGCAGCGCCTCCAGCGCCGACCCGGTGATCCGCCGGAATGCGCGCCGGGGCCGGTTGGCGTCCAGAATGGCCACCTCCAGCATGGAGACCCCGAGGCTGGGCTGGTCGCCGCCGTTGCTGCTGCCCGCCCGCAGCGCACTCACCGCGATCCGGACCGCGTCGGCCAGGTCGGCGTTCTCTGCGTAGGAGTCCTTCAGCGCGTTGGCGATCGGCTCCGTCGTTCCGCCCATCACCACGAAATGCGGCTCGTCGTTGATCGAACCGTCGTACGTGATCCGGTACAGCTCAGGGGGTTTGGACTCGCCGTAGTGAGCGACCTCGGCCACGCACAGCTCGACCTCGTAGGGCTTGGCCTGCTCGGTGAAAATGGTGCCCAGGGTCTGCGCGTAGACGTTGGCCAGTTGGCGGCCGGTGACGTCGCGGCGGTCGTAGGCGTAACCGCGGGTGTCGGCGAATTGGATTCCGCCGCGCCGCAAGTTGTCGAATTCGTTGAACTTGCCCGCGGCGGCGAAACCGACCCGGTCGTAGAGCTCGCTGATCTTCTGCAGCGACCGCGACGGGTTCTCGGCGACGAACAGCACACCACCGGCGTAGGCCAGCGCCACCACGCTGCGGCCCCGGGCGATGCCTTTGCGCGCGAGCTCGCTGCGCTCCCGCATCGCCTGCTCGGGCGAGATGAAGTACGGAAAGCTCATGAGTCAGTCCGCTTTGCATCGGGGCCGAAAGTGTCTGCGCGCGAACGACTTTCGATGACCTCCCGGGCCAGCTCGGCAATGCGCTGCTCGGGGACCTCGACCGCGCCGTCGGCGCCGATGGTGACCGCGGTCGGGAAGATGCCGCGGACCAGATCCGGGCCGCCGGTGGCCGAGTCGTCGTCGGCCGCGTCATAGAGCGCTTCGACGGCCACCCGCAGCGCCGAATCGCCATCGGTCACCTGCGAATACAGCTTCTTCATCGACGAGTTGGCGAAGATCGACCCCGAGCCGACGGACTTGTAGCCCTCCTCTTCGAGGTTCCAGCCGCCGGCCGCGTCGAACGACACGATGCGGCCCGCTTTCTCCGGGTCGGGGTCGCCGAGGTCGTAGCCCACCAGCAACGGCAGCGCCACCAGACCCTGCATCGCCGCACCCAGGTTGCCGCGCACCATGATCGCCAGCCGATTGACCTTGCCGGCGAACGTCAGCGGCACGCCTTCCAGCTTCTCGTAATGCTCGAGTTCGACCGCGTAGAGCCGGGCGAACTCGACGGCGATCGCGGCGGTGCCGGCGATGCCGGTGGCGGTGTAGTCGTCGGTGATGTAAACCTTCTGCACGTCGCGCCCGGCGATCATGTTGCCCTGCGTCGAGCGGCGGTCTCCGGCGATGACGACCCCACCCGGGTATTTCAGCGCGACGATCGTGGTGCCGTGCGGCAGCTGGTTGCCGGCGGCGGGTTCGGCGCTACCGGCACCCACCGGCAGCAACTCGGGCGCCTGGCGACGCAGAAAGTCAGCGAACGAGGACAGGTCTACAGGGTTGGCGGGAATTCCGGGAAGTGCTGAGTTGGTGGCCAGGCGATCGCGAAACGGCCAGGTCACTGGCCGCCCTTTTGGACGTACGCGCGCACGAAGTCCTCGGCGTTCTCTTCCAGAACGTCGTCGATCTCGTCGAGCAGGTCGTCGGTTTCCTCGGTGAGCTTCTCGCGACGCTCCTGGCCCGCGGCTGTGCTGGCGGTCAGGTCGTCATCGTCGCCGCCGCCACCGCCGCGCTTGGTCTGCTCCTGAGCCATCGCTGCCTCCTGCTATGTCATCGGCGGCGCATTACACGCGCGCCGGTCTTTCTACCCTACCGGTCGACACCGAGTCTTTTCCGACCTAACGACGCTCAGGTCGTCAGTTGTTCCACCAGTTCCGCGGCGCTGTCCACCGAGTCCAGCAGCGCGCCGACGTGCGCCTTGCTGCCGCGCAGCGGCTCCAGCGTCGGGATGCGGACCAGCGAGTCGCCGCCGAGGTCGAAGATCACCGAGTCCCAACTGGCCGCCGCGATGTCGGCGCCGAACCGGCGCAGGCACTCCCCGCGGAAGTACGCCCGGGTGTCCGTCGGCGGGTTGTCCACCGCATTGAGCACCTGTTGCTCGGTGACCAACCGCTTCATCGAACCGCGCGCCACCAGCCGGTTGTAGAGACCCTTGTCCAGCCGGACGTCGGAATACTGCAGGTCGACCAGATGCAGCCGCGGCGCCGACCAGCTCAGGTTTTCCCGGTGCCGGAAGCCCTCGAGGATGCGCAGCTTGGCGGGCCAGTCCAGCAGCTCAGCGCAGTCCATCGGGTCGCGTTCGAGTAGGTCGAGCACGTTCGCCCAGGTCTGCACGATGTCGGCGGCGCGCGGGTCCGGGTCGCGGGAGTCGACCAGTTTGGCCACCCGGTCCAGGTAAATCCGTTGCAGCGCAAGGGCGGTCAGTTCGCGGCCGTCGGCCAGCGCGACGGGGGTGCGCAGCGACGGGTCCCGGCTGATGGCGTGCACGGCGTGCACCGGGCGCGCCAGCGCCAGATCGGTCAGGTCGATTCCTTCTTCGATCAGGTCGAGCACCAGCGCGGTGGTGCCCAGCTTCAGATACGTCGAGGTTTCGGCGAGGTTGGCGTCGCCGATGATGACGTGCAGCCGCCGGTAGCGGTCGGCGTCGGCGTGCGGCTCGTCGCGGGTGTTGATGATGCCGCGTTTGAGCGTGGTTTCCAGCCCGACCTCGACCTCGATGTAGTCGGCGCGCTGCGAGAGCTGAAAGCCCGGCTCGTCACCGGACGGCCCGATGCCGACCCGCCCGGAGCCGGTGACCACCTGCCGGGACACCAGAAACGGGGTCAGGCCGGCGATGATGGCCGAGAACGGCGTCTGGCGGCTCATCAGGTAGTTCTCGTGCGACCCGTAGGAGGCGCCCTTGCCGTCGACGTTGTTTTTGTACAGCTGCAGCTTGGCCGCCCCGGGCACGCTGGCAACGTGGCGGGCGGCGGCCTCCATCACCCGCTCGCCGGCCTTGTCCCAGATCACCGCGTCGAGTGGGTCGGTGCATTCCGGCGCGGAATACTCCGGGTGCGCGTGGTCGACGTAGAGCCGTGCGCCGTTGGTCAGGATCATGTTGGCGGCGCCCACCTCGTCGGCGTCGACCACGGGCGGCGGACCGGCCGAGCGGCTCAGGTCGAAACCACGGGCGTCGCGCAGCGGCGACTCCACCTCGTAGTCCCAGCGGGTGCGTTTGGCGCGCTGGATGCCCGCGGCGGCGGCATAGGCCAGCACCGCCTGCGTCGAGGTGAGGATCGGGTTCGCGGTCGGGTCTGACGGCGACGAAATGCCGTACTCGACCTCGGTCCCGATAATCCGTTGCATGACCTAAAGACTAGAGGGATGACGATGCGGGCGTTGTCTTGGCCGTGAGCGTGCGCAAAACCGGTAGTTCTTCCGGCGTGTCGACCGGCGACACGCACACTCGCCGGGGACGGGTCAGAGGTACTGGCCGAGGTTGGATTCGGTGTCGATGGCCCGGCTCGCGCTCGAGCTCTTTCCGGTGACCAGCGTGCGGATGTAGACGATCCGCTCGCCCTTCTTGCCCGAAATCCGTGCCCAGTCATCGGGATTGGTGGTGTTGGGCAGGTCCTCGTTCTCGGCGAACTCGTCGACGATCGAGTCCAGCAGATGCTGGATGCGCAGACCCGGCTGACCGGTTTCCAGCACCGACTTGATGGCGTTCTTCTTCGCCCGGTCGACGACGTTCTGGATCATCGCGCCGGAGTTGAAGTCCTTGAAGTACATGACTTCCTTGTCGCCGTTGGCGTAGGTGACCTCAAGGAACCGGTTGTCGTCGATCTCGGCGTACATCCGGTCGACAACCTTCTCGATCATCGCCTTGATGCAAGCCGAGCGGTCGCCACCGAACTCGGCGAGATCGTCGGCGTGCACCGGCAGTTCCTCGGTGAGGTACTTGGAGAAGATGTCCTGTGCCGCTTCGGCATCCGGCCGCTCGATCTTGATCTTGACGTCCAGGCGGCCGGGCCGCAGGATCGCCGGGTCGATCATGTCCTCGCGGTTGGACGCACCGATCACGATGACGTTCTCCAGACCCTCAACGCCGTCGATCTCAGACAGCAGCTGGGGAACGACCGTGGTCTCGACGTCGGAGGAGACGCCGGTGCCGCGGGTGCGGAAGATCGAGTCCATCTCGTCGAAGAACACGATCACCGGTGTGCCCTCGGACGCCTTCTCCCGCGCGCGCTGGAAGATCAGCCGGATGTGCCGCTCGGTCTCGCCGACGAACTTGTTCAGCAGCTCGGGGCCCTTGATGTTGAGGAAATACGACTTCGCCTCGCGGGCGTCGTCGCCGCGGACCTCGGCCATCTTCTTAGCCAGCGAATTGGCAACGGCCTTGGCAATCAACGTTTTACCGCAGCCAGGCGGGCCGTAGAGCAGGACGCCCTTTGGCGGGCGAAGGGCGTACTCCCGGTAGAGCTCCTTGTGCAGGAACGGCAGCTCCACGGCGTCGCGGATCTGCTCGATCTGGCGGGTCAGGCCACCGATGTCCTCGTAGGTGACGTCTGGCACTTCCTCGAGCACCAGATCCTCGACCTCGGCCTTGGGGATGCGTTCGAACGCATACCCGGCCTTGGTGTCGACCAGCAGCGAGTCGCCGGGCCGCAGTTTGCGCGGCCGAGTGTCGTCGTTGAGGGCGTCGGGGATGCCCTCGGGCAGGTCGGCGGCCACCAACGGCTCGGCGAGCCAGACGATGCGTTCCTCGTCGGCGTGCCCGACGACCAACGCCCGGTGGCCGTCGGCCAGGATCTCCCGCAACGTCGAGATCTCGCCGACCGATTCGTAGGTTCCGGCCTCGACGACAGTTAAAGCCTCGTTGAGCCGAACCGTCTGCCCTTTCTTGAGCAGCTTGACATCGATGTTGGGTGAGCACGTCAACCGCATCTTGCGCCCGGAGGTGAACACGTCGACGGTGTCGTCGTCGTGCGTGGCCAGCAGCACGCCGTAGCCGCTCGGGGGCTGGCCCAGCCGGTCGACCTCCTCGCGCAGCGCCAACAGCTGCTGACGAGCCTCCTTGAGGGTTTCCATCAGCTTGGAATTACGCGCCGCAAGCGAGTCGATGCGTGCCTCGAGCTGGTGCACATCGCGGGTGTTGCGCGCAGCGCTCTGCGGCCCGACAGCGCTTTCCAGCTGCTCGCGCAGTATCGAGGCCTCGCGCCGCAGCTCCTCCAGCTCGGCGGCATCGTCGCTGGACAAGTCTTGTTCGCGAGGGGTTCCGAACGCTTCACGCTCTGACTCACCCATGTTGCGCTCCTTTCCCGCACCGGAACGTGGCACGGCGGATACTCCAACGCTACCGGCGATTTCGGATTCATGCGTGAACTCGAAATAGGGCGCGCTGGCAGCGGCGTTAACATGACACCGACCTGGCCCAATCGAGAGGACCTTCGTGACCGTGAAATCCCTAGCCACAGCTGCTGCAGCCGTCGCCGCGATCGGTGCGGCGGCCGCCGGTGTGACATCCATTTCATCCGTTACCCCGGCCGCGCCGCAAGTACAGCCCGTGGTATTCGGGGCGCCGATGCCGCTCGATCCGGCGGCGGATGTGCCGACTCCCGACCAGTTGATCAACGTCCTCAACGGCTTGCAGAACCCGAGTGTTCCGTTCGCGAGCAAGGGCTATCTGGTGGAGGGCGGTGTCGGCGGGGTCGAGGGACGCATCGCTGACCGCAAGCTGCAGCAGGCCGCTGCGCACGGTTCGTTGCCGCTGACCTTCCAGGTGGCCAACATCGCGCCGGCCGGCCCGGGTGCGGCGTCGGCCGACATCACCGCTTCGGGTCCGACCCTGGCGCCGACCACGCAGAACATCACGTTCGTCAACCAGGGCAGCTGGAAGCTCTCCCGCGCCTCGGCGATGACGCTGGTGCAGCAAATCCAGTCCGCGGGCTGACCGCTGCTGGTGCTGTGCCGGTTTCCAGGCACGTTCGGGCAGCCGTAAGCGCCGCCGCGACGGTGGCGGCGCTTGGGCTGCCGGGGTGCTCGAGCGGCGGTTCGGGCTCTCCCGCCCCGTCGGCGGCGTCGCCGCCGGAATCTGCACGGGCCACGACGTCGGCGCCGCAGAGCGCGCAGGTGCCGGCGCCCGAGGCCCTCACCGACGTGCTGTACCGGCTCGCCGACCCGGCGGTGCCCGGAGTCGAAAAGCTCAACCTCGTCGAGGGCGCAACCCCCGACAACGCCGCGGCCCTGGACAAATTCGCCAACGCGCTGCTGAGCGGCGGCTACGCGCCGATGACCTTCGAGGCGCGCGACATCGCCTGGTCGGACCGGGATCCCGCCGACGTGGTGGCCACCGTCAACGTCAGCACACCCCGTCGCGGTACGCCAGGGTTCTCGTTCCCGATGGAGTTCAAGCCCTACCAGGGTGGCTGGCAGCTCTCGCAACGCACCGCGGAGACACTGCTCGCCTTCGGTACTGCGCCAAGCGGGGCGCCGCCGACGCCGACTCCCTGACGACGCGATGTGGATCGGCTGGCTGGAGTTCGACGTGCTGCTCGGTGACGTGCGTTCACTGAAGCAGAAGCGGTCGATGATCCGCCCCGTGGTGGCGGAGCTCCAACGCAAGCTCAGCGTGTCGGCGGCCGAGACGGGCTCACAGGAGCTGTATCGGCGGGCGGCCATCGGGGTGGCAATGACGTCCGCCGACCGCGCACACGCCGTCGAGGTGCTCGACGCGGCCGAACGCATGGTGGCCGCACACCCGGAGTTCGAACTGCTGTCGGTGCGCCGCGGGCTGCAGCGCAGCGACGACTAAGGTTTGGCGAGCAGACGCAAAATGCTCTAAAACCGTTGCGTTTTAGGGCATTTTGCGTCTGCTCGGTCTATGGCGAACGCTTGCGGCGCAACGGTGTCGGCGTCACCGTGCCGGGCGCAAGCCGGCGCGCCGAAATCAGGAAGGCGGTATGACCGCGCATGTTGTGCTGCGGGCGCACGGCCAGACCTACGACGTTCCAGCCGCGCTGCAGCGTCTCCCACGCCCGCGGCTCGGTCCAGCACTGCTGATCGCGCAGCGCCTCCACGGTCTTCGACAGCTGGGTGACGGTGGCGACGTAGATCATCAGCACACCACCGGCGATCAGCACCCGCGACACCGCGCCGAGCACGTCCCACGGCGCCAGCATGTCGAGCACGACCCGGTCGATCGAGCCGTCGGGCAGGTCGCAATCGGCGAGGTCACCGATGACCAGCCGCCAGTTGTCCGCCGTGCTGCCGACGAACGTCTCCACGTTGCGGCGGGCATGCTCGGCGTGGTCGGCGCGCATCTCGTAGGAGATCACCTGCCCCGCCGGCCCGGCCGCGCGCAGCAGCGAACAGGTCAGCGCGCCCGACCCGGCGCCGGCCTCCAGCACCCGCGCGCCGGGAAAGATGTCGCCCTCATGCACGATCTGCGCCGCGTCCTTGGGGTAGACCACCTGCGCCCCGCGGGGCATCGACATCACGTAGTCGACCAGCAGTGGGCGAAGCACCAGGAACGGGTCGCCGTTGGTGGATTTGACGACGCTGCCTTCGGGCAGGCCGATCACGGTGTCGTGCGCGATCGCGCCGCGGTGCGTGTGGAATTCGCCGCCCGGGCTCAGCAGCATCGTGTAGTGCCGGCCCTTGGCGTCGGTCAGCTGAACGCGATCACCGACGACGAACGGACCGCTTGCGGACACAGCCATCTAGCCTGCCAGCAGACTCGCCGAGACCGATGCGCGGGGTTGTCGGGGGTCGACTTTAGGCTGCGGGTATGAGCCGCGCCGGCGACGATGCAGAGCGCAACGATGAGGAGGAGCGGCGCCATGAGCGATGAACGGTCGCGGCCAGCTTCAAAACCGGCTCTGTCGCCGTCGCGGGCGGCCGACTTCAAACAGTGCCCGCTGCTGTATCGGTTCCGCGCGATCGACCGGCTGCCCGAGCCGCCGTCCACCGCGCAACTGCGGGGATCGCTGGTACATGCCGCTCTCGAACAGCTCTATGGTCTGCCAGCCGACCAGCGCGTCCCGGATACCGCCCGCGCTCTGGTGGGCCCGGCGTGGGAGCAGCTGCTCGCCGAAGAGCCCACGCTGGCCGCCGAATTGGACGACGCGCAGTTGAGCGAACTGCTCGACGAGGCCCGGGCATTGCTGTCCGGCTATTACCGGTTGGAGGATCCCACCCGGTTCGATCCGCAAAGCTGCGAGCAGCGCGTCGAGGTCGAACTGGCCGACGGCACGCTGTTGCGCGGGTTCATCGACCGGATCGACGTCGCGCCCACCGGCGAGCTGCGCGTGGTGGATTACAAGACCGGCAAGGCGCCGCCGGAAGCCCGCGCCCTTGCCGAGTTCAAGGCACTGTTCCAGATGAAGTTCTATGCGGTGGCGCTGCTGCGCTCGCGCGGTGTGCTGCCCACCCGGCTGCGTCTCGTCTACCTGGCCGACGGCCAGCTGCTGGACTACTCCCCCGACGAGGAAGAGCTGCTGCGCTTCGAGAAGACACTGATAGCAATCTGGCGGGCAATCCAATCAGCCGGTGCCACAGGCGATTTCAGACCCCGCCCGTCGCGGCTGTGCGACTGGTGCCCGCACCGGGCACACTGCCCGGTTTACGGGGGAACGCCGCCGCCCTACCCGGGCTGGCCGGACCACCCCGACGAAGGCGATCCGGACGCCGTCCTGCATCGCGCGGACCCCGCGGCGTGATCGGTTGCCACTACCGTCGTCTCGGAGCCGACGGCGACGGCGTGGAATACGAATCCACCGACTTCACCCGCAGCAATTGGGCGCGCGACCTTCAGCACGGCTCACCGCCGCTGGCGCTGCTGACCAAAGCGATCGAAGAACTGCTGACGGATTCGCCGCTGCGGATCGCGCGGTTGAGCCTCGACATCCTGGGAATCATTCCGGTGACGCCGGTGTCGGTGCGGGCGTGGGTCGAGCGGCCCGGCACGCGAATCTCGTTGCTGGCGGCCGAAATGCGGGCCGGCGACCGCCCGGTGGCGCGGCTCAGTGTGTGGGCGCTGGCCACCAGCGACACCGCCGACGTGGCCGCCGACCGCTACCCGCCGATAGTGGAGGGTCCGGCCCAACCGCTGCCGTCGTATTGGTGGAACGTCGGCAGATACCTGAAGTCGGTGGATTGGCGCCCGCAGCCCGACGACCCCGCCGGCGCGGCGGTGTGGTGGCTGCGCCCGATGGTGCATGTGGTGGACACCGAGGACACCACGCCGTTGCAGGACCTGGCCATGGTCGTCGACTCCGCCAACGGCGTCGGCGCCGCGTTGCACCCGGAGCGGTTCACGTTCATGAACACCGACACCGTCGTGCATCTGCATCGGGCGCCGCGCGGCAGCGATTTTGCGTTGAGGGCGCGCGGGTCGATCGGACCCGACGGGATCGGGGTGACCACCGCGGAGATCTTCGACCGCGGCGGGTTCATCGGAACGTCGGCGCAAACACATCTGGTGCAACGCCGCTGACTGTTACAGCGGCGACATCTCCTGCAGCATCGTGGGTATCAGCTCGCTGACCGTGGGGTGGATGTGCATGGTGCGCGATAGCGTGGTGTAGGGCGCCTTGGCGGACATCACATCGAGGACGGCGTGGATGATCTCGTCGCCGCCGACACCGAGGATGGCCGCTCCCAGAATCTGTTTCGTGTCGGAGTCGACTATGACTCTCATAAAGCCCTGTGTCTCACCCTTTTCCACCGCCCTGCCGACGCGGGTCATGGGGCGCTGGCCGATCAGCGCCGGGCGGCCCGACGCGCGCACCTGCTCGACGGTCATGCCGGCGCGTCCCAGCGGCGGGTCGATGTACAGCGCATAGGTGCTGATGCGGTCGCTGACCCGGCGCGAGTCGCCGTCGAGCAGGTTGGCCGCGACGATCTCGAAATCGTTGTACGAGGTGTGGGTGAACGCGCCCTTGCCGTTGCAGTCGCCCATCGCCCAGATGTGTTCCACGTTGGTCTTGAGCCCGTCGTCGACGGTGATGTATCCGCGGGCGTCGGTCTGCACACCGGCACGATCGAGGCCGAGGTCGTCGGTGTTGGGCCGTCGCCCGACCGCGACCAGCAGATGGCTGCCGGAGATCGGATGCGCGCCGCTGCTCGGCGTCACTTCGAACCCGTTGTCCCGCTTGGTGATCCGGATGTCGTCGGCATTGACGACGATGTCGATACCTTCGCCCTCCAGAATCGACCGGATGGCGGCCGAGACGTCGTCGTCCTCGCGCGACGCCAATCGCGGGCCCTTCTCGATTACCGTCACCGCGGCGCCGAACCGGCGGTACATCTGGGCGAATTCGAGCGCGATGTAGCTGCCACCGATGATCACGAGATGATCGGGCAGCACATCGAGTTCGAGGATCGACACGTTGGTGAGGAATTCGACGTCGGACAGCCCGGCGATGTCCGGGACGACGGCGCGACCGCCGACGTTCAGAAAGATCCGGTTGGCGTGCAGCAGTTGGTCACCGACCCGCAGCGTGTGCGAGTCCTCGAAGCGGGCGTGGCCGCGCACAACCGTGCAGCCGTGCATGCCGGTCAGCCAGTCCTCGACACCTTTGCGGTCCTTGAGCATGATGTTGTCTTTGCGCGCTTTGACTTTCGCTATGTCCACGCTGACTGATCCGGTGCCGACGCCGTAGTCGGCGCCGCGGCGGGCCAGGTGCGCCGCGTGCGCGCTTGCCACCAACGTCTTGGTGGGGATGCAGCCGGTGTTGACGCAGGTGCCGCCGATCAGTTTGCGCTCCACGACCGCGACGCGCTGCCCCGCGGCCGTCAGCCGGCCTGCCAGCGGCGGACCGGCTTGACCGGCGCCCACCACAATCGCGTCGAAATAGCTTGTCACAGAACAGCTGTCGTCACTGCGATGGCGAATCCGCCGAGCACCGCAACTGCGTCTTCGAGCAGCGCGACCGATAGGTCGTGACCGTGCGCGGCGACCAGCCGGGTGCGGGCTTCATAGCCGCCGAGAGTACCCAGCACGGCGCCGAGCGCGCCGGCGCCGAGCGCGCTCCAGGTGTAACCCCACGCGGTGCCGATGACGGCACCGGCGAACGCGCCCAACACGATCCGGGCGATGAACCCTATCGCGGCGGTGCGACTCGGCGTGGCGGGAAGCTTGTCGGCCACCAGTTCGAGGATCGCCAGAAGGGTCAGCACGGCGACGGTCACCGGGTGGCCCACCCACCAGGCCCAGGTTCCGTCCATGTTGATCCAGTCCAGCAAGGCCGCCCACGCGACCACGGCGGGGGCGGTCAGCGAGCGCAAGCCGGCGACGACGCCGATCAGCAGAGCGAGCAGCAGGACAAGGACGTGGGTCGCCATGGCGAGGACGCTAACACGGGGACCGATCGCAAGGGCGGCAACGCCGGACGCAGCGGGTCGCGACCCGACCAGCGCGGTCAGAATCGGCAGAACCGGATGTCGGAAGCCAGGATCGCCTTGGCACCGATGGCGGCGAGCTCGTCCATGATCGCGTTGACGTCGCGGCGGGGCACCAACGCGCGAACCGCCACCCAGTCCGGGTCGGCGAGCGGGGCGATCGTCGGGGACTCCAGCCCCGGCGTGATCGACGTGGCGTTGTCGAGCACCGAACGCGGGCAGTCGTAGTCCAGCATCAGATACTGCTGACCGAACACGACGCCCTGCACCCGGGCCACCAGCTGGTCCCGGGCGGGGCTGACGTGCTCGCGCGCGTCGGCTCGCTCGATCAGCACCGCCTCCGAATCACACAGCGGCTCACCGAAGGCCACGAGGTCATGCAGGCTCAGGGTCCGGCCCGAGCCCACCACGTCGGCGATCGCGTCCGCCACGCCCAGTTGCACCGAGATCTCCACCGCGCCGTCGAGCCGGATCACGGTAGCCTCGATTCCCTTGGCGGCCAGGTCTTTTCGAACCAGATTCGGGTAAGCGGTGGCGATCCGCCGGCCGGCGAGGTCGGCGGTGCTCCAGTCCCGCCCGGCAGGCGCGGCGTACCGGAAACTCGACGACCCGAAGCCCAGCGACAGCCGTTCAGCCACCGGAGCCTCGGACTCGCGGGCCAAATCCCGGCCGGTGATCCCGAAGTCGAGATCACCGGAGCCGACGTAGATCGCGATGTCTTTGGGGCGCAGGAAGAAGAACTCGACGTTGTTCACCGGGTCCAGGACGGTCAGGTCCTTGGGGTCGGTGCGACGGCGGTATCCGGCCTCGGCGAGGATCTCGGCGGCCGGTTCACTGAGTGCTCCTTTGTTGGGAACGGCGACCCGCAGCATCACAGCTTCCTATACACGTCGTCGAGGGTCAGCCCGCGCGCGATCATCAGCACCAGCGTCCAGTACAGCAATTGGCTGATCTCCTCGGCCAGGGCGTCGTCGGGTTCGTGTTCGGCCGCCAACCAGACTTCGCCGGCCTCTTCGAGGATCTTCTTGCCGACGGCATGCACGCCGCTGTCCAGCGCGGCCACCGTGCTGCTGCCGGGCGGCCTGGTGCGGGCGCGCTCGCCGAGTTCGGCGAACAGATCCTCGAAGGTCTTCACGGCCAGCGATTGTTTCATGCGGCCGTCAGCAAAGTCACGGCAGTTTCGCGTGTGGTCACCTCCAGCCGCGAGCGTGCGCAAAAACGGGATCCATGCCAGCGTGTCGACCGGGGACACGCACGCTCGCGGAGAGGGGTCACCCCTCGTGCAGTAACTCGGCGTGCATGTCTTCCAGGGCCACGCCGTTGGTTTCGCGGACCCAGCGCCACACGAACACGAACGACAGGACCGCGCATAGCGTGTAGAAGCCGTAGGCGAAGCCGAGCATGTGCCGCAGTGCCGGGAAAGTCACCGCGACGGTGGCGTTGGTGATCCACTGTGTGGTGGCCGCCAGCCCCGCCGCGGCGGCCCGGATGCGGTTGGGGAACATCTCGCCCAGCAGCACCCACAGGATAGGGCCCCAGGACACGCCGAACGCGACGACGAAGAGGTTCGCGGCGACCAAGGCAACCACGGCCGACGCGCCGGCGAGGTGCGGCTTGCCGTGGACGATCGGCGCGCTGGCGAAGGTTAGTGTCAGTGTGGCCAGCATCACGGCCATGCCCGCCGAACCGCCAAGCAGCAGTGGCTTGCGGCCGACCTTGTCGATCAACGCGATGGCAATCAAGGTGATGGCGACGTTGACCACCGAGGTGATCAGGGCGATCGTGAACGACCAGCCCTCGCCGAATCCCACGTGCTCCCACAGCACGTCGGAGTAGAAGAAGATCACCGTGATGCCGACGAGCTGCTGAAAACACGCCACCCCCAGCCCCACCCACACGATGCCGTACAGGCCGCCGGTCGGCTTGCGCAGGTCACGCCAGGACGGCGGCGTCTCGCGCTGCAGCGTCTCGGCGATCCGGTTCACGGTGGGATCCACGTCGCGTTCGTCGAGCAGCCCTGAGAGCACTCGACGGGCTTCCGGAATCCGCTGTGAGGCAATGAGATAGCGCGGTGATTCGGGGATGCTGAAAGCCAGCAAGCCGTATACCAGCGCCGGAACCATCTCCCCGAGGAATGTCCAGCGCCAGGCGGCCATGCCCAGCCACAGTTCGCCGCGGCTGCTGCCGGCGATGTGAAACGGCAGCCAGTTCACCGCCAGCGACAAAAAGATGCCGGACACGATCGCGAGCTGCTGCAACGAGCCGAGCCGGCCGCGGATGTCCGGTGGCGATATCTCGGCGATGTATGCCGGCCCGATCACGGATGCGACCCCGATGCCCAGACCCCCCACGACGTGGAAGGCGATGAACATCCAGATGCTGCTCGCCAGCCCGGTGCCCAGCCCGCACGCGAAGAACAGCGCAGCGGCCAGCCTCATCATGGGCAGGCGGCCGGTGCGGTCGGCGACGCGTCCAGCGGTCGTCGCTCCCACGGCCGCCCCGAGCAGTCCCGAGGCCGCCGCGAAGCCGAGGACGGCGTTGCCGATCTGGAAGTCGGCCTGCAGCGCTCTCACCGCGCCGTTGGTCACCGAAACGTCGTAGCCGAACAGCAGCCCGCCGATCGCGGCCACCGACGCAAATCGAACAGCACGGGCGGTCACGTCATTCCCCACGGGTTTCCAACGTACGGTGTGGCATGAGCTTCGCCGAGATCGAGGTCACCGTCGACGGCGCCCGCGCCGCGATCACGCTGAACCGGCCGGACAAGCTGAATCCACTTTCCACCACCACCTTGACCGAGCTGGTGGAGGCAGCGCGCGAGCTCGACACCCGGTCCGGCGTGAAGGTAGCGGTGATCTCCGGGCGGGGCCGGGCGTTCAGCGCCGGCGCCGACCTCGCGTCGTTCGCCGCGCAGGCAGGGCCGCCGCCGCGTGAGGCGGCCGACGCCGGGCGGCGGATGGCCGACGCGATCGAGGCGATGCGGGCGGTGACCGTCGCCCGGATCCACGGTCACTGCGTCGGCGGCGCGGTGGTGCTGGCCGCGGCCTGCGACCTGCGCATCGCCGCGGACGACACCCGCTTCTCGATTCCCGAGGTCGACCTCGGCATCCCACTGGCCTGGGGCGGCATCCCCCGGCTGGTGCGGGAGATCGGCCCGGCCTTGACCAAGGAGCTGGTGATGACCTGCCGCCCGTTCGGCGCCGCGGAGGCGTTGACGGCGGGATTCCTGAACAGCGTGGTTCCCGCCGCCGAGCTTGACGCCGCGGTCGACGAGCTGGTCGGCGTGCTGGTCGACAAGTCGGCGCTGACCCTGACCGCCACCAAGCGGCACACCAACGCCGTCACCGAAGGCATGGTCGGCACCGCCCGCGCCTGGAACGACGCCGACTCGCTGGTGACCGCGCTGGGCGATCCCGAGTCGCGCGCCGCGGCGCAGGCCTACCTGAAGCGTCTGGGCCGCGGCTAGCGGCTAGCGCTCGGCGACGACGCCGAACAGCGGATCGGTGGCGAGCAGCCGGTGGAACGAGACGGCGCGGTAGCCGGCGCCGGTGAGCGCGTCGGCGACGTCGGTGCGTTGTGGCAGCGGCCAGCAACCGGCAGTGGCACGCAAGACAAGGTCCAATTCGGCTGCAGACAGGGATTTTCCGGCGAACATCGAGGTCAATACCAGCCGGCCGGTTGGCGCGAGGCGCCGTCGCAGATCCGCAAGCAAGGTGCGCCGCTCCGCCGGCGAGAAATAGTAGATGTTGTTGTGCAGGGTGACCAGCTCGAACGGGCCGGCGAGCTTCCGCGAGGTTCGAGTCGCGTATGTCGGCATGCAGGACGGTGCATCGGTCGGCCAGTCCCCACGCCGCGAAGTTCGCCGACGCAAGCGCGACGACGCGCTCCGGCAGATCGATAGCGACCGCGGACAGCTGCGGGCACGCCTGCACCGCGTGCCGAACGTATATACCTGTGCCACAACCGATTTCCAGCATTGTGCGAGCGGGTCGGTCCTCGACGAGTCGACGGACGAAGCGCGCGATGAATGGTTCGACCAGCCGCGAACCTTGTGCGACCACCTCGTCGTACTCCTTGAGGTACGGGCCGCGTTCGCCGCTCTGCAACCGCGCCGGCAGGTCGCGGTAGACGTCGCCGCGGTAGTCCGCCAGCTCCGCAGTGAACCCGCGAACACCCTCGCCGCCTGGCGAGGCAAAGCGCGGACTCGGCTGCCTTTGAGGCGATATCGGCCGTTGCGGCAACGCAATCCCCGATCGCGACACCGACGTCGAGCAATCCTGTGAGTAAGTCGACGTCGGCGATGCCGATGGTCCGGCGCAGCTCGTCGACGGTCGCCGGTTTGCGCAGTGCCGCTATCAAACCGATCCGCTCGGCCGCGCCGAGAAAACGAACCCGACTGAGCCCACGCGAATCGGCGAGTATGCCCAGGGTGGCCCGCACATTCTTCAGCGCGTTGGCGGGGGGGCAACCACCATCGCGCACGCATCCAGCCTCAGTCCTCCGGGTTGTAGGCGAGGTTGGAGCTCAGCCAGCGCTCGGCCTCCTTGAGGGTCCAGCCCTTGCGCTTTGCGTAGTCGGCGACCTGGTCCTGGGCAATCCGGCCGATCACGAAGTACTGCGACTGCGGGTGCGAGAAGTACCAGCCGCTGACCGCAGCGCCGGGCCACATCGCCATCGAATCGGTCAGCTCGATGCCGGTCCGCTCCTTCACATCCATCAACGTCCACAGCGTCGCCTTCTCTGTGTGCTCCGGGCAGGCCGGGTAGCCGGGCGCAGGGCGGATTCCCACGTACTTCTCGTCGATGAGTGCCTCATTGTCCAGTTGCTCGTCCGGCTGGTATCCCCAGAACTCCTTGCGGACCCGTTGGTGCATCCGTTCGGCGAACGCCTCTGCCAGCCGGTCGGCGATCGACTCCAGCAGGATCGCGCTGTAGTCGTCGAGGGCCGCCTTGAACTCCGCGATCTTCTCGCCGCTGCCGAGCCCCGCGGTAACGGCGAAGGCGCCGATGTAGTCCGCCAGACCCGTTTCTTTGGGGGCGATGTAATCCCCCAGCGACCGGTTCGGGATGCCTTCCCGGTGCTCGCCCTGCTGGCGCAGGTTGTGCAACGTGGTCAGCACCTCGGTGCGGGTCTCATCGGTGTAGACCTCGATGTCTTCAATGCCAGAGCCGACCGCGTTCGCCGGGAAGAACCCGATCACCGCGTTGGCCCTCAGCCACTTCTCCTTGATCAGCGTGTCGAGCATCTCCTGGGCGTCGTCGTACAGCTTGCGGGCCGCCTCGCCCGTGGCCGGGTTGTTCAGGATGTCGGGGAAGCGGCCCTTCATCTCCCAGGCGTTGAAAAACGGCTGCCAGTCGATGTACTCGCGCAGCTCGGCGAGGTCGTAGTCGTGAAACTCCCGCACGCCCAGGCCCATTGCGGGCGCCGGCGGCGTGTAGCCGTCCCACTCGATCGGCGTCCGGTTGGCGCGGGCTTTCTCCAGCGTCAGCATCGGCCGCTCGTTTTTCTGCGAGTGCCGTTCGCGCAGCGATGCGTAGTCCTTCTCGGTGGCCTCCAGCAAGGCTGGTCGCTGCTTGTCGTCGAGAAGCGCGGCGGCCACCGGCACCGAGCGGGACGCGTCCTTGACCCAAACCACCGGACCGCTACGCCGGGGCGATATCTTCACCGCCGTGTGGGCGCGCGAGGTGGTGGCGCCACCGATCAGCAGCGGGATCTCAAGCCCCTCGCGCTCCATCTCGACGGCGAAGTTGACCATCTCATCCAGCGACGGGGTGATCAGGCCGGATAGCCCGATGATGTCGGCGTCGTGCTCGTTCGCCGCGGCCAGGATCTTCTCGGCGGGCACCATCACCCCGAGGTCGATCACTTCGAAGTTGTTGCACTGCAACACGACTCCGACAATGTTCTTGCCGATGTCGTGGACATCGCCCTTCACCGTCGCCATCACGATCGTGCCGTTGGTGTCCTTGGAGTCACCCGGCTGCTTCTCCGCCTCGATGAACGGCAACAGGTACGCGACGGCCTTCTTCATCACCCGGGCCGACTTCACGACCTGCGGCAGGAACATCTTGCCCGAGCCGAACAGATCGCCGACGACGTTCATGCCGTCCATCAGCGGGCCCTCGATCACCTCGATCGGCCGGCCACCCGCGGCGGCGATCTCGGCCCGCAACTCCTCGGTGTCGGCATCGACGTGGGCGTCGATGCCCTTGACCAGGGCGTGCGTGATCCGCTCGCGGACCGGCAGGCCGCGCCACTCGGCCGCTGCCGGATCCTCGGACTTCTCGGAGCGGTTGAATCGTTCCGCGATCTCCAGCAGCCTCTCCGCCGCATCCGGGCGGCGGTTCAGTACGACGTCCTCGATGCGCTCGCGCAGTTCGGGGTCGATCGAGTCGTAGGGCACCAGCGCACCCGCGTTGACGATGCCCATGTCCAGGCCGGCCTTGATGGCGTGGAACAGGAACACCGCGTGGATGGCCTCGCGGACGGGGTTGTTGCCGCGGAACGAGAACGACACGTTGGAGATGCCGCCGGAGAGGTGCACCCCGGGCAGGTTCTCCTTGATCCAGGCGCAGGCCTCGATGAAGTCGATGCCGTAGGTCGCGTGCTCCTCGATACCGGTTGCCAGCGCGAAGCAGTTCGGGTCGAAGATGATGTCCTCGGGCGGGAAGCCGACCTCTTCGGTCAGGATCCGGTAGGCGCGCCCGCAGATCTGTTTGCGGCGCTCCAGGTTGTCGGCCTGGCCCTGCTCGTCGAAGGCCATCACGACGACGGCGGCGCCGTACTTGCGGCACAGCCGTGCCTCGCGGATGAACTTCTCCTCGCCCTCCTTCATCGAGATCGAGTTGACGATCGGCTTGCCCTGCACGTTCTTCAGGCCGGCCTCGATGACCGCCCATTTGGAGGAGTCGATCATCACCGGGACGCGGCTGATGTCCGGCTCGGCCGCGATCAGCTTGGTGAACCGGTCCATCGCGGCGACACCGTCGATCATGCCCTCGTCCATGTTGATGTCGATGACCTGCGCACCGGCCTCGACCTGCTGCAGGGCGACTGACAGCGCGCTGTCGTAGTCCTCGGCCTTGATCAGGTTGCGGAACCGGGCGGAGCCGGTGATGTTGGTGCGCTCGCCGATGTTCACGAACAGGGAGTCTTCGGTGATGTTGAGCGGCTCCAGGCCCGAAAGCCGGGTGGCCACTTCGGTTTTCGGCACCTCGCGCGGCGGTTTGCCCTCGACGACCTTGGCGATCTCAGCGATGTGCGGCGGCGCGGTTCCGCAGCAGCCGCCGACGATGTTGACCAGGCCGGCCTCGGCGAAGTCGGCGATGTAGCCGGCCTGGCGCTCGGGGGTCTCGTCGTACTCGCCGAAGGCGTTGGGCAGGCCGGCATTTGGATAGCAGGACACGAAAGTGTCTGCGATCCGTGACATCTCGGCGATGTAGGGTCGCATCTCCGGCGCGCCCAGCGCGCAGTTGAGGCCCACCGCGATCGGCTTGGCGTGCCGGATCGAGTTCCAGAATGCTTCGGTGACCTGCCCGGACAACGTCCGCCCGGAGGCGTCGGTGATGGTGCCCGAGATGATCACCGGCCAGCGGCGTCCGCGGTCCTCGAACAGCGTCTCGATGGCGAACACAGCCGCCTTGGCGTTGAGCGTGTCGAAGATGGTCTCGACGATGAGGAGGTCGGCGCCGCCGTCGACGAGGCCGTTGGCGGCTTCGAGGTAGGCGGCGGCCAGTTGGTCGTAGGAGACGTTGCGGGCCCCCGGGTCGTTGACGTCCGGCGAGATCGAGGCGGTGCGCGTCGTCGGCCCGATGGCGCCCGCGACGTAGCGGGGCTTGTCCGGGGTGCGGTATTCGTCCGCGGCTTTGCGGGCGAGGGCGGCGCCGGCGTAGTTGAGCTCGTAGGCCAGGTCTGCCATGTCGTAGTCGGAGAGCGAGATCGCGTTCGAGTTGAACGTGTTGGTCTCGATGATGTCGGCGCCCGCCTCGAGGTACTCGCGGTGGATGCCCTCGATGATCTGCGGCTGCGTCAGGGTGAGCAGGTCGTTGTTGCCCTGAAGAGCGGTCGGCCATTCGGTGAACCGGTCGCCGCGGTAGCCGGCCTCGTCGGGCCGGTCGCGCTGGATCGCCGTGCCCATCGCACCGTCGATCACCATGATCCGCTGGCGCAGAGCAGCCGTCAGTTCGTCAGTGCAGTCGGGGCGGGTGTTCGGCGCGAAAGTGTTCACGTACGTTCCTTCCGTAGCGGAAGGCGTCCTTGACTCTGCCGAGCGTGGCGGATGCCGGACAGGGGCAGGCCCCCTCCAGAAACCGTTGCAACGCCTCTCGACGGTGAGAAGCCTACGTCGTCACCCGACGTCTGGACGCCCCCGGCTCAGCTCGACCCGGTGGAAGTCATCCCCACAAGCATAGCCCGTCTATCAATTCAGGTCGGTTTGTCGCCACGTCGCCAGCTTCCCACAGGCCTTAGGCTGAATTCGTGACCTCGCCGGATACCAGCGACAAGCTGCCCGAACTGCACAACACGATCGTCGTGGCCGCGTTCGAGGGCTGGAACGACGCCGGCGACGCGGCCAGCGATGCCCTCGAGCATCTCGACGCCATCTGGGAGGCCGAGCCGATCGTCGAGATCGACGACGAGGCCTACTACGACTACCAGGTCAACCGGCCGGTGATTCGCCAGGTCGACGGCGTCACCCGGGAGCTGGTGTGGCCGTCGATGCGGATCTCGCACTGCCGCCCGCCCGGCAGCGACCGCGACATCGTGCTGATGAACGGCGTGGAGCCCAACATGCGCTGGCGCACGTTCTGCGCCGAGCTGCTGGCGATCGCCGACAAGCTCAACGTCGACACCGTGGTGATCCTGGGCGCTTTGCTGGCCGACACGCCGCACACCCGGCCGGTGCCGGTATCCGGCGCGGCCTACTCGCCGGAATCGGCGCGCCGCTTTGGTCTGCAGGAAACCCGCTACAAGGGGCCGACGGGGATCGCCGGGGTGTTCCAGGACGCCTGCGTTGCCGCGGGGATCCCGGCGGTGACGTTCTGGGCGGCGGTGCCGCACTACGTGTCACAGCCGCCTAACCCGAAGGCGACGGTGGCGCTGCTGCGCCGCGTCGAAGATGTGCTCGACATCGAGGTGCCGCTGGGCGATCTGCCGGCGCAGGCCGAGGAGTGGGAGCAGGCGGTCAGCGAGATGACCGCCGAGGACGACGAGATCGCCGAGTACGTCGCCTCGTTGGAGCAGCGCGGCGACGCCGAGGTCGACATGCACGAGGCGCTGGGCAAGATCGACGGCGACGCGCTGGCCGCCGAGTTCGAGCGTTACCTGCGGCGTCGGCGTCCGGGCTACGGGCGGTAGTCAATCGCGCCGATGGCGGCCAATTGGGCCGCGACGATACTCACTGCGTGCCGATGATGATCCTGCTCTGCAAGAGGCGCTGGCGAAATACCATACGCCGAACCGCCGAACCACACGCCAAGTCGATAACGCCGCGGCTGTCGTGTTGCTAATTAGCCACGGCGCCTTGATATTTGGAACGACCGCGACGCTGTGGGGGGCGGTACACAACGAAGCCTGTTCGTATCTGCAATGCGGGACCAAGCCTGGTTCAGTCAGGCATTTGGGGTCGGGGGGATAACCGGCGGGATCACCTTTTGGCAGACCTGACGCTCTCGGTACTGCGTATCACTTGACACAAACTCGCTTTCTTCGTGCACTTGATCGGATGCGCACAACCGGCCCTGTGGGTCGCGACGTCCGCGATGATCAGCGAGGCAGGCATCTTCTAGCGGGGCGATTGAGGTTTGCCCACATTCAGCAGCTTTGACCCTTGGGTGCTCTAGGCTGACGCCACGGCGGAGCAGTTCGAGGTCGACGCGGAGTCGTTGCGTACCAGCGGCAACTTCAGCCGGTCGGCCGCCGCATCCGCCAAGAAGGCCGCGAACGTGTTAGCTCAGGCGAAGCTGCCGTACGGCATGTTCGGTGACTTCGATGAGGCGAATCTTTTTGGGGCGCTCGTTTCCACTGTCTGCGAGGAACACGTGCAGCGGCTACACGCCGACTACGTCGCCTTGACAGACATAGCGGACAGGGCATATGCGGCCGCGGATGCGATCGCCGATGCGACACCGGCCAGCGATCAGGCGACAAATGCCAGTCAAAGGAACGATTGATCGTTGCTACGAAAAGGTGCCGGATGTAGCTCCGAGCAGATGTTAGCCTGCTGGTGTGGCAGCAGAGGAAATCGAGGTCAACACGCCACAATTGGGTCGCGGCGGCGATCTCTGCCGTGATGCGGCGGCTTCGGTGCGCAAAGCTGCCGAAGAGCTCGGTGGCGTACCGGAGGCGGGGATTTTTGGTGGTCATGCTGAGGCGCAGCAGTTTCACGCTGCGCTGGATGCTGCCCATCGAAGCCACCAGGAGGAGTTGCACGGCCACCATGCGACATTGACGGGGTTATCGGGTAAAGCGGATACGGCGGCACGGACGTTCACTGACACCGACGAGTCCGGTGCTGCCGCCGTGGACTCGGCTGCCGAGGCTTTCGACCGGTAGATGGCCTGATGAGCCGTCCGCAGGGGCTGGTCAACCTCGATCCCAACGAGTTGGCCGTCGATGCCGGTGGTGACCCGTGGACGCTCGATGATGAACTGCAGCAGGGTGATCCCGGCGCGATCGACGCCAAGGCCGACGCGTATCACCGGTCGGCCATGGGCGTCACCGAAGGCCAGGACGATTTCGACCGGGCCAAAAAGGAGTTCCAGAACGCTTACCGGCGCAACCGCTCTGAAGCGCCGATCAACGAGTCGTCCGAGGTCACCCAAACCACCGAGCGGCTGTCGCTGAAGCAGACGCAAATCGCCGAGATTGCTGCGGATTTGGAGACCATTGCCGCGGGCTTGGCGACGGCGCAGCGTGACAGCAGCGCCGAGATCGCCAAGTTGAACAACCAGTTGCACGCTATCGATGACCAGATTTTCGCCGCGGTGAAGGCCAATCAGGACCCCAGCGGGCTGCACGATCAGGCCGTTGCAGGCGTCGCCTCATCGCTGGCCCATATCAAAGGCGTTCAAGCCACCTACAATTCAGTGCTCAAGGCCGCCGAAGAAAAGATGGCTAAAGGTACCGGATACACCCCCGAGGCGATCGACAACCTCGACGGGATGCGCGGTGACCCTTCCGCGGCGGCCCGGCAGTACGACAAGTCCGGGTGCCGCGCCAAAGACCAGGCCCTCGTCGACAAGGCCAAGGCAGAGGGCCGGACCCAGTACCTGCCGGGCATGGAGGGCCAGCCCGGCTACATGACACGCGAGGAAGCCGACGCGGCCGACCGGTTGCACGACTACCAAATCGTCACCCAGCCGGGCGGCTACGCCGCCCACCACGGTGATCGGCAGCTCTCCGGCGAACGCCTCAACGACTACAACCAATCCCAGTTCACCGGACCGCTGCCCGTTGATCGTGTTTTCGGCGTTGACGCCCGAGCCCAGGCAAAGGCCCGCCTCCAACTGCAACACGACCTGGAAAACGGCAACACCTCCTGGCACCCCCAACCCATGACACCCGATGAGGCCACCCGGCTCATCGACCAGATGCAAGCCACCGACCGTGGCGCCATCCTGGCCAAAACGCAACAGCAGCTGGTAGAGGGTGGCGTGTCGCGCGATGCGGCGGCCAGGATTGTCGACGCCATCGCCCACGGCGCAAACCCCCAGGACATCATCCAAGGCGCGTCGGGGGCGAGCCCGGTTTTCGCTGGTGGGCAGGAAGGTTTCACCCATTTCGGCGAGTCACTGCCCACTGGCAGACACTGGCAGGGCTTCGCACCAGACGCGCCATTCTCAGCACAAGATATCGAAGCGCTCAAGAATGTCGGCAAACATGTTGGTAATGCAGGCAATCTCCTCGACCTTGGGGTTTCCCTATACGAATGGCAGCACGGCAAACCTTTGGGCGAAGTTGCTGCTAAAGCAGCGGGAGGCTGGGCCGGCGCCTGGGGCGGCGGCGAGGGCGGAGCCTTGGTCGGCGAGTTCATCTTTGGGCCGCCTGGGGCGTTCGTTGGCGGGCTCGCCGGCGGACTTTTCGGAGCGGTCAAAGGCGGAGAGTACGCTGAGAAGGCGTACAAATGGCTTACGGAGTAGCGGCGTGCACCATCTGAATACATTCTTTATCGTCACCGGCGCTTTCGGTATTCTGCTTCCGACGGTGATACCGTCCAAGAGCCCCCAAGCAGAACGCCGCATCTTCTGGATCGGCTTTCTAACCGCTTCTATATCCGCGTTCTTTATCGCCTACCCCCCCGACTGGAAGGCGGGAATCGTTTGGGCATTGCTCGCAAGTTTCACGATGATAGTCAGGGCGTACTTCAGCACTTCGTATATCAAGATTCGCGGCAAGGTTCACGCATTCCACGTCGAGGACAGCCGACCCGACCTCACTCCGGACAGCGGAACACCATCAAGCATTGACTATCCCGGCCGCGACCCAGCACCTGATGCTTACGGCGGCCTGGGATTGACCACCGCCAAGAAAATGTGGTGGCTCATGGTTTTCCTCATGGCCCTGTGTGCACTAGGAGTTGCTGAATACTTTCATTTTAAGGATAGCCTTTGGAGTGCTGCTTTGGCGGCGGCCGTCGTGGTGATAATTGCTACCGCCCTTGGTCACATGGATGCGAGCTGGGAATATCCAATCGCCCGCAGGCAGCGCATCCAATTCGGTGCTGCTTC
Organism: Mycobacterium celatum; assembly: GCF_002101595.1. GTDB lineage: Bacteria > Actinomycetota > Actinomycetes > Mycobacteriales > Mycobacteriaceae > Mycobacterium > Mycobacterium celatum. The sequence continues at coordinate 39,282 of NZ_LQOM01000028.1, forward strand.
AATCATTACCCTCGGGGTGTTCGCGGTTTTCTATCTGGGGGCATACTATGCTGGAAAGCGGTGGCCGTGGCGCAATAAGCGGTCCCTCGAGTATCGCGCACACCCGCGCCACCAAAAGATGTGGCCCTAGCCAACACCACTTGAGAACCGTTACGAACAGCCAGGCGATCAGCCGTAGTAGGCGAAGCTACAAGTAGGCCGCGGTTCGGTCTTGAACGACGCAAGCTTGCCATCCAAGATGATGGAACAGGTGAGATCGATGTCACTGCCGTCGGCGGTTACTTCCGACTCGACTTCGTCATAGACGGTGTACTGCTTTTCCCACGGCAGCGTCACATTCGTCTCGGTCTGCTCTGGCCCTCCGTTGATCCGGTAGCGGATTGTCACTTGGGCGTCGCCGCCGAGGACCTTCATTACCGCCGTGCCGACTGGCTTGCCAGGAGGTGCCGCTGACGCCGACGTTGTGGCCTTTGAAGTCAACGGACTGGCGGTGTCTGCGACTGGTGTTCCGCTGATATTGGTGGTGCATCCCGCAGCAAAAGCGCCAGCTGATACAACGCTCGCAATCACCTCGCACCACCGACGCATGCCCGGAGCATACGACGGCCGGCGTCGGTGTCGGGACGAAAGCCGCGGAAGCTGCTGCTCGGCATTTCGACGGTTGTCGGCAGTCAAACGCAGAGCTGCTCGCGCCGCTACGAGCAGTGCTGAACGGTTACAGAAGGACTGTCTCGGCAAGAGAGTCCACGATTTTCATCGTTCCGATGCTGACGGTGGTGACCTTCTTGATGAGGTCGACGATGTAGGTCGGGTCGTCGTGTTCGTCGCACCAGTCGTTGGGGTCGTTGACGATGCCGGATGACTTGTCGGTGGCGACTTGGTAGCGGTCGATGATCCAACCGAGTGCCGAACGTGAGCCGAGCATGTATCGTTCGGCCTCGCCCGGAATTCCCGCAATGGTGACCTTAGGGTTGTAGATGATCGCGGAGTGGTCGGCCTTGGTCAACCAGCGCATCTTCTGTACTCGCCACGTCTCGCGGTCGTTGGGATCGGTACCCGGTTTCAGTTGCACCTCAAGCGGATACGGGTCGACGGCCTCGTATCCGACGTGCAGCCCGGCGAGCCTGCGGCCCGCATCGGCGACCTGGTCGAAGCGCTCACGGGACTCCGGTGTCGGGATGTGTGGGAGCATCTTCTTGAGGTCGGCGGCGTAGGTTTCGCGGTAGCCGGGATCGTGCAGCAGTCCGTAGACGTAGTAGAAAATGTCGTCCTTGGTAACTTGCTCCCCGATTGCCTTGCGATAGAGCTTCAGGATGCCGTCGGTGATGTTGTCGACGCGGCGGTAGCCGTACTCGTCGACGTCTGGTGTGTCGGCAGCAGTGAAATCCAGCCCACCGTCCGGTGATTCCGCTTTGACGTATGTCCAGCGGGGGAAGAACTGGCCGCCGCTGCCGGCGCCGGTGACATGAAGGTTGGGAAGGTCATTGAGCATCAGCACGGAGAATGGGACATCGGACCCCGCGCCGACACAGTAGAAGCCGACATTCGAGTGATGAGGCGTCGGAAACATCGACGGCAGCTGTGAGCGCTCATGGTTTAGATAGCGGTCAAAGTAAACGCACTGCTTGCTGAAGGGTCGATAGACGCCAAAAACGTAGCCGACGGACTGCTCGTCGAGAGCTTTGCTTCGGGCCAGCGATGTTCGCAGGCTTCGTGACCACTTGATGTTCTGTTCATCGGCCGCGGCAGGTGTCTCACCTAGGTAAGACGTGACCGCCTTCTCGTCGGGGCGCGTGATGGCATGGCGCTGACAGTATTCGTCAAACGGCTCCAGCTGGCCGTTGTAGCTGTCAATCAGTCGGTTGACACAGGCCCGCAACATATTCCGAGAATAGTTGTAGACCCATGCATCACGGCCCGTCTCAAGGCCTCGACTGAATGCGCTGAAGACAGTGGTCGCTCCTGGTGCTGGCTTTTTGTCACCGATGACGGGCCAGCTGCTGAATGTGTCGTCGCGCTGGTTGACCCAGTCGCCATGAGTATTTGGCGCAATCTTTTCCCAGTCGAGGGTGTCGAGGTGCCCGTCGCCAATGATCCGCAGCTTGTCCTCGCGGCTCAGGTAGTCCCCGATGTCGCGGTAGAAGATCTGGCACGACCCCACGTGTTTCGGATCCTTGGCGCCGATGAAGATGGCGACGGTATTGCGGCTACCGCCGCCGAAGACCTTGCCGCCCTCCTTGCGCGACAGCTCCCCGGCTGTTCGCTGGTTACCGCGAAGGTTGTACACGTAGATCGCCGAATAGTCGTCGGCCAGCGAAAGCCGCATGCCGTCGGCAGTGTTGCCATCGATCCAGCCGCCGTTGGACACGAACCCGACGACACCGTGGTCGCCGATTCGGTCGGTCGCCCATCGGAAGGCGCGGATGTAGGAGTCGTAGAGGCTGTTCTTGTTCGTCGCGGTCGACCGTTTCGCATACGTCTGCTCGATCCGGCTGTCCAGCGTCGGGTACTTCATATTCGCGTTCAAGTCGTTGGCGCTGCTCTGCCCCACCGAGTAGGGCGGGTTGCCGACGACGACGCTGATCGGCGTTTGCAACTGGCGCTGGATGCGTTCGTTGTTGCGGGGAACATGATTGCATCCATGGAATCGCCAGCCTCGGAGATCTGGAACGTGTCGGCGAGCACGATCCCGGTGAATGGCTCGTAGGCATTATCGCCAGCCGTCTTGCCGGCAAGCGCATGATAGGTGGTTTCGATGTTGACCGCGGCGATGTAGTACGCCAGCAGCATGATCTCGTTGGCGTGCATCTCCTCGGCGTACTTACGAGTCAAATCGTGCGGCGTGATCAGTCCCGACTGCAGCAGCCTGGTAATGAATGTGCCCGTTCCGGCGAAGCCGTCCAGAATGTGCACGCCTTTGTCGGTCAGCCCGCGGCCGAAGTGTTGGCGCATCACCGTGTCCACCGACCGCAGAATGAAGTCCACGATTTCGACTGGCGTGTAGACGATTCCGAGCGCTTCGGCCTGCTTCTTGAAGCCGATCCGGAAGAATCTTTCGTAGAGCTCGGCGATCACCTGCTGTTTGCCCTCGGCGCTGGTGACCTCAGCCGCCCGTCGGCGGACCGAGGCGTAAAACCCTTCCAATCGTTTGGTTTCGGCTTCCAGGCCGGTGCCGCCGAGTGTTTCGACCATCTTCTGCATGGTCTGCGACACCGGGTTATGCGAAGCGAAGTCGTGCTCGGCGAACAGCGCGTCGAACACCGGCCGGGTGATCAGATGCTGCGAGAGCATGCTGATCGCATCGGCCGGGGTGATCGAGTCGTTGAGGTTGTGGCGCAACCCGGCCAAAAACCGGCCGAAGGCGTCGGCGATGCCGGGATCGGCCCCGTCCAGCAGCGCCTTGATCCGCGTGGTCAGCGTGCCCGCGATGTCGGCGACGTCGGCCGCCCATTGCTCCCAGTACGTGCGGGTGCCGACTTTGTCGACGATGCGGGTGTAGATGGCTTCCTGCCACTTCGACAGCGAGAACAACGCCATCTGGGTAACGGCAGCGCCGTCAGCAGCAACAGGCTCCTCGGTCGTTGGTCCGATGTGATCGCCGAGAAGCTGGTTGCTGCCTTCGCCGGTTTTCTTCGCGGTCGACGACGTGTTCAGCGCGATGCTGTTGACCATCGCGTCGAAGCGTTCGTCGTGGGAACGCAACGCGTTCAGCACTTGCCAGACCACCTTGAACCGGCGGTTGTCGGCCAGCGCGGTCGACGGCTCGACTCCGGCGGGCACCGCCACCGGCAAGATCACATAGCCATAGTCTTTGTGCGGCGCTTTGCGCATCACCCGGCCTACCGACTGCACCACGTCGACCACCGAATTGCGCGGATTGAGGAACAGCACCGCATCGAGCGCAGGCACGTCCACACCTTCGGACAGGCACCGGGCATTGGTCAGGATGCGGCATTCGTCTTCGGCGACAGGGGCTTTCAACCACGACAGCTTGGCGTCACGGGCCAACGCATTGAAGGTTCCGTCGACGTGCTCCACCACACATTTCAGTCCGCGGTTGGTGTCGTCGACCTGTGGGCCAACTTCGTCGAGCAGGTCTTGATACGCCTCGACCACTTTGGGGAACATCTCGGCGATCTGCTTGGAGGTGGCGATGTCTCGTGCGAACGCGACGGCCCGGCGCATCGGGAGCTCGGCGCGAAACTCGAACCGTCCGGCGCGGTTCCGGCGCGCTTGGCCAGCCCGTTCCAGCAGCCGACGATCTTCGACGCGTCATCCAGCATCAGTTCATGGCCGTGTGCTGCGAGGTCTTGCTGCAGGCGCGGTGCGATGACCGACTCGTCGATGGTCAACACCAGCACCTTGTAGTCGGTGAGCAGTCCGCGCTCGACAGCCTCACCGAAGGTCAATCGATGAAACTCCGGGCCGAAGGTGTGCTCGTCATCCATCGACACGAGTTCGGCCGAATGCTGGTCGGCTTTGTCCTTGACGTTCTCGTCGAAAATCCTTGGTGTGGCGGTCATGTAGAGTCGGCGCGCCGCTTTGAGATAGTCGGCGTCGTGCACCCGAACGAAGTTGGACTCGTCGTCGCCGGCCAGCGTCACCCCGGTGGTGCGGTGCGCCTCGTCGCAGACCACCAGATCGAACTCGTCGACCCCGAGACCCTGAGCCTGCGCCACGACGGGCAGCGACTGGTAGGTGCAGAACACCACCGTCAACCCCTGCGCACGCTTGCGGTGCTCCATCTCGTGTGTGAGCAACTGCGGATCGGTGGTGACCGGGATCGGCACGTCGTGGACGTTGTAGTCCTCGGTCGATCGCGACACCTTGGTGTCCGAGCAGACCGCGAATGCCCGTAGGTCCAGCTCGGACTGCGCGGTCCATTCCCGCAGGGTTTGGCTCAGCAGCGAGATCGACGGCACGAGAAACAGAATGCGTGCGCTTCCGCCCTTTTCGGCGGCCACACGTTCGGCGATCTTCAGCGCGGTGAACGTCTTACCGGTCCCGCAGGCCATCACCAGCTTGCCGCGGTCGTTGCCCACACCGAACCCACGGAACACCGCATCGATCGCCTGCTCCTGGTGCGGCCTTGGGCCGTAGCGTTTGGCCGGCGACAGGTTCACCTGTATCCGGCCCTGCGGCCAGGCGATGTCCCAGTCGATCGGTGATTCGGCAATTTCAGCGAGCCCGATCCGCTGCACCGGCTTTGTCTGGCCATCCAGCGCATCCTCGGCGTTCGGGCTCCACCGGTCGGTGGTCGAGATGATCACCCGGTTGTTGAACTCCAACTTGCCGGATGCGGTGAAGAAAGAATCGATGTCTTCCTTCCGCAGGGTGTGCGTTGGCTCGTAGAACTTGCACTGGATCGCGGTGTACTCACCAGTGTCACGCTCGCGGGCCACCAGGTCGATGCCGATGTCGGGCTTGCCCTTGCGACCCGGCCAGTCGATCCAGCGCCAAACCGCGTCGTATTGCTGCGAAAGCATCGGATCCAGCTCGAAGTAGCGCACCATCAACTGCTCGAACAAGGTGCCGCGCTCGGAGTTCGACGGCGCCTTACGGAAAGCCTCAATGACCTCGTGTACGGATCCCATTACCGCCCGATCCCTTCACCCGCCGATACCGATGTCGATGAACATACTGCGCCCCACCGACAACGCGGTCAGCTTATTGACGTCGAGAAATTCCAGCACGGGCCGCCACGTCCGACGGAGCGGCCGCTAACTGATTGGCGCGAGCGCTATAGGGACACGCCCAGTAACGCGTCCACCGCAGTCGCCACCGCCTGCGGCGCGTCGGCATCGTGGCCGCCGTAGTCGAGCGCATCGGTGACCCAACCGTCAACTGCGGCAAGGGCTTTGGGAGTATCCAGGTCGTCGGCCAGGTAGCGGCGCAGCCGGGCGATGGTGTCGGCAGCGTCCGGGCCGGCGGGCAGCGCGGTCGCGCTGCGCCACCGGTGCAGCCGCGCGGTGGCCTCGTCGAGCAACTGGGCGGTCCAGTAGCGGTCGGCGCGGTAGTGCCCCGCCAGCAGGCCCAGCCGGATCGCCGACGGCTCGACGCCCTGGGCGCGCAACGCCGACACCAGCACCAGGTTGCCGCGGCTCTTGGACATCTTGTGGCCGTCCCAGCCGATCATGCCGGCGTGCACGTAGTGGCGGGCGAATCGCCGCTCGCCGCTGACACATTCGGCGTGCGCGGCGGTGAACTCGTGATGCGGGAAGATCAGGTCGGTGCCGCCGCCCTGGATATCCAGGCCGGTGCCGATGCGGCTGAGCGCGATCGCCGCGCACTCCACGTGCCAGCCCGGCCGGCCGGGGCCGAACGGCGACTCCCAGCTGGGCTCGCCCGGGCGTGAGGCCCGCCACATCAGCGCGTCGAGCGGATCGGTCTTGCCCGGGCGGTCTGGGTCGCCCCCGCGTTCGGCGAACAACGCCAGCATGGTGTCGCGGTCGTAGCCGGACTCGTAGCCGAATTGCAGTGTGGCGTCGGCGCGGAAGTAGACGTCGGGGTAGTCGCCGTCGACGAGGTAGGCCGCCCCGGATGCCAGCATCTTTTCGACGAGTTCGATGACCTCGTCGACGGCTTCGGTCGCTGCGACGTACTCGCGCGGCGGCAACACCCGCAGCGCCGTCATGTCGTCGCGGAACAGCGTGACCTCGCGGGCCGCGAGGTCACGCCAGTCCACCCCGTCACGCTCGGCGCGCTCGAAAAGCGGATCGTCGACGTCGGTGACGTTCTGCACGTAGTGCGCGTCATGCCCGAGGTCGAGCCACAGCCGATGGATCAGGTCGAACGCCAGGTAGGTGGCGGCATGCCCGAGATGGGTGGCGTCGTAAGGGGTGATCCCGCAGACGTACATCGTGGCGGTGGGCCCGGCCGCGACCGGGCGTACCTGGCGGTCGGAGGTGTCATACAGCCGTAGCTGCGGGCCGCGTCCCGGCAGCGCCGGCGGCGGTACCGAAGGCCAGGACTGCATACCGTCGACTTTAAGCGTCGGCTCAGCCGGCCAACCGGATGGCACCCACGTTGAACGGCCGCGACCCGTCCCCCTCGCCGCTCCGCGGCTGGGGGTGCCCCAGCGCCCGGCTACGCCGCGCTTGCGATCGCCGCCGGTTGGATGGCGGCGACCCGCTGCGCCCGGCTACGCCGCGCTTGCGATCGCCGCTAGGAGCACATCGGCCAGCTCCGGGCGGCACATCAGGAAGTCGGGCAGATACGGATCGGGCCGGTTGTAGACCAGCTCCGAGCCGTCCAGCCGCGATGCGTGCAAGCCCGCCGCCAGCACCACGCCGGCCGGTGCGGCCGAATCCCATTCCCACTGCCCGCCGGCGTGGACATACGCGTCGACGTCGCCGCGCACCACCGACATCGCTTTCGCCCCGGCCGAACCGATCGGCACCACCTCGACGTCGAGCCGCTCGACCAGCCGGTACAGCACCGCGGGCGGGCGGGTGGAGCTCGCGGTGATCCGGATCGGCCCGGAATGCGGCCTGCGACGGGCCGCTGTGTCGGCGCCGACGGTGTCGCTGCGGTACAGCTCCCCCATCGCGGGCAGCGCGACCGCGGCGTCGGTGATGGCCCCGTGCGGGCCGCCGTCGCGCCGCCACAACGCGACGTGCACGGCCCAGTCGTCGCGGCCGGGGGTGGAGAACTCGCGGGTGCCGTCCACCGGGTCGACGATCCACACCCGGTCGGCCCGCAACCGGGTCAGGTCGTCGTAGGCCTCCTCGGACAGCACCGCGTCGGCCGGCCGCTCGGCCCGCAGCCGCCGCAGCAGCAGCGTGTTGGCGTACGCGTCGCCGGCGTCGCCGAGGCGCCACGGATGGTCGAACCCGACCTCGTCGCGCACCGCCAGCAGCAGCCGCCCGGCGTCGGCGGCCAGGTCGGCGGCCAGCGCCGCATCGGTCAACTCCGGGCTCACCCGGTCCAGTATTGCCAATGCTCAGCGGTTTTCCGCAATCCAGTCGCTGGTGAAGCCCAGAGTCGCAGCGATCCCCTCGTCGAGTTGGTCGCCGACAAGGTTTTCGATCTGCCCGCCGATCAACGGGACCTTGACCGCCACCGTCACCGCAACACTCAACCGGGACCCGCTGCGAATCGGCACCAGCAACGCTTCCGCGAACGCCGACGCCCGCAGGCCGCGGACGGTCACCTCGACCTCGCCGCGCACCTGATCGCCGACCCGACTCCACGCCTCGTTGTGCACCATCCTCAGATCGCCGCGCTGGAACCGGGCGATCGGTTTGGGAAGCTCGACGCGGACGAGGCTGGCCGTGACGGTCACCGCGACGCGACCGGCTGGGTCGACGGCCAATGAGTCCAGGGTGACGGCGCCGTCTCCGGCGGCCAGCCGCGCCCGCCAGTAACGCTCGTCGCCGAACGCGGCGAGGATCTCGTCGGCGCCCGCCGGCGAGTCCACTGACACGTCGAATGACCGTGGCATGACCGCCCTAGAACGCCGGCCAGGGAATGGGGCGGTGCCGGTCCGGGCTGGGCATCACCGGGTTGTCCAGCAGCGCGCGAGCCCGCAACCGCAGCGCAGCGATCTCGGCGGCGGTGATGTGTTCGGCCAGCTGGTCGCACAGCGACCCGTTCAAGGCATCGACCAGGTGGGCCACCGCGTCCAGCGTGTCGTCGTCGACGGGTTTGCCGGCCCAGCCCCACAGCACGGTGCGCAGCTTGTCCTGCGCATGCAGGCACACTCCGTGGTCGACGCCGTAGACGTCGCCGTCGACGCCGCGCAGGACGTGCCCGCCCTTGCGGTCGGCGTTGTTGACCAGGATGTCGAACACCGCCATCCGCCACAGCCGGATGTCGTCGGCGTGGACCAACGCGACTTCGTCGCCGGCGTAGTCATACGCTCGCAGCACCGGCAGATAGCCGGGCGGCAACCTGTCGGCCGGAACAAGGTCGACCAGGTCTGGTCCCGGGCCCGGGTCCGAGCCGGGTGCGTCGCCGGGTTGATCGACCCAGCGCTGCAGCATGCCCGGACCGGCCGGTCCGTAACGAATGATGGTGTACGGCACGATGTTCCAGCCTAACTGCGTCGAAACCAGGTAGGCCCCGAGCTCACGGCCGGCCAGCGTGCCGTCGGGGAAATCCCACAGCGGCTGCTCGCCCGCGACCGGCTTGTAGACGCAGTGCACGCTGCGCTCCCCCAGCGTCGCTTCGCACAGAAAAGTCGCGTTGCTGGCCGAGCGGATGCGTCCGAGGACCGTCAGCTCGCCGCGCCGCAGCACCTCACGATCGTCAGCCCTCGACGTCATCGTCAGACCCGAGCAACGCGCTACGCCGGTAGCCGTTGGTGCGCGCACAGATGTGTCCGTCCGGGTCCAGCGGTTCGTCACAGAGCGGGCAGGGCGGACGGCCCGCGGAGATGACGAGGTTGGTGCGAGTTGCGAACTGCCGCGCCGACTCCGGCGTCAGGAAGACCCGCACGGCGTCGGGACCCTCGTCGGTGTCGTCGAGCACGACCGACGCATCGAACTCGGTGTCGGTGACGGCCAGCAGCTCCACCACCACGGTCTGCGCCTCGGAATCCCAGCCGAGGCCCATTGTGCCGACCCGGAACTCGGCGTCGACCGGGGTGATCAACGGGCTGAGGTCCTCGACCTCGGTGGTCTCCGGCGGCACCGGGGTGCCGAAGCGACGGTTGACCTCGAGCAGCAGTGCACCGATGCGCTCGGCGAGCACCGCGACTTGCTGCTTCTCCAGTACCACCGACACCACGCGCGAGTCGCCGACCGCTTGCAGGTAGAACGTCCGGTTGCCGGGCTGGCCGACGGTCCCGGCGACGAAGCGGTCGGGTGTACGGAAGACGTGAATTGCGCGGGGCATGGCATCTCCCAAAATACCGGCAGTTGCCGCTGTGTCGTAATGCCTTCAGTCGGTCGAGCCGCCGACCACGGCGTCGCTCGGCGGCGCTTCGCCATCTGGCGACGGCGGCGCGGTCAGCGCCGATGTCAGCCGCGCGCCGGTGTGATTGACGTGCATCACGAATGGGCGCAGTTGCGTGTAGCGGATCACACTCATTGACGCGGGATCGGCAGTGACGCGCTGGAAACCGTCCAGGTGCAAACCCAGCGCGTCCGCGACGACGGCCTTGATCACGTCGCCGTGGGTGCAGGCCACCCACAGCGCGTCGCCGCCGAGCTCGTCGGCCAGCCGCCGGTCGTGGTCGCGCACCGCGGCCACCGCACGAGTCTGCACCTGCGCCAAACCCTCCCCGCCCGGGAACACCGCCGCGCTGGGATGCGCCTGCACCACCGCCCACAGCGGCTCCTTGGCCAGGTCGGCGATCTTGCTACCCGTCCAGTCGCCGTAGTCGACCTCGGAAAGGCGTTCGTCGACGACGGGCTGCAGGCCCAGCGCCCCGGCCAGCGGTTCGACCGTGCGCCGGCACCGCAAAAGCGGCGAGCACACCACCGCCCGGATCGGCAGTTCGGCCAGCCGGTCGATCAGGCCGGCGGCTTGCTCGCGGCCCTTGTCGTCGAGGTCGACGCCCTCGGAACGGCCGGCCAACACGTGTGCGGTGTTGGAGGTGGATCGCCCGTGCCGCAACAGGATGACGGTCATATCGCCGCCACGGTTCCGGTTGCCAGCAGGATCAGCACGGTCACCCCGGCGATTATCCGGTAGCCGACGAACCAGTACATGTTGTGGCGCACCAGAAACCGCAGAAGCCACGCCACTGCGAACAACCCGACGACAAAGGCGATGACCGTCGCCACCAGCAGTTGCGGCCCGGTGGCGCTCATCCCCTCGCTCACCGGATGGAAGGCGTCGGGCAACGAGAACAGCCCGGAGGCGAAGACGGCGGGGATGGCCAGCAGGAAACCGAACCGGGCGGCCAGCTCGCGCTCGAGACCGAGAAACAGCCCGGCGCTGATCGTGGCCCCGGACCTCGACACCCCGGGAACCAGCGCCAGCGTCTGCGCAAAACCCACGACGACCGCGTCGCGCCAGCCGAGCTGGTCGATGTGGCGCGTCTGCCGCCCGAGGTACTCCGCCGCCGCGATCACCGCCGAGAACACCACGAGCGCCGTCGCCACCACCCACAGGTTGCGCACGCCCGAGCGGATCTCGTAGGTGAACACCAGACCCAGCACGCAGATCGGGATGGTGCCGATGATCACGTACCAGCCCAGCCGGTAGTCGGCGCCGCGGTGGGCTTTGACAACCAGGCCGTTGAACCATGCCCTGACGATGCGAACGATGTCGCGGGCGAAATACACCAGCACGGCGAGCTCGGTGCCCAGCTGGGTGACGGCGGTGAACGAGGCGCCGGCGTCGCAGTCGAACATCAGCCGCGAAACGATCGCCAGGTGGCCCGACGAGGACACCGGAAGGAACTCGGTCAATCCCTGCACCACGGCCAAAACGATTACCTGCCACCAAGACATCGCCGCCGTCGCAGACACGACGACGACCGTACCTGGTGCGTCCGGCGGGACTAGACGGGCTCGGCGACGGCGACCGAGTCACGCACCGCGGCGGCAAGGCTGCGCTCGTCGGTGATGTCGATGTCGACCACGCTTCGCCTGGACCTGGCGATCACGTCCTCCGGCTGCGGAACCGGCCCGGACAGCCGCGGCCGGTAGACCTCGACCAGCAGCCACCGCCGTTCGATGCGGAAGGCGAAACTGCGGCCATCCCCGACGTGCCCGAATCCACTTGCGAACGCCCTGGCCGGGAAGACCCCGGTCCACATGTCCTCGATGACGAAATCCGAGTCGGCGTATTGACGGTCTTCGGCGACGGTCATGCGACGACCATACCTTTCCGAGCACCCGTGCCATCCGTGACGGGGCCGGGCGGCACCCGGCAATGTTCCTTAGAATCGGACTCCAATCCGACTACCCGTCGCATACCTCGAGAGTTACCCGTTGGCCCGACTTTGTAAACCGGCGGTTCACCGGCGCGCCGCTGGCCTGCTGGTTTTATTGATCGTGGCCGCGGGCTGCTCGAAGACGCTGGACACCGCTCCACCGACGGTCCAACCCGCGCAGCCGGCCGAATCGCCGCAGGTGTCGAGAGCTCCGGCGGGCATGGTGCGGCCACTGGACAGCCATCCGCAGACTGCGATCTTCGATAACCGCACCGCCGCGCTGGTATTGCTGACGCCCGGATCGCCTGCCACGGTCACTGTGCTGGGCACCGGGGAAACGCCGCCGCGGGTCATCGCCCTGCCCGGGCAGGCCAGCGCCTTGACCGGCGACGGGGCGGGCCGGGCCTATCTGACCACGCGCGGCGGCTACTTTGTCGTCGACCTGTCCGCCGGCCACGTCTCCCGAGCCGACATCGGCGACGCACGAGACATCGATTTCACCGCGATCGCCCGCCGCGCCGATGACAAGCTGGTGCTGGGCACCGCCGACGGCACGGTCTACACGCTGTCCTCCGAAACAACGGTGGAGAACCGCTCCAAGATCGTTGGCCGCGTCGATTCCCTTGTAGCACAAGGAAATACCGTGGTCGTGTTGGATCGTGGGCAGACGTCGGTCACCACTATCGACGCCGACGGCACCGTCGGGCAGTCCTTGCGCGCCGGTCAGGGCGCCACCACGCTGGCCGCCGACCCGCTGGGCCGGGTGCTGGTGGCCGACACCCGCGGCGGCCAGCTGCTGGTATACGGCGTCGATCCGTTGATCTTGCGGCAGGCCTACCCCGTGAAGCAGTCACCGTACGGTCTGGCCGGGTCGCTCGGGCTGGCCTGGGTGTCACAAACCGCGGCGAATTTGGTGATTGGTTACGATCTGTCCACCGGAATCCCCGTCGAAAAGGTACGTTACCCAACCGTGCGGCAACCCAACACGCTGGCGTTCGACGACGCGTCGGGCACGCTGTATGTGGTGTCGGGTTCGGGTGCCGGGGTCCAGGTCATCGAGCACGCGGCGGGCTCCCGTTGAGCGCGGCGCGGCGTGGGCGGTTGCCGGCGGGCTGGGACGCCGAGATGTCAGACGAATACGAGTGGGCGCCGCTGCGCCTGCCACCGGAGGTCACCCGGCTCAGCGCCTCCACCCGGCTGTCCATCGAAGCGGAGTATCGCGGCTGGGAGCTGACCCGGGTGCGGCTCTACACCGATGGCAGCAGACGAGTCTTGTTGCGCCGCAAGAAGTCTCGCCTCGACCAGGGCGGGCGCCCCGACCAGCCCGCGCTTTGACGGTGTACGGCGCACTTCGCCGGGCGCTGTTCCTGGTGCCGCCCGAGCGCATCCACACGATCGTGTTCGCGGGGTTGCGCGGGCTGACCGCCGGCCCGCCACTGCGCCGGCCACTGCATCGGCTGCTGGCTCCTGCCGACCCGATACTGGCCAGCACGGTGTTCGGGGTGCGTTTCCCCGGCCCGCTCGGACTGGCCGCCGGCTTCGACAAGGACGGTGTCGGGCTCAGGACGTGGGGGGCCCTGGGATTCGGCTACGCCGAGGTGGGCACCGTCACCGCACAGCCGCAACCGGGCAACCCGGCGCCCCGGATGTTCCGGCTGCCCGCCGATCGGGCTCTGCTCAACCGGATGGGCTTCAACAACCGGGGTGCGGCCGCGCTGGCGGCCCGGCTGGCGCGCCACCGGCCCGACGTGCCGATCGGGGTCAACATCGGCAAAACCAAGACGGTCCCGCCCGAGCAGGCCGCCGACGACTACCGGGCCAGCGCCCGGCTGGTCGGCCCGCTGGCCTCGTATCTGGTGGTCAACGTGAGCTCGCCCAACACGCCCGGGCTGCGTGACCTGCAGGCGGTCGAAACGCTGCGGCCCATCCTGTCGGCCGTGCTGGAGGAGACGTCGACGCCGGTGCTGGTCAAGATCGCGCCGGATCTGGCCGACTCCGATATCGACGAGATCGCCGACCTGGCTGTCGAATTGGGCCTGGCCGGCATCGTCGCGACCAACACCACCGTCTCGCGCGACGGCCTTTTGACGCCGGACGTCGACCGGCTCGGTCCCGGCGGTATCTCCGGACCGCCGCTGGCGCGGCGGGCCGTCGAGGTGTTGCGCCGGCTCTACGGCCGGGTCGGTGACCGGTTGGTGCTGATCAGCGTCGGCGGCATCGAGACCGCCGCCGACGCCTGGGAACGCATCACTGCGGGCGCCTCGCTGCTGCAGGGGTATACCGGCTTCATCTACGGCGGGGGGTTGTGGGCCAAGCACATTCACGACGGGATCGCCCGCCGCCTGCACGACGGCGGGTTCGCGTCGATGAGCGAAGCCGTCGGCACTGCCAACAGCGCGTGAGCGTGCGCAAACCCGGAAATTTCCTCGGCGTGTCGCCCGGCGACACGCACGCTCGCGGATTTGGGGGGCTACCGCTGCTCGTAGGTGCCGTAGATGACGGCCCGAGCGATCGCGTGCTGGAACAGGTTGAATCCCAGGAACGCTGGGCTGGCATCCTCGCTGAGGTCGAGCTTCTCCACGTCCACCGCGTGCACGCTGACGTAGTAGCGGTGCGGCCCGTGCCCCGGCGGCGGCGCGGCGCCCACGTAGCGGCGCATGCCGGCGTCGTTCACCAGGGTCAGCGCGCCGCCCGGCAGCTCGCGGCCGTCGCCGACGCCCTCGGGCAGCTCGGTGACCGTCGCCGGCAGGTTCGCGACCGCCCAGTGCCAGAAGCCGGAAAGGGTGGGCGCGTCGGGGTCGTAGACGGTGACCGCGAAGCTGCGGGTCTCCTCCGGGAAGCCCGACCAGCTCAGGTGCGGGCTGGCATCCTCGCCGCCGGCGCCCATGATGCCGCTGATCTGGGCCGTCGCCAGCGGCTGCCCGTCGGTGATCGACTTCGACTGCAGCTGGAACGACGGCAGCTTGGGCAGCGTCGCGTACGGGTCGGGCGGTGTGATCATGATCAGTCCTCTCGTCTTTCCGGCTAGCAGTGTGTCAAAAAGCGCGACATCACGTCGGCGCCGAACCTCAGCGCGTCGACGGGTACCCGTTCGTCGACGCCGTGGAACAGCGCAGAGAAATCCAATTCCGGCGGCAACCGCAACGGGGTGAACCCAAAACAGCGAATTCCCAAGCGCGCGAAGGCCTTTGCATCAGTCCCGCCGGACAGCATATACGGCACCGTGCGGGCGTCGGGATCCACCGCCAGCAGCGCGGAGTTCATCGCGTCGACCAGGTCGCCGTCGAAACTCGTCTCATACGACGGCAGGTCGGTCACCCATTCGCGGGTGACGTCGGGCCCGATCAGCTCGTCGATCTCGGCCTCAAACGCGGCCTGGCGGCCAGGCAGCACGCGACAGTCCACCATGGCCTCGGCGATCGCTGGCACCACATTGGCCTTGTAACCGGCCTTGAGCATCGTGGGGTTTGCGGTGTCACGCAGCGTGGCCTTCACGATCCGGGCAATCGGCCCCAGCTTCTCGATCGCTCCCTCCAAGTCTGGGGAATCGGCGTCGAAGCTGTGCCCGGTCTCCTCACCGATCGCCGTCAAAAACTGCATGACGGTATCGGTGGGCACCAACGGAAACCGGTGACGGCCCAACCGGGCCACCGCCTCGGCGAGCGCGGTGACGGCATTGTGGTCGTGCACCATCGAGCCGTGCCCGGCGCGGCCGCGGGCGGTCAGCCGCATCCACTGCAGCCCCTTTTCGGCGGTCTCGATCAGGTAGAGTCGCCGCTCACCGCCTTCGCGGCGGGGCACGGTCAGCGAAAAGCCGCCGACCTCACCGACCGCCTCGGTGACGCCGTCGAACAGGTCGGGGCGATTGTCGACCAGCCAGTGCGAGCCGTATCTGCCGCCGTTCTCCTCGTCGGCGAGGAACGCGAACACCAGGTCGCGGGGCGGCACGATCCCGGCGCGGCGAAACTGGCGGGCGACCACGATCATCATCCCCACCATGTCTTTCATGTCGACGGCTCCGCGGCCCCAGACATAGCCGTCCTCGACCGCGCCGGAGAAGGGATGCACGCTCCAGTCGGCCGCCTCCGCGGGCACCACGTCGAGATGACCATGGATCAGCAGCGCGCCGCGCGAACTGTCGGCGCCGGCCAGCCGGGCGAACACATTGCCGCGTCCGGGTGCGCCCGACTCGAGGTATTCAACCTGGTAGCCAACGTCTTCCAGTTGGGCCGCGATCCACCGGGCGCACTCTGCTTCTCCCTTGGTGGTGTCCAGGTCGCCGGTGTTGCTGGTGTCGAACCGGATCAGCCTGCTGACGACGTCCACCACGGCGTCGACGGGGTCAGGCCCAACGCCGGTTGCAACGGTCACAGTCACCTTTCCTACCATTGACACGGGTCGCCGGGTTTGGGTCGGGTCTTCCCTATCCGATAGCCTTGGCTGCCAACTTAGGTCGGTCCGAGTGGCGGAATGGCAGACGCGCTAGCTTGAGGTGCTAGTGCCCTATTACTGGGCGTGGGGGTTCAAGTCCCCCCTCGGACACACTCCACCGGCTCACACCAGCCATGTGAGCAGCGCCAGCGCTGCCACACCGCTTCTTCCTCTAATTGCCCTGGCCTTCTTGCCGCTTCGCAGTGCCTGGCTGTGGTGCCTTCGAACGCCCGCTGCGGTTTCGTGCGGATGCCGGGCGGATAGCCGTAGGCTGGTATGGCCGGCGTGACAACGGCGGATACGACGAATGAATCGACCGAGCGGGTTTTTGCGGCGACCATCCCGGCGCACGTTCAGTGATCGCCGGGAAGCCGGTCGGTTGCTGGCCGAGGAGCTGGCGTCGTACCGCGGAAACGACGGGCTGCTGGTGTTCGGGCTGGCCCGCGGCGGGGTTCCGGTCGCCTGGGAAGTCGCGTCCGCGCTGCGCGCCCCACTGGACGTCTTCTTGGTCCGCAAGCTTGGTGTGCCGCAGTGGTCCGAGCTGGCGATGGGCGCGCTCGCCAGCGGCGGCGTCGTCGTGATCAACGACAACGTGGTGTCCAGCTTGCGCATCAGCGAGCAACAGGTGCGCGCGGTGATCGACCGCGAGACCACCGAGCTTCACCGGCGTGAGCGGGCGTACCGGGGCGGACGGCCGCTCGCCGACCCGCGCGGCAAAACGGTGATCCTTGTCGACGACGGCATCGCCACCGGGGCGAGCATGCTGGCCGCTGTGCGGGCGCTGCGCGAGTTGGGTCCCGAAGCGATCGTCGTCGCCGTCCCGGTGGGGCCGCCCTCAGCGTGTCAGCAGCTGGCGCAGGAGGCCGACGACGTGGTCTGCGCGACGATGCCGCCGGATTTCGAAGCCGTGGGACAGGTTTTCGTCGACTTTCATCAGGTCACCGACGACGAGGTTCGCGAACTGCTCGCCACCCCGACGCACGACTGAGCGGAACTCAGCGGGTGTTGTGGTCGTCACCGACCGCGCCGCGCTCGTAGTCCGACGGCTCTTCGTCCTCGACAGATGATTCCGCGGGCTCCTCGTCGGCCTCACCGGAGGCACCCTCGGGATAGTCCGCATAGTCGTAGTCGGCGCTCGCTTCGTCGGGAAGCGGCGTGGGAGCATCTGCCGATTTGTTCGCGGGGACGCCGGTTTCGCGGCGCTGGCGTTCCTGCAGCGCATCGATGATCAGCAGCACCACCCCGAGCACGCTGGCAGCGATGCACACCCAGGCCACCAACTCGTTGCTGGTGACAACGGCGAACACCAACGCGGCAAGGCCTATCACCGCTAACACCAGCGCGATAATCAGCATCGCTCAACCTCCAGCCGACGGGGCAAGACACTAAAGACTGCCAAGCACGCTACCGCCCGCCGGGCCCGGCACCTTCGATCTGTTAGTTATTGCCGCGATTGAACTGGTTGAATCCCCCGGCGTCGTTGGTGGCGCTGGAGTCGACGGGCGCCGCAGAGCCGCGCTGGCCGAGTTCCTCGAGCTGCGATTCGAGGTAGGTCTTGAGCCGGGTGCGGTATTCGCGTTCGAAGGTGCGCAATTGCTCGAGCCGGCCCTCCAGCACGGTGCGCTGCTGGTTGATGGTGCCCATGATCTCGGAGTGCTTGCGCTCGGCGTCCGCCTGCAGCGCGTCGGCCTTCTCCTGGGCCTGCCGCAACTGGGCTTCCGAGCGGGTCTGCGCGTCGGCCAGCATCGCGTCGGCACGCTGCCGCGCCTCGGCCACAGTGGTTTCCGCTTCCCGGCGGGCTTCGGACAGGATCTGGTCGGCGTTCGCCCGGGCATCCGCCAGCAGCTTGTCGGCCTCGGCCTTGGCGGTGCTGGTCAACCGGTCTGCGGTGTCTTGCGCCAGGCTGAGTACTCGGGCGGCCTTCATGGCCTGGTCCTCGCTGACGGCGGTGGCCGCCGCGGGCTGCACCGGGGCAGGTGCGGGCGTGGGCCGGGGCTCCGGCTCCGGCTCCGGCTCGTACAGCGGCATCGCCTGGGTGGGCTGGGCACCGCCACCGGCGCGGGCCGCGGCCAGCTCCTGGTCCAGCTCGGCGACCCGCTGGCGCAGATCCGAGTTCTCCTCGATGAGGCGGGTCAGCTCGTTTTCCACCAGGTCGAGGAAGGCGTCGACCTCGTCTTCGTTGTAGCCGCGCTTGCCGATCGGCGGCTTACTGAAGGCCACATTGTGGACATCGGCTGGTGTAAGCGGCATTGTTTGCCCCCTCGAGTCTGGACGGTCAAACCGATCTGGAAAGTGTAGATCGGCATGAACGGTGTCGTAGCCGTACTGCAACTGCCGCCCATCCTGTCACACCAGACCCGCCGGTTGCCGATTCGCCCGATAATTAAGACCGAATTTCAAACTTTAAGAGCCGCGAAATCGATGCCTTAAGAATCCAAATGCCGCTGCCGCAAACGGTCTTACCCACCCGGGCACCGGGTCAGACAGCGGCGCTGAAGGCCAGTTGCATGCCGATGAACGCCACCAGCAGCAGCACCATGATCGAGAGGTCGAAGCGGACGGCGCCGATGGTGAGCTGCGGGATGAGCCGGCGCAGCAGCTTCACGGGCGGATCGGTGAGCGACATGATGAGCTCCAGGATCACCACCGTGGCGCCGCGCGGGCGCCAATCGCGGCTGAACGACCGGATGAACTCGATGACCACCCGGGCGATCAGCAGGAGCCAGAAGACGAACAGCGCAAAGCCCAGAATTTTGAAGAACAGCGCCAACGAGAGCCCGACCTTACTGATGAGGATGTGACATTCACGACAGCGCCGACGGTGGCGCCGGCGCGGCGATTGCCAGCCTACCCGGCCACGGGTGTCGGGCCCCGTTACTGGTAGGCGTAGAAGCCGGTTTCGGCGATCCGGCGACGTTCCTCTGGCGTCACGTCGACGTCGGCGGGCGAGAGCAGAAACACCTTGGTCGCGACCTTGTCGAACGAGCCCCGCAGCGCGAAGGCCAGCCCGGCAGCGAAGTCGACCAGCCGCTTGGCGTCGGCGTTGTCCATCGACACCAGGTCCATGATCACCGGGGTGCCGTCGCGGAAGCGCTCGCCAATGGTGCGGGCTTCGCTGTAGTCCTTGGGCCGCAGCGTGGTGATCTTCGACAGTGGGCTGCCCTCTTCGAAGAGCATCGCCATCCGGCGCGGGTCCATCGCCAGCGCGCCGCGGGTCGAGCCCCGCAACGCGCCGAACCGCGGCCGGGCCAGCTCGGTGCGCTCGTAGTCGCGGGCCCGGAAGCGGTGGTCGTCGGCGTAGCCGCCGCGGTAGCTGCCCGGCGGGTAGTCGGCGGGCTCACCGCGGAGGTCGTCGTAGTCGCGCCCCTCGTAGCGGTCGTACCCGTCGTCGGCGAACCGGCGGCGCGAGTAGCCGTGCTGGGTGGGAGCGCGGTCGTCGTCGTAGTACTCGTCGTCGTAGTCCTCCATCGGCGCCATACCGAAGTAGGCCTTGACCTTGTGCAGTGTGCTCATCTCGGGACCCCTTCTTGGCGGCTGAAGATTCGGTGTCTGTGATGAAGGTGTGACTGGAGTGACTAGTTCACGGTGACCGTAACGGTCGGCGGCCCATTAACGCGGTACCGACACGCACACAGGTCGAACCATGTTTGACAGCCGCTTCCAGGTCGTTTGACATGCCGGCCGACAATCCGATCGCGTTCGGGTGCGACTGTCGGACCCGATGGTGCTCGGATTGCAGCCGCGCGAACGCGGTCTCGGCATCCCAGTCCAGCGGCGGGATGGCCATCAACCCGGCGAGTTCCAGCGCATCGGCGGTGTCGACGCGGGCACAGATTTCGTCGACGGCGTCGGGCGCAGAGACGTCGACACCGCCGCGGGACACGTCGCCGTCGAGGCTGAGCTGCACGTAGACGCGCAGCGGGTGCTCGCGTCGGCCCTCCTGCAGTGCCGCGCCCACCGCGCGTTCGAGCGCGGTCACCACCCGCATGCTGCTGACCGAGTGGACGGTGTGCGCCCAGGTGGCCAGCGACCGGGCCTTGTTGCGCTGGATCTGGCCCACCATGTGCCACTGCACCGCCGCCGAGGCCGGCCCCAGCAACTCCCGGAGTTGTCGCACCTTCGCCGACGCTTCCTGTTCCCGGGATTCGCCGAACGACGAGCATCCCAATCGCGACAAAATCGCCACATCGGTTGCCGGAAAGAATTTGGTAATCGGCAGAAGTTCAATTTCGTCGACATTACGTCCGGCCGCCTCGGCGGCGGCCGCAAGGCGTCTGCGCAGTGCGCTCAAGGCGTCGGCCAATTCGGATTCCCGGTTGCGCAGCACGGCGGTCATTCGATCCACACCACCGACGCCATCCGGCCGGTCGGCGCGCCGCGGCGATGACTGAACAGGCTGGTGTCCTCGACCGTGCAGCGCGGGTCGACGTCGATGGCGATTACCCCCAAATCCTTTAGCTGGCAGGCGATTCCGGCGCGAAGATCCAGCCCCGGCGTGCCGGCCGAGGTGGTGGTGCGGCTTCCCGGCAGCGCCGCCTCCACCTCGTCGGCCATCGCGGCGGGCACCTCGTAGTCGCGGCCGCTGACCGCCGGGCCGAGCAGAGCGGAAATGTCGTCGGTGTGCGCGCCGGCCGCCAGCATTGTCTCCAGGGTGCGGGCCACCACACCTTTTTGGGCGCCGACCCTACCGGCGTGCACGGCGGCGACGACCCCGGCGCGTGCGTCGGCCATCAACACCGGCACGCAGTCGGCGGTCAGCACCGCCAACGCCAGGTGCCGCTCGGCGGTCACCAGGGCATCGGTGTCGTCGACCGCGGTATCCCGCGGGCGATCGACGACCTCGACCCGGTCGCCGTGGACCTGGTGCATCCAGATCAGCGGGTGCCCGATGGCCGCGCCCAGCCTGGTCCTGTTGGCCGCCACCGCAGCGGGGTCGTCGCCCACGTGGTCGCCGAGGTTGAAGCTGTCGTAGGGCGGCGCCGAGACGCCGCCCACCCGGGTGGTCGTCACCCGCCGGATGCGAACGCTCACGTACCCAGTATCCGTGCGGCGGTGAGGGGCTAGCGCCGCATGAACGGCGGCACGTCGACGTCCTCGTCGTCCTCCCCGCCGATGTCCAAGGTTGAGCCGTTGGTCTGCAGCGGCACACTGACCGCGTCCGCGGGCTCGAACAGCGGCGAGGCCACCTTGCCGGCCTTCCCGGGCGCGATCGTTTGGCCCTGGCCGCTGCCAACGATCGGCTTGCGACCGGGCCCGGCGGCGTCGAACCCGGCCGCGATCACCGTCACCCGGACTTCGTCGCCCAGCGAGTCGTCGATGACCGTGCCGAAGATGATGTTGGCGTCCTGGTGGGCGGCGTCCTGCACCAGCGAGGCGGCCTCGTTGATTTCGAACAGGCCCAGGTCGCTTCCGCCGGCGATCGACATCAGCACACCGCGCGCGCCCTCCATGGACTGCTCGAGCAGCGGCGAGTTGATCGCGATCTCGGCGGCCTTGAGCGCCCGGCCGTCGCCGCGGGCCGAGCCGATGCCCATCAGCGCGGTGCCGGCGCCGGACATGATGCCCTTGACGTCGGCGAAGTCGACGTTGATCAGCCCCGGCGTGGTGATCAGGTCGGTGATGCCCTGCACGCCGTTGAGCAGCACCTCGTCGGCGCTGCGGAAGGCGTCCATCAGCGACACCGCGGCATCGCCCATCTGCAGCAGCCGGTCGTTGGGAATCACGATCAGGGTGTCGCAGCTTTCCCGCAGCGTGGTGATGCCGGTCTCGGCCTGAAGGCCACGCCGCTTGCCCTCGAAGGAGAACGGCCGGGTGACGACGCCGACGGTCAGCGCGCCCAGCTTGCGGGCAATGCTGGCGACGACGGGCGCCCCGCCGGTGCCGGTGCCGCCGCCTTCGCCGGCCGTGACGAACACCATGTCGGCCCCGCGCAGCAGCTCTTCGATCTCGTCCTTGGCGTCCTCGGCGGCCTTCCGCCCGACCTCGGGGTCGGCGCCGGCGCCCAAGCCGCGGGTGGAGTCGCGCCCGACATCGAGCTTGACGTCGGCGTCGCTCATCAACAGCGCCTGGGCGTCGGTGTTGATGGCGATGAACTCCACGCCCTTGAGCCCCTGCTCGATCATCCGGTTGACGGCGTTGACACCGCCGCCCCCGATACCCACGACTTTGATGACGGCCAGGTAGTTATGCGGGGGGGTCATCATTCCGTCTTCCTCCCTGTGGGACTTTGGCCTAGTGGCGTTGCCGCCTGGCAAACCTAAACCTCAAGTAAAGGGTTAGAGTTATGTCAAGTAGTTCCGCGCAAACAGAACGGTATGGGCACGACGCGCGCGATCCATGCAGGCGCGCCGGGGACTTCCCGGCGAATTTTCGGCAATTTCGCGCCGGGCCCTGCGCGAGCGTGAAGCCAGTTTCACTTTCGACGGCGAGCGTGAAACCAGTTTCACGCTCGATCGATCGGTTACTTGACCGTCGGCAGGTCGGGGCTGGACACGTCGTAGGTGTGCCCGGGCTGGGTGAGCAGCGCCGCCAGCTTCTCGGCCTTTTCCTCGGTGCGGTCGGTGGTCCCCCAGATCACCGTGCGACCGTCGGTCAGGGTCAGCGTGATCGAGGAAACCGACGGCGCCGCTATCCGGCCGACCTGTCCGGCCACCTCCGGGCGCAGCGCGGTCAGCACCTCCAGGGCGGCCTTGGTCGCCGGGTCGCTCGGCCCCGGGTTGTCGACGTCGAGGTAGGGCAACGCCGGCGGTGGCGGCGCGGTCGCGAAGTCGACGCCGTCGCGGTCGTAGAGATGCGGGCCGTCGGGAAAGTCCTTGACCACCACCGGAATTCGCTCGACGACGGTGATTCGCAGCGCCGACGGGTATTGGCGCTGCACCCGCGCACTGGCCACCCGGCGGATGGCCGCCACCCGGTCGGCGACCGCGCCGGTGTCGATCTGCAGCAACGGCGTTCCGGGCTGGACTCTCGCCGCGTCGAGCACTTCCTCGCGGGTGACCGTTCCGGTCCCGGTGACGACGATGCTGCGCGCCGACATGACCGGCGTGAAATACAGAATCAACCCCAGCCCGACGGCGACCACCGACACCAGGATGGTCGCCAGTGCCATCTTCAGCCCCCGAACCGCGCCTCGCGGAACGGGTTTCGACTCGCTGGTCTGCCCGCGGGCGCGGCGTTTGGCTTCGCGGCGAGCCTGCTCGATCGCCCGCGCGCGGGCCTGCGCCGCCCGCCGCTCGGCGCGTTCCCGGCGTGCGCGCCGGCGAGGACCCTCGAACTCCCCCGGCGGAGCACCCTGTAGCGGCGGCCCGGCGGCGAAGATCGGTTCCGTCACGACCTCGGCGGGAGCATCGTTGTCATCGGTCACAACAACATCCCCGGCCGTCCCGGCGTGCTGCGGTTGGCCCGCACCCGCAGCGCGGTGAGGATCTCGGGCCCCAGCATGGTCACGTCGCCGGCGCCCATCGTGACGACGACGTCGCCCGGCCCGGCGGCCGCGGCCACCGCCTCGGCGACCGCGGAGAAGTCGGATACGTAGTGCACCGGCACACTGACGTGCTCGGCGACGCTGGCACCGCTGACCCCGGCCAGCGGCTGTTCGCGTGCCGCGTAGACGTCGAGCACGAAAACCTCATCGGCCGCATCGAGCGCCCGCCCGAATTGGGCTGCGAAATCCCTTGTGCGGGAATACAAATGCGGCTGGAAGACCGCAAGCGACCGGCCGCTGCCGCTCTGCTCGAGCAGGGTGCGCACAGCGGACAGCGTCGCGCCGACCTCGGTCGGGTGGTGGGCGTAGTCGTCGAACACGCGCACCGACGATGCGGTGCCGATCAATTCGAAGCGGCGACGCACCCCTTCGAAGCCGGCTAGTCCATCGAGCACGCGGTCGGCGGGAGCCCCGATCTCGACGGCGGCCACCAGGGCGCCCAGCGCGTTGAGCGCCATATGCCGGCCCGGCACCGAGAGCCGCATCACCGACGGGTGGATTTCGCCGGACAGCTTGATGTGCGCGACCCCGCCGGTGCCCTCTTGCTCCCAGGACAGCAGCTCGCCGGCTAACTGGTCGCCCGACGAGCCGTAACGCAGCACCCGAATCCCCAGTGCCGCAGTGCGTTCGGCCAGCGCCGCCGCGCCCGGGTCGTCGGTGCAGACCACCAGCGCCCCGCCCGGGACCAGCCGTTCCACGAACGAGTCGAACACCGCCGCATAAGCGTCGGCGCTGCCGAAGAAGTCCAGGTGGTCGGACTCGATGTTGGTGACCACCGCGACGTTCGGGGTGTACTCCAGCAGCGAGCCGTCGCTTTCGTCGGCCTCGGCGACGAAATAGTCGCCGCTGCCGTGGTGGGCGTTGGTGCCGGCCTCGCCCAGCTCGCCGCCGACCGCGAAAGACGGATCGAACCCGCAGTGCTGCAGCGCGACGATGAGCATCGACGTCGTCGTCGTCTTGCCGTGCGTGCCGGTCACCATCAGCGTGGTGCGCCCGGCCATCAGCTTGGCCAGCACCGCGGGCCGCAACACCACCGGGATGCCGCGCCGCCGGGCCTCGACCAGCTCCGGGTTGGTTTTCGGGATCGCGGCGTGCGTAGTGATCACAGCGGTGGCGCCACCGGGCAGCAGATCCAGCGACGACGCGTCGTGGCCGATCCGGATCACCGCGCCGCGAGCCCGCAGCGCGCGCACCCCGCGGGACTCCTTGGCGTCCGATCCCGAGACCATCCCGCCGCGGTCCAGCAGGATGCGGGCGACCCCCGACATGCCCGCTCCCCCGATGCCGACCATGTGGACCCGCTGCAGCTCGCGGGGCAACGGCTCGGCGGTCATCGCCGCCCCCGGCGCAGCGCGCACGCCACGTCCAACGCGACACGGGCGACCTGCTCGGCTGCGTCGCGGTGACCGACCCGCGCCGCGGCTGCGGTCATCGCCGCCAGGCGCGGTGCGTCGGTCAGCAGCCCGGCCACCTGCTGCGCCACGAAACCCGGCGTCAGGTCGGCGTCGGCGACCAACAGGCCGCCGCCGGCGTTGACCACCGGCAGCGCGTTGAGCCGCTGCTCACCGTTGCCGATCGGCAGTGGCACGTAGACGGCGGGCAGGCCGACGGCCGACACTTCGGCCACCGTCATCGCGCCCGACCGGCAGATCGCCAAGTCGGCGGCGGCGTAGGCCAGGTCCATCCGGTCCAGGTACGGCAGTGCCACGTACGGCGGGTCGCCCGGCGCCGGGGTGCGCAGGTCGAGAGCGTTCTTGGCGCCGTAGGCATGCAGTACGGCCACGCCGGCGGCGGCCAAGTCGGCGGCGGCCGCGGCGACCGCCCGGTTGATCGACGCCGCACCCTGCGACCCGCCGAACACCAGTAGCACCCGCGCGTCGTCGGCGAAACCGAAGTTCGCCAGCGCCGTCGACCGCAGCGCCGCACGGTCCAGCGAGGTGATGGCCGAGCGGATCGGCACGCCGACCACCTCGGCGCGCGGCAGCCCGCAATCGGGCACCGCGGAGAGCACGCGCTGCGCGGAGCGGGCCCCGACCCGGTTGGCCAGCCCCGCGCTGGCGTTGGCCTCGTGGATCACCACCGGCACGCGGCGACGGCGGGCGGCCAGGTAGGCGGGCAGCGCCACGTAACCGCCGAATCCGACCACGACGTCGGCGGCGACGCCGTCGAGCACGGCACCGGCTTGCCGGACCGCCCGCAACACCCTCGGCGGGAGCCGGAGCAAGTCTCCGGTGGGCTTGCGGGGCAACGGAACCGGGGTGATCAGCTCGAGGTGGTAGCCGCGCTCGGGGACTAGCCGGGTCTCCAGGCCGCGGGGGGTGCCCAGTGCGGTGATGCGGACCTGCGGATCCAGCGCCACCAACGCGTCAGCGACGGCCATCGCGGGCTCGACGTGGCCGGCCGTGCCGCCGCCGGCGAGCACCACCGACAACGACGTGCTGCCCGAACGGGAGTTGTCGTTCACCCCGCTGGTCGGCTCTGTGACCGAGTCCCTCACCCGTAACGCTGACCTTCCAGTGCGCGAGCACGCCCGCCGCGTGCGTGCCGCTCTTCATGCCTTTGTCGCGACCCGCTGCGCCCGGCTGCGCCGCGCTGGCGATCGCCACCGTTGTGTTGTCGCGACCCGCTGCGCCCGGCTGCGCCGCGCTGGCGATCGCCACCTCCATCATGCCGCCCGCGGGTCCGCGTGGTACCCCCAGACCGGCCGGCGGGCCGGTCGGCCGCGCGGGCCCGAGCCGGCCGAGCGGGTGGCGTGGGGTTTTGCGGGCGGGCGCGCAACCGGTCGCGCAGCGCCTCCACCCGGGTGGGCGAGTACGGCTCGGGCAACGGCAGGCGCAGCAGCCGGTTCATCCGGTCGTCGCGCCCGGCGCGCAGCGCGGCGACGGCCTCCGGTTCGTGGCGTGCCGCGTTGGCCATCATGCCGATCATCAGAAGCGTTGTCGCCGTTGATGTTCCACCGGCGGAAATGAGCGGCAGCTGCAGGCCGGTGACCGGCAGCAGGCCGATCACGTAGCCGACGTTGATGAACACCTGGCCGAGGACCCACATCGTGGTGGTAGCGGTCAGCAGCCGCAGGAAGGGGTCGGCGGAGCGGCGCGCGATGCGCATGCCGGTGTAGGCGAACAAGCCGAACAGCGCCAGCAGCCCGAACGCGCCGACGAAGCCGAGCTCCTCGCCGATGATCGCGAAGATGAAGTCGTTGTGGGCGTTGGGCAGGTAGTTCCACTTGGCGGTGCCCTGGCCCAGGCCGTGGCCGAAGATACCGCCGTTGGCCAGCGCGAACTTTGCTTGTTTGGCCTGGTAGCCGGAGCCCTGGGAGTCGGCGGCCGGATCGAGCCAGGACCGCACCCGGTCGGACCGATAGCCCTCGGACACCGCGAGGATCGCCGCGGAGACGATCACCGCGAGCAGCGAACTGAGGAAGACGCGCAGCGGCAGGCCGGCGTACCACAGCAGGGCCAGCAGGATGATGCCCAGCGACACCGTCTGGCCGAGGTCGGGCTGGGCGACGATGAGTGCCAACGCGATGACGGCCGCCGGCACCAGCGGGATCAGCATCTCGCGCAGCGACGCCCGCTCCATGCGCCGGGCGGCCAGCAGGTGCGCCCCCCAGATCGCGAACGCGATCTTGGTCAGCTCGGAGGGCTGCATCGAGAAGCCGGCGACCACGAACCAGCCGCGAGAACCGTTGGCGTAGTGGCCGACTCCGGGCACCAGCACCAGGACCAGCAGCACGATCGTGAGTGCGTAACCGGTAAACGCGGTGCGGCGCATCAACCGCACCGGCACCCGCAGCGCCAGGTAGCAGGCCACCAGCCCGATCACCGTCCACAACACCTGGCGGCCGAAGATCACCCAGGCCGACCCGTCGTCGTCGTAGGAGCGCACCCCCGACGCGGAGAGCACCATGATCAGGCCGAGCGTGGTCAGCAGCGCGGCCACCGCGATGATCAGGTGAAACGACGTCATCGGCCGGCCCAGCCAGGTGCCGAACCGGGTCCTGGGAGCCGCTGTGCCGCTCGCCGGCGTCTCGGCCGCTTCCCCACCCTTCGGATCCCGGTGCAGCAACCGGGCCAGCGCGTTCTTCACCACCGCCTACCGGGTCGTGGCGCGTACCGCGGCGGCGAATGCGTCGCCGCGGTCGGCGTAACCGGTGAACTGGTCGAAGGATGCGCCTGCGGGCGCCAGCAGCACGGTGTCGCCGGGCGCGGCGATGTCGCGGGCGGCGGCCACGGCGGCGGCCATCACGCGACTGCCGGGGGCCTCACCCGGTAGAGCAACAACTCTTGTCACAGGAGTCACAGGAGACTCAGCAGTCGCATGCATATCAGCATCCTCGCCTGTCACAAGCTCCACGACGGGGACATCCGGCGCGTGTCGCGATAACGCCTCGGCAACCTTGTCCCGGTCGCGGCCGATCAGAACCGCCCCGACCAGCCGCGACGCCATCCTGGCCACCGCCTCGTCGACCGACGCGCCCTTGAGCAGCCCGCCCGCGATCCACACCACCCGCGGGTAGGCCAGCACGGATGCCACCGCGGCGTGCGGGTTGGTGGCCTTGGAGTCGTCGACGTAACTGATCCCGTCGACAACGGCAACCAGCTCGGCGCGGTGCCGGCCCACCCGGAAGCTCGCCAGCGCGTCCGCAATCGCCGTCGCGGGCACGTCGAGACTGCGGGCCAGCGCGGCCGCGGCCAGCGCGTCGAGCACTCCGACCGGCCCGGGCACCGGTATCGACGAGACCGCGGCCAGGGCCAGGTCGTCGGCGAAGGCGCGATCGATCAGCTGGCCGTCGCGCACGCCGAGTTCGCCGACGGCGGGCTCACCCAGCCGGAAGCCGACCCGCACCGGCGCCGGCGCGTTGTCCAGCAGCGCCGCGGCCCGTTGATCGTCGAGCCCGACGACCGCGACCCGCCCGCCCAGCACCCGCGCCTTGGCGACGGCGTAGTCGGCCATGCTGCCGTGCCAGTCCAGATGGTCCTCGGCGATGTTGAGCACCACGCCGGCCTCCGGCCGCAGCGACGGCGCCCAATGCAGCTGGAAGCTGGACAGCTCGACGGCCAGCAGATCGGCGGGCTCGCGCAGCGCGTCCAGCACGGGGTTGCCGATGTTGCCGCACAGCCGGGCGTCCAGGCCGGCCGCGGTCAGCATCGCGTGCAGCATCGACGTGGTGGTGGTCTTGCCGTTGGTGCCCGTGACGGCCAGCCAGCGCCGCGGGGGCCCGTAGTGGCCCGACGCGTCGAGCCGCCAGGCCAGTTCGACGTCGCCCCAGATCGGCACGCCGGCGGCCGCGGCCGCCGCCAGCACCGGCGCCGTCGGCGGGAAACCCGGGCTGGTGATCACCAGGGCAAAGTCGCCGATGCGCGACGCGGCGGTCGACGGGTCCACCGCCGCCAGCCCGGCGTCGGCGTACCGCTGCCGGGTGGCCGGATCGTCGTCGCACAGCGTCGCAGGCACGCCCAGCGACCTCAGCACCGAGAGCACCGACTGCCCGGTGACCCCGCCGCCGGTGACCAACACCTGCGTGCCGGGCGCCAACGGTTCCAGTGTCATCTCAGCCGCCGGTCGCCGCGAGCCATTCGCTGTAGAACAGCGCCACACCCAGACCGCAGCTGATCGCGGTCAGCAGCCAGAACCGGATGATCACCGTGGTTTCGGCCCAGCCGACAAGCTCGAAGTGGTGGTGGAACGGCGCCATCCGGAACACCCGGCGACCGGTGGTGCGAAACGTCAGGATCTGCAGCACCACCGAGACGATCTCGGCGACGAACAGCGAACCGAGCACGACGGCGAGGAGTTCGGTGCGGCTGGTCACCGACAGCCCGGCGATGATGCCACCCAGCGCCAGCGACCCGGTGTCGCCCATGAAGATCTTCGCCGGCGCGGCGTTCCACCACAAAAAGCCGATGCAGGCGCCCGCCGTCGCCGCGGCGATCAGCGCCAGGTCCAGCGGGTCGCGCACGTTGTAGCAGCCCAGGCCCGGCGCGGTGGCGCAGGCGTTGCGGTACTGCCAGAACGTGATCAGCACATAGGCGGCACAGACCATAGCCATGGCTCCCCCGGCCAGCCCGTCCAGGCCGTCGGTGAAATTCACCGCGTTCGACCAGGCGCTCACCATCACCACGCAGAACAGCACGAACAATGCGGGAGCCAATGTGACAGTAGCGATTTCGCGCACGTACGACAGGTCGGCGCTGCCCGGGGTGAGCCCGTCGTCGTTGCGAAATCCAAGCACCAGCACGCCGAACACCACTGCGGCGGTGATCTGCCCGACCGTCTTGGCGGTCTTGTTCAGTCCCAGGTTGCGCGACCGGCGGATCTTGATCAGATCGTCGACGAACCCGACGCCGCCGAGCGCGGTGGCCAGGAACAGCACCAGCAGCCCCGACGCCGAGGGCCCGCCGCCGTCGAATGCCATGCCCGCGAGGTGGGTGCCCAGGTAACCCGCCCAGATGCCGGCGAGGATCGCCACCCCGCCCATCGACGGCGTGCCGCGCTTGGTCTTGTGGCTCGGCGGTCCGTCTTCGCGGATCTCATGGCCGAAGCCCTGCCGGGTGAACAACCGGATCAGCAGCGGGGTCAGCACAATCGACACCGTCAGCGCGATGGCGACGGCGATGAGGATTTCGATCATCGGGCAGCGTCCAGGCCATCAGCGTCCAGGCCCATCGGCTCGGCGGCGGGTGACGAGCGCTTAGCGCGAGGAGAGACGCCGCCCATCGGCTCCGCGAGCAGCGCGTCGGCGAGCGCGCCCAGCCCGGCCGCGTTGGACGCCTTCACCAGCACCACGTCGCCCGGCTGCAGTTCGGCCCGCAACAGCGCCAGGGCCGCGTCGGCGTCGGCGACGATGGTGGCCTCGCCTCCCCACGAACCCTCCATGACCGCGCCGTGGTGCATGGCGTTCATCGACCTCCCGGTTCCCACGACAATGAGTCGAGACACATCTAAGCGCACCGCCAACCGGCCGATGCGATCATGCTCGGCAATCGTGTCGTCGCCGAGTTCGGCCATCTCGCCCAACACAGCCCAGCTGCGCCGTCCGCCCCGCGCCATCCACGCCAGCGCCTGCAGACCCGCTCGCATCGAGTCGGGGTTGGCGTTGTAGGCGTCGTCGATGACGGTGACGTCGTCGGCGCGGGCGGTCACCCGCATCCGGTGCTGCGAAACCGGTCCCGCGGCACCCAGCGCGGCCGCCACCTGATCGAGGCTCGCGCCACATTCCAGCGCGACCGCCGCCGCACACAACGCGTTGCCGACCTGATGGTCGCCGTGCACGGCCAGGGCGACGTCGACGGCCCGCTCACCGGCGTGCAGCGTGAACTGCGGGCGGGCCAGCTCGTCGAGGGTGACCGGGCCGGCCCACACGTCGGCGGGTCCACTGCGGCTGACCCGCACCACCCGGGCGGCGGTTTTGTCGGCCATCGCCGCCACCGCCGGGTCGTCGACGTTGAGGACGACCACGCCTGACTCTGGAATAGCTTGCGGCAGTTCGGCTTTCGTTGCCGCGATGGCCTCGCGGGAGCCGAACTCGCCCAGGTGCGCGGTGCCGACGTTGAGCACCACCCCGATCGCGGGTGGAGCGGTGGCGGCCAGCGCCGCGATGTTGCCGGGATGACGCGCCGAAAGCTCGAGGACCAGAAAATCGGTACTTTCGGTGGCGCGCAGCACCGTCCAGGGATGGCCGAGCTCGTTGTTGAACGAGCCCGGCGGTGCCACCACCTCGCCGAGCGGGGCGAGCACCGCGGCCAGAAGATCCTTGGTCGACGTCTTGCCCGACGAGCCGGTGATCCCGACGATGGTCAGGCCGTTGGCGACCAGTTGCGCGGCCACCGCCGAGGCCAGCCTGGCCAGCGCGACCAGCACCGCCGCGCCCGACCCGTCGGTGTCGTGCTCGAGCACGCCCGCGCGGCTTGATGCCTGCCGGTCGGGGGTCACCACGATTGCCGGCACTCCGACCGGACGGGCGGCCAGCACAGCCACCGCGCCGGCCGCCACCGCCGCCGCGGCGTGGTCGTGCCCGTCGGCGCGCGCGCCCGGCAGTGCCAGGAACAGCCCGCCGGGCGTGATTTTGCGGGAGTCGAATTCGACGGTCCCGGTGACGTGCACGTCGGCAGCATCCGCGGGCGAGATGTCGGCCAGCTCGCCGCCGACGATCTCGGCAATCCGGGCGACGGTCAGGTCGATCATCGGCGCTGCTCCTCCAGGGCGGCACCGAGCTCGACGCGGTCGTCGAACGGGCGGGTCTGCCCGCCGCCGCTCTGCCCGGTTTCGTGGCCTTTGCCGGTGACCAGGACGATGTCGCCGGGGCCCGCCCATCCGACCGCGTGCCGGATGGCGGCGCGCCGGTCGCCGATTTCGACGACCTCCGCGGTGCCTTCGGTTGTGCCGGAAAGGATTTCGCGACGGATGGCGGCCGGGTCTTCACCGCGGGGGTTGTCGTCGGTGACGACCACCAGGTCGGCCAGCTGCGCCGCGATCCTGCCCATCGGCGCCCGCTTGCCGGGGTCGCGCTCGCCGCCCGCCCCGAACACCACGGCCAGCCGGCTGCCGGGACGGCGCAGTGACATCAGCACCGCGCGCAGCGCGCCCGGCTTGTGGGCGTAGTCGACCAATGCCAGGAAGTCCTGGCCGCGGTCGATCTGTTCGAGTCGCCCCGGCACCCGGATGTCGCGCAGCCCGGTCGCGGCCTGCTCCGGCGATACGCCCAGCACATCCAGGATGGCCAGTGCGACAAGCGTATTGGCGATGTTGTAGCGGCCCGGCAGCCCGATGCGCACCCGGTGGTGCACGCCGGCGGGGTCGACGGCGGTGAAGTCGTGGCCGCCGGCGTCGGCCGTGACGTCCTCGGCGCGCCAGTCCGCGACGTCGCCCTCGGCGCTGACGGTGATCGCGGCGTCCGCGCGTTCCGCCATCGCGCGGCCGGCGTCGTCGTCCACACACACCACGGCGGTGCGAGCGTGCAACGGCGAGGCCGGGTCGAACAACCGCGCCTTGGCCTCGAAATACTCGGCCATGCTGCCGTGGAAGTCGAGGTGGTCGCGGGACAGGTTGGTGAACCCGCCCACGGCGAACCGAACACCGTCGACGCGGCCCAGCGCCAGCGCATGACTGGACACCTCCATCACCACGGTGTCCACGCCGCGTTCGGCCATCACCGCGAGCCGGGCCTGCAATGCGGGCGCCTCCGGGGTGGTCAACGCGCTGGGAACGTCGGCGCCGTCGATCCGGATGCCGATGGTCCCGATCAGACCCACGATCCGGCCGGCCGCCCGCAGACCGGCCTCGATCAGGTAGGTCGTGGTGGTCTTGCCCGACGTTCCGGTGATCCCGACCACGGCCAGCCGCTCGGACGGATGCTGGTAAATCGTGGCGGCGAGTTCGCCGAGCACAGTGCGCGGCGACGGGTGAATCAGCACCGGCACCGCAGCGGCCATCTCGGCGACCCCGTCGGCATCCGTTAGCACCGCCACCGCGCCTCTCGCGACGGCGTCACCGGCATAGCGGGCGCCGTGGGTCGATGAGCCGGGCAGCGCGGCGAACAGGTCGCCGGGCTGCACGTCCTGTGCTCGCAGCGTCACCCCGGTGACCCGCAGGTCGGGTACCACGCTGCCCTCCGCGGACACGGCGCCGATCTGGGCCGCCAGCCCCGGCAACGGCACGCCGGACCCGGCGCTGGGCCGCAGCGCAGTGGGCACGTCATCACCTCCGTCCGCTGCCTGTTTCAGACGTCGTATCAACGCCGTTAACGGCCATGACACCTTATCTGTCCGGCGGCGTCGCGGGTCGCGGAGACGGCCGCTGTCGGCGTCAGGCCTGCAGGGTCAGCGGCGGCCCGGGATCGGGCGACAGCGGAACGTTTTCGCGCTGCAGCAGCCAGCCCGCGATGTTGTGGAACAGCGGAGCAGCGGTGTGTCCGGGTGCGCCGTCCGACGAGCGCTGCGGGTTGTCCATCATGATCCCGATGACGTAGCGCGGATTGTCGGTGGTGGCCATCCCGGCGAAGGTGATCCAGTACACGTCGTCGAAGTAGCAGCCGCAGGCCGGGTTGATCTGCTGTGCCGTCCCGGTTTTCCCGGAGATCTGGTAGCCCTCGATCGCGGCTGCGGGACCGGTGCCCTGCTGATAGCCCATCGGGTCGCGCTGCACCACGGCGCGCAACATGCTGCGCACGGTTTGCGCGGTCTCCGATGACACCACCCGAACACCTTGCGGCCGCGGCTCTTCGGTGCGGGTGCCGTCCGGCGCGATGGTCGCCTTGATGATCCGCGGAGGCATCCGCAGGCCGTCGTTGGCGATCGTCTGATACATGCCGGTCATCTGCAACAATGTCATCGAAAGCCCTTGCCCGATAGGCAGGTTGGAGAACGTGCTGCCCGACCACTGGTCGATCGGGGGCACCAGTCCCGCACTCTCACCGGGCAGTCCCACGCCGGTGCGCTGCCCCAGCCCGAACTTGCGCAGCATGTCGAACCAGCGGTCGGGGCCGACGCGCTGGGCCAGCATCAGCGTGCCCACGTTGGACGATTTTCCGAAAATGCCGGTGGTGGTGTAGGGCATCACGCCGTGGTTCCAGGCGTCGTGCACGGTGACGCCGCCCATGTGGATGGAGCCCGGCACCTGCAGTACCTCGTCGGGGTTGGAGAGGCCGTATTCGATGACCGACGACGCGGTGATCACCTTGTTCACCGAGCCCGGCTCGAACGGTGACGACACCGGCAGGTTGCCCATCTGCTTGTCGCCCTGGCGCCCGATGTCTTGGGACGGGTCGAAGGTGTTGTCGTTCGACATCGCCAGCACCTCACCGGTTTTGGCGTCCAGCACCACAGCGGAGACGTTGCGGGCACCGGAGAGGTTTTTGGCCTGCTGCACCTGCTGCTGGACGTAGAACTGGATGTCGTCGTCGATGGTCAGCTGCACCGTCGAACCGTTGACGGCCTTGTGCTGGTTGCGGTAGCTGCCGGGGATCACCACGCCGTCGGAGCCGCGGTCGTAGGTGACCGACCCGTCGGTCCCGGCCAGCACCGCGTCCAGCGAGTCCTCCAGGCCCAGCAGACCGTGCCCGTCCCAGTCGATGCCGCCGACGATGTTGGCGGCCAGCGATCCGCCGGGGTACTGCCGCAAATCCTGACGCTCG
Source organism: Mycobacterium celatum (assembly GCF_002101595.1). Lineage (GTDB taxonomy): Bacteria > Actinomycetota > Actinomycetes > Mycobacteriales > Mycobacteriaceae > Mycobacterium > Mycobacterium celatum. The sequence continues at coordinate 74,157 of NZ_LQOM01000028.1, forward strand.
GCACCCACTTCCGGGAATTTCGTGGTGATCGCGGTGGCGATGGCCGGGTCGACCGCGCGCGCCAGGTAGACGAACGTCTCGTCGCTTTGCAGCTTCTTCAGCACCGTGGCGTTGTCGGGCTTGTTGTTCAGCCGGGCCGAAACCTCCTTGGCGATGTCGCGCAATCGCTGCCCAGGATCGGGGCTGTTGGCGTTTTTCTGTTTGGCCTCGGCCAGTTGCTTGCGGATCTTGCGCGGTTGGAAGGTCAGCGCGCGGGCTTCGATGGTGAACGCGAGCTGGTCGTTGTTGCGGTCGACGATGCTGCCGCGCATGGCTTTTTCGACGTCGGTGACTTTGAGTTGACCCGCGGCCTCGGCCCGTAGGCCTGCGGCGCGCGGCACTTGAAGGTAGAACAGCTGCGCGGCGGCGACGAGCAGGGCCACGAAGATGACTGCGTTGCCGACTCGGTGCCGAAAGACGAACGACGCGCCGCGCACGCCCAGTTCGGCGGCTTGGCGGGTACGGCGTTGGCGTGCCGAGTGGCCCGACGGCGCCTTCGTGACATCGATTGCCCGCCTTGGCTTCCGAACGTCATGGCCACGCTGCGACGAGCGCGCCCCGGCGCCCTTTTTGCCCCTCACCGGGCCGCGCCGGGGGTTGTGACGGTCAGCGGACCGAACTGCTCGCCGTTGGTCGGCGGCGGCGCGACGGGCGGTGCGACGGGTGCGGCGGGCAGGGCGAGCGGAACAGGTGCAGGCGGCGCAACCGGCGGAGCCGCTGTGCCGCCCGGAGGCAAGACATCAGGAGCGGCGGGTACGACGGGCTGCGGACCTGGCACGGGTAGTGGGCCGGGGGCCGGCGCCACGGCGGGGGCAGCGGGCGCGCCGGGCATCGGCGGCATGTCCTGCGGCGGCAAGTGCGGGCTGCCCGGTGTCGTAGCACCATTGGGGTCGCGGACCATGACTTCCGGCCCGACCGGGCCCGGGACAACCGGCGTCCCATTGGTGACCCGCATCGGCACTTCCACCGAATTGGGCCGAGCCGGTGGCGGAGCGGGCTTTTCGTCCGGCAGCTTGGTGTTCAGCGGCGGCGGCGGAGCGCCGTCGGCCGGCTTGGGCGTGCCGACGACAACCCAGTTGCCGCCTGGATCCTGGATCAGGTGGGCGGTGTCCTTGGTCGGGATCATGCCCAGGCCGCGAGCGGCTTCCGCCAGCGCCGGGGCGGCCTGCGCCTGCAGCACGTCACGTTCGAGCGCCTCCTTTTGCTGCTGGAGTAGCTGCGTGGTCTTGCGGGCACTGCCCAGCTGGTAGGAGCGTTCGGCGGAGTCGGTGGACAGCCACAGCGTGACGCCCAGCCCGGCGCCCAGCGAGCCGATGATCAGCACCACGAACGGCACCTTCGCGGCCAGCGTCCGCGGCCGCAGATCGATCGACGCCAGCCGATTCAGCAAGCGCTCTCGCAGTGGAGGCCGAATAACCTTGGGCGCCTTAGCCTTCCGTGCCTTAGCGCGAGCCTTGGCCTGGCTGGTGCTCTTGGGCGGTGCCGGCCGCTCGGCGGGCCGGGAAATGGGCGTGGTCTGCGGCGCGGACCGCGCTGCTCGCGGCTCGCAGGCCGGGGCCGAGGCCTTTCCTTGCCGCGACCGCCTCCCCGGCGCGGGCTCGACTGGTCGGCGCTCGGCCTTACGGCGAGGGGGCTGGTCCTGCCTGCGACGACGATCGCCGTCCCGGGAGCGTTGTGACGCTTCGCGTTTGGCCTTCATCAATCCCCCCTCCCTGCTGCCTGACGTTGCTGTTCGGTTCGTTGCAGGGCCCGCAACCGCACCGCGGCGCTGCGCGGGTTGCGCAGAATCTCGGCGTCGTCGGCGCGTTCGGCGCCACGGGTCAGCGACGTGAATTGTGCTGCATGCCCGGGGAGTTCAACCGGCAGATCGGTCGGGGTACGCGACGCGGTGGCATCGGCGAACGCCCGCTTGACGATGCGGTCTTCCAATGACTGATACGCCAGTACCACGATGCGTCCACCGGTCGCCAGGGCGTCCAGCGCGGTGGGCATTGCCGCAGTCAACGAGTCCAGTTCGCTGTTGACAGCGATACGCAGCGCCTGGAACGTGCGCTTGGCCGGGTGTCCGCCGGCGCGCCGGGCGGGCGCCGGAATCGCCTGGTAGATAAGCTCAACCAGCTCACCCGTCGTGGTGAACGGTGTGGCCGCGCGGCGGCGGACGATCTGTGCGGCGATGCGGCGCGCGAACCGTTCTTCACCGTAGCGGCGGAGAATGTCGGCCAGCGCGGCCTCGTCGTAGCGGTTGACGATGTCGGCTGCGCTCAGCGGCGACCCGGGGTCCATCCGCATGTCCAGGGGCGCATCCTGGGCGTAGGAGAAGCCTCGCTCCGGGCGGTCGAGCTGCATCGACGAAACGCCCAGGTCGAAAAGAATCCCGTCCACTGAACCCGTTGTCGCGTAACCGGATTCAGCGAGAGCTGCGGCGATGCCGTCGTAGCGGGTGTGCATTAGCGTAACCCGGTCGGCGAAACGCGCCAGCCGCTTGCCGGCGATGTCGAGCGCCGTCGGGTCGCGGTCGAGTCCGATCAGGCGGAGGCCCGGCAGCGCGGCCAGGAATCGCTCCGCATGCCCACCCGCGCCGAGGGTGGCGTCGACGAGAAGTGCACCCGATCCGTCGGAGTGGCGCCGGGTCAGCGCCGGGGTGAGCAGCGCGACGCAGCGTTCGGCCAGCACGGGTACATGGCCGAAATCGCCCGTTGCCTCAGGCACGACTACACCCTCCCGATGGGTGGCGGGGGCCGCCGGCGCGGTCGCCCGGGTCTGTGGCGGGCGACCCGCTGCGCCCGGCTCCGCCGCGCTTGCGATCGACCGCACACCGAGGTCCCTGTCCGAGAGCACGAACCTGGCGTTGGGGAAGTACGTCAGGGTCGGTTCGGGCAAGGGCCACGGTGCACGGGCATGCGCCTCAGATGATGTCGCCGAGTGCTTCATCGCTGGCCGCGGAGAAGTTCTCTTCGTGGGTCTGTTGGTATTCGTGCCACGCCTGCGCATCCCAGATCTCGAGGTAATCGACCGATCCGATCACTACGCAGTCCTTCGACAGGTTCGCGTAGCGGCGATGGTCAGCCGACAGCGTGATTCGGCCTTGAGCGTCGGGATGCTGTTCGTCGGTGCCGGCGGCGAGGTTGCGCAGGAACGCCCGCGCCTCCGGGTTGCTTCGGGACACCTTGCTGGCCCGGCGGGCCAGTTGCTCGAACTCCGCACGCGGGTAGACAGCCAGGCTGTGGTCTTGGCTCTTGGTGACCATCAACCCTCCTGCCAGCGCGTCGCGGAACTTCGCGGGCAGCGTCAGCCGCCCTTTGTCGTCGAGTTTGGGCGTGTAGGTGCCCAAGAACATCTGGCCACCTCCCGCCACGGGGCGGAGCCTTCACTCCGCCTCTCCCCACGACTTCAGCCACCATACCCCACAATCCCCCACTTTGCCCCATTTAATGGATACAGATAGCTGTTTCGCTGGGAAATTGATTGTCGGGACCGGCGCGTCGCGTCGAGAAACACCAGTTCAACTGGTCCTAACGGGGTGTGGGGCGAGGTGGGGCGACTGAGCCTGCGATGACCGCGCCGAGCCTGCGCACAGAGCGCTACTTCACCCAAGATGGCCCTCACCGCAGTCTCGGCGGGCCGCTCAGCGCAACAAAAAGGGGCAGCCGGCGGCTGCCCCTGGGTCGACTTGACGCTTACTCGTCGAAGCGGCGCCGGAACCGGTCCTCCATCCGGCTGGTGAACGAACTACCGGTGCCCTTGATGCGGCGCTGTCGCGGTCCGGGGAGGTCCGGCTGGGCGGACAGGCGCGGCCCGGTGATGGCGTAGACGACACCGCCGAACATGACCAGGAAGCCGAGCACCGAAAGAACCGGGAAGTTCCCGATCATCGTGGCCTTGAACGCCACCCCGGAAACCAGCATGCCCAAACCGATTACGAACAGCGCGGCGCCCTGCAGCCGCCGCCGCGCCGTGGGCGCGCGCAATCCACCCCCGCGAACGCTGGAGGCGAACTTGGGATCTTCGGCGTAGAGAGCGCTCTCGATCTGGTCGAGCATGCGCTGCTCATGATCGGAGAGTGGCATTCGTCCCTCCTTGCCGACAAGCTGTGACGTGACGATACCCGTTATGTGGGCAACTAACTCAGATGATACGAGGTCGATCTGCGCCGTACCACTGGTTCGTCAGCAGATTGTAACTGCGCCGGATTGCCGCGCCCCACCGAGACCGCCGGTGAAGATAATGAGCGATGGAAGCATGAGAGCAATGACCGTCCGAGGAGGACACCGCGAGTTGGCGACATTCCTCATCGATCTGTCGCCGCACGATATGCAGCGCCGGCTCGATGACGCCTTGGGCGTGTACGTCGACGCAATGCGTTATCCCGCCGGGACCGAAAACCAGCGCGCCGCTATGTGGCTGGAGCACATTCGGCGCCGCGGCTGGCAGGCCGTCGCCGCGGTGGAGGTCGATGTCGACCCCGGTGGGACCCCGTCGGCCGAACAACTGAGCAACGCTCCGCTGCTGGGCGTGGCCTACGGCTACTGCGGCGCGCCCGATCAGTGGTGGCAGCAGCAGGTGGTGTCGGGACTACAGCGAGGAGGCCTGCAGGGCCCGGAGATCGCCCGCCTGATGACCAGCTACTTCGAATTGACCGAATTACATATCCATCCGCGGGCGCAGGGCCGCGGCCTGGGCGAGGCGTTGACGCGGCGGCTGCTGGCCGGGCGAGGCGAGGCGAATGTGCTGTTGTCGACACCGGAAATCAACGGCGAGGCCAATCGGGCGTGGCGGTTGTACCGGCGGCTGGGCTTCGTCGACATCATCCGTGGCTATCACTTCGCCGGGGACCCACGGCCATTCGCGATATTGGGCCGCGCGCTGCCGCTATAGCAACAGGTCTGGCACGATGACCTGGTGCATGCCCGCGGCATCCAGGCTCTGGCCGGACGACTGACATCTCGACGCCTGCTTGCCGTAGCCCTGTTGCTGGTGGTGGTGCCGCTCGCCACCGGATGCCTGCGGGTCAAGGCGTCGCTGACCATCTCCCCCGACGACACGGTGTCCGGAGAGATCGTCGCTGCCGCCAAACCACGCAACGACAAGGACGCCGGACCGCAGCTGGACCCCAACATCCCGTTCAGCCAGAAGGTGGCGATCTCCAAATACGACCGCGACGGCTACGTGGGATCGCAGGCGGTGTTTTCCGACTTGACCTTCGCCGAGCTGCCACAGCTGGCGAACATGAACCCCGACGCCCAGGGTGTGAACCTGACGCTGCGCCGCGCCGGCGACCTGGTGATCCTCGAGGGCCGGGCGGACCTGACGTCGCTCACCGATCCCGACGCCGACGTCGAGCTGAGCGTCGCCTTCCCCGGCGCGGTGACCTCCACCAACGGTGAGCGGGTGGACTCCGACATGGTGGCGTGGAAACTCAAACCCGGCGTGGTCAGCACGATGACCGCCCAGGCCCGCTACACCGATCCCAGCACCCGTTCGTTCCGCGGCGCGGCGTTGTGGCTGGGCCTGGCGTCCCTGGCGGTCGCTGGGATAGTCGCGGGGCTGGCGTGGTACAGCCGCGACCGCTCGCCGCGCTTCGCCGAGCCCGCCGACGGGCCGCCCGACTAGACCCCGGGCGCCCAGTAGTCCAGCAGCTCGGCGAAGGTCTCGAAAGCCGCCGCGGTAACGCCGTAGGTGGCCTCGAGGTGGACGCTGAGCGGGTAACCCAGGTCGGCCACACCGTCGATCACCCGCTTGTAGAGGTCGAGCATCAGCCTGCGCCGCTCTGCCGGCTCGCTGCCGGCCAGCGTCTTGACGAACGCCTGCTCCTCGGCGACGGCGGCGTTGCCCGGGTCCTGGATGAGCCAATTGATGAACCCCACCCGGTTCTCGACCTTCGGCACGAAGCCGAACGACAGGAGGATCTCGGGCCGGTGGTCGGTTTCCTTGGCGAAGTCGGCCAGAAACCGCACGATCGCGTCGGAGTACAGCAGCTGGGTCTGAGCGAACGTCGCACCCTGCTCGCATTTGAAGTTGAACCGACCGGCTTCGCCCTCCCGCGTCGGGATCAAGATCACGCCCCGGTTGACCACGAGATCGCGATACATCGACAACGCGTCCGTCGGCGCCACGCCGGAGCCCTCACCGTCTTGCATGGTGCGCGGAACACCCACGAAGACAATGCCCTCGATCCCAGCGCCGACCAGATCGGCGAGCCGCGTACGCAGCGACGCCTCGTCGGAGAAAGCCGTGACCTGGCTGCACAATCCGCGCACGCCCGGCAACTCCGGTTTGATGATCGACCAGAAGTCCAGTACATCCAGCTTCGGCTTCATCTCGACCGGCCGATCGTCCTCCTCGGCGATCAACCCCGGAATCATCACGTGCCCGATCCGTCCGCCGAGCCCGACATCCGCGGAGAACTGCAGCACCTTGCGGGCATCGTCGATCGCTTGCGCCGAACCGCGGTCCACGTTCGGCGGCACCAGCTCGAGCGCAATGGTGTTCAGAGTCACAAGGCTGCTCCTCATCGGATGGCTAGGTTTCCCGCCGCGGCAGGCCGACCGCCGGCGCCTCGCCCCGCCGCGTCGTCGCAGACGCCGGGCGACCTGGCGCAGGTCATCACGACAGCATAGGCGCCAGGCGACATAGACTGTCGGCCCAGGGCGGCTCGAGAGAAAGGGGCGTCGCGCTGAGCGTCGAAGCAGCGGCAACCGTCGAGTTCGCCGACGCCATCACCGAGCAGTTGCGGGCCTATCTGCGCGCTCGCCGCACTGACGCTGCCCATATCGGACCCGAGTACGACGCGCTCGTCGCGGCGCTGGAGGAGTTCGTGCTCGGCGGGGGCAAGCGGCTGCGCCCGGCCTTTGCGTACTGGGGCTGGCGCGCGGTGGCGTCCAACGACCCGGATACGCAAGTGCTGCTGCTGTTTTCGGCGCTGGAGTTGTTGCACGCCTCGGCGCTGGTGCACGACGACGTGATCGACGGGTCGGCGACCCGCCGCGGCCGGCCCACCGCGCACGTGAAATTCACTGCGCTGCACCACGACCGGCACTGGCAGGGCTCGTCGGAGCGGTTCGGGATGTCGGCGGCCATCCTGCTCGGCGACCTGGCACTGGCCTGGGCCGACGACATCGTCGCCGGGGCCGATCTGCCTCCCGATGCGCGCCGCCGGGTTCGGCAGGTCTGGGCCGACATCCGCACCGAGCTGCTCGGCGGCCAATACCTGGACATCGTCGGGGAGGCCAGCGCCGCCGAGTCGATCGCCTCAGCGATAACCGTCAACACCTACAAGACCGCCTCCTACACCGTGTCGCGACCGTTGCAGCTGGGTGCTGCCGCGGCTGCGGACCGCCCCGACGTGCACACCCTTTTCCACGAGGTCGGCACCGACCTGGGGCTGGCGTTCCAGCTGCGCGACGACGTGCTGGGCGTGTTCGGCGATCCGGCGGTAACCGGCAAGCCCTCCGGCGACGACCTGCGGTCCGGCAAGCGCACCGTGCTGCTGGGCACCGCGATCGAAATAGCCGACAAGTCGGATCCGTTGGCGGCCAACATGTTACGGTCGTCGATCGGCACCGATCTGACCGACCCGCAGGTGCGCGACGTGCGCGCGGTGATCGAAGGGGTGGGCGCACTGGCCGCGGTGGAAGAGCAAATCGACACACTGACCGGGCGTGCGTTGACCGCTTTGGCCGCCGCGCCCATCAACGCAGCGGCCAAAACGGGGCTGTCCGAGCTGGCCAGGCTAACCGCGAATCGAACCGCCTGAGCCCGATGTCCACTCCGACAGCCACCCCCGTTGCCCAGCAACACCTTTCGCGACTTCGCGAGTTCGCTACCTCTGCTGAGGCCCGGCCTGCGCTGCTGGGCGGCAGCGGCGCCGTGCTCATCACCGCGGGCGGACTCGGCGCGGGCAGCACCAAACCGCACGACCCGCTGCTGGAGGCGCTTCACCTGTCCTGGTTGCGCTTCGGCCACGGCCTGGTGCTGTCCTCGGTCCTGCTGTGGCTCGGCGTCGCGCTGATGTTGATCGCCTGGCTTCGGCTGGGGCGGCGCGTTGTCGCGGGCGAGGCAACCGAATGCACGATGGTGGCCACCACCGGCTTCTGGCTGGCGCCGTTGTTGCTGTCGGTACCCGTCTTCAGCCGGGACACGTATTCCTATCTGGCTCAGGGCGCGCTGCTGCGCGACGGCTTCGACCCCTACGCCGTCGGCCCGGTGGACAACCCGAATCCCTTGTTGGACAACGTCAGTCCCATCTGGACAATCACCACAGCGCCCTACGGTCCGGCATTCATCCTGATCGCCAAGCTCGTCACGATGGCGGTCGGCAACCATGTGATCGCCGGAACCATGGTGCTGCGCTTGTGCATGCTGCCCGGGCTGGCGCTGTTGATCTGGGCCACACCGCGAATAGCCCGACATCTGGGTGCCGACGCCCCGACCGCGCTGTGGATCTGCGTGCTCAATCCGCTGGTGATCATCCACCTGATGGGTGGCGTGCACAACGAGATGCTGATGGTAGGTCTGATGGTGGCCGGCATCGCGCTGACGCTCGAGCGTCACCACGTCGCGGGCGTCACGCTGGTTGCCGTGGCGGTCGCCGTCAAAGCCACCGCCGGAATCGCATTGCCGTTTTTGGTCTGGGTCTGGATGCGCCATCTCAGCGATCGACTGGGATACCGGCCGCTGCGCGCGTTCGCGGCGGCCACCGCGACGTCTGTGCTGATCTTCGTGGCGGTCTTCGCGGTGTTGTCCGCGGTGGCGCGAGTGGGTTTGGGCTGGCTGACCGCGCTGGCAGGCTCGGTCAAGATCATCAACTGGCTGACCGTGCCGACGGCCGTGGCCAACCTGATTCACGCGATCGGCGGGTGGTTCTTCCCGGTCAACTTCTACGCGGTGCTCCATGTCACCCGGGCCGCCGGGATCGTGATCATCGCCGTGGCACTGCCGCTGCTGTGGTGGCGATTCCGCCATGACGACCGTGAGGCGCTGACCGGGACCGCGTGGGCGATGCTGGTCGTGGTGTTGTTCGTGCCCGCGGCTCTGCCGTGGTATTACACCTGGCCGCTGGCGGTGATCGCGCCGCTGGCGCAGTCACGGCGGGCGATCGCGGCGATCGCCGGCTTCTCCACCTGGGTGATGGTCATCTTCAAACCGGATGGAGCCCATGGCATGTACTCGTGGGTCCACGTCATCATCGCCACCGGTTGCGCACTGATCGCGTGGTACGCACTGTATCGGGCACCGCGGCCCGAAGTCGCCGGGGACGCCGAAAGTCTCAGTACGCCATAGCTTGTGCCCGGCGCAGCACCTCACGGGCCTGATGGGCATGCAACGCGTCGACCGGACGTGCGTTGCTGATGGCGTCACGGGTGCCGTCGCGGGTGATCGTCAGCGACGGATCCGGGGTAAACAGCCAGCGCACGATCTCGGTGTCGCGGTAACCGCCGTCGTGCAGCACCATCAGCAGCCCCGGCAGGCTCTTGACCACCTGGCCGGATTCGGTGAAGAAGACCCGCGGCACCACCACGTCGCCGGCGCGCCGCACCGCCACCAGGTGGCCTTCCCGCAGCTGCTGGTGAACCTTGGTAACCGGCACACCCAGGAGCTTGGCGACGTCGGGCAGGTCATAGGTGGGTTCGTCGGGATCCAGAACGTCGTCGCCGGCCGGAATACTGCTCATCGCGCTCAGTGTAGAGCCGATTCCGCCGCGCTGAGTGCAGGTTTCGAGCTGAATTCGCGGCGGCGCCTACGATGAGCCCGTGACGGATCCCGTGGTCGGCGCGTTGCTCGACGGGCGCTACCGCGTTGTGGCCAAGATCGCCACCGGCGGCACCTCGACGGTGTACCGCGGCATCGACGAACGCCTCGACCGGCCGGTCGCGCTGAAGGTGATGGACTCGCGCTACGCCGGCGACGGGCAATTCCTCACCCGGTTTCAGCTGGAGGCCCGCAGCGTGGCGCGGCTCAAGCACCCGGGCCTGGTCGCCGTCTACGACCAGGGCCTCGACGCGCGGCACCCGTTCCTGGTGATGGAGCTGATCGAGGGCGGCACCCTGCGCGAGCTGCTGGCCGAACGCGGTCCGATGCCGCCGCATGCCGTTGCCGCGGTGCTGCGCCCGGTGCTGGGCGGGCTGGCTGTCGCGCACCGCGCCGGTCTGGTGCATCGTGACGTCAAGCCCGAGAACGTGCTGATCTCCGACGACGGCGAGGTCAAGATCGCCGACTTCGGACTGGTCCGCGCCGTCGCGGCGGCCGGAATCACTTCGGCCAGCGTCATTCTCGGCACCGCCGCCTACCTGTCGCCGGAGCAGGTCCGCGACGGCAACGCCACCCCGCGCAGCGACGTGTACGCGCTGGGAATCGTGACCTACGAGCTACTGACCGGGCAGACGCCCTTCAGCGGCGACTCAGCGTTGTCGGTCGCCTATCAACGGCTCGACACCGACGTGCCGCCGCCCAGCGCACGAATCGAGGGTGTACCACGCCAATTCGACGCGTTCGTGGCACGAGCGACGGCGCGTGACGCGGCCGGCCGATACGCCGACGCACTCGAGATGAGCAGCGTGCTGGACGAGCTCGCCGACGAGCTGAACCTGCCGGAGTTCCGGCTGCCCGCACCCCGCAACTCGGCGCAGCATCGGTCAGCGGCGGTGTATCGCAGCCGGACCGCGCAGACGACCGGCCAGGTGCGGCACCCGACCCGTCAACTCACCCGCGACTGGTCGGACGAGCCCGAATACTCCCAAACGCCAGGGCAATTCGCGGGCATCGAGATCAGCGAGTTCGCCTTGGCCCGGCAACACGCCCAGCGCATGGTGCTGATCTGGATCGCGGTGGTGCTGGCGATCACCGGGATGGTCGCCGCCGCCGCGTGGACGATCGGCAGCAATCTGGCCGGACTGCTCTGACCGCCCTCCCGCGCGAGCGTGCACAGTTGTACGGCATTGCCCGGCGTGTCGCATACAAACACGCACGCCCGCGACCAAGCTGTCTTAGTCGCGCAGCATTTCGGCGACCAGGAACGCCAGCTCCAGCGACTGCTGGGTGTTCAGCCGCGGGTCGCACGCCGTCTCGTAGCGGCCGGCCAGGTCGGTGTCCGAAATGTCTTGCGCCCCACCGAGACACTCGGTGACGTTCTCGCCGGTGATCTCCACGTGGATGCCACCCGGGTAGGTGCCCAGCGCGCGGTGCACCTCGAAGAAACCCTGCACCTCGTCGACGATGCGATCGAAGTGCCGGGTCTTGTACCCGGTGGACGACTCGTGGGTGTTGCCGTGCATCGGGTCGCACTGCCAGATCACCTGATGACCGGTGGCCTGCACCTTTTCGATGATCGGCGGCAACAGGTCGCGCACCTTGTTGTTGCCCAGCCGGCTCACCAGGGTCAGCCGGCCCGGCTTGTTGTACGGGTCGAGGCGCTCGACGTATTCGACCGCCAGCTCGGGAGTGGTCGTGGGGCCGATCTTGACGCCGATCGGGTTGGAGATCACCTCCGCGAACGCGACATGCGCGCCGTCGAGTTGCCGCGTGCGGTCGCCGATCCACAGGTAGTGCGCCGAGAGGTCGTACAGCTGCGGCTCGCCGTCGTCGGCGTTGGACAACCGCAGCATCGCCCGCTCGTAGTCGAGTACCAGCGCCTCGTGGCTGGCGTAGATCTCGGCGGTCTGCAGGTTGCGGTCCTCCACCCCACACGCGCTCATGAACCGCAGGCCGCGATCGATCTCCGCGGCCAGTGCCTCGTAGCGCGCGCCGGCCGGCGACGTCCGGACGAACTCCCGGTTCCAGTCCTGCACCAGGTGCAGCGACGCCAGGCCCGACGACGTCAGTGCCCGCACCAAATTCATCGCGGCGCTGGCGTTGGCGTAGGCGCGCACCAGCCGCGACGGATCGTGCTCGCGCGCCGCGGCATCCGGGGCGAACCCGTTGACCATGTCGCCGCGGTAGGACCGCAGCCCCAGCGCGTCGATATCCGACGAACGGGGCTTGGCGTACTGGCCCGCGATGCGGGCCACCTTCACCACCGGCAGGCTGGCGCCGTAGGTCAGCACCACCGCCATTTGCAGCAGCGCGCGGATGTTGGCCCGGATGTGTGGCTCGGTGTTGTCAACGAACGTCTCCGCGCAGTCACCGCCCTGCAGCAGGAACGCTTCACCGCGCGCGACCTGGGCCAGCTGCTCCTGCAGCTGCACGATCTCCGATGCCACGGTGACCGGCGGCACGCTCTCTAAGACCGTGCGCATCGCCCTGGCCTGATCGGCCGGCCAGCTGGGTTGTTGCGCCGCGGGCTTGGCCAGTGCGACGTCGAGTTGGGCCCGCAGATCGGCCGGCAGCGGCGGCAGCGCGGGCAGCTGGTCGATCGGTACGTCGACGGTCCAGTTCACCCGTATATGGTAACCGGCCACCGCAGCCTCTTGATCAGGACGAACGCTCACCTGCGGCGGTGCTGACTGACCGACTCCTCAGCGGCCCGCATCGGCGTCGGCCGTGATCAGCCGGAACCGCCGCAGCTGGTCGCGGGCGTCGACCAGGGCGTCGTGCACGTCCGAGGGGCGTCGCGGCATCCGGGGGCGTCCGCGCTCCTCCCACAGCTGACGCAGCTCCCGGGTGAACCGGGGAATCGCCGCCGGCAGCTCCGTCATCGGGCCCCACAACTGACATAACGCCACATGGTCGTAGGCGCCGACCCACGCCCACAGCTCGATCGGCTCGTCGCCGCCGACACCGAGGAAGCTCTCCAGATCCGAACGGATCCGGGCGCGGGGACGCCACAGCGGCGACGCGGGGGGCGGCAGCTTCGGCAGCACATGGGTGCGCACCCAGCTGCCGGCGCGTTCCGGGTCGAATTCGGTGGACACGGCGTAGTACTCGCGGCCGTCCTCGGCGGCCACCCCGATGGAGATCAGGTCGATGGTGCGGCCGTCCTCGATGAATTCCGTGTCGTAGAAGTACCGCACGACGCGAAAGCCTAACCGCGGCTCCCCGGCACCAGGACGCGCATCGGGCCCGTGGGCGGCGGCGCGGGATGGACTTCGAGGTCCAGCTGAGCGTCCACGGTGCGCTCGTCGGGAAGGCGCGGCGTACCCGCGATGCTGCTCTGGACCCACAGCTTGGCGCGTATCACCGGCCGGCGCAGCTGACGTTCCCGCTGCACCGCCCGGCGCATCTTGTCCACCTGATTGGTGTAGCGCCACCGTGCCCACGGCGCGTGCGGACGCGACAGCCGGATCGCGCCGATGACCAGCAGCACCACGAAGAACATGCCGATCAGACCGGTCCACACCTTGCCTTTGAGCAGCACCACGATCGCCAGCGGTGGTGTCAGCACCAACCCCAGGATCACCGCGGCGTGCAGCAGCGGTGAGTGGGTGTCCTGCCACAAGGACAGGAAGAACATCATCGGGTGCAAACCCAGGACCAGCAGCCCGCCGACCGCGACCGCGGCGAAGACCGCGTCCACCGAGGTGCGCCCGTCCTCCTCCCAGTAGACGTCCTGCAGGTGCAGGATCAACGCGTACTCGTCGAGCACCAGGGCCGCGCCGATGCCGAAAAAGGTTGCTGCCGTTGTTAATTCGGCTTGATTGCCCTCAAGCGCCAAGGTCACCAGGGTCACCCCGGAGAGCATCACCAGGACCACCCCGATGACCACGTGATGAATGTGCATCGACCCGATGTGAATGTTGCGCGGCTCCCACCATTTCGGCGGTACGCCACGGTCGGCGCGGTGACGGATGTAGCGCACGAACGTGCGCGTCACGAAGAACGTCAGGATGAACGCGACCAGACAGCACAGCAGCGGCAATCGCCCGCGGTCGATGATGTCATGCCGCAACCAGTCGAGCACCTTAAAAAAAGTACGCCCACTTCGCACGCATCGGCCGTTGCAATACCGCGTGGCGCCAATGTCACCGATAGGCTGTCTGCGACATGAGTAGACGGCAGTCGCCCGACCTGGGCAGCATGCGCGGGCGGGTTGCCGGTAGGCAGGTCGCCGTCTGGGCGTTGCTGCTGCTGATCGCCGCAGCGGCGTTCGGCTACGCGGGCTGGCAGTTGATCTGGCACGCGCAGTACCGCATCGACATCGACGTCTATCGGATGGGTGGTCAGGCCTGGCTGGACGGCCGTCCCCTTTATGCCGGCGACGCAAAGTTCCACACGCCGATCGGCCTGGACCTGCCGTTCACCTATCCCCCGCTGGCTGCCATCGCGTTCTGCCCGTTCGCCTGGCTGGGGCTGCCGGCCGCCAGCGTCGCGATCACGCTGACGACGCTGGCGCTCTTGATCACCTCGATGATGATCGTGCTGACCCGCCTCGACGTGTGGGACACCTCGCGGGTGGCGCCCGGGCCGGCCTGGCTGCGCCGATGCTGGCTGGCCGTGGTCATCGTGGCGGTGTCGGCGACGTGGCTGGAGCCGATCAGGTCGAACTTCGCGTTCGGGCAGATCAACGTCGTGCTGATGACCCTGGTAATCGCCGATTGCCTGCCGCGTCGGACCCCGTGGCCGCGCGGGCTGATGCTGGGGCTGGGCATCGCGCTGAAGCTCACGCCGGCAGTCTTCTTGCTGTATTTCCTGCTGCGCCGCGACGGCCGCGCCGCGCTGACCGCGCTTGCGTCGTTCATGGTCGCTACCCTGGCCGCGTTTGCGCTGGCCTGGCGCGACTCGTGGGAGTACTGGACGGACACCGTGGGCAAGACCGACCGCATCGGCGCCGCCTCGCTGAACACCAACCAGAACGTCGCGGGCGCGTTGGCCCGGCTGGGGCTCGGTGAGCACGAACGCTTCCCGTTCTGGGTGGCCGCGTGCCTGCTCGTGTTGGCATTGACGGTCTGGGCGGCGCGGCGGGTGCTGGCGGCGGGCGAACCGACTCTCGCGGTGATCTGTATTGCCTTGTTCGGGCTGGTGGTTTCGCCGGTGTCGTGGTCGCACCACTGGGTGTGGATGCTGCCGGCGGTATTGGTGACGGGCGCGCTGGCATGGCGGCGCCGCAGGCCCGCGCTGGCACTCGTCAGCGCGGCCGGGGTGGCGGTGATGGTGTGGACGCCGATCGACCTGATGCCCAAACACCACGAGACGACGGCGGCCGGGTGGCGCCAGCTCGTCGGGGCGTCTTATGTGTGGTGGGCGCTGGCGACCATCCTCACGGCCGGGGTGGCCGTCGCGGCGCGCACGGCGCCGCGGGAATCGACCGTTCCCGAGCCGGCAGCGGTCTCCGCAGTCGGCTGACGGGCCTTAGCCGGCGGCGGTCTCCGGGATGCGTGCCGGCGGTTCGCTCGCCGGCACCGATCCGTTACCGCGGTCCTTGACGGTGGCCGCGTAGATGTCGACGTATTCCTGACCTGAGAGCCGCATCAGCTCGTAGATCACCTCGTCGGTAACGGCCCGCTCGATGAAGCGGTTGCCGGCCAACCCCTCGAACCGGGAGAACTCCATCGGCTTGCCGAACCGCACGGTGACCCGGCCGAACCGCCACATCTTGCTGCCCGGGGGATTGACCTTGTTGGTGCCGATCATCGCCACCGGGATCACCGGTACGCCGGTGTGCAGCGCCAACCGGGCCAGCCCGGTCTTGCCTTTGTATAGCCGCCCGTCGGGTGAGCGGGTGCCCTCGGGGTACATGCCGAGCAGCTTGCCCTCCTTGAGCAACCGCTCGGCGGTTCGCAATGCCGCATCCGCGGTGTCGGCGTCGGTGCGGTCGATCGGGACCTGACCGGTGGTGCTGTAGAACCAGCGCAGGAACCATCCCTTCAGGCCGGTACCGGTGAAGTATTCCGCCTTGGCCAGGAAGGTGATGCGGCGTCGCACCACCAGCGGCAGGTAGAAGCTGTCGGCGACCGCGAGGTGGTTACTCGCCAGGATCGCCGGCCCGGATTGCGGGATGTTTTCCAGTCCTTCGACTTTCGGCCGTCCCAGCAGGGCAAGCAGCGGGCCCATGAAGATGTACTTGAAAAGCCAGTACCACATGGCCCCTCCCTCTCTCACCCGCGCCGGATAGTATTCTGCGCCAACTGTACCGATCGAGTGTGGATGCGACTACAGCACGCGGCGCCCGGCTTCGGATCGCCGCTACTCCTCGACGGTGATCGTGATGGGCTCGTAGCGGCTCTTCGCGCCAGCTTCAGGAGCAGGCTCGGCGACGCCGCCGCCGGGCGGCCCTTCCGGCGGCGGGGGGGTCATCGATCCGTCGACCTCGGCGATGATGGCGCGGATGACCGCCAGCAGTGCGACGCTGTGCTCGGCGATGACCGTCAGCAGTGGGTGCTGTTCGCCGGCGGCCAGCGCGGCCAGCGCACAGACCGGACACCACACCTGTTGGCATTTGCCGGTTCCCGGACCGCCACCCGACGCGCGCATCGCCGCCGCGCGCACCGCCGGGTCGATTCCGTCCAGGATGGTCTGCGCCAGTTTCCGCAATTCCGGACCGATGTCGGGGTGCACGCCACTCACGCCGGCCACACCTCCGGATTGGGTCGAAAACGCACCGTCAGCTCACTACCTCGAAGATGGGCGTCCAGCACCGTGCACCGCCGCAGTACGGACGCCAACCGAACTCGGCGCCGCATGCCGCCGGCGCGGATGATCAGGTCGTCGTCGACCCGGCCCAGGCTCAGCGCGCCGGAATCGACTTGCGGCAACTCTAGCCGCAATCGGTACACCGACTGCAGCCCTGATCCCGATTCGAGGTCCACGATGGGACGCAGCGGTCCCGGCGGCGGCGATCCGTCGCGACGACGGGCGCTGTCGAGCAGCTCGGCCAGCGCCTTGGGGCCGATCGGCTCGCCCGCCAGGTGCGGGGTGAGTACCAGCGCCACGTCGCCGATCGCGGCGTCCAGCTCGTCCAGCACGGCACGCTGCTCACCAATGCGCTCGGCGTACCAGTCGAACGCCGGATGGTCGGGCAGGTTGCGGTATTCATATGAATCGTCTTGCACCAGAACCTGATTGACGATCAACTCCTCCACCCGTACGCCCATCAGCGCCAACGAGCCCAGTGTGCGGACCGCCTCGGCGGCCACCACCCGCTCGGCGGTCAGCACCAGATGCGCGCCGACCAGCGCAGGGTCGGTGAGCAGGGCCGAGAGCCGCTCGACGCTGGCGCTGATGCGTTCCAGGAGTTCCACCACCGCCACCGAGCGGTCGTCGGCGGCGCCGGACAGTCGGCGGTGGCGCGGCCACGCGCGCTCCACGTACAGCGCGAAGGTGGCCGGCAGCGTCAGCATCCGCAACGCGTCGGCGGTGGACGCACAGTCGACGACGACGTGGTCCCACCTCCGGGCCGCGGCCAGCTCACCGACCTCGTGCAGGCCGAGGACTTCCTGGATGCCAGGTAGCGCCGAGAGTTCTTCGGGCGCAACGCTATCCAGCTCCGACTCGGGAAAACGCCCGCCCAGCGCGTCGACGACGTCACGCCAGCGAGCCTCCAGCAGCGCCAGGGTGTCCAGCGCCAGCGCGTCCAAGAACCCACCGCCGGTGTCGGCTCCGCCGGTCTCAAGGTCGGCGAGCACGCGGACCGGGTCGCGCCGGCCGGTCGGCGGAACCGCGACGCCCAGCACGTCGCCAAGCGAATGCGCCTGATCGGTGGACACCACGAGCACCCGCTGGCCGGCGCGCGCGTCGGCAACGGCCGTGGCGGCCGCCAGGGTGGACTTTCCTACCCCGCCCTTGCCGACGAAGAGACTGATCCGGGCCAGGACGGGCGTTGCCGACTCACTCAGCCTCGACTCGTTTCTTCAGATCCTTCAACGCGGTGTCGGTCAGCCTGCGCTCGGCCTTGCGCTTGAGCAACCCGATCATCGGAATAGCCAGGTCGACTGTGAGCTCGTAAGTCACGTCGGTGCCAGACCCCTTGGGCGACAACAAGTATGCGCCCTCGAGGGAACGCAATATCGAGCTGGAAACCAGTGACCAGCGTACCGAACCGCGGTCTTTCGGCCAGTCGTAGGAGAACACCAGGGTGTCCTTGAGCACCGCGGTGTCCAGCACCATGCGCGCGACTTTCGGGTAGCCGTCGGCGTCGGCCTCCAAGACTTCGGCCTCCTTGTACTCAGAGACCCACTCCGGATAGGAACCGATGTCGGCGATCACGTCCATCACGGTGCTGGGGTCGGCATCGATGTAGATCGTCTGCGCCGTCTTCTCCGCCACCTGGCTGCTTCCCTCTCCCCCGCAAGCGGGTGCTACCCCCAGTGTCTTTCGCAGAAACGGTACTCCCCGCGCCGGTCCGACCGGGGTCAAGCCACTGGCGCGACCCCGACGGGACGTGACCGCTCCAGCGTCGCCTTCACTTCGAACGCCATATTCTTGCCCGCAACCCGGCGGCGGTGGGTCATTCGGGCGAGGTTCATCCGGGCCAGCTGCCAGGCCGCCGCACCGGAGGGCTCGGCGTGCAGGAAGTAGTGCAGCAGCACCCCGTCCAGCACCGGTTCGAGCCAGATCTCCATTGTGCCGGTGAGCGGTCCGGTCACCGCCCAGCGGATTCCTTTCTCGGCGCGGTCTTCGACGACTTCGAGCCGCAGATCGGGCCACCACCGCCGCCAACTGGCCCGGTCGGCAACCGCCGCCCCGACCCGGGCGGCGTCGGCGGCGACAAACGTCTCGTCGGCGACTTGAATGCTGTGCACGGCGCTAGCTTCACATATCTCTGACGGCGCCGGATACCGCGGTCCGGGAGTGAACAGCATCACGTCCGGACTAGGCTGGACTGCACTTTGCCGCCTACATCAAGCGAGGTCACAAGAGTGCGTGAATTCAGTGTTCCCGCCCCGTTCACGGTGGGCGAGCGCGACAACGTCGTCGCCGCGGTATTCGAGCATGAGCGCGACGATCCCGACTTCGTGATCTTCCAGCGCCTGGTCGACGGCGCCTGGACCGACGTCACCTGCGCCGAGGCGGCAGCCCAAATCCGTTCGGCCGCATGCGGTTTGATCGCAGAAGGAGTGCAGGTCGGCGACCGGGTGGCCATCTTCTCGGCTACCCGCTACGAGTGGGCGATTCTCGACTTCGCGATCCTGGCGGTCGGGGCGGTCACCGTGCCGATCTACGAGACGTCGTCGGCCGAGCAGGTGCGCTGGGTGCTGCAGGACTCGGGCGCGGTGCTGGTGTTGGCCGAAACCGATGCCCACGCAAAGATCGTCACCGAGCTGACCGGCGAGTTGCCGGCGCTGCGCCGGGTGATGCACATCGACGGCTCGGGCCCCAAGGCAATCGAGGCGCTCGCCGAAGCCGGCGCTTCCGTGGATCCAGCCGAACTGACCGGGCGGGTCGAGGCCCTGCGGGCCGAGGCGCCGGCCACGCTGATCTACACCTCCGGGACCACCGGCCGGCCCAAGGGCTGCCAGCTGACCCATTCCAACCTGGTCTATGAGATCCGCGGCGCCAGAGAATCGCTGCCGACGCTGCTGGGCAAGGGCCAGCGGATGCTGGTCTTTTTGCCGCTGGCCCACGTGCTGGCCCGCGCGATCACCCTGGCCGCCTTCACCAACAAGGTCACCGTCGGTTTCACCAGCGACATCAAGAACCTGGTGCCGATGTTTTCGGTGTTCAAGCCGACGATCGTGGTCTCGGTGCCGCGGGTCTTCGAAAAGGTGTACAACACCGCCGCGCAGAACGCCGACAACGACGGCAAGGGCCGGATCTTCCAGATTGCCGCCCAGACCGCGGTCGACTGGAGCGAAGCCCAGGACCGCGGCGGCCCCGGCCTGTTGCTGCGCGCCAAGCACGCGCTGTTCGACCGGCTGGTGTACCACAAACTGCGCGCGGCGCTGGGCGGCAACTGCCGCGCCTCCATCTCCGGCGGCGGGCCGCTCGGCGCGCGGCTGGGCCACTTCTACCGCGGTGTCGGCCTGACCATCCACGAGGGCTACGGCCTGACCGAGACCAGCGCGGCCATCACGGTCAACCGGGTCGGCGACCTGAAGATTGGCACCGTCGGGAAGCTGTTGCCCGGCAACAGCATGCGCCTCGCCGACGACGGGGAACTGCTGGTGCGCGGCGGGGTGGTGTTCCGGGAGTACTGGCACAACGAGCAGGCCACCGCCGAAGCGATGGCCGACGGCTGGTTCAAGACCGGTGACCTCGGCTCCATCGACGACGACGGGTTCTTGACGATCACGGGCCGCAAGAAGGAGATCATCGTCACCGCGGGCGGCAAGAACGTGGCGCCGGCCGTGCTGGAGGACCAGTTGCGGGCACACCCGCTGATCAGCCAGGCGATGGTGGTCGGGGACGCCAAGCCGTTCATCGGGGCGCTGATCACCATCGACCCCGAGGCGTTCGAGGGCTGGAAGCAGCGCAACAGCAAGGCATCTGGCAGCTCGGTGGGCGACCTGGCCACCGACCCCGACCTGGTCGCCGAGGTGGACGCCGCCGTCAAGCAGGCCAATCAGGCGGTCTCGCACGCGGAATCGATCCGCAAGTTCCGCATCTTGCCCGTCGACTTCACCGAGGACACCGGCGAGCTGACGCCGACGATGAAGGTCAAGCGCAAGGTGGTGGCCGCAAAGTTCGCCACCGATATCGAGGCGATCTACGCCTAGTCCGGCCACCAGTCGCAAAAAGCCCCGTTTCGCACGGCGTTTCGGGGCCTGGTACGTGAATCAAGGTGACGATGGCATGGGTGACCGCCCGGCGAACCGCTGCGTCGGGTTCCCTTGTGTCAGTGTGTATTTGGGGTATTAGGCGGCGGGTTCGAGGGTGACCTTGAATCCTTGGGCTTCGAGTTTGGCCACGAGGCGACGGCACATTCTTCCCATGCCCGGCATTGCACACCAGCACCTCAAACTCACCATGGGCCACCACTGCGTGATAGACCGGCATCGAATAGATCCCGGTGGCCTCCATCGCCACGTGCGTCACACCCTGGCTCCTCAACCACCGCGCGCACTCCCGCAACACCCATAGAAGGTCTTGAACGTGCGTTTGATGGTCTTGCGCCCATCAGGACCCTCACCCGGCACCCGCGCGGCCACCGCGATGATGTCCTTGCCCACATCAACAGAGGCACACCGCTCATACAGAATCTGCATCCCGCCAGTCCCTTCCGGCTCAGCTTCGCAACCAACCAACGTGCGCTACGGTGCAGAGCCCCCAAAAATTAACTAAGAGACTGGTACTCGCGCTCATAGCAGCAACCGGGAAACACCCGCAGGTGGAAGGCTCCAGCGTCATTCTTTTGCACGGCCACACACGACCAAGCCCCTACGACGTCGACACCGCAACTCACGCGCCAATTCTCATCCACCGCGAGCGGGCGCACCAGCGCCAATCACCCTCTTTTGCGTCTACTCGCCATCACTACAGCAGCTCGGCCAGCCGCGCGGCCAGCGTGTCCCACCGCCAATGCGCCGTCACCCAGGCCCGGCCCGCGGCGCCCATCGCTGCGGCGCGGTCGGGGTCGGCCAGCAACTCGGTGACGGCGTCGGCGACCTGCTGCTCCGAACGACCATCGACCACGAGGCCAGTTTCGTTGTGCCGCACGGTTTCCGGTGCCCCGCCCGAGCATCCGGCGATCACCGGCACGCCGGTGGCCGACGCCTCCAGGAACACGATGCCCAGCCCCTCGACGTCCAGCCCGGCGCCGCGGGTGCGGCACGGCATCGCGAACACGTCGGCCATCGCGTGGTGGGCGGGCAGTTCGGCGGCCGGCACCCCGCCGGTGAACGTCACGTGTTCGCCGACCCCGCAGCGCTGGGCCAGCTGCCGTAACGACGTCAGATACGGACCGCCGCCGGCGATCACCAGCGCGGCGCCGTCCACCCGCCGCCGGATCGCCGGCAGCGCGCGGATCAACATGTCCTGACCCTTGCGCGGCACCAGCCGCGACAGGCACACCACCGTGGGCCGCTGCCCCAGCCGGTAGCGGGCGCGCAGTTCGGCGCGGCTGGCCGCGTCGGGCCGGAACCGCTCGGTGTCCACGCCGGGCGGCAGGTACTCCAGCGCGGCCGCGGGACCGAAGGCCGACGCGAACCGCGCCCGGGTGTAGCGGCTGACGAAGGTGACGACGTCGGTGTCCTCGCCGATGCGACGCAGCACCGACCGCGCCACCGGCAGCATCGACCAGCCCACTTCATGGCCATGGGTGCTGGCCAGCACGCGGCTCGCCCCCGCCCGGCGGGCGCGCCGGGCCAGCAGCGCCAGCGGCGCGGCCGCACCGAACCAGACGGTGTCGATACCGTGCTCGGCGATCAACCGGCGCATCCGCGCGTCCACGGCGGGCCCCGGCAGCATCAGCGTGCCGGGGTGACGCACCACCTGGTAACCGGCCGCCCGGGCGTCGAACGTGTCGGCACCCTTCCATTGCGGTGCATACACCGTCACCGCGTGCGACCCGGTAGCGGCCACCCGGGTGACCAGCTCCTCCAGGTAGGACTGAATCCCGCCGGGTCGTGGGGGAAAGTCGTTGGTAACCAGCAGGACCCGGGACATCGGGATAGGCTAGCCGGTCGGTGAAAGCCAGCGCCGCCAGCGGGCAACCAGACCCGCCGGGTCGGCGCCGAGCACGTCGTGCACGGCGGTGGGCAAGTCGGCGTGCCCGGGCCCGCACGCGGCCACATAGAAGGCACGCAATGTCGCCGCGCCGTAGCTGCCGGCGACGAAATGCGCGAACGACCACGCCCGGTCATAGGCCAGCGAACGCGCCGGCCCCGGGGTGTCCAGGTCGGCGTCCGACGGCAGGGCCGTCGGCAGTGCGGGGGCTGCCGCGGTCGGTGGGCGTGCCACGAAGTCGGCCACGCCCTCGGTCAGCCAGCGAGGCGCGTCCAGTGCGGTGTCGGCCCGTGCCGCGTAATGGAAAAGCTCGTGGCGCAACACGATTCGTAGCGCCGAATCGCTCATGGCGGCCGCGCCGGGGGCGAACACGATGCGCTGACCGACCGCGACCCGGCCGGGATCCACCCGATCGGCGACGGCCACTGCCGCGATGTCCGCCCACTGCGACGAGGGCCCGCCGCCGGCCTGTGCCTCGAACTGGTGCTGCGAGCCGGTGGCCACCACCACGATCTCGCGCGGCCAATCCATCCCCCAGAACGCCTGCACCGCATCGACGGCCGACGGAATCTCCGCCGAGACGCGGTCCAGCAGAGGTCCGGCGCCCGAACCGCCGAGGTTGACCACCCGAACGGTGCGCCCGGCCGCGACTTCCTGCGGCGGGGCCGACGGACGGGCCAACACCGCCGCAGCGAGGATCAGCTCCGCGACAAGCGCGCACGCCAGCAGCAGGCGGCGGAACTCAGTAACGGCGAGCGTTGTAAATCGGGCCGGACGAGGTCATCGGCACCACCCGCACCGGCTGACCGTAGGTGGAGGAATGGACCATCAGCCCGTCGCCGACGTAGATGCCAGCGTGTGACGCGTCGGAGTAGAACGTCAGTACGTCACCGGGCTGCAGGTCCGACAGCGCGACCGGCTGCCCGCCATGCGCGAGCGCCTGGCTTGAGTGCGGCAGCGGGATGCCGGCCTGCTGGAACGCCCACATCACCAGCCCGGAGCAGTCGAAACCGCCGGGCGAGGCACCGCCCCAGGCATAGGGCTGGCCGACCTGCGTCAGGGCCGCCTGCACCGCGATGGCGCCCTGGCCGCTACCGCCCGCGCCGCCCGGCAATGCGTCCGGCGCGGAACCCTCCGGCCCGCCGCCAGGGTGTAGCGCTTCGGGTGCGGGAGCGGCCGCGGCCAGCGTGGCGGCCGGCGGCGGCACCGGCCCGGGGTCGGCCAGCGCCGTGCGCTGTCCCGGGGTGAGCGACTGGTATTGCGACTTGACGACGGCGATCTGCAGCTGCAACTTGCTCTGCTTGGCCTGCAGACCGGCACGCACGGCCGCCGCTTGCTCGGCAGCGGTCTTGGCGTCGGCGGCCGATTTCGCCGATACCTGCTCGGCTTTGGCGGCCTGCTCGCCGGCGGCCCGGTAGCTGGCCATCTGTGCGGACATCTCACTGGCGATCACGCGCTGCACGGCCAGCTTGCCGATCAGGTTCTGCGGCGATTCGGCGGTCAGGATCGCGTCCATGCCGTCGGTGCGGCCGCCCATGTACATGGCCGCAGCAAATTTGTTGACGGAGGACTGGAAGGTTGCCAACCGCGACTTCGTAGCTTCCACGGCGGCTTGGTCGTCGGTGTGCTTCTTCTCGGCGGCACGCAGCGCAGCCAGCTTCTCGTTGAGTTCGAGCTGGGCGCTGTGCATGGCCTCGGTGGTCTGCTCGGCCTGGCGGGACAGCTCGTTGAGCTTTGCCACGGCGTCTTGAGCCGGGTCGGCCAGCACAGTGACGGCGGTGATGCCCGAGAAAGCGACGAAGCCCGCTATGACGGCGACAGCAAACCTCTTGAGGGTGCGTTCAGTCCAGCCTCCATCGCGTAGCCCCGACCCCAAGATTTCGTGTCCTTACCCGTCGACAAAACCGTCACATCTGCTTTAGGTCTCAGACAGGTTACGAAACGGTATAGGCAATGTCCAACAGCAGAACATTAAGAAATCAGCAAGACTTCTGGCCGTCAGGCCACCCCGGGCCGGTGGCGGTGAATCGGCACCAGCCGCAGCCTCGGCGCCATCCCCGCATCGGCGAGCACCTCGAGCGCGGCACGCTCGTCGTCCAGCAAAGTTTCCGGTACCCCGAGTAGCACGCTGACGACGCAGTCGCGGCACCCCGGCCCGCGCACCGCGCAGTCGTCGCAGTCGATGGTCACCGGTCCGGTCGGCCCGCCCGGGTCATCTGGCCTGGTCGTTTGCGCCATCTGGCTGGTCCTTTCGGTCGCATGGCTGATCCGACCGCAGGCTAACCGCCGCCACCGACAAGTCTTCGGGCTCGATGTCGGTGCGGTTGCCTAACGTCTCGCCCATGGGTGTGCCCGCCCCCGAGCAGCTGAGCTTCGCCGAGGTGGAGCGGGCCGCCGACCAGCCGCTGCGGGAGACCACGTTCGTGGTCGTCGACCTGGAAACCACCGGCGGTGCCGCCACCGACGCCATCACCGAGATCGGCGCGGTCAAGGTCCGCGGCGGCGAGGTGCTGGGCGAGTTCGCCACACTGGTCGATCCGCAGCGCGACATCCCGCCGCAGATCGTGCGGCTCACCGGCATCACCACCGCGATGGTGTGCGACGCCCCGACCATCGGCGCGGTGCTGCCGGCCTTCCTCGAGTTCTCCCGCGGGGCGGTGCTGGTGGCCCACAACGCCCGCTTCGACGTCGGGTTCCTGCGGGCCGCAGCCGAGCGGTGCGGAATCCCGTGGTCCCGCCCCCAGGTGCTGTGCACGGTCCGGCTGGCCCGTCGTGTGCTCACCCGCGAGGAAGCCCCCAGCGTGCGGCTGGCCGCGCTGGCGCGACTGTTCGCCGTGGCCAACCAGCCAACCCACCGGGCCCTCGACGACGCCCGCGCCACCGTCGAGGTGTTGCACGCGCTGATCGAGCGGGTGGGCAACCAGGGTGTCCACACCTACACCGACCTGCGCTCGTATCTGCCCGGCGTGACGGACGCCCAGCGCCGCAAACGGGTGCTGGCCGAGCGGCTGCCGCACCGGCCGGGCGTCTACCTGTTCCGCGGGCCGGCCGGTGAGGTGCTGTACGTCGGCACTGCAATCGACTTGCGGCGCCGGGTATTTCAGTACTTCAACGGCGCCGACCCGCGAGGCAGGACCAAGGAGATGGTCGCGCTGGCCGAGAGCATCGACCACATCGAATGCGCGCACGCCCTGGAAGCCGGCGTGCGCGAACTGCGGATGCTGGCCGCGCACGCCCCGCCGTACAACCGGCGGTCCCGGTTCCCGCACCGCTGGTGGTGGATTGTGTTGAGCCACGAGGCATTTCCGAGATTCTCGGTGGTACGCGCCCCACGCCACGAGCAGGCGATCGGCCCGTTCCGTTCCCGCGCCGAAGCCGTCGACACCGCCGCCCTGTTGGCCCGGTTCACCGGGGTGCGCACCTGCACCACCCGGCTGGCGCGCTCGGCGCTGCACGGCCCCGCCTGCCCGGTCCGCGAAGTGTCGCCGTGTCCCGCCGGCCGCGACATCACCGCCCGGCAGTACGCCCCGACGGTCGAGCGCGCCGCGGAGTTGATCGACGGGAGCGACAACGCGGCGCTGGCCGCCGCCGTCGAGCAGATCACCGCGCTGGCCGAGCGGCACCGCTACGAGACCGCGGCCCGGCTGCGGGACCACACCATGACCGCCGTCGAGGTGCTCTGGCGCGGCCAGCGCCTGCGGGCGCTGGCCGCGCTGCCAGAGCTGGTGGCCGCCGCGCCCGACGGGCGCGGCGGCTGGCAGCTCGCTGTCGTCCGCTACGGGCAGCTCGCCGCGGCCGGCGGCGCCGACCGCGGGGTGCCGCCGATGCCGGTCGTCGACGCCCTGCGGGCCGGCGGGCAGGTGGTGCTGCCCCGCCCCGCCCCGCTGGGCGGGGCGCTGATCGAGGAGACGGCGCTGATCGCGCGCTGGCTGGACGGCCCCGGTGTGCGCATCGTCAGCGTCGACGGCGATGCCGGCTGGGCCTCGCCGCTGCGTTCGGCGGGCCGCTGGGCGGCGTGGGCGGCGGCGGCCCGCTCGGCGCGGGCCGCCGCCCTGCAGACCGAGTCAGAGCTGCTGGCCGAACCGCACCCATCGCGCGAGGAGCTGTTCGGCCGCACCGGAATCGATCGCCTCGGTGGCGCGGCGCAGTCCGTCCTCCCACGCCGGCAGCCACTCGGCGCGGCTGGATAGCCCGGCATGTGCCACGATCGCGCCGGCGGCGTTGAGCACGACGGCGTCGCGCACGGGGCCCTTGGCGCCGGACAACACGGCCCGCGCCTCGGCGGCGTTGGCCGCTGCGTCGCCGCCCAGCAGGTCGTCGAGATCGGCACGCGCGAACCCGAACCCGGCGGGATCGAACGTCAGCTTGTCGACCGTGCCGGCCTGCACGCGCCAGATCGTGCTGGTGGTCGTGGTGGTCAGCTCGTCCAGCCCGTCGTCGCCGTGCACCACCAGCACGCTGGAGCGCCGCGCCGCGAACACCGTCGCCATCACCTCGGCGAGGTCGGCGAATGCGCAGCCGATCAGCCCGGCCCGCGGCTGGCCCGGATTGGTCAGTGGCCCAAGCAGATTGAACACCGTCGGCACACCGAGTTCGCGCCGCACCGCCGACGCGTGCCGGTACGACGGATGGAAGGCCGGAGCAAAGCAGAACCCGATCCCGAGCTCGGCGACGCTGCGGGCGACCTCGTCGGGTCCCAGGTCGATGCGGACCCCGAGCGCCTCGAGGGTGTCGGCGCCTCCGGCCAGCGACGAGGCCGCCCGGTTGCCGTGCTTGACCACCGGCACACCGGCGGCCGCGACCACGATCGCGGCCATCGTCGACAGGTTGACAGTGGACACGCCGTCGCCGCCGGTGCCGACCACGTCGACGGTGTCGGCGGTGGGCAGCCGGTGCGCGTGCTGCAGCATCACCTCGGCGAGCTCGCCGACCTCCGCGGCGGTGGGAACCTTCATCGTCAACGCGACCGCGAACGCAGCGACCTGCGACGGCGCCGCGGCGCCGGTCATGATCTGCTCCATCGCCCAGGCGGCCTGCCCGCGGGCCAGGTTTCGGCCCGCCATCAGGCCCGCCAGCACCCGCGGCCAGGAGGACTCGAGAGCAGACTCCGCCACGCGCCGATCGTCCCACAGGGCGATCGCAAGCGCGGCGCAGCCGGGTCGCCCTGCAAGAGCCACGGCGAATCGGCGACTCGCCAATTGCCGCCCCCGGGTGGAGTTCGACAACTACAAAGCGTCATACTTGCGGATGTGACGAGTGCTGTAGGGACCTCGGGTACTGCCATCACGTCGCGCGTGCATTCGCTGAACCGACCAAACATGGTCAGTGTCGGCACCATTGTGTGGCTTTCCAGCGAGCTCATGTTCTTTGCTGGCTTGTTCGCAATGTACTTCACGGCGCGCGCCCAGGCCGGTGGCGACTGGCCGCCCGAGCCGACGCACCTCAACCTGTATCAGGCCGTCCCGGTCACGCTGGTGCTGATCGCGTCGTCGTTCACCTGTCAGATGGGCGTGTTCGCCGCCGAGAAAGGCGACGTATTCGGCCTGCGCCGTTGGTATGTCGTCACGTTCCTGATGGGGTTGTTCTTCGTGCTCGGGCAGGGCTACGAGTACTACCACCTGACCGGGCACGGCACCACGATCCCGGGCAGTGCCTACGGCAGCGTGTTCTACCTGGCCACCGGCTTCCACGGGCTGCACGTCATCGGCGGCTTGATCGCCTTTATCTTTTTGCTGGCCCGCACCACGATGAGCAAGTTCACTCCCGCACAAGCGACCGCGTCGATCGTCGTCTCCTATTACTGGCACTTCGTCGACATCGTCTGGATCGCGCTGTTCGCCACGATCTATTTCGTCCGATGACCGCTAAGAACAGGAGTGCTCGGTTGAAGACTTCTGCGTCACCACGCGCGAAACGTCGGCTGCGCCGCCGGCTCTCCGCCGGACTGCTGCTGTTGGTGGCGCTGGCCGCTGCCGGCGGGCTGGCCGCGGTGTTGACGCCGACGCCGCAGAAGGCGGTCGCCGACGAGTCGTCGTCGGCGTTGCTGCGCACCGGCAAGCAGCTGTTCGAGACCTCGTGCGTCACCTGTCACGGCGCCAACCTGCAGGGCGTGCCCGACCGCGGCCCGAGCCTGATCGGCGTCGGCGAGGCCGCCGTGTATTTCCAGGTCTCCACCGGACGGATGCCCGCCGTGCGCGGTGAAGCGCAGGCGGCCCGCAAGGACCCGATTTTCGACGCAGGGCAGATCGACGCGCTCGGCGCCTACGTGCAGGCCAACGGCGGCGGCCCGACCGTGGTGCGTAACCCGGACGGCAGCATCGCCCAAAAGTCGCTGCGCGGAGACGATCTGGGCCGCGGCGGGGACCTGTTCCGGCTCAACTGCGCGTCCTGCCACAACTTCACCGGCAAGGGCGGCGCGCTGTCGTCGGGCAAGTACGCGCCCGACCTGGAGCCGGCGACCGAACAGCAGATCCTCACCGCGATGCTGACCGGGCCGCAGAACATGCCGAAGTTCTCTGACCGTCAGCTGTCCTTCGAGGCCAAGAAGGACATCATCGCCTACGTGAAAACCGTCAGCGAAGAGCGGCAGCCGGGCGGCTATGGCCTGGGTGGCTTCGGACCGGCTCCCGAGGGCATGGCGATGTGGATCATCGGGATGGTTGCCGTCATCGGCGCAGCACTGTGGATTGGGGCGCGATCGTGACTAACGCGAAGGGCACCGACACACCGGGTCAGAAAGGCGTGCCGGGCGAGCCCAGCGCGGCGGAACTGAACGCGATGTCGCGTGAGGAGCTCGTCGAGCTCGGCGGCCGGCTCGACGGTGTGGAAACCGTATACAAGGAATCGCGCTGGCCGGTCGCCGACACCAGGGCCGAGAAGCGCGCCAACCGCCAAGTGGCCCGCTGGTTGTTGCTGGGCGGCTTTTTCGGGTTGGCGCTGCTGCTGGTCTTCCTGTTCTGGCCGTGGGAATACAAGCCGAAGGAAGCCGAGGGCAGCTTCCTGTACACGCTGGCCACCCCGCTCTACGGCCTCACGTTCGGATTGTCCATCCTGTCGATCGCCGTCGGCGCGGTGCTGTTCCAGAAAAAGTTCATCCCCGAAGAAATTTCGATCCAGGAACGCCACGACGGCGACTCGCCGGAGATCCACCGCAAGACGGTGGTCGCCAACTTGACCGACGCCTTCGAGGGCTCGACGTTGCGGCGCCGCAAGCTGATCGGGGCGTCGCTGGGCATCGGCCTGGGCGCGTTCGGCCTCGGCACCCTGGTGGCCTTCGCCGGCGGTCTGATCAAGAACCCGTGGAAACCGGTGGTGCAGACCGCCGAGGGCAAGAAGGCCGTGCTGTGGACGTCGGGCTGGACGCCGCGCTATCACGGCGAAACCATCTATCTGGCCCGCGCCACCGGCGAGCACCTTGGCGCGCCGTTCGTCCGGATGCGCCCCGAAGACATCGACGCGGGCGGCATGGAAACCGTCTTCCCGTGGCGCGAATCCGACGGGGACGGCATCAGTCACGAGTCGCGGGAGCGGTTGCGCGAAATCATGATGGGTGTGCGCAACCCGGTGATGCTGATTCGCATCAAACCGGGCGACATGCCCCGGGTGGTCAAGCGCAAGGGCCAGGAAAGCTTCAACTTCGGCGAGTTCTTCGCCTTCACCAAGGTCTGCTCGCACTTGGGTTGTCCCTCATCGCTTTACGAGCAGCAGTCCTACCGGATCCTTTGCCCGTGTCACCAGTCGCAGTTCGACGCACTGCATTACGCCAAACCGATCTTCGGGCCGGCGGCACGAGCGCTGGCGCAGCTGCCAATCACCATTGACAGCGACGGATATCTGGTCGCCAACGGCGACTTCATCGAGCCTGTCGGACCGGCATTTTGGGAGCGCACCTCATGAGTCCGAAAATTGATGTTGGCAATCTGCTGGCCCGCCAGGCGCAGGACATCGACACCCGGTATCACCCGGCTGCCGCGGTGCGGCGCCAGCTCAACAAGGTCTTTCCGACGCACTGGTCGTTCCTGCTCGGCGAGATCGCCTTGTACAGCTTCATCGTTCTGCTGATCACCGGCGTGTACTTGACGCTGTTCTTCGACCCGTCGATGACCGAGGTCACCTACAACGGCGTCTATCAACCGCTGCGCGGTGTGGAAATGTCGCGCGCCTACGAGTCCGCGCTCAACATCTCCTTCGAGATTCGCGGCGGGCTGTTCGTCCGCCAGATCCACCACTGGGCCGCATTGATGTTCGCCGCCGCGATCATGGTGCACCTGGCGCGCATCTTCTTCACCGGCGCGTTCCGCCGGCCGCGCGAAGCCAACTGGGTCATCGGCTCGCTGCTGCTGATCCTGGCCATGTTCGAGGGCTACTTCGGCTACTCGCTGCCCGACGACCTGCTCTCGGGTATCGGGCTGCGGGCGGCGCTGTCGTCAATCACGTTGGGAATGCCGGTGATCGGGACGTGGTTGCACTGGGCGCTGATGGGCGGTGACTTCCCCGGCAATATCCTCATTCCCCGGCTGTACGCGCTGCACATCCTGCTGATCCCGGGTGTCATCCTGGCGCTGATCGGCGTACACCTGGCGCTGGTGTGGTTCCAGAAGCACACCCAGTTCCCCGGGCCGGGTCGCACTGAGCGCAATGTTGTCGGCGTGCGGGTGATGCCGGTGTTCGCGGTCAAATCCGGCGCCTTCTTCGCGCTGACCACCGCCATCCTCGGCCTGATGGGCGGCCTGCTGCAGATCAACCCGATCTGGAACCTGGGTCCCTACAAGCCGTCTCAGGTTTCCGCGGGTTCTCAGCCGGACTTCTACATGATGTGGACCGAGGGCCTGGCCCGCATCTGGCCGGCGTGGGAGTTCTACTTCTGGCATCACACGATCCCCGGCGCGGTCGGCGTCGCGCTGATCATGGGCCTGGTTTTCGTGTTGCTGACCATCTATCCGTTCCTGGAGAAGCGCCTCACCGGCGACTACGCGCACCACAACCTGCTGCAGCGGCCGCGTGACGTTCCGGTGCGCACCTCGATCGGCGCAATGGCGATTGCCTTCTACATGGTGCTGACGCTGAGTGCGATGAACGACATCATCGCGTGGAAGTTCCACATCTCGCTGAACGCGACGACGTGGATCGGCCGCATCTCGGCGGTGGTGCTGCCGCCGCTGATCTACTTCGTCACCTACCGGTGGTGCATCGGGTTGCAGCGCAGCGACCGCGCGGTGCTCGAGCACGGGATAGAAACCGGGATCATCAAGCGGCTGCCGCACGGTGCCTACATCGAACTGCATCAGCCGCTCGGGCCGGTCGACGACCACGGTCACCCGATTCCGCTGGAATACCAAGGGGCTCCGGTGCCCAACAAGATGAACAAGCTCGGCTCGGCCGGCTCGCCCGGCTCCGGCAGCTTGCTGTTCGCCGACCCGCCGTCGGAGGACGCGGCACTTCGGGAGGCGGCACACGCCGGCGAGCAGCGCGCTCTCACCGCGCTGCGGGAGCACCAGGACGGCTCCAACGGTTCGGTCAACGGCGAACACTGAACCAGCCGTCCGGGCCCCCATCTGCTGCGCGGCCGGCCCGACACAGTTGGATTGTCACGAATAGCGCGGTGGCCGTGAGGCTTTCGCGCGGCTAGTGCTGCGAGAGCGTGCGCCGCAGCCGCCGCACATGTTGCCACGGGATCACCGGCATGGTGACCGTCACAACCCCGGCGATCACGTACGCGCTCCAGGCGGCCCCCTGATGTCCGACGGCCATCAGGTAGGTCGCCGTCGCGACCGCGATCAGCGCCACCCCCATCGCGGCCATCAGCGCCACGCTGCCACGCAGCCAGATTCGCTCCACTGCCGCGTCCGGCAACCGCAGCGTGGTCAACCGCTCGGTGCGGGCCTGCTGGATCGCGTTGCGTGCCGGCGGGTGGCCTGGCCGTACCTGCTGGCCGTCCGCGCTGCGCGCCGGCACCACCACCGACCGCGCGGCGGCCTCGGGCCGCGTGGTGCGGCGGGCCCGCAGCAGCACCGGGATGGCCGCCAGGATGACCAGCGCCGAAACGACGATGATGACGTAGAGCACGGCCGACGAATGCGGGTTGCCGGTGCTCTCGTGGAAGCCGCGGCCCAAGTCGGCCAGTGCGACGACGGCGGCCACGCTCACGCCGACGAGCACCAGCCAGATCGCGGCGCAGACGCCGATCAGGATGCGGTCGCCGGTGGTCGGCGACATCGTGGACCAGCCGCGCGGGCCGGTGGAATATCTGTCGGCCATCAGCAGCTCGTCTGCGGCGCGTTGTTTTCGTTCGACGACAAGACTTGGCCGTCGCTGGTGGTGATCGAGCAGTTCAACCTGCTGACCCGGAACAGGCTGGATGCCTCCACCGATCCCACTTCCGACTGCGAGATCGGCGTGACCGTGATCGACCACGGGATGTAGACGTTGTGCTGGGTACGTCGCCGACCGGAGGCGTCGACGTAGGTCACCGAGATGATGTCGCCTGGCGCTTTGGTGCCGGTCACCGAGTAGGTGACCTGCCGCGGGCCGGCCGGCGTGGTCGTGGTCGGCGGCGGTGGCGCGGCGGACGAGGTCGCCGGCGGTGGCGCCGTGGTGACGATGATCTCGTCCTGCATCGGTGGCGTGGACGTGGGAGCGGTTTCGGGGGTGGCCAGTTTGTTGGTGTCGGTGCGGGCGAACAACAACGACACCGACACCACCAGAGCGATCGCCGCCACGATGGCGGCGATGCCCACCACCCACGGCCAACGAGGCGGGGCGGCTTCCTCCTCGGCCGGCTCGTCGTAGCTGTCGTAGTCGTAGAGGTCGAGATCGACCGGCACATACGGACCGCTGGTGAAGTGCTCGGACTCGGGGGCCGAGTAGGCCCGCGAATAGATTTCGGTCTCGCTGGTCTGGACGCTGTCGTCGGCGTGGTTCCCGTCGTAGGCTTCTTCGTCGAAATCGTGGTCTTCGCTGGGCTCGACGCCGGGTTCCAGTTCCTCCGATTCCGGTCCTGGGGGATTCGGCCCGCTCATGTTTGCCTGTCCTGTCCGACTACATCACCAGCGCACGCAGCGTCGCGGCTGCATGGCCGAGTGCGCACTGCGATAATCCTCATTGTGCCTCGCAAACCCTACCCAACCGGCACAGGCACGGCATTCCCGGCGACCTGGTCACGGATCAACTGATGCCCCGATTGTGACCTTGCCAGTGACTGGTGGGCGCGGTCAGTGCTTCTCGGGACCGAGGTAGTACTCGAAGACCAGCCCGGCCGCCGAGCTCAGGATGAACACGACGCCGGCGACAATCAGCCAGGGCAACCACAGCGCGATGCCGACGGCGGCCACCGAGCCTGCCAGCGCCACCAGCACCGGCCACCAGCTGTGGGGGCTAAAGAAACCCAACTCCCCTGCGCCGTCGCTGATCTCGGCGCCCTCGTAGTCCTCCGGGCGGGTGTCGAGCCGGCGGGCCACAAACCGGAAGAATGTGGCGACGATCAGCGCCATCCCGCCGGTCAACACCAGCGCGGTGGTGCCGGCCCATTCCCCCCCGCCGGTCGCGAACAGTTGAGTGAGCACGCCGTAGAGCACCGCGGTCACGACAAAGAATGCGGCCACGAATTCGAACAGCCTGGCTTCGATATGCATCGCTGGTTCCTGGCTTTCCTACTTACTCGCTTGGGGTGACCGCTCACCGCGGCGGGTTTCGAACGGGTGGGTGGTCTGGGCCAGCGGGGGCTGGTTGATCGCCTGCAGCGCTTGGGCGTTTGTCTTTCCCGCGATCCGCTGCTGCAGGTAGGCCTTGAAGTCGTTGGGCTGCACCACCCGAACCTCGAAGTTCATCATCGAGTGGTAGGTGCCGCACATCTCGGCGCAGCGGCCGACGAATGCCCCGGTCTTGGTGATCTCTGCGACCTGGTAGCGGTTCACCGAGTGGTTGGCCTCGGGGTCGGGCATCACGTCGCGCTTGAACAGGAACTCCGGCACCCAGAACGCGTGCACCACGTCGGCGGAGGCCAGTTGGAACTCGATCCGCTTGCCCGCCGGCAGCACCAAGACCGGAATTTCGGTGCTGGTGCCCACCGTTTCGACTTTGTCGAAGTTCAGGTAGGTGCGGTCCGAGGTGTTGCGTCCGCGCACCGGGCCGACGAGTTCCTCCCCGTGCTTGTCCTTGCCTTCGGGCTTGGAGACCATCGCCGCCTTGCGCGCCGGGTCGGCACCGTCGTATTTGAGGGTTCCGTCCTTGAAATCGACCTTCTGGTAGCCGAATTTCCAGTTCCACTGGAACGAGGTGACGTCGACGACGACCTCGGGGTCGGACGCCAGGTGCAGCATCCGCTCCTGCACCACGACGGTGAAGTAGAACAGCACCGAGATGATCAGGAACGGTGTCACGGTGAGCACCAGCTCCAGCGGCATGTTGTAGCCGAATTGCCGGGGCAGTTCGGTGTCGGTGGCCTTCTTGCGGTGAAACGCCGCCGCCCAGAAGATCAGCCCCCACACGATGACCCCGACCACCAGCGAGGCGATCACCGCGCCGAGCCACAGCTCGCGGTTGCTCTCGGCCTCGTGGGTGATGCCGTTCGGCCAGCCCAGGCCAAGCACCTGCTGCCAGCTGCAGCCGCTGAGGGTGACCGCCAGCAGGCCCAGAGCGCCGGCCAGCAACGGCAGACGGAACCGACGGGAGCCTGCAGAACGGCCTGCCCCGCGAGGTGTCACCTTGGCGCCTCCTGTATCCCGAGCTGGGCCGACGACCTCGGCCGCTCCCTGCAGCAGTCGAATACTACGCAGCGTAGACCACGGGGCCTAGCGCAGCCGCGCAGACTCCCCCTCCGACCGTTTGCCGGGTCTTGACGGCATACTGGGGGCCGATGTGCGGACTGCTGGCTTTCGTGGGTGCGGCCGCCCACGACGCCGCCAGCGCCGTGGCCGACGCGTCGCACCTGATGCGCCACCGGGGCCCCGACGAGCCGGGCACCTGGGCCGACGACACCGTTGTGTTCGGGTTCAACCGGCTCTCGATCATCGACATCGCGCACTCGCACCAGCCGCTGCGATGGGGGCCGCCGGAATCCCCCGACCGCTACGTGCTGGTGTTCAACGGCGAGATCTACAACTACCTGGAGCTGCGCGCGGAACTCGCCGCCGACTACGGCGCGGTCTTCGCCACCGACGGCGACGGCGAGGCCATCATCGCCGCCTACCACCACTGGGGCACCGACGCGCTGACCCGACTGCGAGGCATGTTCGCGTTCGCGCTGTGGGACGCGGTTGCAGGTGAATTGTTTTGCGCCCGTGACCCTTTCGGCATCAAGCCGCTGTTCGTGGCAGCCGGGACCGCCGGCACCGCGGTGGCCAGCGAGAAGAAATGCCTGCTGGAGCTGGCCGAGGTGATCGGGTTCGACACCCGCATCGACGAGCAGGCGGTGCAGCACTACACCGTGCTTCAGTATGTGCCGGAGCCGGAGACCTTGCACCGCGGCGTACGGCGACTGGAATCCGGCTGTTACCTGAGGGTTCGACCCGGAGCCGCGCCCGAGACCACGCGCTACTTCGTGCCCCGGTTCGCGGTCGCGCCGATCACCCGCGGCACCGAGCAGGCCCGCTACGACGAGATCACCGCGGTGCTGGAGGACTCGGTGGCCAAGCACATGCGCGCCGACGTCACCGTCGGCGCGTTCCTGTCCGGTGGCATCGATTCCACCGCGATCGCGGCGCTGGCCATCCGGCACAATCCCCGGCTTATCACCTTTACGACGGGCTTCGAGCGCGAAGGGTTCTCCGAGATCGATGTGGCCGTCGCCTCGGCGGAGGCGATCGGCGCCCGGCACGTCGCCAAGGTGGTCAGCCCCGACGAGTTCGTCGCCGCACTGCCCGAGATCGTCTGGTATCTCGACGAACCCGTGGCCGACCCGGCGCTGGTGCCGCTGTTCTTCGTGGCTCGTGAGGCCCGCAAGCACGTCAAGGTGGTGCTGTCCGGCGAGGGCGCCGACGAGCTGTTCGGTGGCTACACGATTTACCGGGAGCCGTTGTCGCTCAAGCCTTTCGACTACCTGCCCGCCCCGCTGCGCCGTGGGGTGGGCAAGGTGTCCAAACCGTTGCCGGACGGCATGCGCGGCAAGAGCCTGCTGCACCGCGGATCGCTGACCCTCGAGGAGCGCTACTACGGCAATGCCCGCAGCTTCTCCGACGACCAATTGCGCGACGTGCTGCCCGGGTTTCGCCCGGAGTGGACACACACCGATGTCACGGCGCCGGTGTACGCACAATCGGCGGGCTGGGATCCGGTGGCCCGCATGCAGCACATCGACCTGTTCACCTGGCTGCGCGGCGACATCCTGGTCAAGGCCGACAAGATGACGATGGCCAACTCCCTAGAGCTGCGGGTGCCTTTCCTGGACCCGGAGGTGTTCGCGGTGGCCTCCCGACTTCCGGTGCAGGCCAAAATCACTCGCAGGACAACCAAGTACGCGCTGCGCCGCGCGCTGGAGTCCATCGTCCCGGCGCATGTGCTCAACCGGCCCAAGCTGGGCTTCCCGGTGCCGATCCGGCATTGGCTACGCGCCGGTGAACTGCTGGAGTGGGCGTGCGCGATGACGGATTCCTCGCAGGCCGGCCACCTGGTGGACATCGCCGCAGTGCGCCGAATGCTCGACGAACATCGTTGCGGCGCAACGGATCACAGCCGCCGCTTGTGGACGGTGTTGATCTTCATGCTGTGGCACGCGATCTTCGTCGAGCATTCCGTGGTGCCGCAGATCGCCGAACCGCACTACCCGGTGCAGTTGTAGCCGTTCACTGCGTCCACCAGGCGCCCTACTCGCACTTTTGCCTGGTGTGCGCAGAATCAACGCGAAAGTGCGGCGGCGATCTCCTGCGCCGCTTCGTCGCCGTAGGCACCGGCCAGCCGGGTCACCGCAGCCTCGCGGTCCCAGTCCCATTCCTGCGTGCCGGTCGACTCGAGCACCAGCACCGCCACCAGAGAACCGAGCTGCGCGGAGCGCTCCAAGCCCAACCCGGCGCTGCGCCCGGTCAGGAAGCCGGCCCGGAACGCGTCGCCCACGCCCGTGGGGTCGACCTGGCTGGTCTCCGGCACCACCCCGACGTGGATGGTGGTGCCGTCGCGGTCGACGATGTCGACGCCCTTGGCGCCCAGCGTGGTCACCCGCAGCCCGACCTGCGCCATCACGTCGGCCTCGGTCCAGCCGGTCTTGGACAAAAGAAGGTCCCACTCGTAGTCGTTGGTGAACAGGTAGGTGGCGCCGTCGATGAGCCGGCGGATCTCCTCACCCGAGAGCCGGGCCAGCTGCTGGGACGGGTCGGCGGCGAAGGCCAGACCGAGTTTGCGGCACTCCTCGGTGTGCAAGAACATGGCCTCCGGGTCGTTGGCCCCGACGATCACCAGCTCCGGCGTGCCGATCGCCGACACCACGTCGGCCAGCGAGATGTCGCGGGCCTGCGACATGGCGCCCGGGTAGAACGACGCGATCTGGGCCATTTCCAGGTCGGTGGTGCAGACGAACCGCGCGGTGTGCGCCGTGTCCGAGATCAGCACGTTGTCGCAGTTCACACCGTGGGCTTGCAGCCAATCGCGGTAGTCACCGAAGTCGTCGCCCGCGGCGCCGACCAGCGCCACGTCGCCGCCGAGCACGCCGATGGCGTAGGCCATGTTTCCGGCGACTCCCCCGCGATGGATCACCAGGTCGTCGACGAGGAAGCTCAACGAAACTTTCTGCAGGTGGTCGGCGAGCAGTTGTTCGGAAAACCGGCCCGGGAACCGCATCAGATGGTCAGTTGCAATCGAACCGGTCACCGCGATCGTCACGAAAAATCCACCCTTCATTCGTAAGCTCGTCTAGCTAAGCTTACGCGCGGCGGCGGTCGCGCTTGCGCTAGCCTGCCTAGAGCAGCGTCGCCGGAGTCAACCAGCGTAGGAGAAGCCCCGAATGCCCGGTCCGTACTCGCCGAACCATGGGGTCGGCGCCGACGGACCGCCGTTCACCGACCCGCACCCGAGCCAGCCCATCCCCAACCCCCAGGCGTACCCGCCGCCGTCGGAGACGGATCCGGGACAACCAACCGAAGCCGCGCCGCCGTCGGCCGCCTACCCGGGGCTGTTGCCGCCGCCGGTGCCCTACCGCAAGCGGAAGCGCAAGCGACTGGTCATCGGCGCGCTGGTGGCCCTGCTGGTGATCGCCGGGATGACGACTGCGATCGTCTACGGCGCGCGTCAGGGCGGATCCGGCTCGGGCGCAACGTTTTCGGAGCCGACGGCCAAGGCGGCAATTCAGGGCTATCTGAACGCGTTGCAACACCGCGATACCGAGGCGATTGCGCGCAACACGCTGTGCGGCATCTACGACGCGGTGCGGGACCGCCGATCCGACCAGGCGCTGGCCAAACTGTCCAGCGACACATTTCGCAAGCAGTTCTCCAGCGCGCAGGTGACTTCGATCGACAAGATCGTGTACTGGTCGAACTATCAGGCGCAGGTGTTGTTCACCATGAGGGTGACCCCCGCCAGCGGGGGTCGGCCGCGCGACAACGTGCAGGGCATCGCGCAATTGCTGTTCCAGCACAACCAGGTGCTGGTGTGCTCCTACGTGCTACGCACAGCGGGCACGTACTGAGTTCTCGCGCGGCGACCCGCTTCGCCGCGCTTGCGATCGCTAGCTCAGTTGAACGAGTCGCCGCAGGCGCAGGACCCGGTGGCGTTCGGGTTGTCGATCGTGAAGCCCTGCTTCTCGATGGTGTCGACGAAGTCGATCGAGGCGCCTTGCACGTACGGCGCGCTCATCCGGTCGACGGTCAGGGTCACGCCGCCGAATTCCGCGGTCAGGTCACCGTCGAGGGAGCGGTCGTCGAAGAACAGGTTGTAGCGCAATCCGGCGCAGCCGCCGGGCTGAACCGCGATACGCAGCGCCAGGTCGTCGCGGCCCTCCTGGTCCAGCAGCGACTTCGCCTTGGCTGCCGCGGCGTCGGTCAGAATCACGCCGTGGGTCTTGGTGGCTGACTCGTCCTGAACGCTCATTGCTTCTCCCTAGATGTCAATGCGTCCCCTGGGCGCTGAAGCCCACTGCCTCAACGGTACCTTGTCGGCTCGCTATTCCCGAGTTGCGCGGCCGCCGCAGTGGCCAGGCCCATGAGCTGGTTGACCGCATCGACCAGGGCCAGGCGCACCGAACCGGCATAGTCGGCGATCGCGTAGGCCGCCAAAATGCCCGCCGACCGCTGCGCGGAGTCGTCGAGGCAGACCTGGCCGGCCAGCACCAGCACCGGAAGTTGACGTGCCCGCGCGGCGGCCGCCAGCGACCCCACCACCTTGCCGTGCAGGGACTGCTCGTCCAACTGCCCCTCGCCGGTGACGATGAGATCGGCGGCAGCGATGTCGTCGGCCAGGCCGGTGTGCTCGGCGATGATCGCCGCCCCTGATGCGCACCGCGCGCCCAACGCGAGCAGCGCCGCGCCGATCCCGCCCGCGGCTCCGGCGCCCTGCTCGGCACTCACCTCACGTCCGGCGGCCGCGTCCAGCTCGGCGGCCCACGTGACCAGCCGCTGCTCCAGCTCGGCGACGGCGCGTGCGTCGGCGCCCTTCTGCGGCCCGAACACCCGGGCGGCGCCCCACGGCCCCAGCAGCGGGTATTCGACGTCGGAGGCGGCGACGAGCTCGACCCCGGCCAGCCGGCGGCGGGCCACGTCGAGTCCGCCGAGCTCGTCGACCAGGCCGCGGCCACCGTCGGTGCTGGCGCTGCCGCCCAGGCCGACCACAATGCGCGTCGCACCGGCGTCCAGCGCAGCGGCAATGAGCTGGCCGACGCCGCGGCTGTGGGCGGCCAGCGCGGTCTGCGGGGTCGGCGGCCCACCGAGCAGGGCCAGACCGCAGGCTTCCGCGCACCCCAGGTATGCCGTTGCCGAGGCGGGGTCGTACACCCACTCGGCGTCCACCTCGCCGTCCAGCGGACCCGACACCCGCAGCCTGCGGATCTCCCCCAGCCGGTCCGCCAGCACCGTGACGAACCCCGGGCCGCCGTCCGACTGCGGCGCGATGGTGATTTGATCACCGGGACGGGCCCTGTTCCAGCCCGCGGCGATAGCTGCGGCGGCCTGCACGGCGGTCAGGCTGTCGCCGTAGGAATCGGGGGCGATCAGGACGCGCAGGGCGGAGTGCTCAGCCCCCGAGCCGCTCATTCCAGAGAATGTAGCGGCGGACCCGCAAAGGCGCATCACAACGCGGAACGCCTGCGAAGTAACCTGGCGACTGTGAAGCTGCTCGGCCGCAAGAAAGACGAGACCGCTGCCTCGGAGGAGACCGACGCGGCCACGCCCGACGACGACATCGCCACCTCCTCGGCGTCTCGCGGGTCCCGCACCACCGCGCCGAAGGGCCGGCCCACACCCAAACGAAGTGATCGCCGTCGCGGCCCGGTCGCCCCGGCGCCGATGACCGCCGCGGAAGCCCGCGCCCGCCGCAAATCGCTGGCCGGGCCCAAGCTGTCCCGCGAAGAACGCAAAGCCCAAAGCGCCGCGCGCCGCGCCCAGATGTCCCAGCGCCGCGAGCGCATGATGGCCGGCGACGAAGCCTACCTGCTGCCGCGCGACCAGGGGCCGGTGCGCCGGTTCGTCCGCGACGTCGTCGACTCGCGCCGTAACGTGATGGGACTGTTCATGCCGTCGGCGCTGGGGCTGATGTTCGTCATGTTCGCCGTTCCGCAGCTGCAGCTGTACATGTCGCCCGCAATGATGGCGTTGATGGTGCTCATGGTGATCGACGGGGTCATCCTGGGCCGCAAAGTCAGCCGGCTGGTTGACGAGAAGTTCCCGGACAACACCGAAAGCCGTTGGAAACTGGGGCTTTACGCGGCCGGCCGGGCTTCTCAGCTGCGCCGAATGCGCGCGCCCCGGCCGCAGGTCAAGCGCGGCAGCAAAGTCACCTGAGCTGCCATGCGGACCCTGGTGCTCGGCGGCATCAAGTCGGGTAAGTCCCAGTGGGCGGAGGCGGCCATCGCCGAGTCGCTGGACCCGGTTGAGCCGGTGCGCTACCTGGCCACCGGATCGGTGGCCGAGGCCGACGCAGGCTGGTTGGAGCGTATCGCCGAGCATCGGGCCCGCAGGCCCGAGCACTGGTCGACCGTCGAAAGCGACGACATCGCAGCACAATTGCGGGAGTCGCCGGGGGTGCCGACGCTCGTCGACGACGTCGGCGGCTGGCTGGCCGCAGTCCTCGACCGCCGCGGCTGGGAGTACGGATCGATATCGGACGATGTCGACGAGATGCTGGCCGCGGTGGCCGCTTTCGATTCACCGCTGGTGCTGGTCAGCCCGGAGGTCGGGCTCATGGTGGTGCCCACCACGGCGTCCGGGCGGCGGTTCGCCGACGAATTGGGCACGGCGAACCAGCGGCTGGCCGACCTGTGCGATCGGGTGGTGCTGGTGGTGGCCGGGCAGCCGGTGCAGATCAAGCCCTCGGGCACCGGATGACATTCGGTCCGGTGTCGCCGCCCGACGCGGCCAGTGCGGCCGCAGCCCGCGCCCGGCAGGACACCTTGACCAAGCCGACGGGTGCGCTGGGCCGCCTGGAAGACCTGTCGGTGTGGGTCGCGGCGTGCCAGGGGCATTGT
Organism: Mycobacterium celatum; assembly: GCF_002101595.1. Lineage (GTDB taxonomy): Bacteria > Actinomycetota > Actinomycetes > Mycobacteriales > Mycobacteriaceae > Mycobacterium > Mycobacterium celatum. The sequence continues at coordinate 116,266 of NZ_LQOM01000028.1, forward strand.
CCGCCAAGACAATTCGAGCGCGCACGGGTGGTGGTGTTCGCCGGTGACCACGGCGTCGCCCGGTCGGGGGTTTCGGCGTACCCGCCGGAGGTGACCGCCCAGATGGTGACGAACATCGACGGCGGTGGGGCAGCGATCAACGCTCTGGCCGATGTCGCCGGCGCGACGGTGCGGGTCGCCGATATCGCGGTAGATGCCGAACCGGCATCCGAACACATTGGGGCGCACAAAGTCCGGCGTGCCAGCGGCAACATCGCGGTCGAAGATGCGCTGACCGACGCCGAAACGACCGCCGCGATCGATGCCGGGCGGCGGATCGCCGACGAAGAGGTCGACGCCGGGGCGGATCTGCTGATCGCCGGCGACATGGGCATCGGGAATACCACGGCCGCAACCGTTTTGGTGGCCGCGCTGACGGACACAGAACCGGTCGCGGCAGTCGGCTACGGCACCGGCCTCGACGACGCCGGCTGGATGCGCAAGACGGCGGCGGTGCGCGACGCGCTGTTCCGGGCCCGGACGGTGAAATCCGATCCGATCGGGCTGTTGCGGTGTTGCGGCGGAGCGGATCTGGCAGCGATGGCCGGTTTCTGCGCGCAAGCCGCGCTTCGGCGCACACCGTTGCTGCTCGACGGGTTGGCGGTGACGGCCGCGGCGCTGATCGCCGAACGCCTGGCACCCGGTGCGCGGCAATGGTGGCAAGCCGGTCACCGCTCCCCCGAACCGGCGCACGCGCTGGCGTTGGCCGCCTTGGACCTGGACCCGATCCTCGATCTGCGGATGCGCCTGGGCGAAGGCACCGGTGCGACGCTGGCCCTGTCCGTGCTGCGGGCCGCGGTGGCCGCGCTGTCGTCGATGACGACCTTCGCCGCGGCCGGTGTGTCCAACCAGATCTCATCGTGATCCGCTCGGTCGCAACAGCTTTCGGATTCGCCACCGTGGTACCCGGGACCGGCGGGCGCCCGCTGGGCGGCGGTGCGATCACGGCGCTGCCGGTGGTCGGCGCCGCCCTGGGCGGGCTTGGCGCCGCCGTGACGTCTGGCGGGTCGCTGGCGTTCGGCGCGGGCAGCCCCCTGGCCGGGCTGCTCGCGGTGGCGGCCCTGCTGGCGGCCACTCGCGGCCTGCACATCGACGGGGTGGCCGACACCGCCGACGGGCTGGGCTGCTACGGGCCGCCCGAGCGCGCCCGGGACGTGATGCGCGACGGCTCGACCGGGCCGTTCGGGGTGGCCGCCGTCGTGCTGGTGATCGCGCTGCAGAGCTTCGCCTTCGCGATGCTGAACGCGGTCGGCATCGTCGTCGCCGTCACCGCGGGCCGGGTGGCGGCCGTGCTGGCCTGCCGCAGGTCGGTGCCGGCGGCCGATGGCAGCACGTTGGGCGGCGCCGTCGCCGGCACTCAGCCGGCGCTGGTGGTAGCGGGCTGGATTGCGGCGCTGGGCGTGGCGTCGCTGTGGGCGGGCCCGCGGCTGTGGGCCGGACCAGTGGCGGTGCTGGTGGCCCTGTACTGCTCGGCGGTGTTGGTGGCGCACTGCGTGCGCCGGTTCGGTGGCATCAGCGGCGACGTGCTGGGCGCCGCGATCGAACTGACCGCTACGGTGACCGCGCTGCTGCTGGCCGCGTTCTAGCTGCGACCTAACCCAGCCGGGTCATCCAGCCGTGGGTGTCGGCGAAGGTGCCGCGCTGGATTCCGGTCAGCGTGTCGCGCAGCGCCATCGTCACTTCGCCGGGTTCACCGTCGCCGATGGTGAATTCGGCGTCGCCGTATTTCACGTGGGCGATCGGGGTGATGACGGCGGCGGTGCCGCAGGCGAACACCTCGGTGATCTCACCGGCGGCGGCCTTCTTCTGCCACTCGTCGACGTCGATCTTGCGTTCCTCGATCGCGAAGCCCGCGTCAGTTGCCAACTGCAACAACGAATCCCGGGTAATACCCGGCAACAGCGAACCCGACAGCTCCGGTGTGACCAGCCGCGCCGAGCCGCCGCTGCCGAACACGAAGAAGATGTTCATCCCGCCCATCTCCTCGACGTAGCGGCGCTCCACGGCGTCGAGCCAGACCACCTGCTCGCAACCGTTTTCGGCGGCTTGGGCCTGAGCCACCAGCGACGCGGCGTAGTTGCCGCCGAATTTCGCCGCACCGGTGCCGCCCGGGCTGGCCCGCACGTATTCCGTCGACACCCAGACGGTGACCGGCCGCAGGCCGCGCGGGAAGTACGCGCCGGCCGGTGAGGCCAGCACCAGATACCGGTACTGCTTGGCGGGGCGGACCCCCAGCCCCGGCTCGGTGGCGAACACGAAGGGCCGCAAATACAACGACTCCTCGCCGCCGGCGGGCGGCACCCAGGCGTTGTCGACGGCGATCAGCTGCCGCAGCGACTCGATGAACAGCTCGTCGGGCAGTTCCGGGATCGCGATGCGCCGCGCCGACGATCGCATCCGGGCGGCGTTGGCATCCGGACGAAACGACACGATCGACCCGTCGCCCCAGCGGTAGGCCTTGAGCCCCTCGAACACCTCCTGTGCGTAGTGCAGCACGATCGCCGACGGATCCAGCTCGATAGGGCCGTAGCCGATGACCCGCGCGTCGTGCCAACCCTGGTCGTCGGTGTAGTCGATCGACACCATGTGATCGGTGTGGTACCTGCCGAAGCCGGGGTCGCGCAGGATCGACTCCCGTACCTCGTCGGCCGTCGGGTTTGCGGTGCGAGAAACCGTGAACTCGAGAAGGCCGCTGGTCATCCTGAGATTGTATCGCCGCCCGCTAGCGGGTTTTCGCGTCGACAAAAGGCGGTCGCACCACTTCGCACTCGACCGCGCGGCCGCGGACGTCGACCGTGACGTGCCGGCCGTCCTCGATGCCGGCGTCGGTGTCGATCAGCGCGAGCGCGATGCCGACTTGCAGTGTCGGAGAGAAGGTTCCCGACGTGGTGACCCCGACCTTGCGGTCGCCGTCGAGCACCGTCAGCGCGGGCCGCAACACACCCCGGCCGACCGCCCTCAGGCCGCGCAACAACCGCGACGGGCCGGCCGCCTTCTCAGCCAGCAGAGCATCCCGACCGAAGAACGCCTCCTTCTTCCAGCCGATGGCCCAGCCGCAGCGGGCCTGCAGCGGCGAAATGTCGGCCGACAATTCATGCCCGTGCAGCGGGTAGCCCATCTCGGTGCGCAGGGTGTCGCGCGCGCCCAGACCCGCCAGTTGCCCACCTGCACGGGTGACCGCGCCGACCAGCGCGTCGAACACCACGCCCGCGGACCCCCAGGGCGGCAGCAGCTCGTAGCCGTGTTCGCCGGTGTACCCGCTGCGGCACACCCGCACCGGGACGCCGGAAAACGAGGCGTCGGCATAGGCCATGTAGTCCATGCCGGTGGGCAGCCCCAACTCGTCGAGCACGTCGACCGAGCGAGGACCCTGCACCGCCAGCACCGCATAGGAGCGGTGCTCGTTGGTGATCGTCACTCCGGCCGGCGCGGCCGCCGCCAGCGCTGCCACCACCGCGGCGGTGTTGGCGGCGTTGGGCACCAGAAAGATCTCGTCGTCGCTGACGTAGTAGGCGATCAAGTCGTCAATCACACCCCCGGATTCGTTGCAGCACAACGTGTATTGCGCCTTGCCGGGTTCGATGCGGCGCAGGTCGTTGGTCAGTGCGGAGTTGACGAATTCGGCGGCGCCGGCGCCGACCACCGACGCCTTGCCGAGGTGGCTGACGTCGAACAGGCCGACGGCGGTGCGGGTTGCGGTGTGCTCGCTGACGGTGCCGGCATACGACACCGGCATCAGCCAGCCGCTGAACTCCGCGAAACTGGCGCCCAGCTCGCGGTGGCGGTCTTCCAGCGGTCCGTGCTGCAGGTTTTCGGGCACGGTGCTCCACACTAATCAAGTGGTCGATTTCGATGCGCTGGAAGCTGCCGGTATCGCCAACGCGCGTGAGCGGGCGCCGCTGATCGAATATCTGGCCGGCCTGGGCTTCAGCGCCGAGGAGATGGTCGACGCCGAGCGCCGAGGCCGGCTGTTCGGACTCGGCGGCGACACCCTGCAATGGTCGGGCCCGCCGATCTACACCCTGCGGACCGCCGCCGAGGCGCTGGGCCTGCCGGTCGAGGACGTCGAACACGCCTGGGCCATGCTCGGCCTGACCGTCGCGGACTCCGACACTCCCACCTTGAGCCAGGCCGACGTCGACGCGCTGGCGACGTGGGCAGCGATGAAAGCCGACTTCGGCGAGGACGCGGCATCCGGATTCCTGCGAGTACTCGGCGCGTCCATTGCCCGGCTGGCCGAGGCGGAGTCGTCGATGATTCGCGCCGGTCGGCCCGAGCTGTGGCTCGGCCACACCGGCGACGAGCTGACCACGGCACAGGTGTACCGCTCGGTCGCCAGGTTCATTCCCCGGATCGGCGCGATGATGGACGCGGTGCATCGCCATCACCTGACCAGCGCCCGGACCTTCATCGAGGGCGTCGTGCCGGGCCCGTCGCCGAGCGTGGTGTGCGGCGTCGGCTTCGTGGACCTGTCCGGCTTCACCGCACTGACCCAGATGCTCACGCCCGCGGAGCTCTCGACACTGCTCAACGGCTTTTCGGCCACTGTCTCCGATGTGGTGCACACCGACGGCGGACGCATAGTGAAGTTCATCGGCGACGCCGTGATGTGGGTGAGCCCGACACCGGAACGGCTGATCAGGGCCGCCACCGACCTCGTCGACCACCCGCAGGCACGCAAGGTCGGGCTGCAGGTCCGAGCCGGTCTGGGCTACGGCGAGATGCTGACGATCAACGGCGACTACTTCGGCAACGCGGTCAACATGGCTGCCCGGCTGGTGGCGGCCGCGCAGCCGGGGCAGATCCTGGCCGCGGCAGCTGTGCACGAGGCGCTGCCGGACTGGCCGGCGACCCTGCAGGAGCCGTTGACGCTCAAGGGTTTCGACGCGCCCGTGACAGCCTATGACCTGCACGTCCACCGCGGTGATTAGGGTGGTTGGCCGTGAGCACCGAACCCGGTTACCAGTCGCCGTCCGTCACCGTCAACTCCGCGCTACCGAGCCGCGGCATCGCCAAGTCGGTGCTGATCGTGCCGGTGGTGTCGACGGGCGACGAGGACCGGCCCGGGGCAAGGCTCGCGGCGGCCGAGCCGTTCCTGGGCGCCGAGGCGACCGCTGAGATCGAGGCCGGCCTGGCAGCGCTGGGCGCCAAGGGCGGCAGCGAGCAGGTACACCGGCTGGTGGTCTCGTCGCTTCCGGTGGGCAGCGTGCTGGCCGTCGGCCTGGGTAAGCCGCGCGACGAGTGGCCCGCCGACGTGATCCGCCGCGCCGCCGGCACGGCGGCCCGGTCGCTGAACGGCGCCGAGGCCGTCGTCACCACCCTGAGCGAGTTGAATCTCACCGCCGCGGTCGAGGGGCTGATCCTGGGCGGCTACCGGTTCACCGCCTTCCGCAGCGAGAAGACGGCGCCCAAGGATCCGGGCCTGCGCAAGATCACCGCGCTGTCGACGGCCGACGGCGCCAAATCGGACGCCGCGCACGCCGCCGCGGTCGCGGCCGCAGTGGCCACCGCCCGCGATCTGGTCAACACCCCGCCCAGTCACCTGTTTCCGGCCGAATTCGCCGCGCGCGCAAAGGCCTTGGGTGAATCTGCCGGCCTGGAGGTCGAGGTGCTCGACGAGAAGGCGCTGCAGAGGGCCGGCTACGGCGGGGTGATCGGCGTCGGCAAGGGCTCGTCGCGTCCGCCGCGGCTGGTGCGGCTGACCCACCGTAGTGGCAAGAAGAACGCCAAGAAGGTTGCCCTGATCGGAAAGGGCATCACCTTTGACACCGGCGGCATTTCGATCAAGCCGGCAGCCAACATGCACTACATGACCTCGGATATGGGCGGTGCCGCGGCGGTCATCGCGACCGTGACGCTGGCCGCGCAGCTGAAGCTGCCGATCGACGTGATCGCCACCGTGCCGATGGCCGAGAACATGCCGTCGGCCACCGCGCAGCGCCCCGGCGATGTGCTGACCCAGTACGGCGGCAGGACCGTCGAGGTGCTCAACACTGACGCCGAGGGGCGGCTCATCCTGGCCGACGCGATCGTGCGGGCCTGCGAGGACAACCCGGACTACCTGATCGAGACGTCGACGCTGACCGGTGCACAGACGGTGGCGCTGGGCGCCCGCACACCCGGGGTGATGGGCAGCGACGAATTCCGCGATCGGGTGGCCGCGATCTCCCAGCAAGTCGGCGAGAACGGGTGGCCGATGCCGCTGCCCGACGAACTCAAGGACGACCTGAAGTCGGCGGTGGCCGACCTGGCCAACGTCAGCGGTCAGCGCTTCGCCGGGATGCTCGTGGCGGGGGTGTACCTGCGCGAATTCGTCGCCGACGGCGTGGCCTGGGCCCATATCGACGTCGCAGGGCCGGCCTACAACACCGGCAGTCCGTGGGGATACACCCCCAAGGGCGGCACCGGCGTGCCGACCCGCACCATGATCGCCGTGCTTGAGGACATCGCCGAAAAAGGTTGATATAAGCCTTCATTCGACGGCATGCTCAGCGCAGGTCGGACCGTAATGCGCTTCGGGCAGCCAAATATCCCGGCATTCCATGAACTCCCGGGCCGGGCGGCGTGAACGACGAGTACAAATACGTGCACCGGCGCGGTAACCGGTGGGGCCGCAGCCCGACAGCCAAATTCAGCACGTATCGCAGCGGATCGTGCAGGCCGCCGTTGATCACTCCCCCACACATGGTTGGGTTGTGGGCTTCCTGCTCCTTGGCGGTGGTCGTCGCTTTCTTCACGATCCGGTCCGCGAAACCGGGCGCGAACCGTTCGATCTGGCTGCCGATGGCATCCGACATGTCGACCATAGATCCGTACGGCACATGGCAATACGTCCACACGGTCTCCATCCCACTTGAGGCACGGGTCGGATCGAACCGGCTCTGATTGGCGAGCGGAACGAACGGCTTGTCCGGATGCCGGCCCTTGTTCACCGCCGACTCGCCCGCAGCAATGTGTTGCAGCGTGCCGCCCAGATGGACGGTGGCCGCCTGCCGGCACTCGTCGGCGCGCCACGGGATCGGGCCGTACAACGGGTAGTCCACTTTGCAAAGCCCCGGACCATACCGGTAATTGGCGTACAAGCGCCGGTACCAGGCCGGCACGCTGTCTGCGAGTATCGACGCGACTTGTGTCGGGGACACGTCAAGCAACAGCACCCGGTGGGCGGGCACATCGGCGAGCCGTCGAACCCAATGGCCCAACCGGATTTGGCCGCCGAGGTGCTCGAAATATCCCAGTAGCGCATCGGCTATCTTTTGCGATCCGCCTCGCGGCATGGGCCAGCCGGTTCGGTGTGCGCTGGTGGCGAACATCAGACCGGCGGCGGCAGTGCCGAAGAGGTTCAGCGGCATGAAGGAGTGCGCGGCCATGCCGGCCAGTAATGCGGGTGCCCGCACGTCGTGAAAACGGCGCTTCGAAATGCCCGCGGTCGAGGCCAGTCCAACACGACCGAACTTGGCAACAGTCATCGGATGCTTGGGCGGGAACGGGTCGAGAATGCTGTCGAACAGCTCAATCCCGTTGGATACCAACGGAGTTAGCAGCTGTTCGTATGCGGACCGGTCGGCGCCCATTCCGGCAGCGGTCTTGCCGACGTCGCGATACAGTGCGACAGCGCTGCCGTCGCCGAGGGGGTGCGCCGCCTCTACCGGGGCGAAGATCCACTCGAGACCGTACTCTTTGAGCGGCCAACGCCGAAAGGCAGGCGATGCCATCGCCAGTGGATGTATTGCCGAGCAGATGTCGCGTACGGATTCGTCACCGGTCACGTGCCCCGACCGGGCGCCGCCGCCGGGTGTGTCCGAACCTTCCAGGTTGCGGGGGTAGATGGCAACCAATGTGAGCCGGTCGGGGATGAGCCGGACCGGTCCTTCGGCGGGCACTTCGATCATCTCGACTCGGCAGCCATCCGGAATCTCGTGCAGCCGCATCGTGATTCGTGCTGCGCCCAGTGCCCCGAGCCCCGCACGCAGCACCAGTTCGCGGCGCGGTTCGCATTTTTCGACGGACGCCTGGTCATTGATCACGAGGGGCCACACCCCGATCGAGTGCCGGATGGCCGCGCCCGGCTCCGGCCAGTTGGGGTCGACCGCCCGGGTGCGGCTGTTGCCGACCGCCCACTGGCTGTAGGTCCACCCGTCGGCCAGCACATCCCAGACCCGCTGACAGGACGCGTGCACGTCTCGGATCGCGGTAAATGCTCGTGTGGCAGCCATCGGCAGGGTTCCTTTCGCATGGCTCGAACCCTGCGGGTACCCGCGCGGGCGGTCGGCGACGCGCGTGAAATTCTCGCTACACCAACCGGCGGCGCGCGGTGCTGCGCAGCACCTGCGGCGCCCACCGGGACACGCCGTAGAGCAGATAGGCCTCCGGTGCCACCGGCCGAATCGCCTTGTTCTTCTTGACCGCCGCGATGATGGCGTCGGCCACCTTGTCCGGGGTGTAGCGGCGCAGGGCGAACATCTTCTCCAGCTGGGCCCGCCGCCCCTCGGCCTGCTCGATGTGTCCCGACGGGGCGTCGAACCGGGTGGTGTGCACGATGTTGGTGTCGATGACGCCGGGGCAGATCGTGGTCAGCCCGACGCCGGCCGCGTCCAGTTCGGCGCGCAGGCAGTCGGAGAACATGTACACCGCGGCCTTGGAAGTGCAATAGGCGTTCAGCTGCTGTGACGGTGCGTAGGCCGCCATCGACGAGACGTTGACGATGTGTCCGCCCGCGCCGCGCTCGACCAGCCGCCGTGCGAATGCGCGACAGCCGTTGACCACACCGCCGAAATTGACGCCGAGGACCCGGTCGAATTGCTCAGGCGGGGTGTCCAGGAAGCGGCCGGCCTGCCCGATGCCGGCGTTGTTGACGACGATGTCGGGCACTCCGTACTCGGCGCAGACCTGCTCGGCGAACGCCTCGACGGCCTCGGCGTCGGCGACGTCGAGCTGGTAGGCGTGTGCCACCCCGCCTGCCGCGGCGATCTCGGCGGCAGTGTCCTTGACGGCGGCGTCGTCGATGTCGCTGACGACGACCTCGGCGCCCTCGCGGGAGAACGCGAACGCGGTGGCCCGGCCGATGCCGCTGCCCGCCCCGGTCACCGACACCAGCATGTCGGTGAAGTAGTCGCGCCGAGGACCGACCTGTGCGCGCCGCAACGCACGGCATGGCGGTTTGCCCTCGGTGAAGTCGGCAAGCTCGTGCACCGCCGCCGCCAGCACCTGCGGGTGCGACATCGGCGACCAGTGTCCCGCCTTGATGTCGCGGCGCCACAGCCGCGGCACCCAGCGCGCGGTGGCGTCGTAGCCGTAGGGCCGCACGTAGCGGTCTTCGGTGTTGACGACGAGCTGCACCGGCACGTCGACGTAGTGGTCGTGCCGATGATGCGCGAACGACCGGAAATAGTTGGCCCGGTAGGTTTTCAGCGATCTGGCAGCGTCTGCAGCCATGGTGTCGGAGTGGTGGATCTGCTCGACGGGGACGTTGTCGACCAGGCGGCGCCGGATCGCCGCGCTCGACAACGCGGCCCGGATGAACAGCGGCGCGAGCACCGGTATGGAGAAGAACGCCATGTAGGTCAGCCGCAGCGCCTGGCTGAGCGCCCGCACAAAGGTGCGGGGCCGGTGCGGGCGCCGCAGGCCGGTGAAGATGTAGTCGACGAGGTGGTCCTGGCTCGGCCCGGACACCGACGTGAACGACGCCACCCGCTTGCCGGCGCCGGGCCGGCTCAGGTACTCCCACACCCCCACCGATCCCCAGTCGTGGGCAAGCACATGCACCGGCCGACCGGAACTGCAGGCGTCGACGACGGCGGCGAAGTCGTCGGCGAATCGGGCCATGGTGTACGCCGAAACCCGCTTGGGCGCCGACGATCCGCCGACTCCACGGTTGTCGTAGCGGACGACCCGGAAGCGCTCGGCCAGCAACGGGACCACGCCGTCCCACAGCACGTGTGAGTCCGGCCAGCCGTGTACCAACACGACCGTGGGTCCGTCCGCCTTGCCTTCTTCGCAGACCGCCAGGCGGACTCCGTCGGCGCTGTCGACGAACCGTTGTGGGGCTGCCATCGCACTCCTTCGCTCCCCCGAGACTTACTGTGACGGCCAGTAGCCCATACCGTTGGTAGCAAGCGTGTTTCGACCCTGCCCGGGCGCTGCAGGGGTGTCAAGAGCCGGCGGGGCCCACGCTGCCCTGGGTGAGTGCCGGTCGCGCCGCAGTGACAGGATGCTGTGGTAAGCCAGAGGTCGACCCGTGCCGACCGACCGATCGATCGAGGAGTCAACAGAGATGGCCTTCTCAGTCCAGATGCCGGCGCTCGGCGAGAGCGTCACCGAGGGGACGGTCACCCGCTGGCTCAAGCAAGAAGGCGACACGGTCGAACTCGACGAGCCGCTGCTCGAGGTGTCCACCGACAAGGTCGACACCGAAATCCCGTCACCGGCGGCCGGCGTGCTGACCAAGATCATCGCCCACGAGGACGACACCGTCGAGGTCGGCGGGGAGCTGGCCATCATCGGCGATGCCGCCGAGGGTGACGGCGGCCAACCCGCCGGCGGGCAAACGCCCGAAGCGCAACCGGAGCAGCAACCCGAGCCGCAAGCCGAAGCGCAACCGGAGCCGCAGCCGGCGGCCCAGCCTGAGCCGCAACCCGTCCCGCAGCCCGCGGCGGCGTCACCGGACGGCGAGGCCGCCGCAACCGGTGCGACCACGCCCGTGCTGATGCCCGAACTCGGCGAGTCGGTCACCGAGGGCACGGTGACCCGCTGGCTGAAGAAGGTCGGCGACCTGGTGGATGTCGACGAGCCGTTGGTCGAGGTGTCCACCGACAAGGTCGACACCGAGATCCCGTCCCCGGTGGCCGGCACGCTGGTCAGCATCACCGCCGAGGAAGACGTCACCGTCGCGGTGGGCGGCGAACTTGCCAGGATCGGCACCGGCGCCGCCGCGCCCGCCGCCAAGCCCGCACCCGAGCCGCAAGCCCCGCCAGCGCCGCAGTCCCAGGCCAAACCAGAAGCCAAACCGGCCCCACCGCCCGAGCCGGCGCCCCAGCCCGAAGCCAAACCCGAGCCGGCGCCCGCCGCCCAAGCGCCAACCACCCCGTACGTCACGCCGCTGGTGCGAAAACTGGCTGCCGACAACAACATTGACCTCAACGAGGTGACCGGCACCGGCGTCGGCGGGCGCATCCGCAAACAGGACGTGCTCGCTGCCGCCGAAGCCAAGAAAGCGCCGCCACCCCCGCCGGCAGCGCAGCCCGCTGCCGCCGGCCCCGCTCCCGCGCCGGCCGCGCCCACCCCGGCACCCGCGCTCGCGCACCTGCGCGGAACCACCCAGAAAGCCAGCCGGATCCGTCAGATCACGGCCAAGAAAACCCGGGAGTCGCTGCAGGCCACCGCACAGCTGACCCAGGTCCACGAGGTCGACATGACCAAGATCGTGGCGTTGCGGGCCAGGGCCAAGACCGCGTTCGCCGAACGCGAGGGCGTGAACCTGACCTTCCTGCCGTTCATCGCCCGCGCCGTGATCGACGCGCTCAAGATCCATCCCAACATCAACGCGAGCTACAACGAGGAAACCAAGGAGATCACCTACTACGACGCCGAACATCTCGGGTTCGCCGTCGACACCGATCAGGGTCTGCTCTCCCCCGTCATCCACAACGCCGGCGACCTGTCGCTGGCCGGGCTGGCGCGCGCGATCGCCGACATCGCAGCCCGCGCTCGCTCCGGCGACCTCAAACCCGACGAGCTGTCCGGTGGCACCTTCACGATCACCAACATCGGCAGCCAGGGCGCGCTGCTGGACACGCCGATCTTGGTCCCGCCGCAGGCCGCCATGTTGGGCACCGGCGCCATCGTCAAGCGGCCGCGGGTGGTCGTCGACGATACCGGCAACGAATCGATCGGAGTGCGCTCGATCTGCTACCTGCCGCTGACCTACGACCACCGGCTGATCGACGGCGCCGATGCCGGACGGTTCCTGACCACCATCAGGCATCGCCTCGAAGAGGGGGCATTCGAGGCCGACTTGGGTCTTTAGAAGGGCTTCGACACCGTGGCCAAGGTCGTCATCGCAATCGCTGGCTCGTCCGGGCTGATCGGTTCGGCCCTGGTCGCAGCGTTGCGCGCCGCCGATCACCGGGTACTGCGCATCGTGCGCAGAACGCCGTCGAACGGCACCGAAGTGCGCTGGGATCCCGAAGCCGGTGAGTTCGACGCTTCGGCGCTGCGCGGCGTCGACGCAGTGGTCAACCTATGCGGCATCAACATCGGCCAGCGCCGCTGGTCGGGCGCATTCAAGCAGACCCTGCGCGACAGCCGCATCACGCCGACCGAAGTGATGTCAGCCGCCGTCGCCGAGGCCGGGGTGGGGGTACTGGTCAACGCCAGCGCCGTCGGCTACTACGGCGACACCAAAGACCGCGCCGTCGACGAAACCGATTCGGCCGGAACGGGTTTCCTGGCCCAACTCTGTAAGGACTGGGAAGCGGCCACCGCGGTGGCCCAGCAGGCGGGCGCCCGGGTGGTGCTGGCCCGCACCGGTCTGGTGTTGGCCCCGTCGGGCGGCGCACTGGGTCGGCTGCGGCCGCTGTTCTCGGTGGGCCTTGGCGCCCGGCTGGGCAACGGCCGCCAATACATGTCGTGGATCAGCCTCGAGGACGAGGTGCGGGCGCTGCAGTACGTCATCACCCGCCGCAAGCTGTCCGGGCCGGTGAACCTCACCGGCCCTGCACCGGTCACCAACGCCGAGTTCACTGCGGCGCTGGGCCGCGCGGTGCACCGGCCCACACGGCTGATCATGCCGGGGTTCGCGGTGCGCGCCGCGCTCGGCGAGTTCGCCGACGAGGGCTTGTTGTGCGGCCAGCGCGTCATCCCGGCCGCCCTGGAGCGCGCCGGTTTTCAATTCCACCACAACACCATCGGCGAGGCGCTGCGCTACGCCACCACCCGACCGCACGTCGCGTAACCTCGCGCCCCATCGAGTGTGAATCCTTGGCTCTGAGAGTGAATGTGGGGTGGGAAAATTGCGATTTCGCCGCCCTGATCTCACACTCGACGCCGTAACTTCACTCTCGAAGCCAACGGTGCGCACTCGACGCCGCCTAGTAGCCTCGGCTTGTGAGCTCCATACGCTCAAGCACCGCGCCCATCGACGTCCGCCAGCTCGGCACCGTCGACTACGCCGCCGCGTGGCAGCTCCAACGAGAACTGGCCGACCAGCGCGTGGCCGGCTGTCCGGACACGCTGTTGTTGCTCGAACACCCGCCGGTCTACACCGCCGGGCGGCGCACGCTCCCGCACGAACGCCCCGTTGACGGCGCGCCCGTCGTCGACACCGACCGCGGCGGCAAGATCACCTGGCACGGACCGGGCCAACTCGTCGGCTACCCGATCATCGGGCTGACCGAGCCACTCGACGTCGTCAATTACGTTCGGCGCCTTGAGGAATCGCTGATCAAGGTGTGCATCGACCTGGGCGTGGAGGTGGGTCGCGTCGAGGGACGGTCCGGAGTGTGGGTGCCCGGCCGGCGCGCGCGCAAGGTCGCCGCAATCGGCGTTCGGGTGTCGCGGGCGACCACACTGCACGGCTTCGCGCTCAACTGCGACTGCGACCTGGCCGCGTTCGACCGGATCGTGCCGTGCGGCATCGTCGACGCCGGAGTGACGTCGATAACGACGGAACTGGGCCGGCGGGTCGGTGTCGGCGACGTCCGGTTGGCCGTCGCCGACGCGGTGTGCGACGCGCTCGACGGGCGGCTGACCCTGAGCTGGCAACCGTCGGCCCGCGTAGCATCGCCATTGTGACTGTCGCTCCGGAAGGCCGAAAGTTGCTGCGCCTGGAGGTGCGCAACGCGGCGACCCCGATCGAGCGCAAACCGCCGTGGATCAAGACGCGCGCGCGAATGGGTCCTGAATACACCGCGCTGAAGAGCCTGGTCCGGCGCGAGGGCCTGCACACCGTGTGCGAGGAAGCCGGCTGCCCCAACATCTACGAGTGCTGGGAAGACCGCGAGGCCACCTTCCTGATCGGTGGCGATCAATGTACCCGTCGCTGCGACTTCTGCCAGATCGACACCGGCAAGCCCGCCGCCCTGGATCGCGACGAGCCGCGGCGCGTCGCCGAGAGCGTGCAGGCGATGGGACTGCGGTACTCGACCGTCACCGGGGTGGCCCGCGACGATCTGCCCGACGGCGGGGCGTGGCTCTACGCCGAGACCGTGCGCGCCATCAAGAGGCTCAACCCGAACACCGGTGTCGAACTGCTGATCCCCGACTTCAACGGCGACCCCGACCGGTTGCAAGAAGTTTTCGAGTCTCGCCCGGAAGTGTTGGCGCACAACGTCGAAACGGTGCCCCGGATTTTCAGGCGGATCCGGCCGGCCTTCCGCTATGAGCGCAGCCTCGACGTGCTCACGGCCGCCCGCGAATTCGGGTTGGTCACCAAGAGCAACCTGATCCTCGGGTTGGGCGAGACGCCCGGCGAGGTGCGCACCGCGCTGGACGATCTGTACACCGCCGGCTGCGAGATCGTCACGATCACCCAATACCTGCGGCCGTCGGCCCGGCATCACCCCGTCGAGCGCTGGGTTCCCCCCGACGAGTTCGTCGAGTACTCGCACTACGCCGAAGGCCTCGGCTTCGCCGGCGTGCTGGCCGGACCGTTGGTGCGATCGTCGTACCGTGCCGGGCGGCTCTACCAGCAGGCTGTGCGGGCGCGCCCGACCGTATCCTGAACCAATGGCGAAATCCCGTAATACCGCGGCGAACAAGGCCGCCAGAGCCGAGGCGAAAGCGGCCCGCAAGGCCGCCGCCAAGGAGCGCCGTAGCCAGCTATGGCAGGCGTTCACCATGCAGCGCAAAGAGGACAAGCGGCTGCTGCCCTACATGATCGGCGCGTTCGTGCTGATCGTCGGGGCCTCCGTGGCGGTCGGGGTGGCCGCCGGCGGGTTCACCATGGTCACGATGATTCCGCTGGGCGTGGTGCTCGGCGCGCTCGTGGCGTTCATCATCTTCGGCCGGCGCGCGCAGCGGTCGGTCTACCGCAAGGCCGAGGGGCAGACCGGCGCGGCCGCGTGGGCGCTGGACAATCTGCGCGGCAAGTGGCGCGTTACCCCGGGCGTGGCCGCTACCGGTCACTTCGACGCCGTGCACCGCGTGATCGGTCGCCCCGGCGTCATCCTGGTGGCCGAGGGGTCGCCGGCGCGGGTCAAGCCGCTGCTGGCCCAGGAAAAGAAGCGCACCGCTCGGTTGGTGGGCGAGATCCCGATCTATGACATCGTCGTCGGCAACGGCGACGGCGAGGTCCCGCTGGCCAAGCTCGAGCGTCACCTGACCAAGCTGCCGGCCAACATCACGGTCAAGCAGATGGACTCGCTGGAATCCCGGCTGAGCGCCTTGGGCACCCGGGCGGGAGCGGCCGCGATGCCGAAGGGGCCGGTACCCGGCGCCGCCAAGATGCGCGGCGTGCAGCGCACGGTGCGCAGGCGGTAGCTACCTGCGGACGACCGCGGTGCCCGTCGCGCGGTCCTGCCAGCCGCGGCCGTCGGCGTCGACGAACAACGCCGGAATGACCAACGCGATGATCAGCCCGCGCAGGGCGGCCCGGCCGAGCCCGACGTACAGCCGCCCGTCGACCGACATCACCCGCAGCCCCAGCGCGAACTGCCCCGGCGTGAACTCGAACAGCCGCACCGCGATCACGCCGAGCACCAGCCAGACGACCAGCACCGCCGTCGACAGCAGGCTCGGCGCAACCAGACCCAGCGTCATTCCCAGCGCGGCAAGCCCATAGGCCACCAGCCAGTCGACCATCAACGCCGCCAACCGGCGCCCCAGCCGGGCCAGCGAACCGGCGCCGTGCTCGGGCAGGCCGAGCGTTTCACCGGGGTATCCGGACGACGAGCCCGGCGGGCCGGACAGCCACGATGCGATGTCACGGGCCATGGCCTCCACAATAAGAGGTCGCGACCCGGTTTCGACGGTGGCGAACCGCGTCGCGTAACGTCAGCGCAACATGGGGTTGACTGCCGGGCAACATCGCCTCCCTACGGTCTGATCGGGCCACCCGTCACGGCCAGTAAAGGAGAGCGCCTCAATGACCGCATTAGATTCGATGCCCTCAGTAAAGGAGAGCGCTTCGGTGTCCGAAAAGACGGCCGACGACATCATCAAGCTCATCAAGGACGAGAAGGTTCAGTACGTCGACGTCCGGTTCTGTGATCTGCCCGGCGTGATGCAGCACTTCACGATCCCGGCGTCGGCATTCGACCAGAGCGTGTTCGAGGACGGGCTGGCCTTCGACGGCTCCTCGATCCGCGGCTTCCAGTCGATCCACGAATCGGACATGATCCTGCTGCCGGACCCGGAGACGGTGCAGATCGACCCGTTCCGCGAAGCCAAGACGCTGAACCTGAACTTCTTCGTGCACGACCCGTTCACCCGTGAGGCGTATTCGCGCGACCCCCGCAACGTCGCCCGCAAGGCCGAAAGCTACCTGGTCAGCACCGGCATCGCCGACACCGCTTTCTTCGGCGCCGAGGCCGAGTTCTACATCTTCGACTCGGTTTCCTTCAACTCTCAGACCAACAGCGCGTTCTACGAAGTCGACGCCATCTCCGGGTGGTGGAACACCGGTGTGAAAACCGAGTTCGACGGCAGCGCCAACCGCGGCTACAAGGTGCGCCCGAAGGGCGGTTATTTCCCGGTCGCGCCCAACGACCAGTACGTCGACCTGCGCGACAAGATGCTGACCAACCTGATCAACGCCGGGTTCACCCTGGAAAAGGGCCACCACGAGGTCGGCAGCGGCGGTCAGGCCGAGATCAACTACAAGTTCAACACGCTGCTGCACGCCGCCGACGACCTGATGCTGTTCAAGTACATCGTCAAGAACACGGCCTGGCAGAACGGCAAGACCGTCACGTTCATGCCTAAGCCGCTGTTCGGTGACAACGGCTCCGGCATGCACACCCACCAGTCGCTGTGGAAGGACGGCGGGCCGCTGTTCTACGACGAGGTCGGCTACGCCGGCTTGTCTGACACCGCCCGCCACTACATCGGCGGCATCCTGCACCACGCGCCGTCGCTGCTGGCGTTCACCAACCCGACGGTGAACTCCTACAAGCGGCTGGTTCCGGGCTACGAGGCGCCGATCAACCTGGTGTACAGCCAGCGCAACCGGTCGGCGTGTGTGCGTATCCCGATCACCGGCAACAACCCGAAGGCCAAGCGGCTGGAGTTCCGCTGCCCCGATTCGTCGGGTAACCCGTACCTGGCGTTCTCGGCGATGATGATGGCCGGTATCGACGGGATCAAGAAGAAGATCGAGCCGCAGGCGCCGGTGGACAAGGACCTCTACGAGCTGCCGCCGGAAGAGGCCGCCAACATCCCGCAGGCCCCCACCTCGCTGGCGGCGGTGATCGACCGTCTCGAAGAGGACCACGAATACCTCACCGAGGGCGGCGTTTTCACGTCCGACCTGATCGAGACGTGGATCGCCTACAAGCGCGAGAACGAGATCGACCCGATCAATGTCCGCCCGCACCCCTACGAGTTCGCGCTGTACTACGACGTTTAAGGACGTTTGAGCACGTGTAGCCGTATCGTCGTCGCATGACGACGCGCAACCTCGAGGCCAGGCTCAGCCCGTACTCGCCTGTGGCGGTGGCGGTTTTCCGGGTGGTGTTCGGGCTGCTGTTTTTATGCCACGGCCTGCAGAAGCTGATCGGCTGGCCGGTCGGGCCCACCGTCCCCACCGGCGAGTGGCCGTTCTATTACGCGGGCTGGATAGAAGCGGTGACCGCGGGGCTGATCCTGGTGGGCCTGTTCACCCGGGCCGCCGCCTTCGTGGCGTGCGGGGAGATGGCGTACGCCTACTTCAGTCAGCACTTCCCGCATGGCTTTTGGCCGATCGTCAACCAGGGTGAGCTTGCGGTACTGTACTGCTTCGGTTTTCTGCTGTTGGTTTTCATCGGCGGGGGCGCTTACGCGATCGACACCCGCCGCCGCACCGGTGCGGGCTGGCGATCGACGAGCGCGCCCTGGACGCGGTTACGACGACATCGTCGGCTCGGCCGCCGGGCATGACCAACACCGCCGTGCCCGCTGCCCGACATCTCCTGCGGGCCAAGGACCTCGCGGACTGCCGTTACTTCGAGCCGCTTTCGGTCGCCGACCTCGCGCACGCGGCGGGACTGTCGAAGGCGCACTTCAGCAGAGAGTTCGCCCGGACATTCGGCGAGACGCCGCACCGATACCTGCTGACACGGCGACTGGAACGGGCAGCGGCGCTGCTGCGCACGACGGATTGGCCGGTTGCCCGGATCTGCTTTGCGGTCGGTTGGGACAGTGTCGGCTCCTTCACGACGAGCTTCCGGCGAATCTTCGGTCAGACCCCAACCGACTACCGGGCCGGATGGCCGCCCGCCGCCCGGCTGGTCCGGATACCGCTGTGCATCGCGAAAGCCTATGCGCGCCCGCAGAACCGCACTTTTCGAGAAGACGATCGCTCACCGCTTGCCTAGGCTTCCTCACACCAGCCAGGGAGGAGAACCCGTGATCAAGATCGCCAACACCCAGTTCTGGGTGCACGACCAAGACGAGGCCGCCGAGTTCTACACCAAAACACTGGGCTGGGAGGTCCGCTCCGACGTCACCATGGAGGCGTGGCAGTTCCGCTGGCTGGTGGTCGCACCGCCGGGCCAGTCCGATGTCGGCCTGGTGCTGATGCCGGTGCCGGGACCGCCGATGCTCGACGCACAGGCCAGCGCCGCACTGGCCGAGCTGGTCGCGAAGGGCGCCGGCGGAACCCTCTTCCTCGAGACCGACGACTGCCAGCGCAGCTATGACGAGTTGTCCGCTCGCGGCGTGGTGTTCAACGACCCGCCTACCCCGCAGCCGTACGGCATCGATACGTCGTTTCGTGACCCGTCGGGCAACAACATCCGCTTGACGCAGGTTCTCGAATTCGACCCGGCCCGAATGTCGGTGTGACAGCGCTCAGGTCGTCAGGCCCGTGGACGCGGCCACGGCAGCAGCATCGGCACCCGTCGGCGGTAGTCCCGGTATTGCGAGCCCAGCATGGCGATCAGGTCGTGCTCTTCCAGCTGAATCGCGATCAGGATGTAGGCGGTGGTGGCGATCGCAAACATCAGGTGACCGGCCGTCATCGTGGGAGCCGCCCAAAAGGCGACAATGAAACCGACCATCAACGGGTGGCGCACCACCCGGTAGAGCAGCGGCGTGCGAAAACTGATGTCGCTCTGCGGTTTTCCACGCCACACGGCAAGCACCTGCCGCAGCCCGAACAAATCGAGATGGCTGATCATGAACGACGAGACGAAGACGGTCGCCCACCCGAGCCAGAACAACGCCCACAACACCAGTGAGCCTGCCGGCATTCTGACATCCCACACCACGGTGGGCATCGATCGCCACTGCCAGTACAGCAGGAACAGCGCCAAACTCGACAGCAGCACATAGGTGCTGCGCTCCAGCGGCTGGGGCACCACACGGGTCCACCACCGCTTGAACGCCGGTCGCGCCATCACGCTGTGCTGGACGGCGAAGACGCCGAGCAGCAGCACATTCACCACGATCGCTTCCCCGATCGGGGCGGCGATGGCGTGATCGACGCTGCGTGGGACCCACAGGTCGCCGACGAAGCCGATCGCATACAGGAAGGACACCACGAACGCCAGATAGCCGACCGCGCCGTAGCCGATTGCGAACACGCGGTTGACCTTCCTTGGGGTAGTAGCTGGTTGGGTCATGGACAGTGCACCTCCCCGCCGGTCCCGACGGTCTCGATGTCCCACTATCCCGCTCTTCGGCGCAGCTGAATAGGGTAGCCGGCTACCCGAATCCGGGTCGCCAGCCAACTCAGCGGACAGTGGCAAAGAACGCGCGGACGTCGTCGACGAACAATTCCGGCTGCTCGAACGCGGCGAAGTGACCCCCGCGCGGCATTGTCGTCCAGTGCGTGATGTTGTAGGCGGCCTCACACCAGCGCCGCGGCGTGGGCAGGATTTCCTTGGGAAATGCCGCGACTCCGGTGGGCAGCTCAACCCGGCCAGCGCCGCCGAAGTTGTTGTAGCTCTCCCAGTACAGCCGCGCCGACGAGGCGCCGCTGGCGGTCGCCCAGTACAGCATCACGTTGTCGAGCAGTTCGTCGCGGCTGAGCACGTTCTCCGGATGCCCGTCGCAGTCCGTCCAGGCCCAGAACTTCTCGACGATCCACGCCAGTTGTGCCACTGGCGAATCCACCAATCCATAGCCCAATGTTTGGGGCCGGGTGGACTGCTGCTTGGAATAGCCGGTCCCCCAACGGCGGTGCTGCGCAATGGCCGACAGCGCCCGCTGCTCGTCCTCGCCGAGTTCGGAGCCGCTGTCTGCCGGCGGCCGGGCGATGGGCATGTTCAGGTGAATGGCGATGCACCGACCGCCGTTGCGGCCGAGTTGTGTGGTGACGGCGGCACCCCAGTCGCCGCCCTGCGCGCCGTAGCGGTCATAGCCGAGGCGGCCCATGAGCGTCTCCCAGGTCTGCGCGATCTTGTCGACGCCCCACCCGGTGCGCGTGGGCTTGCCGGAGAACCCGTACCCGGGAAGCGACGGGCACACGACGTGGAACGCGTCCCCGGGGCGGTCTGGATTGACCAGCGGCTCGATCACCTTGTGGAACTCCACGATCGAGCCGGGCCAGCCGTGGGTGATCAACAGCGGCAGGGCGTCGTCGTGGGGGGACCGTTGGTGGATGAAATGGATGTCGAGCCCGTCGATTTCGGTGACGAACTGGTCAAAGCGGTTCAGCGCCGCTTCGCGTGCCCGCCAGTCGTAGCCGTCGGCCCAGTAGGCGGCCAGCTCGCGGGTGTACGCCAACGGCATGCCCTGGCTCCAGTCGTCGACGCACTCCGCGTCGGGCCACCGGGTGCGCGCCAAGCGGGTCCGCAGGTCGTCGAGGACTTCGCTGCCGACGTCGATGCGAAACGGTGTGACGTGCGGGGTCACAGAATTCGCCGAGGTGACCTACCCATGTGGTAGCCGGCCGGGAAGGACATCTCGATCACTCGAAGCTGGTCGTTCGCCTTGGATTCGAGTTCAAGGACGACGCAGCCCTCGCCGATGGCTTTGGATTCGAGAACCGTGTAATGCTGACCGCCACCTTGGACGTCGGTGATCGGGTCACCTGAGCGCAATGCCTCGACCGGCACGAGTTCGGGGGTTCCGTGTGACTCCACGATCGCAACGTTAAGGCAATCCGACGAGCAAGGGAACGGTTTTGACCGGCGTGACGGCGTCCACTGTGCATTGAGGGCGCCGAGTGTGCACTGAGGGCGGGATTCCGGCGATTTCTTCACCCAGGATGCACAGTCGGCGTCCAGAATGCACACTCGACGTGGAGTGGCGCCGGCTCCACGGCCTGCCCTCAGCCGTCGAGCGCCAGGTCCTTGCGGAAGCGTCGCATGCCGTCGACTTTCTCGGCCAGCGTGGCGTCCGGGCCGGTGTAGAACATCCACGGCATGGTGAGGATCCCGGTGATGCCGGCGTCGGCCGCCCGCTGATAGTCGGCCACCGTGAAGGCATCGGTGAGCGGCGTAAGGATGGTGAAATCATCCATGCCCAAACCGCTTTCGGCCCGCAACGCACGCAGCCGGCCTACCACCTCGATCGCGCGCTCCGTGCGGATCAGGTCGCCGATCCAGCCGTCGTGGCGGGCGGCTCGGCGCAACGCGATCTCGCTGAGCCCGCCGACGTAGATCGGCACCCGCGGCGGCGTCGGCTCCATCTCCAGCCGCGGCGTCTGATAGAACTGGCCGTCGAACTCGGTCCAGCCCGGCCGCCACAAGGCAGCGAGAAGCTCGAGCATCTCGTCGGTGCGTTTGCCGCGGTCCTCGAATCGTTGCTCCATCAATACGAATTCGTCTGCGCACCAGCCGACCCCCACGCCGAGCTCCACCCGTCCGTCGGCCAGGCAGGCCGCGGTGCCGATGGCCTTCGCCGCCGAATACGGGTTGCGCATCGCAGGGATGTAGACGGTGGTGACGAACCGCAGCCGGTTGGTGACTTGCGCGAGCGCACCGACCAGCACCCACGGGTCGGGCCAGTCGGTGAACGGCTGCCAGCGCCGCTGCCCGTCCTTGGTGTACGGGTACGGCGTGCTCAGCGTCTCCAGGTTGACGACGTGATCGGGAATCCCGATCCCGTCGTAGCCCAACTCGTCGGCTGCCTTGGCGATTTCGATGATCTCGCGGGTCTTCAGGTAGGCGCTGCTGATGTAGAACTTCATCCGGCGTCCCGCGCCCACGCCGGCTGAACGAAGATCCCCTCCGCCTCGACGGTGATTCCTTCTGAATCGGAAAGATGGCCGCGGACAAAGGTTTTGACGCTTTCAGCGCGCTCGATCACGGCTTCGGCGCGCAGCTCGCCCAGCGGAGTGCCGCGCAGGTACCTGACGGTGATGGTTCCGGTGAACCGCGGCTTGGTCAGGCCCTCGCTGGCCGCCTCCCCCAGCACGTGGTCGAGCACCAGCGCGCAGACGCCGCCGTGCACCAGCCCCGGCGGCCCTTCGTAGGCCGCGCCGAGGCTGAATTCGCTCCAGCAACATCGGCCCTCATGGTGGATGGTAAGCGGCGGCGAGATCGGGTTGCGCAGACCGACCACGGCGTTGCCCCACGCCAGCGGGCGCCCGTCGACGGCATAGCGCACGCCGTGCGGCCCGTCGGGTGGGCGGCTGCGCAACTGCTGAGTCACCGCCCGGATTGCGGTGTGCGCGTGACGAATGGTGTCTTCGTCGACCCCGGTCCGGATGGTGGCGTCGATGAGCTCACGCACGGCGTCGGTCAGCGGGCCGTACAGCGCCGTCAGCCGGTCATGCTCGTCGGCGCCCATGACCTCGTACTCGATGTTCACCCGCGCCTGCTCCTCAATCTCCGAAAACCTTGCGCACCACCGCTTTTGCGCGACGCGTCACCCGCAGGTAGTTGTCCAGGAACTCGCCGCCGTCACCTTTATCCCAACCGGCGGCGGCCGCGACCGCGTTGAGCTGACGCCCCGGCCCCGGCAGCTGGTCGGTGGGCTTGCCGCGCACCAGCACCAGCGCGTTGCGTGCCCGCGTCGCCGTCAACCAGGCCTGGCGCAGCAGATCCACCTCGTCGGCGGCGATCAGCTCGGCCGCGGCGATGGCGTCCAGGGATTCCAGCGTCGAAGTGTTGTGCAGAGCGGGGATCGCGTGGGCGTGCCGCAGCTGCAGCAACTGCACGGTCCATTCGATGTCGGCCAGTCCGCCGCGCCCCAGCTTGGTGTGTGTGTTCGGGTCGGCGCCGCGCGGCAGCCGCTCGGCGTCGACGCGCGCCTTCATCCGCCGGATTTCGCGCACCGCTTCGGCGGACACTCCCCCCTCGGGGTAACGCGTCTTGTCGGCCATCAGAAGGAAACGCTGGCCGAGCTCCGCGTCACCGGCCACCGAGTGTGCGCGCAGCAGTGCCTGCACCTCCCACGGCTGCGCCCACTGCTCGTAGTAGGCGGCGTACGACGCCAGCGTGCGGACCAGCGGACCGTTGCGCCCCTCCGGGCGCAGATTGGCGTCGACCTCCAGCGGCGGATCGGCGCTGGGCGTGCCCAGTAGAGCCCGGACACCCTCTGCCACCGACACCGACCAGCGCACCGCGGCCGAATCCTCCACGCCGGCAGCCGGTTCGCAGACGAACATCACGTCGGCGTCCGAGCCGTAGCCCAATTCGCGGCCACCCAGGCGGCCCATCCCGATCACGGCAATCTTGGCGGGGGTCCGGCCATCCGCGGGAGTGTTCGCGCGGATCACCGCGTCCAGTGCGGCCTGCAGCACCGCCACCCACACCGAGGTGAGCGCGGCGCACACGTCGGTCACCTCGAGCATGCCGAGCAGGTCCGCGGAGGCGACGCGGGCCAGCTCTCGGCGGCGCAGGCTACGTGCGGCGGCGATGGCGCGAACCGGGTCGGCGTGCCGGCTCGCCGAGGCCACCAGCGCGCCGGCGACCGCGTCGGGATCGGTTTCCAGCAGCTTCGGTCCCGACGGTCCGTCGCCGTAGGACTGAATGACCTCCGGCGCGCGCATCAGCAGATCCGGCACATACGCCGAGGTGCCCAGCACCCGCATCAGCCGCTTGGCCACCGCGCTGCTGTCCCGCAGCGTCGACAGATACCAGCGGTGCGGCGCCATCGCCTCGGACAGCCGACGGTAGGACAGCAGTCCACCGTCGGGGTCCGGTGTGTCCGACAACCAGTCCAGCAGCTTGGGCAGCAGCACCGACTGCACCCGGCCGCGGCGCCCGCTCTGGTTGATCAACGCGGACAGATGGGTCAGCGCACTCTGCGGCGCGTCATAGCCGAGCGCGGCCAGCTGACGTTCGGCGGCTTCCGGCGTCATGCCCTGGGCGAACTCCAGGCCCGCCGGGCTGACCGATTCCAGCAGCGGCTGATAGAACAGCTTGGCGTGCAGCCGGGACACCCGCACGTTGTGGCGCTTGAGTTCTTCGCGCAGCACACCCAGCGCGTCGCGGCGCCCGTCGGGCAGGATGTGGGCCGCGCGGGCCAGCCAGCGCAGCGCCTCGTCGTCGTCGAGGGCCGGCAGCATGTGGGTGCGCTTGAGCCGCTGCAGCTGCAGCCGGTGTTCCAGCAGCCGAAGAAACTCGTACGAGGCGGTCAGATTGGCCGCGTCGTCGCGGCCGACGTAGCCGCCGCGTCCCAGCGCGGCCAGCGCGTCCACCGTCGAGGCAACGTGCAGCGACTCGTCGCTGCGGCCGTGCACCAGCTGCAGCAGCTGCACCGCGAACTCCACATCGCGCAAGCCGCCGCTGCCGAGTTTGATCTCGCGGCTGCGCACGTCGGCCGGCACCAGCTGCTCGACCCGTCGCCGCATCGCCTGCACCTCGTCGACGAAATCCTCACGCTCGCAAGCGCTCCAGACCATCGGCATCAACGCCGCCACGTAGCGTTGCCCCAGCTCGAGGTCGCCGGCGGCCGGTCGGGCCTTGAGCAGAGCCTGGAACTCCCACGTCTTGGCCCAGCGCTGGTAGTAGGCGATGTGCGAGTCCAGCGTGCGGACCAGCTCGCCGTGCCGGCCCTCCGGGCGCAGGTTGGCGTCCACCTCGAAGAAGGCCTCCGACGCCACCCGCATCATCTCGCCGGCAAGCCGGGTGCTCACCGAGTCGGCGCGCTCGGCAACAAAGATCACATCGACGTCGCTGACGTAGTTCAGTTCGCGGGCACCGCATTTGCCCATCGCGATGACGGCCAGCCGGGGCGGTGTGTCGTCGCCGCACACCGTCTGTTCGGCGACGGACAGCGCCGCGCCCAGTGCGGCGTCGGCGATGTCGGCCAAGTGGGCGCCGACCGCGGTGAACGGCAGCACCGGCTCGTCCTCGACCGCCGAGGCCAGGTCGAGCGCGGCCTGCACCAGCAGCCGGTCACGGTACAGCACCCGCAATTGCTCGAGGCTTGCGCCGCTTGACGTTTCGAGGAAGGTGCGCCGCAGCTCGTCGGCCGACGGCAGTGTCACGTCGCCCCGCAGTAGATGCCAGGACCGCGGGTGGGCGACCAGGTGGTCCCCCAACGCCAGCGAGGAGCCCAGCACCGCCAGCAGCCGGCCCCGTAGCCCGCGATCGGTCAGCAGCGCCGTGTTGAGTTCATCCCATCCGTCGCCGAGCGCCTCGGCCAGCCGGACCATCGCACCCAGCGCGGCGTCGGCATCGGGTGCGCGCGACAGCGCCCACAGCAAGTCGATGTGGTCTTGGTCCTCCTCGCTGTCCCAGCCCAGTTGCGCTAGGTAGGCGCTCGCGCGTGGGTCGACCAACCCGAGCCGGCCGACGCTGGGCAGTTTCGGGCGCTGCGTGGCGGGTTGGCTCACGACCACGACGGTAGCGCACACGGCGCGGCGTCAGAGCGAGAGATACGTCTTGAGCTCGAACGGCGTGACGTGGCTGCGATAGTTGGCCCATTCCCTGCGCTTGTTGCGCAGGAAAAAGTCGAATACGTGCTCCCCCAACGCTTCTGCGACCAGCTCGGAGCTCTCCATGGCGCGAAGCGCACTGTCCAGGCTCGACGGCAGCTCGCGGTAGCCCATCGCGCGGCGCTCCTCGGCCGTGAGGTCCCAGACGTTGTCCTCGGCTTGCGGGCCCAGCGCGTAACCCTTTTCGACGCCGCGCAGCCCGGCGGCCAGCAGCACCGCGAACGTCAGGTAGGGGTTGCACGCCGAGTCGGGGCTGCGCACCTCGATGCGCCGCGACGACGTCTTGTGCGGGCTGTACATCGGAATCCGTACCAGCGCCGACCGGTTGGCCGCTCCCCAGGACGCGGCGGTGGGCGCCTCGCCGCCGTGCACCAGCCGCTTGTAGGAGTTGACCCATTGGTTGGTGACCGCGCTGATCTCGCTGGCGTGCTCGAGGATTCCGGCGATGAACGACTTCGCGACGTCAGAGAGCTGCAGCGGGTCGTCGGGGCTGTGGAAGGCGTTGACCTCGCCTTCGAACAGGCTCATGTGGGTGTGCATCGCCGAGCCGGGGAACTGCCCGAACGGCTTGGGCATGAACGACGCCCGCACGCCCTCCTCCAGCGCCACTTCCTTGATCAGGTACCGGAACGTCATCACGTTGTCGGCCATCAACAGCGCGTCGGCGAAGCGAAGATCGATCTCCTGCTGACCCGGCGCGCCTTCGTGGTGGGTGAACTCCACCGAAATGCCCATGGATTCGAGCGCTTCGACCACGCGGCGGCGGAAGTTCGACGCGGAGTCGTGGATAGCTTGGTCGAAGTAGCCGGCGTCGTCGGCCGGGACGGGCGGCTGGCCGTCGTCGGGACCGGGTTGCAGCAGGAAGAACTCGATCTCTGGATGCACGTAGCAGGAGAACCCGAGCTCGTTGGCTTTGCCGAGCTGACGGCGCAGCACGTGGCGCGGGTCGGCCCATGACGGCGAGCCGTCGGGCATGGTGATGTCGCAGAACATCCGGGCCGAGTGGTGATGTCCGGTGCTGGTGGTCCAGGGCAGCACCTGGAAGGTCGACGGGTCGGGATGAGCCACCATGTCGGCTTCCGAGACCCTGGCGAAGCCCTCGATCGAGGAACCGTCGAAGCCGATGCCCTCCTCGAATGCGCCCTCGAGTTCGGCCGGAGCTATCGCGACCGACTTGAGGAAGCCGAGCACATCGGTGAACCACAGCCGGACGAAACGGATATCCCGTTCCTCCAGCGTGCGGAGCACGAATTCCTTCTGTCGATCCATGATGCGAAGCGTATCGCGTCTTAGCACTGCAGGCTGCCCGGAGACACCCCGTCGACGAAATAACGCGCGACTGCGGTGTCGACGCAGCGGTCGCCGTTGAACACGGCGGTGTGCTGGGTGCCGTTGTAGCTGATCAGCGGGGCGCCGAGCTGGCGGGCCAGGTTGACCCCAGCCTGATACGGCGTGGCCGGGTCGTGGGTGGTGGAGACCACGACGACCTTGCCCGGCGCGACGGGTGCCGCCGGATGCGGCGACGACGTGGCCGGCGCCGGCCACAGCGCGCACAGGTCGCGCGGCGCGTATCCGGTGAACTGCCCGTAGGACAGGAATGGTGCGACCTGGCGGATCCGGCGGTCGGCGTCTACCCAGGAGGCCACGTCGGTCGGTGAGGGAGCGTCGACGCATCGGACCGCGTTGAATGCGTCCTGGGAGTTGTCGTAGTGGCCGTCGTCGTCGCGCCCGTTGTAGTCGTCGGCCAGCATCAGCAGGTCACCGGCGTCGGTGCCGTGTTGCAGACCCAGCAACCCGCTGGTCAGATATTTCCAGTGCTGCGGGGTGTAGAGCGCGTTGATGGTGCCGGTGGTCGCGTCGGCGTAGCTCAAGCCGCGCGGATCCGACGTCTTGCCCGGCTTGGTGACCAGCGGGTCGACCAGCTGGTGGTAGCGGGCGACCCATTTGGCGGGGTCGGTGCCCAGCGGGCAGCCCGGCGAGCGGGCGCAGTCGGCCGCGTAGTCGTTGAACGCGGTTTGGAAGCCGGCTTCCTGGTTGACGTTCTCGTCGATCGGCCCGACGGTGGGGTCGATGGCACCGTCGAGCACCATCGACCGCACATGGTTGCCGAACCGCTCGACGTAGGCGGTGCCCAGCTCGGTGCCGTAGCTGAAGCCCAGGTAGTTGAGCTGCTCGTCACCCAGCGCCCGCCGGACCATGTCCATGTCGCGCGCCACGGACTCGGTTCCGACGTTCCGCAGGAACGCCGCGCCCATCCGGTCGGCGCATTGCTGGGCCAGCTGCCGGTAGACCTGTTCGATGTGGGCCACGCCGGCGGGGCTGTAGTCGACCATCGGTTCGCGGCGGTAGGCGTCGAATTCGGCGTCGGTGCGGCAGCGCAGCGTCGGGGTGGAATGGCCGACGCCGCGCGGATCGAATCCCACCAGGTCGAAGCGGCGAACGACCTCGCTGTCCGCCAGGGCGGCGCCCATGCCGGCGACGGTGTCGACGGCCGACGCTCCCGGACCGCCCGGATTGACCAGCAGTGACCCGATGCGGGGTCCGCTGGCCGGGATGCGAATCACGGCGAGCTGAAGCTGGGCCCCTCCGGGCACGGTGTAGTCGACGGGAACCGTCACGGTGGTGCAGCGCGCGCTGGGAATGTCGCTGGTGTCGTCGACGAATCGGCTGCAGCTCCCCCAGGCCGGCGCGGCGGAGCTGGGTGCCTGCCCGGAGTCGGGCTCGGGGGTGGCGTGCCCGGGTGCGACGGCCAGCGCCTGGAGCAACACGAAGGAAAGCAGCGCAGAGCTCAGCCGTCTCATGCGCCACATGGCCAGCAATCGTCGCATGCGCCGGTCACGCGTAGTGCCGCCGGAAGGTCACACCTTGGTCTCGTTATCTGCCGAGCAGACGTAAAATCGCCCAAACCGCACCGCTTTTGGGCGGTTTTGCGTCTGCTCGCCCTAGCATTTCGCGCCCTGGGGCGGCGTGGTGCCCTTGACCAGGTAGGCCGTCGCGTAGTCGTCGATGCAGCTGTTGCCCTGGAACACCACCGTGTGCTGGGTTCCGTCGAAGGTGAGCAGGGCGCCGTGCAGCTGCTTGGCAAGGTCGACACCGGCCTTGTACGGCGTCGCCGGGTCGTGAGTGGTCGACACCACCACGGTCGGCGGCAGCCCCGGCGCCGAGATGCTGTGCGGTTTGCTCGTCGGCGGCACCGGCCAGAACGCGCAGGTGCCCAGCGGCGCGTCGCCGGTGAACTTGCCGTAGCTCATGAACGGCGCGATCTCACGGGAGCGGCGATCCTCGTCGATGACCTTGGCGCGATCCTTGACCGGCGGCTGGTCGACGCAGTTGATCGCCACCCGCGCGTCGCTGGCGTTGGTGTAGTGGCCGTGCGAATCACGGCGCATGTACATGTCGGCCAACGCCAGCAGGGTGTCGCCCCGATCGCTTTTCAGCTCGGTCAGCCCGGTGGTCAGGTGGTGCCACAGGGTCGGCGAGTACAGCGCCATGATGGTGCCGACAATCGCGTCGCTGTAACTGAGCCCGCGTGGGTCCTTGGTGTGCGCCGGCCTGCTCTTCATCGGATTGGCCGGATCGACAAGCGGATTCACCAGGCTGTGGTACACGTCGACCGACTTGGCCGGGTCGGTGCCGAGCGGACAGTTCGGGGCCTTGGCGCATTCGGCCGCGTAGTCGTTGAATGCGTCCTGAAATCCCTTGGCCTGCCGCAAATCTGCCTCGATCGGGTCCGCGTTCGGGTCGACCGCGCCGTCCAGGATCATCGCCCGCACGTTCTGCGGGTAGGCCTCGGCGTAGGCCGACCCGATCCGCGTGCCATACGAGTAGCCCAGGTAGGTCAGCTTGTCGTCGCCCAGCGCATCGCGGATCGCGTCCAGATCGCGTGCGACGTTGACGGTTCCGACGTTCTCCAGGAACTTCTTGCCCATTTTGTCGACACAGCGCTGCACGAACTGCTTGGTCTCGTCTTCGATGTGTGCCACGCCCGCCGGGCTGTAATCCACCTGCGGTTCGGCGCGCAACCGGTCGTTGTCGGCGTCGGAGTTACACCAGATCGCCGGGCGCGACGACGCCACCCCGCGCGGGTCGAAGCCGACCAGGTCGAAGCGCTCGCGGACCTGCGGCGGCAGGGACTGCACGACGCCCACGGCCGCCTCGATCCCGGATTCACCCGGGCCGCCGGGATTGATGACCAGCGAGCCGATCTTGTCGCCGGTTGCCGGGAAACGAATCATCGCCAGCGTCGCGGCGTCGCCGTCGAGGCGGTTGTAGTCGACGGGCACGGCGATCTTGCCGCATTGTGCGCCGGCCGGAAGCTTAACCGCGGTACCGCCGGAGACCCGGCACTGTCCCCACTCCAGCGCCTGGCCGATTTTCGGCCCGGCCATCCGCGCCCGACCGGCGACGACGTGTGTGCAGCTCGCTACAGTGAGCACGATCGCGGCCATTGCGGTCCAGATCAACGTCGTGCGCGCGATCGCGTCGCGGCGAGGCAGGCCCATGTCCACCTATGCTGCCATGCGCCGTAAGCAGCTCGCGGCTACCGGGTCGCGAGGAGCAGTTCTTCCATCCCGACGGCGAAGTCGTCGGCCAATTCCCACAAGTCGGGCACCAGCTCTGGGCAGGCGATCAATCCCACGTTCAGCTTGCCGTTGAGCGACATGACGGTGATGTTGAGCCCCGAGCCGTGGAAAATCGGGCCCAACGGATACATAGCCTTGACCTCGCAGCCCAGCAGATACAGCGGCATCTGCGGACCGGGGACGTTGGACACTACCAGGTTGTGCACCGGCCGGCTGCGGGTCAGCCGGGTCTTGGCGTAGGCCCGCATCGCCAGGCCGAACACGGCCGGCGCGGCGAACTGCGACCAGTCCTGCAACAGCGTGGCGCTGATCGCCGAACTATGTTGCTTGGCAACCGAATTCGCATCGGCAATGGCCTTGATGCGCTCGGCCGGGTCGGCGATATGGGTTTGCAGGCTGGAGAACAGTCCCGAAACCTGGTTGCGGCCGGGCCGGTCGGATTTTCCGTGCACCGACACCGGCACCATCGCCACCAACGACGACTCCGGCAATTCGCCGCGGTCGAACAGGAATTGGCGCAGCACCCCGGACACCAGGGCCATCACCACGTCGTTGACTTTGACGTTGAAGTGGTCCTTGACCTTCTTGATGTCCCCGAGATCCAGCTGCGCATAAGCGATGTTGCGGTGCCCGGTGATGCTGGCGTTGAACGTGGTTCGCGGCGCGGCGAACGGCCGCGCCATCGCCTGACCGCTGCGCGCCCGCGCCACCGTCTTCGCCACCGACGCCGCCGTATTGGGCAGCACGTTGGCCAAATGCAGCGGCCGCGACGCGAACTTCGCGAGACCACTCACGGCGATCTGCATGGTGTTGGCCCCGCCTACCCCGTCGACCGGTTCCGGTGGCGGCGCATCGGCTTCGGTGCTGCAGAGCTGCGACATCAGGTTCGCACCGGTCACTCCGTCCACGCAGGCGTGGTGGACCTTGGTCATCAAGGCCAGCCGGCCGTTCTGCTGGGCGTCGGTGCCCGCGACACCCTCGATGACCCACATTTCCCACAACGGTCGGCTGCGGTCGAGCGGCAGACCCGCGATGTGGCCGCAGATCTCCGACAGTTCCATCCGGCCGCCCGGCGGCGGCAGCCCGATGCGATGCAGATGCCGGCTGATGTCGAAGGTGTCGTCGTCGACCCAAACCGGGTGGTCGAGGTTAAACGCGCTGTCCGCCAGCTTCTCGCGGAACTGCGGCATCGCCTTGATCCGGATCGCCAATTCGTCGCGCAGCCGGTCGAAGCTGTAGCCGCCCGGCATTGTCGAGGTGTCCAGCTCCAATATGGAGCACACATGCAACGGCTGGGAGGGCGTTTCCAGGTACAGAAAACTGGCGTCGAGTCCGCTGAGCCGCTGCATGCGCAGATGGTATGCCCGGCGCACCGCGATGGCGGGGGAATCGCCAATGCACCCACTGTGAGCAACTCAACTGACCTTGGTATGTATCGGTGGGGCGATAGATGGCAGACTGGCAACGTCAGACGAACCCGGGGACCCGGCAGGGCCACGAGGATCGACCCGGCGAACACTCAAGGACAATGATGTCTGAGCACACTGTTTACGGTGGCGCGTCCGGTGCCGCGCCGCGAACCAAGACCCGCATCCACCATCTGCAGAAGATGAAGGCGGAGGGCCACAAGTGGGCCATGCTCACGGCCTACGACTACTCCACCGCACGGATTTTCGACGACGCCGGCATTCCGGTGCTGCTGGTCGGTGACTCCGCCGCCAACGTCGTCTACGGCTACGACACCACGGTGCCCATCAGCATCGACGAGCTGATTCCGCTGGTTCGTGGGGTGGTCCGGGGCGCCCCGCACGCGCTGGTGGTCGCGGATCTGCCGTTCGGCAGTTACGAGGCCGGGCCCGCCGCGGCGCTGGCCAGCGCCACCCGGTTCATGAAGGAAGCCGGCGCGCACGCGGTCAAACTCGAAGGCGGCGAGCGGGTCGCCGAGCAGATCGCTGCGCTCACCGCGGCCGGTATCCCGGTCATGGCGCACATCGGGTTCACCCCCCAAAGCGTCAACACGCTTGGTGGTTTTCGGGTGCAGGGCCGCGGCGACGCCGCCGAACAGACCATCGCCGACGCGATCGCGGTCGCCGAAGCCGGTGCGTTCTCGGTGGTGATGGAGATGGTGCCGGCCGAATTGGCCACCCAGATCACCGGCAAGCTGACAATTCCGACCATCGGCATCGGAGCCGGCCCCAACTGCGACGCCCAGGTGCTGGTCTGGCAGGACATGGCCGGGCTCACCAGCGGCAAGACGGCTCGCTTCGTCAAGCGGTTCGGTGACGTCGGAGGCGAATTACACCGTGCTGCAACACAATACGCTCAAGAGGTGGCCAGCAGCGTTTTCCCCGCCGACGAGCACAGCTTCTGACGTCCCGCGCGACATGCCGCTGAAGGCCCCCAGCACGTCGCGTCAGGTGGAGGTGGAGCGCAAGTTCGACGTCGGCGAGTCGACGTTGCCGCCGTCGTTCGGGGGTATCCCGGGGATCAGCCGGATAGAAAAGCGGCCGGCACAGACGCTGGAGGCCCGGTATTTCGACACGCCCGCGCGTGACCTGGCATCGCATCGAATAACGTTGCGCCGCCGCACCGGCGGCGCCGACGCCGGATGGCATCTGAAACTGCCGGCCGGTCCTGATGTGCGCACCGAGATTCGGGCGCCGCTGAGCGACACGGTGCCCGACGACGTGCGAGATGCGGTGCTGGCCATCGTGCGGGATCGCGAGCTGCGACCGGTCGCGCGGATCACCACGATCCGGGAAGTCCAGCTACTGTCCGACGCCGACGGCGAGCCGCTGGCCGAGTTCTGTGATGACCGCGTCACCGCTTGGCCGGGCGATGCCGGCGCCGAACAGCGGTGGCGCGAATGGGAACTCGAACTTGCCAGACCCGACGCGGTCGCAAAGACTGAGCTGCTGGACCGGCTGAGCACCCGGCTGCTCGACGCCGGAGCCACACCGGCGCGGCATGCATCGAAGTTGGCGCGGGTGCTCGACCGCCACGATACGAATACGATGCCGGCCGATCCGCTGCGCCGGGCAGTAGCTGCGCAGGTCGACCAGTTGCTGGCTTGGGATCGCGCCGTGCGCGCCGACGTCGACGACGCCGTGCATCAGATGCGGGTGGCTACCCGCAAGATTCGCAGCCTGTTGCGGGCCTCGCCGGAATCGTTCGGGGTGTCCGACGACCCTTCGGTGCTCGACCAATTGCGGGAGCTAGCGGCGGTGCTGGGCGAGGCCCGCGATGCCGAGGTCTTGGCCGAGCGCTACCGGCAGGCGCTTGACCGGCTCCCACCACAGCTGGTGCGCGGACGGGTCCGGGAACGTCTGGTCGATGACGCTCAGGACCGCTACCGGGCGGGCTTGCGTCGGTCGTTGGACGTGATGCGCTCGCAGCAATACTTCCGGTTGCTCGACGCCCTGGAAGCGCTGGTGGCCGAACCCGCGGCGACGGGCGCCGGCCAGAAGCCGAAGCCAGCGGTCGGCGCCGGTTACAAACGAGTGCGCAAGGCCGCCAAGACCGCGGCCACGACGCCCGACGACGGCCGCGATGCGGCACTGCACCGAATCCGTAAGCGCGCCAAGCGACTTCGATACATCGCTGCCGCAGTGAGCATGACGAAGGTGGCGAAGCGCGCGGAGGCGATTCAGTCTTTGCTCGGCGAGCATCAGGACAGCGTGGTCAGCCGAGCACATTTGCAGCAGCAGGCCGACGCCGCAAGCGCGGCCGGCGAGGACACGTTCACCTATGGCCTGCTCTATCAGCAGGAGGCCGATTTGGCCGGTAGTTGTCGACGGCAATTGCCCAATGCGCTGCGCAAACTCGACAAGGCGGTGCGCAAGAAGCTGCGGTAGTCGGGGCGGGCGAGTTGGCCTGTAAGCCGGATTCTGTACCGCGCCACCAAGTGCGCGGCGGCGACCATCCATCTGGACACACCGTCACCGGGTGCCTCAAGCGGCCTACCCGCAGGCTCGGGCGAGCAACCCTCGGACGCCTGCGCGACCGCACCGAAGGTGCGGTCTTCTTGGCCTTGCTTCGGGTGGGGTTTGCCGAGCCATTCCGGTCACCCGGAATGCTGGTGCGCTCTTACCGCACCGTTTCACCCTTACCACCGCGAAGGTGGCGGTCTGTTTTCTGTGGCACTTTCCCGCGGGTCACCCCGGGTTGCCGTTAGCAACCACCCTGCTCTGTGAAGTCCGGACTTTCCTCGACTCGCCGAAACGAGCCGCGGCCGCCCGGCCAACTCGTCCGCGCTACTACCGTACTCGCTAGCGTATGTGCAGGCCAACGGCCGTCGTACGGTTACGCGGCGTGGAGGTCCGACAAGGTTACTCGCACCGCGGCTTCCAGCTCGCTCATATCCAACCATGACGGCGCTCTGGGCAGCGGCGGGGCACTCGATAGGTAGCGAGCTCCCGTCGGAGTGGTGAATTGGGCTGTGTGACGGCCGGTTTCGTCGATGTCGGTTCTGACCTGCCAACCGGCGGCTTCTTTGACGTAATTGCAGTGTTCACAGGCGCCGAGTCCGTTGACGGCTGCGGTCGGTCCACCACGGGCGTGCGGCGTGGCGTGGTCGCGGTGTCGGATCGGCGCGTCACAGTACGGGGTGCGGCATCGTTGGTCCCGGAGTTCGATGAAGGTGGCGAGCCCGCGGGGAAAGGTCCGGGCCCGGGATTCCATGGCCACCAGCGCACCCGAGCGGGGATGGGTGTACAGCCGGCGCAGTGTTGCGCGCGACCGTGGGTCCGTGGCGGCGGCCGAGACCAGCCCGCGGGCGATCGCCGCCGGGATCGGGCCATAACCGCGAATATCGGCCGGGAGGGCGTCACCGCCGAGCAAGGTGTGGTCGGAAAGCACCAGGCTTACCGCGATCGGCGTCGCGGTGGCTGCGCTGCGACCCGTGACCCGCTCAACGAGCGTGTCGGCCATGACCTGGCCGCGCGAACGTTGGTCAAAGGTGGTGTCAGCGGCACGGCGCAGGGCAGCGTACACCGACACGCCCTGGGCCACCGGCAACAGCGCCGTCAGATAGGTCATGGTGTCCGGTGCGGGACGGATGGTCACGTTGCGCTCGGATTCCGCTTTGGCCGCGCGGTCGACGACGGCGTGCGGATCCAGGCGGTAGGCGATCGACTTGGCGGCTGCGGCCAGCCGGGCGTCGCCCATCCCTTCCAGATCGCCCGGATCGGCGCACAGTTCGGCGTCCAGCGTCTGTCGATCCTCGACACCCAGGCACGCGCTCTCCCGCACGATCAGCGTGGCCCGCCATTCCGAAAGGAACCCCAGCTCCAACGCGGCCAGCGTATGCGGCATCTCATGCACGAGGGCCTTGGCGAACCCGAGGTGGCGACCGCCGCGGACCGGCGAATCGCGCCGGGCGAGGGCGACCTCGCTGGCCACTCCCCGCCCTCGACGCGCTGCGGGCATACCAGCCGCTGCTTCCGCGGCCCGCCGAGACGCATCCAACGCAGCCGCTGCCCGAGCCTGCCCGGCGGCCGCCGCCGATTTGAGCCGCTCGAGCTCGGCGATCCGCGCGACCAGCGCCGACTCGTCGGCGGCCGGGTCGATGCGAGCCATCTGTTCGAACATATTTTCGATAGTACACGACTCTGGCGACATTGCCTATCGTCTACTCAATG
Organism: Mycobacterium celatum; assembly: GCF_002101595.1. Lineage (GTDB taxonomy): Bacteria > Actinomycetota > Actinomycetes > Mycobacteriales > Mycobacteriaceae > Mycobacterium > Mycobacterium celatum. Next base: position 152,496 of record NZ_LQOM01000028.1, read on the forward strand.
CCGAACCGCTGGGAAAAGCGCGTCGACGCCGGCGACTGGGCAGCCATCGCCGCCGCCGTTAACGACCACGGCGGCGCGCTGCTGCCGAAACTGCTGACCCGCGCCGAGGCAGGCAAGCTGCGCAAGCTCTACAGCAGAGACGAGCTGTTCCGCAGGACCATCGACATGCGACAGCACCGGTATGGGGCAGGTGAGTATCGGTACTTCCATGCGCCCTACCCCGAGCCGATCGAGCGGCTCAAGCACGCGCTGTATCCGCGGCTGGTGCCCATCGCCCGCGACTGGTCAGCCAAGCTCGGCCGGGACGCGCCATGGCCCGACAGCCTCGACGAATGGCTCGCGAAGTGCCATGCCGCCGGTCAGGTCAGACCGACGGCGCTCATGCTGAAGTACGGTCCCGACGACTGGAATGCCCTGCATCGAGACCTCTACGGCGACTTGGTGTTTCCGCTTCAAGTGGTGATCAATCTGAGCGACCCGGACACCGAATACACAGGCGGCGAGTTTCTGTTGGTCGAGCAGCGGCCACGGGCGCAGTCCCGCGGCACCGCAATCCAGTTGCCGCAGGGCCACGGCTTCCTGTTCACCACCCGGGACCGCCCGGTCCGCTCTACCCGCGGCTGGTCGGCATCACAGGTGCGCCATGGTCTTTCGGTGGTCCGCTCCGGTGAGCGCTATGCGCTCGGCCTGATCTTTCACGACGCCGCCTGAACGCGCAGTCAGAGATACGCCGTCTGGTTCACCAGCCGTACCGACGACGCCCCGTCCGGATAGAACTCGGCGATGCTCAGCGACGCCAGGTCCAGGTGCAGCCGATACAGAATCCCGGGTCCGGCGTCGAGCGCGATCCGCAGCAGCATCTTGATCGGCGTCACATGCGAGACCACCAATACCGTTGTGCCGCCGTGTTCGTCGATGATCCGATCCCGCGCCCGGACGACGCGCCGATGCACGGCATCGAAGCTCTCTCCGCCCGGCGGTGTGGTGCTGGTGTCACGCAGCCAGCGCCGGTGCAGCTCCGGATCACGTTCGGCCGCTTCGGAAAACGTAAGCTCCTCCCACGCACCGAAATCGGTTTCGACCAGGTCGTCGTCGACGGTCACATCGAGGCCGAGCGCCTTGGCCGCCGTCGTCGCGGTGTCATAGCAGCGCTGCAGCGGTGAGCTGACCACCGCGGCGATTCCGCCCCGTTGCGCCAGATACCGTGCCGCCGCGTCGGCTTGGCGCCTCCCCAGGTCGGTCAGGGCGGGGTTGCCGCGTCCTGAGTAGCGGCGCTGGACCGACAGTTCGGTCTGGCCATGGCGCAACAGCAGCAGCCGGCTGGCGGCGCCGCGGGCCCCGGTCCAGCCGGGCGCCATCGCGGGTTTGGTTGCAGCCGTCCCGGATTCGACCTCTGCAGCGGCGTCCATCGCTTCATTGGCCAACCGGTCGGCGTAGGAGTTCTGTGCGCGCGGCACCCACGAATAGCTGATCGCCTCGAACCGCGACGCCAGCGCGCGCGCCTGCGCATGCAGTTGCGCCAGGTCGGGGTGCTTGACCTGCCAGCGCCCCGACATCTGCTCGACCACCAGCTTGGAGTCCATCGAGACGGCAACCTCGGTGGCGCCAAGCCTCGCCGCCTCCTCCAAACCCGCGATCAAGCCGCGGTATTCGGCAACGTTGTTGGTGGCCCGGCCGATCGCCTGCTTGCTTTCAGCCAGGACGGTGGAACGGTCGGCCGTCCACACCACCGACCCATACCCGGCCGGGCCGGGATTACCGCGGGATCCGCCGTCCGCCTCGACGATGACTTTCACTGGTCGAAGCCCTTGACCCGCAGCAGGATCGCGCCGCATTCCGGGCAGCGCAGCACGTCGTCGTCGGCGGCCGTCGCGATTCGGGAAAGCTCGCCGCGGTCGATTTCGATCCGGCAGGCACCGCATCGGCGTCCTTGCAGCGGCCCTGCACCCGGTCCGCCGTGAGCACGCTGCCGTTCGTAGAGCGCGACCAGCTCGGGGTCCAGTGCCGCGGTCAGTTCGTCGCGTCGCGTCGCGCGCCGCCGGCGGGTCTGGTCGATTTCGGCGAGCGCGTTGTCGAGAGCCTGCTGGGCGGCGCTCAATTCGGCCTGCAACCCGTCGATCGCGGCCAGTTCGGCGTCCTGCCGAGCCTGCAGTTCCTCACGGCGCTCCATGACCTCCAGCAGCGAATCCTCCAGGCTGGATTGGCGCCGCTGCAGCGTTTCCAGTTCGTGCTGCAGTTCGGAGAGTTGCTTGGCGTCTGCCACCGACTGCAGCAGCGCACGGTCGCGGTCTTCGCGCTGGCGCACGGCGTCGATCTCGGATTCGAATCGTGCGACCTGAGCGTCCAAGTCCTCCAGCGCGATTCGCAGCGCTGCCAGCCGGTCGTTGGCTGCGCCGTGGTCGGCCTGTATCCGCTCGTAGTCCTGCTGTTCGGGCAGATGACCGGCCCGATGCGTGAGGCGAGCCAGCTCGGCGTCCAGCTCGGCCAACTCGAGCAGCGAACGCTGCTGGGCTACTGCGGCTTTCACGTGTGTGGCCCTCCGGCGATGTTGTCGATGTTCCAGGGGTCGGTGCGGACGGGGCATACCCGTACCGGTAGCGCGTCGTCAAAAGCGGACCGTAAGACCTCGGCGGCCTGGTCGCACCACGGGTATTCGCTGGCCCAGTGAGCGACGTCTATCAGAGCCACCTCCGACGCGCGACGGTGTTCGTCGGCCGGGTGGTGGCGCAGGTCCGCGGTGACATAGGCCTGCACACCGGCCGCTGCCACGGCGTCCAGCAACGAGTCGCCGGCGCCGCCACAGACCGCGACCCGCGACACCGGCATATCGGGATCACCGGCGGCGCGCACTCCCCACGACGTCTTGGGCAGGCCGGCGTTGACGCGGGACACGAAGTCGCGCAACGGTTCTGGTTGTGGCAGCGTCCCGATGCGGCCCAAGCCGACGTCGGTGGGCGAAGCCGTCAGTGCGATGATGTCGAACGCGGGTTCTTCGTAGGGATGGGCGGCGCGCATGGCGGCAAGGACCTGCCGGCGTGCCCGGGCCGGCGCGACGAACTCGACCCGGTCCTCCGCCACCCGTTCGACGGCGCCGACGCTACCGATCGCGGGCGTGGCCGCGTCGCCCGGCAAGAACTGGCCGGTGCCGGTGACGCTCCAACTGCATTGCGAATACTCGCCGATGACGCCGGCGCCCGCTGCGAAGACCGCCGCGCGCACGGCGTCCGCGCTCTCCGGCGGCACGAAGATCACCCACTTGTCCGAGTCGGTGACCGCGGGCAGTGGTTCCACGACCGCTTCGACCGTCAACCCGAGCGCCCGTGCCAGCGCGTCGGACACACCCGGGGACGCCGCGTCGGCGTTGGTGTGGGCGGTGAACAGCGAACGGCCGGAACGGATCAGCCGGTGTATCAGTGCGCCCTTGGCGGTGCTGGCTGCGACGGTGTCCACGCCGCGCAGCAGCAGCGGGTGATGAGCCAGCAGCAGGCCGCCGTCGGGAACCTCGTCGACCACGGCCGCGGTGGCGTCGACCGCCACCGTCACCGACTCCACCGGGTCGTCGGGGTCGCCGCACACCAGCCCGACCGAATCCCACGACTGGGCGAGCCGCGGCGGGTAGGCCTCGTCGAGCACGCCGATGACGTCGGCAAGCCGCGCGCTCACGGCAATGCCCCGGCGATAGCCTCGATCAGCACCGGCCACTCCGGGCGCACCGCGGCGCGCAGGTAGCGCCCGTCCAGCCCGACGAACGTGTCACACCGACGAACGGCAATCCCCTTGGCGTGCAAGTGCTTTCGCATTAGCTCGGCGTCGGGCACGCTGAACAGCACAAAAGGCGCGCGGCCGTCGACCACGTCCAGGCCCAACGACTCCAGGCCCGCCGCCATCTGGCTGCGCAACTCCGCCAGCCGCTGGGCGCCGGCCGCGGCCTCGGCCACCGCGCCGGGCGCACAACAGGCCGCGATCGCCGTCAACTGGAGGGTGCCCAGCGGCCAGTGCGGCCGCGAGCAGCCCAGGCGCGCCAGCACGTCGGGGGCACCCAGCGCGTAGCCCACCCGCAGCCCGGCCAGCGACCAGCTCTTGGTCAGGCTGCGCAGCACCAGCACGTCGGGCAGCGAAGCACCGGCCAGCGACTCCGGTTCGCCTGGAACCGAATCGGCGAACGCCTCGTCGACCACGACGATCCGGCCGGGCCGGCGCAGCGCGAGGATCTGCTCGCGCGCGTGCAGCACCGCGGTCGGGTTTGTCGGGTTGCCCACCACGACCGTATCCGCGTCGTCGGGCACGGAAGCGCCGGCCAGGCCGAACGGCGGCGCCAGCACGACGTGCCGCACCGGGATACCGGCGGCGGCCAGCGCCACCTGCGGTTCGGTGAATGACGGCACGATGGTCGCGGCCAGCCTCGTGCTCAGGTTGGGCAGCAGCGCGAATCCCTCGGCCGCACCGGCCAGCAACATCACCTCGTCGGCGGCGCGGCGGTGGCGTGCGGCGACGGCCTCAATCGCGGCGCGCTCGTCGGCAGCCGCCGGGTAGCGGGCCAGATCGGGCAGGCGGGCAGCCAGCCGCTCGACCAGCCACTGCGGCGGCCGGGTGTCGCGGACATTGACGGCGAAATCGAGCATCCCGGGTTCGGCGGCCTGATCGCCGTGGTAGCGCGCCGCCGCACGCAAGGTCGGGTCCGGACTCGCCACGCTTGAAACACTAACGGTCCTGCCGACGGTGCAGGTGAGCGCGTCGGAGACAATGGGACGGTGCCAGCCAGCCCTCCGCACATGGTGATCTTCGACCTCGACGGGACCATCACCGATTCCGCAGCCGGGATCGTGTCGAGCTTCCGCCACGCGCTGCGCCATGTCGGCGCCGCCGAGCCCGACGGCGACCTGGCCGGCCGGATCGTCGGCCCGCCGATGCACCACACGCTGGCCGCGATGGGACTCGGCGAGCACACCGACGCGGCGATCGCGGCCTACCGCGCCGACTACACCACCCGCGGCTGGGCGATGAACAGCGTGTTCGACGGGATGGTGCCGCTGCTGGCGGACCTGCGCGCCGCCGGTGTGCGACTGGCGGTGGCCACCTCCAAGGCCGAGCCGACGGCGCGGCGCATCCTGGCGCATTTCGGGCTGGACGGGCATTTCGAGGTCGTCGCCGGGGCCAGCGTCGACGGCTCCCGCAGCAGCAAGGCCGACGTGCTGGCTCACGCGCTGGCACAGTTGGCGCCGCTGCCTGAGCGGGTGCTGATGGTCGGCGACCGGGTGCACGACGTCGACGGCGCCGCCGCGCACGGCATCGACGCGGTGGTGGTCGGCTGGGGCTACGGTCAGGCCGACTTCCCCGACAACGCCGACGTGCCGCGTGTCGCGACCGTCGCCGAATTGCGGAGGGCGCTGGGTGTCTGACCGACGGCTGCACATCACGTTCGTCTGCACCGGCAACATCTGCCGGTCGCCGATGGCGGAGAAGATGTTCGCCCACCAGATCACCCAACGCGGCCTCGACGACGCCGTGCGAGTGACCAGTGCGGGCACCGCCGGCTGGCATATCGGCAAGGCCGCCGACGAGCGAACCAACCGGGTGCTGCGTGCGCACGGCTACCCCACCGACCACTGCGCCGCCCAGGTCGACCTCGACCACCTCAACGCCGACCTGGTGGTGGCGTTAGCCCGTAACCACGTGTGGCTGTTGCGGCAACTGGGTGTCGATGCCGACCGGATCCGCATGCTGCGGTCGTTCGACCCGTGCTCCGGCGCGTATGCCCTCGACGTCGACGACCCGTACTACGGCGACCACGACGACTTCGAGGCGGCCTTCGCCACCATCGAGGCCGCCCTGCCCGGCCTGCACAAATGGGTCGACGAGCAACTGGCGCAGAACGGGCACCGCTGATGCGACGGATGGCGTTTCTGCTGCGGCCGGGCTGGCTGGCGCTGGCGGTGGTGGTGATCGCGTTCTCCTACCTGTGTTTCACCGTGCTCGCGCCGTGGCAACTGGGCAAGAACACCAGGACGTCGCGGGAGAACAAGCAGATCGAGCAGTCGCTGAGCACGCCGCCTGTCCAGGTGAAAACACTGTTGCCGCAGCAGGATTCGTCGGCGCCTCAGGCGCAGTGGCGTCGGGTCACCGCGACCGGGCATTACCTGCCGGACGTGCAGGTGCTGGCCCGGTTGCGGGTGGTCGGCGGAGAGCCGGCGTTCGAGGTGCTGGCGCCGTTCGTCGTCGACGGCGGCCCGACCGTGCTGGTCGACCGCGGCTACGTGCGGCCCGAGCAGGGTTCACGGATTCCGCCGATCCCGCCGCCACCCGCGGAGCCGGTGAGTATCACCGCGCGGCTGCGCGATTCCGAGCAACCGGTTCCCGAAAAGGAGCCGTTCACCAAAGACGGTGTGCAGCAGGTGTATTCCATCGACATCGGGCAGATCGCACGGTTGACCGGGGTGCCGCTGGCCGGGTCGTATCTGCAGCTGGTGGACAACCAGCCCGGCGGGTTGGGCGTGCTCGGGGTACCGCATCTGGATGCCGGGCCGTTCTTGTCGTATGGCATCCAGTGGATCTCGTTCGGCATCGCCGCGCCAATCCTGTTGGGCTACTTCGTCTACACGGAGGTCCGCGCCCGCCGCGCCGAAAAAGCGGCATCGAAGTCGGCGCCGCAGACCGTCGAGGAGAAACTCAGCGACCGCTACGGCCGGCGGCGATAACGACCGCGGCGGCGGCGAGTTGCACTGCCACAGATAGCCGCACCGCGCGGCGCAGGTCGGCCACCGTCGGGGCCGGCCCGTCGCCGAGGCTGGGCCGGATCTGCAGCCCGTACTGGTAGTGCGTAGGCCCGCCGAGCCTCACCCCTAGTGCTCCGGCGAACGCCGCCTCGACGACGCCGGCGTTGGGGCTGGGATGCCGGGCCGCGTCGCGGCGCCACGCCCGCAGCGCGCCCGACGACGAGCCGCCGACGACTGGGGCGCAGAGCACCACCAGCGCGGCAGTCACGCGCGCGGCGGGATAGTTCGCCATGTCATCCAATCGTGCTGCGGCCCAACCGAATCGGGCATAGCGCGGCGAACGGTGACCGATCATCGAGTCCAACGTGTTGACGCCGCGGTACATCAGCACGCCCGGAATCCCGCCGACGGCAGCCCACAGCAGCGGCGCCACCTGCGCGTCGGAGGTGTTCTCGGCGACCGATTCCACCGCCGCGCGAGCGAGCCCGTCGGCGTCGAGCAGCGCGGGGTCGCGGCCGCACAGCGACGGCAGCAGCCGCCGAGCCTCCTCAATGTCTTCGCGGCCCAACAGCTCCGACATCGCCGATCCGGTGCGCGCGAGCGACGTGCCGCCCAGCGACATCCAGGTGGCGACCCCGGTTACCGCAATGGACCACAGTGGACCCCGCTGCCCCACGTAGCGCTGCGCCGTCGCACCGAGCAGCCCCAGCGCGCCGATCAGTACGCCGGCATGCATCGCGCCCGCGAGCCGGGAATCGCGGTAGCTGAACCGCTCCAATCCTGCGGCCGCGGCGCCGAATGCCGCGACCGGATGACCGCGCCGCGGGTCACCGAACACCGCGTCGGCCAGATAACCGGCCAGCACGCCCACGAGCCGGGTCCGCCCAAACACTCCGGCAGCCTCTCACACGTGGTCTACTCGCCTCATAAAGCGATCCGGTGTCGCCGACTTGCTGAACCCGGCCGCCATGCTGCTGCCCGCCGCGAACGTGATCATGCAGCTGTCGTTGCCCGGCGTCGGCTACGGCGTCCTGGAAAGCCCGGTCGATTCCGGCAACGTGTACAAGCATCCGTTCAAACGGGCCCGCACCACCGGCACGTATCTGGCCGTTGCCACGATCGGGACACACAAAGACCGCGAGCTGATCCGCGCCGCCGTCGACACTGCGCATCGGCAGCTGCGGTCGCGGCCGTCAAGCCCGATGTCCTACAACGCCTTTGACCCGAGGCTGCAGCTGTGGGTGGCCGCCTGCCTGTACCGCTATTCGTCGACCAGCACGAGTTTCTACACGGCCCACTCGACGACGCCAGCGCCGACGCCGTCTATCAAGAGGCCAGGCGGCTGGGCACCACCCTGCAAGTGCGCGAAGACATGTGGCCACCGGACCGGGTCGCGTTCGACGAGTACTGGAAACGCACCCTCGACAAGTTGCACATCGATCCCCCGGTGCGCGAGCACCTTCGCGGGGTGGCATCGATGGCGTTCCTGCCGTGGCCACTGCGCGCGCTGGGCCGGTTCAACCTGTTCGCGACGGCGGGTTTTCTGGCCCCCGAGTTCCGGGCGACGATGCAACTGGACTGGTCGGAATCGCAGCAGCGCCGCTTCGAGTGGCTGCTTTCCGCGCTGCGACTGGCCGACCAGCTGATCCCGCACCGGGTCTGGATATTCGGCTATCGACTTTATCTGTGGGACATGCGATTCCGCGCCGGCCGCGGATGGAGAATCGTGTAACGGCTAGCCGAACATCACGAGCAACACCATGGCGATCATGCACAGCACCGCTGTCCAAAACCACGGCTGCAGCAGAATGCGCTCGTTGGGTTTCTTCGGTCTTGCGGGGACGGGACGTCGTACGTTCGGGCGTCAACTGTGAAGTCATACTAACTATCGTGACCGATTAGCTGACCTTAGTAAATGTGTTGCTGACCTCATCGTTCCGGGTTTGCGACCCAGGTCACACTGGTGGGCGCGGACGGGATCGAACCGCCGACCGCTGGTGTGTAAAACCAGAGCTCTACCACTGAGCTACGCGCCCGTGCCGCGACAGGCTACACGGCTGCCGACCGGCGCCCAAACGCCCGCGATCCTGTCGAGCGTGCGCAGAATCGGGTTTGAACGCGGCGTGTCGTGCGGGGACGCACGCTCGCGCCAAAGGCCGTCACGCCTTGAGCGCGGCCAGCGCGTCGGTCCACAGCTGCTGATCGCGGGTCTCGCCCGGCTGCTTCATCTCCGCGAACCGGATGATCCCGGACCGGTCGATGACGAAGGTGCCCCGGTTGGAATAGCCGGCGTCCTCGTTGAACACGCCGTAGGCCTGGCTGACCGCGCCGTGCGGCCAGAAGTCCGACAACACCGGGAACAGGAAACCGCTCCCGGCGGCCCACACCTTGTGGGTGGGCGGCGGACCCACCGAGATTGCTAGCGCAACGCTGTCGTCGTTTTCGTAGTCGGGCAGGTGATCCCGCAACTGGTCGAGCTCGCCCTGGCAGATGCCGGTGAACGCCAGCGGGAAGAACACCAGCAACACGTTCTTCTCGCCGCGGTAGTCGGACAGGGTGACCGGCTGCTGGTTCTGGTCGCGCAGGGTGAAATCCGGCGCCTCGGTTCCGACGCTGAGCATCAGCGCCGCCCCGCCCGGGACTTCGGCTGCACCAGTCGGCTGGCGCTCCAGTCACCCAGGCTCACCGACGACGTCGGCATCAGGCCCGCGGTGGGTGCCGACTCCGCGATCTCGGCGGGCAGCACATGGCCCGGCCTGCCGGTCTTCGGGGTCAGCACCCAGATCACGCCGTCGTCGGCCAGCGGGGTGATGGCGTCCATCAAGGTGTCCACCAGATCTCCGTCGCCGTCCCGCCACCACAGCAGGACGACGTCGACCACCTCGTCGGTGTCTTCGTCGAGCAGTTCGCTGCCACAGGCTTCCTCGACGTCGGCGCGGATGTCGTCGTCGGTGTCCTCATCCCAGCCCCACTCCTGGACAACCTGACCTTTCTGGATGCCGAGCTTGCGGGCGTAGCTCGGGGCGTCGTCCGCCGCCACCACCGTGCGCCTCCTTAGTCCTATGCATCAACACGCCGTGCGATGGGCACTATCGTTGCACAGCAATCAGCGTCACGAGTACGCAAGGCACGCCTTGACCGTTCTGGACTTGGTGTCGTTGAGCTGATCGACGCGCTGGTTGAACTCCGAAGTGGGCGCGTGGGCGCGAATGGCCTTCGCCACGTCCCGGGACGCGTCGACGTAGGCGTTGAGCGCCTCGCGCAGCTCCTGCGACAACGGGTCACTGATGCTTTGAGCGACGACGTCGGCGCTGTTGTTGAGCGCGTCGATGGCCGGGCCCTCGGCGGCGGCGGTATCACCGCCCTGATTGAACGCCCCGACAAAGGCATTCACCTTCTCGATGGCGTCCTTGCTGCTGTTGGCAAACGACTCACACGCCTTGACCACTGCCCGCGTCGTCAGCGACTGCTGGCGCTGTGTCTCGCGGATCCGCGAGGTCGCCGACGACGCAGACACCGATGCCGACACCGACGCCCGGTAGGCCGGTGCGACGGCGGTGTCTACGGTCGCGGTGCCCTCGGTGACGCTGGTGCACCCGACGATCGCCATCAGCGTCGCCGCGACACTGCCGAGTACCAGCAGGCCGATGCGCAATCGGACCAGCACACCGACTGACGTTACCGGTTGCGAAGGCCCCTACGCGGTAGGGGCTGCTGTGCGGCACGATAGGGGGATACAACCGAAAACAACACGGCGGGGATGGGCCACAAGCAGCTGAACCGCCACGCAAGGAGTAGTGAGTTGACTACCGAGTTCGTACGCCACGATCTGGCGAAAAACTCAAGTACCGCAAGCGAACACGACCGGGTTCGAGTGATCCGTGAAGGGGTGGCGTCGTATCTGCCCGACATCGACCCGGAAGAGACGTCGGAGTGGCTGGAGTCCTTCGACGAGCTGCTGGAGCGCTCCGGGCCGTCGCGGGCCCGCTACCTGATGCTGCGCCTGCTGGAACGTGCCGGCGAGCAGCGGGTCGCCATTCCGGCGCTGACGTCCACCGACTACGTCAACACGATCCCGACCGAGCTGGAGCCGTGGTTCCCCGGCGACGAGGACGTCGAACGCCGCTACCGGACATGGATCCGGTGGAACGCGGCCATCATGGTGCACCGCGCCCAGCGACCGGGAGTCAGTGTGGGCGGCCACATTTCGACCTATGCCTCCTCGGCCGCGCTGTATGAGGTCGGCTTCAACCACTTCTTCCGCGGCAAGTCGCATCCCGGCGGCGGGGACCAGGTCTTCATCCAGGGCCACGCCTCCCCCGGCATCTATGCACGCGCCTTCTTGGAGGGCCGGCTGACTGCCGAGCAGCTCGACGGCTTCCGCCAGGAACACAGTCACCCCGGCGGCGGGCTGCCGTCCTACCCGCATCCGCGGCTGATGCCCGACTTCTGGGAATTCCCCACCGTGTCGATGGGCCTGGGGCCGATGAACGCCATCTACCAGGCCCGGTTCAACCACTACCTGCACGACAGGGGCATCAAGGACACCTCCGACCAGCACGTGTGGTGCTTCTTGGGCGACGGCGAGATGGACGAACCGGAAAGCCGGGGCCTGGCTCACGTCGGCGCGCTGGAGGGACTGGACAACCTGACCTTCGTGGTCAACTGCAACCTGCAGCGCCTGGACGGCCCGGTGCGCGGCAACGGCAAGATCATCCAGGAGCTGGAGTCGTTCTTCCGGGGTGCCGGCTGGAACGTGATCAAGGTGATCTGGGGCAGGGAGTGGGACGCGCTGCTGCAGGCCGACCGCGACGGCGCACTGGTAAACCTGATGAACACCACGCCCGACGGTGACTACCAGACCTACAAGGCCAACGACGGCGCCTATGTGCGCGACCACTTTTTCGGCCGCGATCCCCGCACCAAGGCGCTTGTCGCGAACATGAGCGACGCCGAGATCTGGAACCTCAAGCGCGGCGGCCACGACTACCGCAAGGTCTACGCCGCCTACCGCGCCGCCGTCGACCACAAGGGTCAGCCGACGGTGATCCTCGCCAAGACCATCAAGGGCTACTCGCTGGGCGCGCACTTCCAGGGCCGCAACGCCACCCATCAGATGAAAAAGCTTGCGCTGGAAGACCTTAAGGCTTTCCGCGATTCCATGCGGATCCCTATCAGCGACGCTCAGCTGGAGGAAGACCCCTACCTGCCGCCGTACTACCACCCCGGCTCGGAGGCCCCTGAGATCCGTTACCTGCTCGACCGCCGGCGCACCCTCGGCGGCTTCGTTCCCGAGCGCCGCACCAAGTCCAAGGCGCTGACGCTGCCGGGCCGCGACATCTACAAGTCGCTGAAGAAGGGGTCGGGCAACCAGGAAGTCGCCACCACGATGGCGACGGTGCGGACATTCAAGGAAGTGTTGCGGGACAAGGAGATTGGCCCGCGGATCGTCCCGATCATTCCCGACGAGGCCCGCACCTTCGGGATGGATTCCTGGTTCCCGTCGCTCAAGATCTACAACCGCAACGGCCAGCTCTACACCGCCGTCGACGCCGACCTGATGCTGGCCTACAAGGAAAGCGAAGTCGGCCAGATCCTGCACGAGGGCATCAACGAAGCCGGCTCGGTGGCGTGCTTCACCGCGGCCGGCACCTCGTATGCGACGCACAACGAGCCGATGATCCCGATCTACATCTTCTATTCGATGTTCGGCTTCCAGCGCACCGGCGACGGGCTGTGGGCGGCTGGCGACCAGATGGCCCGCGGCTTTCTGCTCGGCGCCACCGCCGGGCGCACGACGCTCACCGGCGAAGGGCTGCAGCACGCCGACGGCCATTCGCTGCTGCTGGCGGCCACCAACCCCGCGGTGGTCTCCTACGACCCCGCGTTCGCCTACGAGATCGCCTACATCGTCGAAAGCGGGCTGGCCCGCATGTACGGCGAGAATCCGGAGAACATCTTCTTCTACATCACCGTCTACAACGAGCCGTACGTGCAGCCGCCCGAGCCGGAGAACTTCGACCCGGAGGGCCTGCTGCGGGGCATCTACCGGTACCGCAAGGCCACGGCATCCCGGTCTAATACCGCGCACATCCTGGCTTCCGGGGTCGCGATGCCGTCGGCGCTGCAGGCCGCCGACATGCTGGCCGCCGAGTGGGATGTCGCCGCCGACGTGTGGTCGGTGACCAGTTGGAGCGAACTCAACCGCGACGGGGTGGCCATCGAGCGCGAGAAGCTGCGCCACCCGGACCGGCCGGCCGGCGAGGCCTACGTCACCAAGGCGCTGTCGCAGGCGAGCGGCCCCGTCGTCGCCGTGTCGGACTGGATGCGCGCGGTGCCCGAGCAGATCCGGCCATGGGTCCCGAACACCTACGTCACGCTGGGCACCGACGGGTTCGGTTTTTCCGACACCCGGCCCGCCGCCCGTCGCTACTTCAACACCGACGCCGAGTCGCAGGTCGTCGCGGTGCTGGAGGCACTGGCCCGCGACGGCGAGATCGACCCCTCGGTGCCCACCGCGGCGGCGCGCCAGTACAAGATCGACGACGTGCAGGCCGCGCCGGGGCAGACCTCCGACCCCGGCGTGGCGTAACGGCTCCCGAAGCCCGCCGAGCGTGAAACTAGGTTCACGTTGGCCGCCGAAAGTGAGCCCAGCTTCACGCTCGGCGGTGGCGCCGGGCCGGAGTTAGCGGAAACATCCAGAAAAGCGGCGTAGCTTTTAGGGGTGGCCGACAAGGATATCGGGCAGTTCGCGCTGCCGCGCACGACGCTCGAGCTGCTGGACGTGGCCCCCGAGTCGCTGCTGCGGCGGCTCAAACAGCTTTCGGGCCGGATAGCGACCGAGGCGGTCTCGGCGATGCAGGACCGGTTGCCGTTCTTCGCCGACCTGGAAGCCTCCCAACGCGCCAGCGTGGCGCTGGTGGTGCAGACCGCGGTGGTGAACTTCGTCGAGTGGATGCGCGACCCGCGCAGCAACATCCGCTACACCGCACAGGCCTTCGAGCTGGTACCGCAGGAGCTGCGAAACCGGATCGCATTGCGCCACACCGTCGACATGGTGCGGATCACGATGGAGTTCTTCGAGGAAGTCGTCCCGATGGTGGCCCGCTCCGAAGAGGAGGTCACCGCGCTCACCGTCGGCATCTTGAAATACAGCCGCGACCTGGCGTTCACCGCTGCCACGTCGTACGCCGACGCCGCCGAAGCCCGCGGCACCTGGGACAGCCGGATGGAGGCCAGCGTGGTGGACGCGGTGGTGCGCGGCGACACGGGTCCCGAGCTGTTGTCGCGCGCGGCGGCGCTCAACTGGGACACCACCGCGCCGGCGACCGTGGTGGTGGGCACCCCGGCGCCGGGCCGGGACGCCCACGCCAGCCAGGACGTCCGTGACATCGCCACCCGTCACGGCCGCGCGGCGCTCACCGACGTGCACGGCACGTGGTTGGTGGCGATCGTCTCGGGCCAGCTCACGCCCACCGAGAAGTTCTTCGGCGACCTGATGGGCGCCTTCTCCGACGGCCCGGTGGTGATCGGGCCGACCGCGCCGATGCTGACCGCGGCCTACCACAGCGCCAGCGAGGCGATATCCGGGATGAACGCCGTCGCCGGGTGGAGCGGCGCCCCGCGGCCGGTACTGGCCCGCGAGCTGCTGCCGGAGCGGGCGCTGATGGGCGACGCCTCGGCGATCGCGGCGCTGCACACCGACGTGATGCGGCCACTTGCCGACGCCGGACCCACGCTCACCGAGACGCTGGACGCCTATCTGGATTGCGGCGGCGCGATCGAGGCGTGTGCCCGCAAGTTGTTCGTTCATCCAAACACCGTGCGCTACCGACTGCGCCGGATCGCCGACTTCACCGGGCGCGACCCCACCCAGCCCCGAGACGCCTACGTCCTTCGGGTGGCAGCTACCGTGGGTCACCTCGCCTACCAGGCGCAGCACACCAGCAGCACAAGCAACACTGTGACACCGGTCACCACGCCGGTGGCGAAGGACCTGGTCGAGCCCTCCGCCGGGCACCGCGTCGAGTGAGCAAGTTGCGGCACGATATCAAACAGATCGCATCCAAAGCGGTTTTGTGGGGTCTCCACAAAAACCTAAGACAAGGTTCATAATCTGTTACACCCCGCAAAACCGTCTTCACAGTGTTCTCTTAAACACGTGATTGCGTTGCTTGCCCCTGGACAGGGTTCGCAGACTCCCGGAATGCTGTCGCCGTGGCTGGAGTTGCCCGGCGCGGCGGACCAGCTTGCGGCGTGGTCCACGGCCAGTGGCCTGGACCTGGCCCGGTTGGGCACTACCGCATCGGCGGAGGAGATCACCGACACCGCGATCACTCAGCCGCTGGTCGTGGCCGCCACCCTGCTGGCCCACCAGGAGCTCACCCGACGCGGGCTGTTCAGGGACGCCGCGACTGTCGTCGCGGGCCATTCCGTCGGCGAGATCGCGGCCTACGCGATCGCCGGCGTGATCTCGGCCGACGACGCCGTCTCGTTGGCCGCCACCCGCGGCGCGGAGATGGCCAAGGCCTGCGCCAACGAGCCGACGGGCATGTCGGCGGTGCTCGGCGGCGACGAAGCAGAGGTGCTGGCCCGGCTCGAGCAGCTCGACCTGGTGGCCGCCAACCGCAACGCCGCCGGCCAGATCGTCGCCGCCGGCCGCCTGGACGCGCTGCAGAAGCTGGCCGAAGACCCGCCGGCCAAGGCCCGGGTGCGCCCGCTGGCCACCGCAGGCGCCTTCCACACCGAGTTCATGAGTTCGGCGCTCGACGGCTATGCCGCGGCGGCCGCGAAGGTCACGCCGGCCGAGCCCACCACCACGTTGCTGTCCAACCGCGACGGGCAACCGGTATCGTCGGCCACCGACGCGATGGAGAAGCTCGTCGCGCAGCTGACCCGTCCGGTGCGCTGGGACCTGTGCACCGAGACCATGCGTCAGCGCAATGTCACGGCGATCGTCGAGTTCCCGCCCGCGGGCGCTCTCGCGGGCATCGCCAAGCGTGAACTTCGCGGCGTTCCGACGCATGCCGTCAAGTCCCCCACAGATCTGGACGGGTTAACGGAGCTCTAGAAGCCGGTCTCGCCGCCAGTACAACCGCATATCGCACGTTTTATCCAGTAACACAACACATTACGAAGGGAAGCTCACCGTGCCCGTCACTCAGGAAGAAATCATCGCCGGTCTCGCCGAGATCATCGAAGAGGTCACCGGCATCGAGCCGTCCGAGATCACGCCGGAGAAGTCGTTCGTCGACGACCTGGACATCGACTCGCTGTCGATGGTCGAGATCGCGGTGCAGACCGAGGACAAGTACGGCGTCAAGATCCCCGACGAGGACCTCGCAGGGCTCCGCACCGTCGGTGACGTCGTCAACTACATCCAGAAGCTCGAGGAAGAGAACCCCGAGGCCGCTGCCGCCATTCGCGAAAAGATCGAGGCGGAGAACCCCGACAAGGTCGAGGCCGTCCGCGCCAGGCTGGAAGCAGAGCGCCAGTGACCAAGCCTTCCACTGCTAACGGCGGTTACCCCAGTGTTGTGGTAACCGCCGTCACGGCGACGACATCGATCGCGCCGGACATCGAGAGCACGTGGAAGGGTTTGTTGGCCGGCGAGAGCGGCATCCACGTCCTCGAGGACGAGTTCGTCTCCAAGTGGGATCTGCCGGTCAAGATCGGCGGACACCTCAAGGAGCCCGTCGACGATCACATGGGCCGGCTGGAGTTGCGGCGCATGTCGTATGTCCAGCGGATGGCCAAGTTGCTCGGCGGCCAGCTCTGGGAGACCGCCGGCAGCCCCGAGGTCGACCCGGACCGGTTCGCGGTCGTGGTCGGCACCGGGCTGGGCGGCGCCGAGCGGATCGTCGAAAGCTACGACCTGATGAACGAGGGCGGCCCCCGCAAGGTGTCGCCGCTGGCCGTGCAGATGATCATGCCCAACGGCGCCGCGGCGACCGTGGGACTGCAGCTAGGCGCCCGCGCCGGGGTGATGACGCCGGTGTCGGCATGTTCGTCGGGTTCTGAGGCCATCGCGCACGCGTGGCGGCAGATCGTCATGGGTGACGCGGACATCGCCGTGTGCGGCGGTGTCGAGGGCGGCATCGAGGCGCTGCCGATCGCGGCGTTCTCGATGATGCGGGCCATGTCGACACGGAACGACGATCCCGAAGGGGCGTCGCGCCCGTTCGACAAGGACCGCGACGGTTTCGTGTTCGGCGAGGCCGGCGCGCTCATGCTCATCGAGACCGAGGAGCACGCCAAGGCCCGTGGCGCCACGCCGTTGGCCCGGCTGATGGGTGCCGGCATCACGTCGGATGCCTTCCACATGGTGGCGCCGGCTCCGGACGGTGTGCGTGCCGGTAAGGCGATGCAGCGCTCAATGGAGCTGGCGGGCTTGTCCCCCAAGGACATTGACCACATCAACGCGCACGCCACGGCCACGCCGATCGGTGACACGGCCGAGGCGAACGCCATTCGGGTCGCCGGGTGTGAACACGCCGCGGTGTACGCACCGAAGGGGGCGTTGGGCCACTCCATCGGTGCCGTCGGCGCCCTGGAGTCGGTGTTGACCGTGCTGACGCTGCGCGACGGCGTCATCCCGCCGACGCTCAACTACCACACCCCGGACCCCGAGATCGACCTCGACGTGGTGGCCGGCGAACCCCGTTATGGCGAGTACAAGTACGCCATCAACAACTCGTTCGGGTTCGGCGGGCACAACGTCGCGCTCACCTTCGGGCGTTACTGAGCACGACGTCCGGCGACGACGCGGGCCGTGGACGGCCCGACGAGGAGCCGGACAAGTATGAAAGGAACAGGCCGCAAGACCCATGACAGCATCGTCATCGTTGGCCACGGGGAAAGGCTTCCCCAATGTCGTCGTCACCGGCATTGCCATGACGACTGCTCTTGCAACCGATGCGGAGACCACCTGGAAGCTGCTGCTTGACGGGCAAAGCGGGATTCGCACACTCGACGACCCGTTCGTCGAGGAGTTCGACCTGCCGGTCCGGATCGGCGGACACCTCGTCGAGGAGTTCGACAGCCAGCTGAACCGCATCGAGAACCGTCGGATGGGCTACCTGCAGAAGATGGCGACCGTGCTGGGCCGCCGGGTGTGGGACAACGCCGGGGCACCCGAGGTCGACACCAACCGGTTGGCGGTGTCGATCGGCACCGGTATGGGTTCCACGGAGGAACTGGTCTTCAGCTACGACGACATGCGGGTGCGCGGCATGAAGGCGGTCTCGCCGCTGGCCGTGCAGATGTACATGCCTAATGGCGCCTCGGCGGCCGTCGGGCTGGAGCGGCACGCCAAGGCCGGAGTGATGACCCCTGTGTCGGCGTGCGCCTCAGGGTCGGAGGGCATCGCCCGCGCCTGGCAGCAGATCGTGCTGGGCGAGGCCGACATCGCGATCTGCGGTGGCGTCGAGACCAAGATCGAGGCGGTGCCCATCGCCGGGTTCGCTCAGATGCGCATCGTGATGTCGACGAACAACGACGACCCGGCCGGTGCCTGCCGCCCGTTCGACAAGGACCGCGACGGCTTCGTGTTCGGCGAGGCCGGGGCGCTGCTGGTCATCGAGACCGAGGAGCACGCCAAGGCCCGCGGCGCCAACATCCTGGCTCGGCTGATGGGGGCCAGCATCACCTCCGACGGCTTCCACATGGTGGCCCCGGACCCCAACGGCGAGCGCGCCGGGCACGCGATGACGCGGGCGATCCAGCTGGCCGACCTGACACCGGCCGACATCACCCACGTCAACGCTCATGCCACCGGCACCTCGGTCGGTGATCTGGCCGAGGGCAAGGCGATCAACAATGCGCTCGGCCCGGGCGGCGGGAACGCGGCGGTGTACGCGCCCAAGTCGGCGCTGGGCCACTCGGTCGGCGCGGTCGGTGCGGTGGAGTCGATCCTGACCGTGATGGCGCTGCGCGACCAGATCATCCCGCCGACGCTGAACCTGGTGAACCTCGACCCCGAGATCGACCTGGACGTCGTCGCGGGTAAGCCGCGACCCGGTGACTACCAGTACGCGATCAACAACTCGTTCGGATTCGGCGGACACAACGTAGCCCTGGCATTTGGCCGGTACTGATACCGAGGCACCGCCTCGAGGAGGAGACCTGCGATGACGATCATGGCCCCGGAGGCGGTTGGCGAGTCGCTCGATCCCCGCGATCCGCTACTGCGCCTGACCACGTTTTTCGACGACGACAGCGTCGAGCTGTTGCACGAGCGTGACCGCTCCGGGGTGCTGGCCGCCGCGGGTACCGTCAACGGGTTGCGCACCATCGCGTTCTGCACCGACGGCACGGTGATGGGCGGTGCGATGGGCATCGAGGGCTGCACCCACATCGTCGACGCCTACGACACCGCCATCGAGGAGCAGAGCCCGATCGTGGGCATCTGGCACTCCGGCGGTGCCCGGCTGGCCGAGGGCGTGCGGGCGCTGCACGCGGTCGGCCTGGTGTTCGAGGCGATGATCCGGGCTTCCGGGTACGTCCCGCAGATCTCGGTGGTGGTCGGCTTCGCTGCCGGCGGCGCCGCCTACGGGCCGGCGCTGACCGACGTCATCGTGATGGCACCGGACAGCCGGGTCTTCGTCACCGGGCCGGACGTGGTGCGGAGCGTCACCGGCGAGGACGTCGACATGGCGTCTCTGGGTGGGCCCAACACCCACCACAAGAAGTCCGGGGTGTGCCACATCGTCGCCGACGACGAGCTCGACGCCTATGAGCGTGGTCGCCGGCTGGTCGGATTGTTCTGCCAGCAAGGGCATTTCGACCGCGCCAAGGCCGAGGCCCAGGACACCGACCTGCACGCGTTGCTGCCGGAGTCGCCGCGCCGCGCTTATGACGTGCACCCGATCGTGACGGCGCTGCTCGACGACGACGTGCCGTTCGACGAGTTCCAGGCCAAGTGGGCGCCGTCGATGGTGGTGGGGCTGGGCCGGCTGTCGGGCCGCACGGTCGGTGTGCTGGCCAACAACCCGCTGCGGCTGGGCGGCTGCCTGAACTCCGAAAGTGCCGAGAAGGCAGCGCGTTTCGTGCGGCTGTGCGACGCGTTCGGCATTCCGCTGGTGGTGATCGTCGACGTGCCGGGCTACCTGCCCGGTGTCGACCAGGAGTGGGGCGGCGTGGTGCGCCGCGGCGCCAAGCTGCTGCACGCGTTCGGCGAGGCGACGGTTCCGCGCGTCACCCTGGTGACCCGAAAGATCTACGGCGGCGCCTACATTGCGATGAACTCGCGGTCGTTGGGCGCCACCAAGGTGTTCGCCTGGCCGGACGCCGAGGTCGCGGTGATGGGCGCCAAGGCGGCTGTCGGCATCCTGCACAAGAAGAAGCTGGCAGCCGCGCCCGAGCACGAGCGTGAAGAGCTGCACAACAAGCTGGCCGAGGAGCACGAGCGGATCGCCGGCGGCGTCGATTCTGCGATCGACATCGGCGTGGTCGACGAGAAGATCGACCCGGCGCACACCCGTAGCAAGTTGACCCAGGCGCTGGCCGAAGCGCCCGCCCGCCGCGGCCGCCACAAGAACATCCCGCTGTAGTTTTTCCCGCGCGAGCGTGCGTGTCCCCGCACGACTCGCCGGGTCGAACCTCGGGTTTGCGCACGCTCGCGCTGGGGTCAACGCGTGGTGTAGCCCCCGTTGGCGAAGATCGTTTGGCCCGTCACCCAGTGGCCCTCGTCGGCCAGGAACACCACCAGCGGGGCGATGTCCTCGATGCGGGTCAGCCGGTTGCCCATCGCCTGCGACTTGTGGAACTCGACGCGCTCCGGCGTCTCCTGCGGATAGAAGAACGGCGTGTCCATCGGCCCGGGTGCGACGTTGTTCACCGAAATACCGCGCGGCGCAAACTCTTTCGCCGCCGCCCGGGTGAAGTGCTCGACCGGGCTCTTGGCGCCGGCGTAGGTGGAGTAGCCGTCGGTGAATGCCGCCAGCAGCGCTGTCACAATCGTGATCACCGAGCCGCCGTCGTTCAGCCGCTTGCCCGCCTGCTGCAGGACGAAGTAGGCAGCCTTGGCGTTGATGTCGAACATCGAGTCGTACTCGGCCTCGGTGGTCTCGATGATGGGTTTGCGCAACACCTTCCCGACAGTGTTGATCGCGATGTCGACGCCACCGAAGGCGTTTACCGCCGCGTCGAACAGTGTCGCCACGTTGGCCGGCTCGGTGAGATCACCCTGCACCTTGATCGCTTTGACTCCGGCGTCTTGCGCGGCCGCCACTGTCTTGTCGGCATCCGGCTCAGAGGACGCGCTGTTGTAGTGCACCGCGACATTGACACCCCTGCCCGCCAACGTCGTCGAGATCAGGCCGCCCAGGTTCTTGGCTCCGGCGGCCACCACCGCGGATTTTCCTGTCAAGTTGCTCATGGTCACGAATCTAGGCCGCGCTACTACAAATGAGAAACAGGGATTGGTGAGCTTTTCACAAGCAATACTTGTAGCTAGGCTTGGCCGGATGCCGGACATCGCCGTCCCAGACCTCCGCCGCCTCGGTCATTTCGTCGCGGTGGTGGAAGCATCCGGATTTACTCGGGCGGCTGAGAACCTTCACCTGTCCCAGCAGGCGCTCAGCAGCTCGGTGCAACAACTGGAAAGAGAGATAGGCGCGTCGCTGCTGGTGCGGGCCGGCCGGCGGATCTCGCTGACACCGGCCGGCCAGACGCTGCTCGACGAGGGACGCGCGCTGCTTGCCGCGGCAAAAACCGTCGCGCAGCGCACCCGAGAGGCAGCGAGTGCCCAACCCGACGAGTTCGTCGTCGGGCATTCCCCCGCGATCAGCAACGGCGAGGTGTATCAGTTGCTGGAACCGGCGATCGCGGCGTCGCCGATGACGTCTTTCACTGTGGTGCAACTCTTTCCGGACCGGCTGGTGAGCGGAGTGCGAGACGGCACGGTCCATCTGGGGTTGCGCCGCGGGGTGGTGCCCCAGGAGCGGCTGGCCAGCGCCGTCGCCCGGTACGACACGCTGCGCGTCGCCCTGCGCAGCGACCATCCACTCGCCGCCGCACGCGCGCACATCCCCGTCGCCGATCTTGCCAGCGAGAGCATCGTGCTTTGGGCACCACCCGGGGCGTCGTACTACAGCGATTTCCTCGTAAACGTCTGTCGCCGAGCAGGTTTCGAGCCACAGTACCGGGTCAGCCGGGTGCAGGGCTGCCCGCCGGAGGTGGCGCCGCTGACCGACGACGCCGTCGCATTCGTCACCTCTCCCCCGGGCCCGGCGATCGGCGACGCTGTCACCGTCGTCGACATCGACGGCCCGGTGTTAGTGCCGTTGCAGGGCTTGTGGCAGCCACACACCAGTTCTGCCGTGCGAGACCTGATCCTCGACGCAACAGTGACTACTTGACCAACGCGGAAATTAGTGCTCTACCCACTTTGGATTTTGCGCGACTCCGCAATCTGTACCAACCATCGCCACCAGAGTCGATGTTGCGTGGCTGATCGTCAAGCCGTAGAAGCCTTTCGGCGGTTCCGTGAGCAAAGCGCTCTTTGTCCTCGCGGGAGAGGTCACACCGCTCAAGAAATTCCATCGCGGCGAAGTTGTCCTGGAACGGATAGTCGACCGAGAACATCAGGTTGTCGAGACCCAACATCGCTCGGGCACAATCGAACACCGGCACGTCGAACACCCCACTACTGGTGATGAGGATGTTCTGCCGCAGATAATGGCCCACGCTGTACCGTGACTTCGACTCCGATGCGGACAACCAGCCGGCCATGGTCAGCCCGACGTTGAGCCTGGTGAAGCAATAGGGCAGTAATTCTCCCATGTGCCCGACGATGATCCTCAGGTCGGGATGGCGGTCGAAAACGCCCGCACAGATCAGCCGCAGCAAATGCGTACCGGTTTCCACCGGCCACCCCCAGGTCGGCACGAGGGCCGCATCGAACGGCGCGAAGTAGGTGTCGGTCACCGTTTGTGGAGGGTCGGTGGGATGGATATAGATTGGGACGCCCAATGATTCGGCTCTGCCAAGAAGAACCTCGTACGACGGGTCATCAAGGTAGCGCCCGTTGGTGTGTCCATTGATCAGCGCGCCGCAGAAGCCAAGGTCGCGAACCGTGCGCTGCAGTTCGTCGGCCGCATCTGCGGGCGATTGGGTCGGCAGCATGGCAAAACCGGCGAACCGGGTCGGGTGCGCGGCGATCACCTCGGCCAGCCAGTCGTTGACTTCGCGACTGACGGTGACGGCCAATTCGGCCTCGCCATCCGGGAGGATCTGGATGCCGGGCTGGACGTGTGAGAGCACTTGCAGGTCGATTCCCGCCGCGTCCATGAGGCGAATGCGCCCGAACCCGACTTCGGTGAGCCGAGCCTTGACGGGCTCGTATTTTTGTTGCAAGGACTCCGGATACAGCTCCCAAACCCGTGGATGGACGAAGGCCTCTTCCAGCGCCACCACTCGAGAAACCGGCTTGTGGGTCACCACCGACTCGCTGGCTTAGTGGCGGTGACGGCGTGGGTGCGGATGAACGGCAGACCCCACCAGGCACGCCACCCGAGATCGCGGCGCTTGACGTCGGCCATGCCGAGTTCGCGAAGGCGCCTGGCATACAGACGGGTGAAGCCGATGTCGGCGATGACGACGCGCCCACCGGGCCGAAGTACGCGGACGGCTTCGTCGATCGCGGACCTTCGCGCGTTGTTGCCGGGCAGATTGTGGATCGCGAGGCTGCTCACGACGAAATCGAAGGACGCGTCCGGGAATTGGAGCGCGGTCATGTCCCGGGTGTGCAGTTCGATGCGGTCGGCGACGCCCTCGGCTTCGGCGTTCGCCAGTGTCGCGCCCATCGAGTTACCGGTCTGGTCGGCTCGCCAAATATCCACTCCGACGGCACGTCCGTGCGGGACTAGCTTGGCCGCTGCCAACAAGACGGCGCCACGTCCGCAGCCCAGGTCGAGAACGCGTTCGTCGCCGCGCAGCCCGACGTCGGTGAGCAGACGCGCCCAGACTTCGAACTTTCCTCGCCGGCTGAATCGCACAATGCTGAAACCCCCGGCGATCAGTGCAACGACAACCACGGCTGCCGTGCACCCCGCGGCAGTGCGTCCACCCGCCAGCCACCCGATCGCCAAACTACTTCCGGTAACGCACACCAGCGCATAACAGGCGAAGACCACGGGCGCCGGGATCAGCCGGTAATCGCCGTCGACGCCGTATCGTCCCCGCGGGCGGGTGAGATCGGGTGCCAGCTCAGCCATCGTCGCCTCCGTATGTTGCCGCCCGGTACTCTCGGGCGAGCCTTTCCAGTATCGGAAGAGCTTTGGCCGCGGCGCGTTTCACCGTGTCGCGGTTTGGGGCTTCGGTCGGTTCGAATGCCCGCCGCACGGTGTCGGCGAGCTGGTCGGCCTTCTCTTCCAATGTCAATGTGATCGACGGCGGGTGGAACGGCTCTGCCGCAAAGAAGCCGAAGACGATCGTGGGCAGCGTGTAGTCCAGATCTCCCATATGCAGGTCGGACCGCAGCATGCCCTCCGCGGCGAGCACACCCAGATAGTCGCGGTTGACACCAAGCTTGGTTTCCTCCAGCCGTTGATGACGCGCCGCGGAAAGAAAGCTGCCCAGGGTATCGAAGTCGCGGGTATAGAGCGCGCGCAGAACTGGACGATTCATGGCCTCGACGAACAGCCGGCGCAGGTAGCGATGCAGCGCAACTTCGGCCGGATCGTTGCGGACCGCGGCCACGATCGCGTCCGCCATCGCCGCCGCCTCGCGGGCGCTGACGGCGTGGAACACCTCCTCGCGAGAACGCCAATGCAGATAGATAGTGCCCTTACCGACACCGGCGCGGCGGGCCAGTTCGTCGATGGTCACTCGCCGATAGCCCCACGACAACAGCAGGTCGCGACCAGTATCAAGAATCCGATCGGCCCGCTCTCGCCGACCGACACGCGAACGTTCCACCATCGCCGCTACCCTTCCTGTCTTCTGACCAAAATACTATATTGGTCAACAGTCATGCATGGGCAACACACCACGTTTGGAGAGACAGATGGACTCGATCATCAGCCGCGGCCTGCTAGTCCGCCACGAGGACGCTGAACGACTGGAAACTATGGGAGTCACGCTGTACGCCGACCACGACATGACCGGCGGGAAGCTCAGCGGCAATCGGACTTATCTCCCGGCTGGCACCAACGGACCACCACCGCATTTCCATAAGACTTCGGCGGAACTGTTCTATATGTTGAGCGGGACACTGCGGGTATTGGCCGGCGAGGACGTCCTACTCATCAATGAGGGCGACTTTCTGCTGGTGCCGCCCTACCTACTCCACGCCTGGGCCGCCCCGCCCGATGCCGCAGCAGATGTGCTGATCATTTTCACACCGGGCATTGAGCGGTTCGAGTACTTCCGGCTTGGCGATCGCATTTTACGGGGTGAGGCAGACCCGGCTGAAATACTCGACACGCAGGAGCGATTCGACAACCATTTCGTCGACAGCGCCGTCTGGCGGCAGGCACAACAGGCTCCTGGCGCAGCGGAACGCTAGAGAGGAGATTCTGAGGAGTGACCGGGCACCTGCGGTGCGCAATCTACTCACGATGCCAGCGAGATTCACTCCGAACCCCGAGGGGTTGACGAAGCAAACCGCTGTTTTGCGGCGGCTTCTACGATCGCCGACCCAGTTGCCGGTTCCCTCCCTGCGATGGGACTCGACCCCAGGCAGGCCAGTGTCTTAGTCATGGATTCCGGCCCAGGATGGACGAAAGTACTTGTCGTAATTCCTTTTCCGGGTAAGTCACGAGCTCATCGGTGCGCCAGCCAACGAAGTCGTCGGGACGCACCAAGAGCGCCCCGGCGGGCGGGAGGCCGGTGACAGTGACCCATTCAGTGTCGGGTCCGAGTGCGTGGGCGGCGACCGGGACGCCGATCGCCTTCGACACGGACGCCGCGGCGTCGGACCAAGCAGCGCCGTCGTCGCCAGTGAATAGCGTGAATCCCGGGCCGAGTAGGTCGAGGGTCGACACCCGCTTCCCGCCGTCGTCGACCCAAGCGTGCGGGACCCGCGTTCCGGGTTGCCCGCGCAACTCCTCGACGAGCGACACGGCGTCTGGCTCTGCCGGCATCGGCTCATCGGAAACCACTGCGGCGGAATGGTATTGGTAGCCGACCAGCAGGGCGAACATCGGCGCCTCCTCCTCCGGCGGTATCTGCGGCCGGTTGTCCTCCAACTTCAGAAACGTCAGCGCAGGCCCGGTCAGCGATTGGCGCGCATTGAACCGGCCTACCGGGTGTCGTTCGGCGTGATAGGTGCCCAGCAGCGCGGGATCGGCGGTACCGTCCAAGACGGCGGCCAGCTTCCAGGCCAGATTGTGCGCACTCTGGATCGCGGTGTTGGCGCCGCCTGCTTTGAATGGCGGCATGGTGTGCGCCGAGTCGCCGACGAGAAAGATTCGCCCGCTTTGGAATTGGTCGGCCACCCGCTCGTAGGGCTGCCACGGCGCCACATCAATGACCTCCAGGTCGATCGGCTCTCCTATTGCATTGGTGAGCATCTCGCGGCAACGGTCCGCGGTGAATTGTGCTGCGGTCTCCCCCCGATCGGGAAAGTAGGTGGTTATGAACATTCCGAAGTCGTCACGGACAGGCAGGAAAATGCCCTCCACGTCGGCGTTCTTGACTTGCACGGCGTCGCCGTCGGCGAGCTGCGGGACGAACTTTCGCCAGGGTCCGCGAAAGTATACGAAGACGACATAGATCGGCAGCGCGCCGTAGCCGGATGTCGGCACGCCAAGTGCGTCGCGGATCGGGCTGTGCACGCCGTCGGCGGCGACGAGATAGTCGGCGCGCACAGTTTCCGAAACCCCTGACTCCCGGTCGCGCACCACGATTGTCACACCGTCGTCGTTCTGCTCGAACGAGCACAACTCGGTCCCGTAGCGCACTTGGCTACCGTTCCGGCGGATGTGCGCAAGCAGCATCGGCTCGAATTCGCTCTGTGGACAATATTGCCCGGACGGTTCGGGGCTTAGCCCGTCGAAGGCCGAGAAGATGGCGTCGACGTCGAACGCCTGCGTCTCTTCGGGGCTATTCAGCGACGGCTTGGCGAGCATGTCCGAAACACCTTCTGCGACGGCGTGGACTTCGTCGGCCAGTCCCAGCCCGCGCAGGATCTCCAAAGAGCGAAAGCTCAGATTGCGCGCCTTCGGGTAAATGAACATCTCCCGCCGCTTCTCGACCAGCAAGGACGGCACTCCATGCTTGGCGAGCAGCGCGGCAGTGGCCAGCCCGGCCGCGCCGGCGCCGACGATCAGAACCGGAACACGCGTGACGCCCATTGCCTACTCCCTTCTAGACGGAACTGCTTAGTTCCGCCTATGGGCTAGGGTGGCACGCTTACGCTCAACGCGCAACTGTTACGTCGTCGGTGCGCCGGCGAGCGGCAGGATCACATCTTCGAGCACGCGGCGGACGTAGACTCGGTCGATCGGCCGTCCCGTGATCACACGCAGGACATTGAGGCCCAGCGCCACGTCAGGTATCAGGCTCAAGTCGCGGCCGGCCGGGATTTCGCCACGGGTCACCGCACGGTCGAGCAGCGTCCGCACCGCATGGCGCGGCGGCGACAGCACAAGGTCGTCCATGGCAGCCGCCAAAACGGGATTATGCATCGCTGCCGCCGCTACCCCGACAACGACTTGAATTGTGTTGGAATTAGCGGTATCCAGCTCTGGCATGGCTGCAATTACTGCCTCGATGTCACCTCGGAGGCTGCCGGTGTCGGGTGGCTCGACGGGCCCCAATCGTCGTCGCCAGTGCGCGATCGCTTCGGCCACCACGACGGCCTTCGAGGGCCAGCGGCGATAGATCGCGGCCTTGCCGACGCCGGCACGGCTCGCGACGTCGTCCATGCTCAGCCGGTCGTAGCCCAGTTCGGCCACCCCCGCCAGCGCGGCGTCGAGGATGGCCGCATCCAGGGACCGGTCGAGTCTTGCCGGCCGCCGCGTCCGCGATGTGCCGCTTGTGGGCTCCATGACACCGTCCTCGTCGATACCGGTTAGTTCCGTCTATGGTATGCCGAAGTGTGCCAGGAATTCCTCCGCCACGTCGATCACTCGTTCGCGGTCGGCGGGCACCAGGCCGATGCGGGTTCGGCGGTCGAGGATGTCGCCGACGTCCAGCGCGCCCTCGTGGGTGATGGCGTATTCGAATTCCGCGCGGGTCACGTCGATGCCGTCGCCAACAGGGTCGGTGGGCCGTTCGCACGTGGCGGCGGCGACGACGTTTGCCGCCTCGGCCCCGTAGCGGGCGATCATCGACTCCGGCAGATCGGTGGTCAGCGCGACGGCCGTCCCCGGGTTTGTCAACGCGCCGACCAACGGCAGGTCGTGGGTCCGGCACGCGCCCGCCGCGAGGTAGCGCTGCGCGACCGCGTGATCGACGACGTCTTGGGCCATCCGCCGGTATTCGGTGAGCTTGCCGCCGATCACGCTGACCACGCCGGAGTCCGACTCGACGATCGCGTGGTCGCGCGATACGTCGGCTGTCCGGCCTTCGCCGGTGTCGATCAGGGGCCGCAGACCGGCGTAGGTACCGATGACATCCGAGTCGTCGAGCGTGATCTCCAGGGCGGTGTTGACTGTTTGTAGCAGGAAGTCGACCTCGTCCGAACTCGGTTGCGGCACATCGGGTATCGGGCCGGGCGCGTCTTCGTCGGTCAGGCCGAGGTAGACCCGGCCCAGCTGCTCGGGCATGGCGAAGATGAAGCGATTCAGTTCGCCGGGTATCGGAATGGTCAGCGCCGCAGTGGGATTGCCGAACGTCTCCGCGTCGAAGACCAGATGTGTGCCGCGGCTGGGCCGTAACTTCAACGCCGGGTCGATCTCGCCGGCCCACACCCCGGCGGCGTTGACGACGGCGCGTGCCGACACGTCGAACGATTCGCCGCTGCGCTGGTCCGTGAGCCGTGCCGAGGTGCCCGTCGCCTCCGATGCGGCCACATAGGTCAGGACGCGGGCGCCGCGCTGCGCCGCGGTGCGCGCGACGGCCACCACCAGTCGGGCGTCGTCGATCAGCTGGCCGTCGTAGGCGAGCAGTCCGCCGTCGAGGCCGTCGCGCCGCACCGTCGCGGCCATCTCGATGACGCGCTGCGCCGAGATACGCCGCGACCGCGGCAGTATCGACCCCGGCGTGCCCGCCAGCGTGCGCAACACATCGCCGGCCAGAAACCCGGCGCGCACCAAGGCCCGCTCGGCGCGGCCCATCGACGGCAGTAACGGGACCAGCTGCGGCATCGCACGCACCAGGTGAGGAGCGTTGCGGGTCATCAGGATTCCGCGCTCGACGGCGCTGCGCCGGGCGATGCCGACGTTGCCGGTGGCAAGGTAGCGTAGGCCGCCGTGTACCAGCTTGGAGCTCCACCGGCTGGTGCCGAACGCGAGGTCGTGCTTTTCCACCAGTGCCACCCGTAGACCGCGGGAGGCGGCGTCCAGCGCAACGCCCGCGCCGGTAATACCGCCACCGATGACCAGTAGATCCAGCGGTGCGCCGTCGGCGAGGGCGGTCAACTCCGCGGTGCGTCGCGCCGCGTTCAGGGCAGTCGACATCACGACAGGTATCCGTTCAGCGCGTGGGTGAGCTCGGCGGCCAGCGCCGTGGCGTTCAGGATGGGCTCGACGATCTGGGCGGACTGAATCGCGGACTGGGTGATCAGCAGCACCATCGCGGCCATCCGGCGCGGGTCGCCGGGCCGTACGCTGCCGTCGCGCTGTGCGGCGCGCAGGTTGTCGGCGAGGCCGTCGATCAGCAAGCGTTGGCTGGTCCCGAGCCGCTGGGTGATGTAGACCATCGCCAGCTCTGAGCGCAGCACCGCCATCACCAGCTCGTCACGGCGCAGGCGTTCGGCCACCGCCACCACTCGCTCCACCAGCGCCTCGCGGCCTTCGCCGCGGGCCGGCACGTCGCGCGCCGCGCCAGTGATATGCCTGGTCAGCAGGTCAGCCAGGATCGAGCGAGTGTCGGGCCAGCGGCGGTACACGGTCGGTCGGCTCACGCCGGCCCGCCGCGCAATCTCGGCCAGCGCCACCCGCTCGACGCCGAAATCGCGCACACAGCTCGCGGCGGCGGCCAGGATCCGGTCATCCACCGTGACGTTACTGATTGACAGCATATGTAATACTGTAACGCATGCCTGCCGAGTTGCTGCCACCGATGAAGTGGAACGCCTGGGGCGACCCCGCCGCGGCCAAGCCCCTCTCCGAGGGAATCCGGTCGCTGCTCGAGCAGGTCCTCGGCGTCACCGAAGCACCGGCCCCCGAACTCGACCCCGACCAGGTGCAACCGCGCCCGTCTGCGCTCGCCGACGACGACCGCGACGCGCTGGCCGCGATCACCGGCGCCGACTACTGCCGCGTCGACGGCCACCACCGGTTGCTGCACGCCGGCGGCAAGTCCACACTGGATCTGTTGCGCCGCAAGGATTCTGGCGCGCAGGACGCTCCCGACGCGGTGCTGCTGCCCGGTTCCGAGGACGAGGTCGCCGCAATTCTGCGGTACTGCACACAACACGGCATCACCGTCGTCCCGTTCGGCGGTGGCACCAGCGTGGTCGGCGGGCTCGACCCGATCCGCGGCTCATTCAACGCCGTTGTCTCACTGGATCTGCGCCGCTTCGACAAACTGTTGGCGTTCGACGACGTCTCGGGTGAGGCCGAGTTCGGCGCCGGCGTCACCGGCCCGCAGGCCGAGCGGCTGCTCGCCGAACACGGTTTCTCGCTCGGGCATTTTCCGCAAAGCTTCGAGTTCGCCAGCCTCGGCGGGTTCGCCGCCACCCGGTCGTCGGGTCAGGATTCGGCGGGATACGGCCGGTTCGACGACATGGTTCGCGGCCTGCGCGCGGTCACCCCGGCGGGTGTGTTGGACCTGGGCCGGGCCCCGGCGTCCGCGGCCGGCCCCGATCTGCGTCAACTGCTGATCGGCTCGGAGGGTGTCTTCGGCGTCATCACCCGGGTGCGGGTGCGGGTACACCCGGTGCCCGAGGCCACCCGCTACGAGGCCTGGTCGTTTCCCGACTTCGCCACGGGCACCGCCGCATTGCGTGCCGTCACCCAGACCGGGACCGGCCCGACCGTCATCCGGCTTTCCGACGAGGCCGAGACCGGCGTCAACCTCGCCACCACCGAGTCGATCGGCGAGCAACAAGTCACCGGCGGGTGCCTGGCGATCACCGTGTTCGAGGGCACGGAGGCACATGCCGAGAGCAGGCACGCCGAAACCCGGGCGCTGCTCCAGGCGAACAGCGGCACATCGCTGGGCGAAGCCCCGGCGCGCGCCTGGGAACAGGGCCGATTTTCCGCCCCCTACCTACGAGATTCGCTGCTGGCCGCCGGCGCGCTCTGCGAGACACTCGAAACGGCGACCACATGGTCGAACATCCCGGCGCTCAAGGCGGCGGTCACCGACGCGTTGACTCAAGCCTTGGCCGAATCCGGCACGACCGCCTTGGTGTTGTGTCACATTTCGCATGTGTATGCCACCGGCGCGTCGCTGTACTTCACCGTCGTCGCCGGACAACGCGGCAACCCGATCGAGCAGTGGCGCAAGGCCAAGGCCGCGGCGTCGGATGCGATCATGGCCACCGGCGGAACCATCACCCATCACCACGCGGTCGGCGCCGATCACCGGCCGTGGATGCGCGACGAGGTGGGTGAGCTGGGCGTGCAAGTGTTGCGCGCAGTCAAGTCGACGCTGGATCCCGCCGGAATCCTCAACCCGGGCAAGCTCATTCCGTGAAGCACGGACCCACGCAGGTAACGCTGCTCACCAATCCGAAGTCGGGCCACGGCAACGCGCCGCACGCCGCCGAGCAGGCGATCGCCCGACTGCAGCAGCGTGGTATCGACGTCGTCGAAATCGTGGGCACCGACGCCGAACACGCACGCCGACTGCTGCGCGACGCGGTGGAGCGCGGCACCGACGCGGTGGTGGTCGCCGGCGGCGACGGAGTGATTGCCGATGCGCTGCAAGTATTGGCGTGCACCGGCATTCCGTTGGGAATCATCCCAGCGGGTACGGGTAACGACCACGCCCGCGAATTTCGGCTGCCCACCAAAGATCCCGCCGCGGCCGCGGACGTCGTCGCCGACGGCTGGACGGAAATCGTTGACCTGGGCCGGATTCGAGACCAACGCGGTGCCACGAAATGGTTCGGCACCGTCGCCGCCGCCGGATTCGACTCACTGGTCACCGATCGGGCCAACCGGATGCGCTGGCCGCGCGGGCGGATGCGCTACAACCTGGCGATGCTCGCCGAGCTGTCTCAGTTGCGGCTCTTGCCGTTTCGGCTGGTGCTCGACGGACGCGAAGAGATCGTCACCGACCTCACCCTGGCCGCCTTCGGCAACACCCGCAGCTACGGCGGCGGAATGCGGATCTGTCCCAACGCCGATCACGCCGACGGCAAACTCGACATCACCATGGTGCATTCCGCGTCGCGCCTGCGGCTGATCCGGTTGTTCCCCACCGTGTACAAGGGCACTCATGTCGAGCTCGACGCGGTGACGACGGCGCGCGCATCGACCGTCGACGTGGAGTCGACGGGAATCAACGCCTACGCCGACGGGGAATTCGCGTGCCCGCTGCCGGCCGAGATCTCCGCGGTGTCCGGAGCGCTGAAAATCCTTACCCCACGCCCCGGCTGAGCCAGGACACCTCGGCGCCGTCGCCGCCGTCGCGGTAGATCTCGAGCGCCTCGTCCCACGCGGTGCCCAGCGCCGAATCCAGCTCGGCGGCCAGCGCGTCGGCGCCGTCGGCCATCATGGCCCGCAGCCGCATCTCCCCGACCATGATGTCGCCGTTGGCGCTCATCGTCCCGCTCCACAGTCCCAGCTGCGGGGTGTGGCTGAACCGCTGGCCGTCGACGCCGGGGCTGGGGTCCTCGGTGACCTCGAAGCGCAGCACCGACCAGGACCGCAACGCATTGGCCAACCGGGCGCCGGTGCCGACCGGCCCGACCCAGTTGGTGACCGCGCGCAGCTGCCCGGGCATCGCCGGTTGCGGCGTCCACTTCAGGTTCGCCTTGGCGTTCAGGGTCGACGACAACGCCCACTCGACATGCGGGCACACCGCGGCGGGCGAGGCGTGGATGTAGACCACGCCGGTCGTCGCGTCGGCGAACTGGTTCGACGCACGCATCTGCTGCTCCTTCGGTTCCACGAGGGACGTCTTCCCCAACGACCTGGTGACCCGACGAGCAGTATTTGTGTGTCTTGCGTGTCTATTGTGCCTTGTGAGACCCCTGTTGCGCTAGTGTGCGCGGTGTTCGGATATCACGGTGTCGGATAGCGCGGGCCAGACCGGCAGCGCCCACTCCCCGAAATCGCGGTCGGTGAGCACGACGAGCGCCAGCTCGGCCTCCGGATCAGCCCAGATGAACGTACCCGACTGGCCGAAATGGCCGTAGGTCCGCGACGAGTTTTTGCCCCCCGTCCAGTGCGGGGCCTTGGAGCCCTTGATCTCGAAACCCAGCCCCCAGTCGTTGGGCCGCTGCACGCCGTATCCGGGCAAAACACCGTCCAACCCGGGGAACTGCACGCAGGTCGCCTCGGCGTGCATCGGCGCCGAGACCGTCGTCGGGCGCAGCAGGTCGGCCGCGAATGCCGCCAGGTCGGCCACTGTAGACGTCGCGCCGAAGCCGGCAGCGTCCGCGCCACCGTCCAGCCGGGTGTCGGCCATCCCGAGCGGCTCGAAGACCGCTTCGGTCAGGTACTGGGTGAACTCGATGCCGGAGGCCTGCTCCACCGTCTCGGCCAGCACCGTGAACCCTTGGTTGGAGTACATCCGGCGAGTGCCCGGCTTGGCCAGGATATGGTCGGAATGCATCGCCAGCCCCGACGCGTGGGCGAGCAGGTGGCGGACGGTGGATCCGGGCGGGCCAGCCGGGGTGTCGAGTTCGGCGACCCCTTCCTCGATCGCGACCTGCACGGCCCGCGCGACCAACAGCTTGGTCACCGATGCCAGCACGAACTCGCGCCCGGTGTCGCCGTGGGTGGCCAAAACGCCGGACGGCCCGACGACCGCCGCAGCGGCAAGGGTGACCGGCCAGTCGTCGAGCGCGTCGAGTGCGGCCATCGCGCAGCAGCCTATCGACCCCTGGCCCGTCGTTGATTTTGCGTACACCACGCAAGAGTGCGAGTGGACCGCGTGGTCAGTGCAGAGTCAACGTCACTAGGGTTGTGGCCCATGAGTCAGACAGTGCGCGGTGTGGTTTCACGAAAGAAGGGCGACCCGGTCGAGGTCGTCGACATCGTCATCCCCGACCCCGGCCCAGGCGAGGTGGCCGTCGACGTCATTGCGTGCGGGGTCTGCCACACCGACCTGACCTACCGCGAAGGCGGAATCACCGACGACTACCCGTTTCTGCTCGGCCACGAAGCCGCCGGCACAGTCGAATCCGTCGGTCCGGACGTGACCGCGGTGCAGCCCGGCGACTTCGTGATCCTCAACTGGCGCGCGGTCTGCGGCCAGTGCCGCGCTTGCAAACGCGGCCGCCCGCACCTGTGCTTCGACACCTTCAACGCCGAACAGAAGATGACGCTGACCGACGGCACCGAGCTGACGCCGGCGCTGGGGATCGGGGCGTTCGCGGACAAGACGCTGGTACACCAAGGACAGTGCACGAAGGTCGATCCGGCCGCGGACCCGGCGGTGGCCGGTCTGCTGGGCTGCGGGGTGATGGCCGGCCTGGGCGCGGCGATCAACACCGGCGCCGTCACCCGCGACGACACGGTCGCGGTGATCGGTTGCGGCGGTGTGGGTGACGCCGCGATCGCCGGAGCCGCGCTGGTGGGTGCGCGACGAATCATCGCCGTCGACACCGACGACACCAAGCTGGACTTGGCGCGCACGTTCGGTGCCACCCACACCGTCAACGCCCGCAACCAAGACGTCGTCAAGACAGTCCAGGACCTCACCGACGGGTTCGGCGCCAATGTGGTGATCGATGCCGTCGGCCGGCCGGAAACCTGGAAGCAGGCGTTTTATGCCCGTGATCTCGCGGGAACCGTTGTGCTGGTGGGGGTTCCGACGCCGGACATGCGACTCGAGATGCCGCTACTGGACTTCTTCTCGCACGGCGGGGCGCTGAAGTCGTCGTGGTACGGCGACTGCCTGCCCGAGCGTGATTTCCCCACCCTGATCGACCTGTACCTGCAGGGCCGGTTGCCACTGGAGAAGTTTGTCTCCGAACGCATCGGCCTCGGCGATATCGAGGAGGCGTTTCACAAGATGCACGACGGCAAGGTGCTGCGCTCGGTGGTGATGCTGTGATTGCGCGGGTGGTCACCCACGGCACCTTCGAACTCGACGGCGGCAGTTGGGAAGTCGACAACAACATCTGGATCGTCGGCGACGACTCCGGCGTCGTGGTTTTCGACGCCGCCCACACCGCGGACCCGATCGTCGAGGCTGTCGGCGGGCGCAACGTGGTGGCGGTGGTTTGCACGCACGGCCACAACGACCATGTGACAGTGGCCCCCGAGCTGGGTAAGACGCTCGACGCGCCGGTGCTGCTGCACCCGGGCGACGAGATACTGTGGCGAATGACTCACCCTGACAACGACTTTCGCACTGTCGCCGACGGGGACACCATCAGCGTCGCGGGAACGGAGCTGCGCGCGCTGCACACCCCCGGCCACTCCCCCGGGTCGGTGTGCTGGTATGCCCCCGAGTTGGGCGCGGTATTCAGCGGCGACACGCTGTTCCAGGGCGGACCCGGCGCGACGGGACGATCGTTCTCCGACTTCCCGACCATCCTGCAGTCGATCTCCGGCCGGCTCGGCACGCTGCCCGGCGACACCGTTGTGTACACCGGTCACGGCGACACCACCACCGTCGGCGACGAGATCGTGCACTACGACGAGTGGGTGGCCCGAGGGCACTAACTCGCCCCCCTCGGCGCGAGCGTGCGTGTCGACCGCCGACACGCACGCTGGCGGAAGGCGAGGGCTAACGTCCTTGGAGGATGCGGCGTTTTTCGGCCTGGAACTCCTCTTCGGTCAACGCGCCCGAATCCCTCAACGCCGACAGTGTTTTGAGTTGCTCCAGCTTGATGCCCTCGTCGCCGGCTGCATACGGGTCGGCCGGACTGTACGCCGCAATGGGCTCCGTCTGTCGTTTAGACGATTGGCTGCGCCCCGACCACCACGCCGTCCAGACCAGGCTCAGCAGGGCGATTCCGAACAGCACGACGAATGCCCAGACCAGCCAGCCATACGAACTCTTGTGCCCGAATGCCAGTCGCGGACTGAGCTACCGCCCCTGGCGCTAACTAGCTGCCGATATTGTCTCCGCTTCGTCGTACTCGGGTCCTGAATACCGCAGTGATACCGCAGTGCTCTCCGATCGCTTCGTCTAATGCGTCCGCCACGCCGGCCAAGTCGTCGCTGAGCAAGTGCCCGTAGCGGTCAAGAGTCATGGCCGCTGTCGCGTGTCCTAGGAGCCTCTGCACGACCTTGACATTAGCGCCCGCGCTGATCGCCAACGACGCCGTGGTGTGCCGTAGCCCGTGCGGTACGAGGCCAGCGATCCCGACAGCATTGCAGGCTTTGTCGAATGCTCTGCGGTACTCCTCGATAGGCAGGTGCCCGCCTCGATGGCTTGGAAACACGAGTGCGTTTGGATCGCTCGGCAACTCTGGTTGCAGCCGGTCCCATACCGGCCCTGGGACGGGGACATGGCGGGCACGGTTTGTCTTGGTTGTCGATTCGACAATGCCTCTGCCCGTCACGTAAGTGGCCGATGAGCGGACGAGCAGCTCGCGGTCACCCACGTGCTTACGGCGCAGTGCGGCAGCCTCGCCGAAGCGCAGTCCGCAGTAGCCGAGAACCAAAGTCAGTGTCTCGAAGCGCTCTGTCGCCTTGGCCAGCTGGAGGAGCTCGGGGTGGTTCAAGTATCGGCGCTCCCGTTCAGCCGGCGTTGGCAGATCTTCGGACCGCTTGATCTCCGCCGCCACGTTTCTAGAAATCTTCCCGGTCCGTTGCGCGTACTTAAGCACTGCGCCGACGAGCTGGTGAGCCTGCGTGATGCGACTAGCCGAGAGTGCGGTGCCGCGCTGCGATCCGTCCACAGCTAAACTGCCTAGCCACGTTGAGTATGCCTGGTAGTCAATCTGTTTCAGTGGCACCTCACCCCACTTAGGAAGTACGAGGGTTTCGAGGATGGACCGGTATCCTGCGACAGTCTTGGGTTTTCGATGACCCTTGGTGGCGAACCACTGTTCAGCGACCGATCCAAACGTCTCAGCACTCTTGCGAGGGTCAACGTACGCGCCCCGTTGGATGTCCGCCGTCAGGCCGTCGAGATAAGCCCGAGCGTCCGGTCTCCGCTCGAAGACTCGTGTGTGCTCACTGCTGCTGTCATCAACCCACCGCACACGCCACCGCGACCTTGCCGTAGACAGCGGAGCGTTCCTTGCGAACCTTTCCATCGGAGCCCTTGACCTTCTTGTGCCATCGGTCGTCAATGCCGGCTCGCTGGTGTCTGGTAATCATGGAATAAAGATACCGCATAAATCCGTGGTACGAATCCGTTATTCCACCAATCCCCCGCGCTCGGTCTTGGCAGCTTCTGCCTCTATCCACGCGTCCAGGTCGGCGATGTCGTAAAACGTATGTCGGCCAAGGCGATAGCTGCGCGGCCCCGTGCCCATGTAACGCCAGTACCTCAGCGTCGACTCGGTTAATCCACCCAGGTATTCGGCTGCGGCCTTGGTGCCCAGTCGAACTACTGATGTTGCGGTCATCGCTCTACTTCCTGTTCTCGCTCAATGGGCGTATAGCCGAATCCCGCTTTGACAGAGACGCGCCCGTGCCAATTCATGGACTTGCTCCGCTGTTCTGGCTGGCATCCAAACGAGCCAGGTACCGTTGCTCTCGGGCACGCAGCGCCGCGGTGTGGACTAGCAGCCGTTCGCCGTCGTTGCGGTGGCCGGCGCCGTCAATGCGCCAGTCGCTCAGTTCGCACGGGCTGCTTGACCAGTCCTGCTGGTCGCGCGGATTATCTTGACAGTCTTCGCGTTCCGGTTGGTCGGCGCGTTGGATCCGCCAGCGGTGACGGACGGCGCGTAGCGCGGTCATGGTGACTGAGTAGCGACGCGACTTGGTGGTGATGTGCCCGCGATAGCCCAAGGTATGCAGCCATCCCAGCATCGCTGTGTGTCCCGGTAGTGTCGCCAGCTTGGCGAGGGTGGACAGGATGCGGCGGATATGTGCCGAGATATCCAGGTCCCCAATAGCGGCTGGGCTGATGCGACGGGCGGCGATGCCGAATTCGGCGACCGATTTAGTGGTGTATTTGGCCAGGTATGCAGCGACCCGCCGGGCCAACCCCAGCTTGCCGGTGTCATCGCCTCCGGTGAGGGGCTGGATATCGATCTGGGTGCCGAACCGCAGCATGCGAGCGGACTCCAGAGACGAGATATTAACGGGGCTGCTCACTGGCAGCTGTATTCGGTCGACGGCTTGGCGCACGATCGCTGCCAATTCGGTTGCTGATACAGCGGTATCGGATTTCCCGGTAGTGCTGTCGTCGTCGGTGGGATCGAGCCGGATCAGGGTGTGGTAGTGCACGACGGCGCGACGTTGGTATTCGGCGACTTTGACAAACGACACTCGGACAGCGTCCGGCTCGATGCCGATACGGCGCAGGTGGGCCGCCACTGCCCGGCGCAGCGCAATAGTGAAGCGCCGCCACAGTTCCGGCGCGTGCCAGTTGAATAACACATGCCCGGTGTAGTCATAGCAGTCTGGGCACAGCGGTTGCCCGACCTTTGGGTCGTCGCTGGCGTGGATCATGTTGCATTGCAAGGCTTTCCCATGCGGGCAGTAACTCTTACCGTGGCCGGCTGGGTGGCACACCGTATCGGCGAGTCCTGGTCGGCCGCTGCTCGTGTGCACGGCACCGAAACTGGGTGCGGTTAAGGTCGCGAAGACTTGCGGCCGATCGACGGTAGTTTCGGGCATACCGTGATGACCGCCCTGGGCTCCTGCGTGGACTAGCTGCCAGGTGTCGGCGGCATACAAGTCCGAACACGATGGGCAGATCGCCGCACGGCGGTTGCCGCAGCGGATCATCACTGCTACTCGCCGACCGCGGTCGGGGTCATAGGCGCTGGACTGAACGGGGTTGGCACAAAACCCCACCGACGCGCAGCGCTGCCACCACGAGTCATAGCCGAGTGAGGATGCACGGCGGATCGCCTGATCGATGGCCGGCGAGCCCGGTGCCACCCAGTCGGACAGCGAAGTCGAGGCAAGCATTACCGGCACCTTTGGTTGTTGCCGCGACGAGCCGGTGGTGCGAAATTCGCTGCCAACCAAGCGATATCGTTGTCAGTGACATGAAAGGCCCGTACCCGTTGGACGGCGGTGTTGCCTTCGGTGAGCACGTAGCCCACGCCGGGTGTGGCGTCGGGGATCTCTTCACAGCGCGCCCCCTGCTGATGGGCCGCGGTGGACAGGATCATCGCGGTTTGCGTCGCTTCGGTCATGCGTAGCCCAACCCGGACAGGGAACAGCTGGCGCAGCGCGACCACGTCTTTGGAGGGGTCTTGCACGGCGGCGATGACGCTGACCCCGACCGCGCGGCCTTGAGCCAGCCACAACCCCACCAGCCGCTCAACTTCGGCGCGTTGTTTACGGTCGGCGAAAGCCGTCAAGGTGGCGAGCTCGTCGACCAAAAGCACGATATGGGGTTCGGTGCGACTGGGCCGATGACAGCGGGTGGTGCCGCGCAAGCGTTGGGCGCGAGCCAGCATGGTGGCCGTCGTGTCGCGCAGCACTTCCAGAATCGAGTCGCTATCGTAGGCAAATCGGTCGAATAGGGCTGCGCCGGCGGCGAATTCCATGCCGCCCTTGGGGTCCAGGCAGCGCACCGCGATCAGCCCCGCCTTGATGCCCGGCGCCAGCCCGGCCACCAGCGACCACAACACCGAGCCTTTGCCGGCTCCGGTGGCACCACCAACCAAGATGTGGCGGCCGGCCACCGGCAGCAGCCATGGGTTGCCCTGTTCGGCGACGCCCGCGGGCACATTCGCCAACCGCACTACCGGACTGTCGGGGCACGGACGCGCCAGCGGGATGGCGGCGGCCAGGGCGTCGTGGTGGCGCACGCGGAGCACGATGTCGCGGCCCCGCCCCGTGGCCACCGGCCCGGGTTGGATCGTCACATGGTGGGCGCCGAACGCTGCGGCTAGGCCATCGACTTGCGTCTGCCAGGTTTTCACGGATTGCCCGACTAGAAGCCGCACTACCAAGGTGTCGACCGCCGTGCCGATGCGGACTGAGGACAAGTCTGGCACCAGCGGGTCGGTGTCCGGTTTGCCGCGCTGAGAGATGGTGAGGCAGTGGCGTTCGCAGATCGTGCGCCAGCGCCGCCGATACACCAGATAGGCGCGCCGATAATCGGCGACAGGCTTGCCGACCAACCGCTCATACGAGTCCGGCCAGCCCAGCCGCCACGCCCACGCGCCCGCCGCGCACACCACGGTCAGCACGCACGCCACGCGCAGGCCGGCCAAGACACCGGTAACCGCGAAGACGGTTAGCACGGCCGCGATGTCGGGCCAGCGCAGCGCGAAGCGGAACATGCCGATGCTGGTGAACGTCGCCAGCTTCACCAGCACTTCGCCGACCCAATCCTCGTCGGCTGCCGTTTTGCTCTTACTGTTAGAAGACATCACGATCTCCGCGAGAGCTACTGGTGCCGTGGTGATTTGGTGGTCCGGTCATCACTTATCCTTCCAATGCTGTGAAAAGAGTTGGCTGGCAGATGGTTAGGTTGAGCCGGTGCACCGCACCACTCCAAGGTGGCTAGTTGTGGTGGTGCGGCCACCTGCTACGCGCTGGCGCTAAGCCGCGGGCTTACTCGGATTGCTCGGCGCGCCTGAGGCTGTAGTAGCCTTCGGCGCCGCGACAACTCCGGGCAGCGGGGCGCCGGTTGCCCGGATCGCCTCGGCACGAAACGCGACACCCGAGCGTCCCGACTGGCTCCACGGCAATGCCACCAGTCCATCGACCTGGACCGGTTGGCCCACAGTGATTTTCGGGTCACCAGCCACGGTGACCGCGATGACTTCACCGCCCGAGCTGTCCAAGGCCATCAGCTGGGCCAGCCATAGCGGCAAACCGGTAGCATGGTCGATCTTGGGTTGGCCCGTATCGAAGGCGGTCCGGGGTTCCGGCGCGCGTGTGCACACAAAAGTGGTGCCGCTGGTATCAATTCGCAATTTCATGGTGGTGTGTCCTGTCTTCTCGGTGATGCGGCAACGGTGTCGTTGGACGCACCACCAGTTGAGCCGGACAACCCTGCCGTCGAAAACGACAGACTCAAACACACAGCGCGGCTGTGCAAAACTGTGCGCCGCCGCGGGTATCTCGCCCGCAGTCGGACCCACTGCGACGACCGTGCCCGCGCTCTCGCTCAACAAGCCGGCCACGTAGCCAGGGAGGGTATGCGGCAAACGAAGCACGCAAGAAGGCACCGGCCCGTCCGAGCCGCGCCACACTGGGATGAGATGTTCGCACTGCTAGTCAGGTTCAGGGTTCTCGCTGGTCACGAGGATGCGTTCGACGCTCTGGTCGCTGAAACACTGGCCGGTATTACTGCCAATGAACCCGGCACGCTCGTTTATGTCAGCCACGCCCAGGCCGACGAGCCCAACCTTCGGGTGTTCTACGAGTGCTACAAAGATCACGATGCGTTCAGTGCGCACGAAGCCACACCGCACACCCGCCGGTTCCTCGCCCACCGCACCCAGTACTTGGCCAGCCCGCCCGAGGTGTGGACCCTTACCCCCATCGTTGGTGCGATCGACGGGACGCCCCTTCGAGGCGACGGTGCCCCGCGCTGACCTAACACCCGGCGATCTCGTTCGCAGCTACCGAGAAGGAAAGACCTGGTCACGCGACCGCTTGGCCCGTGAGATGCACAGATCTGTCAGCTGGGTCGCCCAAATCGAGCGCGGCGAGCTACCGCTGACCGATGTCACCATCCTTGGACGGCTCGCGGCGCTGCTTGGCGCTCCGCTGCAGGAGTTCATCGAGGCCGCGCTTGGCCCCGATACCGAGACTGCCCGCAACCGGCCCTATGTGGAGCAACTTCGTCTGGCAATTGCTGGGCATCCCGCACCCGAAAGCATCACCGCGCCGGTCCCTGATGGCCCACCCTGCGATCTGGAATCACTGCGACAGCGCACCCTCCACATTTGGAAAGGCATCCACGCCAGCTCCTACCGCGAAATGGGCCCAGCCGTTGCCGCGCGGCCAAGTCCGGAGGCGTGGTGTAAGAGTTCGCTCGATCGCGTGACCCTTCGGCTGGCAGTTTAGGCGGTCAGGGCT
>NZ_LQOM01000029.1 GCF_002101595.1 Mycobacterium celatum
ATACAACTCCCCCACCACCCCCACCGGCACCCGCCGCAACCACCCATCCAACACAAACAACGCCGCGCCTGGCACGCATGAACCGATCGGCGGCGCGCCCGCCCCTGGTGCCAATGGCACACTGGCCGTTGCGAACACGGTCGTTTCGGTGGGGCCGTAGACGTTGAGCATCACTCGCCCCGGCGCCCAGCGGTCCACCAATGCGGTGGGACACGGCTCAGCTCCGACCACCAATGCCGCCGACTCCAAACCCTGCGGCGACAACGCACTCAGCGCCGACGGAGTCTGCGTCAGGACTCTGACGCGCTCTGTGACGAGTAAGGCGTGGAAGTCTTCCGCTGAGCGTGTCACCGAGTCGGGGACCACCACCAACCGGCCACCGAAGAACAGTGCGCCCCAGATCTCCCACACCGAAAAGTCGAACGCATACGAATGACACTGCGTCCACACCTGTCCGGCGTGTGGCTGCAAGCCGGCGTCGAATGAGTCGAACAGTCGGGTGACGTTGTGGTGGGTGACGGCGACGCCTTTGGGGACACCGGTAGTGCCCGAGGTGTAGATGATGTGGGCGAGGTCGTCGGGCGCCGGTGCCGGCAGCGCCGTAACAGGCTGGCCACCAACAGCGGGGTCGTCGACATCAACAACCGCCACCCCATACCCAGCCACCCGCTGCGCCAACGCGGCCGTGGTGATCACCGCGACCGGCGCGGCATCGGTGAGCATGAACTCGACCCGCGCATCGGGCAATGCCGCATCGATCGGCAGATAAGCCGCACCGGACTTGAGCACCGCCAAAATTGCGACAACCGCCTCGGCCGATCGGGTAAACAGCAGCGCCACCCGCTCGCCCGGACCTACACCTCGCTCAGCGAGCAAGTGCGCCAACCGATTCGCGGCCTCATCCAGCTCCCGATACGTCAACGAGCGGCCCTGGCAGCTCAGTGCCACCGCATCCGGTGTGCGGGTCACCTGTTCGGCGAACAGCGCCGGAACCGTCGCTCCGGACGTAGGCCGGTTCAGCATTGCCCGATTACCCCAGCCGTCCAGCCGGGCGTGCTCGTCAGCATCGAGCAGATCCATCGACGAAAGCGCTCGGGTCGGGTTCGCGGTCATCGCCGCCAGCACCCGCTCCAACCGGCCGACGAGTGATTCGATGTATTCGGGGTCGAACACCTCGGTGTCGTATTCGACGCGCAGGCCAAGTTCGTGACCGGGGATGGCTTGCATTGTCAGCGGGTAGTCGGTCGATTCGCGGCTGGTGAACCCGGTGATGGCCGGCCCGTCGACCCCCGACATTGCGTTGGTTTCGATGGGGTAGTTCTCGAACACCATCAGGGTGTCGAACAGTTGGTCGTGGCCGGTGACGCGGTGAATCTCGTTCAGCGATAGATGTTGGTGCTCAAGGGTGTTGGCGTGGAGCCGCTGCAGTTGGTCGAGCAGTTCGACGGTTGTGGTTTCGGCGGTGATGCGCGCCCGCATCGGTATCGTGTTGATCAACAAACCGACCATCGAGTCCGCGCCGGGCACCTCGGCGGGCCGGCCGGACACCGTGGTGCCGAATGCGACATCGTGCTGGCCGGTCAGCCACGTCAGCAGCTGCGCCCAGCCAGCCTGCAGCACGGTGTTGAGCGTGGTGTGGTGTGCGCGGGCCAGTTCGTTGAGCGAGCCAGTGATGTTCTCGGGCAGTCGATATGAGAGGACGCCTCGCTGCGCCGGCTTTGCGTTTTGCGGCTGGCCGACCAGAGTGGGGGCGTCGAACTCTGCCAGCACTTCTTGCCACGCGGCGCGGGCACCCTCGTGGTCGCGCTCAGCCAGCCAGGTGATGAACCGGCGGTATGGCACTGCCGCGGGCAGCCGTTGTCCGTGATAGCAGGCGAAGATTTCCTGCAACAGGATGGGCAGTGACCACCCGTCGAGCACGATGTGGTGATTGGTCAGCACGAAGCGGTGCCGATCCGGTGCGGTGCGGATCAAAGCGACCCGAAAAGCCGGGGGGTGAGCCAGGTCGCAGACCGCGGCGCGTTCGGCGGCGCAGAGCTGGTCGATTTGTTCGTCGGGGGCGGCGTCATTCTCAAGATCGACGTAACGCCAAGGGGCTTCGGGATTGGCCGGGATGAGTTGCACCGGTCGGTCGAACTGTTCGCAGAATCGGGCCGCCAGTTGCGGATGGCGGTTGATCACCGCGTGCACCGCATCGCGTAGCCGTTGATGATCGAGCCGGCCGCTCAAGGTCATGTCCAGTTGCACCGCATAGAGATCGCGGTCGTGCCCACTGCGGGCGTGAAAGAGCAGGCCCTGCTGCAAGGGCGTCAGCGGTAATACGTCCACGA
This sequence comes from Mycobacterium celatum, assembly GCF_002101595.1. GTDB lineage: Bacteria > Actinomycetota > Actinomycetes > Mycobacteriales > Mycobacteriaceae > Mycobacterium > Mycobacterium celatum. The sequence goes on from NZ_LQOM01000029.1 coordinate 2,331, forward strand.
CGGGATAGTGGCGCTCGAGCTCGTCGATCTGCGGCTGGCTCAGGCGGGCCGGGGCGATGTCCGACGGGGTGAGCCCGCCGCCGCCGGCCCGCACGTGCGCGCAGATTCCGGACAGGGCGTCGACCCACAGCCTGGTCAGCCGGCTGGCCTGAGTTTCGTTGAAACACGACGGCGCCCAAGCTAAGTCGGCGTGCAAGTGCGGGCCGGCGTCGGTGTCGACGGTTCCGGCGTTGAGCTCCACGGTGTGCGCCATCGGCATCGGTATCGCCGCGCTCGATCCCGCGAACAACAGGCCTTCCTGGCAGATCCGCCAAACATCACGCGACCCGGTACCCGTGGCGGCGCCAAGACGCCCGAAGTAGTTGAATCCTATCGGCGGCTCGGGCTGCGCCAGGTCGACATCGCTGTTCAGATAACGCAACGCGCCGTAGGTCAGGCCGTCCGGGAGAGCGCGCAGTTGCTCTTTGGCGTCTTTGATCACCGCCCCGAGCGCCGCCTCACCGGCGATCACCTGACCCCAGCGCAACCCGCCCAGTTTCAGCGCCACCGGGTACTTGGTGGTGAACCACCCGACGGTGCGCGACAGGTCGACGTCGGGGGCCAGTTCTTCGTGGCGGCCATGGCCCTCGACGTCGATGCCGATCGGCGCGGCACCGGTGCCCAGAAACTCCGTCAACGCCAACCCGAATGCGATCAGCAGGATGTCCTGCACCCCGGCGTGAAACGCCGCCGCTACGTCACCGAGCAGCATCGCCGTCGTCTGGGCGTCCAGCGAGACTGACAGATGGCCGGCGCTTGCAAAGGTATCCACGTCCGGCTGAACCGCTGGCAGTGCGGCCGGGGTCGCCGCCACCTGTTTCCAGACTTCCGCGTGGGCGACGACGTCCGGAGCGTGGGCGTGCTCGCTGAGAAGCTTCGCCCACCTGGCAAATGACGTTCCGCTGGCCGACAGCGCCACCGGTTGTCCGCTGCCATGCTGAGCCCATGCAATGTTCAGGTCTTCCAATAGGATTCGCCACGACACCCCGTCGACTGCCAGGTGGTGAACGATCAATGCCAGCTGGCTCGTCGAGGCCACCCACAGCGCGCTGAGCATCACCCCGGCGGCAGGGTTCAAACGCGACCGCGCCTCGATGAGCGCCTCGTCGGACAATGCGTCGACGGTGTGCAGGCAAGCGCGTGCGTCCACCGATCCGGCCTCGGGCACGGTCAGCACCCAGCCGCCGTCGTCGACGCGCGCGCGCAGCATGGCGTGCCGATCCAGCAACGCCTGCAACAGCAGCACTGCATCCGCTTCACATGCGTCTGGCGGGGCCTGGATCAGCACGGTTTGATTGAACTGATCCACCGGGCCGTCAATGCTGTTCAGCCAGCGCATGATCGGGGTGGGGCTGACCTCGCCTACGCCCTCGTCGACCTGGCCACCGGCACCGGCTGTGTCGACCACCCGTGCCAGGTGGGCCACAGTTTGCTCGACGAACACATCGCGCGGCCGGAACAGCAGACCCGCGGCCCGCGCTCGCGCCACCACCTGCATCGCCGAGATGCTGTCCCCGCCCAAATCGAAGAAGGAGTCGTCGACGCCGACGCGCTCGAGCCCGAGCACTTGAGCGTAGATGCCGGCCAGGACCTCCTCGACCATGGTGGCCGGGGCGCGGTACGGGTCGCCGGTGGTGTATTCGGGGGCCGGCAGGGCGCGGGTGTCGAGTTTGCCGTTGGGTGTCAACGGCCAACTGTCCAGCGCCATGATCGCGACCGGCACCATGTACGCGGGCAGCCGCTCACTGAGTTGGGCACGGATGTCGGTCGGGTCGGCGGTGCCAGTGATGTAGCCGACCAGGCGCTTGTCGCCCGGGCGATCCTCGCTCGCGATCACCACCGCCTGCTCGACGCCGTCCAAAGCGATTAGCACGGCCTGGATTTCGCCCAGCTCGATGCGATAGCCGCGGATCTTGACCTGCTCATCGACGCGGCCCAGATAATCCAGCTGCCCATCTGCGCGCCAACGCACTAAATCGCCGGTCCGATACATGCGCGCCCCTGCAACGCCGAACGGGCATGCCACGAACCGCGACGCCGTCAACGCATTGCGTCCCGCATACCCGGCGCTCACCCCGGCGCCGGCCACATACAACTCGCCGACCACACCGACCGGCGCCAGCCGCAGCCAGCTATCGAGCACGAACAACGCCGCACCCGGCACCGGCGAACCGATCGGCGGCGCCCCCGACCCCGGCGTCAACGGGGCACTGATCGCGACACACATCGTGGTCTCCGTGGGGCCGTAGGCGTTGACCATCAAGCGCCCCGACGCCCACCGGTCCACCACCTCGGCCGAACATGCCTCACCGACCGTCACCAGCGCCACGGATTCGAAGTCCTCAGGCGAAAGCACTTGCAGGGCAGACGGAGTCTGCGTCAGCACGTCGACCTGTTCGTCAATCAGCAGGGCGCGCAACTCGTCCGGGGAACCGGTCACCGCCTCGGGCGCCACCACCACCCGGCCCCCACGCAACAGCGCGCCGAAGATCTCCCACACCGACACGTCGAATGCCAGGGAGTGAGCGTGCGACCACACGCCCGCCGCCGGCAGCCCCGCATCCAACGACCCCAGCAAACGGGTGACGTTGCGGTGGGTGACCGCAACGCCTTTCGGAACTCCGGTGGTTCCCGAGGTGTAAATCAGATAGGCAATGTCGGCGGCGGCCGGCGCCGGCAGTGCCGTTGCGGGCTGCGCGCCGATGCAGGGGTCGTCGACGTCGACGACGGGCATGTCGAACCCGTCCAGCCTTTCCGCCAAATCCGCGGTGGTGATGGCGGCGACCGGTGCGGCATCGCCAACCACGAACCCGATGCGGACAGCCGGTACTGTGGGGTCGATTGGCAGATACGCTGCCCCGGTTTTCAGCACCGCCAATATCGCCACGACGGCCTCGACGGACCGCGACAACAGCAGCGCCACGCACTGCCCCGATCCGGCACCTTCGGCAACAAGCATGTGCGCCAACCGGTTCGACGCCTCGTCGAGCTCGCGGTAGGTCATCGACTGACCTTGGCAGCGAATTGCCACTGCCTCCGGTGCGTGGGCCACCCGTGCTGCGAACAGCTCGGGAATCGACGGCGCCGACGGTTCGGGCCGGGTCAGCACCGCGAGGTTGGCCACCGCATCCAGCCGGGCGTGCTCCCTCTCGTCGAGCAGATCCATCGACGACCACATCGCCCCCGGGTCGGCGGTGATGGCTTCCAGCACCCGCCGCAGCCGCTCGGCCAGCGTCTCGACGCTGGCCGCGTCGAAGACGTCAGTACGGAACTCCACCTCCCCGCCGATCCCGGCGGGCGCACCGGCCTCGGTCCAGCGCTCGGTCAGGGAGAACACCAAATCCATGCGAGCAGAACGGGTTTCCACAGGAACTGGCGTGGCCTCCAGATCGGCCAAGGTCAGCTGTGCCGGCTGGTTCTGCCATGCCAACGCCACCTGCACCAGCGGATGATGGGACAGGCTTCGCGCGGGGTTGAGCCGCTCGACCAGCACCTCGAACGGCACGTCTTGGTGTTCGTAGGCGGCCAGGGCGCGCTGTCGCACCTGAACCAAAAGCTCAGCGACACTGCGGTCTTCGGACATGTCGATCCGCAGCACCAGCGTGTTGACGAAAAACCCGACCAACTCGTCGAGGGCGGGATCACGGCGCCCGGCGATCGGGAAACCCACCGCCACATCAGGATTCGCGCTGAGCTTGGCCAGCAGCACGACCAACGCGGCCTGCACCACCATGAAGCTGGTCGCATTGTGCTCGCGGGCCACCCGCGCCACCCGCTGCTGCAACTCGGCCGGCCATTCCACCGCCACGCTGGCGCCACGGTGATCGGCCACCGGCGGATAGGGCCGATCGGTGGGCAATTGCAGCCGCTCCGGCAGGCCGACCAGGACGTCCTGCCAGTAGGCCAGCTGGGCGGCGATCGGACTCCCGCTGTCGTCCAGATCGCCGAATTGCGCGCGCTGCCAGAGCGTGTAGTCGACGTACTGCACGGGCAACGGCGCCCACTCAGGCACCCGGCCCGCCCGCCGGCTGGCATAGGCCACACCCAGATCACGCACCAGCGGAGTGATAGACCAGCCGTCGGCGGCGATGTGGTGCAGTACCGCCACCAACACATGCTCGTCCTGGGCGACACGGAATAGCTTTGCCCGCAAAGGAATCTCAGCGGTCAGATCGAATGCGTGCCGCGCCGTTTCGTCGATGGCCTCTTGCAGCCGGCTGTCCGGCCAGCCGGTGGCGTCGACGACGTCCCAGCCAAAGTCGGCCTTCTCGACGGGCAGAACCACTTGCTGGGGTATTCCTTCGGGCGCCGAAAACACTGTGCGCAGGCTTTCGTGGCGGCGCACCCCATCGCGTAGCGCGTCACCCAAGGCGTCGACATCCAGCAGTCCCCGCAGCCGCAATGCTGTTGTCATGTTGTAGGCCGGGGACGGCCCCTGCACCTGGTCCAGAACCCAGAGCCGGGATTGGGCAAACGACAAGGGCACCACCGCCGGTCGCGGCATAGCCGCCAACGGCTCCAGCCGCCTCGCGCCGTCACCAATGTGCGGCGCCAGCTGGGCGACCGTGGGCACGTCAAACACGGCACGCACCGCAAGCCCGGCACGCAGAGATTTGTTGATTGCGGCAACCAGACGCATTGCCGACAGCGAATCCCCGCCGAGTTCGAAGAAGGAGTCGTCGCGCCCGACCCGCTCGAGCCCGAGAACTCGGGCATAGATGCCGGCGAGGATCTCCTCAACCGCGTTTGCCGGCGCGCGATAGTCACCGCGATTGTAGTCGGGGGCCGGCAGGGCCCGTTTGTCGAGCTTGCCGTTCACCGTCAACGGCAGCGTCTCGATCGCCACCACCGCGGCGGGCACCATATACGTCGGCAGCCGCTCGGCCAGCTTCTCGCGTACGCCGGCCGGGCCCGCGGTGCCGGTGATATAGCCAACCAGCCGTTTGTCACCCGGGCGGTCCTCGCGGGCGATCACCACCGCCTGGTCCACGCCGTCGAGCGCGTTCAGCGCCGCCTGCACCTCGCCGAGTTCGATGCGATACCCACGGATCTTGACCTGCTCATCGGCACGGCCCAGATAATCCAGCTGGCCATCGGTACGCCACCGCACCAGATCGCCGGTGCGATACATCCGCTCACCGAACCCATCGAACGGGCAGGCCACAAACCGCGACGCGGTCAACCCGGGTCGCCGCACGTAGCCACATCCCACGCCGGCGCCGGCCACGTACAGCTCCCCGACGACACCGGGCGGCACCGGGCGCAACCAACCGTCGAGCACGAACAGCGCTGCTCCTGCTACCGGCGCACCGATAGGCACGACTCCCGAGCGGGCGGTCAGCGGCGCACTGATCGCCGCGTACACGGTGGTCTCGGTGGGGCCGTAGGCGTTGATCATCATCCGCGCCGAAGCCCACCGATCCACCAGCTCGGGCGAGCAGGCCTCTCCGGCCACCACCAACGCTGCGGACTCCAAACCCTGCGGCGAGAGCATCCCCGCTGCCGAAGGCGTCTGGCATAAAACGTCGACTCGTTCGTCAATCAGCAAGGCGTGCAAGTCATCCGGCGAGCCGGCCACCGGCTCGGGAACCACCACCAGCCGGCCGCCGTGTAGCAGCGCGCCGAAGATCTCCCACACCGAGACGTCGAAGCTATACGAGTGCCACTGCGACCACACGCCCGATGCCTGCAGGTCGGCGTCCACGGTGTCGAACAGTCGAGCCACGTTGTGGTGAGTGACCGCAACCCCTTTGGGCACGCCGGTGGTACCCGAGGTGTAAATCAGGTAGGCGACGTCGTCGGGGGCCGGCGCCGGCAGCGCGGTGACGGGTTGGGCCTCCAGTGCGGGATCGTCGATATCGATGACCCGCAGGTCGCACCCGTCCAGTCGGGATCGCAGCCCGGTGGTGCTCAACGTAACGATCGGCGCGGCATCGGCCACCATGAACCGGATGCGCGCCAGCGGTAGCGCCGGGTCGATCGGCAGGTAGGCCGCTCCGGTCTTGAGCACTGCCAGGATGGCGACGACGGCCTCTGCCGACCGCGAAAATAGCAGTGCCACATACTGTCCCGGGCCTACGCCGTGGTCGGCCAGCAGGTGCGCCAACCGGTTCGACGTCTCGTCGAGCTCGCGGTAGGTCATGGAACGGCCCTCGTAGCTGACCGCCACTGCCTGCGGAGTGCGCGCGACCTGTTCGGTGAACAACTCCGGAACCGATGCTGCGGCCGGTGCGGGCCGGGTCAGCACGGTCCGGTTGCCCCACTCACGCAGCCGGGCATGCTCACCGGCATCCAAGACATCCATCGCCGAGAGCCGCCGGGCCGGGTCGACGGTCATCGCGACCAGCGTGCGCTGCAACCGCTCGATCAGTGTTTGGATGCCGGCCGGGTCGAACACCTCGGTGTCGTATTCGACGCGCAGGCTTAGTTGCTCGCCGGGCAGGGCCTGCACGGCCAGCGGGTAGTGGTTGTACTCGTGGTTGCTGAATTCGGTGATGGTCAACCCGTCGGCACCCGACAAAGCGCCCGTGTCGATCGGATAGTTCTCGAACACGAATAGGGTGTCGAACAGCTGGTCGTGGCCCGTGACGCGGTGAATGTCGCCGAGACCCAGATGCTGATGCTCGAGTGTGTCGTTGTACGCAGCTTGCAGCTGTCCCAACAGATCTGCGGTAGTGGTTGCAGACGTGATCTGCGCGCGGACCGGCACCGTGTTGATGAACAGGCCCACCATCGAATCCGCGCCGGCGATCTCGGCTGGTCTGCCCGAGACCGCGATACCGAAGGCGACGTCGTGCTGTCCGGTCAGCGTGGTCAGCAGCAACGCCCAGCCGCCCTGCAGCACGGTGTTGACGGTGGTGTGATGCGCCCGCGCCAGCTCAGCGAGGGCGCGCGTGATCGGCTCGGGTACCCGGAAGGTGGCGGCGGCGCGCGGCCCCGGCTCCAGCCGATCCGGTGGGCCGACTAGGGTGGGGGTGTCGAAGCCGGCAAACACGTTGCGCCACAACGCTTGGGCGCTGGCAACGTCGCGTTCGGCCAGCCAGGTGACGAAGCGGCGGTATGGCAGCGCGGGGGGTAGCCGCTGCCGGTGATAGCCGGCGAAGATTTCCTGCAACAGGATCGGCAATGACCAGCCGTCTAGCGCGATGTGGTGGTAGGTCAGTACAAACAGGTGCCGATTTTCTGCGGTGCGAAGCAGCGCGGCCCGAAACGGCGGCTGGTCAGTCAGCGCGGTTACCGCGGCGCGTTCGGCCGCACGCACCTGCAGGATCTGCTCGTCGATGTCGGCGTCGAGTTCCAGGTAGCGCCATGGCATCTCGGGATCGGCGGGAATGAGTTGCACCGGTTCGTCGAATTGTTGACTGAATCGGGCGGCCAAGTTGGAATGCCGGGTCACCAAGGTGTGCACGGCGTCGCGCAGCCGCTGCTGGTCGAGCGGCCCGCTCAACGTGATCTCCAGCTGCATCGCGTAGACGTCGTCGCTGCCCTGCGCGGTGCTGGCATGAAACAGCAGGCCCTGTTGCATCGGGGTCAGCGGCAACACATCGGCGATCCGGTATTGCCGCTGCAGTTCGTCGATCTCGTGCTGGCTCAGCCGGGCCGGGGCGATATCCGACGGCGTCAACCCGCCCCCACCACGGCGCACATGCGCGCAGATCCCGGCCAGCGCCTCGAACCACAACCGGCTCAACTCACCGATTTGCGCCTCATCCAACACCGAGGACGCCCAGATCCAGTCGGCGTGCAGATGCGGACCGGAATCGGTGTCCACCATGGCGGCGTTGAGCTCCACGGTGTGCATCAGCGGCATGGGCACCGCGGATGCGGCGCCGGTGAGCGACACGCCTTCCTCGCTGATTCGCCAAAGATCGTCGGCCTCGGCGGCCGAAAGACCAAGCCGCCCAAGGTAGTTGAAGCCGATTGGCGGGTCCGAGCCGGCCAAATCGACCTCGGTGTTCAGGTAACGCAGCACACCGTAGGTCAGCTCGTTGGGCAGTGTGCGCAGCTGCTCCTTGGCGTCTTTGACCAGCGTCCCCAGCCCAGCCTCGCCGGCCACCACCTGCCCCCACGACAGCCCAGTCAGATTCAGCGACACCGGATATTTGGTGGTGAACCAGCCCACCGTGCGCGACAGGTCCACGTCGGGGGCCAGTTCCTCGTGCCGGCCATGACCCTCCACGTCGATGCCGATCGGCGCGCCACCAGCGTGGAAGAACTCCGTCAACGCCAACCCGAACGCGATCAGCAGGATGTCGTGCACCCCGGCATGGAAGGCCGCGGGCACGTCGGCCAGCAGCATGCGGGTGGTTTCCACATCCAGCTCGGTCGACAGGTGCCCGCCACGTTCATAGGTGTCGACCTCCGGGCGCACCGCCGGCAGCACCGCAGGCGCCGTCGCCGCCTGCCGCCACGCCTCGACCTGGGCCAGCGCATCCGGGTGGCGCGCGTACTCGGCGAGCAGCAATGACCACCGCGCAAACGACGTCTCCGGAGTCGGCAACGCGACCGGCCGGCCCGCCCGGTGCTGGGCCCAGGCAGTGTTGAGGTCTTCCAACAGGATTCGCCACGACACCCCGTCGACGGCGAGGTGGTGAATGATCAACGCCAGCTGGCCCGCCGAGGCCACCCACAGCGCGCTGAGCATCACCCCGGCGGCCGGGTCCAACCGGGATCGGGCAGCCGTCACCGCCTGTACCGACAACACGTCCACCGAGTGCACGCAATCGCGCGCGTCCATCGAGCCGGCCTCGGGCACCCACAGTGACCAATCCCCGTCGCCGCCACCCGTGACGCGCGCCCGCAACATGGCGTGTCGATCCAGCAGCGCCTGCAACAGCGCCACCACGTCGGCCTCGCTCACCCCCGGCGGGGCCTGCAAGAGCATCGTCTGGTTGAACTGATCCACCGGGCCGGGCACGCCGGCCAGCCAGCGCATGATCGGGGTGGCCAGCACCTGTCCGATGCCCTCGTCGACGGGGCCGCCAGCGGCGTCGGCCACCCGGGTCACCCGGGCCAGCCGGGCCACGGTCTGCTCGACGAACACATCACGCGGCCGGCACAGCACACCGGCAGCCCGGGCCCGCGCCGCCACCTGCATCGACAAGATGGAATCGCCGCCGAGTTCGAAGAAGGAGTCGTCGACGCCGACTCGCTCGAGCCCAAGGACTTGGGCGTAGATGCCGGCCAGTAGTTCTTCGATGGCGTTGGCCGGGGCGCGGTAGCGATCGGCGTCGGCGTATTCCGGTGCCGGCAGCGCCCGCTTGTCGAGTTTCCCGTTGACCGTCAACGGGATAACGTCAAGCGCCACAATGGCCGCCGGCACCATATAGGCGGGCAACCGCTCAGCCAGTGCGGCGCGCGCGGTCACCGGGTCGACGGTGCCGGTCATGTACCCCACCAACCGCTTGTCACCTGGGCGGTCCTCGCGGGCTATCACCGCGGCCTGATCTACTCCCTCAAGCGCACTCAGCGCGGCCTGCACCTCGCCGAGTTCGATGCGATATCCGCGGATCTTGACCTGCTCGTCGGCGCGCCCCAAATAGCTCAACTGCCCCGCAGCATCCCAGCGCACCAAATCCCCGGTGCGATACATCCGCTGCCCCGGCACCCCGAACGGGCACGCCACAAACCGCGACGACGTCAAACCCGCCCGGCGCACATAGCCATATGCCAGCCCGGCACCGGCCACATACAGCTCGCCGATGACACCGGCGGGCACCGGACGCAACCACCCGTCCAGCACGAAAAACCCGAGGTGGGCCAACGGGACCCCCACCGGGCTGGCGGGACTGTCGATGTCGCCAGGAGTGATTTCGCGCAACGATGCATGCACCGTGGTCTCGGTGGTGCCGTACATGTTGATCAGACGCGGCAATCCCGGATGGTTGTCGCTCCACGTCCGAAGACGTTGCGGCTCAAGCGCTTCCCCGGCAAGCACCACCGTCTTGAGCTTGAGCTGACGACCCAATTCCGGTGCCAACGCATCAGCAGTCTGCAACGCATAAAACGCCGACGGTGTCTGACTCAACACACTGACCTGCTCAGCGGCCAACAACGCGTGGAAATCCTCCGGCGAACGCGCCACCACCTCGGGCACCACCACCAGTCGCCCACCGCTCAGCAGCGCACCGAAGATCTCCCACACCGAGACGTCAAAAGCCAACGAATGCCACTGCGACCACACCGCGGTGCGCTCCACGTCGTCGTCGACGGATTCCAGCAGGTGAGTCACGTTGGAGTGGGTGACGGCCACTCCTTTGGGCACACCCGTCGTACCCGACGTGTAGATGACGTACGCGACATTATCAGCAGTCGCCACCGGCAAAGCAGAAGTGGGCTGGGCACTCACGGCCGGGTCATCGACATCGATGACGTGTACGTCGAAACCATCCAGCCGATCGGCTAACCGGGCAGTGGTGATCGCTGCGACGGGCGCGGCATCGCCTACTACGAACTCGACCCGGGCCGCCGGGACCGCCGGATCGATCGGAACATAGGCCGCCCCCGTCTTCAGCACCGCCAAAATCGCCGCGACCGCCTCAGCGGAGCGAGGCAACAGCAGCGCGACGCACTGGCCGGGGCCCACACCGTGGTGGGTTAGCAGGTGCGCCAACCTGTTCGACGCCTCATCGAGTTGCCGGTATGTCATCGACAGGCCCTCGAAGGTCACTGCCACCGCATCGGGAACGCGCGCGACCTGCGAGGCAAACAGGGCCGGAATCGACGACGGCGCAGTCGGCGGCGCAGTCAACGCCGCCTGGTTGCCCCACCTGTGCAGTCGGGCGCGCTCACCGGCATCCACTACCTCGATCGACGACAGCGCTCGCGCCGGGTCGGCGGTCATCGCGAGCATGACCCGTTCCAGCCGGCCCACTAGACCGTGAACATCACAATCGGCAAGCAATTGTCCCGGCCCGGCGGTGTCGAGAAAAAGTTGATCCTCGGCGCGGATAAACCACAGCTCGAGCTGATCCTCGAAACCAGAATGGGTGACGGCTCCAGATCCAGCCGCGCCGGCGAAATCCGCTAGGCGCGTGGTCGGAATGAAATTCAGGAGAACCCGATTCGACGGCTCCTGGGAGCCACGCGGCCGCGACCTGTTCTCGAGAACACGCACTGGGAAACGCTGATGCTCCAGCGCCTCTCGCATTCGCGCATCCACGTGTTCGCAAAAAGCGGCCACCGCCTGCCACGGGGAAGCCTTCAAAACCAGTGGTACAACTCCGGAAAGCATCCCGGGCACCGTGGTGGTTTCCGGAAGCACCCGTCTGCTCACCGGGAAGTCGAACACCACCTCCGAGCCCTCGACGTCGCACCCTCGCACCAGCAGCGCGCAGGCCGCGGTGATCACCGCGGCTCGACGCACCCCCAGCGCCCGCGACAATTGGGTGATCTCCGCGACGACGTCAGGGTCCAGTTGAACGGGCGCAGAAGACTCGCCGGCGTCGCGCCCGCCGCCCGCACGCGCCAGCTGGTAGCGCGGTTGGTTTTCCGGCGGAAGGTTGTTGGTCCAATAGGCCTTGTCGGCGAGGTAATCAGCAGAGGCCTCGTAGTTCGACTCGCAATCGACCAGGTTTCTCAGTGACCCGAAAAATGCGGGCGGAACCTGCGTTCCCGAGGCCATCGCAGAATAGACGGTCGCAATCCGGTGCGATATAAGTCCGATGCCGATCCCGTCTATCACTAAATGATGGCAGCATACGAACAAATAGAATTCCTCGACCGCTGTCTGGAACAAGGCGAATTTGAAGAGCGGCCCGGTCATCGGCATCAGCGTGCGCTGAATCGCATAGGCCAGCCGATATGCGTCTCGCGCGGGGTCGTGCGAGCCCTTGAGGTCGTAGCGAGCGAGCTCGACGTCCGGATAATCAACGGCCTTTTGGAAAACGTGGCCATCAACCTCGAAAAAGGTAGCTCTGAGTGGTTCGGCCTCGGCCACGACTTGACGAACGGCCTTGGCAAGCAGCTCGGGGTCGAGGACGCCCTCGATTCGCCCGAGCATGCCCAACTGCCACTTGGCGTCTAAGCTCCCCGTTTCCTGCGCAAGCCAAATGTCGAGCTGGCCCCGGGTGAGCGGCAATGCTCGGTCATCAAGTCCCACCGGGGCTTTCACCGCTTAATGTTTGAAGGCCCGTCCCCCCGCAAGGTCCCCCGCAGACTCTTCGGCGCGGTACCGGTCCAGTTCTCGCCGTGGTTGACCAAGACGAAAAAACCAACATGGTCGCCGTCATACGGATTGGTGCTCACAGTCCTCCCGACCACCTAGTTAGACGTCACGCTCAGTAGACATGCGTGGAACAGCGTTACAGACAGTAGTGGATACGGGGAGTATCGGTCCGCGTTTCGATAAAATCGTCCAAAATCTTGGACCCCGACCCGTCACCCAGCTGCTCGTGCACGAGCAGGGCTGCGGCGGTCCTGAGCAGGGTAGCTAGCCCGCCGCGATGGCTGGCCCTTGTGCCATTTCGGTCTGCCGCTGTTCATCAAGCGGCGCTTCGGTAGGCACGCAAAGAATCTCCGTCACCTGTAAGAACAAGTTCTAGTCCCGGGTCAGAAGGTCATCGAGCGTTGCGGTGAGCGAAATCCTCGACCAGGTCGGCGGCCGCCACAACGCTCTCGGCCGCTTTGGTCATTCGGGTGGCGATCTCGCGGGCCCGGCTGACGTAATCAGGAGCCAGGATCCGGCGCAGGTCGGCGACCAACGTTTTCTCGGTCGTGGCGGAAAAGCGTCGGGCCGTACCGACCTTCAGTTGTTTGACCCGGCTTCCCCACACCGTCTGATCGATGTCCGTCGCAAGAATCAGCGTGGGCACGCCGGCGCGCAATCCCGTGGCGGTCGTGCCGGTACCACCGTGATGCACGACGGCGCGGCAGGCCGGAAAGACGGCCGCGAGGTTCGCCGCGTTGACCAGCTTGACGTGCTCGAAATCGGGGAGGCCGCGAAAGTCGCTCCAGCCGGCGCACACCAACGCCCGCTCACCCAACTGCGCGCACACTGCGCTGATCATGCCGAGCGTCGCGGCGGGAGATTCGACCGGGACGCTGCCGAAGCCGAAGTAAATCGGCGGTGTCCCGGCCGCAATCCACGACGCGATTTCCTCATCGGCGTCGGTCGGCAACTCCATGGTCAGCGCGCCAACAAATGGCCGCCGGCCATCACGCTTCGCCCATTCGGTGGCCAGCCCCGGGAAGCAAATGTCGTCGTAGGCCTGGATTTCCAGCCATCCCCGTTCGGCGATCCGGCGCGGCACGGGACTTGTTGCCTTCGGCAGGCCCAGCGCGCGGCGCTGCGCATCCTCGACCTGCTTCGCCAAACGCCAAGAAAGCCACCAGAACACCCTCATTGCGGAACGGCCCAGCCACGACGGCACGAATCGCAAGAACTGGCCGCTGGCCCGCACCGGGAAAATATGCACGGTCGCCAGCGGAATGTCGTGATACTCCGCGACGTTGACGGCGGGCTGCTCGAAATTCAGGCCGGTGACAAGCAGATCGGCACCGTCCGCCAGCGACGTCAGCGTCGAACAGATGTCGTCCCAGCGCTCGATCACCGGCTCGGCGATTTCGCGCCGCAACCTGATCAGATCCCGGATCCGCCAGAAGTTGCGGAAAAAGTAGGTCCAGAAGCTGCGATGCGCGTCCAGGATGGGTTGCACTTCGGGTCCGAAAGCGACGGCCGCAGGCCCGGCCGCCTCGGCGAAGCCGACCAAGTCGGGCGGCACGGCCATGCGCACGTCATGTCCGCGGCGCACCAGCTCACGGCCGACGGCGACGCACGGTTCGACGTCGCCGCGACTTCCGTAGCTTGCCAGCGCAAATTTCATCGCGGATTCTGGCCCTTCACTTTCCGTGCGGCGAAGCTCTCGACAAGATCAGCGGTGGCCGCGATGCTTTGGTCAGCTTTGGTCATCCGAGTGGCGATCTCGCGGGCCCGGGCGACATATTGCAGGTCCAGGATCCGGCGCAGGTCTGCGACCAGCGAGCTCTGAGTAGTGCTCGAAAACCGCCGGGTGGTACCAACTTTCAGCCGCTTGACCACAGCGCCCCAAATCGTCTGGTCGCCCCACGTCGACAGGATCAACGTGGGCACTCCGGCCCGCAGGCCCGCGGCCGTGGTGCCGGTACCGCCGTGGTGCACGACTGCGCGGCAGGCGGGAAAGGCCGCCGCGTAGTTCATCTCGCCCACCACCTTGACGTGCTCGGCATCGGGCGCCTCGCTGAAGTCGGTCCCGCCGGCGCACACCAACGCCCGCTCACCCAACTGCGCACAGGCCGCACCGATCATGGTGATCGTCTCCGCCGGAGACTTGGCCGGCGTGCTGCCGAATCCGAAGAAAATCGGCGGCGTTCCTGCGGCGATCCACGACGCGACCTCGTCATCGGCATCCGTCGTCAACTCCAGCGTCAGCGTGCCGACAAAGGGCCGTCGGCCGCCGAATGCTGCCCACTCGGCCGCCAGAGCGGGAAAACAAACCTCGTCGTAAGCCTGGATCTCCAGCGCTTCCGCTTCGCCGATCCGCCGCGACGGCAAGCCCAGTTCACGGCGCTGCGTGTCCTCGAGCTTCTTCGTCAACGGCCGACCCAGCGCCTCGGACAACTTCATTGCGGAACGCGCCAACGGAGCCGGAATCGCAGCCAGCTGCCCATTGGGCCGCAACGGGAAGGCGTGCAGCGTGGCCAGCGGAATGCCGTAATACTCCGCGACGTTTGCAGCGGGCTCCTCACCGATCACGCTGGTGAACACCAGGTCGGCCCCCTCCGCCGACGACCTCAACGTCGCGCTGGTCTGCTCCCAGCACTGGGCAAGCAGTTCCCGATCCTTGCGCCACAACCTGCGCAGATCCCGGAGCCGCCACGGCTTACGGAACAAACACGTCAAGAAGGCACGGTGCAAGTCCTGCCACATCCGCGCATCCGGCCCGTACGCCACCGCCGCAATCCCGGCCGACTCCGCGAACCCAACCAGGTCCGGTGAAACGGCCAGTCGCACGTCGTGCCCGCGGCGCAGCAGCTCACGCGCCACGGCAACACCCGGCTCGACATCGCCGCGAGTTCCATAGAACGCCAGCGCAAACTTCATCGCGGGACACCTTAGCCTCTCACTCGGATTCATTGAGGTACCACGGGTTGGCCCGCGCCCAATCGACGGTGCGGCGGATCCCTTCTTCGAGATCGACCTCCAGGCGCCACCCCAACTCCCGCTGCGCCTTCGTCGAATCCGGGATACGACGAGGGATGTCCTCGTAGCGCGCGCCGTAATGTGCCGCAGTATCAAGAGCTTCGGCGCTGGACACCGCGTCGACGTTCGCGATTTTGATCGCCAATGCGACAGCGCCGCCCACCGTCGTCTCGGTCATACTGCCAATGTTGAACGCCTGGCCGATTGCCGTCTCGCTCTCGGACGCAAGCAAGGTGCCGGCGATCGCGTCGTCGACGTAGGTGAAGCACCGCGTCTGGTCGCCGGCGTCGTAGACCAGCGGTTGGCGCCCATTGAGAATCCGGTGAATGGTCCGGGAGATCACGAATATCGGCGCCTGCCGCGGGCCGTACACGTTGAAGTAGCGGACCACCGTCACCGGCAGTCCGTAGGTCGTGTGCATCGCGAAACCGAGATGCTCGGCCATCGCCTTGCTCGTGCTGTAACTCCACCGCGCCGTCCTCGTCGGACCGAGCACGCGGTCGTCGTCCTCGGCGAACGGTGGGTTGGGGTTCTTTCCGAACACCTCAGACGTGCTGGCCAACACCACGCGCGCCCCGCGGCGCTGACTCAGCTCGAGGACATTGCGAGTGCCGGTCACGTTGACGTCGATAACCCGCAGCGGGTCTTCGAGATATTTTTCGACACCGACGACGGCAGCCAGGTGAAAGACGGTGTCGACGCCAGGTATCAGTGCTTTTTCCAGGGCGGACAGATCGGTGACGTCGCCCCGCACGAACCGGAAGTTGGCATGGCGGTCGAAGTCGACAGCGCGGTCGCGGGTGTCCTTCGCAAGATCGAAAACCGTGACCGTGTCGCCGCGGCGCAGCAACGCGGAGACCAAGTGCGATCCGATGAAGCCGTAGCCGCCCGTCACGACGACGTTGGACACTATCGCCCGATGCCCTTGTAGACGAAGCCGGCGGCGCGCACCGCTGCCGGGTCAAAGCTGTTGCGGCCGTCGAGAAACACGCAATTGGCCCCCGCCAGGCCCGCCAGCCGAATCAACGGGATCTGGTGAAAGTCTCGATGGCCCGCGAGGACCACCAATGCGTCGGCATGTTCGACCGCGGACTCGATGTCTGCGGTCAGGGGGATCGTCGTCACCGCGAGGGCCTCCTCGTCCGCCACCCACGGGTCATGCACCGAAAGTTCGCAGCCGGTCTCCTCGAGCAAGGCGATGACGTGTTTGGTCGGCGTGAGACGGCAGTCGCCGGTGTTGTTCTTGAACGCGATGCCCAGCACCGCAATCCTGCTCGTCTCGATCGCCTTTCCCTGATCGGCGAGGAGTTGCTTGAGCAGCTCGTAGGTGTAGGCGGGCATCGTGTCGTTGACAGTCCTCGATGTCCGCGGAATCGCGAGGTCCAAGCCCACCGACTGTCCCAGGTGGTCGACGAACCACGGATCCTTCGTCAAGCAGTAGCCGCCGACGCCCATGCTCGGCATCAGGATGTTCACATCGTGGCGGCCTTTCGGCATCGTGTTGGCCGCGTCGATGACTTGAAGGACGTCCATCCCGATCCGGTCGCATACCTTGGCCAGCTCGTTCGCCAGCGCGACGTTCAGGTCGATCCAGAGGTTGTCCGCCAGCTTGACCATCTCGGCGGTGCGTGGGTCGTCCACGACGACGGAGTCCACGCCCAGGGTGTGACGCCACAGTGTGGCGCATGCGCGCGCGCTGCGCTCGTCGATGGCGCCTACCACGATGGGGATCGACGTCAGTTCGTGGACGGCTCGGCCTTCGGCAAGCCGCTCAGGGCAAAATGCCAATCCGAAGTCGACCCCCGCGCGTAGTCCAGAGGTCTCTTCGAGGATCGGCTGAACGAGGTTCTGGGTGGTATCGGGTGGCACCGTGCTTTTGAGGATGACCAGGTGCCCGGCATGCAGATGCTCTCCCACGGACCGCGCCGCGGCCTTGATGTGGTCGACGACGGGTTCGAAGTCATCAAGCGGCGTACCGACGTTCACGATGACGAAGTCGTTGTTCGCCAGAACGCCGAAATCGGTTGTGGCGCGGAGCCTGCCGACTCGTACGCTGTTGGCGACGAGCTCATCGAGCCCCGGCTCGGGCACGGTGGTCTTGCCCAGGTTGATCTCGTCGACGACGCTCTGTCTGACATCGATTCCCGTGACGGGCCAACCGCGAGAAGCCAGTACGGCCCCGATCACCGTGCCGATGTAGCCGAAGCCGACAACGGCGATTCCCGACTGCTTGCCACGCACCAAGAGGTCGATCTCAGCATCACTACGTCCGAATACGCCTTCAGGCATCGCCCGCCTAACTAGTCAGACCCCCGGGCAAACACTCTCATAGGGTGCCACGGCATGCCTTGGTCCTGCACGGGTATCAGCACGCGAGCCCTGCTCAAAATCCGGGCTAGCCGATCGGGGGTGACGCCGGCCCTGCCGGATGGTGGTGAAAACTCCGCGGAGCGTGGGTAACGCTTGTCTCGTCGGTTCGGCGTGGTGATTCCTTCGGCGATGTGTGGCCCGGGCGCTCTCCGATGTACCTTCCGGTGAGCTCGAAGTCTTTCAGAACACTCGAAAGCTCGTGCCGCAAGCTGTCATTCGAGTTGGGGCGTCCCGGCTGATACGCCATGACCGAGACAAAGACCTGCGAGCACGCTCTTCCCGAAGCCAAAGCCTGCAGCCCGCCCAACCGGTGCAGCATCGTTTCGGTGATGCCGCGGTAGGCGTTCTGCACGGCGGAGTAGTCGGCGTCCGTGCCATCTGGCCGGCCGACCGCCGCGTCGATCACGCCGAGGTTGGAGGAGATGACGCTTGTCGCGGTGCCGGCGACCTTCAGGAGCCGCTTGGGCAGCAGGGGAACGATCGCCAGCATTGCCCGCTGTTCGTCGGCCAATTCCCGGTAGCGAACCAGCGCTTGTTTGACTGCGTCCCGGATCTCGCGCAGGTCCGTCGTCGCTAGTGAAGGGTCGACCCTGATGTCGACATCGCTGTAGGCGTTGGCGCGAGTATCGCCGGCGGTGCGCTCGTTGACCGGCATCACCAAGGCGACCGAGCCGTCTGCGGTGACCCGTCCCACCCGCTGGGCGAGACGGGCCGCGATTCCCGCCAGCAGCGTGTTGGCGGTTCCGCCGAGCGAATGTGCCCGGGCCTCCCACTCGCCGGCGTCGACGAAGATTGTTGCCGTCGGGAGCGTGATGGGTTCGTCGGCGCCGGCGGGCACCATGAGGGGCGTGGGAGCCGCCCGGGCGCCGGCTCCGCCACCGCGACTGCGGCGGGCCACCCGCACCGCGGCGGCGACGGCGCGACCGATGGCGGGAGTGTCGCGCAGCGTTTGGCCGGCATCCTCGCGCACGGCCTGCCAGCGCCGCCGCGACCCGGGGGCAGGCCAACTGATCGGGTCGTCGCGGCCAAGGGCTGCATCCGCCAGCGCCTCACAGAGTCCGATGCCGTCGGTCAGACAATGCGAGACAATCAAGCTCACCCCGGCGCCGCCGTCGGTGAAAGGCAGCGCCGCAAGGCGCCATCCGGGTCCGTTCTCGCAATCCAGCGGGGTGTTGGCCTGCTCGCCCAGCCAGACGTCGAATTCGTCCCTCGGCCGCTGCGTCGCGGCGATCTCAAGGTCCGATGGGCGACCCGCTGCTACCCAGCGGTGACGGCCGAACGGCAACGGCGAGCGTTCGACGCCGCGGGACAACCGCCCCCGCGCGAGATGGTCATGGAACCGTCGCAGCCCGTCGACGTCGATCGGCCGGTTGTACGCCCACACCCACTGCACCAAAGTGCTCACGCCGGTCGCTCGCCCGTAGTCAAACCAAACCTGGTCACGTGGGTCGAGGACGTTGCTCATTTCGCGTACCCTACTGCGTCACCGTATGATCGCGACCCGTTTGACCTCGGAATCATACGGAGGTCCAGGGTCGTCGCGGCCGAGACGACATTTGCGGTGAGCCATTGATATTGGAATCGAGCCAATAGCCGCGGACCACAGGGAACCCACAGGGTAGTGTTCCGGCCATGTGGGGCTCGGTACTGGTGCTGGGGCTGGTGATCGGGCTCGATCCGCTGCGTCTCGCCATCACCCTTCTGGTGATATCCCGGCCGCGGCCAGTGCAGAACCTGCTCGCCTACTGGGCCGGCTGCGTGACGACGTTCGTTCCTGCTGTGGGCGTTCCGTTGACGCTGCTGCACGTCACGCCCGCATTTAGATCTTTTGCGGACAATCTGGCCGTGAGTTCCACGGTCCGGCACATTCAACTCGGCGTTGGTGTGCTCGCACTGTCGATCGCCGCGGTGATGACACTTCGCTTCCGGGCGCGTCGGCGAGCGTACGTGCCGACCACGGGTGGCGACGCGCCGACCCCGCAGCTGGACTCGAGTCCGCCGACCGTGATCTCACGGCTGCTGGGCCGCGCGCAGGATGCGGCGACGGAAGGCGGGTCGCCGCTTCGCCGGCTCCTCGGCCGCTTTCACAATGCGTGGGAAAACGGGTCCTTGTGGGTCGCGTTCGTGATCGGCATTGCACTTGGCGGGGTGGCACCCGAGCTGCTGATCTTTGTCCTCACCATCATCGTGGCCTCGGGAGCCGCAATCGGCACGCAGGTCGGCGCTGCAGTCGCGTTCGTCGTAGGGGTGCTTGCCGTTGTCGAGCTGGCACTGGTCAGCTATCTGATCGCGCCGACGAAAACCGAAGCGGTACTGCGACGGCTGCACGACTGGGCGTCGGCCCACCGCCAGCACGTGCTGATAGGCATCTTCGCGGTGGGCGGGGTCTCGCTGGTGGTCAACGGCATCGGCAGCATCTGAACTGCGCTTCGCGTCTTATCCTGCGGGCTTGGTGAGAAGACCCTGGCCCGTTGGCAATGCGCAAATCGGCACGCCCAATTCGCTCGCCAATTCATCCATGGCGAATCGCTGCTCATCTGCTCCGAGAAACGCGTAGTCGTCCAGCAGCACGAAAGCGCGGGGAGACAGGCGCGGCCAGAAAAAGCGCAGAGCGTCGACTTCGGGTGCGGCACAGTTCATGTCGATATGGAGGAACGCCACCGCATCCGCGTCGACCTGGCCGAGCGTCTCCGGAACCGCCCCGACGACGATCCGCTTGTTACGCCACTGCGCGAAATTGGCGCGGACGCTGTCGGCCGAGCTCGCATAGAAACCGTTGCGCAGCCATCGCCGACTTTTCCTCAGCGTCTTGACCGGGCGCTCGGCGGCGGTGATGTAGCGCGGGTCCAGTCCGGCGAACGTGTCCAACAGGTAGAACGTTTTGCCCAGGCGATCCCAATCGAGGAATTCCATCACGGCGCTGCTCAAAAACCCATAACTGACCCCGCATTCGACGAAATCACCATCAAGCCGGCTGGCGTTGGCCGCTGCCCACAGCCCGATGTGCACGCGCCAGTGCCACTGATAAAAGTCCTTGCCGCCAAGAGCGCGCACGCCTCGCTGGTAAGCACGCCGGAACGCGGGGTCGTCGAGGAACGCGTGGCGGTGAATACTGATCAGCCCGTCGCTCGCGTAGGCACCGGGTAAAACAACACGCGTAAGCAGGTACGGAGCGCGCAACGGCGCGCGCACCGCCCACTGCGCGAGGCGAGCCCTGAGCGGCCGCCCGATTGCCATGGCGGGAACCATAGCAGCATCAAAGGCATGACATTCTTTCGAGGTGTGCGTTTCGTTGCTGGGAGTAGTTCGCGGCGAAGGGAATTCAGAATGCCGAAAACGCATCTGCGCGTGGCAACGAATGGTACGTTCGTGATTCGCCCGAACCGGGCAAAGCTTGGGCCCCTCCGCTAGGAAGTCGATTTGGCTGACGGCGAGTTGAATTCTCGCGAGGCAGAAGACGTTGTGTGGGACGTCGTTGTCGTGGGCACCGGCATGGGCGGCGGGACGCTGGGCTACTCGCTGGCCCGCTCAGGGCGCAGAGTGCTGTTCGTCGAGAAGGGCCGCTCGACACTCCCTTGGGTGCCCGGAACGATTCGCTCTTCGATGCCCGAACTGGCCGAGCCTGTGGCGTGTCGCTCCGCAACGACCTATCGCGATGCGTTGGCTCGCGCCGGACGTTCGACCGACGAAGCCGAAGACATCAGCGGGCGCTTCCCGCGGCGGTTTGTGCCGTTGATGGGCAGCGGAACAGGAGGCTCGTCGGCCATCTATGGCATGGTCTGTGAACGATTTTTCGCTCGCGACTTCAGTCCGCGGCAGGACTTCCCTGACCCCGGCGAATCCACGGTGCCGGAGGCCTGGCCGGTCACCTACGACCAGATGCGGCCCTGGTACGCGGCGGCCGAGACGCTCCTTGGGGTTCGCGGCCAGCCCGATCCGTTGCGGCCGGAAGCGGCCGAGGCCGGTCTGCCTGCGGCACCGCCGTTTTCGGCAGACAACCAGCCGCTGGTCGACCACCTGGCAGGCCGCGGCTTGCATCCGTACCACCTGCCGATGGCCTGTGACTACACCGACGGGTGCACCACCTGTGACGGCTACCTGTGTGGCCAGCCGTGCAAGAATGACGCCGCGCGCAATTGCCTGCTGCCGGCCATTACCGAGTACGGCGCCCGACTGCTGGCCGAATGTCGGGTCGTGCGCCTCGACGCGGACCGCACTCACGTCCGGCAGGTGATCTGCGAGCATCGCTACGGCGCGCTGGCCCTGAAGGCCAAGGTGGTGGTGCTGGCCGCCGGCGCGCTGGCCACTCCCGTGCTGTTGCTCGATTCCCGTTCGGGCGATTGGCCGCACGGATTGGCCAACGGCTCAGACTGGGTGGGGCGCAACCTGATGCGTCACCTGATCGACTACATCGCGGTGTGGCCGCAGCCCGGCCACAAGGTCAGCGCGCCGAACAAGCAGATCGGGCTGAACGACTTCTATTTTCGGGACGGGCAGAAATACGGCACCCTGCAGTCGGCGGGCTCGATGCCGCCGGTGGACGTGATGACGAACCAGCCCGGCTGGCGGCGCAGAGCGCTGCGCCTGATGAGCCCGGCGATCCGCCGCATCTACGAGTCCTTCGGCGGCGGCCTGGTGTTGGCAGCGATCATGGAAGACCTGCCGTATCTGGACAACCGCGTCCTGCCATCCGATCGGCAAGGCGGGGACGGCAACCCACGGCTGCGGATTCAGTACCGTTGCCACGCAAGCGAAATCGAGCGCCGCACGGCATTTTTGCGGCAGCTGAAAGAAGCGTTGGAGCCACTTCGCAAAATGACCTTTCCGACCGCCAAGAACAACCAGAACCTGGCCCACGCCTGCGGCACCTGTCGCTTCGGCGACGACCCCAAATCCAGTGTGCTCGACCCACACAACCGGGCGCACGAGGTCGACAACCTATACGTGGCGGACGCCTCGTTTTTCCCTTCCAGCACCGGGTTGAATCCCAGTCTGACGATCGCAGCCAACGCCTTGCGGGTAGCCGAGCACATCGGTCAGGTGCACTTTGCCACCTGACCGGATCTCAGGCCGGCTCACGCAGCGGGAGACCGGCAGCGCGATAGATCGCGTCGATGACGGTCATGTTTTCGACTGAGTCCTGCGGCGACGTCTTCACCGGTTCGCCGCGCAGCACCGCCGCGGCGAATGCGTCGAGCTGATACGCGTACGAGGCGCGGCGCGGGAAGCGCTCTACCCGCTTACCGTCGGGCGTTCGGACCGAAAGCCGGTTGAAAACCTGGGGTGCCACCGGATTGGGCATGCGCAACTCCCCGCGATCGCCAACCACCTTGGCGCTGAACCGCAGCAGACTCGACGACCACAGCGAACAGCGCACCCGGCCGGTGTGCCCGCCGGCAAAGCGCAACTCGGCCGTCATGGCCCGGTCCACCCGCGGGTCACGCAATTTCGCCTGTGCCGAAACAACTTCCGGAGTCGAACCGCCGAACGTACGAGCCATGTGCACCGCATAGCAGCCGGCATCCATCGTCGCACCACCGGCAAGCGAGTAGTCGTAGCGGATATCGGAGAACTTCGGCAGCGGAAAGCACATCGCCGCCTCTACCCGCTGCAGCTTGCCCAACTCCCCCGAGGCAATGATCTCCTCGGCCCGCAAGGTCAGCGGGTGATAGCGATAATGGAACCCCTCCATCACAACCCGGTCGGAATTCGCAGCCAGTTCGGCGATCTCGCGGGCCTCGACGGCATTGGCAGTGAACGGCTTTTCGCACAACACATGCTTGCCGGCGATAACCGCCTTACGGGTCCACCTGCCGTGCAGGCCATTCGGCAGCGGGTTGTAGACGGCGTCGATGTCCGGGTCGACGATCAGCGCCTCATAGCTGTCGTGTACCCGGCCGATATCGTGTTTGGCGGCAAAGGCTTGACCCCGGGCCGGGTCGCGTGCCGCCACCGCAGCCACCACAACCTCGGAGTGTCCCCGGGCGGGACTGATCAGCGCCAACGGGGCGATGCGGGCTGCGCCGAGGACGCCGATTCGCACCGGGGCCGCGCGCGCAGACACGGACCGGATGCTAGCACCTGGTTCCTCGCCAGGGGGTGATTCGGCAGTGTTCACAGATGTGTAGCGGTCAGCGAGAAGTCTTTCGGGACGATCGAAAGGTCGTGTCGCAAGCCATCATTCGAGTTGGGACCGCCCGGCTGATAGGCGATGGCCGAGACAAAGACCTGTCCGTGCGCTAGCGTGTTTTCTGATTCCAGCTTGTAGACTGACGGTCACGGAAACGGGCTCGGCAGCGGGACGGAAGCGATGTCGTACGCACACCAAGAGAACACGATCGAACTCATGAATGAGTTTTCTGTCCATGACATGCGCTTGTTAGGCGCGCTGAGCGATCGAGCCATTGATGCTCAATTTGAAGCGCGCCAAAAGCTTTTCAATCACATTGATACTATCTGGCAGGAAGCAAAGCGCAGCGGCCACCGTCCGGCGGACAATATGGAAACCTGGGGCTCGGTCGCGGCGATGCGCGACCTCAGTTCGGACCTGCTGCAAAACATTGACGTGGTGCGGTACAACAGAGACCATCCAGACACCCCAATAGGCGGATAGAAGGTCAGGATTAGGGATTCCGAGGTCCGCTGGTGGCAACCGATCTACTGCGATCATGCGCGATGTGTTCAATCGTTTGCTCGACTACGCGTCTGGGTCAACTGGGTATCTTCCTATAGAGGACCTTCTACCGCCGGATGTCGTTGAGCCGTCGACAAGCAGCGACGCGAAATGGGAAATGGCCGTTGCCTGTCTTTCAGGACCGGCGGAGCGCCTCTTGTGGTCGGATACCGCTGCTGGGCCTGCTTGTGGTTATGGCCTGCCCTCCGCAGGTGAGATCCGTCAATACGCCGAGTCGCATTTTCCGCCTATCGGCGGTGCGCGATCTGGCATGTGGGACCTCGCAAGGTCTATCATTGCCGACCCGGACAGGTTGTCGTTTGATCCGTTTTCTAGCGCGCAGCGACGCCGTTCGGCTTTGACCGTTCTGGCACAAGCAGTGCAGGCTGTCATTTCGCTTCGCTTGTTAGACGGCAACCTCAAGCTGCCTAGTGACAATCCCTACGACTCAGTCGAGTTCACCGACCCGTCACCGACGCTCGTGCTTAACGAAGACGAAATTCTGCGAGCTAATGCCCTTTGGGAACGACAAATGTATCGTTGGGCGGACGGACACCCCGATTCGCCCTCGCTGGACCTAGTGTTAGGCGCACCAGCAGCCGAAGGAGCTATTGCCACCAGCCAACAATTCTTCCTGACCTACTTGGGTATATCGGCGGCAGCGAGAAATGTTCTCGGTGATCGATGGCCCGGACAAGAAGCCAGCGTTGACACTCGCGATGTCGAGACTGAGCTGGGAGTCCAGGAACACGCTCATCCGCTTTCGTGGTCATGCGCTGGCAACGCGATCATCCTTGGCACTAACAGATTGCCGTATGACGTCTTTGCCTCGCCGCAACAGCGTGCGTCTGCGTTGCTCATCCTGCTGGCAACGGCACGTCACGTTATCCGCTCGATGCGCGATCGGCTCGGCCCGTCCCTGTCGTGAAACCATGTGATGTTGCGGACCAATCCGGTCGCGGCTCGGGGTCAAGTCCTGGATCACACGTTTCCGCGGCGATTAGATTGGCGCTTCGGCCCTATCGGCTGGTCCTACTTCCCTGGCGACTGTCGAACGTGTGTCAGGTCTGGTGTGCTGTCAGGGCCAACAGCCGCGGGGTCGAATCAAGGGTGGGCGCGCCTCGCCTTCGGTTGTGCCGACAATTGGCGCGGCGGAGGTGGCTGGCGGTTAGGTATATTCGCCACACGACGTATTGTGAGACGAGGGTGTTTCATGGCGCCGCTTAACTTGCGGGTCAAGACCGGGGCTCTTTCCGGAGTGGGGCAAGAGTTGCTGAGTTCTGCCAGCGCGATCCCCGATGCTCCGCAGCCGGTCACTCCCGCTGGAGCCGATCCGCTGTCGACGGCCATCGCTGCCCACGTGACCAGCGCTGTCGCTCCGCTGGTGGCGGACCGCCCGGCGGCCAAGGCCGAAGCGAGCGGCTACGCGCAGGCGTTGGGCGCGGCCGCCCGTGCCTATGTCGGCACCGATCAGCCGCTGGGCGAGCAGATTGACCGGCAGATACCCGGCGTCCCTGCGTCGGGCTAGCTAATGGGCATCGAACGGCCCCGTGGCCCTTACGGCGCAGAAATGACCGCGCCGCCAGCCTGGCCCGAGGCCGACGAAACGGCCTTGTTGGATGCCGCCGACGCGTTCGACGCCGACCGAAAGGCCGTCGACGAGCAGCTGTGGGCATTTCAGCAGGCACGGACGAGGCTGTTCGAGGACGATGTGTGGTCGGGTCAGGCTGCGAACGCGGCGCACGCCAAACACCAGCAGCAGATCACCACATTGCAAGCCCATGTGAACGGGTCGGCTGCGGCGGCCAAGCTGTATCGCGATTCGGCTGGCGTGGTGGTCAATACCAAGCAGCAGATCATCGAAAACGTTGAGAAGACCCAACAGATGATCGACAAAATCGCCAACGATCCACAAGCCACCGCCGAACAGAAGAATTACTTCATCAAAAATCTGGTCAGAGAGACGCACGCCGAAAACGTTCAACTGGTGCAAGCCGGCGCAGCCAAGCTGGGCAAGCCGCCGACAACTCCGCTGACCGTACGGCCGGCCTCCAATGGCCATGAAGTACCGCTCACTCCGCTGCCTCAGGACACCGGTCCGCAGATCCCCAAAGCCGGCAGCGACCCCAACGACGTCAAGCGCTGGTGGGACTCGCTGAGTCAACAGCAGAAAGATCAACTGCTGCGCGAGCATCCGGACATGTTGGGTAATCTCGACGGTATCTACGTTGCCGACCGCAGCACGGCCAACACGACCGTCATGCAGCAGGATTTGGACCGGGTCACCAATGCCGCGTCGGGTCACCATGTTTCGGTCGAGGAGGTGACCGCTCATCCGCAGAGCTACGGCCTGACCACGACGGATGTCGCCCGCTACACGAACGCGGTCCAAGTCAAGAAGGGGCTGGATGACAACAGCACCAAGACAGGTGCTCCGACGTTTCTACAGGTGTACGAGCCGGAGAAGTTCGACGGCCAGGGTCGTGCGGCGATCGCGATCGGAAACCCGGACACTGCAGCCAACACCGCTGTGGTGGTGCCCGGCACTAGCCACAGCGTCACCCAAGGCTGGCTTTCCAGCGATGACGCGGCGAATTTGTACAACGAGACCTGGGCCGCTAACCATGGCAAGGCCACTTCGGTTGTGGCGTGGATGGGCTACAACGCCCCCGACAGCCTCGCCGATCCCCAGGTGGGGCAGACCGGTCTCGCGCATCAAGGCGGCGCCTTGTTGGCGTCGGATGTCAACGCGCTCAACGTCACTCACCAGGGTGCTTCCGATGTCACAGTGATCGGACACTCCTATGGCTCAACAACGGTCGCCGACGCCGCGGCCGGTTACGGAATGCATGCCAACGACGTGGTTCTGATCGGATGCCCGGGCACCGACATGGCCCACAGCGCCGCCGACTTTCATCTAGCGCCAGGGGGCCACGTCTATGTCGGCGCCGCCTCGACTGACCCGATCACGCAGCTGGGCGGCATACCACAGGTGCACGCGCCGGGAACCGATGTCACCGTCGCGCTCGGAACGGACCCCGCGGCCGAGGGCTTCGGGTCAACCCGGTTCAAAGCCGAGGTCCCCGGACTAACCTTCAACGACCATAGCCACTATTACGATCCCGGCAGCGAATCCTTGTTCAGCATGGCCGACATCGCATCGGGCCACGGCGACGCGTTACAGCAGCACGGCATGACCGCCCCGCACCGCGACACCGCCCTCTCGCAAATCATCGACCGTACCGGCATTCCGGTCGCTAGGGACCCCGAACTGTACCGCCCGGGCACCAGCGGGCACTACCACCGCTAGCAGGAGGCGAGCATGCGGACGAGAACGCAGACCAGGGAGCTTCT
This sequence comes from Mycobacterium celatum, assembly GCF_002101595.1. Lineage (GTDB taxonomy): Bacteria > Actinomycetota > Actinomycetes > Mycobacteriales > Mycobacteriaceae > Mycobacterium > Mycobacterium celatum. Next base: position 29,945 of record NZ_LQOM01000029.1, read on the forward strand.
CAGTACAGCCATAGCCGTTGTGGCAGTCGTGACGTCAGGATGTGGAGTCATGAATAATTTGCAAGCTGCGACCGTGACGAATCCGATGACACCCGAGCAGTCCAAAGCTCAAGTTGTCGATGCCGCCCACGAGTTAGTCCATGCTCTCGGGCTACACGTCGTCAAAGCGGTCTTCTGGCATTCGTCCTGCAACGATGACGGCGACCCCCCATTCCGCGGCCGAATGATGATTACGTACCCGCCGGCGGCGAGCTATGAAGCATCAGAATCCGAAATCGCCAGCATGGTGCAACGGCTCCAAAGCGTAGGTTGGGCAGGCGATTCAAACTTCCACAGCCACGGCAGCGTGCTGAAGAAGAACAATGTCGTCGCCACGTTTTACCCAGGCACAGCCGACAAAAACCCAGGTATCGATTTGCTCGGCGAGTGCAGGGATGTGACCACTACGAAACAAACCAGAGGATCCACCCAGGAAGTCAACCTCGGGTAGAGCCGCGCTCAATCAGTCTCGCGAGTAAGTCTCGGTGCGGACAACGTCTCCACGGAAGCAACACTTCGCCGCATTGTCTTACCCTACGTCCGGCCCGCGGACGCAACTTCACCGTCAGCCGACACGTCCCAGGCGGGCAGAGTTTTCCACGAGATCGGCGGCCACTGCAATGCTTTCGGCGGGCGTGGTCATCCGGGTCGCGATCTCGCGGGCCCGGGCGGCGTAATCCGGCGCCAGGATCCGGCGCAGGTCCGCGACCAACGATTCACGGGTGGTGCTCGAAAAGCGCCGGGCGGTGCCGACTTTCAGTCGGCTGACCGCGCCTGCCCAGATCCGCTGATCCGGCAGCATCCAAAGGATCAACGTGGGAACTCCGGCGCGCAGGCCCGCGGCCGTGGTGCCCGTACCACCGTGGTGCACGACCGCGCGGCAGGCCGGAAAGGTAGCCGCGTAGTTCATTTCGCTGACCACCTTGACGTGCTCGACATCGGGCGCATCGCTGAAGTCGCTCCAGCCGGAACACACCAACGCCCGCTCGCCCAACTCCGCACACGCCGCGCTGATCGTCGCGAGCGTCTCGGCCGGGGATTCGACCGTTGTGCTGCCGAAGCCGAAGAAAATCGGTGGGGTTGCCGCCTCAATCCACGAAGTGACCTCGTCGTCGACATCCGTCGGCAACTCGATTGTCAGCGTGCCGACGAAGGGCCGTCGGCCATTCCATTTCGCCCATTCGGCTGCCAGTCCGGGAAAGCACGCTTCGTCGTAGGCCTGGATTTCCAGCGATCCACGGTCGGCTATCCGTCGCGACGCGGGAGCCGTTGCCTTCGGCAAACCCAAGTCACGGCGCTGCGCGTCCTCGAGCCTCTTGTTCAGCCGCCAAGCCAGCCACTCATACAGTGTCATCACCGAACGGGCCAGCGGCGCCGGCAGAACCGGAACAAGCTGACCATTGGCCCGCAGCGGAAACCAATGCAACGTGGCCAGTGGAATGTCGTAATACTCCGCGATGTTGGCCGCGATGTTCTCGAAACCCGGGCCGGTGAACAGCAAGTCGGCCCCGTCGGCCAGGGACCTCAACGTCGTGCTCGTCTCGCGCGAACACCGGGCAAACAGCTCCCAACCTTCGCGCCACAGCCGGACCAGATCGGGGATCTTCCAGAAGTTGTGGAAGAAGTACGTCCAGAAGTTGCGCGTCACTTCCCACGGTTCTTCCATATCCAGTCCGTAGGCGACGGCCGTAAGCCCTGCCGACTCGGCGAAGCCGACCAAGTCGGGTGGGACGGCCATGCGGACGTCGTGCCCGCGGCGCAGCAGCTCACGGCCGACAGCAACGCACGGTTCGACATCGCCGCGAGTTCCATAGCTTGCCAGCACAAACTTCATCGCGGATCCCGGCCTCTCACTTCCCGTGCACGTTCTGCGAAATGAAAACCGCAGCCTCGAATTCCGCGGCTCAGCCGCCCGGCAGCATAACTCGACATGCACCACTTTCGATTTGAAATCCAGAAGTCTGGCCGGTCCGGCCGCAGCGTGCTATAGGGTTCCGGCCGTGTGGGGCTCACTGCTCGGGCTGGCGTTGCTGGTCGGGTTCAACCCGGTGCTGCTCGCTGTGATCCTTTTGATGATCTCCCGGCCGCGGCCCCTGCAAAACCTGCTGGCCTACTTGGTCGGCGGCCTGATCGTGAATCTCATGTGCGTACTGGTTCCGTTGGTCGTGCTGCAGTCGACGCCGACGTTCACCTCTTTCGCCCGTGATTCGACCATCCCGGCCAGCGCCGCCAGCTCCACAGTCCGGCACATTCAACTCGGCATAGGTGTGGTCGCGCTGGCCGTCGCAGCACTGCTGACAATGCGCTCCGCGGCGCGTCAGCGGGCGCAGCCGGCGAAGCGGGAGGGCAATACGTCGGTGCTGGTGCTGGATTCGGATCGACCGACGGAATTCTCGCCGTTGGGCCTTCCGCAGGGCGCAGCTACGGAGGGCGGGTCGCCGATGCGGCGGGTGCTCGGCCGCCTCCAAGCTGCGTGGGAAAGCGGATCGTTATGGGTGGCGTTCGTTTTCGGCATCGGAGGATTGCCGCCACCCCTGTTGGTGCTATTCGTAGACGCGATGATCGTGGCGTCGGGCGCACCGATCGGCACGCAGGTCGTCGCGGCCATCGCGTTCGTCATCGGGATGTTTGCGGTTATCGAGATCACCCTGGTCAGCTACCTGGTGGCCCCGGCCAAAACCCAAGCCATACTGCGGCCTCTGCACAACTGGGCACTGGCTCACCGGCGGCAGGTCGTGATAGCCATCCTGGCGGTGGTTGGGCTCCTTCAGGTGAGCAAAGGCCTGGGCATATTCTGAGCGGCCCGCCAGGTTCAAGCCCAAGGCCCCCTGCGCCGGTGCGCTATCGCGAGCACCTCATAGAGCAGGTTCAGGATGGCCGGCCGGACAAGCCAGTTGAACCGGTGCAGCCGGTGAAAATCCTCCGAGGCCGCGCGGAAACAACGTTCGCTCGCCCGATACGCCTCGAAGACGCGATCCAGTGCAGCCTCGTCCCACGCCTCGTCGCGCGCGGCCGCGCACAGCGCTTCGTAGACAATCGAAATCCAGTTCGAGCCGAACGGCTCGGTCACGGGGCCGTCGTATCGCTGGCGGTGCAGATCCGGTCTGAGAAATTCGTCGATCGCGCCTTCATCGCGGGCGTTGAGATCTATCGCCAGCGCGGCGGCAATCCGCTTCACTTCCCGGCGCCAATCATCGAGGAGGTTGGCGTAATCGACGAACACCCGCGGCAGATCGCGCGTGTTTCTCTCCGCGAGCAGGGTGTATTTCAGCCACAAGGCGCTCGCGAGCGGCGGCGAGGTTCGATTCAACGCTGCAAGCGACGCGGCGACCTCCCGAGGGTGGCGCACCGTAATAGCTGTCACGACGTCGAATCCGGCCTGACGTGCCGCCTCGAACCACACACCGGACAGCGCGGTGATGTTCAAATCCTTGATGACGACGAGCGGCGCAGCCGGCAGCGTGGTGAGAAACTCCCCGATCTGCGCGACGTAGGCGGCGTGCTCGCCGGCGCCGAACACGCCCGTCTCCTGCAAGCGAAACGTCGGGTCGAACCAAACGCTGCGGTGGCGGCGCAGGATTCTGTAGTTGATGCGATGTGCCGCGCGCGGTTCCCAATAGCCAAGCGGATTGCCCGAGTTGGCGCCGGCCAGCCCGGCCGGGAGCGAACCACCGCACAACGAGAGAACCCGCGTGAGCGCCGATGTTCCGGACCGATTCACCCCCATCACGAAGAGAGCGACCGGTCGGGCCCCCGCCCCGCGCTCGGCGGCGGGGGTCACAAGCGCAACTCGGCGTTCGACCCCCTGTGCGAGACCTGTTCCCCCATAAGAAGGTCCGGCACAAGGCCGGACCGGTACCGTCGGTCCGTATAAGCGCCTGCGGCGCGCTTCACGGCACCCCGCAGGCTCTGACTCATAAGTGCACCATAGTGCAGGATGCCGGAATAGATCGCCGATACTTCGGAAGTCAGGCTACTCTACGGATGATGAAACCGAAGGACGCGTGGACCGTCCCACCGAATGCCGCCTTGCGTTACGAGGACTGAGCAGTGCCGGTCCGGACACGGCGCGAACGCGCATCCCTCGAGCCCGGCGCATCCAATGGTGCTGCGCGAGGAGATAATCGGCTCGCGTTGGTGGACCAAGCCTTGTTCGCGGGACATCGAGCGGCCGGCCTGAACCTGGTCATCCAGTGCGTGTGGATTTATGACCATCACATCGACTTCGACGGGTTGAAGCGTTGTCACCACAATCTCGGATACGGGTTGCTGGGACGACGCATCGAGTTGTCGCCGCTGCCGTTTGGCCGGCCCCGGTGGGTGTCGGATCAACGACCGCCTGACATCGATATCGCCGAGTGTGCCCGCCCGCGGGCTGAACTCGGCGACTGGGCCGACGAACGCTCGCAACTTCCGATTGATGCGGAACGCGGGCCCGGGTGGCACCTCGGCGTCCTGCCTCTTACGGATGGCTCGACCGCGGTCAGTCTGGTGCTTTCCCACTACCTCGTCGACGGCCTCGGACTGGCCCTCAGCATCGCTGATGCGGCGCTTGGCAACACACGCGACCTCGGCTACCCTCCGCCGGGCTCACGCACTCGGCGACGCGCGGTGGTTCAGGACATCCGGCTCAGCGCACAGGATGCGCCCGACGTTGCCCGGGCGTTTTTCGCAGCGGCGAGGCTTGCCCGAAAACAGGCCCGCGCGCAGCGTGGTATCGCGCGACCGCCGGCCCCGCGACCCGTCGCTCCAGGCGGTGAGGACGTTGTCGTCGTGCCGGCCGTCTCGATCCATGTCGATTCGGCCGAGTGGGATGCCCGTGCGCGAGCTCTTGGCGGGACGGGTAACACGCTGGTCGCCGGGTTCGCCGCGAAACTGGCTGAGCGCGTGGGGCGCCGACGTGACGGCGACGGCACGGTCACCTTGCACCTGCCCATCAACGAACGCGTCGAGGGTGACACCCGTGCGAACGCGATGTCGATCGCGATCGTCAATGTCGACCCGACACGGGTCACAATGGATTTGAACGATATCCGCGCCGCCATCAAGCGGGCGCTGGCAACTCTCCGCGAGGCACCGGACGAGTCATTGCAGCTGCGCGCGCTGATTCCGTTCACGCCGAAGCGCGCATTGAAACGGATGGTGGATGCGGGTTTCTGCGACCCCGATGTTCCCGTGCTGTGTTCCAATCTCGGCGACCTCGGCCCATTGGTGTGCCGCCTCGACGGCACGGACGGGGAACTTGTCCTGACACGAGCAACGGGGCACCAATTCAGCCGAGGGTGGCTCGAGCGGGTGGGCGGCCAAATGACGCTTCAATCCTGGCGCACGGGAGGCGCCACGGTTTACCTCACGGTCAACGCCTACCAACCGGGCGCCGAGAACACCAAGCCGGCGCTGCGGGAATTGGCTGCGCGCACGCTGGCCGAGTTCGACCTGACCGGCACAATCGACTGACGATCTGGCCGCCGGAGTGAACCTCTTATGGATCGCTGGCCGGACTCACGGCCCGGACTTGCGCCACCGACTGGCTCAAGCCTCTAACGGTCGGCGTGTCGACCAAGGCCGAGACGGCAAGGCGGGTGTCGAGGGCCGAGTTGATCGCCGCGATCACCCGCATCGCCGACAGCGAATCGCCGCCCAGATCGAAAAACGACTCGTCGACCCCGACACGGTCCACACCCAGCACCTGGGCGTAGATGTCGGCGACGATCTGCTCGACCAGGTTAGCCGGGTCGCGATAACCGTTACCGTTGCTGCGCTTTTCGGGTATCGGCACCACCGGGGTCAAGCGGGGACGCTCACTTCCACCGAGTGGGTCAACTGACGACAACGGCCGTGCCGGATCGGCGGTCATGGCAACCAACACTTTGGTGAACCGATCCATCAACGCCTCGACGCTTGCAGCGTCGAACAGGTCGGTGCGGAATTGCACACGAAGGTCCAATTCGCTGCCCGGCACGGCTTGCAAAGCCAGCGGGTAGTGGTAGTAGTCGCGGACAGTGAACTGGGCGATCGTCGTCTCGAGATTGTCCGCCAGCGCGGGGGTTTCGATCGGATAGTTCTCGTAGACCAAAACGGTGTCGAACAGTCTTTCCTGACCGGTGAGGCGGTGAATTTCGTTCAGCCCCAAGTGCTGGTGCTCGAACGTGTCGTTGTGGGTGCGCTGCAGCTGATCCAGCAAGTCTGCGGTGGTGGTTTCCGCGGCGATGTTCGCGCGCACCGGCACCGTGTTGATCAACAGCCCCACCATCGATTCCGCGCCGACCACCTCGGCCGGCCGCCCCGACACCACGGCACCGAACGCCACGTCACGCTGGCCGGTCAGCCACGTCAGCAGCGCAGCCCACGCGGCCTGCAGCACCGTGTTGACGGTGGTGTGCGACGAGCGGGCCAACTCGCTGATCGCCTGCGTGGTTTCCGCCGGCACCTTGAACGATGCAATGGCTCGCGGCCCCAGCCCCAACCGATCCGGTGGGCTTACCAATGTGGGCGCGTCGAAGCCGGCCAGCGCGTCACGCCAAACAGCTTGGGCCGCAGCGCGATCCCGATCGGCCAGCCAGGTAACATAACGCCGATACGGCGCGGCCGCGGGCAGCCGCTGCCCGAAGTAGCCGGCGAATATCTCCCACAGCAGGATCGGCATCGACCAGCCATCCGCGAGGATGTGGTGATTGGTCAGCACAAACCGGTGCCGGTCAGCTGCGATGCGCACCAGCGCCGCCCGGAAGCCCGGCTGATCGGCGAGGTCATAGACCGCGGCACGCTCCGCGGCGCACAGACGCTGCACCTGCTCCTCGACGTCGCCGCCGGCCAGCTCGACGTATCGCCACGGCGCCACCGGATCGGCCGGGATGATCTGTACCGGCTCGTCGTAGTGTACGCAGAACCGGGCCGCCAGGTTGGGATACCGGTTGACCACCGTGCGCACCGCATCGCGCAGGCGGTGGGGGTCGAGCGGGCCGGTCAACGTGAAATCGAGCTGCACCGCATAGACGTCGTCGTCGCTGCCTTGCGCTGCACTGGCGTGGAACAGCAGGCCCGTCTGCAACGGCGTCAGCGGCAACACATCGGCGACGTCGAATCGCCGCGCTAACTCGTCGATCTGCTGCTGGCTGAGCCGGGCAGGAACAATGTCCGACGGGGTCAGCCCGCCCCCGCCGGCCCGCACATGCGCGCAGATCCCGGCCAGGGCCTCAAACCACAACCGGCTCAATCGATTAGCTTCGGCATCATCGAGCGCCGAAGGAGCCCACATCCAATCGGCGTGCAGCTGCGGACCGGAGTCGGTCTCGACCGTGCCGGCGTTGAGCTCCACCGTGTGCGCCAGCGCCATGGGCACGGCCGTGGCGGCGCCGGTGACCGCGGCGCCGCCGTCCTGGCAGATCCGCCAGCCATCGTTGGACTTGTCGGTCCCCGCGACGCCCAGACGCCCCAGATAGTTGAAGCCGATCGGCGGATCGGCCACGTCCAAGTCGACAGCGGGGTTCAAATAGCGCAGCACCCCGTAGCTCAAGGCATCGGGCAGGGCGCGAAGCTGCTCTTTGGCGTCCTTGATCAGCGACCCCAGCCCCGCTTCGCCGGCCATCACCTGCGCCCAGCCCAGCCCATCGACCGCCAGCGACACGGGGTATTTGGTGGTGAACCACCCCACCGTGCGGGACAGGTCCACATCGGCGGCGAGCTCCTCGTGGCGCCCGTGCCCTTCGACGTCGATGCCGATCGGCGCACTCGGGTTGCCCAAGAACTCCGCCCAGGCCAACGCGAACGCGATCAACAGAATGTCGTGCACCCCGGCGTGAAATGCCGCAGGCACCTCGCCCAGCAGCATGCGAGTGGTCTCGACGTCCAACGACGCCGTCAGATGCCCGGCGGTGGCGAACGTGTCGAGATGCGGGCGCACTGGCGGTAACGCGGGGGGCGCTGCCGCCACCTGGCGCCACACCTCGGCCTGCTCCATCACCTGCGGCTGACGCGCGTGCTCGGCCAGCAGTGACGCCCATCGGGCAAACGAGGTGCCCGTCGCCGGCAACACCACGGGCTGCTCACCGCGCTGCTGGGCCCAGCCAATGTTCAGGTCCTCCAACAGAATTCGCCATGACACCCCGTCGACGGCCAGGTGATGAACGATCAGCACCAGCTGCTCGGTGGGGGCAACCCACAACGCGCTGAGCATGACCCCGACGGCCGGGTTCAACCGAGCGCGCGCCGCCACTAGCACCTCGTCGGAGAGCGCGTCAACGGTCTGCACGCAGTCGCCGGCATCGACGGACCCGGGCGCCGGCACGGTCAATCCGTCGTCGGTGCTACGCGCCCGCAGCACGGCATGCCGATCCAGCAAGGCCTGTAGCAGCACAACCACATCGGCCTCGGTGGCCCCCGCCGGGGCTTGTAGCAGCATCGTCTGGTTGAACTGCTCGACCGCGCCGTCCATGCTGTGCAACCAGCGCATGATCGGTGTCGCGGCCACCTGGCCGCTGCCGTCGTCGAGGGGCACGCTCTCGCCGTCGGCCACCCGGGCCACCCGGGCCAGCCGGGCCACGGTCTGCTCGACGAAAATATCGCGGGGCCGGCATACCAGTCCGGCGGCCCGGGCGCGTGCCACCACCTGCATCGACAAAATGCTGTCCCCGCCCAGCTCGAAGAAAGACTCGTCGACACTGACCTGTTCCAGCCCCAACACCTCGGCGTAAATGCCGGCCAGGATTTGTTCGGTCACGTCGGCCGGTGCGCGGTAACGATCGCCACTCTGGTATTCGGGTGCCGGCAGGGCGCGGGTGTCGAGTTTGCCATTGGGCGTCAGCGGCAGCGCCTCCATCACCACCACCGCGGCCGGCACCATGTATGCCGGCAACCGCTCGGCCACCGCGCTACGCACCGCGACTGCGTCGACGGTCCCGGTCACATAACCCACCAGGCGCTTGTCCCCGGGGTGGTCCTCGCGGGCGATCACCGCCGCCTGCTGCACCCCCTCGCAGCCGGCCAGGGCCGCCTGCACGTCGCCGAGTTCTATGCGATACCCGCGGATCTTGACCTGCTCGTCGGCACGCCCCACATACCGCAGTTGCCCATCGGCGCCCCAACTCACCAGATCTCCGGTGCGATACATCCGTGTTCCCGGCGCTCCGAAGGGACAGGCGGCAAACCGCGTCGCGGTCAAAGCTGCACGACCCACATACCCACACGCCACCCCGCCGCCGGCCACATACAGCTCCCCGACGACACCAACCGGCACCGGCCGCATCCACCCGTCGAGCACGAAGAAGCCCAGATGTGCCAACGGCACGCCGATGGGGCTGGCATTGCTGACGACGTCGGCGTCGCCGATCTGCCGGAACGAGGCATGCACCGTCGTCTCGGTGATGCCATACATGTTGATCATCCGCGGCAAACCCGGGTGGTTATCCAGCCATGTCCGAAGACGTTGCGGCTCAAGGGCTTCCCCGCCAAACACCACAGCCTCGAGCTTGAGTTGTCGTCCCAGCTCCGGTGCTAGCTCATCGGCGGTTTGCAAGGCGTAAAACGCCGACGGGGTCTGGCTCAAGATGTTCACTTGTTCGGCAACCAGCAAGGCGTGCAGGTCTTCCGGCGAGCGGACCACCGCATCGGGCACCACCACTACCCGCCCGCCATGCAGCAGCGCACCGAAGATTTCCCACACCGAAAAGTCGAACGCCAACGAATGACACTGCGACCAAGCCTGTCCCGGCGACAGCTCCAGCTCGGTGTCCAGCGCGTCCAGCAGTTGGGTCACGTTGCGGTGCGCGACCGCCACCCCCTTGGGCAGCCCGGTGGTCCCGGAGGTGTAGATGAGGTAGGCGATGTCATCGGGGGACGGCGCCGGCAACGCGGTGCCGGGTTGGGCATCCACCGCCGGATCGTTGATATCCACGACCGGCAGGTCGTATCCCTCGAGCCGCGAACGCAGGTCCGCGGTAGTGATCGCGGCGATCGGCGCCGCGTCGGCGAGCATGAACTGCATCCGCGTCCCGGGCATAACCGGGTCGATCGGCAGATAGGCAGCGCCGGTCTTCAGCACCGCCATAATCGCCACGATCGCCTCGGCCGAACGTGAAAACAGCAGTGCCACACGCTGTCCCGCGCCCACACCACGGCCGGCCAGCAGCCGCGCCAAGCGGTTGGAGGCCTCGTCGAGTTCCCGATACGTCATCGACACGCCGTCGAAGGTCACCGCCACCTCGTCGGGGGTGCGATCCACTTGTGCCGCGAACAACACCGGGACCGAGGCCGACGACGGTGCGGGCCGGGTCAATGTCGCACGGTTGCCGATCTCGTCCAGCCGGGCATGTTCGTCAGCGTCCAACAGATCGATCGACGACAACGACCGGGTGGGCTCGGCGGTCATCGCCACCAACACCCGCCCCAACCGCTCGATCAGTGTTTCGATGGAGGCCTCGTCGAACACATCGGTACGGAACTCCACCGTCCCGCCGATGCCGGCGGGTTCGCCGGCATCGCTCCATCGTTCGGCCAAGGAGAATGTCAGATCCATCCGGGCGGTGCGGGTGTCCAACGGCAGCGGCGTGACCTGCAGATCACCCAATCCCACCCCGGCAGTCGGATCGCTTTGCCCGGTGAAGTTCTGCCAGGCCAGCAGCACCTGAACCAGCGGGTGATGGGTCAGGCTTCGGACCGGGTTGAGCCGTTCCACCAACACCTCGAACGGCACGTCCTGGTGCTCATAAGCGGCCACACCCCGTTGCCGCACCTGGGCCAGCAGTTCTTCGACCGTGGGGTCACCGGCCAGATCAACCCGCAGCACCAAGGTGTTGACGAAGAACCCAACCAGGTCGTCCAGCAACGGGTCCGGGCGCCCGGCGATCGGGAACCCCAGCGCCACATCGGAACTCGCGCTGAGCTTGGACAACAGCACGGCGAGCGCGGCCTGGACCACCATGAAGCTGGTCGCGTTGTGTTCCCGGGCCTTCCGGGCGACACGCTGCTGCAGCTCGGCCGGCCATTCCACCGCCACGGTGGTGCCGCGCTGATCGGCAACCGGCGGATAAGGCCGATCGGTGGGCAATTGCAGGCGCTCGGGCATCCCGGCCAGGGCCTGCTCCCAGAAGGCCAGTTGCGTGGCGATCAGGCTGTCGCTGTCGTCGACGTCGCCGAATTGCTCGCGCTGCCATAGCGTGTAGTCGGCGTACTGCACCGGCAACTCGCTCCACGCCGGGGCCTGCCCGGCGCACCGGCTGGCGTAAGCGGCCGCCAGGTCACGCGCCAGCGGGGTGATGGACCAGCCGTCGGCGGCGATATGATGCACGACGATCACCAGCACGTGTTCGTCTTCGGCTACGCGGAAAAGCCTTGTCTGCAAGGGGATTTCAGCAGCGAGGTCGAACGTGTAGCGCGCCACGGAGCCGATGGCCTCATCCAGCCGGGCTGTCGACCATCCGGTCGCGTCGACGAGATCCCACCCGAAGTCGGCCCGCTCAATCGGGGTAACGATCTGCTGTGGTGTTGTCTCCGTCGCCGGGAAGAGGGTGCGCAGGCTTTCGTGGCGGCCGACCACATCGATCAGCGCCTGTCGTAACGCGTCGGCATCTAGCGGCCCGCCCAGCCGCAGCGCGGTCGCGATGTTGTAAACCGCTGAGGCGCCGTGCAACTGGTCGATGAACCACAACCGGTTTTGGGCAAATGACAACGGCATAACCGCGGGCCGTTGTCGCGGCGTCAACGGCTGCAACCGACGTGCGGCTCTCCCGGTTCGGGGCGCCAACTGGGCCACCGTGGGCGCCTCGAACACCGCGCGCACCGAAAGACCGGTATCCAGGCTGGTGTTGATCGCCGCAACCAGCCGCATCGCGGAAATACTGTCGCCGCCCAGGTCGAAGAAGGAGTCATCGACGCCGACACGCTCGAGTCCGAGAACCTGGGCGTAGATGCCCGCCAGGATCTCCTCGGTGGGGGTGGTCGGGGCGCGGTAACCGGCATCGTCGTACTCCGGCGCCGGCAGAGCCCGGGTGTCGAGTTTGCCGTTAGGTGTCAACGGCCATGTGTCAAGCGCCATTACGGCCGCTGGGACCATATAGGCCGGGAGTCGCTCAGCGAGCGCGCCGCGTATCTGGGCAGGGTCAGCGGTGCCGGTGACGTAACCGACAAGGCGCTTGTTACCGGGCTGGTCCTCACGGGCGATCACCACCGCCTGCTGCACCCCGGCACACCCGGCCAGAGCCGCCTGAACCTCGCCGAGTTCGATGCGATATCCGCGGATCTTGACCTGCTCATCGGCGCGGCCCAGATAATCCAACTGCCCGTCGGCGCGCCAGCGCACCAAGTCCCCGGTGCGATACATCCGCGACCCGGGCCCACCGAATGGGCAGGCCACAAACCGGGATGCCGTCAACCCGGCCCGGCCCACATAGCCGAGCGCCACCCCGGCGCCGGCCACATAGAGCTCACCCACGACCCCCGCCGGCACCTGCCGCAACCAGCCGTCGAGCACGAACAACGCCGCGCCCGACACCGGCGAGCCGATCGGCACCCCCGACCCCGGTGTCAGCGGCGCACTGATCGCCACGCACATCGTGGTCTCGGTGGGGCCGTAGGCGTTGACCATCACCCGCCCCGGCGCCCAGCGATCCACTACCTCGGCCGGACACGCCTCACCGACCATCACCAGCGCCGCGGACTCCAACCCCTCCGGGGAGAGCACCTGCACCGCCGACGGGGTCTGGGTCAGCACACTGACCCGTTCGTCGACCAACGCCGCGTGCAAGCCCTCCGACGAGCCGGCCACCGATTCGGGCACCACCACCACCCGGCCACCTCGCAGCAGCGCCCCGAAGATCTCCCACACCGAGACGTCGAAGGCCAGCGAGTGGCTATGCGACCACACTCCGGCGGCGGGCAGCCCGGCGTCCAGGGTCTCCAACAGCGCAGTGACGTTGCGGTGGGTGATAGCCACGCCCTTGGGCGCCCCGGTGGTGCCCGAGGTGTAGATCAGGTAGGCGACGTCGTCGACCGCCGGCGCCGCCAAACCCGTTGCGGGATAAGCGTTGATGCGGGGGTCATCGATATCGATGACCGCTACCTCCTGGCCGTCGAGCCGGTCAGCCAAGGCAGCGGTGGTGATCGCGGCCATCGGTGCGGCATCGGCCAGCATGAACCCGATGCGGGCCGCCGGCAGCCCCGAGTCGACCGGCAGGTACGCCGCGCCGGTCTTGAGTACTGCCACGATCGCCACGATGGCTTCGACCGACCGCGAAAACAGCAGCGCCACACACTGTCCCGGACCTGCACCTTGCGCAATCAACAGGTGCGCCAACCGGTTCGACGCCTCATCGAGCTCGCGGTATGTCATCGTGCGGCCCTGGCAGCTGATCGCCACCGCTTCGGGCGCGCGGGCCACCTGCTCGGCGAACAACACCGGAACCGACACCGCGGTCATCGACGCGGTCAACACCGCCCGGTTACCCCAGATCTCCAACCGAGCGCGCTCGTCTTCACCGAGCAGATCCATCGACGACAGCGCGCGCGTGGGATCAGCCGTGAGCGCCAGCAATACCCGCCGCAGCCGCTCGATCAGCGCCTCGATGCTGGCGGCGTCGAACACGTCGGTGCGGAACTCCACGTCGCCACGGATCCCGGCGGGGGCACCGGCCTCGCTCCAGCGCTCCCCCAGTGAAAACACCAAATCCATTCGGGCGGTGCGCGTATCGATCGGGATCGGCGTGACCTGCAGATCCCTCAGCGCCAGCCCGGTAGCGGGATCCCTGTCCTGCCAGGCCAACGCCACCTGCACGAGCGGGGAATGGGTCAGGCTCCGGGTCGGGTTGAGCCGCTCGACCAGCACCTCGAAAGGCACATCTTGGTGCTCGTAGGCGGCCAGGCTGCGCGCGCGCACCTGGGCGAGCAGGTCGGCGACCGCGGGATCGCCGGTCAGGTCAACCCGCAGCACCAAGGTGTTGACGAAAAACCCGACCAGCTCATCGAGGGCGGGATCACGGCGCCCGGCGACCGGGAAGCCTACCGCCACATCAGAACTCGCGGCGAGCTTTCCCAGCAGCACCGCCAGCGCAGCCTGCATCACCATGAAACTGGTGGCGCTGTGCTCACGGGCCACCCGGGCCACCCGTTGGTGCAACTCGGCCGGCCAGTCGATGGTTACTCGGGCGCCGCGGTGATCGGCAACCGGCGGATACGGCCGATCGGTGGGCAATTGCAGCCGCTCAGGCAACTCGGCCAGGGCATCCTCCCAGAACGCCACCTGCGCGGCGATCGGGCTATTGCTGTCGTCGAGATCGCCCAACTGGGCGCGCTGCCATAGCGCGTAATCGGCATATTGCAACGGCAATTCGGCCCATTCTGGGGCGTGGCCGGCGCACCGGCTGGCATATGCCGCACCCAGATCACCCGCCAGCGGGGTGATCGACCAGCCATCGGCGGCGATGTGGTGCACCACGACCACCAGTACGTGCGCGTCGTCGTGGACGCGGAAAAGCCTTGCCCGCAAAGCAATCTCGGCCGCAAGGTCAAACGTGTAGTGCGCTGCTGCGTTGACGGCCTCGTCCAGCCGAGCCGCCGACCACCCGGTGGCGTCAACAACGTCCCACCCGAAATCGGCCCGCTCGGGCGGTACCACCACCTGTTGGGGGATACCGTCGGGCGCGACGAACAGCGTGCGCAGGCTCTCGTGACGGCCCACCACGTCGCCCAGCGCTTGGCCCAATGCCTCGACGTCAAGGCGCCCGCGCAGCCGCAACGCGGTCGCCATGTTGTACATCGGTGAGGGCCCCTGCAGCTGGTCGATAAACCACAACCGCTGCTGAGCGAACGACAGTGGGATCACCGCCGGCCGCTGCACCGCGACCAACGGCTCGAGCCGGCCCGCGGCGCCGCCGATGCGCGGCGCCAACTGGGCCACCGCCGGCGCCTCGAACACTGCCCGCACCGCAAGCCCGGCATCCAGGCCGGTGTTGATCGCCGCGACAAGGCGCATCGCCGACAACGAATCCCCGCCGAGTTCGAAGAAGGAGTCGTCGACGCCGACTTGTTCGAGGCCCAGGACTTGGGCGTAGATGCCGGCCAGCAA
>NZ_LQOM01000030.1 GCF_002101595.1 Mycobacterium celatum
CACGAGAACGCTCAGCTGACGCCAGCCGCCTAAACGCCACACGCAAATACGTCACCGAAATTCCGACCCAGACCACTAAGCCTCCGGATTCTCCAACTAATGCTGTATAACGCAATGACGATAACACCCCCAAACTGCGCGTCTGGTCACAAATTTCAGTGCCGCCGGACCCGACGGTGATCGATGCACGGCGATGAATTCAACCTTGTTCGATTGAGATTCGAGGCGGTGCGCGAAGTCGACCACCGGCAAAATCTAGATATCCGTGCGCAGTTGGGGTCGCGCGTCCGTACCGTGCATGTAGCGGCACTCAGAATGGCGCGCCGCGCTGATGTCCAAGCCGTTCCAGCTCAAGGGCAATCCGAAATTGCTGCAAATGGGCCGGCTCGTCCATGGCACCGGCGAACTAAACAGACAGAACGGAATCCAGCGCAGAGTAGAACAGGCCCAGCCCGTCGTCAGACGGCCCGGTCAATGCTTCGATTGCATGCTCGGGGTGTGGCATCAGCCCGACAACCCGACCATTGGTTGAACTGACTCCGGCGATATTGCGCAGCGAGCCGTTGATGTTGTCGTGGTAGCGAAACACCACTCGCCCTTCGCCTTCCAGCTCGTCGAGCACCTTCTCCGACGCCACGTAGCGGCCCTCACCCGATTTCAGCGGCACCAGCAGGTCGGCGTTCGGCGCGAAACGCGAGGTCCATGCCGTTGTCGTCGACTCCACCCGCAACCACACATCGCGGCAGACGAAATGCAAGCCGGCATTGCGAGTTAGCGCGCCTGGCAACAGGCCAGCTTCGCAGAGGACCTGAAACCCGTTGCAAATCCCTAGGACTGGCAGTCCACGCGCAGCAGCTGTCACGACTTCGCCCATCACCGGCGCGAACCGGGCGATGGCGCCAGCCCGCAGATAGTCGCCGTAGGAGAACCCGCCCGGCACCACGACCGCGTCGACGCTCTTGAGGTCGGCGTCGGCGTGCCATAGGTTGACCACGTCGGCGCCCACGAACCGGACCGCCCGCGCTGCGTCGACGTCGTCGAGCGACCCGGGAAAGGTGATGACCCCGATGCGCGCCGTCACGTCGCTTCCCGGCTCACGGTCCAGTCCTCGATCACCGTGTTGGCCAACAGCGATTCGGCAATCTGGGCAAGCTCGGAATCGTCGACGCTGTCGTCGACCTCAAGCTCAAATCGCTTGCCCTGGCGCACATCTGAGATTCCGCTGTGCCCGAGCCGTCCCAACGCGCCGACGATCGCCTGGCCCTGCGGGTCGAGAATCTCGGCCTTGGGCATCACGTGTACAACCACCCGCGCCACCGGCGCTCCTCCTCAAATCTGTTTGCTCGGCGCCAACTCTACCGGTGCCCGGGATCAGGGGCAGGAGGCGATGTAGGCGTCGCATATCGCGCCGGTCATCGCGTCCAGGACCTGGTCGTCGGACATCACCGACCACGGCACCTGCGGCGGCGCCGACGACCACAGGGTCAGTTCGCTGATCGTGCTGCTCTGTGGCTGCGCGACCAGGTAGGTGTGCATGATCACGGGCCCGCTGATCACCACCGCCAGCCGGTTGGCGCCATCGGCGGCGACCGACGGCGACTGTGCGGGCGACCCCAGCTGACAACCGCGCAACGCGACCGCGGCGATGTTGAACACCGACGAGGCGTTCTGGCCGCCGCGCGCAGTGTCACCTCGCCAGTGCAGTACCTGGGCCTGCAGCTGCCACTGTCCTGGCGGATTGACGACCGTTGCCCGGCTGGCGACGGCGGACTGACGAGTGTCCTGCGGGAACTCCGGAGTGGCACACAACTCTTCGAACCGGAACCGTGGCGTCGTCCCGGTCACCGATACCGCGATGCCGGCAAGCGACGGCCAGCGGTACGTCGAGTTCAGCGGGATCGCCCGCGCACCAACCCATGCGCTGTCCGGGATCTTGTCGCACACCGGCGGACACGTCTCGGCGTCGGCGTGCGCGAGTGACAGCGGCGCGACCACCAACCCACCTGCGAGCAGCATCGTCGCCAGGATCACCCGCACAGCGCCGACCCCCTGAGCGCACAATCGTAGACATGGAACTCACGCATTTCGGCCATTCCTGTCTGCTTGCCGACTTCGGCCATACCACTGTGTTATTCGACCCGGGCAATTTCTCGCACGGTTTTGAGGGAATCACCGGGCTTTCGGCGATTGTGATCACGCACCAGCACCCCGACCACGTGGACACCGCACGCCTGCCCGCGCTGTGTGAAGCCAACCCGGACGCCGAGCTGTATGCAGACCCGCAAACTGCCGCCCAACTCGGCGAGCCCTGCAAGGTGGTCAATGTCGGCGACGAGTTGTCTGTCGGCGAACTGACTATCCGCGCCGTCGGCGGCCGGCACGCGGTCATCCACCCCGAAATCCCGGTTATTGACAACATCTCGTATCTCGTGGGTGACGGCGACCACCCCGCGCGGTTCATGCATCCCGGCGACGCGCTCTTCGTTCCCGACGAGCCGGTGGACGTCCTGGCGACCCCGGCGGCCGCGCCGTGGATGAAGATCTCCGAGGCGGTGGACTATCTACGCGCCGTCGCGCCTGCCCGCGCGGTGCCCATCCACCAGGGCATCATCGCGCCCGACGCGCGCGGCATCTTCTACGGCCGGCTCAGCGAAATGACGGACACCGATTTCCAGGTGCTACCCGAAGAAAGCTCGGTCACCTTCTAGCGCGCGAGCAGAACCTAGGCGATGTCGCCCGCGGCGCCGCGCCCCGCGGCGCGACCCGAGAAGATGCACCCGCCCAAAAACGTGCCCTCCAGCGCCCGGTAGCCGTGCACGCCACCGCCGCCGAAACCGGCCACCTCGCCGGCGGCGTACAGCCCGTCGAACGGAGTGCCGTCGGCTTTGAGCACCCGCGAGTCAAGGTCGGTTTCCAAGCCGCCCAACGTCTTTCGGGTCAGGATGTGCAGCTTGACCGCAATCAGCGGCCCGGCCTTCGGATCGGTCAAGCGGTGCGGAGCCACCACCCGCCCCAACCGGTCGCCCAGGTAGGTGCGGGCGGCGCGGATCGCCGTGATCTGGCTGTCCTTGCTGAACCGGTTGGCCACCTCGCGGTCTCGCGCGGTGACCTCCTCGGCTACCGTGGCGTAGTCGAGCGGCAGCACGTCGGGCAGCTTGTTCATCGCAGACACCAAGTCCCGCAACGAGTTCGCGCTGACGAAGTCCACGCCCCGATCGACGAAGGCCTGCACCGGGCCGGGCGGGCCCGAGCTGGCCCGGTTGCGCAGCAGTTCGCGCACGCTGCGCCCGGTCAGATCCGGGTTCTGCTCCTGACCCGACAGCGCGAATTCCTTCTCAATGATCTTGGCGTTCAAGATAAACCAGGTGTAGTCGTAGCCGGACTGTGCGATGTGCTCCAGCGTGCCCAGGGTGTCGAAGCCCGGATACAACGGCGCCGGCAAACGCTTGCCCTTGGCGTCCAGCCACAGCGACGACGGGCCGGGGATGATCCGGATGCCGTGCAGCGGCCAAATCGGGTCGTAGTTGGTGATGCCTTCGGTGTAATGCCACATCCGGTCGCGGTTGATCACGCGTGCGCCGGCCTTCTCGGAGATGCCGATCATCCGCCCGTCCACGTGGGCCGGCACCCCGCTCACCAGCTGCTCGGGAACCCGGCCCATCCGCTTCGGCCAGTTCGCCCGCACCATGTCGTGGTTGCCGCCGATACCACCACTGGTGACAATCACCGCTGAGGCGCGGAACTCGAACTGCGACACCACTTTCCGCGACGACGGCACACCGCGCGGTTCGGAAGAGGGCTCCAGGACGCTGCCCCGCACCCCGATCACCGCGCCGTTGTCGACAATCAGCTCGTCGACTTGGTGGCGATGCGCGAACCGCACGGTCGAGCGGTCGCGCAGCCGGCGCGCAAAGATCTCGACCAGCGCCGGACCGGTACCCCAGGTGATGTGGAAACGCGGCACCGAGTTGCCGTGCCCGCGAGCGTCATATCCCCCGCGCTCGGCCCACCCCACCAGCGGAAAAACCTGCAGGCCGCGGGCACGCAGCCAGCTGCGCTTCTCGCCGGCCGCGAAATCGACGTAGGCGTGCGCCCATTGCCTCGGCCAGTAGTCTTCGGGCCTGTCGAACCCGGCAGTGCCGAGCCAATCCTGCAGCGCCAGTTCGTGGCTGTCGCGCACACCGAGTCGGCGTTGTTCGGGGCTGTCGACGAAGAACAGGCCGCCGAACGACCAGAATGCCTGCCCACCCAGGTTGGCGCTGTTCTCCTGGTCGAGGATCAGCACCCGCATGCCGCGGTCGACCACCTCGCACGCGGCCACCAGCCCGGCCAACCCCGCTCCGACAACGATGACGTCAGCGTCAGTCATTGCGCCACTCCTCGATCCCGGCTGCGCCGGCCTCATCGTCGTCGGCGCGGCTCATGACGCTAAAGACTAGTGATCAGGCTGCGCCGGCGACCCCAGCGCCCGCCTTGCGATCGCCTAAGCTGCGTCAGGCAGTGCCCGATCCGCCTGCCACCGATACACCGTCGGCTCGCAGCGGTGCAGCAACGCGAGGTCCACGGCATCCAGCATCGCCTGCAGCGGACCCGGCTTGCGCAGTTGGCGGGCAGCGACCGCCACCCGCACTATCCCGTCGCGGCGGGCGATGCGCTCGGCCGACAGCACCAGCATCCGGCACCACCACGGCTCGGCGAGGAATCCTTCTCCGATCCCGAGCACCCGGGCACGCACGGTGGTGTGCCGGACCAGGTCGGTGATGCCGTGCAGATCGGCTAGCAGGCGAAAGCCGTTGCGGGGCAACGCAGTCACTGCTCCGGGCGACACCGTCCACCCCGGCGCGGCGAACAGCCGGGTGCGCAGTCCGAGGTGCTCGAGCACCCGATCAGCCGCCATCAGCCGCAGGTTGGCTTCGTGGGCCGGCAGCGTCGCGAACTCGCCGCGGCGCTTTTTGGTGGCCGCCTCGTCGTAGCCGTGCAACAGAATCGCGTCACCGCCGGCACGCCGAGCGGTCAACCACTCCACCGTTTCCGCGTCACGGTCGAGCCGGTAACCGCCCTTGAGGCGCGGAGCCACCAGCAACGAGACCGGCACCTGCCGGGCGTCCATCTCCGCGCAGAACGCTTCGACGTCGGCCAACGTTCGCTCGCCGATCCCGGAAACCGAGACGATCAGCTTTCCAGACACACCACTAGTGTGCCGGTGCCAGGTTTACAGACGGTGAAATCTATGCGGATAGCGGACGTCGATCCGTGGTCTCAGCTAACTCGGCAGCACGGCTTCAATGGCGGAGATCACTTCCGGTGCGTCGGGCTCCGTCCGCGGCCGGAACCGGTTGACCACGGCGCCGCCCGGGGCGATCAGGAACTTCTCGAAGTTCCACTGCACGTCCCCGGCCTCGCCGCCGGGGTCGGGCGTTTTTGTCAGTTCGGCGTAGAGCGGATGCCGGCCCGGCCCATTGACCTCGGTTTTCGCCAGCAGCGGAAACGTCACACCGTAGGTGGTGGAGCAAAACGTCTGAATTTCCTCGGCAGTGCCGGGCTCTTGACCCATGAACTGGTTGCATGGCACCCCGATCACGGCCAGCCCCCGCTCGGCATAGTTCTGCGCCAGCTGTTGCAGCGCGCTGTATTGGGGCGTCAGGCCACATTTCGACGCGACATTCACCAGCAGCACCGCGCGGTCGGCGTAATCGGCCAGCGACGTCGGGCTGCCGTCGAGAGTGGTCAGCGGGATGTCGGTGAGAGTCATACCGGGAGCCTACGCGAGCGGCCGCAAAGTAGCTTGATCACCTAGCTAGTCGTACGCTGGTGCCCGTGCCGCCATCTGCCGCCAGCCTGAAACTGGGCTATTCGGACAAGCTCGACGCGCGCCTGCTCCGGATAGCCGGCGTCTGCGCCCTGGCCGTGCTGATGGCGATCATGGACTCCACGGTCGTCGCCGTCGCTCAGCGCACCTTTGTCGCCGAATTTCACTCCACCCAGGCGGTCGTCGCCTGGACGATGACCGGCTACACACTCGCGTTGGCCACCGTGATCCCGCTGGCCGGCTGGGCCGCCGACCGGTTCGGCACCAAGCGGTTGTTCATGGCCTCGGTGCTGGCCTTCACGGCCGGCTCGGTGCTATGCGCGACGGCGCCAAACATCAGCCTGCTCATCGCGTTTCGCGTGGTGCAGGGCATCGGTGGCGGCATGCTGATGCCGTTGGCCGTCACGATCTTGACGCGCGAAGCGGGTCCGAAGCGGATCGGCCGTTTGATGGCAGTGCTGGGCATCCCGATGCTGCTCGGCCCGATTGCCGGACCGGTCCTGGGCGGCTGGCTGATCGACGCCTACGGCTGGGAGTGGATCTTCGGCATCAACCTGCCGATCGGCATCGCGGCCTTCGTCTTGGCGGCGGTCATTTTCCCGCCGGATCGGGCGACGTCGTCCGAGCCGTTCGACCTCGTCGGCATGCTGCTGCTGTCGCCCGGGCTGGCAGCCCTGCTGTACGGGGTGTCGTCCATCCCCGGTCGCGGGACAGTTACCGACCGGCACGTCTGGATACCGGCAGTTGTTGGCGTGGTGCTGGTCAGCGGGTTCGTGTGGCACGCGTTGTACCGCACCGATCACCCGCTGATCGACTTGCGGCTGTTCAAAAACCGGGAAGTCACCGCCGCCAACTCGGCGATGCTGCTTTTCTCCGCGGCGTTTTTCGGCGCTGTGCTGCTCATCCCGAGCTGTTTCCAGCAGTTGCTCAACCAAACACCACTGCAATCCGGGGTGCACATGATGCCCGAGCGGGTCGGCGCGCTGCTGACCATGCCGATTGCCGGATGGCTACTGGACAGGCGCGGCCCCGACAAGATCGTTCTGGTGGGCATCACGCTGATCGGTGCGGGCATGGCCACGTTCGCCTATGGTGTCTCGACGCAGGTCAACTATCTGCCGCTCCTGCTGGTGGGGCTGGTGTTGATGGGCATGGGCCTGGGTTGCATTGCGATGCCGCTGATAGCGGCGTCGGTGCAGTCGCTGGCACCGCATCAGGTTGCGCGCGGTTCGGCGCTGATCCACGTCAATCTCCAAGTGGCGAACTCCATCAGCATCGCGTTGATGTCGGTGATCCTGACCGGCCAGTTCAACCGCAGCAAAGACATTTCCGCCGCTGACAAACTCGCGATTCTCAAGCAGGAAGCAGCGCGCAACGGTGTGACGCCCAATCCCGCGGCGATACCTCGTCGTGCCCTTGCGCCCGATTTCATGAGCAACGTGCTGCACGATTTGTCACACGCCTACACCGCAGTGTTCGTGGCGGCGCTCGTCCTATTGGTGTTGACGTACATTCCCGCGGCTTTTCTACCGAAGAGGACGGTGGCCCCGGTCTCGAACCAACCGCCGTTGCTGGCCCCCTGATCAGGCCTCGAAGAGCATCCTGGCGATCCGTTCGACTGTTCGCATCGGATCGGTCGCCTTTACCCGGGAATCGACCGCATCGTTGAGCCACAGGGTCGAAAACCCGTGCACCAGTGACCATGCCGCCAGCTCGGCACCGCCCGGATCAGCCTGCGCGTTGGGATCGCGCAAAGTCGCTACACCCCTTGATAACTCCGCACCGGCGGCGGCTTCGGCCGCGGAAAGCTCGGCGTCCGAGGTATTCAGCAGCGACTTGTCGAACATCACCTCGTAGTGGCCCGGGTGCTCGATGGCGAACCGTACGTAGGCCAGTGCCGCGTCAATGAAGCGGGGCCTGGCCTCGGCCAGCACGGCAGCCAACCGCCGGAACCCCTCGGCGGCCAGCGCGGTGAACAGCCCGCGTCGATCGGTGAAGTGGTGCGCCGGGGCAGCATGCGACACCCCGGCCCCGCGCGCCAGTTCGCGGAGCGAGACCCGGTCGGCGCCCCGCTCGGCGACCTGGCGCGCGGCCTCGGTCAGGATCGCCGCTCGCAGATCGCCGTGGTGATAGGTGGACCGGGCCACAGCGAATAGTCTAAGCCGGAATCTTGACAGTGGCTAGACGTCGGGCATATGCTCGCATCAATCAATCAACTTGTCAGTGTCTAGATAGGAGGCCCGACCGTGGCTCCGCTGATCACTCTGCTGGTGGGCAGCATCGCCGCCCGCATCGTCGGCTGGCTCGGGGTCGACTATGTCGGCAACTGGCCCAAAGCCATTGCCGTCGGGTTGGCGGCGATGTTCATCCTGACCGGCGTGGCGCATTTTGCGCCGCCCTTGCGCCGCGACCTGATCGCGATCGTGCCGCCACGTCTGCCGGCGCCCGGCCTGTTGGTCACCGTCACCGGCCTGCTGGAGTTCCTCGGCGCTGCCGGCCTATTGCTGCCGCCCACCCGGCCGGCGGCCGCCATTTGCCTGCTGCTGCTGATGCTGTTGATGTTCCCGGCCAACGTGAACGCCGCCCGGATGCCCAACCCGCCCAAGTCGATGACGACGCGGCTACCCTTGCGCACCGCTGAAGAGGTCGTCTACTTGGCCGCTGCCATAGTGGTCATTGTCAGCAGCCGCTAGCAGCCACGCGTACTGGTAGGCGGTCTCTTTCCAGCGCTCGTAGCGGCCGCTGATACCGCCGTGGCCAGCACTCATCTGGGTTTTCAGCAGCACCTGATTCCCGTCGGGCTTGGTGTGCCGAAGTGCCGCAACCCATTTCGCCGGCTCCACATAGTAGACCCTGGTGTCGTTGAGCGACGTCATCGCGAAGATCGGTGGATAGTTCCTGGGGGCGACGTTCTCGTACGGCGAGTAGGACTTCATGTAGTAGTACACGTCCTTGTCCTGCAAGGGGTTTCCCCACTCGTCCCACTCGGTGACGGTCAGCGGCAGCGACGGGTCCAAGATGGTGGTCAGCGGGTCGACGAAGGGCACCTGTGCCCAGATGCCGGCGAACAGTTCCGGGGCCAGGTTGGCGACGGCCCCCATCAGCAGCCCGCCCGCGCTGCCGCCCAGCGCCACCAACTTCTCCGGCCGGGTCAGTCCGGAGTCCACCAAATGCCTTGCCACCGCGACGAAGTCGGTGAACGTGTTCTTCTTGTTCAGCAGCTTGCCTTGCTCGTACCACAGCCGGCCCATCTCGCCGCCGCCGCGGACATGGGCGATGGCGAACACCATGCCGCGGTCCAGCAGCGACAAACGAGCGATGGAGAATCGCGGGTCTTCACAGATCTCGTACGCGCCGTAGCCGTAAAGCGCTGTCGCCGCCGGGAATTCGATGCCGTCTCGGTACACGATCGACACCGGGATCCGGGTGCCGTCCTCGGCGTACGCCCAGTCGCGCCGCTCGACGTAGTCCTCGCGGCGGTAGTCGCCGATTACCGGCTCTTCGCGCAGCAAGGTGCGCTCACCGCTGGCAAGGTCCATGTCGTAAATCTGGACCGGGGTGACGAACGACCCGGCGCCGATCCGCAGTTTGGGTGAATCCCAGGTTGGGTTGGCGCCCAGCCCGCTCGACATCAGTTCGGACTGGAATGAAATCTCTTCAGGCTCACCGTAATCATCCGCGATTGGCCACAACTGAATCCGCGGCAGCGCCTCGCGCCGGTAGCTGACCACCAGATGGCGCCGGAAGGCGTCGACGGCGTCGAGCCGGACATCGTCGCGGTGCTCGATCAGCGTGCGCTGGGTTGTCGGGTCGCCGACCGGCGCCTCTACCAGGGTGAAGTTCACCGCATTGTCGTTGTGCAGGATCAAAAACCGGTCCTGGCCGCCGACAATCGCATGCTCCACCGAGTATTCGACGCCATCGCGGCGCGGCCACACCACGGTGAACTCAGCCTGCGGATCGGCGGCGTCGGCGTAGCGCACCTCGGAAGTGATCGCCGATCCGGACGCGATCAGCATGTACGCGTCGCTCCGCGTGCGGCCCAGCGCCAGCCAGAACCGTTCGTCGGGCTCGTGGTAGACCTTTTCCGCGGGTAGCCCCGAGCCCAGCCGGTGTCGCCACACCGTATCGGGACGCCAGGCCGCGTCCAGCGTCACGTAGTACACGGTACGGTTGTCCGTCGCCCACGTTGCTCCCGCGCCGATGCCGACGATCTCGTCGGGATACCGCTCCCCAGTCCGTAAGTCCTTGAACCGCAAGGTGTACCGTTCGTCGCCGACGACGTCGACCGAATAGGCCAGCACGTTGCCGTCCGGACTGACGCTGGCCGCGCCCAGCGAGAAGAAGTCGTGACCCTCGGCTTCGACGTTCTCGTCGAGCAGCACTTGTTCGCCCGGGATCTCGGTGTGCTCGTCCAGTGTGGGCGGCGACCAGTCGTCCGGATCGGCTACCGGGCAACGGCATTGGACGCCGTACTGCTTTCCTTCGAAACTGCGTGCGTAGTACCACCATTCACCCCGCCGGGTGGGCACCGACAGGTCGGTTTCTTTGGTACGCGCCTTGATCTCGTCGAAAATCCGCTGCCGCAACGGCTCCAATTTCGCAGTGGTCTGCTCGGCGTAGTCGTTCTCGGCCTCCAGGTAGGCGATCACCTCGGGGTCGGATTTGTCCCGCAGCCATTCGTAAGGGTCGACGAACACGTCGCCATGGAATTCGCGCCGGGTATCGACCCGCTTGGCGACGGGCGGCGTGGGCGTCACGCCCCGGGCCCGATCCAGTCGCCGAACCGCAGTCCGGAAATCCGTTCGTAGGCCTCGATGTAGCGGGCCCGGGTGGCGTCGATGATGTCGCCGGGCAGCGGCGGTGGCGGTTCGGATCCGGAGCGGTCCCAGCCGGACTCGGGGCTGGTGAGCCAGTTGCGGACGAACTGCTTGTCGAAGCTGGTCTGCACGACGCCGGCCCGGTAGCCGTCGGCGGGCCAGTACCGCGACGAGTCGGGAGTGAAGACCTCGTCGGCCAGCACTAGATTGCCGTGGTTGTCGAGGCCGAACTCGAATTTGGTGTCGGCGATGATGATTCCCCTCCTCAGCGCGTGGTCGGCGGCCTGCACGTAGGTCTGCAGCGTGCGATCGCGCAGCTGGTTGGCCCGCACCGCGCCCACCATCTCGATCACCCGCGCAAACGGAATGTTCTCGTCATGTTGTCCCAGTTCGGCTTTCGTCGCCGGGGTGAACAGCGGAGTGGGGAACCGGCTGGCCTCGACCAGGCCGGGCGGCAACGGGATACCGCACAGTTTGCCGGTCCGCTGGTAGTCCAACAGCCCGGAGCCGGTCAGGTAGCCGCGGGCCACGCACTCGACCGGAAGCATCTCGAGCTGCCGCACCACCAGCGCGCGGCCCAGGACCTCGTCGGGGATCCGCGGGTCGTCCGGGGGGCCGGCCAGGTGGTTGGGAGCGTCGACGAAGTCGAAGAAGAACACGCTCATTGCGGTCAGGATGCGGCCCTTGTCCGGGATCGTGCTGTCGAGGACATAGTCGAACGCCGAAATCCGGTCGGTCGCGACGAACAGCAGGTGCTCATCGTCGACGCGGTACAACTCGCGTACCTTGCCGCTGGCCAAGTGCTGGTAGTCGGACAGCGCGGGACGCATCGGGCCAGCTTAAGCGGCGATCGCAAGCGCGGCGCAGCCGGGCGCATCGGGTCGCCGCCATTCCGCCTCAGTCGGCTGCGGCGCCACACTGTGCTGGGATCGGGGCTATGAAGTCGCGCTTCCTGCCCTACGCCACTACTCCGGGCCGACTGCTGGCCCAACTCTTCAGCGATGCCGTCGTCGCGGCATGGACGTTCGGCTGGGTGCTCGTCGGCCTGGCAGTGCACAGCGCGGTGTCGACGATCGCCGAGGTCGGCCGGCAGGTCGAAGGCGGCGCGCATGGCGTGGCCGGCAACCTGGCGTCGGCGGGGCACAGTGCCGATCGCATCCCGCTGGTCGGCGATGCGGTCAGTAAGCCGCTGACCGCGGCCAGCAAGGCGGCTCTCGATATCGCCGGCGCCGGACACAACCTGGACACCACGGCGACCTGGCTGGCGCTGGTGCTGGCCGGGGCGGTCGCGGCGCCGCCGATTCTCGCGGTGGTAATGCCGTGGCTGGTGCTGCGGGTGCGGTTCTTCCGCCGTAAATGGACGGTGACGGCGTTGGCGGCCACCCCGGCCGGCGAACAGCTGCTGGCGTTGCGGGCGTTGGCGAATCGGCCGCTGCGCAGACTCTCGTCGGTCAACGCCGATCCCGTCGGCGCCTGGCGCCGCGAGGATCCCGCCGCCATCCGTGGCCTGGCCGCCCTCGAGCTGCGCTCGGCCGGAATCCGGCGATTTCGACGCGATAATCGTCGTTCAGCGCAAGGAATCGCGCCGAAATCGCAGTAACCCGCCGACGGCCACAATCACCCACGCCACCAACGCATTCCAGAAGAACACCAGTGAGATGGTCCGCATCGACCGCACACCGAGCTCGAAGGCCATCGCGTGGGTGGCCACCGAGTACATGCCCAGCGGGAACACCAGCGTCCACCATGCGCCGGTCAGTTGCAGCACGTCAGGACGCCGGGTGATCCGGTGCAGCCCGACGTAGATGAGCGGCGGTATCCACAGCGTGGCCGCCGCCCAGGTCACTATCGTCACGGTGCGCACGGTTGCGGCCAGCCAGCCGGGCGCCAGTTGATGGACGTCGTCGCCAGCCAGCGTGGCAATGGCCAACGCGCCCATGAGAATCCAGGTGTCCGGTTCGAAGCCGTCGCGGTCCTGCCGTTCGGCGACCGCCCGCCACAGGATCAGCCAGGTCATCAGACCGTAGAGGACGATCGCCACGATCCAGATGGGCACCGCGACCCCGAGCCACCAGTGGTGACCGGTGTACCGCGCGTCCTGACTGCTGACGATCGCCAAACCGGACGTGCCCACGCTGGCCAGCTCCCATGCCCCGTGGGCTTGATCGCGCAACGCCGTCCACTGTCGCGTCGACATGTTGCGTGCGGTCAGTGCCATCAAGACCAGCCAGGCAGACAGCGCTGTCAGCCCGAGCACCCACGCCACCAGCGGGTCCGACGCCAGCCGGCTGTCCAGCACCGCACATGCCGCGACGAACGTGAACAGTCGCAGCGTGACGTCGGGATCGCTCAGGTCCCAGGTCACCAGTCGACGTTTGGCTGCGACGCTGAAGACCACGAGTGCGACGAGAACCAGCAGGCTGACCGACGCGAGGATGCCCAGTGTGCCGCTGATCCGCCCGTAATGGTGGTTGCGTGCAGCGATCGACAAGATCCCCGTCGCCATCACCGCCGAGAACACGTCCGGCGTCAGCGTGAGAGCGCTCAGCCGAATCGTCACTCAAGCAGTTCCACGACCAGGTGCCGGATGCCGGTGTGCCGGTTACTGCGCGTCCATTCGACGGGCTGCACAACCCGCGCACCGTCGAACCGGGAGAGCAGCTCCTCGAACAGCACCCGCAGTTCCAGCCGGGCCAGGTTGGCGCCCAGACAGTAGTGCACGCCCTGCCCGAAACCCAAGTGCGGGTTGGGTTTTCGACTGATGTCGAACTCGTCGGCGTGGTCGAAGACTGTCTCGTCGCGGTTGGCCGAGCCTTCCCAGATCTGCACCTTCTGTCCCGTCCGGATCGACTGCCCGCCGAGTGTGACGTCGCGGGTGGCGGTGCGCCGCTTGGACGGCGACGGCGATGTCCAGCGCACCATTTCCTCGACGGCTGTCGGCAGCATGTCGAGATCCTCACGCAACACCCGCAATTGATCCGGATGTTGGGCCAACGCCAGCAGCCCACCGGCTACCGCGTTGCGCGTCGTCTCCGCGCCGGCGCTGAACAGCAGGCTGAAGAACAGATACAGCTCGAGATCCGACAAAGCCGGCGCGTCGTCGAGCGTCGCGTTGGCGACCACCGACAACATGTCGTCGGTCGGCTGGGCGCGCTTGGACGCGATCAACTCCTGGCCGTAGGTGTACATCCGCGACCCGGCCTCTTCGACCGAGAGCTGCGAGAGGGACGCCTTGCGGGACCCGCCGAAGTCGAACTGCGGCTCGATAGCCTCGAACAGCCAATGTCGTTCGGATTCCGGCACTCCCAGCAGGATGCAGATCATCTGCATGGGCAGCTCGGCGGCGATGTCGACCAGAAAGTCGACCGGTTCGCCGGGCGCCACCGCGTCCAGCAGCCGGCGTGCGCGGGCCCGAAGATCGTCCTCGACCAGACGGATCATCCGCGGCGTCAGCCCGGAGCTGACGAGCCGCCGGATTTGCGAATGCCGTGGGTCGTCCATCATGTTGAGCACCTGGCCCGCGATGGACAGATCCTGCAGCAGCGTGCCGCCGAACGGCCGCTGCCCGCCGGTGACCGAGGAGTACGTCGTCGGATCGCGAAGCACTGCAAGGGTTTCGGCGTAGGTGGCCACCGACCAGAACCCTTCGCCGTCGGGGGTGTGCTCGGTGGGCTCGTGCCAGAACACCGGCGCCTCGCGGCGATGGATGGCGAACAGGTCGTGCGGGAATCCGTCGGCGAAGTTGTCCAGATCGGTGAGATCGAAGTCGCAGACGGTCATGACGATTACAGGATGGCACCCGGCGTGTACTTGGCCGCGTCCGGATAGCGGGCGACCAGCGCGTCCACCGCCGCGGCCACCGCGTCCACCTGATCGCCCGCCGCGCCGATGAACGCCTGCTTGTCGGCGAGCGCGGCGTCCAGCGCGGTCCGGTCCAGCGGCAGCCGCGAGTCGCCGGCCAGCCGGTCCAGCAGATCGGGGTCTGCGCCCTCGCGCATCGCCAGCGCGGCCGCCACAGCGTGCTCGCGGATCACCTCGTGGGCGGCTTCACGGCCCATCCCGGCGCGCACCGCGGCCATCAACACCTTGGTGGTCGCCAAGAACGGCAGATACCGGTCGAGCTCACGCTGGATCACCGCCGGGTAGGCGCCGAACTCGTCGAGCACGGTCAGCGTCGTCTCGGTCTGCCCGTCGACGGCAAAGAAGCTGTCCGGCAACGCGACTCGGCGTACCACCGAGCAGAACACGTCGCCCTCGTTCCACTGCGCGCCGGCCAACTCGGCGGCCATCGAAGCGTAGCCGCGCAGCACCACCTGCAGGCCGTTGATCCGCTCGCAGCTGCGGGTGTTCATCTTGTGCGGCATTGCCGACGAGCCGACCTGGCCGGGCGCGAACCCCTCGGTGACCAGGTCGTGGCCGGCCATCAACCGGATGGTGTGCGCCAGCGACGACGGGCCCGCGCCGAACTGCACCAGCGCCGAGACCACGTCGTGGTCCAGCGACCGCGGATACACCTGTCCCACGCTGGTCAAAACCGTTGAGAATCCCAAGAATTCAGCGACCAGGCGTTCCAGCTCGGCCAGCTTGGCTTTGTCGCCGCCGAGCAGGTCGAGCATGTCCTGCGCGGTGCCCATCGGGCCTTTGATGCCGCGCAGCGGGTAGCGGTCGATCAGCTCCCGCAGCCGGGTCAACGCCAGCAGGATCTCCTGCGCCGCGGAGGCGAACCGCTTGCCCAGCGTGGTGGCCTGTGCGGCGACATTGTGGCTGCGCCCGGCCATCACCAGGTCCCGGTAGGTCACCGCCCGCTCGGCCAGCCGTGCCGCCACCGCCACGCCATGGGAGAACACCAGCTCCAGCGAGCGGCGGACCTGTAGCTGCTCGACGTTCTCGGTCAGGTCGCGGCTGGTCATGCCCTTGTGCACGTGTTCGTGGCCGGCCAGCGCGTTGAATTCCTCGATGCGGGCCTTGACGTCGTGGCGCAGCATCCGCTCGCGAGCCGCGATCGAGGCCAGGTCTACGTCGTCGAGCACCCGCTCGTAGTCGGAAAGCACCGACGACGGCACCTCGACACCGAGCTGCGCCTGCGCCCTCAGCACCGCCAGCCACAGCCGCCGCTCGGCGACCACCTTGGCCTCCGGTGACCAGATCGCCACCATCTCGGCGCTGGCGTAGCGGTTGGCCAGCACATTCGGAATGCTCACAACGTCACAGCTTACGGTCGAAGATGCGGCAAGCTGAGCAGATGCACTTCGTCGGCGTCGACCTTGCCTGGGGAGAAATCAACCAGAGCGGTATCGCCGTCGTCGACGCCGACGGGCGGCTGCTGCACGTCGGGACCGCGCAGGACGACGCGAGCATCGAGGAGGCAGTGGCGCCGTATGTCGGAGACGACTGTGTGGTCGCCATCGACGCGCCGCTGATCGTGAAGAACCCGACCGGGTACCGGCCCTGCGAGGCGGCCCTCAATCGCGACTTCGGACGCTTCGAGGCGGGAGCCCGTCCGGCGTTCGCCGAACGGCCCGAATTCAAGGATCCGCGTGGCGCCCGCATCGTCGCCGCGCTCGGCCTCGACATGGACCCTGCATCGACCGCGACCCGACGGGCGATCGAGGTGTACCCGCACCCGGCGACCGTTGCGTTGTTCGGTTTACCGAAGACCCTGAAATACAAGCGGGGTGCGTTCGGGGATCGGCAGCGGGCGCTGCTGCAGCTGATGACGCTGATCGAGGAGCTCGACACGGCGACACCGCGGCTCCGGGTCAACCGCAACGTGTCCTGGGTGGAGCTGCGAAAGCGGGTCGCCGCCGCGACCCGGCCCGGACAGCTCGACCTGGACGAAGATCCCGTCGACGCCGTGCTGTGCGCGTATGTCGCGCTGTTTTGGCATCACCGACCCGACGACGTGACGGTCTACGGCGACTACGCGACGGGGTACATACTCACGCCGTCGCTTCCGCTCGATCGGTCCGCGCCACAAGAGCCCGAACGCGACCCCGACGAAGTAGAGCAGCGGCTGTCCCGCCTCGCCGCACTGCTTGAGGAGGCCCAGCTGGAGTTGGCTGCGCTACGCGAGCTGTCCGTCAACCCGGAGCGTCGCCCAGAGCCGCCGCGTCGGTGATGCCGCGGTCGCGGCGGCGCTTGAGCACGACGGTGAGCAGCGACAGCACCACTCCGCTCATCACCAAGATGCCGGCCAGCAGATATTGCTGCGAAGGCCGGCCCGATAGCGGCGTGACCAGATACAGGGAGGCCACACACCCGATGGCCGGCAGCGGGGCCGGCGTCCTGAAGTGACGCCGACCGGCCCGTGAGTCGCGGCGCAGCACCAGCACGGCGACATTGACCATCGTGAAAACCGCCAACAATAGCAGCGACGTCGTCCCGCCGAGCACCTCGATCGCGTCGGTGTTGGCGAACGCGGTGACATAGAGGATCACCGCGAACGCGATCGCCGTGGTGAATAGGATCGCCACCCACGGCGCCCGCCGGGCCCGGCTCACTGCGCCGAGCACCGTTGGCAACACCCGCTGGCGAGACATTCCGTAAATCAATCGGCTGGCCATCAGCATGCTGATCAGCGCGGTGTTGGACACCGCGACCATCGAGATGAACGGCAGCACATCCTTGATCGGCAAGCCCGGCGCCCCGAGCCGCACGACGTCGAGCAGCGGGGTGTCGCTGGTCTTCAGCTCACCGATCGGCACCAACGTCACCGACACGATCGCCACGACGATGTAGACCGCGGCCGCAATGCTCAACCCGGCCAGCAGGACCCTCGGGAAAATCCGGACCGGGTTCTTGGTCTCCTCGGCCATGTTGACCGAGTCCTCGAAACCGGTCATTGCGAAAAACGCCAGCGATGTCGCGGTGGTCAGCGCCACGAAAACGCTTTTGTCGCCGCCGGTGTCGAACGCCATCACCCTCGAGTAGTCGACGTGCTGACTGCCGACGAAGGCCCACAACCCGGCGAAGATCACCAGGCACAACCCGGTGATCTCGATGCCGGACAGCACGACGTTGAGCTTGACGCTCTCGCCGACCCCGCGCAGGTTCACCGCGGCCAGCACCGCCATGAACAGCAGCGCGATCGCGGTGACCCCGACCGTGCCCCAGCCGAAGTGGAATGCGACGACGAAGTTGGCCGCGAAGAATCGCGATGCCGTCGACGCCGACGTGATGGCCGCGCACATCACGACGAACGCCACCAGAAACGTCACGAACTGATTGCCGAACGCCTTTTGGGCATACAGTGCCGCTCCGGCCGCCTGCGGGTATTTGGTCACCAATTCCAGGTAGCTCAACGCAGTCATCGCGGCGATCAAAAACGCCAGCAGAAACGCGACCCACGCCGCACCCCCCACTTCGGCGGCCACATCGCCGATCAGCGCGTATACGCCGGTGCCCAAGATGTCGCCGAGGATGAACAACAGCAGCAGCCCCGGGCCCATCACCCGGCGCAGCCGGGGCTGCTCCGCGACGACCCCCGAATCCATCGCGCCTCCCCGGAATTGCCCGCCAACGAGACGGGCGTGGGCTCAAATCTGCACGGGCCGCTGGTCGAACGGCGCCAGCGCGTCGATGATGTCGATCACCGTGGCCCGCGCGACATCCCGCGCACTCTGCCGGTCGTCGACCAGCGCCGAGACTACCGCGCCATCGACGGCGCAAATCAACGCCGACACCAGCTCGAGCCGCACCGAGCGGCCCGACCGCTCGATCGCTTCGGCGACGGCGTCGACGCGCTGGCGCAGATTCCGGCGCTGAATGTCGCGTAGCGCGGGCAGCCTGGCGCAGGCGATATAGCGCTCGTAGCGCGAGATCAGCTGCTCGGTGAGGCGGGGACCGGATTCGTCGCCGACGAGCAGGTCGACGAGTACGTCGGCGGTTGTCTCCGGGCCGCGGCGGCGGCGGGACAGCCCTGCCACGCGGGCCCGCAGCTGCGCCACTTCCAGCATCCCGACATGCGATACGGCGCTGGCGATCAGGTCGTCAAGACAGGAGAAGTAGTAGGTGGTCGACGCCAGCGGCAGGCCCGCCCGGCGCGCGACCGCGCGGTGCCGCACTGCTTCGAACCCGCCTTCGCACAACAGCTCAGCGGCCGCGCTGACCAGCGCGTACCGCCGACGTTCTCCCTTGGGAGTGACAGCTGCTGTCACGCATAGTCATGCTGCCAGTCGGGCAGGGGCCGCATTGCCCTTTCGGACAAACGCCCCGGGGACCAGCGCCTTATCGCGCCAGCGACGATGCAGAGCGCAGCGATGAGGAGGAGCGGCGCGCTTTATCATGAGCCGCATGCCGAATTTGAGCCGTCGCGCTGTGCTGCGCCTTGGCGCCAGCGCGGCGGCGGGAGCAGTCGGCGCCTACGCACTGGACACGCTGCTTCCCGTCCGGCCGTCGGCGGCGACGCCGGTGACGATGACCGCCACCGGCGTGCCCCTGGCTCCACCCGCACCGCTGGAGCCGGCCCCTGCTGCGGCGCCGACGATGTCCACCGGTTCGTTTGTGTCGGCGGCCCGCGGCGGTGTGACGACCAACTGGGCGATCGCCCGCCCGCCCGGCCAGACCAAGGCGCTGCGGCCGGTGATCGCCCTGCACGGCAAGGGCTCTGACGCGTCCACGGTGATGGCCGGCGGTGTCGAGCAGGGCCTGGCCCAGGCCGTCAACGCCGGGCTGCCGCCGTTCGCGGTGGTTGCCGTCGACGGCGGCGGAAGTTATTGGCACAAAAGAGCTTCCGGCGAGGACTCGGGTGCGATGGTGCTCGACGAGCTCATCCCGATGCTCGGCGGGCAGAACCTGGACACGTCCCGGGTGGCGTTTCTGGGCTGGTCGATGGGCGGCTACGGCGCATTGCTGCTGGGCGGCCGGCTCGGACCGGCCCACACCGCCGCGATCTGCGCGGTGAGCCCGGCGCTGTGGCTCTCGCCCGGGGCGGCGGCGCCCGGCGCATTCGACGGGCCCGACGACTGGTCGGCCAACTCGGTGTTCGGCATGCCTGCGCTGGCGTCCATCCCGATCCGGGTGGATTGCGGCACCGGTGACCCGTTCTACGGCGCGACGAAGCAGTTCGTGGCGCAGCTGCCCCACCCGCCGGCCGGCGGGTTCCCGCCAGGCGGGCACGACCCAGGGTTCTGGAGCTCGCAGCTGCCGGCCGAGCTGACCTGGATGGCGCCGCTGCTCACGGCTTAGCCCGCGTTCGGCCAACGTGCAATCAGGGCGACAAAGCGGCCAAAATTTCGCCCCACGTGCACGCTCGGCGCGCGGGGTCAGACCTCGACGACGACGGCGCCGCCCTGACCGCCGCCGGCACACATCGCGGCGACCCCGATCCCGCCGCCGCGACGACCCAACTCGTGCACCAGCGTGGTCAGCATCCGCGCCCCGGTGGCCGCGATCGGATGGCCCAGGCTGCACCCGCTGCCGTAGATGTTGACCCGATCCTCGTCGAGCCCGTACTCGCGGCACGCGGCGATCGGCACCGAGGCGAAGGCCTCGTTGATCTCCCACAGGGCGACGTCGGCGGGCGACAGGCCGGCCCGCTCCAGCACCTTGCCGATCACCCGGACCGCGCCCAGGCCGGTGTCTCTCGGTTCGACGCCGACGGATGCCCAGGTCTTGACGGCGCCCAGCACGGTGAGCCCGGCGGAGCGGGCGAACTCCTCGTCGGCCAGCGTCAGCGCCGCGGCCGCGTCGTTGGTGCCGCTGCTGTTGCCGGCGGTGATCGAGAAGCCCTCGATTTCGGGATGCAGCACTTTGAGTGACGCCAGCTTCTCCATGCTGGTGTCGCGGCGCGGATGCTCGTCGACGCTGAACTCCACCACTGCGCCGTCGGGCGTTTGGATTTTCAGCGGGACGATCTCGTCGACGAACTTGCCGGCGTCGATCGCCCCGATCGCACGTTGATGTGACCGCAGCGCCCATGCGTCCATCTCCTCGCGGGTGATGCCGACCGCTTGGGCGGTGTTCCAGCCCACCGTGATGGACATGTCGCGAGTCGGCGCATCGACGGTTTCCACATGGGTGGGCGGCATCCAGCGTTCTTCGAACTCCAGCTTCGGCCCGGGGATGCGCCAGTTCATCAACGGGCCCGTGGACAGCGACTGCACTCCCCCACCCACCACGACGCGCTCGACGCCGGACCCGATCTGGGCGGCGGCATTGGCAACGGCGGTGAGGCTGCCGGCGCAATGCCGGTTGACTGCCTGCCCGGGCACTGACACCATGTTCGATGCGGCCGCCGCGTAACGGGCCAAATCGCCTCCGCCGTAATGGGATTCGGCAAAGATCACGTCATCGACGGCGTCCGGCTCCAGACCGGATCGCCGGACCACTTCCTGCAGCACGGTGGTCGCCAGCACCTCGGCCGGTATGTTGACCAGTGAGCCTTTGAACGATGTCCCGATTGCGGTTCGGACGGCACTGACGATGACGGGCTTGGGCATGGCCAGTAATAGTAACAACTACCGTAACGGCGACGATAACCGGAGGGCTTATCATCAACCGGTGACCGCGCCGTTCGCCTGGGACCTGCCTTACGCTTGGCCGCGGACGCCCGTTTTGGCGAGCAATGTTGTCTGCACGTCACAGCCGCTTGCCGCCCAGGCAGGTCTGCGGATGCTCGCCAACGGCGGCAACGCGGTCGAT
Source organism: Mycobacterium celatum (assembly GCF_002101595.1). Classification (GTDB taxonomy): domain Bacteria; phylum Actinomycetota; class Actinomycetes; order Mycobacteriales; family Mycobacteriaceae; genus Mycobacterium; species Mycobacterium celatum. Next base: position 21,271 of record NZ_LQOM01000030.1, read on the forward strand.
GCGGCCATCGCCACCGCCATCGCGCTCACCGTGGTGGAACCGGTTTCCAACGGCATCGGGGCCGACGCGTTCGCCGTCATCTGGGATGGCCGGGAACTGCACGGTTTGAATGCGTCGGGTCGCTCTCCCGCCGCGTGGACGCCGGACTACTTCGGCGGGAACAACGTTCCCGCGCTGGGCTGGAATTCGGTCACCGTGCCTGGTGCGGTGTCCTCTTGGGTCGAACTGCATGCCAAGTTTGGCAAGCTGCCGTTCGAACGACTCTTCGAGCCTGCTGTTACTTACGCCCGCAACGGGTTTCTGGTCTCGCCGACGATCGCAGAGCAATGGGCGGCGCTGGTGCCAGTGCTCCAATCCCAGCCCGGGTTCGCCGACACGTTCATGCCCGGCGGCCGAGCACCCAAACCCGGTGAGCTGGTGGTCTTTCCCGACCATGCAGCCACGTTGGAAGAGATCGCCGCCACCAACGGTGAGGCGTTCTATCGCGGCGAACTAGCCACGAAGCTTGAGGCGCATGCGGCGGCCAATGGGGGCGCCATGCGCGCCAGCGACCTGGCCGCGCACCGCGCCGACTGGGTTGGCACGATCGACCACGACTACCGCAGCTATAGCATCCACGAGATTCCGCCCAACGGCCAGGGAATCGTCGCGTTGATTGCGCTCGGCATTCTCGGGCACTTCGATATGTCTTCGCTCCCAGTGGATTCCGCCGATAGCGTGCACCTGCAGATCGAGGCACTGAAGCTCGCTTTCGCCGACGCCGCGGCCTACGTCGGCGACGCCGGGCACATGACTGTGTCAGCGGAGCACCTGCTCGACGCGGGGTATTTGAAGCAACGGGCAATGCTGATCGACCCGAAGCGGGCAAGGCCCGCCCGCGCGGGAACACCCCGCGGGGGCACCGTGTATCTCACCGCCGCCGACGCGTCGGGCGTCATGGTGTCGATGATCCAGTCGAACTCCATGGGGGGATTCGGCTCCGGTGTGGTGGTGCCCGGCACCGGGATCGCATTGCAGAACCGCGGCGCGGAATTCGTTGCGACACCGGGTCATCCGAACCAGGTCGGACCGAACAAGCGGCCGTACCACACGATCATCCCGGGATTCATCACCAAGGACGGAGCGCCAGTGATGAGCTTCGGCGTGATGGGCGGCCCGATGCAGCCACAGGGCCATGTGCAGGTGGTGGTGCGCGTCGTCGACTACGGGCAGAACCCGCAGGCGGCCTGCGACGGCCCGCGGTTTCGGTGGGTGCACGGCAACCAGATCGCTTTCGAGCAAGGATTTCCGCCGTCGACGCTCGACGAGCTCCGCCGGCGCGGCCACGAGTTGCTCGCCGTCGACGACTATAACCAATTCGGCAGCTGCCAGGCGATCTGGCGCCTCGACGAGGGCTACCTTGCGGTCAGCGACCCACGCCGCGACGGCCAAGCCGCAGGGTTCTAGACCCGGGGTTGTTTTCGCGCGCTGATTCTGCGTCCACCACGCAAAAGTTCGAGGAGACTCCGTGGTACACGCAGAATCAACGTCGACTAGACCCGGACCTTCCCTTCAGCGGCGGCCTGAGCGATATCGCTGCGAAAGTGCCCGCCCGGTAAGCGGATCGAACTCAGCGTGCGGTATGCGGCCTCGCGTGCGGAGGCCAGATCCGCGCCCGTCCCCACCACCGAGAGCACGCGGCCACCCGACGACACGATCGCGCCGTCGTCGCGACGCGCGGTCCCGGCATGGAGCACGCCGTCGGCGTCGGCGCCGACGACGACATCACCCAACCGCGGCCGACTCGGATAGTTCTCCGCCGCGAGCACCACAGTGACCGCGGCGCCGTCGCGCCATTGCAGTTCCCCGAAGTCTGCCAGCCGGCCGGTGGCTGCCGCGTGCAGCAGCTGCCCCAGCGGCGATTCCAGCAATGCCAGCACCGACTGCGTCTCCGGATCACCGAAGCGGCAATTGAATTCGATGACCGCCGGCCCGTTGGAGGTGATCGCCAGCCCGGAGTACAGCAGCCCGGAAAACGGGCAGCCGCGCTGAACTAGTTCGGCCGCAACGGGTTCCACGATCTGACCGACGATGTCGCGGTAAATGTCGGCAGGTAGCCACGGCAGCGGAGCGTAGGCTCCCATGCCACCGGTGTTGGGACCGGTGTCGCCGTCGCCGACCCGCTTGAAGTCCTGGGCCGCCAGCATCGGGACGACCGTCTTGCCGTCGACTACACAGAACAACGACACCTCGGGGCCGTCGAGGTAAGACTCCAAGAGCACCGGATGCCCGGCCTCCAGCAGCCCGGCGGCGTGCGAACGTGCGACAGCCCGGTCCGGCGTCACCACCACACCCTTGCCCGCCGCCAGTCGGTCGTCTTTGACCACCCAGGCCGCCTCGCCGGCGGACTGCCCGAACCGATCCAGTGCGGCATCCAAATGCGCCGGGCTGTCGACGATTTCGCTGGAGGCGGTGCGCACACCGGCCGCGGCCATCACGTCCTTGGCGAATGCCTTGGAGCCTTCGATGCGGGCGGCGTCCTTGCCCGGCCCGAAGCAGGCAATGCCGGCGTCGCGCACCGCATCGGCCACCCCGAGCACCAACGGAACCTCGGGGCCGATGACGACCAGATCTGCATTTACCTTTCGGGCCAGGGCCACCACTTCGTCCCCCGACGTGATGTCCACCTGATGCTGGTCGGCCACTGCCGGGGTGCCGGCGTTGCCCGGCGCGATGGCCAGTGCATCGACCTGCGGGTCCTTGGCCAGCGCTAACAGCAGCGCATGTTCACGGGCACCGGAACCGATCACCAGGACGCGCACGTGCCTGAGCCTATAGCGCCTCCCACGGCCATACACTTGACAGCTCGGTGTATGGTCTAGACACTGAGGTGTGTGTCAGATCACTCAGGGAGGCTGCGACACATGACGACAACCGAGCGTGCCTGTCCGTTCGGAGCGGGCTTCGACTTCACCGACCCCGACCTGCTCAAACGCGGAATGCCCGTGGCGGAGTTCGCTCAGCTGCGCAGGACCGCGCCAGTCTGGTGGAACGAGCAGCCGCCGGGCTCCAACATTTTCGACGACGGCGGATACTGGGTGATCAGCCGCCACCGCGACATCAAAGAGATCTCCCGGGACAACGACCTGTGGTCCACCAACGCCAAGGGCGCTGTGATGCGCCTGCCCGACGGCGTGACCACCGAGCAGCTGGAACTCACCAAGGCGCTGCTGATCAACCACGACCCGCCCGAGCACACCCGGCTGCGCAAACTGGTCTCCCGGCTGTTCACACCGCGCTCCGTCGCGTCCCTGGAGGAGAAGCTGGCGTCGGCCGCCCGCGACATCGTGCGAGCCGCGGCAGAGAAGGACACCGGCAACTTCGTCGACGACATCGCGATGCGGCTGCCGCTGCTGGCGATCGCCGACCTGATCGGGGTACCGGAGGCCGACCGTGAGCGGCTGTTCGGGTGGACCAACGCGATCATGAACACCGACGACCCGGACTTCGACAGTGACCCCACGACGGCCAATGCCGAATTGATGGGCTACGCCTACACCATGGCCGAAGAGCGTCGCCGCTGCCCGGCCGACGACATCGTCACCAAGCTGGTGCAGGCGGACATCGACGGAGAATCTTTGGGCGAAACCGAATTCGCGTTCTTCGTCATCCTTTTGGCCGTGGCGGGCAACGAGACCACCCGCAACGCGATGACGCACGGCATCAACGCGTTCTCCAACTATCCCGACCAGTGGGAGCTCTACAAGCGCGAGCGCCCGGAGACCGCCGTCGACGAAATCGTCCGCTGGGCAACACCGGTGCACTGCTTCCAGCGGACGGCCCGCAAAGACGTCGAGATCGGTGGCGTGACGATCCGGGAAGGCCAGCGGGCGGGCCTGTTCTACAGCTCGGCCAACTTCGACGAGGAAGTCTTCGACCGGCCGTTCGACTTCAACATTCTGCGCGACCCGAACCCGCACCTGGGCTTCGGCGGCAACGGCGCCCACTACTGCATCGGCGCCAACCTGGCCCGCATGGAGATCAAGCTGATCTTCAACGAGATCGCCGACCAGCTGCCGAGCATCACCAAACTCGCGGAACCCGAACGACTTCGGTCCGGCTGGATCAACGGCATCAAAGACCTGCAAGTCTCCTATCACGGCTAGTGCGCACCCACGGCTGGGCCGGCGCAACCCCGGCATCCGACGAGGAGGCCGTCGCCCGCATCCTCGCCGCGGCCGGCAAGGCCATCGACGAACGCGGCGCCGACATCAGCATCGCTGACGTGGCACGCGCGCTTGGCGTTACCCGGCAGACCGTCTACCGCTACTTCCCCAGCACCGACGCCCTGCTGGTCGCGGCGGCGACCGAGTCGGCGACCGGCTTTCTCGACCGGTTGGCGGTGCACCTGTCGGGGATCACCGATCCCGTGGAGGCCGTGACCGAAGGCATCGCAACTGCGCTGGAATGGCTGCCGCACGACAAACACATCGGCCTGCTGCTTGCTCCCGACCGCCACAATGCGTTCACCGCGGACGTGACATCAGACGTGGCCCTGCAATTCGCCGGCGCGATGTTGCGGCGATTCGATGTCGATTGGGCCACAGCAGGTTTGACCGACGACGATTTGAGCGAGCTGGGTGAGCACTTGTTGCGCATCATCCAGTCGTTCGTCATCGACCCCGGCCGCCCGCCCCGGCGAGGCGCGGAGCTGCGCCGCTATCTGCGTCGCTGGGTGGCCTCGGCGGTGGCCGGCTAGTCCCGCTCCTTACCGCTGTGCATCTTCAAAGCGGCGTCGACGTTGGCCTTCTTGTCTTCTCCTGCACCCTTTTTGCGCTTTGCCACGACGGCGTCGACGGCGCCGTTGAGCGCCGAGCCCAACGGGAAGCCCAGATAGTGGGTGAGGAAGACGGCCATCTCCTTCAGTTCGGTCTCGCTGAGTTCGCCGTTGAGAAGCGCGGCGTTGATTTGGATCTCGGCCAGGTCGCGATTGCCGATCGCGGTCACCGCGGTCAGCGTCATGATGCGCTTGTCCCGCATCGACAGCCCCGGTCGGGTCCAGATGGAGCCGAACAGGTGATCGACTGTCAGGTCGAAGAACGCATCGCCCTCGACGTTGGGCATCTCCCAGCCATAGACCTCGTTCATCTTCGCCAAGCCTTTGCGGCGCAACTCGTCCATGGCTTCTCCTATTCGTTCGAGCGCGGCAAGCCGAGGCCGGCGGCAAGGTTTTGCCTGGCGAGCTCGGCGAGCGGCAATTCCACCGATACCGCCTTGCCCAATGCCAGCGCCAGGCTCAGATCCTTCTCGCCCAGCTCGCGGGTGTGCAGGAATGGCTGGTACAGGAAGTGGTCCGGGTCAAGGGGTTTCATGTCGTCGCGCACCATGATCGCCCCCGGCCCGCCGGTGAGGGCATCGGTGTGACGCACCACCCTGCCCAACGCTTGCAGGTCAAGGCCCGCCGCCTCGGCCAGCTTCATCGCTTCACATGCCGCGACGTACGAGGTGAACGTCAACATGTTGCGCGCCAGCTTCATTCGCGTACCGGCGCCCGGCTCGCCGGCATGGATGACCATCGACGCCCACTGTTTGAACGCCGGCTTGATCTTCTCGTAGACCTCCCGCTCGGCGCCGACCATGGTGGCGAGTTCACCTTTCTCGGCAGCAGCCGCGCCCCCACTGACAGGTGCGTCGACGATGTGAATGCCTTGGGGTTTCCACTCGTCGGGGAGTTCGACGGCGGTGGTGTCGCTGATCGTGGAGTGGATCGCGATGACGGTACCGGGTTTCGCGTGAGCAGCCAACGCGCCCACAACCTCGCGCACCTGCGCGTCGTCGAGCACGGTGACGCTGATGACGTCGGCGACCGCGACGTCGGCCACGCTGTCGGCGAGGGTGGCGCCGGCCTCGGCCAGCGGCGTCATCGCCTCGGTGCGCACGTCGAACACCGTGACCCCGCCCGGCCAGTCGACCAGCCGCTTGGCCATCGGTGCACCCATGTTGCCCAGCCCGACGTAGCCGAGCTTCACGTCATTGCTCATGACCGGATGATCTGTCCGCCGTCGACATTGAAGATCTGGCCGGTGATCCACGACGCCTCGTCGGACAACAGGAACAGGCACATGCCGACCAGGTCTTCGGGAGTTCCCATCCGGGACAACGGAAGATCCTTGACGATGTCGTCGACGATCTCTTTGGGGGTGGTGGTCCGGTTTGCTTCGGTGTCGATGGGGCCCGGCGCTATCGCGTTGATCCGGATGTTCTGACCACCCAGTTCACGCGAGAGTTGTTGGGTCAGGCCGTTGATGCCGACCTTGGCCAGTCCATAGAAGTTCGCGTACAGCCACGCCGCGGTGGAGGACTGGTTGACGATCGCGCCGCCGCCGCGCTTGGCCATCTTCTTGTACACCGCACGGGTACACCAGAGTGCGCCGTCGAGGTTGACGCTCATGAACTTCTTGTAGTACTCGGGGTCGACGGTGAGCAGGAAATCCAGCTTCATGCCGCCGAATATCGCCGCGTTGTTCACCAGGTAGTCGATGCCGCCGAACTCGGACAGCGTGCGGTCGGCCATCGCCTTGGCGGAAGCCGGGTCGGATACGTCGACGGGAATGCTGATCGCGGTGCCGCCGTCGGCGGTGATCTGCTTGGCCACTCCCTCCGCCGCCTCGGCGTTGATATCGGCCACCACCACCGCGGCGCCTTCACGGGCCAGCGCCTCGGCATACGCCTGGCCGATGCCGCCGCCGGACCCGGTGACGACGGCGACCTTGTTTTCGAATCTCATGTCTTCCTCTCCAAGCGAGTGGCCACTTATTGCACGCTTCTAGCGAAAAGCCGTGTCATAACTGGCCAGTCGCGATGACCTTCGTCTCGAGATACTCCTCGAAGCCGAGCAATCCCATCTCCCGGCCGATGCCGGACTGTTTGTAACCACCGAACGGCGCATCGGCCGAATACCACACGCCGCCGTTGACGTTGACCGTGCCCACCCGCAACCGCGACGCCACCGCTGCCGCGCGCTCCGGATCGCCAAACACGGTGCCCGACAAGCCATACGGCGAGTCGTTGGCGATCCGCACCGCGTCGTCGTCGCCGTCGTGGGCGATCACGGTGAGCACCGGTCCGAAGATCTCCTCGCGGGCGACGCGGGCGTCGTTCCCCAGCCCGGCGATCACCGTCGGCTCGATGAAAAACCCGGAGGGCCTATCCGCCGGTCGGCCGCCGCCACATGCCAACGAACCACCTTCTGCCACAGCCAGATCCAGGTAGCCCTGGACGCGGTCGCGCTGGCGCTCGGAGATCAGCGGACCGCACACCGTACCCGGGTCGGTCGGGTCGCCCGGCTTGATCGACGACATGGTGGCCGCCGCGATGTCGACCGCTTCGTCGTAACGCGAGCGCGGCACCACCAGCCGGGTGGTGATCGCGCAGCCCTGCCCGGCGTGCATGCACGCCGAGAACGCTGATACCGACACCGCGCCGTTCAGGTCGGCGTCGTCGAGCACCAGGAATGCCGACTTGCCGCCCAACTCCAAGAAGACCTTCTTGATCGTGGCGGCGGCGTCGGCCATCACCGCGCGGCCGGTGGCCGTCGACCCGGTGAACGTAATCATGTCCACCCGAGGGTCTTTGGCCAATAGCGCGCCGACGCTGTGGTCGCTGGAGGTGACGATGTTGACCACACCGGGCGGGAAGTCGGTGTGCTCGACGATCAGCTCGCCGAGCACGGCTGCGCACCACGGCGTGTCCGGTGCCGGTTTCAGCACGACGGTGTTGCCGGCGGCCAGCGCGGGCCCAAGCTTGGCCAGGTTGATCTGATGCGGGAAGTTCCATGGCGTAATAGCGCCGACGACGCCGACGGCTTCGCGGGCGAGCGTGCGGCGAGTCGGGATGCCCAGTGGGGCGGCCTCGCCAAGATCCTTGTTCCACGAATAGGTCTCGGCGGTGTCGGCGCTGAACGCCAGGTCGTCGACCGGTCCTTCCAACTGCGCGCTGGCGGTGAGCATCCGCGGCGCGCCCACTTCCGAAATTGTCAGTTCCCGGAGTTCTTCAATATGGTCGCGCATCGCGGTGCGCAGCTGCCGCACGCAGCGCACCCGCAACTCGGTGTCGCGTGACCAGTCGGTCTCGTCGAAGGCCCGGCGCGCCGCCTCGATGGCGCGGCCCATGTCGTCGGCGGTGCCCTCGGCGGCCGTTCCGAGCACCTCTTCGGTGGCCGGGTTGACGGTCGGGAAGGTACCCGCGCTGCCGGGCACCAGCTTCCCGTCAATGAGCAACGTGCTCACCCCGTCGGCCAGTAACGCCATCTTCCGCTCCCGCCTCATTGCGATGGACACTTGTCCGGAATAGTCCAGTTGAACCATAGCCGCCTGGCCGTCGGCGGAGCAAGTGACCCACATTTTTCCTGCGGGCTTGCCTGCCCTCGTCGACTTCCGTTAGCCTGGACACGTGTCCAGTGATGCAGTGGCCGCGATCACGTCTGACGCCGATCGCCACACCGGAGAGGCGCCGCGCAACCGCAGGCAGGAAGAGACTTTCCGCAAGGTGCTGGCCGCCGGCATCCAGGTCCTGCGGGAGAAGTCGTACGCGGACCTGACCGTGCGCGCGGTGGCCGCCCGCGCCAAGGTGGCGCCGGCGACGGCCTACACCTACTTCTCGTCGAAGAACCACCTGATCGCCGAGGTCTATCTGGACCTGGTCCGCCAGGTGCCTTACTTCACCGACGTCAACGACCCGATGCCGCTCCGGGTCGACAAGGCGCTTCGGCATCTGGCGCTGGTGGTCGCCGACGAACCGGAAGTCGCCGCGGCCTGCACGACGGCGCTGCTCGGCGGGGGCGCCGATGCGGCGGTTCGCAAGGTCCGCGACCGGATCGGGGCGGAGATCCATCGCCGCGTCACGTCGGCGATCGGCCCGGATGCCGATCCCCGCACCGTAGCCGCACTCGAGATGACGTTCTTCGGTGCGCTGGTCCAGGCCGGCAGCGGCGCGTTCAGCTACCACCAGATTGCCGACCGGCTGGGCTACGTGGTGGGGCTAATACTGGGAGAAGGCAAATGAGTGTAGAGACGCCCGAATTGGTGCTCGACCCTTACGATTACGACTTCCACGAAGATCCCTACCCGTACTACCGGCGGCTGCGTGACGAGGCTCCGCTGTACCGCAACGACGAGCTGAGCTTCTGGGCCTTGTCGCGCCATCACGATGTGCTGCAGGGCTTCCGCAACAGCACCGCGCTGTCCAATGCGTATGGGGTATCGCTGGATCCGGTGTCGCGCACCCCCGACGCGCACAAGGTGATGTCGTTTCTCGCGATGGACGACCCGGGGCATCTGCGGCTACGCACGCTTGTCTCCAAGGGCTTCACGCCGCGGCGGATCCGCGAACTCGAGCCGCGGGTGGTCGAACTGGCGCGCCGGCACCTCGACAACGCGCTGCAATCCGAAAGTTTCGACTTCATCTCCGAATTCGCCGGCAAGCTGCCAATGGACGTCATTTCCGAGCTGATGGGTGTACCCGAACCCGACCGGGCCCGCATCCGGGAACTGGCCGACGGCGTCATGCACCGCGAAGACGGGCTGGCGGATGTGCCGCCCACCGCGATCCAGGCGTCGGCCGATTTGATGGTGTATTACGCCGACATGGTCAGCCAGCGCCGCAAAAAGCCCAGCGACGACCTGACGTCGGCGCTGCTGGAAGCCGAGATCGACGGGGACCGCCTCACCGACGAGGAAATCATGGCGTTCCTGTTCCTGATGGTGGTCGCCGGCAACGAGACCACTACCAAACTGCTTGCCAACGCGGCATATTGGGGCTTCAAGAATCCCGACCAGTTGGCGACCGTATACGCCGACCACTCGAGGATCCCGCTGTGGGTGGAGGAGACGCTGCGCTACGACACGTCGAGCCAGATCCTGGCCCGCTCGGTCGCACAGGAATTCACGCTGTATGGCACCACGCTTCCCGAAGGCGATGTGCTGCTGCTGCTTCCGGGCTCGGCCAACCGCGACGATCGGGTGTTCGACGACCCCGACGAGTACCGCATCGGCCGCGACATCGGCTCGAATCTGGTCAGTTTCGGCAGCGGCGCACACTTCTGCCTGGGCGCGCACCTTGCCCGGATGGAGGCGCGAGTGGCGCTCACCGAATTGTTCCAACGGATCCGCGGCTACGAAGTCGACGAGGACAACGCCGTCCGCGTCCACTCCAGCAACGTACGCGGATTCGCCCGCCTGCCGATCACCGTGGAGACCGTGTAAATGCCCCGCTTCGAACCACATCCGGCCCGTCGTCCCGCCATCGTCGCCGGCGCGTCGTCGGGCATCGGCGCCGCGACCGCCGTCGAGCTCGCCGGTCGCGGCTTCCCGGTCGCACTGGGCGCACGCCGTGTCGAGAAATGCCAGGAGTTGGTCGACAAAATCAAAGCCGACGGCGGCGAGGCCGTCGCGCTGCATCTCGACGTCACCGAACCCGAGTCGGTCAAATCGTTTGTGCACCAAGCGACCAAGCAACTCGGCGACATCGAACTGCTGATCACCGGCGCCGGCGACACGTTCTTCGGTCGCCTGCACGAGATCAGCACCGACGTCTTCGAATCGCAAGTGCAGATCCACCTGATCGGCGCTAACCGACTGGCCACCGCGGTGCTGCCGGGCATGCTGGAACGTCAACGCGGCGACCTGATCTTCGTCGGGTCCGACGTCGCGCTGCGCCAGCGCCCGCACATGGGTGCCTACGGCGCGGCCAAGGCGGCGCTGACGGCGATGGTCACAAACCTGCAAATGGAACTCGAAGGCACCGGTGTGCGCGCCTCGATCGTGCACCCGGGCCCCACCAAGACCGGGATGGGCTGGAGCCTGCCGCCGGAGTCCATCGGCCCGATGCTCGAGGACTGGGCCAAATGGGGCCAGGCCCGCCACGACTACTTTCTGCGCGCGTCTGACCTCGCCCGGGCGATCGCGTTCGTCGCCGAAACCCCGCGCGGCGGGTTCATCACGTCGATGGAGATCCAACCCGAGGCGCCGCTGGCCAACGCGCCCGCCGAACGCAAGCAACTGAAGTTTCCGGAGGAATCGTGACAAGCCAAGAGCTCAAAGAAGTTCCGCGGGTATCCGGTGGCGAGCAGGAGCACGGCCACCTCGAGGAATTCCGCACCGACCCGATCGGGCTGATGAAACGCGTCCGCGACGAGTGCGGCGACGTCGGCTGGTTCCAGCTCGCCGGCAAGCAGGTTGTGTTGCTGTCCGGTGCGCAAGCCAACGAGTTCTTCTTCCGGTCCAGCGACGACGACCTCGACCAGGCCGAAGCCTACCCGTTCATGACGCCGATCTTCGGCAAGGGCGTGGTGTTCGACGCCAGCCCGGAGCGGCGCAAGGAGATGCTGCACAACTCCGCGCTGCGCGGCGAGCACATGAAAAGCCATGCCGTCACGATCGAGCGCGAAGTGCGGCGAATGATCGAAAACTGGGGCGAGACAGGCGAAATTGACCTGCTTGACTTCTTCGCCGAACTGACCATCTACACCTCGACTGCGTGTCTGATCGGCCCGAAATTCCGTGAGCAGCTCGACCACCGGTTCGCACAGCTCTACCACGAGCTCGAGCGCGGCACCGACCCGTTGTGCTATGTCGATCCCTACCTGCCGATCGAAAGCTTCCGTCGCCGCGACGAGGCCCGAAAAGGGTTGGTGGCGTTGGTCCAGGAGATCATGAACCAGCGCATCGCCAACCCGCCGGCCGACAAGAGCGACCGCGACATGCTCGACGTGCTGGTGTCGATCAAGGACGAAGACGGCAACGCCCGGTTCTCGGCCGACGAGGTCACCGGCATGTTCATCTCGCTGATGTTCGCCGGCCACCACACCAGCTCCGGCACCGCGTCGTGGACGCTGATCGAGCTGATGCGCCACCCCGACGTCTATGCCGGGGTGATCGAGGAGCTCGCAGAGCTCTACGCCGACGGCCAGTCGGTGAGTTTCCATGCGCTGCGCCAGATTCCGCGGCTGGAGAACGTCCTGAAGGAGACGCTGCGGCTGCATCCGCCGCTGATCATCCTGATGCGGGTGGCCAAAGGTGAATTCGAAGTATGCGGTTACCCGATTCACGAAGGCGACTTCGTCGCCGCCTCACCGGCGATTTCCAACCGCATCCCCGAGGACTTTCCCGACCCGGACAACTTCGTGCCGGAGCGCTACGAAGAGCCGCGGCAAGAAGACCTGGTCAACCGGTGGACCTGGATTCCGTTCGGTGCGGGCCGGCATCGGTGCGTGGGAGCGGCGTTCGCCACCATGCAGATCAAGGCGATCTTTTCGGTGTTGTTGCGCGAGTATGAATTCGAGATGACCCAGCCGTCGGAGAGCTACCGCAACGACCATTCCAAGATGGTGGTGCAGCTGGCCCAGCCGGCCAAGGTGCGCTACCGCCGCAGGAGCTGAGATGGGTTACAAGGTGAAAGCCGACCTGGATCTCTGCCAGGGACACGCGATGTGCGAACTGGAAGCGCCCGACTACTTCCGGGTGCCCAAGCGCGGCCAGGTCGAAATCCTCGACGACCAACCGCCCGAAGAGGCCCGCAAAGAAATCGAGCAAGCCGTGTGGGCCTGTCCCACCCAGGCTCTGTCCATCGAAGAGAAAGAAGACTGACAATGGCGTCATTTCCCCGCGCAGAGCTCGACGACTGGGTGCAGCGCTGGCTTGCGGCCAACAAGGGGTGCGAGAAGGCCGGCGACTGGAAGCCGCTGGCCGACTTCTACGCCCCCGAGGCCACCTACGGCTGGAACATCGGGCCCAAGGAAGACGTGATGTGCGTCGGGATCGACGAGATCCGCGAGATCGCACTCGGCTTGGAGATGCAGGGCCTGGAGAACTGGCAGTACCCGTATCAGAAGGTCATCATCGACGACCGGCAAGGCGAGATCGTCGGCTTCTGGAAGCAGGTGGTTGTCGACGGCGACGGCGGGCGGCAGGAGATCTACGGCATCGGCGGCAGCTGGTTTCGGCTGAACGCCGACAAGCTCATCGAGTGGCAACGCGACTTCTTCGACTTCGGCCACGTCCAGACGCTGTACATGGATTTGATGAAGGCCGGCAAGCTTTCGGCGGGCATGCAGAAGCGAATCGAGCGCAGCCTGGCCGGTGAGAAGCTGCCGGGCTACTACCCGCTAGGTAAGGCCCCCGTTCCGTTGTGGTGACCCACGTCACTACGCTGTCGCACAGGTCCCTACCAACTAGTTGAAAGCAGGTTCGCGGTGAAGACAAAGGGCGCGCTGCTCTGGGAGTTCAACCAGCCGTGGTCGGTCGAGGAGATCGAGATCGGTGACCCGCGCAAGGACGAGGTCAAGATCCAAATGGAAGCGGCCGGGATGTGCCACTCCGACCATCACCTGGTCACCGGCGGTATCCCCATGGCGGGTTTTCCCGTGCTTGGTGGCCACGAGGGTGCGGGCATCGTCACGGAGGTCGGCCCCGGCGTCGAGGACATCGCGGTGGGCGATCACGTCGTGCTGTCGTTCATCCCGTCCTGCGGCAAATGTCAGACGTGTCAGGCGGGCATGCGCAACCTCTGTGATCTGGGGGCCGGGCTGCTCAACGGCGCGTCGGTCTCCGACGGCAGCTTCCGCATCCAGGCCCGCGGCCAAAACGTCTACCCGATGACCCTGTTGGGCACATTCTCGCCGTACATGGTGGTGCACAAGAGTTCGGTGGTGAAGATCGATCCGTCGGTGCCGTTCGAGGTGGCGGCCCTGGTGGGTTGCGGCGTCACCACCGGCTACGGCTCGGCCACCCGGACCGCCGACATCCGCCCCGGCGACGACGTGGCCATCGTCGGCATCGGCGGCGTCGGCATGGCCGCGCTGCAGGGCGCAGTCAGCGCCGGTGCCCGCTACATCTTCGCCATCGACCCGGTGGAGTGGAAGCGCGACCAGGCGTTGAAATTCGGTGCCACACACGTCTATCCGGACATCAACTCCGCACTGGCGGGCATCATGGAGGTCACCTACGGCCTGATGGCCAAGAAGGTGATCGTCACCGTCGGCGAACTCCACGGCGCCGATGTCGAGAACTACATGATCATGACCGCCAAGGGCGGCACCTGCGTGCTGACCGCCATCGGCAGCCTGATCGACAACCAGGTCACGCTGAACCTCGCGATGCTCACCCTGATGCAGAAGAACCTGCAGGGCACCATCTTCGGCGGCGGCAACCCGCAGTACGACATCCCGCAGCTGCTGGCGATGTACAAGGCGGGCAAGCTCAACCTCGACGACATGATCACCCGCCAATACAAGCTGGAGCAGATCAACGACGGCTACCAGGACATGCTGGACGGCAAGAACATTCGCGGCGTCATCCGCTACACCGACGACGACCGCTGATCCTTTTCTCGCCGAGTGGCCAGTTATGACACGGCTTTTCGCAGTAAGCGTGCAATAAGTGGCCGCTCGGCAGGAGAGGTTCGCACACCTCCTACAACCCGGGTGCATCGGCGCCATGACTGTGCGCAACCGGCTAGTGATGTCGCCGATGGAGACGATGTACGGCACCCCGGAAGGTCTGCCGTCGCAGCGCACCTGCGACTACTTCGCCGCCCGCGCCCAAGGTGGGGTCGGGCTGATCACGGTGGGCGCCACCGGCATTGACCATCGGCACCCCGAAACACCCGGCGGGCTGCATCTCGGCACCGACGCCGCAGTCGACGCACACCGCAGGCTGGTGGAGGCAGTCCATGAGCACGGCGCCAAGATCCAGCCGCAGATCGTGCACGCCGGACCCGACGGCCTGGGCCCGGAGATGCACGGCGTGACGTCGCTGGGACCGTCGGTGATCCCGTCGTATCTGACCGGGCGGCCGTCGGCGGAGATCACCACCGAGCAGCTCACCGAGGTGCTCGACTTGTTCAAGGCTGCGGTGCGGCGGGCCGCCGAAGCCGGCTATGACGGCATCGAGCTGCATGCCGCGCACGGCTACATGCTGCTCGGCTCTTTCCTTGCCCCGCAACGCAACCGGCGCACCGACGACTATCGCGGCGACTCGGTGCGGGGCCGCCTCCGGATCGTGTTGGAGACGCTGGCCGCGATCCGCGCCGAGATCGGCGACGCGCTGCCGATCACCCTGCGGATTTCCGGATACGAGCGGGTCGCCGGCGGCCGTCCGATCTACGAGACCGCCCAGGTCGCACCGGAACTGGTTAAGGCCGGAGTGGATGCCTTCCACGTCAGCGGCGGAGTGATCGACCGGCTGGTCACCCAGATGGTCAACGGCGCCGACGACGGCGACGCTCTCAACGTGGGCGCTGCGGCCGCGGTCAAAGAAGTGGTCGACGTGCCGGTGATCGCCGTCGGGCGTATCCACGATCCGGCCCGGGCGGAAACGATCCTGGCCGAGGGGCGCGCCGATTTCATCGCGATGGGACGCCCGCTGCTCGCCGACGCCGAGCTGCCACGCAAGCTGTTGACCGGCCAGGCGCACCGGATCCGCAAATGCATCTCCTGCGAAAACTGCATCGACGCAATGGAACAGCGGTTCTCCGTCGACTGCGCGGTCAACCCGCGCACCGGCAAGGAGCGCGAACTGACCCCATCGCACGCCAAGCGCCCCAAACAGGTGGTGGTGATCGGCGGTGGGCCCGCCGGTCTCGAAGCGGCCCGCGTCGCAGCCGGCCGCGGGCATCGAGTGACGTTGTTCGAACGCCACGGCCAGTTGGGGGGAGCGCTGCTCTGGGCCGCGGTCCTGCATCCGGAGAACGAGCCGTTCCTGAGCTACCTGCGCGATGAGATCGCCCGCAGCCACGCGAAAGTCGTGCTGAATCACGCCGTTTCGGCCCAGGATGTCGTGGGCCTGTCGCCGCAGAGCGTCATCGTGGCAACCGGCGGCAAGGTCGCGGTCCCCGAGATACCCGGCGCCGAACTTCCGCACGTCCGCACCGGACCCGCGCTGCGTGAGCTGTTCGCGGGACGCAGGCAGCGGCTGATCCGCCCGACACTCATGCGCAAAGCCACCCGCGCCTGGATGCCGATCGGCCGGCGCGTCGCGATCATCGGCGGCGACCTGGTCGCGCTCGAGCTGGCCGAGTTTCTCGCGGCCCGCGGCCGCTTGGTGGCAATCCTGGAGTCCGGCAAAGCGATTGCCCCCGAAGTGGGCCTCAAGCGCAGAACCGAGCACATGGATCGTCTCGACCGCCTCGGGGTCACGGTCCACGTCCGGGCGGCCGTCGAACGAATCACCGACGACGCCGTAATTTTCACGCCGGACTGCGGGACAACGCGCCACCTGCAGGCCGACACCGTCGTCGTCGCCGGCACCCCGCAACCCGACACCGCGTTGTTCGACGCGTTGGTAACCGCCCTGCCCGACACCGAAATACACGCAGCCGGCGACTGCACCGGTTTGGGACTGATCCGCAAAGCCACCGAAGACGGCGCCCGCGCCGCCTGCGCCATCTAGAGATAGGAGTTGGAGATGTCGCAAGAAACCGTACAGCAATCCCCCGCATTGGCCGCCTCACAAGCGTCGTGGCGGTGCGTGCAGGCCCACGACCGGGAGGGCTGGCTTGCACTGATGGCCAGCGACGTCGTGATCGAGGACCCGATCGGCAAGGCCGTCACCAACCCCGACGGCACCGGCGTGCGGGGCAAGGACGGCGTCGCGGAGTTCTACGACACCAACATCGCCGCCAACCGGCTGACCATCACCTGCGAGGAGACCTTTCCGTCCAGCTCCCCCAACGAGATCGCGCACATCCTCGTGCTGGACAGCAAGTTCGACAATGGCATCACCAGCAGTGTGCGTGGCGTGTTCACCTACCGGGTCAACGACGCCGGCCTGATCACCAACATGCGCGGCTACTGGAACCTCGACATGATGACATTCGGCAACGCCGAGTGAGTTCGCTGCTGGCCGGCCGCGGCGCGGTCGTGGTCGGCGGGTCGCGCGGGATCGGCGCGGCGGTGGCAGCGTTACTGGCTCAACACGGCGCCGGCGTGGTGGTCAACGGCCGAGATCCCGACGCGGCACGCAAAACCGCCGCAGCCATCACCGAGTCGGGCGGCCGCGCGGCGGCCCACGCGGGCTCACCGACCGACCAATCGGTCGCAGAAGCCTTGGTGGACAGGTGCATTGACGAATTCGATGCCATCCATATCCTGGTGAACTGCGCGGGCATCGCCGAGCCGGCAGGTTCGTCGATTCTCGACATCGCCCCGGCACAGTTCCGCGAACTGCTCGACGCACACCTGGGCACCGTGTTCGCCACCTGCCGGGCGGCCGCGCCAAAGATGGTCGCGCAGGGCGGTGGCAGCATCGTCAACACCAGCTCGTCGGCGTTCCTCGGCGATTACGGCGGCACCGGCTATCCGGCCGGCAAGGGCGGCGTCAACAGCCTCACACTGGCGATCGCCGCGGAACTCAAGCAACACAAGGTACGGGCCAACGTGGTGTGCCCCGGCGCGAGGACCAGGCTGTCGACCGGGCCGGACTACGAAGCCCACATCAAAGACCTGCACCGGCGAGGCCTGCTGGACGAGGTCAGCATGCACGGGTCGCTTGACGTCGCACCACCGGATTACGTGGCGCCGCTGTACGCGTACCTGGCCAGCGACCTCGCCGCACAGGTGACCGGTGAAATCTTCGTCGCGTCAGGCGGTTTCGTGGGACGATTCCCGCGGCCCGCACCCGCCGTCATCGCGTACCGGGACCACCACGACTCGCCGCCTTGGTCGGTGCAGGAGGTGCACGACTTAATTCAAGACCGTCGAAGCTAGCGATTCTCGAGGATCAGCCTGATCCGGTCGGCTTCGACGGGTAGCCGACGCGCCAGCGCATTCCAGATGATTTCGTAGTCAACCTGGTCGTATCGGTGGGCAACGATATTGCGCGTGGCCTTCATGCTTCGCCAGGCCACATCCGGGTGCGTGCCGACGAATTCGTCAGGCAGGCGGGCGACCGCCTCACCGATCTTGTGCAAGATAGCCTCGGCAGCTAGCCGCACCGCCTCGTCGGAGTCGTAGACGCTCTTCCCTCGCGTCACAAGCCGAGCGGCGGTGTCCGTGAACCGGATGAGGTCCTCGAGTATCGCGACCGTGCGATCTCGTTGTGGCTCAGAAGATTTCCTCACAAGGGCCGCGCCTCGGCGGTAATCGCGTTTGGCCCCGCACGAAGTCCACGATCCGACACTACGTCCACGTGCAGTCCAGTCAGCTCTTCCAAAGCGGCTGTCAGGTCGGCGAGGTCGAAGACGTCGGCATCGGGTGAGAACCGCACAACCAAGTCGATGTCGCTGCCGGATACATCCTCTCCGCGCGCCGCAGAGCCGAACACGCGCACGTGACTTGCCTTGTGCCGCCGAGCCAGAGCAATGATTTCATGGCGGTGTTTGGCGAGCAGCGCCGACGGCCGAGGCTTGGCGGCGTCGCGTAGACGCGTGAGCATCGCCGCGGACGGAGTGCGCTGCCCAGTTTCGTATGCCGCGATGTTCGGTTGCGCGACACCGGATCGTGCCGCCAACTCGTCTTGGGTCAGCCCCGCCGCGAGCCGAAGGTCGCGCACGTCGTTCACTCCGCGAGTATATCACTTGATATGACGATCTGGGGCTTGCGCGACCGCGACGTAATGATCCACGCCTCATATGCTGTGGTGCATGGCCACTGTCTTCACCAAGATCATCAACCGCGAAATCCCCGGGCGGTTCGTCTACGAGGACGACGAGATCGTCGCGTTCCTGACCATCGAGCCGATGACCCAGGGGCACACACTGGTGGTGCCGCGCGCCGAGATCGACAACTGGCAAGACGTCGACCGCGAGACGTTCGGCCGGATCATGACGGTGGCGCAACTGATCGGCAGGGCGGTCTGCCGCGCCTTCAACACGAAGCGGTCCGGCGTCATCATCGCCGGGCTCGAAGTGCCGCACCTGCACGTGCACGTCTTCCCCACCCGCAGCCTCAGCGACTTCGGCTTCGCCAACGTCGACCGCAACCCGTCGCCGGCGTCGCTCGACGAGGCGCAGGCCAAGATCAAAGCCGCGCTGGCAGAGCTGACCTGATCAGCTGCCTTCCCGGTAGCCGTGCGTCGTTTTGAATTGATCGGGAAAGGTGGCGTGGGCCGATTTCGCCCACTCGTCCATCGTCTCGATGTTGACGCCGAACGTGGACTTGTACGAGGCGGCCAATAGGACCAGTGCGATCGCGTAAACAGCCGCCATTGTCCACGCCAGCCACTGCCAATCCTGGTAGACGACAATAGGCAACATCAGACTCGACACCGTGAGGGCCAACACGATTGTCAGGACGCCACCGTAGGTGATAATGCTCGCTGCGGCCATCCCAAAACGCCGCTCTTTCAACAAGATTGGGATCTCGTTGACCAGCCGTCCGCTGGTGTGCCCGATCCAGAGCCGGGTGGGGTTCTTGATGCTGGGGATCTGGTCCAAGAGCCGCTGCTCGAGAATGAAGATGACCTGATTGTGCGCCCACACCCGACTGTTCAGCTGCGAGTGCCACGCGATGACCAGCAATGCAGGTAGCGGAATCACCGGGATCAAATAGTGCGGGACGGTATCGGGCCGCGTCGCCCAGACCGCACCAATGACCGTGGCGTAGGCCACCAGGACGCTCACCAAGGTCAGTGCGTGGCCGAGAATGTTTTGCACGTCGGTTCGCTCTGCCGCATACAACGCCGCGAGTGCGGCCGTCGAGTCGCGGTCGTCGTCATTCGGCATCGAACCGGCCATTGCGTGACTGTATCTCCGCGAACCGGCTTATTTGTCCCGCTCAGCCGACATGCGCGGGCACTTCGGCCACCCGCGGCAGGCTGACCCGGAAGCGGCAGCCCTCGCCCGGCGCGGTGGTCACCGAGACGGTGCCGCCGTGCGCGTGCACCAGCGAGTCGACGATGGACAGCCCCAGTCCGGTGCCGCCGCTGGACCGCGTCCGCGACGAGTCGGTGCGATAGAACCGCTCGAATACGCGGGCCGCGTCCTCCTGGCTCATGCCGGGACCCTCGTCGGCGACCTCGAGCACGGCGTTGTCGCCGTCGGTGCCGACGCGCACGGTGATGTCGGCGCTTTCCGGGGTGTGCTGCAGCGCGTTGGCCATCAGGTTGCTCAACACCTGGCGCAGCCGGGCCTCGTCGCCGAGCACCTCCGGCGTGCCGGGGCCGTCGAGCACGTCCATCGCGATGCTGCGTTCCGGCGCGATCGCCTGCGCGTCGTGCACGGCGTCGCTGGCCAGCGCCAACAGGTCGACCCGGCGCTGCTCGAGGGGTCGTTGCGCGTCGAGGCGGGCCAGCAGCAGCAAGTCGTCGACCAACAGGCCTATCCGGCGCGATTCGCTCTCGATCCGTGACATCAGCATCTCCACGTCGCGGGCAGCGCCCTGGCGATACAACTCGGCGAAGCCGCGGATCGTGGTCAGCGGTGTCCGCAGCTCGTGGCTGGCGTCGGTGATGAACCGTCGCATCCGTTCCTCCGACGTGCGCGCCTGCTCCGCCGAGGACTCCGACGACGCCACCGCTTGCTGGAGTCGCGCCAGCATTCCGTTGAGCGCCAACGAAAGTCGGCCCACCTCGGTGCGGGGATCCCGCTCCGGGATGCGGCGATCGAGTTGTCCGCCGGCGATCGCCGCCGCAATCTGTTCGACTTCGATCAGCGGCCGCAGGCTCCGGTGCACCACCGCGTAACCCGCAACGCCGATGACGAGCAGCACCGCCGCGCCGATGCCCACCTGCAACCACACCAGTGCGCGCACCGTGTGCTGCACATCGGAAAGGTCATAGGCGACCGTGATCAGCCGGCCCAGGGGCCCGCGCACCGACACCGCCCGCCACTGCACACCCGAGTTATCGACCGATCCGACCGTAGTGGGCTCCGGGCCCACGTCGTTGTTCTCCGGGATCGCAGGCTCGGCGTTGCGATCGTTGACCACGGTCCAGGTGCGCCCGTCGCGGCCGATGCTGCGCACGTAGAAGTTGGTCGGCGGCCGGTCGGCGTTCGGCCGCTCGTTGGCGTGCGGCGAGATCCGCCGCGGCGCCTGCGCCCAGCCGCGCGACGCGTCTTCCAGGTTCTGGTCGACGCGGTTGATCAGGCTGTGCCGCAAGATGGAAGTGACGGCGACCCCCGACGTCGCCAGCCCGCATGCCACCAGGACCAAGGTGGCGGCGACGAGGCTCACCCGCAGCGGCAGGGCTCCTCGACGGTGTCTACCCATCGGTCATCGGGGTTCTCGCAGCACGTATCCCACGCCGCGCAGCGTGTGCAGCAGCCGCTTTTCCCCGGTGTCGATCTTGCGCCGCAGATACGACACATAGGACTCGACGACGTTGACGTCGCCGCCGAAGTCGTACCGCCAGACGTGGTCGAGGATTTTCGGCTTGCTCAGCACCGTGCCGGCGTTGATCACGAAGTAGCGCAACAGCGTGAACTCGGTCGGCGACAGCGACACCGGCTCGCCCGCCTTCCACACCTCGTGGGTGTCCTCGTCGAGTTCGATGTCGGCGAAGGTCAGCCGGGAGTTGCGGTGCTCGGTGACGCCCTTACCGGCGCGTCGCAGGATCACCCGCAACCGCGCGACCACTTCTTCAAGGCTGAACGGTTTGGTCACGTAGTCGTCGCCGCCGAGAGTCAGCCCGGCGATCTTGTCCTGCAGCGAGTCCCGGGCGGTCAGGAACAGCGCGGGCGCATCGATGCCGTCGGCGCGCAGCCGGCGCAACACCCCGAAGCCGTCCATCCCCGGCATCATCACGTCGAGGATTACCGCGTCCGGTTTGACCTCGCGCGCCAAGTCCAAGGCGGCCGGGCCGTTGGTCGCGGTGAAGACCTCGAAGCCCTGGAACTTGAGGCTGACCGAGAGCAGCTCGACGATGTTGTCCTCGTCGTCGACGACGAGGATCCGCGCCTCGGGGGTGTTTCCGTCACTGGTTGCCGATGCCATGTGCTCATTCCCTCGCACTTGGTTGAACGTTACCTCCAGAGCACCTGTGGAGTTCCTGTGAATCCAATACCTGGCATGTCCGGTCTTACCTGCATTAACCGCGCGACTGAATGCATAGACTCGGGGAATGAACCTCGGCAAGAGCCTGGCGACCCTGGCAACCACGCCCATGCGGGTCGGCTTGGCGGCGGCCGACGCGGGATTGGGTGTTGCGACCGCGGCCCTCGGCGTGGCGCACCGAACGCTCGGTGAAGCGGGCGGGCAAACCGGGCCCAACGCGGTCGCGCACATGTTCGGCATCGACGATGCGATCACCAGGGCCAACCGGCTGGCCAGGCTATTGGACGACGACGCCCCGCTGGGGCGTGCCCTGGCACCCGACGGTCCGGTGGACCGGTTGCTGCGGCCGGGCGGGATCGTCGACCTGCTGACCGCGCCCGGCGGCCTGCTCGACAGGCTGACCGAGGAGGGCGGCGGGCTGGAGCGCGCGTTGAAGCCCGGCGGGCTGGTGGATCAGCTGGTCGCCGACGACGGGCTGATCGAACGGGTGCTCGCCGAGGACGGGCTGGCCGACCGGCTGCTCGCCGAGGGCGGCCTGATCGACAAGCTGACGGCGCGGCACGGGCCGCTCGATCAGCTGACCGACGTCGCCGACACCCTCGCCCGGCTGGCGCCGGGGATGGAGGCGCTGGAGCCGGCCATCGCCACGCTGCAGGACGCGGTCGTCGCCCTGACGATGGTGGTCAACCCGCTCAGCAACATCGCCGAGCGCATTCCGATGCGGCGGCGCACGCCACGCCGTTATCCGCCTCAGCCGATCCGTTCCGAGCGCATCGTCGAAGGCGACGAATAACCCGTTAGGCTGGCTGCCGTCAGATAGGCCTCCTTAGCTCAGTGGTAGAGCAACGCTCTTGTAAAGCGTAGGTCGTCAGTTCAATCCTGACAGGAGGCTCCGCACGCGGGGGTACGTACGCGATGCCTCCCTGCACAAATACATGTCGGCTGCGCTGAACCTGCGTTCGACTAACCTCTCGACGACACAACGGCGAACAATTGGCAGACCATTTTGGACGGTTGCTGACTGCTTTGCGGAAGCGAGCGGTGCGACTCTAGGCGCACCAACGCCGTGGGCCGCGCCGATGGATGAATGTCGAATCGCTAACAACCTGCCCAAGCACGCAGGTCGGTAACGTCTCGGACGATCGGGGCGCCGCGCGGACGCAGCAGGCGCAGGTACTGCAACACATCCTCCGGCGCGGCGAGCCCCACTCTGACAACCATCTGCAACAGCGTCAACGTGGTGACGACCTCGACGTTGTGCCTAGCCGCCAGCCGCCTTGCCGAGCGGTAGTCGGTGACGAAGATGTCGAACTGGTGCCGCTGCACCATGACCGCCAACGTCTCCGCTTCGCCAAGGTGCTTTGTCGGGTCGCGTTCTTGCGGACTGGCGAGCTGGTCACGAAATCGTCGCGTCAGTTGTAATTCTGATTTGGTTGGCGCTACCGGATCGCCGAGGAAATCCGCCGCCTGCACGATGGATTCAAGTTCGGGCTCCCGGGCCGACCGGAAGCATTCATCGCGCACGGTTGGGCACCAGCGGCCCTTACCGCGAAACAGCGTTCAAGCAGATCCATCCGGCCTATGGTCGCAAAGGACACCAGTACGGTGTTGTCGGCGAAGAAGAAGTCGACCACAGCTCTCGGCTCTGCAAGCTTAGAAGTCCAGCAACTTCGCGAGCGCACCAGCATCCACCGTTGGCGGTTCGGGTGGTGCTTCGATCTCATCGAGCCGATCCGCGTCGACGCCGAGCATCCACGCGAGCGTCTCGTTGCCGAGCTGGCCTTCGGCGATGCGCTTCATATGGGCCTCTTGCAGGCCGATTGGGAAGCGTCGTTCACTCGCGTCCCGGCTCCGTTTTGCTACCAGATGTTCGGGGTCTGTGTCTTTGCCGTCGAGGTTCTTGCCCGCCGCTCGCAGAAGGCGGAACGTACCCGCCGCCGCCCATTGCGCGATCAGTTTGGGTGTCCGAAGGCGAAGAGCAGCAAGGCGATTCTGCAACGCCACAACGGAAACGCCGTAGTTCCAGATGAAAGTCGCAAGCTCATATTCGGTGATTGTCGACCAGGCTACCGACCTCACGTCGAGAGCCGGCAGGAGCAATTCAGCCGCGAAGGCATTTGCGCGGGTCTCGTGTTCGCGCTGCTTTGTGGTCGGCAGGTCGACGTCCATATCTTGAGCAGCAATGTGTCCCAATTCATGTGCGATAGACCAATTTTCGTAAAACCAACTCCCGGATGCAGGGATCACAATCACGGTGTGGCTGCCAATCGTCATCGTGTAGGAGGTCGTTATCTCCTTCAAGCGCACCACGTCTACGCCGAGATTCTGCTCGACGCGATCGATGAATAGGCGAACAAATGACGGCTGTAACCAGCCACGCATCTCTTCGACTGTCGCGGGTAGCTTCCATCGGTCAGAGCCTGTGTCATCCGGAAACGCCTGCCGGTAGGCAAGCGCAATATCGAGGAGTACTGCTTCGTCTTGCTCGTGGTCCGGCACGGCGTCGCAGCGGGCATCTTGGTCGTAGAAGTGCCGGGCAGCTAGACGCGGGCGCATCGGATCAGGTTCACCGGTGATTAACCAATGCACGTCCTGACCAAGCTCATCCGCGAGCCGTGCTATCTCGATCGACGAGAAGGATCGCTCACCCCTAAGCGACCGCGAGAAGGCGTCAGGCGTCAGGCGTCATGTTGACCGACTGGGCGATGGCACGGTGACTACGTGGCGGTTGTAGCGCCTGAATACATGCGCGAACTCGTTCGCCAATGTCGGCCTCCACAGAGCCAGTGTATCCAGGCGTTGGGAAAATCCCAACGCGCCTGAGCAGGCGATTTAACACAGACCTATTGCGTTTCTACAACAAAACCTGCTGACTCTCCCCTGGGAACCCCATCAGGGACGACGCGGCGACGGGGGCCACAGGCAGGCCCGCCCATTCAGCAGTTCCTGTTCAGCCGGCGCGGCGCTCGCACATCGGGGCGGCCGCGTCGTCAGGTCAAGTACCACGGTGGCGATGGTGCATTCCACGTCTTCCATAGCGGTTGTGACGCGGCGGTGTCTCGTTCGGTTCCAGGGGATTACTCCCGCTAGCCGACTCGTCACGCAAATAGGCGTCTAGACGTTTCTTGGCGTCGTCGTGACGGTCGACGGCGTGATGCCTCGCTGCGACGATGAAGCTGGCCCGCAGGCCTCAGCCGGGTCAGCCCGTGGTGTGCACGATCAGCACGTCGACCTTGGCCTTGCTGGCGACGCTGCCGGGGATGGAGAACACGCGCCCGATGATCGCAGAACGAGCGTCGAGTCCCACATTGCCGACGACCAGCAGGTCGGCCTTAGCCGCCCCGGCAGCGTCAACCAGTGCCTCTACCGCGGCACCCTGAATCGGCCGCTCTTCGATGTTCTTCGCCCCAGCCGCCTTGGCCCGCTCACGGGCGTCGCGCAGGATCGCATAGATCGGGGCGTTGCCACGCACCTTGTAGGCCTCGTCGCCGAGGATGTCGGCCGCGCGCGGATCGTCCTCATGCGGGAGATACCCGGTCGCAATGATCAGCTTCGCGTTCGCCTCGGCGGCGATCCGCGCCGCACGCTCGACTGCCCGCAGCGACGACTGCGAGCCGTCGGTACCGACCACCACGGTCTGATAGGCCGTCATTTGCCCTCCCCGCCCGGTTGGCTAGTTCCCCATCGCAGACAGTAACGCCCCCACGCGGGCAGGCAGCACCATTCCGCGAAACGCACCTAGCGGCCCGGTGCCAGCATCGCCTTCCATCCCTCGTCTCCTGTCCTGGTCGAGTTTTCCACCGCGTATTTGACCCCGTCGGGCCCGGTCAACTCGCCGCTCTGCGGACTGTAGAGAGCCGTGGGAGGCCAGCTGGGGATGTAGACGCAGGGGTTCGGCTGCTGACCATTGCACTCCACGGTCCCCGACCCCGGCCGCTGCAGCGGATCGCTGACGGGAGGCGGCGTCCCCGTCACCTTGTCTGCCGGCGCCGGGTTGAGTCCGTTGTTCACCGACGGCGCAGGTATCACCTGACCCGGGTTCACCGGCTGGTCGCAGCGCACCCCCGGCGCCGGGCAGTTGAGGATCTGGTTGGGGTCGCCGTACCACGGGTTGGTTCCCAGTGGGACATAGGGTTTGGGGTCACGGCACTCCCGTGGCGTCGCGGCGCGCTTGCCGGGGACGTCGACGCACGGAATGTTGCGCGCCCCGCGCACAGCGTTGGCGGGTGTGTCCTGCGGGATCTTGCA
Organism: Mycobacterium celatum; assembly: GCF_002101595.1. Taxonomy (GTDB): domain Bacteria; phylum Actinomycetota; class Actinomycetes; order Mycobacteriales; family Mycobacteriaceae; genus Mycobacterium; species Mycobacterium celatum. Next base: position 47,483 of record NZ_LQOM01000030.1, read on the forward strand.
ATATGTTCCCGACGGCAGCGGCGCCGGGCTGGTGTCCGCCGGGGATCGCCACTGAGATGGCGGGAGGAACCCGGTCAGACACGGCGGCGGCTGGTTGATCGTCAGCGCGTTGTCGAGCGAGGCGTAGCCCGGGAACGCTGTCGTCACCGTCTGGGCGGCCGCGGCGCCCTGCGGATATGCCACCAGCAGTTGCTCGACGTTCTTGTGGTAGCGCTTGAGCATGTCGAGCACGATTTCGAAATTCGCCAGTGTCTGCGGCAGTGATTCGCGGACGTCGTTGAACACCGCGTTGACTTGATCCGCGGTGGCGGGTCCCTGGTTCAGAATGCTTTGCACATGCTGGTCGTTGTCGGCCGTCTGCGCGGCCAGGATGTCGAGGTTGTGCGACCAGCGTTGGATGGCGCCGCTCGAATTGACTTGGCTGTCAAGGATTGGCGCGGAGTTTTCGATGATGTCGTCGATGTCGCCGATGTTGGTCTTGAAGTCGCCGGCAATGGCCTGGGTCGCGTCGACCAGCCGTTGCAGCGCGGGCCCCAGTCCGCCGACGGCTTGGGCTGTCTCGTCGAGCAGTGCGGCGATCTTGTCCTTGGGCAGCACGGCCAGCCCGCGGTTGGCGGCGTCCAGAGCCGGCCCGATCTCGGTCGGCACGCTTCCCTCGGTGATCGTCTGTCCCGGCGAGAAGTACGTGCCGGCGCGGCCCGCCGACACCAGGTCCAGATACTGCTCACCGACCGCAGACACGGAATGCACGTTCGCGGTTGCGTCGACGGGGATCTTGTACCGGCCGGCGATACTCAGTGTCGCCTGCACACCGGTTTCGGTCGGTTTGACGGCGGTGACCTTGCCGATGGTTTCGCCGCGGTACGTCACGTTGGCCGTGGGATACAGACCGCCCGACGCGGGCAGGTTCGCCTTCAACGTGTACTGACCGATTCCCACCACGCTGGGAAGCCGCAGGTAGTACCCGCCCAGCACGACGGCCATGATCGCGGTCAGGATGCCGAACAGGATCAGCTGGCGCCTCTCGAAGCGAGTCAGCATTGCCGGTCCGCCCTTTCGACCAGCGGCCCGCCGGGAGCGTCGTTCGGGTTGGACGTGTAGCGCACGTCGGGGATCATCGTGTCGGGATCACGGCCCCACGACTGCTCGAGCGCTCGCAGCGCTCCGGAGAATCCGGTGCCGGTGAGCATCGCGTTGTCGACGGCGCTGAGGGTCAGGTCGGCCGTCAGCGACAAGTTGAAGTAGTCACCGCGGAACGATTTCGGCACGGAGTCGACGTCGAACGGCTGGGCGAGGATCAGTTTGAGCGCGCGGATCAAATAGGGTGAGCCACGGCCGAGTTCCCGCAACGGGCACTGCAGCGACACCAGATCCTGGTGCAGGTTGCCCCGCGAAGGGGACAGGTACTGGTCGGTGAGCTCGCTGAGCCGCCCCACCGAGTCGACTGCGTTGATCAGCAGGTTCTGTTTGTCTGCGAAATGTTCGACCAGCGGCGGGAATTCGGTGAGAACGCGATCCAGGACGTCCGAGCGGGAACGCACGTACGCCAACAGCCGGTTGGTCGAATCGATGGCATGGGTGATGTCATCTCGTTGCTCGTTGAGCCGGGCCGTGAAGGTGTCCAGCTTGCCGAGGAAGGCACGGATCTGCTCGGCCCGCCCGTTGACGATGTTGTAGATCTCGTCCTGCAGCACTTCGAGGTTCGGAATGTGGCCGCCGCGCAAGATGATTGCGATACTGGCCAGCGTCTGTTCGGTCGTGGGATACGCCGACGAGTTCTTCAGCGGGATGGTGTCGCCGTCCTTCAGCAGCTCCGGCGACGGGTTGGGCGGGGCGGCCAACTCCACATGCTGAGAGCCGAGGAGGCTGGTCTGCCCGATCTTGGCCGTGGCGTTCTTGGGGAGCTTGACGTTCTTGTTCAGACCCAGCGTCAGCGTGGCGACCCAGTTCTTCAGCTTGATCGCGCGGACCGTGCCGACAAAGACATCGGCCACCCGCACCCGGCTGTTGTCGTTCAGGGCGAGTGTGTCGGGCATCTGCACGTAGACGGTGTAGGCGTCGGCTCCGGTGCCGGGCCCGCCGGGCATCGGAACATTCGCAATGCCATGCCAATTCGCGCACGACGTCAGTGCGACCGCAGCCACCAACAGGGCCAGCCCGCGCCTCATGAGCCGGCCTCGGCGGGTAGCGGCGCCCCGGCAGGGCCCGGCGCGGGCGCCGGCGCGACCGGTCCCGCCACCACACCCGGTGCGGGCGGTGGCGGTGGGACCGGTACCTGCGGAGCCTGCACGCCGATGGGTGGCACCACCGGGTACTCGTCGTAGGCGTTCGGCGGTCCCGGCGGGGTTTGTAACCCCGGGGCCGGCGGCGGGGCATCGGGTCCGCCCATCAGCTCGGCCAGCGATTCGGGGGTCAGCAGGCTCGCCGTGACCGGACCTACCTGCGTGCCCTGCATCCCCGGCGCCACAACCCAGCCGGGCTGAGTGTTGCGGTGCGACAACGGGGTATCGGGCACCCAGATGCCTGGAACCGTGGTGTCCTTGTAGCCGGGCGGCGGCTGCAGCCGCGGCTCGGAATAGGCGACTTCCTTGGGCAGCGTCTCGGCGGTACTGAACGGGTTGAGGCCGAACGGCAAGTAGTTGAACTTGATCGCATCCAGGATCGGCGCCAGGTACTGCGCACACAGTTCGGCGGAATCTTGATAGCCGAGCCGGCTGCCGGCCTGAATCATGCTGCAAATGAACTGCATTGGGTTGGTGAAGTTCGGGATTGCCGGAATGGACATGACCGCGCCGTGCGACGGGTGGTAGATCCCGCCCAGGTTCGCTTGCAGCGTGGGCAGCACGTGCAGGCCGGTCTCCAACCCATTCAGCGGCTCGGGCTGGACCAGGGTGTTGGTCAGGTTGGCGAGGTTGTCGACGTCGTGCGCGAGCACCTCGCGGTTCTTGGCCAGGAACGGGCGCAGCGTGGAGAGCAGGCTGTCGAATTGTTGTATCGCATTGGCCAGGTCGCGGTCGGATCCGGTCAGCCTGTCGGTGAACTGGGCCAGGTTGTCGTTCAATGCGACGAACTGGCGGTCGTCTTTGTGCAGCGCGTTGACGAACATCGCAAGACTGCGTGCCACCGCGAAGAAGTCGCCGCGGCCCTCGTTCAGTGCGTTCAGCGACCGCGACAGGCTCTCCAGCGTGGCGTTGATCTGCTTGCCCTTGCCGGCCAACCCGTCGGCGGACGATTCGATGAGATCACCGAACGGCCCCTTGGGCTGCTCGGGCGTCGGGCCGAGCTTGTCGATGATGTTGGCGACGCCGTTGCGCAGCTGGTCCCATTCCGTCGGCACCGCGGTGCGCTCGATCGGAATCACCGCGTTGTCGGTCAGCACGGGGCCACCTTTGTAGGGAGGCTCCAACTGGATGCTGCGCGACGCCACCACGGTGGGGTTCACGATCACCGCGGACGCGTCGGCGGGCACTTTGTATTTGTTGCTGTAGTGGAAGGTCACCTTCATCTTGTCGCCGGCAGGCTCGATCTTGTCGACTGAGCCGACGCGAATCCCCATGATCTGGACCTTGTCCCCGGAATAGAGCGCATTGGCCTCCGGGAAGTACGCGACGACGGTGTTGCTGGTCAACTTGTGGTAGAGCCGCACACCGGCGAAGCCGACGGCCAAAATCGCCACGGCCGCAAGCGATCCGGTGATCACCGAGGCCATCCGCGCGTTGCGGGTCCGGAAGATGTTGCTCAATTCTGGCTACCTCCCGTGATTCCGCTGCCCCCGGTTCCACCCGGCGTGATGAACGGTGCCGGTAACTGCTCCCCCGGCCCAGGACGGGCGGGCGGCCCCGGGGGCAGCCCCGGCGCGAACGTCGACGGCGGCGGGGTCGGACCTGCCGGTTGCAGGTTCTCCGTGCGCGCCCCCGGTGGGGCGTTGGCGGGCAACGGCACCGGTATGCCGGGAACGTCCGGAGGCGGCTCACCTGGCCGCCCTGCGATCGGGATCCCCGGCGTCGGCGGCAGACCGTTCGCGGTCGGCGGCGACGTCGCGACGTCGATCGGCGACGGGAAACTACCCCCGAACGGTCCAACGTCGACGGCCGCACACGGCAGCGGGTTCCACGGCCGCGGCAGCGCGTCCGGCGGCGGGGTGTACGAACACGCCGATCCCGGCGGGACGGCCGGCCCGGGGTGATCGGGCGTACCCTCGGCCACCGGCGGCGCGGGCGGCGGCGCGCCGTTGGGGAACCGGGCGCCATTGGGGTCGGGGAAGCGGAACGCGGGCAATCCCGCAGTCTCCCAGAAGTGTTCGGGATCGATCCCGCGCTTCTTGAATGCGGCATCCACCCACGGCTGCAAGATCCAGTACGGCAGCAAATTGGCCAGCACGATCTTGAAGTAAGGGCCTGACGCGACGGATTCTCCCAGCGATGCGGCGAATTGACCGACGGTCTTGAGGCCTTCCGCGAGATCGGCTTTGCGTGCCACCAGCACGTCGCTGAGGGTGCGCAACTGCTCCAGCACGGTATTGAGATTCGGGTTGTCGTTGATGACGCCCTGCACCTGGCGCGAGAACGCGGAAATGTTGCCCAGCAGCGCGTCGATGGCCCGTCCGCGTTCGTTGAACGCGGCCAGCAGCGTCTTGGCGTTGACCAGCAGCCGGTTGATCTGCTCGCTGCGGTCACCGAGCACATTGGCAACTTTGTTGGCCTGCGTCAGCAGATGTTTGACCTCTTCGTCGCGTTTGCCGATGGTGTCGGAAAGTTTGGTCAGCCCGTCGAGGGTGGGACTCAGGTGCGAGTAGGTCTGGTCGATGGTCTGCGACAAGACGTTCAGCGACCGCTTGACAGTGTCGACGTCCCAGCCGGTTGCCGCCTTGGTGACGTCGAAGACCGCGTCGTAGATCTGGTACGGGGTGGTGCTTTGACCTAGCGGCAAAACGCTTCCTGCTTTTAATGTTTCGGTTCCCCGCGGTTCGATCTCGAGCACCTTCTTGCCCAGGATGGTGTCGGTCTTGATCGCCAGCCGGCTCTCGGTGCCGATGGTGTTGGCGCCGATCGAGAACTTGATCACGACGTGGTCGCCTTCGATGTTGAGCGCCTGCACCGTGCCGACGTCCACGCCGCTGATGCGCACCTTGTCGTTCTTGTTCAGTTGACCGGTGTTGGCGAACTGCCCGTAGTAGCTCGGGCTGGCGAACAGCATCGGCACGCTGGTGAAGCTTTGGCCCACAACGGCTACGAGCACCAGCACGACCACGCCCGTAAGCCCTGCACGGAAGCGGTTGAATTCGGTGAGCGTTCTCATTGCGGCGTACACCTGCCCGTGGGCTGCTGCCAGATCCTGACGGTGCGGACCGGGCCGCCGGGTTGCAGTCCGTTCCAATTGATCGTGACATCGCAGACGTAGAAGTTGACCCAGTCGCCGTAGAGGCCGATGCTGCGTCCGATCAGGTTGAGTGCGATCGGCCAGTTGTGGATCAGATCGCTGAGCTGATCACTTTGGTCGATCAGGGGCTGCTGGAAAGTCTGCAGGTAGTCGATTTCTTTGTGGAGCAGGGCGCGGTTGTCGGCCAGCAGGTCTGCGACCGTGCCGGCGGCGTCGCTGATGTGGGCGGTGCCGGCGGCCAGCGGATCAGCGCGATTGCGCAGTCCGGTGATCAGTCGCTCGAGGTTGTCGACGGTCTGGTCGAACTCCTTGCGGTGCTTGACGGTGGTGTCGAGCACGACGTTCAGGTTCTTGATCACCTCGCCGATCGCATGATCTCGCTGCGCGATATGCGAAGTGGCTTGGGCGGTTTGGTCCAAGATGTTGTTGATAGTGCCGCCCTGGCCCTGGAACACGGTGATGATGGCCGACGCGATGGTGTTGACCTTCTCCGGATCGAGGGCACGGAACAGGGGCTTGAAACCACCAATCAGAGCGTCGAGATCAAGTGCAGGCGACGTCCGAGACAGCGGGATGAATCCACCGGCCGGCAGGATCCGGTCCGCGCCCTCGCCGTCGCCGCGTTTGAGTTCCACGTAGCGGTCGCCGATCAGGTTGAGGTAGCGGATTTGCGCTGTCGTGGACTGGTAGAGCGGCACCGAGCGGTCGACGTCGAAGTCCACCCGCACCCGCGTGCCGCCCTCGACCAGCCGCACCTTTTTGACCTTGCCGATCTCCACGCCGAAGGCACGGACGAACTGACCGTTGCGCAGGCCGCTTGCGTTGCTGAACTCCGCGGTGTAGCTGTTGGTGCGGTTGAACCGCATCTGACCGAACACCACGACGATCGACACGGTGATCAGCAGCAGCACCAACGAGACGATGCCGAGTTTGATTGCGTTGCCGGTAGTTTTCATGGATTGATCGTGTTGTCTCCCACTTGGCGGCCCCAGACGTATTCGATTGCGTACGGTGAGCCGGTTTCGATGTGGTTATACGGCGCAAGGCTGGCGCCGGTGTCCATCACCAGCCAGGGCGCCGGCCACAGATCCCGGGTGATGGGCTGCCAGCAACCCGGCGCGCCTCCCGGACCGCCGCGAGCGTTAACTCTCGGCAGATTGTCCGGGTAGACATAGGGATTCGGCGCTCCGCCGACCAGCCCGGCTAGCCCGAGGGCGCCCATCGTAGCTGATGCGCCGGCCAGCCCGGGAAGAGTCAGGATGCCTCCCAGCCCCGACATCAGCTCGGTCATGGTTTTCAGCGCGTAGCCGTTGCCGCCGCCCGTCGTCTCATAGGTCTTGGGTTCGGCGTCGTGGTAATTGCGGATCATGCAAAAGATCTCGGGGCTGTAGGTGTCGAGGAGCTCGGCGGTGGGCACCAGATCGGCGATCCCCCGTTGCAGGTAAGGTCCGCCGCGGGCGACGATGTCTTGGCCGGTGTTGCCCACCCCGGCGGCGGCCAGCAACGTTGCATCGAGGTCGGCTTCCTGCCGGTGCAGCGTGCGCGCCGTAATCACGGCGTTGTTGAGGGCGTCGAACAGATCCGGTGCGGCGTTGGCGTACGTGTCGCCGAGCGCTGCCAGCTGCGCAATGTCGTGGCGGACCTGCGGCATTCGAGGATTGATGTCGTCGAGGATGGCGTTGGCGTTGACGATCGACTGGCCGAACTTGTCGCCCAGCCCGTTCAGCGCCTCCGCGGCGGCGGCCAGGGTCAGGTTCACCTTGACCGGGTCCACCTTCTCCGTGATCGAGGTGAGCGTCTCGAACAAGGTATTGAACTCCGTCGTCACCGATATGGCATCGATCACGCGCCGTGGGTTGATGCGCTGCGGCACAGGGTGTTTCGGCGATGTCAACGACACGTACTTGTTGCCGAACACTGTCGTCGCCCTGATGCTGGCGGCCACATTGGCCGGAATCAGCGGGAGGTATTTCGGATTCACATCCATCACGACTTCGGCCGCTGGCGCTCCGTCGCGCTGGACCTCCGAAATACGGGCCACCCGGCCGATTTCCACCCCGTTGTAGGTGACCTTCGACCCCGGATCCATCACCAGGCCCGCCCGGGGAGCCACCATGGTCAACTTGGTCTTCGGTGTGAGCAAGCCGCGAAACTGCAACCACACGAACGTCAGAACCATCGCAGCGACCAACAAGAAGACCACCGCGGCCGTCTTGTACGGAGGGATACGCGGCTTGTTGACCTTGCCCTGGACCCGCGTCGTCATCACGACTACACCGTGAGGTTGAAGTTCGGGTTCTTGCCGTAGACCGACATGGCTGTCAGCACGACCACGACAACGATCGTGATCAGCGACAGCCGCATCGACCGACCCACCGCTTCACCGACCCCGACCGGCCCGCCGCTGGCGGTGTAGCCGTAGTAGCAGTGGGTGGTCATCACGACCAGCGCGACGAGGATCACCTCGGCGAACGACCACGCCACGTCGTTGGGGCGCAGGAACGTGTGGAAGTAGTGGTCGTAGGTGCCGATGGACTGTCCGTAGAACAAGACCGTGGTGATTTGTGCGGACAGGAAGGCCAGGGTTATCGCCAGCCCGTAGAGCGGGATGATGACGACGAAACCCGCCACCACCCGGGTGGACACCAGGTAGGCGATCGACCTGACGCTCATCACCTCGAGCGCGTCGATCTCCTCGCTGATGCGCATCGCGCCCAACTCGGCGGTGGCCCCGGCGCCGACCGTGGCGGCCAGCGCCTGACCGGCGGCCACCGGCGCCACGAACCGCACATTGACCATCGCGGCCAGAAATCCGGTGAAAGCCTCGACACCGATGTTGCCCAGCGACGCAAAACCCTGGATGGCGACCAGCGAACCGGCGGACAAGGTGATGAAGCCGACGATGGCGGCGGTTCCGCCGACCACCGCCATCGCGCCGGTACCCATGCCCATCTGGGCAATCAGGCGCAGCAGCTCTCTGCGGTAGCGCTGCAGAGCGAAGGGGATTTGCCCCACCGCGGTCAGCGCGAACCAGACGATCTGCCCGAGCTCGGTCAGTTGGTCCGCCGGAGCGCGTCGGTATCGGCGAAAGGTGGCCGCTGCCTGCGGGAAGCGGGCAAACGGTGCGACAGCCGTCGACATGTCAGCGCCCTGTTCCGAATCGCACGCCGATCGTGGTCAACGCCGCATTGACCGCGAACAACGCGATGAAGCACAGCACCACGGTCTCGTTGACAGCAGTGCCCAGGCCTTTGGACCCGCCGCGGACGATCAGCCCCCGGTAGCAGCCGACCAGACCGGCGATCAGGCCGAACATCGCTGCCTTGATGTTCGCGATCACCACCTCGGGCAGCCCGGTGAGCGCCGTCAGCGTGGAGAGGTAGGCACCGCTCGAGACGTTCTGCAGGTACACGCTGAAGAGGTAGCCGCCCCCCAGTCCGACGGCGACCACGAGACCGTTGAGCAAAACGGCGACGACAATCGAGGCGACGACGCGGGGGACCACCAGCCGTTGGATCGGCTCGATGCCCAGCACCTCCATTGCGTCGATCTCTTCCCGGATGGTGCGGGCACCGAGGTCGGCGCAGATCGCGGTGGCGCCGGCACCGGCGACCACCAGGACGGTCACGATCGGTCCGAGCTGGGTGACAGCACCGATCGCGGCGCCGGCACCCGAAACGTCGGCGGCGCCGAACTCGGCCAGCAAGACGTTGAGCGTGAAGATGAGCAGCACGGTTTCCGGGATCGACACCGCGATGGTCGGCAACAGCGACACCCGCATGAGAAACCAGCCGTTCCAGATGAACTCACGCCATTCGAACGGCCTCATCAGGGCTTTGCCGGTCAGCACGCACATCCGGAAGAACCCGCCGACCACTTCGGCGCCTGGCCGGATCCGGTTGAGTACGCGGACGGCGACCACATCCGCGGTGGTCATCGGCACCTCGAACCCAGTTGCGCCACAGCGTGCTTGGAGCTTTCGACCAGTGCGGGATCATCCCAATTTCTTCGATCACTGTTGCGGTGCAACGGGTCTCGGTGCGATCTGCGGCATGGCACATCGTCATATTCCAGGCGGGCAGTTGCGGTACCCGCGCCGTTGATCCGTGTCGCCCTCGTCCGTGCCACACGCCCACTATGGCATTAGACCGTACGGTCAGTCAATAAATCGGGCCGAGCGCTGTCCTCAGGGCGTCGCTCCGCCCAACACGCACGTCGGGTCATTATGACTTCTTACCAGGGCCTTCGCGACCCACACAGGTGCTGCGTGCGAGGGCAGAGGGCGGGCCTGGATCCAGGCTAACCGACTATACGTACGGTCATAGGGCGCCGTCCGGCGGTCAACCTGTCACACCGGTTACCGCAGTAAGGCATTCGCGCACCACTGAGACGACCTCCGTGGACGGGTCTGCCCACTTGCTGAGCCCCAAGCGGTCGAGGAGCAGGCCGCCGAGGAAGACGTCGACGAAGGCGGCGCCGACTCCTTCGGCTGTCCGGGAGCCGGCGGGGTCGAACCACACCCACATCCACTCCAGCGATCCCCACAGCTGCAGGGCTGCCAGTTCGACGTCCACGTTTCGGAACAATCCGCTCTTCACGCCTTTGTGGATCTCGTCAATTGTCAACGCTTGCAACTGCCGGCGCGACTTGCGTACCTGTTGCATCGCCGGATCATCTGACAACTGAAGCACCTCGCGCTGGCTGGCCACCGTCGCATCGCGGGCAATCACCTGCAGCAGGGTGGAGGCATAGATGATCGCGGCAAGGCGTTCATGCGGCGCGGCCAGACGATCCCATACCAGCCGCAGAACCTCGAGCTGACGGGCCAAACGGGTTTCTTCGAGCTCCCGCAACATCTGCGCTTTGGTTCCGAAGTGATGAACGATGGTGCCCTTGGACATGCCGAGCTCGTCGGCGATGTCACCGATATTCGTTCTCTCATAGCCACGTTCGGCGACGTAGCGGACAAACGCATCCAGGATCTCGCTGCGTCTGCCAGGTGATCTGGGCATCTCAACCCTTCGGAGCAAACTAACCGTACGAACGGTCTACCATACTTTCCGCGCCCGAGTAACCTCCCGGCCAGTGCCGGGCATGGCCGCGTCGCAGCCGCCAGCCAAGTCCCCGAACAGCCAAAATCGCATCGAAAGTCCACGTCAGAAGCCGATGCGAGGCGAGCCGGCTTCGGGGGTGAGGTCAGTAGCGCCCAGCCTTTTGGCCGTTATCTGGTGACCGGCAGGTCAACAGGGGCGCAACGCCCTGCGGCTACCGGGCCGATCCGGCGCCGTCACAACGTACATGTTGGCGCCCGGTGCTGACTTGATTTCACCGGCGGCATATATCGTCATGAGTTCCCTGCCGTCAGCGTCGACAACGCATACATAGGTGTCGGTGTCAGCATCGTATTCGAAGCTGTCCCAAGCTAATACGAACGCCAAGCAGTTGCCGTCGCGGTCTGCGACGACAAGCTTGTGCACGCCCGATTCCTTGAGTAATTCGGCGTCCTCCGCGCGCTGCTCAGACACCCGGCTGTCGTGGATCGGAACGGTGTTCAACATCTGCCAGACTCCCTTCACGGGGTTGCCCCCGGGATTCTCAGGTGGCGGTCCCAAAGACCAGGGACCGTTGACCAGGCAGGCAACCGCATCGGCCCCGCGGCGCGGACGGGACGACTGCTGCGCCGCCCGCTACCGCCGCCCAACTCATTCCCATCGCAACGGCATGCATCGTGCTGGTCTCACTTCACTGGCCGATCAGAAAAGTGTGCCAGTCGGCGACCCGTGTTCGGTGCGAAGTCGCAGATTCCGCCGCTGGTCACGCGCCTTGCCTGGGCACTTTCCAGCCGGCTCCGGCATACTGGAACGCCAAGTAGTAGACGTTGTCGCCGCAAGTTGCCATCGGGGGCAGGCGCGGCGCTTCCCGACAGAGTCGAGATTGTGGTGAACCGATCCGGCGGCAGGCACCGCCGCGCGAGACCATGGCAGATCCGCCGGCGGCTGGCCCGCGGCGGCATGGCGCTGGCTGCGGTGCTGGCCGTGGCGGCGACCGGCGCGGGCTGGTGGATGGCGCACGGCATGCTGGGCGGCATCACCGTTTCCGAGGCGCTGCGCTCGGAGGACCCGCACTCCAGCGGCGGCGCGATGAACATCCTGCTGATCGGCCTGGACTCCCGCAAAGACCAGGACGGTAACGAGCTGCCCTGGGCGGTCCTCAAGCACCTGCACGCCGGTGATTCCGAAGACGGCGGCTACAACACCAACACGCTGATCCTGGTGCACGTCGGCGCCGACGACAAAGTCGCCGCCTTCTCGATCCCCCGCGACGACTATGTGCCGTTCAGCGGCGTTCCGGGCTACAACCACATCAAGATCAAGGAAGCGTACGGCCTCACCAAGGCCTACACCGAGCAAAAGCTCATGGACAAGGGTATGAGCAATCAGAAGGAACTCGAGAACAAGGGCCGCGAGGCCGGCCGCTCGGCGACCCTGCGCGCCGTGCGAAACCTGACGGGCGTCCCGATCGACTACTTCGCCGAAGTCAACCTGGCCGGTTTCTACGATCTCACCGAAAGCCTCGGCGGCGTCCAGGTGTGTCTGAAACACGCTGTGTACGACTCATATTCGGGCGCGGACTTCCCCGCCGGCCGCCAGACGCTCGATGCCGAACAGGCCCTGGCATTCGTGCGGCAGCGCCACGGTCTGGAAAACGGCGACCTGGACCGCACCCACCGCCAGCAGGCGTTCTTGTCCTCGGTCATGCACCAGCTGCAGGATTCGGGCACGTTCACCGACTTGAGCAAGCTGAAGGGTTTGATGGCGGTGGCGCGCAAAGACGTTGTGCTGTCGGCGGGTTGGGACGAGAACTTGTTCCGCCGGATGGGCGCTCTTGCCGGCGGCAACGTCGAGTACCGGACGCTGCCGGTGGTGCGCTACGACAACATCGACGGCCAGGACGTCAACATCGTCGACCCGAAGGCGATCAAGGCCGAGGTGGCAACCGCGTTCGGCACCAGCGCACCGGTCACCACGACGACCACGGCACCGAACCCGTCCACCGTCGTCGACGTGGTCAACGCCAGCAGCACCTCCGGGCTCGCCACCAAGGTGTCAAAGACGCTGAGCCAGAAAGGTTATGCCGCCGGCACAGTGCGCGACCGCGAGTACGGCGAACCGAGCTCGACCATCGTCGACTACGGTTCCGGCGCCAAATCCGATGCGCAGGCCATCGCGACATTGCTGGGCATCGACGTCGCCGATCACAGTGACTCCGCGCTGAGCGCCGGCCGCGTTCAGGTCTTCGTCGGCGACGACTACTCGTTACCGTCCCAAGACGAAACCAGCACTGCATCAACGGTTGTGGGCTCCTATCACGGCTCGCGCACCACCACCAGCAGCACCGAGCCCACGCCCGACCAGGGCGCGCCGATCGACGGCGGCGGCGTGCCCTGCGTCAACTAAGCGGCCCCTTTATCGCAACAGGAACGCCAGCACGACGCTCTGAAAGGCTTCCCTCGCCTCGATCATCGTCCAATGCCCGCAGTTGGGGAACACGTGCAGTTCGGCGTTCGGGATGGTGCGCATCGGGATCAACGCCATGTCCAGCGGGCTGACCCGGTCGTCACGGCCCCAGGTGATCAACGTCGGCGCCCTGACGCGGTGCATCATCGCCCACGGCTGCGGGCCTTTGGACGACTCCGTGGCCTTCGTCATCTGTTCGAACGCTTCGCGGCTGTACATCCGGCGCGCCCCGGCCAGCGTCGCCGGATCGGTGGCGTGGTTCCACCGCTCCTCGATCAGCTCCTCGGTCACCACCGCCGGGTCGTACACCATCGAGTGCAGCCACCGGACCAACCGCTCCCGGCTGGGCTCTTCGGTGAACTCCTGCAGCAGCCGAATTCCTTCGGCCGGACCGGGACTGAACACGTTCCGCCCGATCCCGCCGATGGTCACCAGCTTTCGCACCCGATCGGGGTGGGCTATCGCGAAGTTGAGTGCGACACCGCCGCCCATCGAGTTGCCGATGATGTCGACACTGTCCAGACCCAGCGAGTCGACAAACCGCGCCACCGCATCGAAGGCAGTGATCATCGGGTGGCCGCCGAAGTCGTCGCTCACGCCGAAACCCGGGAATTCCAGTACCAGGCAACGGAAGAACTCCGAGAATGCCTCCAGCACGCCGCGGAAGTTGCGCCAGCCCGTCACCCCCGGCCCGGAGCCGTGAAGTAGCAGCAGCGGCGGACCGTCGCCCGCTTCGTGGTAGCGCAGAACGCCCGGGTCGGTCGCGATTTCGCGGATGGTGTCTTCGTAGGTGACCGTCACGCGTGGGTCCCGCCGTCGATGCGGATCTCGGTGCCGGTGATGAACGCGCCGTCGTCGGAGACCAGCATGGCGATGACGCCGGCGACGGCCCCCGGGTCGGCCATCGGTGCGCCACTCGATTCCAGCGTGGTGGGCATGATCGGCGACAGTTTGGCCAACAGCGACCAATCGCTGTCCGGCGGAAGGTATCCCGCTGTGGCATCGGTGATTCCGGATTTGATGCTGCCGGGCGCCACGCACACCGCACGCAGGCCTTGCTTGGCGTACTCGAGCGCCAGCGCATGGGTGAAGGACTGGATTCCGCCCTTACTCGCCGCATACGCCGCCATGTACGGGTGCGCAAACGACGCCGAGGTCGAGCTGAAGTTCACGATTGCGCTGCGCGGGTTGGTCAGCAACGTCGGCAGCGCCTCCCGCACCACCAAAAACGTCCCGGTCAAGTTGACCCCGATGATCTGATTCCAGTCTTGGAGGCTCATCTGATGGGTATGCGCGGCGCGCAGGATCCCGGCAGAGTTGACCAGCGAATCGAGACCGCCCAGCGCGCCGACCGCCGACCGCACGCCGTCGACCACCGACGCCTCGTCGCCGATGTTCATTTCCAGGGTGCTGAGCCGCCCTGCGGTGCCGGCCTCCCCGGCCATGGCGCGGGTCTTGTCCAATCCGTCGGCGGAGATGTCGGCGGCGACGACGGCGGCCCCCTCCTCGAGCAGTCGCAGCGTGGTCGCCTGCCCGATGCCCGATGCGGCGCCGGTCACCAGAACGCGGTTGCCCTCTAAACGCTTCATCTGCACTCCCGTCGGATCAGCTCAGGACTCCTTGATCAGGTTAAAGCCCTTGTAGTCGGCCCGGGCCACCTCGGTGCAGATGTCGTTGTAGACGGCGAATCCGCTGACGAACAACATGAATACGCGCGGCTTGCCGGGAACGTTGGCGCCCAGGTACCAGGAATTCGCCTTGGGAAACAGGGTCGCCTCCGCCCGCTGGGTGCATTCGGCTATCCAGTTTTCCACCGCGTCCGCGCTGGCTTCGATCGCGGTGTAGCCGTGCTGGTCGAGATAGCCAATGGCCTCGGCGATCCAGTTCACCTGCGCCTCGGCATGCAGCACCATATTGGCCAGCACGCCCGGCGCGCCGGGTCCCGAGACGATGAAGAGGTTGGGGAACCCGTCCACACCCAGGCCCAGATACGTGCGGGGTCCGTCTTTCCAGTCGTCGCGCAGTAATTCGCCATTGCGGCCGACGATGTCGATGTTGGCCAGTGCGCCGGTCATTGCATCGAAACCGGTGGCCAGGACGATCGTGTCCACGTCGTAATGCGCATCGGTGGTGTTGATCCCGGTCGCGTCGATCGACTCGATCGGGGTCTTGCGCACGCTGACCAGCATGACGTGCGGCTTGTTGAACGTCTGAAAGTAGTTGGTGTCAGTGCAGATACGTTTGGTCCCGATGGGATGGTCATGGGGGATCAGCAGGTCGGCGACGCCGGGGTCGTCGATGACGGCACGAACCTTCTCCTCGTAGAACCGCTTGGCCTCCTCGTTGGCTGCCGGGTCGATCATCTGGTCGGGGAAGGTCTTGGAGAACAACACACCGCCGAGCTGCCAACGCTTTTCGAACGCTGCTCGGCGCTCTTCGCGGGATACCTCCATCGTGTTGCGGGGGTGGGCGATATGCGGTGAGCCGCCGCCGCTGCGCCACGACAACCGGCGCCGCTCTGTGTAGGTGGCTTTGATCTCGGCCATGTCCGCTTCGCTGAGCGGTTTGTTGCCGGCCGGGACGCTGAAGTTGGGGGTGCGCTGGAACACGTAGAGTTGCGCGGCTTGTTCAGCGATGACCGGAATCGATTGGATGCCAGATGATCCCGTGCCGATCACTGCGACACGTTGTGCGGTGAAGTCGACAGGCTCATGCGGCCAATGGGCGGTGTGGTACACCTCGCCGGCGAAGGCGTCCAGGCCTGGGAAGGCGGGGGTGAGCGCAGCGGACAGGGAGCCGGTGGCCAGCAGGCAGAACCGGGCGGTGACAACCTCGCCGCCGTCTCTGGTCACCGTCCAGTGCAGGGTGTGCTCGCCGAGGACCGCCGAGGAAACGCGGGTGTTGAAGGTGATGTCCTTGCGGAGGTCCAGCTTGTCGGCGACCCAGTTGATGTAGCGGAGGATCTCGGCCTGCGTCGCATACTTTTCCGTCCAGTTCCACTCCTGCTGCAGCTTGTCGGAGAACGAGTAGCAGTAGTCGACGCTCTCGACGTCGCAGCGACAGCCCGGATAGCGGTTGAAGTACCAGGTTCCGCCGACGTCGGGAGCGGCCTCGAAGACCCGCACCGCCAGCCCCTGCGAGCGCAGTTTGTGCAAGGCGTACAGACCGGCGAAGCCGGCGCCGACAACCACCGCGTCGAGTGTCACGACGAAACGGTAGACCCATGTGCTTTGGGCCCAAGGAGTTGCTTCCCGCTCATCGGGATCGCCCAAGGTGTCATCATCTCCGGCAGGAGACCATCTCTTCGCAGCCGACGACATAAGGACGACAGCATGAGCGAGCGGGTAATCGACCGGGTGATGGACATCGCCGACCAGCTGCGCGAGCAGGCCGCGGAAGCCGAGAGGATCGGCCGGCTCACCGACGACACGGTCAAGCTGATGAGAGGGGCCGGCCTGATCCGGCTGCTGCAAACCAAGCAGTACCGGGGGTTTGAGGCCCACCCGCGCGAGTTCGCCGAGACGGTGATGGCAACCGCGGCGCTCGATCCGGCCGCCGGGTGGATCGTCGGGGTGGTGGGCGTGCACCCCTACCAGCTGGCGTATGCGGATCCGAAAGTGCCCGCCGAAATTTGGGCCGACGACGTCGACACCTGGATGGCCTCTCCGTACGCGCCGCAGGGCGTGGCCAAGCCGGTCGACGGCGGCTACCTCTTCAACGGTCGCTGGCAGTTCAGCTCGGGCACCGACCACTGCGACTGGATCATCCTGGGCGCGATGCTCGGCGACGAGCAGGGCGTCCCGCTGATGCCGCCCCAGATGCTGCACATGGTCTTGCCCCGCAAGGACTACCAGATCGTCGAGGACTCGTGGAATGTGGTGGGGCTGCGCGGAACCGGGTCCAAGGACGTCATCGTCAAAGACGCGTTCGTCCCGGCCTACCGGACCATGGACGCGACCAAGGTGATGGACGGCACCGCCCAGCGGGAGGCCGGGATGACCGAGCCGCTGTACCTGATGCCGTGGTCGACGATGTTCCCGCTGGGGATCACCGCCGCGGTCGTCGGCATCGCCGAAGGGGCACTGGCCGCTCACTTGGACTACCAACGCGAGCGGGTCGGCGCGACCGGAACCGCGATCAAGGACGACCCCTACGTGATGTACGCCATCGGCGAGGCCGCCGCCGACATCAACGCCGCCCGCCAGGAGCTGCTGGCCAACGTGGACCGCATCTACGACATCGTCGCTTCTGGGAAGGAGGTGTCGTTCGCCGACCGCGCCGCGGGCCGGCGTACCCAGATCCGGGCAGCGTGGCGTGCGGTGTCGGCGGTCGACGAGATCTTCGCCCGCTCGGGCGGTAATGCGGCGCGGATGGACAAGCCGCTGCAGCGATACTGGCGTGACGTGCATGTCGGCCACCTGCATGCCATCCATGTGCCGGGCACCGTCTTCCACGCGTCGGCACTCAGCTCGCTGGGCATCGATCCACCCGAGGGTCCGCTGCGCGCTTTGATCTAGGAGGAACCGGCAAGTGAGCGACCTGAAGAGCTTGGGCTACATCACCATTTCCACCAAAGACATCGAGCGTTGGCGGCACTTCGCCTTCGACGTGCTGGGCTTCGCCAAGGGCAGCGGACCCGACCCGTCAGCGCTGTATCTGCGGATGGACGAGCGCGCCGCCCGCCTCATCGTGGTGCCCGGTGAGACCGACCGGGTCCTCACGATCGGCTGGGAAGTGCGCGACCACCCGGCGCTGCAGCGGGTGAAGGCGGCCCTCGACGGCGCCGGGATGCCGTTCAAGCAGCTGTCCGCCGACGAGGCCGATGCCCGCCGGGTGGAAGAAGTGATCACTTTCGAGGACCCCGCGGGTACCACGCTCGAGGTGTTCCACGGTGCCGTGCTGGACCACAGCCCGGTCGTCACGCCGTTCGGCGCGAAGTTCGTCACAGGCGATCAGGGCATGGGCCATGTCGTGGTGCCGGCCACCGATCCCAATGCGCTATTCGACTTCTACACCGAGGTATTGGGGTTCCGTTCGCGCGGCGCGTTCCGGGTGCCGCTGCCGAAGGAGTTCGGCGCGGTGCGGGTGCGCTTCCTCGGGATCAACGAGCGGCACCACAGCCTGGCCATCGTCCCGGCCGCCCATCAGCGCGACCCGCGCCTGGTGCACATCATGGTCGAGGTCGACACCCTCGACGCGGTGGGCCAGGCGCTGGACCGGGTCAACGCCGGGGGATTCCAGTTGTCGTCGACGCTGGGGCGGCACACCAACGACAAGATGGTGTCGTTCTACGTGCGTGCGCCCGGGGATTGGGATATCGAGTTCGGCACCGACGGGATGCGGGTCGACGAAACATATTACACCGCAGAGGAAATCACCGCCGACAGCTATTGGGGGCATCAGTGGGTCGGTGAGATGCCCGCGGCCATGCGACTATGACGTCCGGCGCCGACGTCCACCCCGTCCCGGCCGTGTCCGTCACCTCTTGGGACCATGAGGCCGACGTCGTGGTGGCCGGATACGGCGTGGCCGGCGCGGCCGCGGCGGTCGAAGCCGCTCGATCTGGCGCCGATGTCCTGGTACTGGAACGCACCGGATCCTGGGGCGGCGCGGCGGCCATGGCGGGCGGGTTCATCTATCTCGGCGGCGGCACACCACTGCAAAAGGCTTGCGGCTTCGACGATTCCGTCGACAACATGGCGGCGTTCCTGAACGTCGCCATGGGACCGGGCGCCGACGGGGACCGCATCGCCGACTACTGCGCCGGCAGCGTCGACCACTTCAATTGGCTCGTCGACTGCGGCGTGCCGTTCAAAGCCGAGTTCTTTTCCGAACCCGGCTGGGAGCCGATGGGCGACCAGGGCCTGATGTACAGCGGCGGCGAAAACTCGTATCCATTCAACACGATCGCGACTCCTGCGCCGCGCGGTCACGTCCCGCAGATGTCGAACAAGAAACAGGGCGAGGCCAGCGCCGGCTACATGCTGATGAAACCGCTCGTGGAAACCGCGACCGCGGCAGGCGCTCGGGCGGTCTACGACGTGCGGGTGCAGCGACTGGTCGTCGAATCCAGCGGCCGCATAACGGGAATCTGCGCCCGGCAGTACGGCAACGAGGTGACGATCCGCGCGCGCCGGGGGGTGGTGCTCGCGACGGGCAGCTTCGCCTACAACGACGCGATGGTGGCCCAGTACGCCCCGCGGATCGCCGGGCGCCCGGCCGCGTCGATCGAGCAGCACGACGGCCAGGCCATCCGGATGGCGCAGGCGCTGGGTGCGGATCTGGCCCACATGGACGCCACCGAGGTGGCGATCTTCATCGACCCCCAGCAGCTGGTGCGCGGCATCCTGGTCAACGGCCGTGGTCAACGCTATGTCGCCGAGGACACCTATCCGGGCCGCATCGGGCAGCTCACGCTCTACCAGCAGGACAACACCGCATATCTCGTCATCGACGAGACCGCGCAGAACGAGGCGATGGCGTCGCTGTCCCCGAAGTTGATGCTGCGTCCGCCGAGGTGGGTGTGCGAAACCGTCGCCGAGCTCGAGCAGGAGATGGGGCTCGCGCCCGGCTCGCTACAGGCCACTATTGCGGCCTACAACGACGGCGCCGCGCGCGGCGAGGATCCGCTGCTGCACAAGAAGGCAGAGTGGTTGCGGCCCATCGGATCTCCAGTGGGTGCGATCGATCTGCGCGACAGCACGGGCGGCTTCACGCTGGGCGGCCTGAAGACCACTCTGGATTCCGAAGTACTTCACGTCAGCGGGGAGCCGATCCCCGGTCTGTTCGCGGCAGGCCGCTGCACCGCCGGCCTGGCGGCGTGGGGTTACGCCAGCGGGATCTCGCTCGGCGACGGCAGCTTCTACGGGCGTCGCGCTGGCCGAGCCGCCGCCAAGGGCTGAGCACTTTCTGTAGATGTGACAGCGACCACACCTGTGTGGTACAAACAGATATATTTCTATTAGTCATATGCTGCCGCGCAAGGAGGCGTCGTGAGCGTGACCGTGGAACCCACCACTCCCAGTGCCGTCATCGACCGAGTGTCGTTGGTGCTGAATGCTTTTGACGGCCCGGGTCGGCTGAACCTGGCCCAGATCGTGCGCCGCACCGGTCTGCCGCGCTCGTCGGCGCATCGGATGCTGGAGCGGCTGGTGCAACTACGTTGGCTGCGGCGTGACGGTCGCGACTACGAACTCGGCATGCGACCGGTCGAACTCGGATCGCTGGCCGTTCACCAGGACCGGCTGCACCGGGCGGCAGTCTCGCTGCTGCACGATCTGCACCGTGTCACAGGGCTGGTTGTCCATTTGGCCGTCCTGGACGGCGCCGACGTCGTGTACCTGGAGAAGATCGGCGACCGGATGGCCGCCGCGATCCCCAGCCGAGTCGGGGGACGCCAGCCGGCGCACTGCACAGCGGTTGGCAAAGCGATCCTGGCGTACAACGACGGCGCCCACGCGGCCGATCTCGGTAACCGCAAGACCAGGTATTCGATCAGCAGTTCGGCGCAGCTGACCGCCGAACTGGCCAAGGTTCGCGCCCGCGGGGTGGCGTTCGACCGAGAGGAGTCGTTGCCCGGATTCGGCTGTGTCGCTGCGCCGATCGGCGATCCGGGCGAGGCGATTGCGGCGGTGTCGATATGCGGGCCGATGAGCCGGATGATGTTCGATCAGCGGATGGCCGCGCCGGTGCGGATGGCGGCAATGGGCATCTGGCACAACGTGGAAGACGGTCCGCAGCGGGTGGCGCCGACGCTGCAGCAGGTATGCCCATTGCGGGTAGAGCCGGGGCTGCGCGAACGAGCCCTGCAGTACGCATGAGGCTCGACCCGCAAATCGCGGCCGATGTCTCGCCCCGAGCCTGTAGCTAGCGTGCCCGCCACTCGAACTTTTCCACGCTAACTACAGTTTCGGCGCGGGGAAGCGAGAGCATCCCGCTGGCAGGGAAACCACATAACCATCGCCGATTCCGCGGCCTAGTGTCAGCAGCGTGACGGCCACAATCCCCGCCCGCTTGCCGGTCCGCGACATCACAGTCGACCTCCTGGTCGTCGGCTCCGGCACGGGGATGGCAGCGGCATTGGCCGCCCGCGAACGCGGATTGGACGTGCTGATCGTCGAGAAATCGTCCTATGTCGGCGGCTCGACCGCTCGCTCGGGCGGCGCATTGTGGTTGCCGGCAAGCCCGATTCTGAACGAGCAGGGCGCCGGAGACACCGTGGAGCGCGCCGAGACGTATCTCCGGTCGGTGGTGGCAGGTACGGCGCCTGCCGAACGATCCGCTAGTTACCTGCGCAACGTGACCGGGATGGTCGAGATGCTGCGGCGCACCACTCCGATCCGGTTCGCTTGGGCCAAGGACTATTCGGACTACCACCCCGAGGCACCCGGCGGCGCCGCAGCCGGGCGGACGTGCGAATGCCGACCGCTGAACTCCGCAATCCTCGGCGAGTACCGCAACCGGCTGCGACCCGGGCTCATGGAGCCCAAGCTTCCGATGCCCACGACCACCGCTGACTACCGGTGGATGAACCTGATGGCTCGCGTTCCGCGGCGGGGCATACCGACCATCGCCAAGCGCCTCGGCCAAGGAGTGGGCGGACTGCTGCTTGCCCGCCGTTACGTCGCGGGCGGTCAGGCTTTGGCCGCCGGACTCTTGGCCGGCCTGCTGCGGGCGGGCATACCGATTTGGACCGACGCCGCGCTGCAGCGCTTGACCATTGACGGCGGGCGCATCAGCGGCGCGGTGATAGGTCGCGACGGCCGCGAGGTGTCCGTCACTGCGCGCCGCGGCGTGGTTTTGGCGGCGGGTGGGTTCGACCACAGCATGGCTATGCGGTGGAAGTTTCAGTCCGAATCACTCGGCGAGCACATGAGCCTGGGCGCCGAGACCAATACCGGCGATGCGATCCGTCATGCTCAAGACCTCGGTGCCGCAATCGATCTCATGGACCAGGCGTGGTGGTTCCCGGCCGTGGCGCCGCTGCCGGGCGGAGCCCCGTTCGTGATGTTGGCCGAGCGAGCGCTGCCAGGTTCACTGATCGTCGATCAGCACGGTACCCGATTCGCCAACGAGGCAACGGATTACATGTCGTTCGGCCAGTGCCTACTGGATCGGGAACGGTCAGGCAATCCGGTCGAATCCATGTGGCTCGTCTTCGACCAGCAGTACCGCAACAGCTACGTCTTTGCCGGTGAACTGTTTCCGCGTATGCCGATTCCACGGGCGTGGTACCGGGCCGGCATCGCCCATCGGGCAGATGACGTGGGTGTACTCGGCGACAAGATCGGTATTCCCCGAACACAATTCACCGCGACCGTGAAGCGGTTCAACAAGATGTCACAAGCGGGACGTGACACGGACTTCCACCGCGGCGACAGTGCTTATGACCGGTACTACGGCGATCCGACCATCGCCCCGAACCCGAATCTGCGCGCCCTCGATCAGGGGCCTTTCTACGCGGTCAAGATGGTGCTCAGCGACCTCGGCACCTGCGGCGGCCTGCGAGCAGATGACCATGCTCGGGTACTGCGCGAAGACGGCAGTGTCATCGAGGGCCTGTACGCGATCGGCAACACTGCCGCCAACGCGTTCGGGACCACCTATCCCGGCGCCGGTGCGACTATCGCCCAGGGACTGGTGTACGGCTACATCGCAGCCCGCGCCGCCGCCGAAGCGTGATCAGTCCGGTTCCTCAGCGTTGGCCTTCTTCTCGATCTCGTACCAGAATTCCGGTGTGGGCCAAGGAATTTTCTCGGGCCCGCCTTTCTGGGCCTGCGGGAAGGCGGCTTCGGCCTCGTCGAGCTCTTTGATCAGCTTCAGCGCGAGCTCGCGCTCGTTGGCGTAATACCGCTCGGCCCACTGCAACGCGACGCGGGCATATGCCCACGACGGATCCGCGCCGGCCCAGCGTGCGTCCTTGGCCGCCTTGCGGTGCATCTCGTCGGCATAGGTCACGTGTTCTTGCAGCACCTCTTTCAGCCGCGCCGGGTTGGTGAGATGTCCCAATGTCACCCGCAGCAGCGCGCCGTGCTTGAGCGTCGGCGGGTCGACCGGCGCCTCATTTGCCCACCGGGTCACTGCATCCAACCCTGCTTCGGTGATCTTGTACAGCCTGCGATTGCGTGTGCCGCCCGTGTTCTCGACGCGCGAGGTCACCAGCCCCAGCTGTTCGAGCTTCCTGAGCTCCGAATAGATCTGGCTGTAGGCGGGGCTGCCATAGTAGAAGCGCATGCTCCAGTCGATGAACTTTCGGATGTCATACCCGGAGAGTTCGTGCTCGTACGACAACATGCCGAGCAGCGCCCAGCTGGTCGCCGCAAGATTCGGCTTACCCCCCGGATCGCTGCCTTTCATTTGCCCAGATTAACTGCGAGCCGGAGCCAGGCGCTTGAGCGCGAGCCCGCCTTCGAACGGGCGATAGCCGAACGCCGCCGGAGCATGGTAGCCGGTGTCCTCCAACGGAGTACGCACTTCTTCAACCGTGGGCCCGATCTTGGCTGCGACGGAAGCCAGCGCATCAAGATCGAAGCGGTATAGCCGACCGGCGTTGCCGCCCAATATCTTTCGGCAGGAGTCCTCGGACTTGTCATGCAGGGCCCAGCGGATCGCCTGCTTCGAATGCGGCGTGAAGCCTTCCTCATGCGGGTAGTCACTGCCCCACATGATGTGGTCGGCCCCCATGAAATCGATCATCGCCGAGTCGTAGGGCGCGAGCTCGCTGGCCAAATAGACGTTGCGCTGGGCATATTCGCTTGGAGAAAGCGTCAGCTCGTCGACCGACGACCCACCGAACATCCCGTAGGTGCGGTTGTGCGCCTCGGATTTCATGGTGGGCACCATGGCGTCGAGCACTGCCAGCTGCGGCTGGACCCAGAGCGTGCCCTGCTCGGTCGGCACGAACCGCAGCGTCGGATACCGTTCGAATACCCCTGCGAGGATCAAATGGCCGAGCGTGCGGTTCGCCCAGATCGCCATCTCCGTGATCAGCACCGCGTTGGATGCCGGCTGGTCCATCGGCATCTCGGGACTGCCGGCGCCCGCATGCTGCACCACGGTCAGGTCCAGCTCCGCGCACAGCGCCCAGATCGGCTCGTAGCGGGTGTGAAACAGCGGGGCGACCTGCGGGTCACCGGGCGAGACGGGCGGGATGAGCACGCCGCCGAAACATTCCTGCTTGGCGCCCCAACGGATCTCCTCCAAGGCCAGGTCGACGTCGTTGGGAAAGATTTGAATCAGCCCCCGGCGCCGCGTCGGGGCCAGCGAGCAGAAGTCGACCTGCCAGCGGTTGTGCGCTTGCACGCCGGCCCAACGCTTCTCGAATTCGTCGCGGGTACGCGGCAGGCTGATCGTGATGTTGGGGGTGGTCGGGAAGAACGGCGGCACGGTGTTGGGCAGCAGCACCTCGCCGGCCACGCCGTCGGCGTCCATCTCGGAGAGCCGCAGCTCGTGGTCCCAGTTGCGGGCGGCGGTGGCGATGATCAAGTCGTCGAACGGGCTGACGTATGTCTTGGCCCAGGCGTCGAACTCGTCGTGCAGCGCGGCCGGCAAATACTGCTTGTAGTCGTAGAGATCGGCCCCGGCGTGAGTGTCCGTCGAGATGACGACGTACCGATCGATTGTGTCCCAGGTTGCAGCCATCGTGTCCTCCGCGTAGGTCCAGTCACAACCTAGCCTCGCAGCTGGTCTCACGACCGCAAGACCGTCATCTCACTGAGCAGAACACGGCATGGTGGAGTCATGGAGATCGGATTCATCGGCCTGGGCAACATGGGCCGCGGCATGGCCGCCAACCTCGTCAAGGCGGGCCACCACGTCACTGTCTACAACCGCTCCCCCGGCAAGGCCAAGGCACTGGCGGAACAGGGCGCGACACCCGCCGGCACCGTCGCCGAGGCCTGCCGCGGCGAGGTTGTGATCACGATGCTGGCCGACGACGGCGCCGTCGACGACGTGGTGTTCGGCGAGGACGGCGTGCTGGCCTCGCTGGCACCCGGTGGGGTGCACATCTCGTCGAGCACCATCAGCGTCGCACTGTCCCAGCGGCTGACCGCTGCACACGCCGACGCCGGGCAGCAATACGTCGCCGCGCCGGTGTTCGGGCGGCCCGAAGCTGCCGCTGCCGCAAAGCTTTTCGTGGTCGCGGCCGGGGCGCCGGCGGTACTCGAGCGGTTGGCACCGTTGTTCGACGCGATCGGGCAGCGAACGTTCGCGGTGTCCGACAAGCCGGATGCCGCCAACCTGGTCAAGCTGTCCGGCAACTTTTTGATCGCCTCGGTGATCGAGTCACTGGGCGAGGCCATTGCGCTGGTCGGCAAGGCCGGGGTCGATCCGCTGCACTACGTCGACATCCTCACCTCGACGCTGTTCAGCGGCCCGGCCTACCAGACCTACGGCGGGCTGATCGCGCGCCGCGAATTCGAGCCGGCCGGGTTCGCCGCGACGCTGGGTCTCAAGGACGTCCGGATGGTGCTTGCCGCCGCCGAAGAACTGGCAGTGCCGTTGCCGGTCGCCAGCCTGCTGCGCGACCGGTTCCTCGCGCTGCTAGCTGACGGCCGCGGCCACCAGGATTGGTCGGCGATCGCCACCCTCGCGGGGCGGGACGCCGGCTCAGACCACTCCGCGTAGTCCGTCGGCGCCGAACACCGGCTCGAGCATTGCGGTGAAGTCCGGCCCGCGTCGCAGCATGTGCCCGCCGTCGACGTTGATGACCTGGCCGGTGATCCAGGCGGCGGCGTCGCTGAGCAGGAACATCGCCGCGTTGGCGACGTCCTCGACCTCACCGACCCGCGGCAGCGGCGTGCAGACCCGGTAGTCCTCGGACAGCTCGGGCGACTCGGTGATCGGGGCGACGAGGTCGGTGCGGATCAACCCGGGGCGGATGCCGTTGACCCGCACCCAGGACGGGCCGAGCTCGTCGGCTGCCAGCTTCATCAGGTGGTCGACCGCGGATTTGGTCACGCCGTACGCGCCGAACCAGCGGTGGGTGTTGCTGGCCGCGATCGACGAGATCCCGACGAACGACCCGCCGCCCCCGCGAACCAGTTGTCGCGCAGCGTGTTTGAGCACATACATGGTGCCGTTGACGTTGAGGTCGACGGTGCGCCGCCACGCGTCCGAGTCGATCTGGGTAATCGGCCCGATGGTCTCCGAACCGCCCGCGCAATGCACCACCCCGTGCAGCCGGCCATGCCAGGCCGTCGCGGCGTCGACGACCCGCGCGACTTGGTCTTCGTCGGTGATGTCGGCCGGCTCGGGCCGGACCGCGCCGGCGATCTCCTTGGCGGCCGCTTCCAACCGTTCCGCACCTCGGCCGACGATCACCACCGCAGCCCCGGCCGCGGCCAGCCCTGTGGCCACCGCCTTGCCGATTCCGCTGCCACCACCGGTGACCAGGTAAGTACGGTCTTCGAACGAAAGCTGCACACTGGCTCCTTCTAGGTTGCGCTAGGTTGCGCGAGCAGACGCAGAATCGCACGTTGGAGCGCCGCATCGTGCGATTCCGCGTCTGCTCGCGGGGGTTACGGTTCGTCGCGGCGGGCGATCTTCGACGGCTTGGCGGTCCGCCAGTCCTCGACGTCGGGCGGCAATCCGATTGGATACCGATTCTCGTTGCGCGCCGCCCAGTGCGCATGCCCCAGCTCGTGAACGTGGAACGCGTGCCGCAGCGCCTCGGTGAAACCCATCGCGTCGGAGGCGGCGTTCACCGAGTCCTTGATCAGCAGCGCCGCCATCGTGGGCCGCTCGGCGATGCGCCGGGCGAACTCCAGCGTCTTGTCCTCGAGCTCGCCGGCCGGGAACACCTTGGAAACCATGCCGAGCCGGTAAGCCTCGTCGGCGTCCAGCGAATCACCGGTCAGCAGAAGCTCTTTGGCTTTGCGCGGGCCGAATTCCCAAGGGTGCGCATAGTATTCGACGCCCGGCATACCCATGCGCACCCCGACCACGTCGGAAAACTTGGCGTTGTCGGCGGCGACGATCAGATCGCACGCCCAAATCAACATCAAACCCGCGGAGATCGCGTTCCCCTGGACCTGGGCAATGGTGATCTTTCGCAGATCCCGCCAGCGGCAGGTGTTCTGGAAATAGAAGTGCCACTCCTGCAGATAGGTTTTCTCGGCGATCGGGTCGCGGGTAGCGCCGTACCCGCGGAACGTGGGGTGCTGACCCGGCCCGGGCTTGCGCTCGGCCAGCGCCGCCTCCGAACCCAGGTCGTGGCCGGCGGAGAAGTTCTTGCCGCGCGCCGCCAGGATCACCACCCGCACGTCGTCGTCGGCCTCGGCACGAAGGAAAGCCTCGTCGAGCTGGACCAGCAAGGTGCGGTTCTGCGCGTTGTGTGCCTCGGGCCGGTTGAGCCAGACCCGGGCGATGCGGCCCTCGTCGAGCGTTTCGTAGGTCACCAGCTCGGCGGAGTCTCCGTCGACCGCACTGGTGCCCACATCGTCGTGGACTGCCATGTCGCCACCTCACCTGGGTTCGTTGAACGCTTACACATTACGGCCCGCACGTAACGCGTCCGCCGCTGGCCCCAGCGGCGGGTGCGACCCAAAACACACTTTCGCATACAGTTATGTCATGCCTTCTAAATCTGATCCTGCCGAAATCGGCGATGTGGAACCGTTGGCCGACAGCACCGCACGCCAGGCCAGGCGCGTCGTGGCGGCGTATGCGAACGATGCCGATGAATGCCGGATTTTCTTGTCGATGCTCGGTATTGGACCCGCGAAAAACGAGGCGTAAATGGCGCCCCGGGGAGGCAAACGCTCGGGGGATTCTGACTTCGTGGTGGTCGCCAACCGGCTGCCGATCGATATGGAGCGCCTGCCCGACGGCAGCACCACCTGGAAGCGCAGCCCCGGTGGGCTGGTCACGGCGCTAGAGCCGCTGCTGCGCCGCCAGCGCGGGGCCTGGGTGGGCTGGCCGGGGCTAGTTGATTTGGGAGAAAACGAGGCCGAGGAGCCCATCGAGGCCGAGGAGCTGCGGCTACACCCGGTGCGCCTGTCCGCCGACGACGTCGCGCAGTACTACGAAGGGTTCTCCAACGCGACCCTGTGGCCGCTGTACCACGACGTCATCGTCAAACCGCTCTACCACCGCGAATGGTGGGAGCGCTACGTGGACGTCAACCGCCGCTTCGCCGAAGCCACGTCGCGTGCGGCGGCCAAAGGTGCGACCGTGTGGGTGCAGGACTACCAGCTGCAGCTCGTGCCCAAGATGCTGCGGGAGCTACGGCCGGACCTGACCATCGGGTTCTTCCTGCACATTCCGTTTCCGCCGGTGGAATTGTTCATGCAGATGCCGTGGCGCACCGAGATCGTCGAAGGCCTGCTCGGCGCCGACCTGGTCGGCTTCCACCTGCCCGGCGGTGCACAGAACTTCCTGATCCTGTCGAGACGGCTCGTCGGCGCCAACACCTCCCGCGGATCCGTCGGCGTGCGGTCACGGTTCGGCGAGGTGGAGCTGGACTCCCGCACCGTTCGAGTAGGCGCCTTCCCGATCTCGATCGACTCGGGCGACCTCGACCACAAGGCCCGCGACCGCAGCATCCGGCGCCGGGCCCGCGAGATCCGCGCGGAGGTCGGCAATCCGCGCAAGATCCTGCTCGGCGTCGACCGGCTCGACTACACCAAGGGCATCGACGTTCGGCTGAAGGCCTTCTCCGAGCTACTCGCCGAGGGCCGTGTCAAAGGCGGCGACGCGGTGCTCGTCCAGCTGGCGACCCCCAGCCGGGAACGCGTCGAGAGCTATCAGATCCTGCGCAACGACATCGAGCGCCAGGTCGGCCACATCAACGGCGAATACGGGGAGGTCGGCCACCCGGTGGTGCACTACCTGCACCGCCCGGTCCCCCGCGACGAGCTCATCGCATTCTTCGTGGCCAGCGACGTCATGCTCGTCACCCCGCTGCGCGACGGGATGAACCTGGTGGCCAAAGAGTACGTCGCCTGCCGCAGCGATCTCGGCGGGGCGCTGGTGCTGTCCGAATTCACCGGCGCCGCAGCCGAACTCCGGCAGGCTTATCTGGTCAACCCGCACGACACCGAAGGCGTCAAGGACGCGATCGAGGCGGCGCTGAACCAGCCCGAGGAGGAGGGGCGGCGACGGATGCGGGCGCTGCGACGGCAGGTGCTCGCCCACGACGTGGACAGGTGGGCGCGGTCATTTCTCGACGCGCTCGCCGAAGCGCACCCGCAGAACAACTGAACCGATGATGTGCCCGAAGGGGCGCTGCAATAATCGACGGATGATCATCTCCCGCGGCCTGACTGCGGCCGCTGCCATGGCATTGGTGGCGGTGGGAACGGCGAGCCCCGCCAGGGCATTAGGCCCTCCACCGGACGGCCTCTACACCTTCAGCGAAGCGGGCGTGCCGCCGTCCACCTGGAAGATCTCGGCCTTGTGCGACGCGCCGTCGCGCCAACGCGCCATCCCCGACTTCACCGACCCGGTCATTGCGGCCGACCTGTGCGCACTCAACGTCGTAAGTACCACGGCGCGCGTCATCAGTCCCGCCGAGAAGCTGGCGAACTACAGCGGCCGGGCACGGCTGACGAGCGATCTGTGGACGTTCCAGGTGTCCAAGGCGAATGGCGTCTCGTGTCCCGACGGCAGCACCGCGACCTCCACGGACACGTACGCCTTCGACGATGTCACGCTGGCTGGTACCCACACCAGCATCCACGACGCGGTCTGTGGCCTGCAGCCCGGGATGACCAAGACCCCGTTCACGCTGGCGTTTCAGTCGCCGCTGCCGGTACCGGTCGAGCGTTACCCGTTGGACTGCAACGAAATCGGACAGTGCCGCTAGACGAATGGCGAGCCCGCTAGATCGGCGTGATGTAGTTGATCAACCACTTGCCACCAATGCGCTTGTACTCCACGCGTAATCGGCTGCCGTCGTAGACCGGCTGGCGTGATTTGTCGGTGACCGTGCGGTTCATATAAACCATCACCGATGCCGAATTACGTTGAGCGGTCATGACTCCCACGCCGACGACGTTGGCCTGCACAACCACCTCGCGCTTCTTGGCTTCGGGAATGATCTGCGCGGTGGCGCTCTTTTCGAACTCCTGCCGATAACCCGGGGTCAGCAGCGGATAGGCGTCGGTCAGGCTGCGCTCGACGGTTTGGTAGTCGTAGCCGAATACCTGCGGTATCTCCTTAGAGGCCAACTTCGGCAACACTGCGCGGGCCGACTGTTCGCCCCGCGTCTGCACCCGATCCCAATAAATCCACCCGCCGGCCGCGGCCAGCCCGACGAACGCAGCGGTCAGCAAGGTGACGACGGCGGCGATCAACCACCGCATCAATTGCCTCCCTCTGGATACTTCAGGTCGTAGCCGGTCATCCGGCCGTTCTCGTCCTCGTGCACGATGACCCGCATCCGGTAGGGCTGAGACGGCTTGTTGACACCGTCGATGTCGGTGACCGTGACCCGCGCCGACACCAGCACCGACGCATTGTCGGTGACCTTGTCGATGCCCTCTAGTGCGGCGCCGTTGATGACCGCCTCCGATGTCGCGTTGGTGTGGCGGAACAGGGTTTTGATGTTTTCGACGTTGTTGTTGGAACTGAGCATGCCGCGCAACGGTCCGCTGGTGCCCTCGTAGAACCGGCTCACGCTCTCGTCGATGTTGTCCTGCGTGTAGCTGAACATGTTGACCACGGTTTGGGTGGCGGTGTCGACGAAGCGCTGGTTGCGGGTCTGCTCCGCGTCGGCGTGGCGCTGCTGGACAACCAGGACCCACAGCCCTGCGCCGAGTGCGCCGATGCCCACCAGCCCGGCTACCAGCGCGATCAGCCCGACAAGCCGGCGGTTGGCGGGCCGGCGCTGCGGCGGACCGACCGGTGCGGTTCGCCACTTGACCGGTTCGGCCGGCGCCTCGACGCGAACGGTGGCCGTGGCCGCATCGCCGCCGGCCGGTCCGGCCGCGCGCGAAGCCTTCCGGCGCGCACGCCGCGTCGCAGGTTCGCTCACAACTGCCTCGGATCGCGCATCAGGTCCACCCAGGTCTCGGCGCTCGATGATCTACCGGGCGCGAAGATACCAGTGCCACCTGCCGGGTCCTGGAACGCTCCCGTGCTCTCGTCGTACGTGGTGTAAGCCGCACCGCTGGCCTGCGGCACCGGCCCCGGCGGCGGACCCCACGGCTTCTCGGGCGGGGGGAATGGCGGCGGCGGTGAGAGACCTTCCGGTGGTGGGGGCGGCGGAACCGCCTTCGGGAACGGGATCATGGGCGGCTGCGGCGGGTAGGGCGCCGGCGGTATCCACGCCTGTCGACCGTCGGTGCCGCCGGTGTTGGGCGGCGGCGGCGTCGGGAATGGCTGATTCGGCGCCGGTCCCGGTCCCGGCACCACCCCGGGCGGGGGCGGTCCTACTATGGGTGTGCCCGGATCCGGATCGGCACCCGGCGGAATGTACGGGAACTTGTTGGGCGGCAAGATGTTCAGCCCGTTCGTGACCGGGGTGTCGTACGGGATCGGCGGCCCGCGCCACGGGTTGGTCCCAATCGGCACGTAACCGCGCGGGTCACGACACAACGCCACAGTCGGTGCCCGCTTACCCGGAAACTCCTGGCACGGGTAGTTCCGTGCGCCCCGCACCGTGGACGGGTCATTCTGGGCGGTCTTGCAGTACATGTCCGTCGGGATCTCACGCACCGTCTCGTCGGCGGGCGTGCGGATCAGCGGCGGCGGAATGAAGCCGGTGTTGCACGGCGGTGGGTCAATGTTGATCTTGAAGTCCAGCTTGGCGCCCTCGTCCTGTGGCTCACCGCCCGCCGCGGTGGTGATCGCCGCGAAAAGCGCCGGCAAGACAACCAGCAGGTGCTCGAGCGACTTGTGGTAGATCACGCCGACCCGGCCGAGGTTGGCCAGACTGGCCGCCAGCATCGGGAACGAGGGCCGGATGCCGGAGAACGCCGTGTTGGCCTCGTCGGCGGCCGGTGGAACCACAGCCAGCAGCTGGCGAAGTTGCGGATCGGCTTGCCGCACTTCGGAAGTGAAGCGTGCCAGCCCGTCGGACAGCGACTTGATGTCGTCACCGGCGCGAATCTGGGCCTGCAGGAACGGACCCACCTGATCGACCAACTGCGAGGTCTGGGGAAAGTAGGCGTTGGCCTCGTCCACGAGCAGCCGCGACGACTCGATCAGCCGGGCCAATTCCGGACCGGATCCGTTGAACGCCTTGAATGTTTCGTGCAGCAATTCGCGCAGCCGGGTGTCGGCCACACTGTTGACCAGGGTCTCGGATTGGCGCAGCAGGGTGGCGATGTCCAGTGGGATCCGGGTGTTGTCCCGCGCGATCCGCGATCCGTTATGCAGCTTGGTCGCGGCCGGAGAATCCGGCGGCACGAGATCCACGTACTGCTCACCGATTGCCGACACGCTTTTCACGGTGGCCGTGACGTTCGACGGCACGGCAGTTCCGCTGTTCAGCCGCATGACCGCGTCGACGCCATTCGGGTTCAGCCCCACCGACTCCACCCGGCCGACCGCCACACCGCGGTACGTGACGTTGGCGTTCTTGTACAGACCACCGCCGGCGACGAAATCGGCGGTTACCTGGTAGGTGCCGACGCCAAGGGCGGCCGGCAACCGCAAGTAGAAAATCGCCATCACCGCAACGGTGATCACAGTGACCACGCCGAAGATGGTCAGTTGGGCTCGGGTCAGGCGATCCAGCATCAGTGCTTCCCCTCCGAGTACCCCGGCGGGATCTTGAACGGGTCTGCCGCCTGCCCTGACAGGTTGGCCATTTCCCCGACCAAAAAGTCCGGCGGGTTTAGGACGTCGTTCATGTGCAGCATGTTCGGGTCCAGCGGCCACGCGGTGGTGAAGAACGTTTCACCGAGCCGGCGCACGGTGAGGTCGAAGGTGGTGAACACATTGAGGTAGTCGCCGCGCACCGCCTGCTTGATGCCGAAGTTGGGGAACGGAAAGGTCAGCAGGAGCTGCAGCGACGTGACGAAATTCTTGCGGTTGTCGGCCAGTGCCTTGGTCGCCGAATATGCGCTCTTGAGGTCTTCGGCGAAATCCACCTTGGTTTCCGAGAGTACATGCGAGGCGACCGTCGCCACCTTCTTG
Source organism: Mycobacterium celatum (assembly GCF_002101595.1). GTDB lineage: Bacteria > Actinomycetota > Actinomycetes > Mycobacteriales > Mycobacteriaceae > Mycobacterium > Mycobacterium celatum. Next base: position 80,464 of record NZ_LQOM01000030.1, read on the forward strand.
AGGGCGGCGAACGCGTCGATGATGTGGTCCCGGTTCTTGTTGAGCACCAGCAGCGCCTCCGGCAACGAGTCGAGCGCTCGGCCCAGGCTGTCCTTGTTGTGCGCGAGGATCGCCGAGAATCGGTCCAATCCCTCGATGGCGGCGATGATCTCGTTGACTTGGTTGTTGAGCCCTGCGGTCAACTCGGCGAGCCTTGACACAAGATCGACGAACTGGCTTTGCCGGCCAGCCACCGCCTTGTACGTCTCGTCGGTGATCTCTTGCAGCGCACCGAGGTTGCCCTTGTTGACCACCACGCCCAGTGCCGAGAGGACCTCTTCGGTCGTGGGGTAGCGACTGGTGTGCGACTCCTGGATTCTCGAGCCGTCGCGCAGCCTCCCGACCGGCGGCTGGTTCTTCGGGGCAGCCAGCTCGATGTGTTGGGACCCAAGGAGCGACGTCTGTGCCACTTTGGCTGTCGAGTTCTCCGGCAACACCACGTTGCGGTCGAGCGCCAATTCCACTGCCGCAAAGAAACTTCCATCGGGGCGCTGCATCGCGTCGATCCCCGACACGCTGCCGACGGTGACGTCGTCGACCATGACCGGCGAGTTCTGCGGCAGTGTCGCCACGTCGGCCAAGTCGACGGTGATCGAGTAGGAGCCGACGCCATGGCCAGCGGTGCCGGGCAACGAGATGGAGTTCAGCCCGCCGAACTTACAACCGGCCAGCAGCATGCCGCTCGCTGCAATTGCCATGCCACGCAACATAACTCGCTTCATCGGCCCGCTCCCTGCTCCGCGTGCAGCGGGCCGGGCGCTGGACCGACCGGTGCGGCAGCCGGCGCGGGCGCAAGTGCGGGTGCCGGGGCGTTCGACGGCGCGGGCGGGACCAGCATGGCCTGCAGGTCGTCCGGGCTGGGCGGATGAACCCCTGGCGCCGGTATCCAGGTCAGCTCCGGGATCGGCGTCTGCGCCTTGGCCTGGGTGGCCGGCGTGTCGTAGATGATCTGGCCCTTGTACGCGGTGATCGAGTTGATCGGGTGGAACATGAACGGCGGATAGTTCGCGGTCAACCGGCGCAGTGGCGGGGCCAAACGCTCCCGGCAGATCTCGGCACGCTTGTAATAGTCGGGCGCCACCAGTCCGGCCGCGGTGTCGAAGGAACCGCCGCAGATGAATTGGACTGGGTTGGAGAAGTTGGGAATCGATAGCAGGCCGTTGAGCGTGCCCTGCGCCGGGTCGTAGATGTTGTAGAAGTTGCTGATCCCGGGACCTGCGACGTGCAGCACCTGCTCGATGTTCTCGCTTTGGTCGCTCAAGGTCTTGGTCAAATCGCCCAGCTTGTTGACCGTTCCGATCAGCGTCGAATTGTTCTGGTGCAGAAAGTCTTTGACGTCGCTCAGAGCCTGATTGAGCATGCCGAGCGTCTGGTCGAGGTGCTCGGAGCTCTTGGCGAGCACCTGCGAAACCGAGGCCACGTGTCCGGCGAACGCCACGATCTGTTCGTTGCTAGACGACAGTGCGTCGACCAGCACCTGCAGGTTGCGGACCGTACCGAAGACATCGGTGCGCGAATCCCCCAGCCGACCGGCGGCTTGCGACAGCTCACGCAGTGCGGCGTGGAAAGAGTCACCGTTGCCGTTGAACGTGTCGGCCGCCTGATTGATCAGCTTGCCCAGCGGCCCCTGCATCTCTCCCGCGGCGGGACTCAGCTGATTGGCCAAATCCTTCAGCGCCTGTTTGACCTCGTCCCATTCCACCGGCACTGCGGTGCGGGACAGATCGATGCTGGCCCCGTCGGGCAACGCCGCACCGCCGGTATACGCAGGCGCAAGCTGAATGAACCGCGCCGCAACCAAATTGGGCGCCATGATGACCGCCCGCGCATCCTGTGGCACCTTCACGCTGCGGTCGACCGACATGGTGATCTTGACATCGGATGCGCGCGGTTCGATCGAGTCGATCTTGCCCACCGGCACCCCGACAATCCGAACCTGGTCGCCGGGATACAGCCCGACAGCGGAGGTGAAATAGCCGACGATCTTGTGCCCCGTCCGTGCCGGCCAGACCAGGTAGGCGCCGGCCGCGATGAGGACCGCAAGCGCCACAGCCAGGGTCAACCGCAGTGCGCGACTGCGTTGTTGAAGAGCCGAAATCACGGTCATGGCGACTGCGGCCTAATCGTCCAGCGCTCCTGGATGAGGCCGCGCAGATAGTCCGCGAAGCTGTCCGGGAGCTTGCCGGGCTGGAAGACGGCGTCGAACATGATCCCGACGATCGGCGCCGGCAACACGCCGTAGACGTTGACGTTGAACCCCGGTCCGGAGCCGACCACCTCACCCAGCGTGGTCGCGTACGCGGGCAGTCGTTTCAGCGCCTCGGTGATGTATTCGTGGCGCTCGTTGAGCAAGTCCAGCACCTGGTTGAGCTTGGAGAGCGCCGGCCCGAACTCCTTGCGGTTGTCGGCCACGAACCCGGAAAGCTGTTGGGAGACATCGCGGATCCCGGCGATCAGCTGACCCAGTGCGGCTCGGCGCGCGTCCAGCGCGGCGAACAACTGGTTACCGTCGAGAACCAGTTTGTTGACCTGCGCGGCGCGGTCGACCAGCACCTCGGTGACCGACTTCGCGTGCGCCAGCAGGTTTCCCAGCGCCTCGTCACGGCGGTTGAGCGTGCGCGACAGCGACGTCACGCCGTCCAGCGCGCCGCGCAACTGCGGGGTGGCGTCGCGCAGCGAGTCGGTGAGGACCTGTAGCGACTTCTCGAACTGAGCCTTGTCGAGATCGCCGGCGTTGCGGCCCAAGTCCTCCAGCGCCGAATTGAGCGCATACGGTGTCGTCGTCCGACTCAACGGAATTATGGTCGCCGTGCCGCTGCCGGCCGGGGTCACCGAAACCGCTCGCTGGCCGAGGATGGTGTCGGTGCGAATCGCCGCCAGCGATTGATTGCCGACGGCGATGTGGCGGTCGACGGTGAACGTCACCCTGGCGGTGTCGCCGGCCAGGCCAACCGACTTCACCTGGCCCACTTTGATACCCGACACGTAGACGTCGTTGCCTGGTGTGATCCCACCCGCGTCGCTGAAGTATGCGGTGTACGGCCGGCCCTGCGGCCAAAACGGCAATCCCGTGTAGCCGAAGGCAACCAACACGATGCAGGTCACCAGCACCAGGCCGAAGATGCCGGTCCGCAGAGGGTCGCGAACATCTGCCTTACTTGGCAAAAGCGCACCTGCCTTTGCTGGGATCGGGCTGACCGCCCATCGGGATCCGGATGTCGCTACCGGCGGGCCCATTGATCTTGATTGTCACTGTGCAGAAGTAGATATTGAAGTACGCGCCGTACGCACCGAGCGCTGACAGCCGCAAGTAGTCTTCGCCCAGTTGCTCGATGTCGTTGGCCACCTCAGCTTTTCGGTCGTCGAGCTCGGTGGCGATCGGCCGGGTGTTTTCGATGACGCCCTGCAGCGGCCGGCGCGTGGCCTTCAGCATTTCGGTCAGATCTGATTCCGCGGACGCCAGTGGCGGAATCGCGCCCGCCACCGCGTCGCGGCCCTGTGCCAGGCCGGTGATCAGTTGCTGCAGTTGGTCGACGCTGGCCGAGAACTGCGCGCCCTTCTCGTCAACCGTGGTCAGCACGGCGTTGAGGTTGTTGATCACATCGCCGATCACTTGGTCGCGCGCGCCCAGCGTCGAACCGAAAGCGTTGGTGTTGGCCAGCAGGTCCGACAGCGCTCCGCCCTGGCCTTGCAGCAATTGGATGACGTAGCTGCTGACCGTGTTGACCTTGTCGGCATCCAGACCCTTGAGCACCGGGCGCAGACCACCCAGCAGCGCGTCAAGGTCGAGTGCCGGCTGTGTGTGGTGCTGGTCGATGGTCCCGCCCGGCTGCAGCTTGCGTAGTTCGCCAGGGCCGGAGGTGATCTCCAGAAACCGGTCGCCGACCAGGTTTTCGTAGCGGATCACTGCTCGCGTCGACGAATACAGCGTGTAGCGCTTGTCCACCGTGAACGCCACGTCGACGCTGTTGTCCTTGTTGAGCTTGACGCCCCTGACGGCGCCGACCGGCACGCCGGCGATGCGGACCTTCTGTCCGCCTTTCAACCGCGTCGCGTCGGAGAAGTTGGCGTGGTACAGGTTCGACGGGCCGAACCGGAACTCGCCGAATATCACCACCAGGCCGACGGCGACCAGCAGCATGGTCGCGGTGAAGATGCCGACCTTGATCATCATCGAGCGGTGCGACTCGTGAGGCGCCGTCATCAGAAATCATCCCGTTCTGCGAAGGCGCCGTGGAACAGGAACTGCAGCGTCGACGGCGCGTCCACCTGCATTTCGGTGAACGGCTCGTACGGAATGTAGGCGTTGTCGGTAACCAGGAACGGCGAGCGGAACCAGGAGCCGCCGGTCTGCTTGGTCGGGATGTCCGGCAGCCCACGGCAATTGGGGCCGCCGGAGGCGTTGACGATCGGCAGGCTCTCCGGGTACGTGTACGACGGCGCTCCCAAGATGAAGCTCGACGAGGTGAACAGGCCCGCCTTGCGCACACCGAGCAGCGGCGCGAACTCCTCGATGCCGCGCTCGATACCGGCGAACAGGCAACCGAATTCCGGCGAGTAATCGCCGGAGACCTTGAGCGGGGCGCGCAGCCGCTTGATCGCGTCGATGTAGTCCTGCTCGGCCGGTGCCAGCGTGTCGTAGGCGTTGTTGGCCAACCCGATCGTCGCCAGCAGGGTGTCGTTGAGGTCGCCCTGTCGCTCGACGACGGTCTTGGCGACGGTCGGCGTGTTGTTGAACACGGTGACCAGGTCGGGGGCGGCGTCGGCGTAGATGTTGGCCACCGTGGCGGTCCTGGCGAAGTCCTGCTGCAACGTCGGCAGTTTCGGATTCAGTTGCCGCGTCAGGGTATTCAGGCCGGACAGCAGGTCGCCCAGGTCGTCGCCGTGACCGCGCAGACCTTCGGCGACGGCGCTCAGCGTCGCGTTCAGGTCGACCGGATCGATCTTGTGCAGCAGCTCGATCAGCGACTGGAACAGCGTGTTGACTTCCAGCGAGACCGCCGAGGCCTGTATGTGCGCGCCCGGCCGCAACGATGTCTTCGAAGGAGACTGCGGCGGAATGAATTCCACCGACTTGGCGCCGAAGATTGTGTTGCTGGCGATGTGGACGGTGGCATTGGACGGGATGTAGCGCATCTCGCCGCTGTCGATGCCGAGTTCGAGCTGCGCCTGGTCTCCGGAGTACCTGACGTTCTTGACCTTGCCGATCTGGATGCCCCGGTACTTCACCTTGTTGTCGCGGTCCATCACCAAACCGGCCCGCGGCGCAGTCACGGTGACGGTGCTGGTCGACGAAAACGCCGCGTTGTAGGACAGATACGTCAACAGCACAAAGCCCAGCAACAGAGAGGCCAGCAGCGCCGCTGCCAGCCTGACATGAGTACGTCTTGCCCCTGTGCTTGCCATCGCTCCCTTTATCCGGAGAGGTTGAAATTACCGGACGCGCCGTATACGGCCAGCGAGATGAACAAAGTAATGACGACGACGACGATCAGCGACGTGCGCACCGCCTGGCCCACGGCGAGGCCGACGCCGACCGGTCCGCCAGAAGCGTTGTAGCCGTAATAGGTATGGACCAGCATCACCGCGATCGACATCACGATCGCCTGCAGGAACGACCACAGCAGATCGCTCGGGTTGAGGAACGTATTGAAGTAGTGGTCGTACAGGCCGGCCGACTGCCCGTTGATGAACACCGTCGTGAACCGGGCGGCGAAGAACGACGCCAGCACCGCCAGTGAGTACAGCGGGACGATCGCGATCAGCCCCGCGATCAACCGGGTCGACACCAGGTAGGACACCGAGTGCACGGCCATCGACTCGATGGCGTCGATCTCTTCGGCGACCCGCATAGCGCCCAATTGCGCAGTGGTGCCGGCGCCGATCGTCGCGGCCAGCGCGATGCCGGCCACGACGGGGGCGACGATGCGGACGTTGAGGAACGCCGACAGGAACCCGGTCAGCGCCTCGATGCCTATGTTGCCCAACGATTCGTAGCCCTGCACAGCGATGACGCCACCGGACGCCAATGTCAGAAACGCTGCGACACCGACCGTTCCGCCGATCAGTACGAGCGCGCCGGTTCCCAGCGTCATCTCGGCGATCAGCCGGATGGTCTCTTTGCGATAGCGGCCGAACGCGTTCGGGATGTAGCGCATCGATTCGCCGTAGAACAGCGCCTGCTCGCCGAAAGTGTCGACCGGCCCGGCGAACCGGGACATAAAGCGGCGGAATCGCAGAGTGGCGTCGTAACTCATCGGGCCAGCACTCGCACGCCGATGGCCGTCATGATCACGTTGATCACGAACAGGCAGATGAACGCGTACACCACGGTCTCGTTGACGGCGACGCCCACACCTTTGGGCCCGCCCTTCACCGTCAGGCCCCGGTAACAGCCGACCAGTCCGGCGACGACCCCGAACAGCAACGCCTTCACCTCGGATAGCACCAGCTCACCGAGATGGGTCAGTACCGTCAGGCCGTTGACGAATGCGCCCGGGTTGACGCCCTGCAACAGAACAGAGAAGACGTAGCCGCCGGCGATGCCGATCGCCGACACCAAGCCGTTGAGTAACAGCGCGACGAACGTCGACGCCAACACTCGCGGCACCACCAGGCGATGGATCGGGTCGATGCCAAGCACCCGCATCGCGTCGATTTCCTCGCGGATGGTGCGGGCGCCCAGGTCGGCGCAGATCGCGGTGGCACCGGCACCGGCGACCACCAGCACGGTGACGACGGGGCCGAGCTGGGTGATGGTCCCGAAGGCGGTGCCCGCCCCGGACAGGTCGGCGGCACCGAGTTCGCGCAGCAGGATGTTGAGGGTGAAGGCCACCAGCACGGTGAACGGTATGGCCACCAGCAGTGTCGGGATCAGCGAGACGCTGGCGATCATCCAGGTCTGGTCGAGGAACTCGCGGAACTGGAATGGCCGCCGGAACATGGCGCGGAAAGTCTCCAGCGACATCTCGACGAACCCACCCACGGCCCGGGCCGGAACCGCAAGCTGTCCAATCAACCTTGGGTCCCTTCTCGGGTGGGGCGTCTGCAACGTTGGCGAAGCCTATGCGTCCCCTACGCGCGCCGGTGTATCTCCCCTATCGTCGGACGCTGCTCCGCGTGAGCCGGATCATATTAACTAGAACAAGTTCGCAGTGTCAAAGAACTGCAGAATTAGACAAAAGTTAGTAGTTTGTCGAGGTCAGACGCTATGTGACGCAAATCATCCTGTAACGTGTTCTAATGGGCCAAGGCGGGATACAGATTGTCTCAACTGCCCGTCACGACTCCATCAGGCCGGTCGCCGCGAAGGTGCGCTCGGGGTCGCGCCTAGCAAAGTACTGCTGCAGCGTCGCACTCAGCTCGCCGGGCTCCCAAGCCGGCGCGTCCGTGGCAAACTGTTGCTCCACCGTCGGCGCCGCCACCAGCGTTACCCGCGGTCCGTACACGATGAACAGCTGACCGTTGACCGCTTCGGCCGCCGGCGAAGCGAGGAAGCGGACCAGGGTCACAACATGCTCGGGCGAAAGCGGATCGATCTCGCCGGTCTCGGGCGCCTCGCCGAAGACATCGGCGGTCATCGCGGTGCGGGCCCGCGGGCAGATCGCGTTGGCGCAGACCCCGTAGCGACCCAGCGCCCGCGCGGCGGACAGGGTCAGCGCGGTGATGCCGGCCTTGGCGGCGCCGTAGTTCGCCTGGCCGACCGGACCTACCAGCCCAGCCTCCGACGAGGTGTTGACGAGCCGGCCGTAAACGCCGGCGGCTCCTGCTTCTTTGGCCTTTTGGCGCCAATAGGTGGCCGCGTTGCGGGTCAGCAGGAAGTGGCCACGCAGGTGCACGGCGATCACGGCGTCCCACTCCTCGTCGGACATGTTGAACAGCATCCGGTCGCGGGTGATTCCGGCGTTGTTGATCACGATGCTCAGCCCGCCCAGCCCATCGGCGGTGCTGACCAGCTCGTCGGCGGTCGCGCGCTGGCTGATGTCGCCGGCCACCGCGACAGCTTTGGAGCCGGCCGTGGTGATCTCGTCGAGGACGTCGGAGGCGTCCAGCGCGCCGGCGATGTCGTTGACGACGACGGTGGCGCCGGCGCGGGCTAAGCCGATCGCCTCGGCGCGGCCCAGTCCTGCGGCCGCGCCGGTGACCACCGCGACCTTCCCGGACAGGTCGGTCGCGTTCGTGCTGCTAGTCAATTTACGAATACCTCTAGTCTGTCGTGGTCTGTCGGGCGGCGACCCGCTGCTAGTCTTCGCGCTTCAGGGCCGCACGCGGGCATTCGGCGATCGCCTGCTCGGCCAGCGCCTCCCGGTCGGCGGGAATCGGGTCCGTCTTCACCACGGCATAGTCCTCGTCATCGAGCTCGAAAATGTCCGGCGCGATTCCCATGCACACCGCATTGCCCTCACACCGATCGCGGTCCACTATCACTCGCACGAGTTTCCTCCTTGCGTTTCCGGCTGCCGTGTCCCCACCATACGACGACGGCTCGCTGGACCCTCAGACTAGAACGTGTTACAACCAGGTTTGGTGAACGGGTAGCCTAAAAGCCCGTCGAGCGTCGGGTTGTTGAGCGAAATCGATCCATTTGGACCCGATAACTCGACGCTCGGCAGAGACGACCGGAGGACGGCCAATGCGGATCAGTTATACCCCGGAGCAGGAGGAACTGCGCCGCGAGCTGCGGTCGTATTTCGCCAAGCTGATCACCCCGGAACGCCGCGAGGCGCTGAGCTCGACGTCGGGCGAATACGGCACCGGCAACGTCTATCGCGAGACCGTCGCGCAGATGGGCCGCGACGGGTGGCTCGCACTGGGCTGGCCCAAGGAATACGGCGGGCAGGCCCGCTCGGCGATGGACCAGCTGATCTTCACCGACGAGGCGGCCATCGCCGGGGCGCCGGTGCCGTTCCTGACGATCAACAGCGTGGCTCCGACGATCATGGCGTTCGGCAGCGAGGAGCAGAAGAAGTTCTTCCTGCCCAAGATCGCCGCGGGCGAGCTGCACTTCTCCATCGGCTACTCCGAGCCCGGGGCCGGCACCGACCTGGCCAACCTGCGCACCACCGCGGTGCGGGACGGCGACGACTACATCGTCAACGGCCAGAAGATGTGGACGTCCCTGATCCAGTACGCCGACTACGTATGGCTGGCCGCACGCACCAACACCGAAGCCAAAAAGCACCGCGGCATCTCGATGCTGATCGTGCCGACCACCGCCGAGGGCTTCTCCTGGACGCCGGTACACACCATGGCGGGCGTCGACACCAGCGCCACCTACTACCAGGATGTTCGGGTTCCGGTGGCCAACCGAGTCGGCGAGGAGAACGGCGGCTGGAAGCTGGTCACCAATCAGCTCAACCACGAGCGCGTCGCGCTGGTGTCCGCACAGCCGATCATCGTGGCGCTCAACCAGGTTCGCGAGTGGGCGCAGAACACCAAAGATGCCGGCGGCGCCCGGCTGATCGACTCCGAATGGGTGCAACTCAACCTGGCCCGGGTGCATGCCAAGGTCGAGGTGCTCAAGCTGATCAACTGGGAGCTGGCGTCTGCTTCTGAGGCCGCCCCATCGCCCGCCGACGCGTCGGCGGCCAAGGTGTTCGGCACCGAGCTGGCCACCGAGGCCTACCGGCTGCTGATGGAGGTGCTGGGCACCGGCGCGACCGTGCGTCAGGATTCGCCGGGCGCGCTGCTGCGCGGACGGGTCGAGCGGATGCACCGCGCGTGTCTGATCCTGACCTTCGGCGGCGGCACCAACGAAGTGCAGCGCGACATCATCGGCATGGTGGCGCTCGGGCTGCCCCGAGCCAACCGGTAAAGGACCCTCATGGATTTCTCGACAACCGAAGCCGCAGTTGACCTCGGCGGTCTGGTGGACACGATCATCGATGCGGTGTGTACGCCGGAGCATCAGCGTGAACTGGACGGCTTGGAGCAACGGTTCGACCGCGAGTTGTGGCGAAAGCTCGTCGATGCCGACATCTTGAGCGCCGCGGCTCCCGAGTCCTTGGGCGGCGGCGGTTACGGCGTACTCGAGCAGACCGCGGTGCTGGTCGCGCTGGGCCGAGGGCTGGCCGCCGTGCCGTATCTGGAGTCGGTGGTGCTGGGCGCGGGAGCGCTGGCCCGGTTCGGCTCGGCCGAGCTGCAGCAGGAGTGGGGTGCGCCCGCGGTCAGCGGCGAGAAGATCCTCACCGTCGCGGTGGACGGCGAGATGGGCGACGGGCCCGTGCAGGCCGCACGCTCGGGTGACGGGTACCGGCTGACCGGCTCCCGCACCCAGGTCGGTTACGGCCCGGTGGCCGACGGCTTCCTCGTGCCCGCTGAAACCGATTCCGGCACCGCGGTTTTCCTGGTGTCTGCCGAGGAGGCCCCGATAACGCGGCTGGAGACCACGGGTCTGGGCAGCGTCGGGCATGTCCGGCTGGACGGAGTCGAGGTCGGTGATGCGCGGCGGATCGGCGGCGACGACGTGCTGAGCTGGATTTCGACACGTGCTTCGTTGGGCCGCAGCGCCTTTCAGCTCGGCGTGCTGGACCGCGGGCTGCAGTTGACCGCCGAATATGCCCGTACCCGTGAGCAATTCGACCGTCCCATCGGCAGCTTCCAGGCCGTGTCGCAGCGGTTGGCCGACGGTTACATCGACGTCAAGGGGCTGCGGCTCACCCTCACCGAGGCGGCGTGGCGGGTCTCCGAGGACTTGCCCGCAGGCAACGAGGTGGCCACCGCGGCGTTCTGGGCCGCCGAAGCCGGACATCGGTTGGCGCACACCATCGTTCACGTCCACGGCGGCGTCGGTATCGACATCGACCACCCGGTACATCGCTATTTCCTGGCGGCCAAGCAGACCGAGTTCGCGTTGGGCGGCGCGACGGGGCAGCTGCTGCGCATCGGCCGCGAGCTCGCGGACACCCCAGCCTGAGTCATGGCGGATCTGCCCACCGTCGTCGACTTGCTGAAACCGCTAGTCGACGTCGACGATCGGGGCGTCTACTTCGAGGACTCGTTCACGAGTTGGCGTGATCACCTCCGGCACGGCGCCGCGGTAGCCGCCGCATTGCGCGCCCGGCTGGACCCTGGTAGGCCGCCGCATGTCGGAGTGCTGCTGGAGAACACCCCGTTCTTTTCGGCGGTGCTGGTCGCCGCCGGGCTGTCGGGCATCGTGCCGGTGGGGCTCAACCCGGTGCGCCGCGGCGCTGCGCTGACCCGCGATATCGACTACGCGGATTGCCAGCTGGTGCTGGCGGATGCGAATTCGACTGCCGCCATTGGCGATATCCCGCACGTCAATGTCGATTCCGATGAGTGGGCCGGCGAGGTGGCCGCGCATGGCGATGCCAAGGTGTGCTTCCGGGATGCCGCGCCCGAAGACCTGTTCATGCTGATCTTCACCTCCGGCACCAGCGGTGACCCGAAGGCGGTCAAGTGCAGCCACGGCAAGGTCGGCATCGCGGGGGTGACGATGACCGAACGGTTCGGGCTCGGCCCCGCCGACCGCTGCTACGTGTCGATGCCGCTGTTCCACTCCAACGCCGTGCTGGTCGGCTGGTCGGTGGCGGCGGCGTGCCGCGGGTCAATGGTGTTGCGGCGCAAGTTCTCTGCGTCAGGATTCCTCCCCGACATCCGGAAGTATGGCGTCACGTACGCCAATTACGTCGGCAAGCCGTTGTCGTATGTACTGGCCACTCCCGAACGACCCGACGACGCGGACAACCCGCTGAAGGTGGTGTACGGCAACGAGGGCGCCCCGGCCGACATCGAACGCTTTGCCCGCCGGTTTGGCTGTGTCGCGGTCGACGGGTTCGGCTCGACCGAGGGCGGGGTGGCGATCGCCCGCACCCCCGACACCCCCGCCGGCTCACTGGGCCCGCTGCCCGAAGGCATCGGGATCGTCGACGTCGACACCGGCAAGCCCTGCCCGCCCGGTGTCGTCGGCGAGCTGGTGAACATCGCCGGACCGGGCCGGTTCGAGGGCTACTACAACGACCCGGAGGCCGACGCGGCACGGATGGCCGACGGCGTCTACCACAGCGGCGACCTGGCCTATCGCGACGAGAACGGGTACGTGTATTTCGCTGGGCGGCTGGGTGATTGGCTACGGGTCGACGGGGAGAACCTGGGCACCGCGCCGATCGAGCGGGTGCTGGCACGCTACCCCGGGGTCAGCGAGGTGGCGGTGTATGGCGTGCCCGATCCGGCCGTCGGCGACCGGGTGATGGCCGCGCTGGTGATGACACCGGAAGCGGAGTTCGACGTCGACAAGTTCCGTGCCTTTCTGGCCGAACAACCCGATCTCGGGCCCAAGCAGTGGCCGTCGTACGTGCGGGTCAGTAGCGCACTGCCCCGCACCGCGACGTTCAAAGTACTCAAACGCGAACTGTCGGCCGAGGGCGTCGACTGCCCCGACCCGGTGTGGACCCTGCGCGAGCAGACGTAAAATCGCCTAAAATCGCGGTGTTTTGGGCGATTTTACGTCTGCTCGCCGTGGCTAACCGGCGACCGAGATCGACTTGGTGTCCAGATAGCCCTCGATGCCTTCGCGGCCCAACTCTCGGCCGTAGCCACTGAATTTGACGCCGCCGAACGGCGCATACGGGTCCATCGTGTAGCCCTGGTTGACCCCGAACGTGCCCGTCCGGATGCGGGCGGCCAGCGCCACCCCGCGGTCAACGTCGTCGGTGAAGACGGACCCGGCCAGCCCGTAGTCGGAGTCGTTGGCGATCCGCACCGCCTGGGCCTCGTCGTCGTAGCCGATGACGGTCAGCACCGGGCCGAAAATCTCTTCGCGCGCTATCCGCATCGTGTTGTCGGCGTCGGCGAACAGCGTTGGCCGCACATACCAGCCGCGCTCGACGCCGTCGGGCATGCCGGTGCCGCCGGTGACCAGCCGGGCGCCTTCCTGCTTGCCGGCCTCGATGTAGCCAAGGACGCGCTGCTGTTGCCGGCGCGCCACCAAGGGGCCCACCTGGGTCGCGGGGTCGACAGGATCACCCACCACCAATGCCTCCATCTCGGCGGTCAGCGCGTCGATGAACTCGTTACTTCGCTTGGCGGGCACCAGGATTCGGGTCAGTGCGTTGCAGATCTGGCCGCTGTTGGACAGGCTCGCCGATCGGATGCCCGTAGCGACGGCCGCCGGATCGGCGTCGTCGAGGACGACCGCCGCCGACTTGCCGCCGAGCTCGAGGCTGACCCGTTTCAATCCGGTCGCACACGCCGCGGCCACCTGTCGTCCGGCGACGGTGGACCCGGTGAACGACACCTTGTCCACTCCTCCGTGCGCCACCAGGTAGGCGCCGACGTCGGCGCCGCCCGGCACCACGCTCACCACACCGGGCGGCAGGCCGAGCTCTTCCAGCAGTTCGGCCAGCAGCAGCGCGTCGAGCGGCGACTCGGGCGCCGGCTTGAGCACCACGCAACAGCCGGCCAGCAATGCGGGGACCAGCTTGGTGACGATCAGGAACTGCGGCATGTTCCACGGCACGATCGCGGCGACGACGCCGACCGGTTCGCGGCGGATGCGGATGTCGGCGCCGTAGTGGCCGCGCCGGGTTTCCTGCCACGCGAAGTCGTCGGCCAGATCGCAGAACGCGGTCATCATCATCCACGGCAGGCCGACCTGGGCCCGCTGGGCGAAGCTGGTCGGCGCGCCGATCTCGGCGGTGATGAGATCGGCCATCTCCGAACGCCGTTCACCGTAGAGCTCGGCCAGCCGGCGCACCACGGCAATGCGCTCGGACGGATCGAGTCGCGGCCAAGGGCCGTCGTCGAACGCCTGGCGGGCGGCCCCGACCGCGGCGTCGACGTCGGCCGGTCCGGCAGCCGCCACCTGTGCGACCGGTGCTTCGGTGGCCGGCGAGATCACGTCGATCACGGCGTCGGTGCTCGGCTTCGACCAACTCCCACTGATAAACAGTTCGCCTGCTCGCACACCAACCTCCGGCATAATATCAACTACTTGTGATTGCTCTGCCGAGCATATACGGTCGGCCCATGCCTCGTTTTCCCAAGCCACCGGAAGGCAGCTGGACAGAGCATTACCCCGATCTCGGCACCGGGCCGGTGTCTTACGAGGACTCCATCTCCCCGGAGTTCTACGAGCTCGAGCGGGCGGCGATCTTCAAGCGAGCTTGGCTCAATGTCGGTCGCGCCGAGCAACTTCCACGCAACGGCAGCTACTTCACCAAGGAACTGAAGGTTGTCAACACCTCGATCATCGTGGTGCGCACCACCAACGGCGACATCAAGGCGTTCCACAACATCTGCCGCCACCGCGGCAACAAGCTGGTCTGGAACGACATGCCTGCCGAGGAGGCCAGCGGCTTTTGCCGCCAATTCCGGTGCAAATACCACGCATGGCGCTACGACCTGGACGGCAACCTGACCCACGTCCCGCAGGAAGGCGAGTTCTTCGACCTGGACAAGAACCGCTACGGGCTGGTGCCGGTGCACTGCGACGTGTGGGAAGGCTTCATCTTCGTCAACTTCGCCGCCGAACCCGAGCAGTCGCTGCGCGAGTTCCTGGGCCCGATGATCACCGGGCTGGAGGGGTATCCGTTCGGGCAGCTGACGTCGCGGTGGTGTTACCGCTCGGAAGTGAAAGCGAATTGGAAGCTCTACCTGGACGCGTTCCAGGAGTTCTACCACGCGCCGGTGTTACACGCGAACCAGTCGCCGACCAAGTACTCCAAGGCTGCCGCGGAGGCCGGGTTCGAGGCGCCGCACTATCGCATCGACGGGCCGCACCGGCTGGTCAGCACGTCGGGCGTGCGGGCCTGGGAGATGGATGCTGACATGCGCAAGCCGATCGACGAGATCTGCCGCAGCGGGCTTTTCGGGCCGTGGGACAGCCCGGATCTCGGCCCGCTGCCCGACGGCATCAACCCGGCCAACTGTGACCCGTGGGGGCTGGACTCGTTTCAGCTGTTCCCCAATTTCGTGATCCTGATCTGGGGGCAGGGCTGGTATCTGACCTACCACTACTGGCCGACGTCGTATAACAGCCACGTTTTCGAGGGCACGCTGTATTTCCCGCCGCCCCGCACTCCGCGCGAGCGGGTCGCGCAGGAACTGGCGGCGGTGACATTCAAGGAATTCGGTCTGCAGGACGCCAACACGCTGGAGGCAACCCAGTCGATGATCGAATCACGTGCCGTCGACGGTTTTCTGCTCAACGACCAAGAGGTGCTGATTCGGCATCTGCACCGCGAGACCGCGGCGTGGGTCGACGAGTACCGGCGCGCGACGGCGGGCTTCTGATGACCACCAAGCTGCCGCCCGAATTCGCCGATCTGGAACCGTTTTCCGACTGGTGCCTGCCGAGCGAGCCGGAGCGTTACCACAAGCGACTCACCAGCTCGATGGCGGACATGCAGGCGTTCTACGACGCCATCATGCCGCGCGCGGAGGACGCGCTGGCCTACTGCGACAAGTTCAGCCTCGACGACCTGCCCGACGACGTGATGAACCTGATGCACCTGCTGTACTCGATGATCATGGTGTCGTTCCCTGTCGAATGCTGGAAGCAGCCGCGCATTCCCGATTCCGGGGCATCGACACTGGATTGCGTCTGCGAACCCGTGCCGTGATCGTGTTGCGTGCCGCCCGCTGGGCGGACGTCGACGCCGGTGAGGTCCGCTCGCCGGCGGTGGTCGTGATCGACGGCGACCGGATTGCTGCGGTGAATCCCGCCGAGCCACCGGTTGATTCGGAGGCCGAGATAGATCTCGGCGATGTGACCCTGTTGCCCGGCCTGATGGACATGGAACTCAACCTGCTCATCGGCGGCCCCGGCGGGCCGGAAGGGCTGCCGTCGCCGATGCATGGTGTGCAGGACGACCCGGCCTACCGCACGCTGCGCGGCGCGGTGAACGCCCGGGCCACGTTGGATGCCGGGTTCACCACGGTGCGCAATCTCGGCCTGATGGTCAAGACCGGCGGCTATCTGCTCGACGTGGCGCTGCAGCGCGCGATCGATGCGGGCTGGCATGTGGGCCCGCGGGTGGTGCCGGCCGGGCATGCCGTCACACCCTATGGCGGACATCTGGATCCGACGGTCTTCCAACGGCTGGCGCCGGGCATCATGCCGCTGTCGGTGGCCGAAGGGATCGCCAACGGGGTGCCCGATGTGCGGGCCTGCGTGCGTTACCAGATCCGCCACGGCGCCAAGGTGATCAAGGTGTCCGCGTCGGGTGGGGTGATGTCGCACAGCACGGCACCCGGGTCGCAGCAGTACTCCGACGAGGAGTTCGCCGCGATCGCCGACGAGGCCCACCGCGCCGGCATCCGGGTGGCCGCGCATGCGATCGGTGACAGCGCCATCCGGGCCTGCATCAAGGCCGGAATCGACTGCATCGAACACGGTTTCCTGGCCACCGACGACACGATCCAGATGATGGTCGATCACGGTACCTTCCTCGTTTCAACCACCTATCTGACCGAAGCGCTGGCGGTCGACCGCGTTGCACCCGAGTTGCGCAAGAAGGCCGCCGAGGTGTTCCCACAGGCTAAAGCCATGCTGCCCAAGGCAATAGCCGCCGGGGTGCGGATCGCCTGCGGCACCGACGCACCCGCGATCCCGCACGGCCAGAACGCGAAGGAGCTGTGCGCACTGGTCGACCGCGGCATGACGCCGATGCAGGCCATCCGCGCGGCGACAGTGACCAGCGCCGAGCTCATCGAGGCCGACCACGAACTCGGCCGGCTGGCACCCGGCTACCTCGCCGACATCGTCGCCGTGCCCGGGGACCCGTCGCGCGACATCGCCAGCACGCTCGACGTACGGTTCGTCATGAAGGGCGGTCAGGTTCACAAGCGGCCGTAGGACACACCATGGAACTCACCGACAACATCCTGTGGCTGCTCAAGCAGGCCTTCCATTTCTCGCTGAAGACCGTCAACGACGCGATCAGCAGCCACGGAGTGACCACCGCGCAAATCGGCTTGATGCGTCAGCTGGCCAACGAGCCGGGCCTGTCCGGCGCCGAATTGGCCCGCCGGCTGCTGATCAGCCCGCAGGGCGCGCAGTTGGCGATCGCCGCGCTCGAGGACCGCGGCCTGGTGGAGCGCAAGCAAGACCCGCAACACGGCCGGATCCTGCAGACCTACCTGACCGATCAGGGCCGCGCCGTGGTCTCGGCCGTGCTGGCCGACGCGCTGGCCGCCCACGAGCAGGTGTTCGGCGTACTGAGTCCCGACGAGCAACAGGTGCTGCACGACCTGTTGGCCCGCGTGGTCGAACAAGGAACCGGCAACCCACTGTTCACCGACCACCCCGATGATGAATCAAGTACTTGATAAGTATCGCAAGTACTTGATACTCTCATTGGCGATGGACGAGCGCATGGACGTGGTCGACACCGTCACCGAGGAGGTGACGATCCAGCTGGACCGCCGCACCACCGTGGTGCCCTATCGGCCGGGCAACACCGTTTTGCAAACCGCCCGAATGGCCGGGCTGGCTGCGCCGTCGTCGTGCGAGACCGGTTCGTGCGCAACATGTATGGCCCGGCTGGTCGAGGGCAGCGTGCGGATGATCAACAACGACGCGCTCACCGACGACGACGTTGCCGACGGCTGGGTGCTGACCTGTCAGTCGCTGCCGACGAGTCGCACGGTACGGGTGGTCTATGAATAAGTCGCAGCGAGTCGCGGTGGTGACCGGCGGCGCCTCGGGCATGGGCGAAGCGACCTGCCACGAGCTGGGCCGCCGAGGCCACAAAGTCGCCGTTCTCGACATCAACAGCCGAGCCGCGCAACGGGTTTCCGATGAGCTGCGCGCTGCCGGGGTCACCGCGCTGGCGGCCGAGGCGGACGTGAGTGACCGGCGCGCCGTCGAGGAGGCGTTCGCGAAGGTGCGTAGCGAACTGGGCCCGGTGAGCATCCTGGTCACCAGCGCAGGCATGGTGGGTTTCGCGCCGTTCGCCGACATCACCCCGGAAGCCTGGCAGCGGATCATCGACGTCAATCTCACCGGTACGTTTCACTGCTGCCAGGTGGCGCTGCCGGACATGGTGGCCGCGGGCTGGGGCCGCATCGTGATGATCTCGTCGTCGTCCGCCCAGCGCGGCTCCCCCGGCATGGCGCACTACGCCAGTTCCAAGGGCGCGCTGATCACGTTGACGAAATCCCTGGCGCGCGAGTACGCGCCGGCGGGCATCACCGTCAACAACATCCCACCGTCGGGCATCGAGACGCCAATGCAGCGCCAGTCCCAGGCTGAGGGCAACCTGCCGCCCAACGAGACCATGGCTCAGACAATCCCGCTGGGACACCTGGGCACCGGCGCCGACATCGCGGCGGCCGTCGGGTTTCTGTGCTCGGAGGAGGCCGGGTTCATCACCGGTCAGGTGCTCGGTGTCAACGGCGGGGCAGTGATGTGACAGGAGGTTCCCATGGCGCGATGGCCTAAACCGTCGGAAGGCAGCTGGACGCAGCACTATCCAGACCTCGGCACCGGCCCGATCTCGTTCCGGGACTCCACGTCGCCGGAGTTCTATGCGGCCGAACGGGAGGCGATCTTCAAACGGGCCTGGCTCAACGTCGCCCGCGTCGAGGAACTTCCCCGCGTCGGTAGCTATCTCACCAAAGACATTGCCGCCGTGGGCACGTCGATCATCGTGGTCAAGGGCAAGGACCAGACGATCCGGGCATTCCACAACGTCTGCCGGCACCGCGGAAACAAGCTGGTGTGGAACGACTTTCCCAACCAGGAAACCAAGGGCGTATGCCGGCAGTTCACCTGCAAGTACCACGGCTGGCGCTATGACCTCGACGGCACGCTGACGTTCGTGCAGCAGGAGCCGGAGTTCTTCGACCTCGATCGCGACGGCTACGGCCTGCGCCCGGTGCACTGTGACGTCTGGAACGGGTTCGTCTTCGTCAACTTCGATTCCGAGCCGCGGCAGACCCTGCGGGAGTTCCTGGGCCCGATGATCACCGCGCTCGACGACTATCCGTTCGACAAGCTCACCGAGCGCTACGACTGGGTCGCCGACAACAACAGCAACTGGAAGATCTTCGCCGACGCGTTCCAGGAGTATTACCACGTGCCGTCGCTGCACCCGCAGCAGGTGCCGCCCGCGGTGCGTGACCCCAACGCCGGCTTCGAATGCGCCCACTTCCAGATCGACGGGCCGCACCGGCTGGTGTCCACGGCCGGAACCCGCCGCTGGCTGCTGGCACCGGAGTACATGTATCCGATCGAACGGGCAACGCGCAGTGGGCTTGTCGGCCCGTGGCGGACTCCCGATCTCGGTGAGCTGCCGGCCGGGCTCAACCCGGGCGGCATCGAGCCGTGGGGCATCAGCAACTTCCAGATCTTCCCGAATCTGGAGATCCTGATCTACGGCGGCTGGTATCTGCTCTACCGGTATTGGCCGACGTCACACAACACGCACCGGTTCGAGGCCTACACCGCGTTTCACCCCGCCCGCACTGTGCGCGAACGCGTCGAACACGAGGTCGCCGCGGTGGTGCTCAAGGAGTTCGCGCTGCAGGACGCCGGCATGTTGGGCGGTACGCAGGCGGCGCTGGAAACCGGCGCCGTCGATGAGTTCCCGCTCAACGACCAGGAGATCCTGGTCCGTCACCTCCACAAGGTGGTCGGCGACTGGGTGGCGCAGTATGAAGCCGAACGCACACCGGTGGGGGCGGGCCATGGCTGACGCGTTCCTGCCCAGCGCCTTCGCCGAACTCGAGCCGTACGCGCAAACCTGGTGCCTGCCAACCGAAGCCGAGCGGTGGGACCGGCGGATGGCCAGCAGCATGGCCGAAATGCGGGAGTTCTACGACGCCTTCTTCCCCCGGCTGGAAGAGGCGATCGACTACTGCGACAAGTTCTCCCTGGACGACCTCCCCGAGGATGCACTGAACCTGCTGCACCTGATCTATTCGCTGATCATGGTCGCGATGGCGGTGGAAATCATGCATCAACCTCGACCCACCGACGCCGCTGACGCGGTGATGGTCCGCATCGGCGAGCCGGTGCCATGAGAGAGGACAGCCGATGAGTCTGCTCACCGTCAACAAGCTCACCGCGTCGGTGGGCGCCGAAGTCAGCGGCATCGACCCCGACCGGCTCGCCACCGACGACGTGCTCGCCGAGGCGGTACTCGCCGCGCTGGAGGACAACGGGGTGCTGGTCTTCCCCGACCTGCATCTGAATCCCGAAGCGCAGGTGGCGTTTTGCCGTCGACTCGGCGAGGTGGACCATTCCTCCGACGGCCATCATCCGGTGCCGGGCATCTACCCGATCACCCTGGACCCGTCGAAGAACTCCTCGGCGGCATATCTGCGCGCCACCTTCGACTGGCACATCGACGGCTGCACCCCGATGGGCGACGAATGCCCGCAGAAGGCCACCGTGCTCTCCGCGGTGCAGGTTGCAGAACGCGGCGGCGAAACCGAGTTCGCCAGCACGTACGCGGCTTACGACGCGTTGAGCGATGACGAGAAGCAGCGGTTCGCGTCGCTGAGAGTCGTTCACTCCCTGGAGGCCTCGCAGCGGCGCGTCACGCCCGACCCCACCCCGGAGCAGCTGGCGCGCTGGCGGGGGCGGCCCACCCATGAGCATCCGCTGGTCTGGACACACAACGACGGCCGCAAATCGCTGGTGCTGGGCGCGTCGGCCGACTATGTCGTGGGCATGGACCTCGAGAAGGGCCGAGCGCTGCTGGCCGAGCTGCTGGAGTGGGCCACGACACCGGACAAGGTCTACAGCCACCGCTGGTCGGTCGGCGACACGGTGATCTGGGATAACCAGGGCGTGCTGCACCGCGCGGCACCTTACGACCCGGACTCGCCGCGAGAGATGCTGCGCACGACCGTTCTTGGCGACGAACCGATTCAGTAGCCGCGACGCCGGTTCTCCTTGAGGTAGGCGGAGTTGCGGGTGACGTACCAGGTGGCGAGTGGACGCGCAAGACGGATGAACGGCGCCAGCAACCCGAGTTCCTTTTTCATGTCGTCCAGTTGCTCGTCGAGTCCTCGCGTCTGGTACTGCAGGAGGCGCTGACTCTCCTCGGTGTCCACCCAGTCGCCGAAAAAGCGAGGCGGCGTGGTGCGGATGAAGGCGTCCATGGGAATGCGGCCGATTCCGATCGCACTCATCACCGCGTTGACGAAGTCGTAATAGATCATGCGGCAGTTCGCGCCGCCGGCTATGTACACGGTCTTTCCGATCGATCCTTCACAAGCCACGGCGCGAGCGAATGCCGTTCCGGCGTCGTCGGGATGGAGGAACTCGAACCGCGCGTCAGGGCTGAACTCGAACATGATGCTCGGATCTTGCGCCTGCAAGTGGATCGGCGTCACAGCCGCAAGCCGCAGTATGCTCCACCGCAGCCGTGACTCCCGGATCGCTTGCTCGCACAAGGTCTTCTGGCGCCCATACTCGTCGGTTGGGGAAACGGGTGTGTCGACGCGAAGCGGCGGCTCGCGATCCTGCACGTCGCCGAAGACGCCCTGCGACGACGCGAAGACAAGCCGGTTGGCGGTGGGCGAGGCCTCCATTTCCGCGATGAGGTCGTGCGTCGCGTCGAGGTTCACCTTCCGCGCCAGATCGGGCACCCGTTCTGAATAAGGAGGAATGATGGCCGCCAGATGGATCACTGCCTCCACGCCATCTAGTGCGTGCCTGATCGATTCCCGACGGGTGATGTCGCCCCAGGCGAAGTGCACTCGACCGTTGAAGCCGGCGGCGAGTTTGCGTGCCCTGCGAGAGTCGAGGTCGAAGGCGACGACGTCGTGGCCCTCGACAAGCAGCGCCCGCAATGCGGAAAGGCCGATGTTGCCCAGCGCGCCTGTCAACAACACCTTCATCCATGACCTCGCGACGGTTTCGGGGCGGCAAGTTCCTGCAGAGAAGACAAGAACAACTCGTCCATCTGGGGGCTCAAGTCGGCCAGGGTGGGGGCGCTGGCGAAGCTGGCGGAGCCGAAGACGCGTTGCAGCACATCGGTTTCGGTGCTGGCACCGATGGAAAGACACAGGCAGGCAACGCCTTCGGAGCGGAGCTCTTCGAGCGCCTTGTGGGCGTCGGCTTCGGCGTAACGACCTTCGTAGCCGTCGTCGTAGGGGAAGCCATCCGAGAGGACGAGCAGCAGCCGATTCGGCGTGCCTGCCTCGGTTTTGAGTATTTCGCCGGCGCCACGGATGCCGGCGCCCAGACGGGTGTAGCTGGCCGGTTCGAGCTGGTTGAGCCGGGCCCGTCCGACCGCGCCGAAACTTTGGTCGAACGTCTTGATGACCGGCAGATGCACAGCGTGGCGGCCGTGCGACCGAAATGCGTAAACGGCGACGCGGTCACCAAGCTCTTCGAGTGTGACGGCCAAAGTGGCGGCCGCCCGTCGCTGATGGTCGTGCACCGCAAGGCCGTCCGGATCGGCATCCACGGCGGACCCCGAGGCGTCGATTAGAATGAGCACGCCGAGATTGCGGGCCAGTTTGCGGCGTTCCAGGTAGACGTGTTCGGGTGGAGAAAAGCCGGATTGCAGATCGACGAACAGGTCGATGAGCGCCTCGATGTCGAGGTCGTCCCCGTCGGTGCGGCCGCGCAGGACCTTCGGGCCGAGCCCGACACGAGCCAAGCGACGCCGCAGCACATCGTCGTGCGCCACAGCGGCATTGGAGACGTCGGCGGCGACGGTCAGTGGAAAGTCGACGACCCGGCACCAATCAGGCTTGTACCGGTCGTTGAAGACATCCCATTCCGGATACAGGGCGCCGCCCACGCCCATCGCAGCACCGGGCTTGCCGTCATTGCTGAATTGGATCCGGGTGGGCAGCGGACGAGCATTCGGTCCGATCTGCTGCACGCGCCGGGTTGAGCGCACTGTCATCTCGGCCCCCGCGGCGGCCTCTTCGGGGGAACGTGAACCGCCGAACATCTTGCGGAAATAGTCAGACATCGACTGGTTGCGCACGAGCGGACTTTCGAAAAGTTTGAGGATCTTGCTCTCCCCGGACTTCCCGCCGTCGTCGTCTTCGTCGTCGTCCTCCGATTCGGGCATGTCGACGGGGTCGAACTGCAAGTGGAGGTCTTTGTCGGTGGCCTGCCCGCCAGGCCCAGCAGGCGCGCCAATCAAGCGGGAGGGTTTGATGACACCGAACCACTGCGGTGGATCGGCAACTTTGGTTCGGCTCTTGGCCACCTCGAGTGACTCATCGGCGGTCGCGGTGCTGGGTCGTTTGTCCGGGAGGAGCGCGGCGTCGAGTGGGATCTGCCGGGCGAGTTCGGCGAGAACCCGCTGACCTTCGAGTGCCAGGTAGCGGCGCGCCAATGTGGTACGTGCGCGCAGTCCCTTCACCAGTCGCGGATCGAGGCTGCCCGCGCCGAGAAGCGCTGCCTGAACGACCATCTCGCGGCGCTGCTCCTCGACAGAAGCGCGCGCCGACACGAAGATGAACTGGCCGTCGGTGTGCGGGGGCTGCCCGGCGGGCGCCTCGGTGACTTCGACGGACCTGCCGGCGAGGTAGGTGGCGACCAGTCGAAACCTGTTGGGGCTGCTGCGATCCGACGCGGTCACGTCCGGGGCAGGACAGTGTTGACGAGTTCGTCGAGCGCTCGGATGACGTCGTCGTCGTCGGAGAGCACCTGGACGACGGCCGCGTGGACGGCACTGCGCAGGTTCAGTCCTTCGGCCGCGAGGCCGCCGGCCAGAATCAACAACCGAGTGGAGGCCACTTCGCGCAAGGGTGAGCCGTCGAGGTTTCGGATGGCGTACGCGAGCTTGACCAAGGCACGTGCGGTCTCGGTGTCGATCCCGGCTTCGTAGGCAACCACTTCGGTCTCGACTTCGGGGGACGGGTAGCCGAGCTCGATGGCGACGAAGCGCTGACGGGTCGACTCTTTGAGGTTCTTCAGGACGCTCTGGTAGCCGGGGTTGTAGGAGATCACCAGCTGGAATCCGGGCGCCGCCTTCAACGTCGTGCCGAGCCGATCGACCGGCAGCTCACGGCGGTGATCGGCGAGCGGATGGATGACCACGGTGGTGTCCTGGCGGGCTTCCACGACCTCGTCCAGATAGAAGATGGCGCCTTCTCGCACCGCGCGGGTCAACGGCCCGTCTACCCAGACCGTCTCACCGCCCTTGAGCAGGAATCGGCCGACCAGATCCGCCGACGTCATGTCCTCGTGGCCCGCAACGGTGATCAGGTCACTGCCCAGCTGGTGGGCCATCGCCTCCACGAATCGTGTTTTCCCGCAGCCGGTGGGGCCTTTCAGCAACACTGGCAGGCCGCGGCGGGCCGCAGCGCGGAAGATCTCCACCTCGTCGCCGACGGCACGGTAGAACGGCGCGTTCGAGACGGAGCGAACCGCTGTGGGTTGACTGTTCAACAATTACTTACCTCGCTCGAGCGGAACGTTTTGGGGAAGCTTTGCGCCCCCGGGGAGGACAAGCTCACCGTGGTGGTTGATGTAGCCGGAATTCGACAGGGGTACCGGCAGCGAAGGATCGGGGCACCGCCGATCGGTGTCCTCACCGCAGATGCCCATCAGGAAGTATGAGCGCTTCAGGATGTCGTCGGGCCAGGGATCTTGGTGCATGGCGAACCACTGCGCGGGAAGGTTGTAGAAGACGAAGAAGAAGGCGCTGCACGCCGCGAAGATCGCCAGGAAGCGGGTGAGCTGCTGTTTGGCGAAACCGCCTCGCACGCGGTCGAGTCCACGCTCGACGAAGGTCCGGCCACGGTCGTCGGTGAAGTAGCGCAGGCAGCACAGGCCGGCCTGGACACCACCCCACATCAGCCCTTCATAGAGCGGCCACTGGTAGTAGGTGCCGGCATTGACCGACAGGGCCCGAATCGCACCAGGGTAGGTGAAAAGCCCCATGGGCATGAGGAACAGGCCCTCGATGACGAAATCGAAGACGAAGGTCCAGGCGATCACCACGCCGATCAAGCCGACGGTGTTGATGTTGGGCCACCGCTGCTTGGCTTTGCGCATGACCCAGCAGCCGAGCATCGTGCACAGCAGGACGAAGAAGTAGCCGGGAGCGTTCATCAGGAACGGTTCGGCCATCATGGCGCCCGGTTTCCCGAACGACACCCAGCCCGGAATGTCCTGCACCCACGAGCCGCGGTTCCACATCCAGGTGTTGTACGTGCTCCACGTGTTGAAGTAGTTCAGCAGCGGATCCTGAAAGAACAGCAGGCCGCACGAGATCAGGAGCATGCCGTCCAGGGTGATTCGCCGCTCTCGGCGCCAGGGCCGAATGATGAACCACCAGAAGGCAATCGGGAGCCCGACGACGATCACGGTGGTCCAGGTGAAAAGGATCGCCTTCATGAACGCCGGTGGATCACTCGGTCCCGGAGGGACCCGCTCGAAATTGGGCCCGGTGATCCAACGGATCCACGCATACAACTGGAAAGCCAGAATCGCGCCCCCGGCGATGGCCCAGATCCGCACGGGCTTGGCTTTGGACTGAGGTTGGGCGCTGAGCGAGGTCGTGTCACCGAGCGACTCGGTGACAAAGGGCGCGCTCTTCTTGCTCGACAGTTCGGTCACGGCACTGTCTCCTTCTGGATGGGCGTGAACGATAATATACCTATCAGTATCTAAGCGACCAATGGGCTTCTCAGATTCTGTGACACAATCGTGGGCATGGTTGAGCGCTGGACACGGGAGCGACGCCTCGAGCACACCCGTTCGCTTCTGCTTGATGCCGCGGAGGAGGTGTTCGCCGAAAAAGGATTCATGGCGGCGTCCCTCGACGACATCGCCCACGCGGCGGGTTACACGAAAGGTGCCATCTACAAGCACTTCACAACCAAGGAAGACCTGTTCCTGGCAGTGAGCGACCGGTACTGGCGCCGTTATTTCGACAACTTCGCCGAGGTGATGTCGAAAGCGACCCAACTCGGGGCGCGCGAGCTCGACGAAATCGCCGAACGCTGGCGACAACTGAGCCGTGACCGGGGCGCCGAGCATGCGGCGTTGGGACACGAGTTCACCCTCTACCTGCTTCGCAACCCCGACGCACGAAAACGGGTGGCCGCCAAGAGATCAGAAGTCGTCGAAGCGCTGGCGAAGTTCATCGTCGAGGGCATCGACCGGCTCGGCGCAGCGCTGCTCATCCCCCCGCGAACATTCGCCCAGGTACTCGTGGCCACCACTGACTCCGTCATGCTGGGCAGCCAACTCGATGATGTCGATCTCTTTAGGCCGACCCTGGAGATGTACGTATCGGTTATCAAGCTGCCCTGACTGGTCAACCCAGCATCGACGGCACCATCGCCTCGATAAGGTGTGGCCCCGGTTCGGCCGAAGCCGCCCGCAGCGCATCGGCGAAGTCCTCGGCGGTGCTGACCCGTCGTCCAGGAACTCCCATTCCCTCGGCGATCTTGACGAAATCCATTGCAGGACAGGTCAAGTCGAGCAGCTGGCGCGCCTTGGGGCCGGGCGCACCCTCCGCGCCGACCCGCTGTAACTCGAGGCGCAGGATGTCGTAGGCGCCGTTGTTGTAGACGACGGTGGTGACATCGAGGTTCTCCCGCGCCTGCGTCCACAGTCCCGAAATCGTGTACATCGCAGACCCGTCGGATTCCAGGCAGAGCACCGGGCGATCCGGTGCGGCCACCGCGGCGCCCAACGCTGCGGGGATGCCGTAGCCGATCGCGCCGCCGGTCAGGGTCAGCCAATCGTGTGCCGGGCACCCGGCGGTGGCGGCGGCCAGCAGCAGACCAGAGGTGTTGGACTCGTCGACGACGATTGCCCCTTCCGGCAATAGCGCGCCGATCACGTCGGCCGCGGAAGCGACGGTCAGCGACCCGGTTGGCAGTTGCGGGCGCGACGGCGCGGCAAGCGGGGCCGCAGTGTCGGGGGCCATCTCGTCGGCTAAGGCTGTCAGGGCATCGGCTGCACCGGTGTGGCCGGCGAGCACGTGCACCTCGCAGCCCTCCGGTACCAGGTCACTCGGCTTGCCCGGGTAGGCGAAAAACGATACCGGTGAAGGTGCTCCGGCCAGTATCAGATGTTTGGCGCCTTCCAGTTGCGTGGCGACCGCCTCGGCGAAGTATGCGAGCCGCTCTACCGCCGGCAGGCCGGCGCCGCGCTCCAGCCGGGCGGGGAAGGTCTCGCAGTACCAGCGGGCCCGCGAGGCGGTCGCGACTCGGGCCGCCGCGGTCAACCCGGCAGCGCGGGTGGCGTCGCCGCCGATCAGGATCACCGTGGGTTCGCCGGAACGCAGTACTTTGGCCGCCGACTCCACCGCATCCGTGTCGACTGTCGAAGGAGTAGCGGCGTCCGGCATCCTGCGGCCGGCCTGCGCACCCTCGGTCCACGAAATGTCCGCCGGCAGAATGAGTGTGGCGACCTGTCCCCCGCTTCGGCCGGCGGCGACGGCCTCAGCAGCGTCAGACGCGACATCGCCGTCGGATCGACGCACCCAGCCCGACACGCTGCCCGCGAGCGCGTCGATGTCGGATTCCAGTGGCGCGTCGTACTTTTTGTGATAGGTGGCGTGGTCGCCGACGACCACCACGACGGGCACCCGGGCGCGGCGGGCGTTGTGCAGATTCGCCAAGCCGTTGCCCAGCCCGGGGCCCAGGTGCAGCAGCACCGCCGCGGGACGGCCGGCGATGCGGGCATAGCCGTCGGCCGCACCGGTGGCGACTCCCTCGAACAGAGTCAGCACGCCGCGCATTTCGGGCACGGCATCCAGCGCCGCGACGAAATGCATCTCGGACGTCCCGGGGTTGGCGAAGCACGCGTCGACCCCGCGGTCAACCAGAGTATTGATCAGCGCATGAGCACCGTTCATGCGTGCAGTCTTACAGATGCGCTGCGGGCACGCGCTTCAATGCCCCCGCTCGAAGGGCACGACCGGCGGAACCCTAACCCCGTCGGGCATCACCAATTGGCCGTCGACATCGACGTAACCGGAGCGTTTGGTCGGTATGGGCAAAGCCGGGTCCGGGCATGGCTTGTCGGTCCCGTCGCCGCAGATGCCGCCGTTGAAGTACGAGCGCTTCTGGTGGTCTTCGGGCCAGGGGTCGGCGTGCATGCCGATCCATTGCGCGGGCACGTTGTAGAAGAAAAAGAAGCACGCGCTGACCCCGGCGAAGATCGCCAGAAGCCGGGTCAATTGCTGCCTGGCGAATCCACCTCCAACGTGGTCCAGTCCGCGCTCGACGACGGTGCGGCCGCGATCGTCGGTGAAGTAACGCAGACAGCACAGTGCTGCCTGCACGCCTCCCCACATCAATCCCTCGTACACGGGCCATTGGTAGTACGTGCCGGCATTGATCGACACGGACCGGATGGCACCGGGATAGGTGTAGAAGCCGATCGGCAGCAGGACCAGGCCTTCCATGACGAAGTCGAAGACGAAGGCGATCGCGTAGGTGGCCACGATCAGCCGAAGGTTGCTGATATTGGGCCAGTGCGCCTTGATCTTTCGCATGAGCCAGCATCCGACGATGGTGATCAGCAGGACTCCGTAGGCGTATCCCGGCGCGTTCGTCAGCAGCGGTTCGGCCACCTGATGACCCGGTTCCTCCGGCGACACCCAGCCCGGAATGTGCGAGGACCAAGAACCCCGGTTGAACAGCCAGGTGTTGTAGGTGCACCAGGTGTTGAGGTAGTTGAGCAACGGATCCTGGAAGAACATCAGGCCCATCGACACGACGAGCATGCCGTCCAACGTGATTCGCCGCTCGCGGCGCCACGGCCTGATGAAGAACCACCAAAGGGCGAACGGCAGGCCGACCCACAGAACGATGGCGTTCGCCATCAGTGGCACTTTCATGTACATCGGCGGATCGTTCGGCCCGGACGGCACCCGCTCGAAATAGGGGCCGCTGATCCAGCGGATCCACACGTAGAGCTGGAGCGCCAGCAGTGCACCGCCGATGACTGCCCAGATCTGGACGGGCTTGACCGGAGGTCGTACCTGGGCGCCGAGTTCGGCTGCCCCGCCCAGCGACTCGGTGACCGAAGGAGCTTTCTTCTTGCTCGACAGATCGCTCATGACGCCGTCTCCTCGTAGCAGCCGCTCTTCGCCGACAGGGCAGCCATTGGCTACCGTGACCATCGGTAATATACCGATGAGTATCTATACGGCCAAGGAGTATCTCAGATTCTGAGGATCACTTGTCGGCTTGGCTGAGCGTTGGACGCGAAAGCGACTCTCAAGGAGGTCGACCTCTACCGGCCGATCGTGGAGATGTGGTTGGCGTGCCGCTCGTCGGCCGGGCGGGCCTCGGTCTGCTCCTTGGCCCAGCGGTAGTCGGGCTTGCCGGCCGGCGACCGCTTGACCTCGTCGACATACCAAAGTGCCCGCGGCACTTTGTATCCCGCGATCTCGCTCCGCACGAACTGGTCTAGTTCGGCCAGCGACGGATGCATGCCGGGGCGCGGCTGCACGACGGCGGCCACGCACTGGCCGTACCGCTCGTCGGGAACGCCGACCACCAGCGCGTCGAACACGTCCGGGTGGCCCTTGAGCGCGGCCTCGACTTCCTCGGGGTAGATCTTCTCCCCGCCGCTGTTGATCGACACCGACCCGCGACCGAGCATGGTGACGGTACCGTCGGCCTCCACCTGCGCGTAGTCGCCGGGGATGGCGTAACGGACGCCGTTGATCACCTTGAAGGTGGCCGCCGACTTCTCCGGATCCTTGTAATAGCCGACCGGGACGTGTCCGCGTTTGGCGATGACCCCGCGCACCCCCGAGCCGGGCTTGACCTCGTTGCCGTCCTCGTCGAGCACCACGGTCCACTTGTCGATGGTGACCCGCGGCCCGCCGGTGTGCGGCTCGCCCTTGGCGACCACGCTGGTGCCGCCGAATCCGGTTTCCGACGAGCCGATCGAGTCCGTGACGACCCGATTGGGCAGCAGCTCGAGCAGTTTCTCCTTGATGCTGGGCGAGAACAGCGCCGCGGTGCTGGCCAACAGGAACAGCGACGACAGGTCGTAGTCGTTGTTCTTGAGCAGCGCGTCGAGCAGTGGCCGCGCCATCGCGTCACCGGTGAAGAACAGCAGGTTGACCTTGTGCTTGTGCACAGTCCGCCAGACCTCGTCGGCGTCGAATTCCGGTGCCAGCACAATGGTTCCGCCGGAGAACAACGCCATCCAGGTCGCCGACTGCGTGGCGCCGTGGATCATCGGCGGAATCGGGAAGCGGACCATCGGCGGCCCGGCGGCGGCCTGCTTGGCCAGGTCATACTCGTCCTTGACGTATTCGCCGGTGGCGAAGTCGGTTCCGCCCAGCAGCACCCGGTAGATGTCCTCGTGGCGCCACATCACGCCCTTGGGGAAGCCGGTGGTACCACCGGTGTAAAGCAGGTAGATGTCGTCGGCGCTGCGGGGGCCGAAATCGCGCTCCGGCGAACCCTTTTCGAGCGCGGAGTAGAACTCGACGCCGCCGTAGCGCTGGTAGGCCCCTTCCCCTACGTCACTTTCGTCCTCGACCACGAGGATCGTCTTGACATTCGGGGTGTCCGGCAAGACGTTGGCGACGCGGTCGGAGTACTGGCGCTCGTGTACCAGCGCCACCATGTCGGAGTTGTCGAACAGGTAGCGCAGTTCGCCCTCGACGTAGCGGAAGTTGACGTTGACCAGGATGGCGCCGGCCTTGACGATGCCCAGCATCGCGATCACGATCTCGATGCGGTTGCGGCAGTACAGGCCGACCTTGTCGTCCTTCTTGACGCCCTGGTCGATCAGGTAATGCGCAAACCTGTTGGCCTTCTCCTCCAGCTGGCCATAGGTCAGCTGGTCGTCGCCACAGATCAGGGCGACGCGGTCAGGCACGGCGTCGATGGCATGCTCGGCTAAGTCGGCAATGTTCAGGGCCACGGACCCCAAATTAGAACGTGTTACATTTCCTGACAAGTCTGGGGTCCTCTGGCAGGAAGGCGAACACCGGTGAGCGAGTCCGAGAAAGAACCCGACGCCCTGGTTGAGCAGCGCGGACACACCCTGATCGTCACGATGAACCGGCCGTCGGCGCGCAACGCGCTGAGCGGCGAAATGATGCAAATCATGGTCGAGGCGTGGGACCGCGTCGACAGCGATCCCGACATCCGCTGCTGCATCCTGACCGGGGCCGGCGGCTACTTCTGTGCCGGCATGGACCTCAAAGCGGCCACCGCCAAGCCGCCGGGTGAGTCGTTCAAGGACGGCAGCTACGACCCATCGCGCATCGACGCCCTGCTCAAGGGCCGGCGGCTGACCAAGCCGCTGATCGCCGCCGTCGAGGGCCCGGCGATCGCGGGTGGCACCGAGATTCTGCAAGGCACCGACATCCGGGTGGCCGGCGAAAGCGCCAAGTTCGGCATCTCCGAGGCCAAGTGGAGCCTGTATCCGATGGGCGGCTCGGCGGTAAGACTGGTCCGCCAGATCCCGTACACCGTCGCCTGCGATCTGCTGCTGACCGGACGGCACATCACCGCCGCCCAGGCCAAGGAGATCGGCCTGATCGGACACGTCGTTCCCGACGGGCAGGCGCTGACCAAGGCTTTAGAGATAGCCGACGTGATTTCTGCTAACGGCCCGCTGGCCGTGCAGGCCATCCTGAAGTCCATCCGGGAAACCGAGGGCATGCACGAGAACGAGGCGTTCAAGATCGACACCCAACTCGGCATCAAGGTCTTCCTGTCCGACGACGCCAAGGAAGGCCCGCTGGCCTTCAAGGAAAAACGCGCGCCGCAGTTCAAGGGCCGCTGAGGCGTCCGCTCCTCCGCCGAACGTGTACTCAGGGCGGGATTCGGGCGATTTTTCCGCCGTGAATGCACGTTGGACGACGTGTCGGTGCCCGTGGGCAGACTGCCGCCATGGGGGAACCGTTCATTGGCAGTGAAGTCCTGGCTTCTGGTCAGCTGACCCGCCACGCGCTCAGAAGCAAGTGCGTCGCGATTTATCCGGATGTCTACGTGCCAGCCGACACCGAGGTCACCAGTGTGCAGCGCGCTCGCGCCGCCTGGCTGTGGTCCCGGCGGCGCGGTGTGATCGCCGGCCACTCGGCTTCGGCTTTGCACCGCGCCAAATGGGTTGATAACCGGGCACCGGCCGCGTTGCTGTACGACTATCGCCGGCCGCCCAACGGTATTCGCACCTGGTCGGATCGTGTCGACGACGACGAAATCCAACTGATCGCCGGCGTGTCCGTCACGACGCCGGCACGAACCGCCCTCGATTTGGCATGTCGCAACCCGGTCAGTAAGGCCGTGGCCGCCATCGATTCCCTTGCCCGCGCAACACACCTCAAAATGGCCGACGTCGAACTACTGGCCGACCGTTACAAGGGCCGACGCGGTATCCGGCGAGCCCGTATCGCACTCCCCCTCGTCGACCCGGGCGCGGAATCGCCGCGCGAGACGTGGCTGCGGCTATTACTCATTCGCGCGGGCTTTCCACCGCCAACGACCCAGATTCCGGTGTATGACGAGTACGGGCAACTCATCGCCGTCATCGACATGGGCTGGGAACACATCAAAGTCGGCGTCGACTACGAGGGCGACCACCACTGGATGAATCGACGGCGCTTCTACCACGATATCCGGCGCGCAGACGCGGTGACGGAATCTGGGTGGATCGACATCCGGGTGACGGCAGAGGACACCGAAGCCGGCATCATCCGGCGAGTGTCGGCGGCGTGGGATCGCCGAACGTGTAGTGAGGGCGGAATTTCGACCGATTTTTCGCCCTGAGTACACGTTCGGCGATCAATGGAGCACGGGTTCGCTCGGCGTGAACACTACCGGCATGGATTCCAGGCCGCTGACGAAGTTGGCCGGCCGCAGCGGCAACCTGTCGGCGGCGGCCAGCCGCAGATCCGGCAACCGTTCCAGTACCCGCGACGTCATCAGCGAAAGCTCCAGCCGGGCAAGCTGATTACCCAGGCAGAAGTGGGTGCCGAAGCCAAAGGCCATGTGGTTGTTGGGGTCTCGGCGGATATCGAACTGCTCCGGGTTGTCGAACACCGACTCGTCGAAGTTCGCGGACTCGAACAGCAGCATCATCTTCTCGCCCTGCCGCAACTGGGTGCCGTGAAATTCCGTGTCGGCGGTCAATGTTCGGCACATATTCTTCACCGGCGACGTCCACCGCAGCATCTCCTCGATGGCGCCGGGCAACAGCGACGGGTCGGCCAAAAGTTGTTCCCACTGGTCGCGGTTGCGCAACAGCTGCTCGGTGCCGCCGGACAGGGTGTGCCGGGTGGTCTCGTCGCCGCCGATCAGGATCAGCAGCGTCTCGAAGACGATCTCGTCGTCGGACATCCGCTGCCCGTCGACCTCGGCGTTCACCAGGATCGAGAACAGGTCTTCGGTCGGTTCCGACCGGCGCTTGGTGATGATGCCCTTCGTGAATTCGGTGTACGCGGCGAAAGCGTCCATCACCGCTTGGAATTCGGCCGACGTCGGGTCGAGATGCGAACTCAGCCCGGTGACCAGGTCGTCCGACCATTTCAGCAGCATCCCGCGGTCTTCGGGCAGCACCCCGAGCATGTCGCCGATCACCGCCATCGGCAGCGGCGCGGCGATATCGCGGACGAAGTCACACTCACCGCGCTCACACACCGCGTCGATCAGCGTGTCACACAACCGCGCAATCGACGGCTCCTTCTCGCGCACCCGCTTGCGGGTGAAGCCCGCGTTGACGAGCTTGCGCCGCAACAGATGTGCGGGATCGTCCATGTCGATCATGTACGGCATCCCCGGCTGGTCCGGCCGGATGCCGCCGGTGGAAGAGAACAATTCGGGATTGCGTTCGGCGTCGATGATCGCCTGATACGTCGTCGCGGCCGCCAGGCCGTTGCGGTCCCGGAAAACCGGTTGATTGGCCCGCATCCAGCGATATGCCTCGCGGGCTCGCCGGCCGTCGGCGTAGAAAGTGCCATTGGTCAGATCAACGTCTGGAATCGTGACCGTCATCTACTAACCTCCAGATATGCCTGAATCACAACACACCATCGCCGGAACGGTGCTGACCATGCCGGTCCGGGTTCGCAAGGCTGACGTGCATACCGCGATGTTCTCGGTGGACGCCGAGGCGGCGCAGCGGCTCATCGACTACAGCGGCCTGCGGGTCTGCCAGCATCGGCCTGGCCGGGCCATCGTCAACCTGATGCTGGCCCGCTACATCGACGGCGATCTCGGGCAGTACCACGAATTCGGCACCGCCGTGATGGTCAACCCGCCAGGCTCGACGGCCAGCGGCTGGCGGGCTTTCAAGGATGCCGCGGCGTTCATCCACCACCTGCCGGTCGACCAATCGTTCACCCTGGAAGCGGGCCGAACCATTTGGGGTTTCCCAAAGATCATGGCGGACTTCACCGTTCGCGAGGGACGCACGTTCGGGTTCGACGTCAGCGCCGAAGGCTCGCACATCGCCGGCATCGACTTCGGCCGGGGCCTGCCGGTGCCGTCGATCTTCACTTCGCGCGAACAGGTGCTCAAGACCTACACCTACGCCGACGGCACCACCCGCGAGGTGCCGTGGGAGATGAGTGTCAGTGGGCTGCGCGGTCGGCCCGGCGGGGCGACGGTGCGGCTCGGCGACCATCCGTACGCCAAGGAGCTGGCGTCGCTGGGCCTGCCGAAGCGCGCGATGGTGTCCGGGTCGGTTGCCAACGTGGGAATGTCGTTCGGCGACGCGCATGTGCTCCACTGACCGCACCACCATCCGGCCAATTTAGAACGTGTTCTAACCGGACCGCAACGGTCAGATCAGCGAGGCGAGCTCGCGAATCTGCTCGGTGCTGCGGCCGGATACCACCATCATGGTCACGCCGGCGGCTTCCCAGGCCTTGATCTGCTCACGCACGTAGTCCAGGTCGCCGACGATCGCCGCGTCGTCGATGACCTCGTCCGGGATGATCTCCGCGGCCTTGTCCTTCTGGTCGCCGCGGAAGAGCCTCGTGACCTCGTCGACGACCTCGGCGTAGCCCATCCGGCGGTACACGTCGGCGTGGAAGTTCGTGTCTTCGGCCCCCATCCCGCCCATGTAGAGGGCGATATATGGCTTCATGGCCGCGAAGGCGGCGGCGCGGTCATTGGTGATGACGATGTTGGCCGTCGCGCAGATCTCGAAGTCTTTGCGGCTGCGGCGCGCCCCTGGCCGGGCGAACCCCTCGTCGAGCCACTCGTTGTACATGTCGGCCAGCCGGGGCGTGTAGAAGATCGGCAGCCAGCCGTCGCAGATCTCGGCGGCTAGCGCGACGTTCTTCGGCCCCTCGGCACCCAGCAGGATCGGGATGTCGGCGCGCAGCGGATGGGTGATCGGTTTGAGTGCCTTGCCCAGACCCGTTGTGCCGTCGCCGGTTAGCGGCAGCGGGTAGTGGGGGCCGTCGCTGGTCACCGGCTTCTGCCGGGCCAGCACCTGGCGCACGATGTCGATGTACTCGCGGGTGCGGGCCAGCGGCTTGGGAAAGCGCTGGCCATACCAGCCCTCGACCACCTGCGGGCCGGAGACCCCCAGGCCCAGCATGTGCCGGCCACCGGAGAGGTGGTCGAGCGTCAGCGCTGCCATCGCGCAGGCGGTCGGGGTGCGCGCGGACAGCTGGACCACCGAGGTGCCCAGCCGCACGCGTCGGGTCGACGCCCCCCACCAGGCCAGCGGGGTGTAGGCGTCCGATCCCCATGCTTCCGCGGTGAACACGGCGTCGAAGCCGGCGTCCTCGGCCGCGGCGACCAGTTCACCGGCATTCTCCGGCGGCTGAGCACCCCAATATCCCAGCTGCAGTCCCAGCTTCATCTCCGGCTCCTTGCTCAGATTCTTAGAACCTGTTCTACTCGAAGGCGTGACATCAAGTTCAACTAGCCCGCCGCTGATCGACCACCCTGAGCCGCCTCTCTCGGCGCCGCTGACGCTGTCCTTTGACTACACCCGTTCGGTCGGTCCCACCCTGGGCAAATTCTTCACCGCCCTACGCGAACGCCGCATCCTTGGGGTGCGCGGATCCGATGGCCGGGTGCTTGTGCCGCCGGCCGAATACGACCCGGTCAGCTACGAACCGCTGGGCGAGATGGTACCGGTGGCTGCCACCGGGACCGTCGAGTCCTGGACGTGGCAGCCGCAGCCGCTGGAGGGGCAGCCGCTGGATCGGCCGTTCGCCTGGGCGCTGATCAAGCTCGACGGCGCCGACACCACGCTGCTGCACGCCGTCGATGCGGGGGCGCCCGACGCGATCAGCCGCGGCACCCGGGTGCATGTGCATTGGGCCGACGAGCCGGCCGGCGTGATCACCGACATCGCCTACTTCCAGCTGGGTGACGAGCCCGAACCGGAGGGCCAGCCGGACAACCGAGATCCGGTTTCCATAATCGAGACGCCGATCAGCCTGACGATTCAGCACAGCGCGTCACAGCCGGAAAGTGCCTATCTGCGTGCGCTGCAGGAAGGCAAGCTGCTCGGTGCTCGCACCGGCGAAACAGGCAAGGTGTACTTCCCGGCGCGCGAGGCCGACCCCGCCACCGGCTTGGCGCTCGACAACTACGTCGAGCTGCCCGACAAGGGCACGGTGACGACGTTCGCCATCATCAATATCCCGTTCGCGGGCCAGCGCATCAAGCCGCCCTATGTGGCGGCCTACGTGCTGCTCGACGGCGCCGACATCCCATTCCTGCACCTGGTCACCGACATCGACGCATCCGAGGTTCGGATGGGCATGCGGGTCGAGGCGGTATGGCGGCCCCGCGAGGAATGGGGTTTGGGCATCGACAACATCTCGCATTTCCGGCCCACCGGCGAACCGGACGCCGACTACGACACCTACAAGCACCACCTGTAAAGGCTGTTATGAGTATTCGTGATGTAGCCGTGGTGGGGTTCGCCCACGCCCCGCACGTACGCCGCACCGACGGCACCACCAACGGCGTCGAAATGCTGATGCCGTGCTTCGCCAAGCTCTACGAGGAGCTCGGCATCACCAAGGCCGACATCGGGTTCTGGTGCTCGGGCTCCTCGGATTACCTTGCCGGACGGGCGTTCTCGTTCATCTCGGCGATCGACTCGATTGGCGCGGTACCGCCGATCAACGAGTCGCATGTCGAGATGGACGCCGCCTGGGCTTTGTACGAGGCGTACATCAAGCTGCTCACCGGCGAGGTCGACACCGCGCTGGTGTACGGGTTCGGCAAGTCCTCGGCCGGCGTGCTGCGCCGCATCCTGTCGCGCCAGACCGACCCCTACACCGTGGCGCCGCTGTGGCCGGACTCGGTGTCGATGGCCGGGCTGCAGGCCCGCTTCGGGCTGGACGCCGGCAAGTGGACCGCCGAGCAGATGGCGCAGGTGGCGCTGGACTCGTTCGCCCACGCCGAGCGCACCGACTCGGAGAAGCCCGCCAAGAGCATCGGCGAGTTGCTGGCCCGGCCGTACTTCGCCGACCCGCTGCGCCGCCACGACATTGCGCCGATCACCGACGGGGCGGCCGCGATCGTGTTGGCCGCCGACGGCCGGGCCCGCGAACTGCGCGAAAACCCGGCCTGGATCACCGGTTTCGACCATCGCATCGAGACGCCGGTGCTGGGCGCGCGCGACCTTACCAGTTCCCCGTCGACGGCGACGTCGGCGCAGACGGCGACCGGAGGCGACGCCGGCTCGATCGACGTCGCGGAAATCCACGCGCCGTTCACGCACCAGCACCTGATCCTCACGGAGGCGATCGGTCTGGGCTCGTCGACGCGCGTCAATCCCTCCGGCGGCGCGCTGGCCGCCAATCCGATGTTCACCGCGGGCTTGGAGCGCATCGGGTTTGCGGCGCAGCATATTTGGGACGGCTCGGCGCAGCGGGTGCTGGCTCATGCCACCAGCGGGCCTGCGCTGCAACAGAATCTGGTCGCGGTAATGGAGGCACGATGAGCAAACAGTTAGCCGCGGTGCTCGGTACCGGGCAGACCAAATACGTCGCCAAGCGCCACGACGTGTCGATGAACGGCCTGGTGCGTGAGGCGATCGACCGCGCGCTGGCCGACTCGGGTTCGACGTTCGACGACATCGACGCCGTCGTGGTGGGCAAGGCGCCGGACTTCTTCGAGGGCGTGATGATGCCGGAGCTGTTCATGGCCGACGCCGTGGGCGCCACCGGCAAGCCGCTGATCCGGGTGCACACCGCGGGTTCGGTGGGCGGATCCACCGGTGTGGTGGCGGCAAGCCTGGTGCAGTCGGGTCAATACCGCCGCGTGCTGGCGATGGCCTGGGAAAAGCAGTCGGAGTCAAACGCCATGTGGGCGTTGAGTATTCCGGTGCCGTTTACCAAGCCGGTGGGAGCGGGCGCCGGTGGTTATTTCGCGCCGCACGTACGTTCTTATATCCGTCGATCGGGCGCGCCGACGCACATCGGTGCCATGGTCGCCGTCAAGGATCGGCTGAACGGCGCCAAGAACCCGCTTGCGCATCTGCAGCAAGCCGACATCACGCTGGAGAAGGTGATGTCGTCGCAAATGCTCTGGGATCCCATCCGATACGACGAAACCTGCCCCTCGTCCGACGGCGCCTGTGCGCTGGTCATCGGCGACGAGCAGACCGCCGACCAGCGGGTCGCCGACGGCCATCCGGTTGCCTGGATCCACGCCACCGCGTTGCGCACCGAGCCGCTGGCGTATTCCGGCCGCGACCAAGTCAACCCGCAGGCCGGCCGCGACGCCGCCAAGGCGCTGTGGAAGGCAGCGGGCATCACCAGCCCGATCGACGAGATCGACGCCGCCGAGATCTACGTGCCGTTCTCGTGGTTCGAGCCGATGTGGTTGGAAAACCTGGGATTTGCGCCCGAAGGCGAAGGCTGGAAGCTCACCGAGGCCGGCGAAACCGCCATTGGCGGGCGGCTGCCGGTCAATCCGTCCGGCGGCGTGCTGTCGTCGAACCCGATTGGCGCATCCGGCCTGATCCGGTTCGCCGAGGCGGCCATCCAGGTGATGGGCAAGGGTGAGGCACACCAGGTTCCGGGGGCGCGCAAGGCGATGGGCCACGCCTACGGCGGTGGCTCGCAGTACTACTCGATGTGGGTGGTGGGGGCCGACAAGCCATGAAATACACGTGCAGCATCGCGATGGGCCCGATCGACCAGCTGACCGAGCTGGCGAAGGCCACCGAAGAGGTCGGGTTCGACGCGATCGCGCTGCCGGATTCGCTGTTCTACATGGAAAAAGCGGCTGCCGATTACCCGTACACCCCGGACGGCTCGCGGATGTGGGACGAGAACACCCCCTGGGTGGACCCGCTGATCGCCGCCGCCGCAATGGGCGCGGTCACGTCGACGCTGCGTTTCTACACCAACGTGATGAAGCTCGGTTCGCGTAACCCGCTGCTGCTGGCGCGTCAGGTCGGCTCGGTGGCCAACCTGACCGGTAACCGCTTCGGGTTTGGTGTCGGAATAGGCTGGGCACCTGAGGAATTCGAGTGGTGCGGAGTGCCATACAAGCGGCGCGGCGCCCGCGTCGACGAGATGATCAAGGTCATCAAGCTGGTGCTCGGCGGCGGAATGGTCGAATTCCACGGCGAGTTCTTCGATTTCGACCGGCTGCAGATGAGCCCCGCACCGTCGGAACCCGTGCCGTTCTACGTCGGTGGGCACACCGACGTAGCACTCAAGCGGGCTGCCCGGGTCGGCGACGGCTGGACCAGCGCGATGATGACCGCCGACCAGCTGGCCGAAACCATCGGAAAGCTCAACGCCTTACGGGCCGAATACGGCCGTGCCGACCAGCCGTTCGAATTCCAGGCGGTGTGCATCGACAAGTTCGGCGTCGACGGGCATCGGCAGTTGGCCGAGATCGGCGTCACCGACAACATCGTAATCCCGTGGCTGATGGACGGGTTGGGCTTCGACGCGCCGCTGGACAAAAAGAAGGACTCGCTGAAGCGCTTCGCCGACACCTATATCCACTCGGGATGGCAGGACAGATGACCGACAACGCGGCTCACGAGGCCGGAAGGCGTTCCCGCGAGGCGGTAATCGCGCGCGACAAAGACGCGTGGCTGGCGGTGTTCGCCGACGACGCGATCGTCGAGGACCCAATCGGACCGTCGCATTTCGACCCGGAAGGCAAAGGCCACCGCGGCCGCGACGCGATCTCGGCGTTCTGGGACAAGGCGATTGCGCCGACGGACAAGATCGAGTTCAACTTCGTCGACACCTTCCAGTGCGGCAACGAGGAAGCCAACGTCGGCAGCATCGTGATCACGACGGCCGGCTATCAGGTCACCGCCGAAGGGGTGTTCACTTACAAGGCCGACGACGACGGCAAGTTGCTGGCACTGCGCGCGTATTGGGAAGTCGATCGTGCGACCGCGTCGGCCCGCAAGATCTAGAGCGGCTCCAGGCCGGTCAGATAGCGCCGGGCCAAGTCCTGGTATGCCTGGGGATTGACGTTCACCCACGTTTCGGCGCTGGTCCCCGCAATCGGGCCCTTGACGGTGGCTGGCGCTCCGACCACCAGCACCTCTTCCGGGATTTTCGTGCCGGCCACCACCAGCGCGCCCGCCGCAATCAGGCTGCGCGCCCCGATCACCGCGCCGTCGAGCACGGTGGCATGGTTGGCGATCAACGCCTCCGCGCCGACGTGCGCGCCGTGGATGGTGCACATGTGCGCGACGGTCGCTCCCGGGCCGATGTCGACGGGAATGCCCGGCGGGGCGTGCAACACCGACCCGTCCTGTACGTTGGCGCCCTCACGCACGATGACCGGCGCGTAGTCGCCGCGCAGCACGGTGTTGAACCACACCGAGGCACCGGCCTCGACGGTGACGTCGCCGATCAGCGTGGCGGTGGGGGCGACGAACGCGGTGGGATCGACCTTCGGCGACCGGCCCTCGAATGCGAATAGCGGCATCGTTCAGATATACCGCAGGACGGGTCATCGCAGACCGGCGCGGCCTTCGTTGCGCGATCCGACAGAAAAACTGTAACGTGTTCTAGTTAGAGACATCGAGTTGGAGGCGTCATGGCTACCGAGACCGCCGGCATTCGCGAAATCGACACCGGCACCCTGCCCGACAGGTACGCCCGCGGCTGGCATTGCCTTGGCCCGGTCACGAACTATCTGGACGGCAAGCCCCACGGGGTCGAGGCGTTCGGCACCCATCTGGTGGTGTTCGCCGACTCGCATGGCGACCTGAAGGTTCTCGACGGCTACTGCCGGCACATGGGCGGCAACCTCGCGCAGGGCACGATCAAGGGCGACGAGGTCGCTTGCCCGTTCCACGACTGGCGCTGGGGCGGCGACGGCAAATGCAAGCTGGTCCCCTACGCCAAGCGCACTCCGAAGCTGGCCCGCACCCGGGCCTGGCACACCGACGTGCGCGGCGGGCTTCTGTTCGTCTGGCACGACCACGAGGGCAACCCGCCGCAGCCGGAAGTGCGCATCCCCGACATTCCCGAGGCCTACAGCGACGAGTGGACCGACTGGCGCTGGAATTCGATGTTGATCGAGGGCAGCAACTGCCGCGACATCATCGACAACGTCACCGACATGGCGCACTTCTTCTACATCCACTTCGGCCTGCCGACGTACTTCAAGAACGTCTTCGAGGGCCACATCGCCTCGCAGTACCTGCACAACGTCGGGCGCCCCGACGTCGACGACATGGGCACTACTTACGGTGAGGCGCATCTGGATTCGGAGGCCAGCTACTTCGGCCCGTCGTTCATGATCAACTGGCTGCACAACAAATACGGCGACTACAAGGCCGAGTCGATCTTGATCAACTGCCACTACCCGGTGACTCAAGATTCGTTCGTGTTGCAGTGGGGGGTCATCGTCGAAAAGCCCAAGGGCTTGGACGACAAGATGACCGACAAGCTGGCCACGACGTTCACCGAAGGCGTCAGCAAGGGCTTCCTGCAGGACGTCGAGATCTGGAAGCACAAGACCCGCATCGACAACCCGCTGCTGGTCGAGGAGGACGGCGCCGTCTACCAGATGCGGCGCTGGTATCAGCAGTTTTACGTCGACGTCGACAAGGTGACGCCGGATATGACGGACCGCTTCGAGATCGAGGTCGACACCACAGTCGCCAACGAGCGCTGGCACGTCGAGGTGGAGGAAAACCTCAAGCGCCAAGCCGAGTCAGAAGGACAACCGACTCAGGTCCCGGGGTGACCGACCGCGACGAACCGCCTGACGTCGACCGGCTTGCCCGGGCGATGCTGCTGCTGCACGGCGCGCACGACGACGACCACCCGTCGGTAGAGGATGGACGCCGAAGCTGGTCCAAGGCACCGGCTTTCGCGGGTGATCCGACGCGCGCCGCGGCGGTGCGCGAGGCCACCCAGGCCGACCGCGACCGCTACCTGACCTCCGGTCTGCGGCCGGTGGACTGCCGGTTCTGTCATGTCACCGTCGACGTCAAAAAGCTCGGCCCCGGCCACACCGCGGTGCAGTGGAACACCGAAGCGGCGCAGCGCTGCGCCTATTTCGCCGAGCTTCGCGCATCCGGCGGCGACAGCGCTCGCACCAAGTCGTGCCCCAAGTTGACCGACAGCATCAAACACGCGGTGGCCGAGGGCGTTCTGAACCTGGACGCGCCCGACTTGTGAGTTGAGTCTGCATCTACCAGGCAAATGTGTGAGTGGCCTGCCTGGTCAGCGCAGAGTCAATGAATGGAACCGCTCCTTTACCGACTCGGCGGTAAGGCCGTAGTCGGCCAGCGAATACGTGTGCTTGGGCGCCCGTGGTCCACTCTTGCTCTCGGCGTGGCTTTTCGCCATGGCGGCTCTGGCCTCGTCGGTCAGCGTCAGGCCGAAGTGTCGGTAGATTCCTTCCACCGTGCCCAACGGATCCGCGATGAAATCGCGGTACTCGACGTCGTAGAACTGCGCCGGATTGTATTTGGCGCGTTCGGCGTTGAACCGCTCCAGCCCGCGCGACCAGGTTTCCATTGCGTCGTAACCGATCTGGGCGCCGGTGAAGGAATGTGACCACCCCTCGGCGGTGTGCTGGGCCAGCGAGCACATCGAGGCCATGATGGTCTCGACCGGACGGTGGGTTTGGATGACGAGCGCGTCGGGGTACGTCGACATCAGCGCGTTGAGCGCGAACAGGTGGCTGGGGTTCTTCAGCACCCACCGCTTGTCGGCGTCGTTCAGACCGATCAGCTGAAGGTTCTTGCGGTGCCGCCGGTATGCCGGCGACCAGTCCTGCCGGGACAGCCACTGCGCGTACGTCGGCACATGCGCCAGGGTCTCGTAGGACACCGAGTGAAACGACTGTCGCAGCAGCTGCCAGCATTCCTCGAGTTCGTCGGCGGCCATGAAATGCAATCCGGTGTAGTCCGGGTTCTCCTCGTGGTGCCGGGTGAACTGAGCGTCGATCTGTTGATGAACGGGGTTGGATTCCCAGGTTTCCCGCGGCGGGCGGGGCTGTGGGTATTCGGCCAGCCACATCTCGAGACCCTGATGGGCGG
Source organism: Mycobacterium celatum (assembly GCF_002101595.1). Classification (GTDB taxonomy): domain Bacteria; phylum Actinomycetota; class Actinomycetes; order Mycobacteriales; family Mycobacteriaceae; genus Mycobacterium; species Mycobacterium celatum. The sequence goes on from NZ_LQOM01000030.1 coordinate 123,845, forward strand.
GGTCGGCGCCGAGCAGTCGGTGCAACGCCGTAGTGCCGGTGCGCACCAGCCCGGTGACGAAGATCGGTCGCTGGATGACCACGTGGGCGTGCTCCGGGTACTGCTTCCAGGCCGCTTCCGACAGCAGCCTGGCCACCAGCGCACCGCGCAGAAAGAAGCGATTCATCTTGCTGCCCAACGGAGTCAGGTCCGCTTCGCGTCGATAGGACTCCAGCAGCACCGCCAGTGCCTCGCGGTAGTTGTCGTCATCGGTGCCGAAGTCATCCAGCCCGATGAACTTCGACGCCGAGGCGTGCAGGTCGTCGACGGTGCCGACGTCGGTGCGCTGCGCCATCAGGCCTTGTACTCCCCGCAGTTGACGTCGAGCGTCTGACCGGTGATACCGCTGGACAGGTCGCTGGCCAGGAAAAGAATGGCGGAGGCCACCTCGTCCTCGGTGGGCAGCCGCTTGAGGTCGGAATTGGCGGCGGTAGCGGTGTAGATCTCCTCTACCGTGGTGCCGTATTTGCCGGCCTGATGGGTGAAGTAGGACTTCAGCGTGTCACCCCAGATGTAGCCGGGTGCAACCGAATTGACACGGATGCCTTGCTCGCCCAGCTCCGTGGCCAGCGACTGCGACATCGCCAGCAGCGCGGATTTCGCCATCTTGTAGGCGCCGTATTTGGCCTGCGAGTGGCGGATCACCATCGAGTTGACGTTGACGATCGAGCCCTTGGACGCGGCGAGCGCGGGCGTGAAACCCTGGATCAGCCGCAGCGCGCCCAGCACGGTGAGTTCGATGGCGTCGCGAATGTGCTGAAAACTCGTGCCCGCCAATGGTTTCATAGACGGCACCCGAAACGCGTTGTTGATCAGCACGTCGACCTTGCCGTAGGCGGCCATCGATGCCTCGACAAGATTGGCCACCTGATCATCGTCGGTGATATCGGTCGACACCGCCACGGCGCGCCGCCCGGTGTCGGTGATCTGCTTGGCGACGTCGTCGAGGCGCTCCGCGGTGCGGGCCGCCAGCACCAGGTCGGCACCGTCCTGGGCACACCGGCGGGCCAGCGTGGTACCGAGCGCAGGGCCGACACCGCTGATCACCACAACCTTGCCGTCGAGCATTCCGGCCATCACTACCCCAGCATTCTGTTGGCGATTTGCTTCTGCCGCTGCGCGATTCGCGCGCGCCAGGCTTCGTCGGAAATCTTGTTCTGCTCGTAGTACGGCAGCGCGGCCGGCACCGCGTCGAAGTCGACCAGCTCGACACTCGGCCCGTCGGCCTCAGTCAGCTGACGCGACACCCGCTGCCAGCGGAACTGCAGGAAACCATGCCGGTGCCCCAGTGTTTCCACCCAGTTGGTGACTCCCGGGTTCTGGTCGGCTACGACAATGCGAATCTTGCCGTCCGGATCTGCCTGAGCCTGAGTCGCATTCAGCGACGTCTGGTGGTTGATGTAGTCCAGCGAGATGTACCACATGCTGCCCAACTGGAAGCCGAGGTACGGCGCGTCGGTCACGGGCAGCGTGATCACCAGCGCCTGATCGGGCCGCAGGTCGAAATGCCCGGCCGACGAATATTGCGTCGCCAAGCCGCCGGGCGTCAGCCGCGGCGGCACCATCGTGTTGACCGGGATGTTCAGATAGAACCACTGCGGGAATTGCAGCCAGGTCTTCACCCGCTGCACGAGTTGCTTTCCCGCTGTGGCATAACGCTTTTCGATGGTGGCGCGGGTCAACGGCGGCGGCGCGGTGCCCGCTGTGTCGACTCGCGAGATCGCGATCGTTCCGCGCTGCTGGGACCAGTCGCCATAGACTTCGCGCACGACGAGCTGGGCGGGGCGCTTGGGCGTGAAACGCCACTCGAAGCTGCCGTCGGAGGCGATGTCGAGTTCGCGGTCGTCGAACGCAGCCTCGCTCACCGGCACGCCTTCGTCGGTGTACTCACCGCCCAAGAGTTGGAAGCTCAGGTCAGTGGTGGTGCCCCGGACTCCGGACACCACATACTCGTGGCCTGCCTGTACGCGCGTGCCGAAGTACATGGTGTCCGGATTGTCCAGGCCCATCTTCGTGAACGGCCCGGTGCCGCTGAGGAAGAACGGATGGTCCCGGTCGTAGTGGAAAGCCAAATGGGTACAGGCGGCGACGCCTTGCGCCAGATACTGGAGTCCTTCGAGTAGGTCGGCCTCGGTCTGGATATGCGGGGCGGCGGCGACAAGTTCCTCGGCCTCGGCGATCGCCTCGGTGAGCGGCTGGGAGAACACGCCTAGACGCTAGAACGTGTTCTAATTTTCGTCAATGGGCGAACATTCCGGGTGTCCGCCGCGGCGTTCAAAGACGAGGCCGACTCACTACGGCGCGCACTGCTGCGACAGGTCGATCAGATGCTGCCGCACATCCGGGTGCCGATTGAGGTATTCGATGACGTTGCCGTTGTCGCCTTCCGCCGTCGCCCTGGCCTGCAGCTGCGCGTGGAGGTCAGGATGCCGCTGCAGGTACTGGTCGATGGAATTACCGACAGTTTGATTGCACGGGGGATCCGCCTGGGCTACCGGCACCGCGATGACCGCGGAGGCGATGACACCCAACAGGCCGGCGGCAGTCTTGGCAGTCATGGACATCGGATTGCTCCTTCTTTGCGGTTCACTCTCCGACCGTACCGCCCGCTCCTGAGAGGTAACTCAGAGCGACTGCAGCGCGGCGGCCAATTGCGACGGCGCGATCTGGTGTCCGCAGCCGTCAAGGGCATCGAGCGGCCCCCGCAGACCGCGCAGGTCGTTGGCCACCTCTGGGTGGTCGTTGAAGTAGCTGCGGAACGACGTTCTGGCCTGTATCGGCGGCTGGTTGACGATGTCGGTCAGTGCCTGGTTGACGTCGGGATGGTTGTCGAGATACGAGCTCACAGAGGTCGACACCGATCCCGATGCGGCGGCCATCGCGCTGGCGCTGCAGGGGGCGGGTGCCGCGTTTGCCGTCGGCACGATCATCACCGATGCGATCAAGCTCAGCGCGCTGCCAAGAAGCGTGGTGTACATAGTCCTCAGTCGTACCCGCAGGCACGATCCCAAACAAGCTCCTACCGCGTGGCGGCGCTGGCTTGCTCGCGCTTGATCTCCAGCGCGATGTCGATGAGCTGGTCTTCCTGCCCGCCGATCAACTTGCGCTGACCGGCCCGGTGCAGCAGCTCGTGGGCAGGCACGCCGTAGCGTTCAGATTGCCGGACGGCGTGCTTGAGGAAGCTGGAGTACACCCCGGAGTAGCCCATGATCAGCGCGTTGCGGTCGAGCAGGCATTCGGCGGGCATCGCCGGGCGCACCACGTCCTCGGCGGCGTCGGCGATGTCGAAGAAGTCGATGCCGGTCTTGACGCCGATCTTGTCGAACACCCCGATCAGCGCCTCGACCGGAGCGTTGCCGGCGCCGGCGCCGAAGCGGCGCACCGACCCGTCGATCTGCTTGGCCCCGGCCCGCACGGCCTCCACCGAGTTCGCGACCCCGAGGCCGAGGTTCTCGTGCCCGTGGAAACCGACTTGGGCGTCGTCGCCGAGCTCGGCCACCAAGGCCGCGACCCGGTCCCGCACGCCCTCCAGCACCAGGGCCCCGGCGGAGTCGACGACGTAGACGCACTGACAGCCGGCGTCGGCCATGATGCGGGCCTGCGCCGCCAGCTTCTCCGGCGGGATCGTGTGGGCCATCATCAAGAACCCGACAGTTTCCAAACCCAGCTCGCGGGCCAGGCCGAAGTGCTGGATGGACACGTCGGCCTCGGTGCAGTGCGTGGCGATCCGGCAAATCGAGCCGCCGTTGTCCTGAGCCTCTTTGATGTCGTCTTTGGTGCCCACCCCGGGCAGCATCAAAAACGCGATCTTCGCCTCTTTGGCCGTTTGGGCGGCCAGCTTGATCAGTTCCTGCTCAGGCGTCTTGGAAAAGCCGTAGTTGAAGCTCGACCCGCCCAGCCCGTCGCCGTGGGTCACCTCGATGACCGGCACCCCGGCGGCGTCAAGCGCGGCGACGATGGCCCCGACCTCGTCTTTGGTGAATTGGTGACGCTTGTGGTGCGACCCGTCGCGCAGCGAGGTGTCCGTGATCCGGACGTCCCAGATAGTCATCGTGTGCCTCCCGCAACGCTGAGAGTCTCTTTGGCGATTTCCTCGCCGACCTTGGTGGCCGCCGCGGTCATGATGTCGAGATTTCCCGCATATGGCGGCAGGTAATCGCCGGCGCCCTCGACCTCGATGAACGTGGTGACCAGCGCCTGCCCGCCGGAGTTGATCGACGGGTCGTCGAACTGTGGCTCGTTGAGCAGCCGGTAGCCGGGAACGTAGCTCTGCACTTCTTTGACGACGTCATGGATCGACTGGGCGATCGCGTCGCGGTCGGCGTCCTCGGGGATGGCGCAGAAGATGGTGTCGCGCATGATCATCGGCGGGTCGGCGGGGTTGAGGATGATGATCGCCTTGCCGCGCTGCGCGCCGCCGATGGTCTCCACGCCCCTGGCCGTGGTCTTCGTGAACTCGTCGATGTTCGCCCGGGTGCCCGGTCCGGCCGACACCGACGCCACCGACGCCACGATCTCGGCATAGGGAACGTCGGCGACCCGGGATACCGCATAGACGATCGGGATCGTGGCCTGACCGCCGCAGGTGATCATGTTCACGTTCGGGGCGTCGAGGTGCTCGCGGAGGTTCGCCGGCGGGATGACCGCCGGCCCGACGGCGGCAGGGGTCAGGTCGATCGCCCGGATGCCTGCTTCGGCGTATCTGGGAGCGGCCTCGCGGTGCACGTAGGCGCTAGTCGCCTCGAAGAGCAGGTCGGGCTTTTCGGGCTGGGCCAGCAACCAGTCGACGCCTTTGTGGGTGGTCTCCAGACCGAGCTTGCGCGCCCGCGCCAGCCCTTCACTGTCCGGGTCGATGCCCACCATCCAGCGCGGCTCGAGCCACTCCGAGCGCAGCAGTTTGTAGAGCAGGTCGGTGCTGATGTTGCCCGATCCGACGATCGCCACTGAAGCTTTGGACGGCATGGATGCTCCTCATTATTCGAAATTATTCGAAAGACAGCCGGACGGACCCGAGGCCGCTGAACTCGGCGACGAAGTTGTCGCCGGGCCCGGCATCGAAGGCCCGGGTGCACGAGCCGGGTAACACGATGTCACCTTTTCGCAGCCGCACACCGAAGCTTTCCACCTTGCGGGACAGCCACGCCACGGCGGTGACCGGGTTGCCCAGCACGGCGTCGCTGCGGCCCTTGGCCACCACCTCACCGTTGCGGGTCAGCACGGCCTCGATCGCGGTGATGTCGACGTCCTTGGGCGACACGCGTTCTTTGCCCAGCACGTACCCCGCCGAGGAGGCGTTGTCCGCGATCGTGTCGCACAGTGCGATCTTCCAGTCGGTGATGCGGGTGTCGATCAACTCGATCGCCGGTGCGAACGCGGCCGTCGCCTCGAGCACGTCGTCTTCGGTGCACTCCGCGCCGGGCAGGTCGTCGGCCAGGATGAACCCGACCTCGACCTCCACCCGCGGATAGAGGTAGTTGGCGGCGGGGACCGGCTTGTCCTCGAAGACCTGCATCTCGTCGAGCAGATGGCCGTAGTCCGGTTCGTCGACGCCCATCATCTGCTGCATCGCCAGCGAGGACAGCCCGACCTTGTGGCCGACCACCCGCGCGCCGCCAGCCACCCGCTGCCGGATGTTGATCAACTGGATCTCGTAGGCGTCGACGACGTCGATCTGCGGGTGGGCAGCCGTCAACGGGGCGATCGGCCGGCGGCTGCGCTCGGCCTGAGCCAGGTCCGCGGCCAGCGCTTCGCGGGTGGCGGGTGGAAGCATTTGTCGAAGTCCCCTCGTGGGTGTGACCGGGCCAGTAGCGCCCGGCCGGGGCAATTCTATAACGTGTTCTACATGACAGCTCAGGAGTACGACGTCGTCGTGGTCGGAAGCGGCGGCGCCGGCATGGTTGCTGCCCTCGCTGCCGCCCACCGAGGTCTTAAGACAATAGTCATCGAGAAGGCCGGTCATTACGGCGGCTCTACCGCGCGCTCGGGTGGCGGCGTCTGGATTCCCAACAACGAGGTGCTCAAGCGCGACGGCGTCACGGACACCCCCGAGGCGGCCCGCACGTACCTGCACGGGATCATCGGAGACATCGTCGAGCCGGAACGGATCGACACCTATTTGCAGCGCGGTCCCGAGATGCTGTCGTTCGTGCTCGAGCACACGCCGCTGAAGATGTGCTGGGTGCCCGGCTACTCCGACTACTACCCGGAGGCTCCGGGGGGCAAGCCCACGGGCCGTTCTATCGAGCCGAAACCGTTCGACGCCAATAAGCTCGGCCCCGACCTTCCCGGGCTGGAGCCGCCGTACGGCAAGGTCCCGTTGAATGTGGTTGTGATGCAGCAGGATTACGTGCGCCTGAACCAGCTGAAGCGGCACCCGCGTGGCGTGCTGCGCAGCCTCAAGGTGGGCGCACGCACGATGTGGGCCAAGGCCACCGGTAAGAACCTCGTCGGGATGGGCCGCGCGTTGATCGCCCCGCTGCGAATCGGGTTGCGGCAGGCCGGCGTTCCGGTACGGCTCAATACGGCGCTGACGGATCTCTACGTCGAGGACGGCGCGGTGCGGGGGGTTTACGTCAACGACGGCGAGCTGATCCGGGCCCGGCGCGGGGTGATCCTGGCTTGCGGCGGTTTCGAACACAACGAGCAGATGCGGGTCAAGTACCAGCGCGCGCCGATCACCACCGAGTGGACCGTGGGTGCGGCGGCCAACACCGGTGACGGGATTCTGGCCGCCGAAAAGCTCGGCGCCACTTTGGAACTGATGGAGGACGCGTGGTGGGGGCCCACGGTTCCGCTGGTGGGCGCACCGTGGTTCGCGTTGTCGGAGCGCAACTCGCCGGGCTCGATCATCGTGAACATGTCGGGCAAACGATTCATGAACGAGTCGATGCCCTACGTCGAGGCCTGCCATCACATGTACGGCGGGGAATATGGCCAGGGGCCCGGGCCCGGCGAGAACATTCCGGCCTGGCTGATCTTCGACCAGCAGTACCGGGACCGCTACATCTTCGCCGGTTTGCAGCCGGGACAGCGCATTCCGCGCAAGTGGATGGAATCCGGCGTGATCATCCAGGCCGACACGCTGGAGGATCTGGCCGCTAAAGCGGGTTTGCCGGCGGACGAGTTTGTCGCGACCGTGCAGCGGTTCAACGGCTTTGCGCGCTCGGGCGTCGACGAGGACTACCACCGCGGCGAGAGCGCCTACGACCGCTACTACGGCGACCCGACCAACAAGCCCAACCCGAACCTCGGCGAGATCAGTCACCCGCCGTACTACGCCGCCAAGATGGTGCCCGGGGACCTGGGCACCAAGGGCGGAATCCGCACCGACGTGCACGGGCGGGCGTTGCGCGACGACGGCAGCGTCATCGAAGGCCTTTACGCCGCAGGCAATGTCAGCGCTCCGGTGATGGGCCACACCTATCCCGGTCCCGGTGGAACCATCGGCCCGGCGATGACGTTCGGATACTTGGCGGCGCTCCACATCGCCGGGGAGGCCTGACATGCCGATCAATCCGGACGTCGCACTGGGCGCCGAGTTCGGTGACGTCGAATTCTCTTGGACGGCCAGCAATGTGCAGCTCTACAACCTCGCTCTGGGAGCGGGCGCCGACCCGCTCAATCCCCGCGAGCTGAGCTACGTGATAGATCACAAACCGCAGGTGCTGCCCACCTTCGGCTGTGTCGCGGCGTCCTTCAACGACATCGAGCCGCCGAAGGTCAATTGGCCGGGTGTCGACATCGACCTGGCCAAAATTCTGCACGCCTCGGAGCAGGTGGCGGTGCCCGCGCCGTTGCCGCCGTCGGGCAGTGCCCGCGCGGTCAGCCGGATCGTCGAGGTGTGGGACAAGGGCAAGGCCGCGGTCGTCGTGCTGGAAACGTCGGTGACTGCCCTGGACGGGTCGCCGCTGTGGACACAGCGCCGCTCGATTTTCGCCCGCGGCGAAGGGGGATTCGGCGGCGAGCGCGGACCGTCGACTGCTACGGCCGCGCCCGAACGGGCGCCGGATGTCGAGCTGGAGATGCCGACGCTGCCGCAGCAGGCGCTGCTTTATCGGCTGTGCGGGGACCGCAATCCGCTGCACTCCGATCCCGAATTCGCCGCCGCTGCAGGCTTTCCCAAGCCGATCCTGCACGGGCTGTGTACGTTCGGCATGACCTGCAAGGCGATCGTCGACGCCTGCCTGGACAGCGATGTCAGTCGCGTCGCCTCTTACGGCGCTCGCTTCGCGGGCGTGGTGTTTCCCGGCGAGACCTTGGTGGCCAGTGTCTGGAAGGAAGACGGCCGGCTGCTGGCCAGCGTCGTCGCACCTGGGCGCGAGAACGCGGTGGTGCTGTCCGGCGTCGAGCTCGTCCCGGCTTAGCGCCCTTTTCCCGCCGAGTGTGAAGTTAGGTTCACACTGGCGCCCGAGCGTGAAGTTAGGTTCACGCTCGCTGGGCTAACGCGGTGCGGACCCGACGAATGATGTCCGGTTCCCGGTCACCGGCCAGCACCCGAATGACGATCCAGCCGCGGCGGTGCAGCTTCTCCTGCCGTTTGACGTCCCAGTTGTAGCGGATGCGGTCTTTGCGATGTTGTTCGCCGTCGTACTCGGCTGCCACCTTTACTTTGGGCCACCCCATGTCAAGACGCGCGAACACGTCCCCGAAGTCGTCGTGGACCAGAATTTGGGTCTGCGGTCGAGGTAGCCCCGCCTGAATCAGGATGACGCGCAGCCAGCTTTCCTTCGGTGACTCCGCGCCGGCGTCGACCAGCTCTAGTGATGCCTTCGCGCGCGCAATGCCGCGACGTCCATTGGAGCGCTGCAGGATTGTCTGCACGTCTATGTCCTTGATCTCGGCAGCGCGAGCCAGGGCGTCAATGCCTGCCACGGCCGGGATTGTGGGATGCCAACATGCCAAGTCAACCGCTGTCCGGGCCGGGGTAGTCACGGGCACACTGCCCACTATCTGGATCTCATCGGGCCGCAGGCGATCACTTCGCACATGTAGGCCGGGCAGCCGATGGCGGTTGTCGTGGATAAGTTCGGCGGGCAGTGCGGCGTCCACCCATTCGCTGCCATGCAGTGCCGCTGCCGAGAAGCCGGCAACGACGCCGCGCCGTCGCGACCACAACCACGCCGCCTTGGCACGGTCTATGGCCGTGATGTCGATGTCTTTGACAAGGTAGACATCTCGAAACAGCCGGGTGTGGCATGTAGTCAGCTGGGCCTTGGTCAGCGCGCCTGCGGCGATGGCCTCGCTGCCGATGAATGGTCCCGCCATCGCGGCAGTCTGGCACGGGCGGCAGCGCCCGTCACTTCACCCGTCGAGCGTGAAGTTAGGTTCACGCTCGAGCGCCAACGTGAACCTAGCTTCACGCTCGGGATGGAAACCTAGCCCAGGATGAGGCCGGACGTGGGGACGCCGGTGCCGGCGGTGACGAGCACATGCTCGACGTCCGGCACCTGGTTCACCGATGTGCCGCGCAATTGGCGTACGCCCTCGGCGATTCCGTTCATGCCGTGGATGTAGGCCTCGCCGAGCTGCCCACCATGTGTGTTGATGGGCAGCCGCCCGCCGATCTCGATTGCGCCGTCGGCGATGAAGTCCTTCGCCTCGCCCCAGCCGCAGAAACCCAACTCCTCCAACTGGATCAGCGTGAACGGCGTGAAGTGGTCGTAGAGGACTGCGGTCTGGATGTCGGTCGGGCGCAGGCCGGACTGCTCCCAGAGTTGCTTGCCGACGAGCCCCATCTCGGGCAGACCGTCGAGCTCGGGCCGGTAGTAGCTGACCATCGTGTACTGGTCCGGGCTGGAGCCCTGCGACGCGGCCTCGATGATCACCGGCCGATGCTTGAGGTCCTTCGCGCGCTCCACCGACGTCACCACGATCGCGACCGCCCCGTCGGTCTCCTGGCAGCAATCCAGCAACCGCAACGGCTCCGCGATCCACCGCGAATTCTGGTGCTCCTCAATGGTTATCGGCTTCTCGTAGAAGTAAGCCTTCGGGTTCTTGGCGGCGTGCTTGCGGTCGGCCACCGAGATGGCCCCGAAGTCGCGGCTCGTCGCACCGGACAGGTGCATGTAGCGCTTGGCGATCATCGCGACCTGCGCCGCGGGGGTAGACAAACCGTGCGGGTACGAGAACGAGTTGTCGACGCCGGTGGAGTCGGCGTTCTCGGTCAGCCGCGTCTGCACTTGGCCGAATCGCATGCCGGACCGCTCGTTGAAAGCGCGGTATGCAACAACGCAATCAGCCACCCCGGTCGCGACGGCCATCGCGGCCTGCTGGATGGTCGCGCATGCCGCGCCCCCGCCATAGTGGATCTTGGAGAAGAACTTCAGCTCACCGATTCCGGCCGCACGAGCAACGGCCACTTCGGTATTCGTGTCCATCGTGAACGTGGTCAGCCCGTCGACGTCGGACGGGCTGAGCCCAGCGTCGTCGAGGGCGTCTTGAACAGCCTCGGCTGCCAACCGCAACTCGCTGCGGCCGGAGTTCTTGGAGAAGTCGGTGGCGCCGATCCCGACGATCGCAGCCTTACCGGACAACATCACGAGTCCCCCATCGTCAGTGTGGCAGTGGCGATGACGTGATCGCCAAGGCTGTTGCGGCCCACCACTTTCACGGTCACCAGGCCGTCCTCGACGGCGGTGACCTCGCCCGAGAACGTCACGGTGTCGTAGGCATACCACGGCACGCCCAGCCGCAATCCGATCGACTTGATGATCGCCGACGGACCCGCCCAGTCGGTGATGTAGCGCTGCACCAGGCCGGTGTCGGTGAGGATGTTGACGAAGATGTCCTTGGACCCCTTGGCCTGCGCCTTGTCCCGGTCGTGGTGCACATCCTGAAAGTCCCGGGTGGCCAGCGCCGTCGACACGATGAACGTCGGGTCGCCGTACAGCTTCAGTTCCGGCAGCGTAGTACCCACAGCGGTCATTGGCGCCGCTCCTCCTCATCGCTGCGCTCTGCATCATCGCCGGCCCGGGTCATGCGTCCGGCTCCCACGCGTACAACGTCCACGCCGGTCCCGACTCGCTTTCCGGAAAGTCCAGATACGTTGCCCGGACCGGCATTCCGATCGCGACACGCGACGGCTCGACCCCGCGCAGCTCACCGAGCATCCGCACCCCTTCCTCGAGCTCGACCAGCGCGATCACGAACGGCAGCGTCCGGCCGGGCACCTTCGGCGCGTGATGCACGACGAAACTGAACACCGTGCCCTTGCCGCTGGCCACGACGTAGTCGATCGGCGCTTCTTTGTCGTGCCATACCGCCGGCACCGGCGGGTGCTGCAGGCTGCCGTCGGGCCGCTTCTGAATCCGGAGTTCGTGGGCGTTGACGCCGTCCCAGAAGAACTGGGTGTCGCGCGACGACGCCGGCCGCATCAGCGCGGCCGGGTCGAGGTCATCGGGGACGGAAGGTTTGTCGGCATCGCGTGGCCGGAACTTGAGGATGCGCCAATTCATTTCGGCGACGTCCTCGTCGCCCACCTGCCAGACGATATGCTGGTTGATGAAATAGCCCTCGCCCAGCGCGGTCTGCTTGGGGCCGATCACGTCGGTGAGCTCGGCGCTGACGCTGACCTCTTCGCCCGGGCGCAGATAGCGGTGGTAGGTCTGCTCACAGTTGGTCGCGACGACGCCGATATAGCCTGCGTCGTCGAATAACTCGATGATGCGGCCCAGCGGGTCGTCGTCGGGACGTGTTCCGCCGAGCCCCATCATCGTCCACACCTGGATCATCGCCGGCGGGGCCACGATCCCGGGATGGCCCGCCGCGCGCGCCGCCGCCTCGTCGACATAGATCGGGTTCCGGTCTCCTATCGCGTCGACCCAGTGGTGGATCATCGGTAGGTTCACCGGGTCCCGGCCCGCGCGCGGCTTGCTGCGCCCGGCCGCCTTGACCTGCTCGACAGCAGTCTCGATATCGGTCATCGCGGCACCCTCGGCACCTTGAGACCCGAGGCCGCGATCATCTCCCGCATGACTTCGTTCACACCACCCCCGAAGGTGATCACCAGGTTTCGTTTGGTCTGAGAGTCCAGCCATTCGAGCAGCTCGGCGGTCTCCGGTTCGGCGGGGTTGCCGTACTTGCCGACGATCTCTTCGGCCAGCCGACCGACATACTGAACCTTCTCGGTGCCAAACACTTTCGTCGCCGCTGCGTCGGCCACGTTGATGTCCTCACCCGCCGCGGCCACCTGCCAGTTGAGCAGCTCGTTGATCCGCCAGATCGAATGGATTTCGCCCAGCGCCCGTTTCACGTCGTCGTGGTCGATCGGCGTGACACCGTTACCGCCCGGCTTGGACGCCCAGGCATGCACGCGGTCGTAGATGCTGGCGAACCGGCCGGCCGGGCCGAGCATCACTCGCTCGTTGTTGAGCTGTGTGGTGATCAGCCGCCACCCGCCGTTCTCCTCACCGACCAGCATGTCGGCGGGCACCCGGACGTCGTTGTAGTAGGTGGCATTGGTGTGGTGAGCGCCGTCGGACAGGATGATCGGAGTCCAGGAGTAGCCGGGATCCTTGGTGTCGACGATCAGGATCGAAATGCCCTTGTGCTTCACCGCATCCGGGTCGGTGCGGCAGGCCAGCCAGATGTAGTCGGCGTCGTGCGCGCCGGTGGTGAAGATCTTCTGCCCGTTGACGATGTACTCGTCGCCGTGCCGAACGGCGGTGGTGCGCAACGACGCCAGGTCGGTGCCCGCCTCCGGCTCGGTGTAGCCGATCGCGAAGTGCACCTCTCCGGCCAGGATCGCCGGCAGGAACTTCTTCTTCTGCATTTCGCTGCCGTACATCTGCAGCGTGGGCCCGACGGTCTGCAGCGTCACCGCGGGCAGCGGCACGTCGGCACGATGGGCTTCGTTGACGAAGATCTGCTGCTCGATCGGGCCGAAGCCGAGGCCTCCAAATTCTTTAGGCCATCCCACCCCGAGCTTGCCGTCGCGGCCCATCCGCCGGATCACCGCACGGTACGCCTCGTTGTGCCGATCCGATTCCATCGCCTTGCGCTCTTCGGGCGAGATCAGATTCGAAAAGTATTGCCGCAGCTCGGCTTGCAACTGCCGCTGTTCCGGCGTCAGGTCGACGAACATTGCGCTCCCACCAGGTCTTCTGGGTGGCGACCCGCTGCGCCCGGCTTCGCCGCGCTTGCGATCGCCACCAGGTCTAACCGATGCGACGGCCCGCCCAGCAACCGGGTCAGGTCCTTGATCGTGGAGTAGTACTTCGGCATCGGATAGGTGATGTCCATACCCATCCCGCCGTGCAAATGGTGGCAGATCTGCATCACCGGCGGCGCCTGCGAGGTGACCCAATAGCCGAGCACGTCGAGGTCGTCGTCGGCGTCCCGACCCTCCGCCAGCCGCCACACAACCGAGGTCGACGCCAAAGAGATTGTCCGCGAAGCGATGTAGACCTCGGCGAGTTGGGAGGCGACCGTCTGGAACGTCGAGAGCGGCTTGCCGAACTGGTGCCTGTTTGCCACGTAGTCGGCGGTCAGCCGCAGTGCGCCGGCCACCAGCCCGGCCGCGTAAGCACCGATGGCCGCCAGCGCAAGCTGGTTCACCCGATGCGCACTCGCCCCGTCCAGCACACCGTCGACCTCCGCATCCACAAACGTCACCGCGTACTCGTCGGATCCGTTGGAGGTCGGGGTGCGCACCAGCTGCACCCCGTCGGCCTTCGGCGAGACCACGACGACGGCGCTGTCGGCCGTGACAACGAGCCATTCGGCTTGCTCGGCGTAGCCGACGCCAATCTTGGTTCCGGACAACCGGTTATTGGCCAACGTGACCGTGGGACGTTCCGGCAGCGCGACGCCAGGTTCGTTCAGGGCGGCCGAAAGCACAGAACCCTTGGCCAGGCCGGCGAGGTAGCGGTCCTGCTGTTCGTCGGACACCAGGTCAAGCAGCGGCACGGCGCCGAGTCCGAGGGTGGCCAGGGCAGGGCCGACGAAGCCGCGTCGGCCGATCTCGGTCAGTGCCGTGGCGACCTCGGCCAAGCCGACGCCGTCCCCGCCGAGGCGTTCCGGCACCGGCAACGCCGTCACTCCGCCGGAAACCAATGCGTCCCAGCTCAAATCGCGGTCCAGCACCGACGTGACCACGTCGGCGACAGCCTGCTGCGCCGGGTCGAGGGTGAAATCCATCAGTGCACCACCGGGCATTTACCGGTGTAGTCGACCTGCCAGTGTTTGATGCCGTTGAGCCACCCGGACCGCAGCCGCTCGGGTGTCGAAAGCGGTTTGAGGTCAGGCATGTGGTCGGCGACCGCGTTGAAGATCAAGCTGATGGTCATCCGGGCCAGGTTAGCGCCGATGCAGTAGTGCGCCCCGGTGCCGCCGAAGCCGACGTGCGGATTGGGGTTGCGCAGGATGTTGAACGTGAACGGATCCTCGAAGACTTCTTCGTCAAAGTTGGCCGAGCGGTAGAACATCACCACCCGCTGGCCCTTCTTGATCTGCACACCGGAGAGCTCGTAGTCCTCCAGAGCGGTGCGCTGGAACGCGGTGACCGGGGTGGCCCAACGGACGATCTCGTCGGGCGCCGTCTCGGGACGTTCCCGCTTGAACAGCTCCCATTGGTCGGGGTTATCCGCGAACGCGATCATGCCGTGCGTGATGGAGTTGCGGGTGGTTTCGTTGCCGGCGACCGCAAGCATCACCACGAAGAACCCGAATTCGTCGTCGGAGAGCTTCTCGCCGTCGATGTCGGCCTGAATCAACTGGGTGACAATGTCTTCCCCGGGGTTCTTGGCGCGCTCCTCGGCCATCTTCATCGCGTACATGATCAGCTCGGCCGACGACATCTGCGGGTCGATGTGGGCGTACTCGGGATCCTCATTGCCCGTCATCTCGTTGGACCAGCGGAAGATCTTGGCCCGATCGTCCTGCGGAACGCCCAGCAGGCCGGCGATGGCCTGCAGCGGCAGCTCACACGACACCTGCTCGACGAAGTCACCTGTTCCGGCAGCGGCGGCGGTCTTGGCGATGTTCTGCGCGCGGGCATCGAGTTCGTCGCGCAACCGTCCGATGGCGCGCGGCGTGAAACCACGCGAGATGATCTTGCGCAGCCGGGTGTGATGCGGCGCGTCCATGTTGAGCATGACGTTGCGTTGCAGGTCGATTTGCTCTCGCGTCATCGTGTGCGGCCAGACCGGGATGGCGCAGTCCTGCTGAGAAGAGAAGACGTCGCTGCGGACGGAGATCTCCTTGACGTCCTTATGCTTGGTGATCGCCCAATAGCCCTTGTCCCCGAAGCCGCCGGTCCCGCCGGGGACGTCCACCCAGAAGATGGGCTGCGAGCGGCGCAGCTCGGCAAGCTCCTTGACCGGCAGGCCCTTGACGTTCACATCAGGATCGAGAAAGTCGAACCCGGGGGCAAGATTAGGGATAGGCATCGCTGGCTCCTCATTGCAACGTGTTCTAGTGCCAGTAAAACACGGCTCCACCGCAGACCAAAAGGCGTGAACGCATCCTGGCTTGGCATAGCAATAAAACGTGTTCTAGCCTGACCGCATGGGTAACCCGGTAATCGTCGAAGCCACTCGCAGCCCCATCGGTAAGCGCAACGGCTGGTTGTCGGGGCTGCATGCCACCGAGCTGCTGGGCTCGGTGCAAAAGGCCCTGGTAGCCAAGGCCGGTATCGACGCCGGCGACGTCGAGCAGCTGATCGGCGGCTGCGTCACGCAGTATGCCGAGCAGTCCAACAACATCACCCGCACGGCGTGGCTGACCGTCGGGTTGCCCGAGCAGGTCGGCGCCACCACCGTCGACTGCCAGTGCGGCAGCGGCCAGCAGGCCAACCACTTGATCGCCGGGCTGATCGCGGCCGGCGCCATCGACATCGGCATCGCCTGCGGGATCGAGGCGATGAGCCGCGTCGGGCTGGGCGCCAACGCCGGCCCGGACCGCAACTGGCGCGCCGAATCGTGGGACATCGACCTGCCCAACCAGTTCGAGGCCGCCGAGCGCATCGCCAAGCGCCGCGGCATCACGCGCCAAGACATCGACGAGTTCGGGCTCCAGTCCCAGCTCAAGGCCAAGCGGGCCTGGGACGAGGGCCGCTTCGACCGGGAGATCTCGCCGATCGAGGCGCCGGTGCTCGACGAGCAGAAGCAGCCGACCAGCGAGCGGCACATGGTCAGCCGCGACCAGGGCCTGCGGGACACCACAATGGAGGGCCTGGCAGCGTTGAAGCCGGTGCTCGACGGCGGTATCCACACCGCGGGTACCTCGTCGCAGATCTCCGACGGCGCGGCGGCGGTGCTGTGGATGGACGAGGACAAGGCGAAGGCGCTCGGTTTGCGGCCGCGGGCGCGGATCGTCAGCCAGGCGCTGGTCGGCGCCGAGCCCTACTACCACCTGGACGGCCCGGTGCAGGCCACGGCCAAGGTGCTGGAGAAGGCCGGCATGAAGATGGGCGACATCGACATCACCGAGATCAACGAGGCGTTCGCGTCGGTGGTGTTGTCCTGGGCGCGGGTGCACGAAGCCGACATGGACCGGGTCAACGTCAACGGGGGCGCGATCGCGCTGGGTCATCCGGTGGGCTGCACCGGCAGCCGGCTGATCACCACTGCGCTGCACGAGCTCGAGCGCTCCGATCAGAGCACCGCGCTGATCACCATGTGCGCCGGCGGTGCGTTGTCGACCGGCACCATCATCGAGCGGATCTAGTGGGGGTCTCGGAGGCGGACCGCATCGCGGCCGCGCAGTCCTACATCGACGCGCTGGTCACCCACGACGCCGACTCGGTTCCGTTGGCGCCGGACTGTGTGCGGATCGAGCAGGGCGTCAAGACGGGATTCTCCGGAAATCATTTGCGCCGCAGTCTGAATCGCGGCCCGCAGTTCCGGTTGATCGCGGCGACCACACTACCGGAGTTCAGCGTCGACGGCGATCGGGTGCGAGCGCGGTTCGACGTGATCACCAAGCCGTCACTCGCCGGCCGGCGGGTGGGCGCACACGTCGACGAGACGTTTCTGATCCCGGATGGCAAAATCCACCACATCCATGCTCGCCTCCGCCCGTTCATTCAGCGATAGGGATCACCGATGGCCAATCCGCCGCGTGCACTGAACTCCGCCGGCACAGGCGTCATCATCAAATGGATGTCGCGCATCAACGCAGGGCTGTACAAGGCGACCGGCGGCAAGCTCGGCGGCAAGTTCCTTCAGGGTGCGCCCGTCGCACTCTTGACGACCATCGGCCGCAAGACGGGCCAGACGCGGGTGAGTCCGCTGCTGTACCTGCGCGACGGCGACCGCGTCGTGCTGGTTGCGTCTCACGGTGGCCGCGCTACCAACCCGATGTGGTACCTGAACCTCAAAGCCAATCCCAAGGTTTCGGTTCAGATCAAAAAAGAGGTGCTCGACCTCACCGCGCGCGACGCCACCGAGGAAGAACGCGCCAAGTACTGGCCATCGCTGGTCGAGATGTACTCGTCGTTCGAGGACTACCAGTCGTGGACCAACCGGACCATCCCGATCGTCATCTGCGAGCCCTGATTACGCGGCGGCACTGGATTCGCAACTCGCGTGTCCTCGCCTTACTGCTGAAATACTTTGCCCGCGCCTACATCTGGGTGTGCGAACCCTGAGCTACGACCCCGCTCCGTAGACGGGTACCGGCGGCCTCGCCTTGGCCAGCAGATCGGCGACGACGGGTCCCAGCTCGGCCGGATCCCACTTCGCGCCCTTGTCGACCTGCGGGCCGTGCGCCCACCCCTCGGCGACGCGAATGGTGCCGCCCTCGACCTCGAAGACCTTGCCGGTGACGTCTTTCGACTCGCTGCTACCCAGCCAAACCACAAGCGGTGAAACGTTTTCCGGCGCCATCGCGTCGAAGCCCTGGTCGGGCTTGGCCATCATCTCCGCGAAGACGGTCTCGGTCATGCGGGTACGAGCCGACGGTGCGATCGCGTTGACGGTGACGCCGTACCGGCCCATCTCCGCGGCGCCGACGAGCGTCAGCGCGGCGATGCCGGCCTTGGCGGCGCTGTAGTTGCCCTGCCCGACGCTGCCCTGCAGGCCCGCACCGGAGCTGGTGTTGATGATCCGCGCGTCAACGGATTTGCCGGACTTTGCCAGGCCGCGCCAATACGACGCGGCGTGCCGCATCGTGGCGAAGTGCCCCTTGAGGTGCACGGCGACGACGGCGTCGAATTCCTCCTCGCTGGTGTTGGCGATCATCCTGTCCCGCACAATGCCGGCGTTGTTCACCAAGACGTCCAGCCCACCGAACGTGTCGACGGCGGTCTGGATCAGTTCGGCCGCTTGCTTCCAGTCCGCGACGTTGGATCCGTTGGCGACGGCTTCCCCTCCGGCGGCGGTGATCTCGTCGACCACACTCTGCGCGGCGCTGCCGCCGCTTGCGGGCGAACCGTCCAGGCCGACCCCGATGTCGTTGACCACCACGCGCGCCCCTTCGGCGGCGAAGGCCAGCGCGTGCGCGCGGCCGATACCGCCGCCCGCTCCGGTGACGATGACCACCCGGCCGTCGGCTATTCCCATTCCTGTGTCTCCTCTACTTGATCGCGCTCGTCGTGGCCAGATAGTGCGGCGGCTCGCCGCCCCCGTGCACCTCCAACGTCGCGCCGCTGATGTAGGACGCCGCATCGGACGCCAAAAACCCTGCGGCCCAACCGACATCCTCCGGTTTGGCCAGCCGGCCGAGCGGCACGTTCTTCGAAATAGCGGCGATCGACTCGGCGTCACCGTAGAACAGATCGGCCTGTTCGGTTTCGACCATGCCGACCACGAGGGCGTTCACCCTGACCTTCGGCGCCCATTCCACCGCCAGCGTCTGGGTGAGGCTCTCCACCCCCGCCTTCGCCGCTCCGTACGCGGCGGTGCCGGGCGTCGGCCGTCGACCGCTGACGCTGGTGATGTTGACGATCGACCCGCCGTACTGCTGGGCTTGCATCTTGTCGTTGGCATGCTGTGAAACGAACAGCGCGCCAAGGAGATTCAACTCTATGATCTTGCGGTTGAACTTCGCGCTGGAATCGGCGGTCAGCACGTACGGCGAGCCTCCGGCGTTGTTGACCACGACGTCGAGCCGGCCGTGCCGGCCGACGATCGCGTCGATCATCGTCTTGACGGCCTCGTCGTCGCGAATATCGCAGGAGTGGAACTCATACGGCAGGCCCTCGACGGCGCGGCGTGCACAGGTCACTACCGTCGCACCCTGGCCGGCGAAGACCGAACTGATGCCGGCACCCACCCCTCGGACACCGCCGGTCACCAGCACCACCCGCCCGGCCAAACCCAGATTGATCCCTGCTGCGCCGCCAGTCACTGTGCTAGCGTACCAAGCAAGTGCTTGCTCAGGTAATTGACCCCAGGAAGTGTGTATGCCGATCACGTCCAGCACCGTCGAACCGGGCATCGTCGCGGTCACCGTCGACTTTCCCCCGGTCAACGCCATCCCGTCGCGCGGCTGGTTCGAGCTCGCCGACGCGCTGACCGCCGCCGGCGACAACCCCGACACCCACGCCGTGATCCTGCGGGCCGAGGGCCGCGGCTTCAACGCCGGCGTCGACATCAAGGAGATGCAACGCACCGAGGGCTACACCGCGCTGATCGACGCCAACCGCGGCTGCTTCTCCGCGTTCAAAGCGGTCTACGAGTGCGCGGTGCCGGTGATCGCCGCCGTCAACGGCTTCTGTGTAGGCGGCGGCATCGGGCTGGTCGGCAACGCCGACGTCATCGTGGCCTCCGACGACGCGACGTTCGGGTTGCCCGAGGTGGAACGCGGCGCGCTGGGCGCGGCCACCCATCTGTCCAGGCTGGTGCCCCAGCACATGATGCGACGGCTGTTCTTCACCGCGGCCACCGTCGACGCGGCCACCCTGCAGCACTTCGGCTCGGTCCACGAGGTGGTACCGCGAGATCAGTTAAACGAGGCCGCATTACGGGTGGCCCGCGACATCGCCGCCAAGGACACCCGGGTGATCCGGGCTGCCAAGGAGGCGCTGAACTTCATCGACGTGCAGCGGGTCAACTCCAGTTACCGTATGGAGCAAGGCTTTACGTTCGAGCTCAACCTCGCCGGAGTTTCAGACGAGCACCGCGACGCATTTGTGGAGAAGTCATGAGCGACAAGAGAACCACGCTCGACGACGCTGTTGCCGGTTTGCGCAGCGGCATGACCATCGGCATCGGCGGCTGGGGCTCACGGCGCAAGCCGATGGCGTTCGTGCGCGCGATTCTGCGCACGGACATCACGGATTTGACGGTCGTGACCTACGGCGGGCCGGACATCGGGCTGCTGTGCTCGGCGGGCAAGGTGCGCCGGGTCTACTACGGCTTCGTGTCGCTGGACTCGCCGCCGTTCTACGACCCGTGGTTCGCTCACGCGCGCACCAGCGGCTTGATCGAGGCCCGCGAGATGGACGAAGGCATGCTGCGCTGCGGGCTGCAGGCTGCGGCGCAGCGACTGCCGTTCCTGCCGATCCGCGCCGGGCTGGGCAGTTCCGTGCCGGACTTCTTCGAGGGCGAATTGCAAACGGTCACTTCGCCATACCCGTCACCGGACGGCCGGCACGAGACACTGATCGCAATGCCGGCGCTGAACCTGGACGCGGCGTTCGTGCACATGAACCTCGGCGACGCTCGGGGCAATGCCGCCTATACCGGGATCGATCCCTACTTCGACGACCTCTATCTGATGGCCGCCGAGAAGCGCTACCTGTCGGTCGAGCGCCTGGTGTCGACCGAGGAACTGGTCAAGGCGGTCCCACCGCAGGCGCTGCTGATCAACCGGATGATGGTCGACGCCGTGGTGGAAGCGCCCGGCGGGGCCCACTTCACCACCGCCGCGCCGGATTACGGACGCGACGAGAAATTTCAGCGACATTACGTCGAGGCCGCCGGGTCAGAAGACGGTTGGCGCGAGTTTGTGGCGACCTATCTGTCCGGCAGCGAAGCCGACTACCAAGAGGCGGTCCGGAAGTTTGGAGCACAGTCGTGATCACTCGAGCCGAAATCTGCGTGACCGCGTGCGCCGAGCTGTTCCGCGACGCGGGCGAGATCATGATCAGCCCGATGACCACCGTGGCGCTCGCCGGCGCCCGGCTGGCCCGACTGACGTTCTCCCCCGACATTGTGCTGACCGACGGCGAGGCACAGCTGCTGGCCGACACCCCCGCGCTCGGCGCCGCCGGTGCCATCGAGGGCTGGATGCCGTTCGGCCGGGTGTTCGAGACGCTGGCGTGGGGGCGACGGCATGTGGTGATGGGCGCCAATCAGGTTGACCGGTACGGCAATCAGAACCTGTCGGCGTTCGGGCCACTGCAGCAGCCGACGCGGCAGATGTTCGGTGTCCGGGGCGCTCCCGGCAACACAATCAACCACGCCACCAGCTACTGGGTAGGCAACCACTCCAAGCGGGTGTTCTGCGACTCCGTCGACGTGGTTTCCGGGATCGGCTACGACAAGGTCGATCCCGAGAATCCGGCGTTCCGGTTCGTCAACGTGCACCGGGTCGTGTCCAATCTCGGGGTGTTCGACTTCGGCGGCCCGGGCCACACGATGCGGGCGGTGAGCCTGCACACCGGCGTCTCTCCCGACGACGTGCGGGAAGCCACGTCGTTCGAGATACACGGGCTTTCCGAGGCCGAAGAGACCAGGCTGCCCTCGGATGATGAGCTGCGGCTGATCCGGGAGGTCATCGACCCGAAGTCGTTGCGGGACAAAGAGGTAAGGTCATGAGGTTGCGCACGCCGCTGACCGAGCTGGTCGGCGTCGAGCATCCGGTAGTGCAAACCGGGATGGGCTGGGTGGCCGGTGCCCGGCTGGTGTCGGCGACCGCCAATGCCGGGGGGCTGGGCATCCTGGCGTCGGCCACGATGACCTTGGACGAGCTGGCTGTGGCGATCGGCAAGGTCAAGGCCGCCACCGACAAGCCGTTCGGTGTCAACATCCGCGCCGACGCGGCCGACGCCGGCGACCGGGTGGAGCTGATGATCAGGGAAGGCGTGAAGGTCGCGTCGTTCGCGTTGGCGCCCAAACAGGAGTTGATCAATCGCCTGAAAGAGGCCGGTTCCGTGGTGATTCCATCGGTCGGCGCCGCCAAGCATGCCCGTAAGGTGGCGGCCTGGGGTGCCGATGCGGTGATCGTGCAGGGCGGCGAGGGTGGCGGCCACACCGGACCCGTTGCGACCACGCTGTTGTTGCCGTCGGTGCTGGACGCCGTGGACATCCCGGTGGTTGCCGCCGGCGGGTTCTTCGACGGGCGTGGGCTGGCCGCGGCGTTGTCGTATGGGGCGGCCGGGGTGGCGATGGGCACCCGGTTCCTGCTCACCTCGGATTCCACCGTGCCCGACGCGGTGAAACGGCGCTACCTGGAGGCCGGGCTCGACGGCACGCTGGTTACCACGCGGGTCGACGGCATGCCGCACCGGGTACTGCGCACCGGTCTGGTCGAGAAGCTGGAGAGCGGTTCGCGGGCAAGGGGTTTCGCCGCGGCAGTACGTAATGCCGCCAAGTTCAAGAAGATGTCGCAGATGACCTGGAGGTCGATGATCCGCGACGGACTGGCGATGCGGCACGGCAAGGAGCTGACCTGGTCGCAGGTGGTGATGGCCGCCAACACCCCGATGCTGTTGAAAGCCGGGCTGGTCGAGGGCAACACCGACGCCGGTGTGCTGGCCTCCGGTCAGGTGGCCGGTATCCTCGAGGACCTGCCGTCGTGCGCGGAGCTCATCCAGACGATCGTCGCCGACGCCATTAAGCACCTGCAAGCAGCGTCGGCACTGCTCGAGTAACGAGCGCGAGTTCCGCGGGTCAGACTTTCGGTGGCTCGATCCGTTCGATTGTGTTGATGCGATCGATGGACCGGTCGAAGGAAGCGACAATGCCGATGCCGGTGCTCTCGGCGCAGGCGACAAGGTAAGCCTCTGCGAAGTCGATCCGGTCGGTTTCATAGACCTCGATCGCCCGAAGCAGCAATTCCGGGTCCACGCAGAGAATCGAGTCCAGGGCGACGAGTGAGCGGATCGCCTGGGCAATTTGGTCGCGGGGGGCTGCGTAGAACGACTCCAACACGTACACCGTCTCGGCCGCCACGAGGTCGGTCAGGAGCAGCTCGCGTTCAGCCACAAGGTAGGCAGTCGCACGTGCCGCCAGATCGGGCGGCTCACCGGTCAGATGGCGCACCAGAACGTTGGTATCGATGAATGCGCTCACCGTCGAGCCGCAGCTCGACTGGATCTCGTCCGGCGGATTACGTCGTCCCATGCGACATTGCGCTTGGCCGCCGGCACGCGGATCGTACCGGCCAAGGCCAGAAAGTCGGGTGTCCTGGCAAGCACAGCGCGATTACCCTCGACGCGGAACACGACCTCGTCTCCCTCCTGGATGCCGAGCGCGTCTCGCACCGCCTTAGGGATGGTTACCTGGCCCTTCGATGTCACCGTGGCCGCAACGTCCATCATGTCTCCTTACTTCATCCCCTGAGGTAAGGATAGTCGATACCTACCATGCGCCGTCTGCAACCGTTTCGCCGCCGGGATCCTTCAGCGACACGATCGTGGTGGGATCCACGGGAACAAACGCGTCGTCCTTGTCCGCCAACAGATCCCCGACAGTCTTCACCTGAGTCAAGGTCTCACTGGGTGCAAGATCGCTGGCGTCGGCGTCGAAGTAGTCGAACCAGGGCAAACCCGCCTCCACATAGACGTCCCGGTCGACGGGAGTCGGTGGCGGTACCTCGCCGGTGATCGCCGTCCACTGCGTGGCTGAGCACAAGTGCACAAATACCCGCCAAGAGCGGTTTTCGGTGTAGTCCGAGTGGGCACGGTCGTCGCGGTAAACCTCCTGCCGCATCCGGCCGCCTGCTCCCAGGCCCATTGCTGGTGTGGGCGCAACCCCTGCGAGGCTCATACAGTCGACGCGGCGAGCACGGTCCGCGCGCCACCTTTTGAGTGCTTTGCGCGTGAGGCCGACGGCGCGCAACTGGACTCCGCCGTGAATCTCCTGTCCGGTGAGCTGTCCTTCGACCGTGGCGCCGGAGCCGAGCGGGACGGCGACGAACTGGCGGATGAACCCCTGCCCGGCATTGATCCCGTGTTGCGTCCAGGGAAGTGGTGTACGGGGGGCTTCGGCCAGCGTGTCGTAGCCGGGTAGAAGGCGGTCATCGCGT
>NZ_LQOM01000031.1 GCF_002101595.1 Mycobacterium celatum
GTGGTACGACCCCTTCCAGCCCCAACCCCCACCAGCAAACAACTAAGTCAGCTACGGCAGACCAAACAGGTTGAGGCGTAGAGGAATTCGTTCGCTGGTACCCGCTGCTATCGGATCGTGATCATCAACGCCGACAACCAAACCCTGCGACCCCGCCGGCCCACCACCCGACGATCCCCGACGACGCACGCACCAATTTGAAGCCAAGCCGGGACGGTAACGCACCACGGTTAGCACGCCGCCGTCACAAGCTGCGCGTAGCGCCAGCTCCGGCCACTACTCCTTGATCGAGATGGCCTGCCGCGGGCACTGCCGCACCGCGTCGCGGATTTGTTCCTCGTTCTCCGGAGTGACTTCGTCCTGAAGGACGGTCAGCATGTCGTCGTCGCCGAGGTGGAACACCTCCGGGATGATTCCCATGCAGACGCCGTTGCTCTCACAGAGACCGAAGTCGACTTCTACTTTTTTCATCGCAGCACTTTCACCGGCACGTGCTGGTAGCCCGCGACGTTTTGCATGTGAACGCGCTGCAGGCCATCCCAATTCAGTTCGTAGCGGGGCATGAAGTCCAGCAGCTTCTCGATCGCGATCCTGCTTTCCATCCGGGCCAGCGCCGCACCCAGGCAACTGTGAATCCCGTATCCAAGACCGAGGTGCTGCGCCTCGGTGTGGTCGCGTTCGATATCGAACTCCTCGGCGTTGGTGAATGCGTCCGGATCGCGGTTCGCGGCGGCGCCACACAGAAACACGGGCTTGCCCGCGGGAATCACCCCACCGCTGACGTGGGCCTCCTTGAGGGTGTAGCGCACGTTGTACTGGACCGGTCCCTCGTAGCGCAACAGCTCTTCGACCGCTCCCGGAATTTTGCTGCGGTCGTCGAGCAGCTTCTGCCACTGGTCGGGGTGACGGGCGAAGATCACCGCTGCGTTCCCGACCAACTTGGTGACGGTTTCGGCGCCCGCGCCGCCGAGTAGCGAGGCAAAACCGGTGATTTCGATGTCGTCGAGCTTGCGTACTTCGCCGTCCTCGCCGGGGATTTCGGCGGCGATCAGCCTGCTGATGAAGTCGTCCTGCGGATTCTCGCGCCGCGCCTGCACCAGGCCGTAGTAATACATCGCGCTGTCGATGTTGGCCTGCATGCCGGCCTCGCTGACCTCGATCTGGCCCGGCTCGCGGTGCAGGCTGGTGTCGATCCAGTGCCGCACCTGTTGGCGGAATTCCTCCGGCACCCCCAACATCGTGGTGATCACCTCGACTGGGAAGGGTCCGGAGAAGTCCTGCACGACGTCGAAGTTGTCGGGATCGGCCTTGCTCAAATACTTCTCGATGACGTCGACGACGATGTCCGTCTGCGATTGGATTGCCCGCGGTGTGAAGGCCTTGTTGAGCAGGCTGCGCATGTGCCGGTGCTCGGGCGGGTCCATGAAGATGATCGACTTATGCTCCGGCGGAATTCCCTTGCGCACCATCGCCAGGTCGCAACCGCGCGCCGACGAGTACGTCTCGAAATCCTTGAACGCCGCAGCCACATCCTCGTGGCGGGTCAGCGCGTAGAAGTCCTCTTGCTCGTCGTAGTAAAGGGGGGCGTCCTCGCGCATTCGTCGGTATATCTCGAAGGGGTTGTTGAAGAACTCTTCAGAGAACGGATCGAAGACGACCTTTGGCTTGGTCATTGCATCTCCTCAGCGGCGGGCTGGCGGCTGAAGCCTTTACGATGGAAGGCTTGACTGTAACGCTAACGGTAAATCATTTTTGCCGGGATGAAAACACCTCAATGACGTTTTCCAGCACCCCGAGATCACTGCCCAGCTCAGCGGCGGCGCCGCGCGCCACGGTCACGTCCTTGCCGACGAATTCACCGGCCATCTGGGTAAACGACGCCACAGAGCCGCCCGCCGCGACGAGGTCCAGCACCCGGCTGGCCGCGCTGCCATGCGGAAGCGCCGCCAGCAGCGCCGGCTCCGGGACACCTAGGCGCTCCGCGAGATCCACTGACGCCGACAGCAATCCGATCTGCGCCGCGAACAGCGCATTGTTGACCAGCTTGACCTTCTGGCCGGCGCCCAGCGGGCCGATGTGCAACACCGGATCGCCGTAGCAGCTCAACACCGGCCGAGCCCGCGCGACGACTTCGTCGGCACCGCCCACGAACAACGTCAGCTCGCCGGCCGCCGCGTTGTGTGGGCCGCCGCTGACGGGCGCATCGACCACGTCTACACCAGATGCCGCGATTCGCTCGACGGTGCGCGGACTTCCGGTGGTGTGCACCACCAACACGGCGCCGGGAGCTATGGAGAGCTCGCTCTCCAGGCAAACCTGGCGCACCTGTTCGTCGGTGAAGACACAGACCACCACCACACCGGCCTGCGCGCTCACCCCAGCTACCTCCGCCACCGCCGTCGCGCCCAATTGGGTAATCGCTGCCCGCTTTTCGTCGGAGCGGCCCAGCACCCGGACGTCGTGGCCGGCTTCGACCAGCCTGGCCACCATCGGCCGGCCCATCCGGCCCGCTCCGATGAATCCGACTCTCACCGGGGGTGTGCCATCAGGGCCAGGGTGGCGTCGGCCGCGTCGAGCACGGCCCCGCCGTCGATGCCCGCGGTGTCGGCGAGGTCGGCGATCAGCCGCACATCTTTCTGCAGCAACGCTCCGGCGAGTTCGGCAAGGCGGTCCAAACCGCCGGCGTCACCGCCAAGAGCGTTGAGCGCAAAGCTGTTCCCGCTGCCCCGCGAAATGACCTCGGTGAGGCGATCCGGCAAAACGCCCAGAGCCTTGCCAAGGGACAGGGCAGTGGCGGCGGTTCCCAGGTTGGCGGTGAACAGCAGGTTGTTCAGCAGCTTGGTGGTCTGGCCCGAGCCCAGATCGCCGAGGTGCACGATCGGATCGGCGTAGGTCTGAAACACCGGGCGGCAGCGCTCCACCACGTCGGGGTCGCCGCCGACCATCACCAGCAGACGGCCTTCTGCGACCGCCGGGGCACCGCCGCTGACCGGGGCGTCGATCACCGAGACATCCTGGGCGGCAGCCTTCTTGGCCAACTCCTGGCAGGTCTTGGGATGCACGGTGCTGTGTACGGCGATCACGCTGCCCGCCTTGGCGCCGGCCAACAGCCCGTCGGCGACTTCCTCGACGTCGGCGTCACCGACCACACACAGGCATATCAGATCGCTGGCCGCGGCAAGTTCAGCCGGCGAGCCGGCCATCTTGGCCGCAGTATCGGCGAAGGGCACGAGCGACGCCGGCCTGCGCGCCCACAAGGTGGTCGGGTAGCCGGCTTCGACGATCCGGCGTGCCATCGGGCCGCCCTGGCTGCCCAGCCCGATAAATCCGACATGCATCAACCGGCCTCCAAATCCGCATTGGTGGTGGTCTCGCGGGCGACGACACATTCCTCGGCGAATGACAGCACCTTCAGGTGATAGGCCGCCGCCGTATGGCCGAGGCTGAGGTTGTGCCCCGCCGCACGTTGCTCGTTGGTGGTGAATCGGGGGCAGGCGGTGAACGTCGCGGCGATCTCGGCCAGCGCGACAGGGTCGGACTGCCATACCTTTTCGTGTTCGGCGACGGTGAACTGCACCGGCACCCGCACCTGGCCGGCCAGCGCCGGGAAGTCACGGCGGGGCCACTCGGTGACCATCGCCGCTTCGTACGGCGCGCCGGTGGCAGAGTTCGTCAGGCCGCCGAGCACCTCGGGTGGATATAACTCCGACGGGTGCCACAGCAGCTCGCGTAGACCGGGCGGCCGGTGGGTCGCGCTGGCCGTCTTGAGAACCTCCCGCGCGGCCGGGTGGTAATGCCTACCGGTGCCGGCCATTTCGATACCGAGAAGATCCGCGCCGCGCGGATCGGCGGCCATCCGCAGCGCCAGCTCGCAGCCGTTGGAATGGGCCACCACGAATAGTCCTGCGCCGCCGGGCCTTTCGCCGAGAATGCGGTCGACGGCGCCGTAGGCCAGCCGCACCCGTTGCTCGGGCTCGACCAAGGCCTCCGGGTAGGCCGCGGAGCTGCCGTACCCCGGCCGGTCGAGCGCGATCACCGTGAAGCCGAGCGCCGCACCGATTCTCAGCAGCGACAGCGACGGGTGGCCGGGGCAGTCGAAATATGCTGCGGTGGTGCCTCCGCCGTGCAGCGCAACGACGACCGCCCGCGGCTGCGGCGCCTCCGCGACCAGCGCCGACATCGGCACTCCGTCGACGAGCACCACCCTGGGCCGGGGGGTCATGTGGCGGCCCGCAGCAGCAGCACGCCGCTGGGTGTCAGCCCCCCACTGCTGACCACGCCGACACGCGCATCGGCGACCTGGCGCTCGCCCGCCTCACCGCGCAACTGGCTGATTGCCTCGTGCAGCAGGCCCATCCCGTGGGTGCGGCCATGCGAGAGCTGGCCGCCGTGCGTGTTGAGCGGCAACTGGCCGTCGCGGGCAATGTTCTTGCCGCCGTCGAGGAATTCCTTGGCCTCACCGATTCCGCAGAACCCCAGCGCCTCGATCCAGGACAGACAGTTCATCGTGAAGCCGTCGTACAGCTCGGCGACGTCGACGTCGTCAGGCCGAAGAGAGGTGCGCGACCACATGTGTGCCGACTGGCCGAGCACCTGCGGCTCGTGCGTCAAAGTGCTTTGGTCCCAGTCGATCCGCTCGATGATCTGGGTGCCCACCGCCTCGACCAGCACCGGTGGCTTGGCCAGGTCGCGGGCGGCGTCGACCGCGGAGACGACGACGGCGATGGCGCCGTCGCACGGCACGTCGCAGTCGTAGAGCCCGAACGGCGTGGTGATCGGCCGCGCGCCCAAGTAGTCCTCCATCGTCATCGGCGACCGGTAGACCGCCGACGGGTTGAGTTCGGCATTTGCGCGCTGGTTCAACGCAATCCAGCCCAGCGTTTCCTTCGTCGTCCCGTACCGATGCATGTGGCGCTGCGCGTTCATCGCCAACGTGTGCGCGGCCGAGGTGGCGCCGAATGGGAACTGCCAGCTGGTGGTGCGGCCGCCGGGCGGGACGATCTTGCCCTGCTTCAAAAGCTCGTTGTACGTGGCTTCCCACAAGGTCCGGAAACACAAGACGTGGCGGGCCAGGCCGCTGGCGACCGCGAGCATCGCGGCGATCACCGACCCGGCCGGACCGAACGTTTCGATGCCGCCGTTGTGCCATACCGGCCGGATGCCCAGTGCGGCTTCGAGTGTGGTGATCCCACCTTCGCCGAACCCGCCGAGGTTGCCGCCGCCCGGATACGTTGAGAGGCCGTCGATGTCGTCGAGGGTGAGCCCGGCGTCGGCGACCGCGGCCTCGCATGCCTGCACCGTCAGCTGCAGCGGCGGCACCATGAGCCGGCGCCCGATGTCCGACATGCCGATCCCGGTGAGCGCGACCTTGTCCTCGAACTTCCCCCGGGTGAGCATGGGATGCACGTGCTCGCCGAAGCTCTCCGGCGGGATCTCGTCGACGGGCAGGGGGCCTAGAGCGCCGGGCACCGGCCGAAACAGCGGCAGCCACACGTCGTCGGCCTGCTCGAAGACGACTTCCACCGGCTGACCTAGCTGCAATCGATCGGGATCGCACTCAACAATGTTGGTGGTCAACCGGACTCGCGGATCTTCGGCGATTGCCACCTGTGCCACCACGTACGGTGCGGGTAGGTCCGGCAGGCTGAACCGGTGGTTGACGGTGAAGCCGGCGAGCGTGCCGCGACCGGACACCGCTCGCACCCCCATGTTGTGGGAGCGGCAATAGCGGCACACCGGTGCGGGCGGATGGATCAGCGCGGTGCAGTCGGTGCATTCCTGGAACCGCAGCGTGCCGTCTTCGCCTGATTTCCAGAAGAACTCGTTGTCCGGCGTGAGCAGGGGCAGCGGGCGTCCGGTCAACGGGTGAACCCCCATTCCGCTTCGTTGTCCTCGGCCTTGATGCCGGCGGCGGGGTCTTCCACCGCGGTAGAGGACACGGGATGGGTGCCGGCCGGTCGGTGCTCACCAACCTCCATGATGGCGTGCACGGGACAGTCCAGCAGCGCTCGCATGACGGCGTCGTGGTCTTCCTCGGCGACGGTGCCGTCGCCGACCAGCGAGGCGTAACCCCAGTCGTCCAGCGAGAAATACTTCGGTGCATGCTTGGCGCAGATGCCGAAGCCGTCGCACACTGTGCGGTCGAGGCGGATTGTCATGCGCTCGCTCATGCCAGCTCCACTGCGTAGGGCCGGTCGGCACGGAAAATGCCGGCATGGCATGTCTCGCAAGCATTCTCGAGATGGCGGTCCACCGCATGTGGGAACTGGCCGAGCAGACTGGCCGCCATGTTGCAGGCGGCGTCCAGCGTTGCGCAGGCGCCACGACCGCGCAGCATCACCGACCAGCGTCGCAGCCGGGTTACGTCCTCGCTGGTCGCCACGCCGTCGCGCAGCGCGCCGGCGACCGCCGCCATCGCCGCGGTGCCGTTGAAACACGAACCGCACTGGCCGGCGTTCTCGCGATCGAAGTACGCCAGCACCGACGCGGCGACGGCGACGGCGCAGTCGTCGGTGAGCACCGTGATGGCACCGGCGCCCAGCCCGCTGCCGAGCCTGCGCAGTGTTTCGTGATCCAGCGTCGCGTCGAGCACGTCGCGGTTGAGCAGCCCGGCGAAGTAGCCGCCCATCAGCACACCTTTGACATGATCTGGCGAAATCCCGTGCAGTGCAAGCAGTTCGGTAAACGGCAGGCCGTGCGGGATTTCGTAAAGACCGGGTGGCCGCCCGGCGCCGGTGATCGTCATCAAAAAGGTACCCGGCGACAGCGGCGTGCCCTGGGCCCGAAACGCCGCGGCACCGTGCTCCTGTAGGTAGGGCAGGTTGGCCAGCGTCTCGACATTGCTCACCAGTGTGGGCAGTCCACCGACCCCCTCCTGGAACGGCCGCGGCGGCTTGTCGGTCGGTTTGGCCGGGCCGCCGTTGAGTGCGCGCACCGCCGCCGTCTCCTCGCCGGCCACGTAGCCGGGATCGACCAGCCGGACACTCACCGCAACACCCAGGTCGTCGCACACCGCGTCCTCGACGCTGCGCGCCGACTCGGGATCGGAGACGTACACACAGGCGCGGTCCGCGCCCACGATCGCCGACGCCAACCGCAACCCGTCGAGAACCAGGTGCGGCCGGTTACGTAGCAGCCAGCGGTCCTTGACCGAAGCCGGTTCTCCCTCTTCGCCGTTCGCGACGACGACGGCGCCCCCCGCGGCGCGGCCGTTGTCGCGCACCGTGCGCAGTTTCACCGCCAGCGGGAAGGCCGCGCCCCCGCGGCCGAGGAGCCCGCTGCGGTCGACTTCGGCGAGCAGGTCATCGGCTGATGCCAAGGGGCGGTAACCGTTGGGCGCATCGCCCAGTAGTCGTGGTGCGAGGTCGGGCCAGGCGGCGACAGTTAGGCTGGGACCCGTGCGAACTGCGGTGGTGCGGGTCGGTGTCGACCCGTCGGGTGCGCTCACCCCGGCGGAGTTAGACAAGGGCATGACCACGCTCCGGGAACTCGTCGAGGCGACCGGCGCCGAGCTGCTGCCGGTGTCCCGCCGCGAGGTACAGCTGCTGATCGCCGCCAGCGACGCGGACGTCGTCAAAGAAACGGCTGTCGAGTTGTGCGCGAAGGCATTCGGCACCACGCCGGCCGCGGGGGTGGTCACCTATGTCAGCCGCGGCACCGACGACGACGCGCACGGCGTGCTGGCCGGGTTCGGCCTGTCGGGGGAGATTCGGCGGGTTCCCGGCGACCAGGGGTTCGACGTCGTCTACGTGACGCTGCGCGAAGCCGACCTGGACCGCATCCCGGAAAGCCGTATCCACACCGCGCTGGAGGCCTCGCTCAACTGCGAGGTCCACATTCTCACCACGTAAAGCCATCAGCTGTCCAGGAATTCCAGGATCGCGGGCGCGGCCTGCACCCAGGTGTCGAACATGTTGAAGCGGTCGACCTTGCCCGCAGCCCGCTCTTCGGCCGCACGTTCCCAGGCGTCTTCCGGCCATGGCGGATCGATCAACTTGGATCCCTTGATCAAGCAGCTGACCTCCAGCGAGGTTCGCTTGGGGTGATCCCAGTCGTTCTCCCCGCCGCGGATGATCAGCGTGGGAACCGTGATCCGGTCGAACATTTCGTCGTCGACGCCCGGAATGGTCTGGCCTGGTTTCGATACGAACGCGCCCAGCCAGCGCAACATCACCTTGAGGAACTCGTCACGGTCGAAATCGAGGAATCGCTGCTTGTTGTTCGGGTTCTCCTCGATGCGCTCCCGCCATTCGGGGACCTTCACCACCCCTTCCATGCCCGTCCCGCGCGCCGCGAGAATGCTCGGGATCACGTAATACGAACCGAGAACAAAGGTTCCGTAGATGCCGCCGACGATGTTCCACACAACGAGTTTCGTCACGAGCTCGGGATAGAGCATCGTGGTCAGCATCGAATCCCGTGCACCGCCGGACCCGCCGGCGATGATGCAGGGCCCGGTGTCCAGTTTGGTCAGCAGCCCGTGCAGCGTCTCGGCCCGCATGTGCGACTCGCTCTGCCCGTAGAACTGCACGTCGGACGCCCCGCAGTTGGGTCGGTCCCACAACAGCACCCGATACCCGCCGTCGACCAGCGCCTCGGCCAGCGGACGAAGGCCCGGG
This sequence comes from Mycobacterium celatum, assembly GCF_002101595.1. GTDB lineage: Bacteria > Actinomycetota > Actinomycetes > Mycobacteriales > Mycobacteriaceae > Mycobacterium > Mycobacterium celatum. Next base: position 8,619 of record NZ_LQOM01000031.1, read on the forward strand.
ATATCCTTGCTGAACCGGCCGCCGGGCGTCAACACGATGAGATCGCCTGAACTGCCAAGGATTTCGTAGACTACGTTGCCGCCGTTGATCTCGATGGTGCGGTTCATGTGCGCCGCTCTCCCCCGCAAGCGGGAGGTGCCCCCACCTCACCGCTGCCCCATATATCGTCGCCGGCGCGGTTCATGCCTGCACCACCACGTCGTTGCCGACAACCCGCACCGGGTAGGTACGGATACTCCACTCCGGTTTGACCGCCGTCGTCCCGGTCGCCAGCTCGAACCCCCATTGATGCCACGGGCAGTAGATGTATTCGAGGTCGCGGACCATCACCGCGTCGCCGGGCGCAGACTCGTCGACGACGGTGCGGCCCCGGGCACGTCCCGAGCACAGCGGTCCGCCCTGGTGCGGGCAGTAATTCGCGATGGCGTAGAACGTGCCGTTGACGTTGTACACGCCGACGCCGTGCCGCCCGATCGGCACCAATTTATGTGTGCCGGGCGGAATTTCGTCGACCGTGGCGACGACGTGCTCGCGACCCTGGGCGAGCCGGGGCCGCGTGATTTCTTCGGGCATTCAGAACACCCGTACTTGACCTTCGAGCACCGGGACCGTCTCCGGCAGGTGATAGGTCGCGATGCCGTTTTTGAACATGACCGCCTCGCGGGCCGCTTTGGGCAGGTGCTTGACCAGCCAGCGCGGGTCATCGAAGGTCCAGTGCGGATAATCCGAGGAGTACAGCAGGATCTTGTCGCACTCCATCCATTCCAGAGCCCGGGTCAGCTCGGTCTTGTCCTCCGGGTAGTCCAGCGGCTGGGTGGTGAATTTGATGTGCTCCTTGAGGATTTCCGACGGCGTGCGTTTGATCTCCATCCGCGACTTGCGGGCCTCGTAGATGGCGTCCATCCGCCACATCAGCGGCAGTACCCAGGAAAAAGCGTGCTCGACGAACACGATTCGCAAGGTGGGGAAGCGGTCGAAGACGCCGTCGAAGATCAGGCTCATCACCTGGTTGGCCGCCAGCAGCGAGTAGGTGACCATGAAGTCGTGGTTGTAGCTGGGGAATCCGACCGGCGGCATCGGCAGCATCTCGTAGTTGCTCCGGGACAGGTGACAGCTCACAGTGATGTCGTGCTTGGTGGCGGCCGCCCAGATCGGGTCGTACATCGGGTGGCCCCATGACGGCCGCGGCTCGGCCTTGATCAGGACCTGCGCCATGTAGGGGTGGCCGGCCCACTTTTCGATCTCGCGGGCCGCGCCCTGCGGGTCCTCGATCGCGACACAGATCGAGCCGCGCCAACGCTCGTGCCAGTTGTTGTGACTGTCCAGCCAGTGGTGGGCCTGCCAGTCGTTTAGCGCCGAGCACATCGCTTGGTGCGCTTCGGGCAGCCGCGGAGTCCGCCCGGCCGGCTCCAGGATCGCGATGTCGGAGCCCGCTTCCATGATCAGTTGGCGGAACGCCATGTCCGGGTCGCTGCCGGGAAATTCGCCATCCGGCGGAAAGGTGTCGGTCCGCATCGCGAAGGCGTGTGCGTAGTCGGGAGCGTCGTAGTAAATCAGCTCGCCCACCTTGTGGTCGAGGAAGAACTTGCTCCGCCACGGCTCCGGGATGTACTGAGTCAGCTCGCCGCGTTTGGGTACCGGGTGGACGTCGGAGTCCACGCACCGCACGGCGATACGCTCGGCGGCGGGAACCCGTTCTTGAGTCTGTATTGCAGTCATCGTGGCCTCCCTGTATCTACTGTGCGGCCAACTGGGCCGGGATGTCTATGCCGTAGAGCTCGGCGGCGTTGCGCCAGCAGAACTTCTCGCGCTGTTCGGCGGTGTAGGCACTCGGCACCGCCAGTGTGCTCATGTGCCAGTGCGGGTAACTGGACCCGAACATCACCATGTCGTCCTTGCCGGTGAAGCCGAACCACTCGCCGGCGAACTCGACGTCGCCCGGTCCGTCGAAGCGGCCCGCGACGAAGTGCACGTGCCCGGGCAGGTAGTCGCTCGGTATCCGCGGTGCCCACGGTGTCTGTTCGAGGTGCGGACGCCCGAAGGTGTCCATCCGCCAGGTGAACGGCGTCACGAAGTCCGCGCAGCCGTCGGCCCAGACGAACTTCAGCGTTTCGAACCGCTCGAAGACGCCCTCGGCGATCATGTTCATCAAGTGGTACAGGTAGTTCAGCGACATGAAGCTGACGTACTGCTCGTAAGTGAGGGTGTGTCCCGACGGCGTCGGCGGAAACCCAATGCCCTCACCGGTTTCGATGTGCACCGCCACCGGAAGGTTCGCCTCCGCGGCCGCTTCCCACAGCGGCCAGAACTGCGGCTTGCCGTAGAGCTCGCGCGACTGCAGCGGGATGCCGATCTGCACCACCTGCGGGTGGTCCTTGTATTTGGCGAGCTCGCGCAGGGCGCCGGCGATGTCGTCGGGATTGAGCCGGATCGTGCCGCGGAACCGGTCGCCGAATTCGGGGTGTTCCAGCCACCGCGACACCAGCATCTCGTTGTGCGCCGCACAGAGCGCGCTGCCCAGGTGCCGGTCCGGCATGATGCCGCGGCCCATCGGGTGCAGCACCGCGACGTCGACGCCGCGCTCGTCGAACAGCTGGTGGCCGACGAACTCTGGATCCGAGCCGGGGTAGCGGCGGTCTGGCCCCTGAGTGCCGGGCGCGTATTCGCTGCCGGGGGCGCCGTACCAGTCCATTTCGTAGTCCGGAAATCCGCGGCTCTTGAACGGTTCGCGGAGAAACTCGCGCAACTCGGGGGTGGACGCGAAGAAGATGTGCACGCTGGCGTCGATGACCGGCGTGCGGGTCCCGTCCGGGTGTTCTATCACCTAAACCACCCTCCGCGGCTCCGACCGCTGTGTCGGGCCTGTTGGCGATCCGCTAGGTAACCTAACATTCCACTTTACCGCCATTCAACGGGTTTCCGGTAAGCGTTTCGATTAATCGAACAGCTGGTGGCCACGCCCTACTGTAAGTCGAGTTCTTCCATCGCGAGAATAACATTCTAGGAGGGCCCTGCCCAGCTGACCCACGTCGCGCGGGCTCCTGGCGCTGAAGGCCCGTAAGTCCAGGGACTCAGGCCAACAAGCCGTTTCGCCGCTACTGAGATGGATACTTTCGCTAACGAGAATGCTATTCTCGGACGATGCTTCTAGAGTTCGACGCCGATCAGCGGCTGTGGCAGGAAACCGTGCGCGATGTCGTCGCCAAGCAATGCCCGCCGGCGCTGGTGCGCAGTGTGGCCGAGGACGGCGCCGACCCCACCCCGGTGTGGAAGGTCTACGTCGACCTGGGCTGGACCGAGCTGAACGATCCGGCCAGCGCGGTGGAGCTGGCGATCGTGACCGAGGAATTGGGCCGCGCCACCGACCCGACTCCGTACTTGGCGACGATGACCCAATTCGCGCCGCTGGTCGGTGATCGGTTCGACCCGCACGGCTCGGGGACCGCCGTCTACAGCGGGGTCTCGGCGCACCGCGACCGCGACGGCTGGCTGCTCGACGGGACCGCGCGTCATGTCCTTGACGGTGATCGCGCCGATCGGTTGGCGGTGGTCACCGACGCGGCCGTGTTCGTGGTCGCGGCCGACCAGGTATCCGCCCGTCGCGCATCGGTGTTCGACCCGGTGCTGCATGTCGCCGACGTGACGTTCGCCGGGGTCCGGGTGCCCGACACCGCCCGGCTCGGCGCCGACACCGAGCGCGCACGCCACATCGCGCTGACCGGCATGGCGATGACGATGGTCGGCGCCTGCCAACGCATCCTCGACTTGGTTCTCGAACACGTCAGCAGCCGCCAGCAATTCGGGGTTCCGATCGGCTCGTTCCAGGCGGTCCAGCACAAGGCCGTCGATATGTACGTCGCGGTGCAGCGCGCCCGGGCCCTGGCATACTTCGCCGCGCTGACGATCGCCGAAGACGACCCGCGGCGACGGCTGGCCGCCGCGATGGCCAAAGCCGCTGCGGGCGAGTGCCAGTCGCTGGTGTTTCGCCACGGTCTGCAGCTGCACGGCGCGATGGGCTTCACGTGGGAGAACGATTTGCAGTTTGCTTTGAAGCGGGCCAAGGCAGGCGAGTTGATGCTCGGCGGCGCCGCGGAGCACCGGGCCATGATCGCCGAGGAATACCGTGCAACTCAGCTTTGATCCCGACGTCGAGGCTTTTCGCGCGGAATTTGCGGCGTTCCTCGACGAGCATCTGCCCGACGAAGCCGAGACGCTGGAGCGGCCGCGCTCGGTGTCGCACATGCCGGCGTGGGCGCGTCGCTGGCAGCGGTTGCTGTTCGACAACGGCTGGCTGCTACCCGGGCAACCGCCGGAGTTCGGCGGCCGCAATGCGACGGTGTTGCAGCAATTCGTCCACCTCGAGGAGCTGTGCCGGCGGCGGATCTACCACAGCTTCAACCCGCAGGGCGTGAATATCGTTGCGGCGTCGCTGCTCTCGTTCGGTAGCGACGAGCAGAAGCAGCGCTGGGCGGTGCCGATCCTGCGGGCCGAAATCACCGCGTCACTGGGCATGAGCGAGCCGAGCGCCGGCTCGGACCTGGCGTCGCTGCGTACCCGCGCGGTGCGTGATGGCGACGAGTTCGTCGTCAACGGGCAGAAGGTGTGGACGTCGGGCGCACACGACGCCGACGTGCTGTTGACGTTCGTACGCACCGATCCCGACGCACCAAAACACAAGGGCATCAGCGCATTACTGATCCCCACCGACACCCCCGGGGTGGTGCGCCGGCCGTTCCCGTCGATCTGCTCGATCGACGACCTGGATTTCAACGAGGTGTTCTTCACCGATGCCCGGGTGCCGGCCGAGAATCTCGTCGGTCCGCTCAACCAGGGCTGGCGGGTGGCCAACGGGTCGCTCGGGCACGAACGCACGATGATGTGGCTGGGGTTCGCCGACCGGCTGGACAACCTGATCAGCGACTTCCATCCGCAAACCGAGCTGGAGCGCGACCAGTACGCCACCTTGGTGATGGACCACCAGGCGCTGCGACTTCTCGGGTCGGCGGCGCTGGCGCGTGCCGCCCGCGGTGAACAAGACGTGTCGGCCGTGTCCGTGCTCAAGCTGCTCGGCTCGGAGGCGGAGCTAAAGGCGTCCGAACACGCATTGTCGGCCGCGGGTGCCGACGGCCTCGTCCACCCCGCGCTCACCGGCCCGTATGCGCCAATGAATCTCGACCATTATTTCGCCAGCTGGTTCGAGCGCTATGCCCGCAGCTTCTCCGGGACCATCGCCGGCGGCACGTCGGAGATCCAGCGCAACATCATCGCCCAACGAGTCCTCGGCCTGCCGCACGGCTGACTGCGTCTGTTCACCGGGGGCGGGGTGAGTTCTTGCTCACCGTGGCGGACTCCAGATGCGCCCAGTGCTGTCCGGCAGCACGATCACGTCGATCCCCTCGTCGTGACAAAGCTCAAGCAGATGCGGATCAGACGTGGCGACGGCGGTTTTGGCAGAACGAGCGACCACGGCGACCACACAGTCGGCGAGGCTGACCGCGCGGCGAGTCCGGTGGTAGTGGCGAGCGCGGAGTAACCCTGCTCGCGTCGCCACCGTCTCATCCAACGCGGGCGGGTCCGCGAGGCCGAGCTGGGCGAGGTCCAGCGCGGCCTCCTCGTCGGTCGCTTTCTCAATGCGAACGAGGTGATCGAGAACCTCCGCCACCCCCAACGGGGTCAGGAACACGTTCGGATCATCCCCCAGCAGCTGCGCTACTGGTTCCGCCGCCGGCTCGCCCTTGAGCAGTGCGAGCACGGCATAGGCGTCGAGGACCGTCAAGTCCGCTTGCGCCGGGCCGCTGCGATGTCCTCGGCTCGAGCCCGGCGGCGGGCCTCGTCGCTGCTCGGACGCCGCGGATACTTACCGGTGAGGTCGCCGATCGGATCCTTCGGCAGCGGGCGCATCACCACGCGATCACCCAGGTCGACGACCACTACGCGATCCGTTTGCCAACGAGCACGAGCGTCCGCCGGGATCGATACCTGGCCGTTCCTCGACACCTTCATCACATAGCTGGACATCCGCAGCCTCCGTTGTATGCGTTGGGCGCTTCATTGTACGCGTCGGGTCGCGCCTTGAGTGTCAGCAGACACAAAAGCCCCCAAAACGCCGTTGTATTAGGGGCTTTTGCGTCTGGTGGCCACGGAGACGGCTCAGTCGATGACGGCGGCTTCCTTGCGTTCGGTGATTGGCCGCGCGAGTTCTTGTTCGTCGCAGATCCGCTGCAGCCGCTCCAGCGTCTCGTCCAGGCTGGCGCCCAGCCGGCGGCCGGGAGTGAAGGTGGCCGGCAGCTTTCGCATGCCCTGGATGACGCCGATGGTTTCGTAGTGCACGGTGCCCTCGGGGTCGCACTGGTAGTCGGGCATCCGGTCGAGCACCGCGGTCAGCATCGACTTGAACACGGTGCGCGCCACGTTGGACCCGATGCAGCGGTGCACGCCGATGCCAAAGCTGAAGTGCCGGTTGCCCTTGCGGTCCATCACGATCTCGTTGGGTTCCGGGAACACCGATGGATCGCGGTTGGCCATCGCCCATGAGATCCACAGCCGCTCGCCCTCTTTGAACTGCGTTCCCTCGACTTCCACGTCGTCGGAGAAGGTGCGGCCGTCGCCCGGCGCCGGGGTGAAGTAGCGCAGGAACTCCTCGGTTGCGGGGTCGAGCAGGGTGTCGCGCTCGCGGCTGAGTCGTTCCCGCTCGTTGGGATGCTGCGACAGCCACTCCATCGCATGAGCCGTCAGCGCGGTGGTGGTGTCGAACCCGCCGCCGATCACCAGCCCGAGGTTGCCCAGGATCTCGATGTCGGGGGCCGGCTCACCGTCAATCTTCATCTGCAGCAACGCATTGACGATGCCGGGCCGAGGATTCTCCCGGATTTCCAGCATGTTGTTGAGCAGATCCAGCCCCATCTGGCGATGCATCGCGACCACCCGCTCCATGTCGGGTGAATGCTCGGGGGTGTACACCGACGCATGGACCGGCTCGCTGTAAATCGACCACTTCTTCAGCGGGATGCCCAGCATCGCCAAAGTCAGCACGGCCGGCACGACGTTGGCCAGGTCGTCGACGAAGTCGATGTGGCCGCCCTCGATCTTCTCGTCCAGGCACGCGCGGGTCACCTCGTCGATGAACGGCTGCCAGCGTTTGACCGCGGCGGGGGACAGGTACGGGTTGAGCACGTTGCGGTAGATGCGGTGCTCCGGCTCGTCCATCTCCAGGATGCCACCCCGAACGCCGCTGGCGCGTTTGGCCACCGGAATCGAAATGCCTTGGTAGCCACGTCGTTCACCGTTGACGTCGTGGTCGTTGGAGACGGCGGGGCAACGGGCGAGCTCGAACACCGCCTGACTGCCCGCGGCAACCCAATGCCCGCCGTACGTGTCGGTCCAGGCGACCGGACACTTGGCGTGCATCTCCTCGGTGATCTTCTCGAACTGCAGCCGGTATTCCGGAGTGTGCCGGTCGAAGTGATACCGGTTCTTCTTGCGGTTTTCGTCGACCCTCAAGAGGTTGTCTCCTCGTCGCGGACAAAGATGGCCTGCTCCGGACACGAGTGCGCGGCTTCGCGCACCTGCGATTCCTGATCCGGCGGAACGTCTTCGGTGACCGCCGAGGAATGCCCTTCGATGTCGTCGAGCACAAAGGAATCCGGGGCGATCATGGCGCACAGCGTGTGGCCCTGGCAGCGTTCCGGGTCGACCCGAACCTTCACCGTATTCCCCTTACTTGCTGTAGTCGTACCACTTCAGGTAGCCGCCGGCGTCGACGCGCAACTGCACACCGGTGACGTACCGCGCTTCGTCGGAGGCCAGCCACAACACCGCGTTGCTGATGTCTTCGGGTTCGACGAACGGAATCCGCATCGCCTGCTGGACACCGAAAACCGGCTCGGCGTCGGCGCGGGTCGGACTCTCCAGATCGGGCCGGAACGAGCGGTACATCGGCTCGCTCTGCAGCATCGGGGTGTTGGTGTTGGTCGGATGGATGACGTTGGCCCGAATACCAAGCGGCGCAAGCTCGGTCGCCAGGTCGTGCACGTAGGTGGCTATCGCGCGCTTGGAGTGCACGTAGGCCATGCCGCCGGGGTCGGCGCCCGGGTTGTCCTTTTTGGCGGTGTCCATCAGTGCCGCGGTGGATCCGGTGGCGATGATCGAGGCGCCCTCGCCCAGGTGCGGTAACGCCACCTGGATCGCGTTGATAGTGCCGACCAGGTTGGTGTTGATCACGTCGCACCAGGCCTGCAGCGGCGGTTGGCCCTTCATGCCCGCGACGCCGGCCTGCGCCACCACGATGTCGAGCTTGCCGAATTCGGCCAGGCCGCTTTCCAATGCGGTGCGCAGTTGCGCGGCCTCTCGCACGTCGGCCTGCGCGATTACGACGCGCTGGCCGGTCTTCTCGATCAGCCGGGCGGTCTCGTCGAGGTCTTCCGGGCAGGCCATCGGATAGCCGATGGTCTCGATGTCATGGCATACGTCGACCGCGATGATGTCGGCGCCCTCTTCGGCCAGCCGCACCGCGTGGCTGCGACCCTGACCGCGCGCCGCGCCCGTGACGAATGCGACTTTGCCCTCAACACGTCCCACAAATTTTCCTTTCGATACTTATGTGTTTCGACCGCCGTTGACGCCCAAGATCTGTCCGGTGATGTAGCCGGCCTCCTCGGAGATCAGGAAGGCGCAGGCGGCGGCGATGTCCTCCGGCTTGCCCATCCGGCGCACCGGCGTGGCGGCGATGTTCTTCTCGATGTCGCCCAGGAAGCCTTGTTCCTCGGCCTTGCGCAGCATCGGGGTGTCGATGAAGCCCGGTGGCACGGCGTTGACGGTGATGCCGTTGGGCCCGTACTCCAGCGCCAGCGACTTGGTGAGCCCGTTGACGGCAGACTTGGCCGCGACGTAGTGCGACATAAAGGGGACGCCGGAATGCGTGCTCGACGAGGAGATATTGACGATGCGGCCCCAGCCGGCCTCCAACATGTCCGGCAGCACCGCCTGGATCATGTGGAACACGCCGTTGAGGTTGACGTCGATGATGCGCTGCCAGTCCTCGAACTTGATGTGGGTGAACCGCTTGAACCCGTCGAGGCCCGCGGCGTTGACCAGGACGGTGACTGGGCCGAGTTGCTCGCGGATGGGCGACAGCGCGGCGTCGATCTGCGAGCGGTCGGTGACGTCCGCGGTGAACGCGTGCTCGGTCTCCGAGGGTTTCAAATCGATGGTGGCCACGCGGAGGCCGTCTTTGCGCAGCCGCTGCGCGATGGCCAGCCCGATGCCCGATCCCCCACCGGTGACGACGGCGGTCCTCATGTCCAGACCGTGCCAGAGGCCGTCTCGATCACAAAGAATCTCCCTTCCGAATATGAGAACCCTACTCTCACGCTGCGCGCTGTCGCAAGGCTCGACGGAAACCCTGTTTTGCCTGCGGAGACGTCGCGGAATCGGCGCAGGTGCCCGCTCGCCGAGTACGGCAGTCTCGTTTCTCCCGTTTTGTTGAATTCTCGAACGCTGAATGTATGATTCGCCGGGGATGAGAATGAAATTATCCATGTGTCGAGGAGGCGGGAATGCCAGCGCAGGACGCGGCAGCGACCATCGCGGGTGCTGACGCGGGGAGCGAGACTGCCGGCGACCGAAGGCTGCTGATCGACGGTCGGCTCGTCACAGCCGACCGCACCTTCCCTTCGGTCAATCCGGCGACGGGCGACGTCCTCGGGTACGCGCCGGACGCGGGGGCTGAGGAAGCTCAGGCAGCGATCGCTGCGGCGCGCCGTGCATTCGACACCACAGACTGGTCGACCGACGTCGAGTTACGGATCCGCTGTCTGGACCAGTTGCATCAGGCGTTGCTCGACAACGCCGAGGAATTGCGAGCGCTGACTATCGCCGAGGTCGGCGCCACCCGTGCCCTGACCCAAGGAGCGCAACTCGACGAGCCGATCGGGATCGTCCGCTATTACGCCGATCTGCTGCGCACCTACCCGATGACCGAAGAGATCGGCGAGGTCGAGTCGCGCGGCATGCGTCACCACCGGTGGATCGAAAAGGAAGCGGCCGGGGTGGTCGGGGCCATCATCGCCTACAACTATCCCAACCAGCTGGCGCTGGCCAAGCTGGCGCCCGCGCTGGCCGCCGGATGCACCGTGGTGCTCAAGGGCGCGCCGGACACGCCGCTGGTCACCCTGGCGCTCGGCGAGGTGATCGCCAACCACACCGACATCCCGCCCGGCGTAGTGAACGTGCTGACCTCCTCGGACCCTGCCGTCGGTGCCGCGCTGACCGCCAGCCCGGACGTCGACGTCATCACTTTCACCGGGTCGACCGCCACCGGCCGCAAGATCATGGCCGCGGCCAGCGAGACGGTCAAGCGGGTCTTCCTCGAGCTGGGCGGCAAGTCGGCGGCCATCATCCTCGACGACGCCGACTTCGCCACGGCCAGCATGTTCGCGGCATTTTCGATGGTCACCCACGCCGGGCAGGGCTGCGCCCTCACGTCCCGGCTGCTCGTTCCCAAGGCGCACCACGACGAGATCGTCGAGCTGATCGCGGCCAACTTCGCGAACGTCCGCCACGGCGATCCGGCCGACCCGAAAACCTATATGGGCCCGCTGATCAGCGAGCGCCAGCGTGACAAGGTCGACGGCATGGTGCAGCGGGCCATCGCGGCGGGCGCCACTTTGGTCACCGGCGGCAAGAAACTCGATCCGGGCTACTTCTATTCACCGACCTTGCTGACCAACGTCGACCCCGACAGCGAGATCGCCCAGGAGGAGATTTTCGGCCCGGTGCTGGTCGTGATCGGGTTCGACGACGACGACGACGCCGTGCGCATCGCCAACAACTCCATCTACGGGCTGTCCGGCGCGGTGTTCAGCGCCGACGCGGACCGGGCGCTGGCGGTGGCCCGCCGGATCCGGACCGGAACCTTTTCGATCAACGGCGGCAACTACTTCGGCGCCAACAGCCCGTTCGGCGGCTTCAAGCAGTCGGGCATCGGGCGGGAGATGGGCGTGGCCGGGCTGGAGGAGTTCCTGGAGCGCAAGACCTTTGCCGCACCCGTTAAGGCGGCGGGATGAAACCGTTAGAAGGTATCCGTGTTCTTGAGGTCGCCATGTACGGGTTCGTCCCGTCGGCGGGCGCCGTGCTGGCCGAATGGGGCGCCGACGTGATCAAGGTCGAGCATGCAGTCACAGGCGACCCCCAGCGCGGGCTGCGTCAGACCGGCATGTTGCGCGTCGAGGGCGACCCCAACCCCAACATCGAGCACGCCAACCGCGCCAAGCGCAGCATCGGCCTGGACATGTCGGTGCCCGAAGGCAAGGACGTGCTGCTTGAGCTGGCCCGGCGTTCGGATGTGTTCCTGACCAGTTTCCTGCCGGGACACCGCAAGAAGTTCGGCATCGACGTCGACGACATCCGCGCGGTGAACCCGAAGATCATCTATGCGCGTGGCAGTGCGCTGGGGCCGCGCGGCGCCGAAGCGGAAAAGGGCGGCTACGACATGACCGCCTTCTGGTGCCGCGCCGGAACCGCCGCGACCATCACCCCGCCCGCAATGGAAGGGATGATCGGGCCGCCCGGACCGGCCTACGGCGACACCATTTCCGGGACCAACCTCGCCGGCGGCATCGCCGCCGCACTGCTCAAGCGCGAACGCACCGGCGAGGCGTCGGTCGTCGACGTCTCGTTGTTGGGCAGCGGCCTGTGGTCACTGGGGCACACCGTCGCGTTGACCGTCCACCTCGGCCAGCGGATGGAGGCGTTTCCGCCCGGCGTGCACGGTTCGCCGATCAACCCGCTCGTCGGCCTGTACGCGACGTCGGACAACCGCTACATCTCCTTCGTGATGATGCAGGCGTCCAAATTCTGGGCCGACGTCTGCCGGCACATCGATGCGCCCGAGCTCGCCGACGACCCCCGGTTCGCCACGGACGAGAAGATCGCCGCCAACACCGCGGAGGCCGTGGAGATCCTGTCCAAGGTGATGGCCACCCGCACGCTCGCGGAATGGAGCGAACGCTTCGCGACGCTGTCCGGGCCGTGGGCGCCGGTGCAGGACACCCTGCAAGCGGCCGCCGACGCACAGATCCGGGCCAACGAATATATGGTGCAGGCCGGCGAACTCGAGTTGGTCGCCAACCCGGTGCAATTCGACGTCGCGGCACCCACAACAGGCCCGGCGCCCGGGTTCGCCGAACAGACCGACGACATCTTGATGGAACTCGGATACGACTGGGACCGCATTATCGAGCTCAAGACGGCCGGCGCCGTCACATAAATCGGGGGACTCGATGCCGCACGTCGCTGCGATTGGTACCTACCTGCCGGGCTGGGGAGCGCCCCACCGGCGGGTGGCCGGTGACGACGAGGACGCCATCACGCTGGCCGTCGAGGCGGGCCGCGCAGCGTTGAGCGGTGGCGGTGCGGTGGAACGGGTCGTCGTGGTCAGCCGATGTCTGCCGCTGACCGAAAGCAGTAACGCGGCGGTGCTGCTGGCCGGGCTGGGCCTGGATCCCGAACTGGAAGTCGACGAACGGCTCGGCGGGGCGCCGGCGACGCTGGACGCGTTGAGCTCCGCGCGGCCGCGCACGCTGATCATCGGGATGGATCTCGATCCGGCCGGCGCGGCGGCGGTGCTGACGGCCGAAGAGGGTTTGCACGTGCGAACCGCCGCCCGCATTGCCCGCAGCCTGCCAGTGCGGACCCGCAACGCTGTTGGGGTGGTGCACGATTACGGCGACCCGCGGTTGCTGCAGCAACGCGGGGTGGTGGCCTCGCTGGAGGCGGCCTGGGTCGACACTCCGCTGGCGGTCGCCGGTGTGGAGCACGAGCAGGCGCTCGAGCTGTCCGCCGGACAGCAGCCGCGGCTACCCACGGTCGGGGCAAGCTCGGGGCTGTTCGCGCTTGCCGACATGGCACAGTCGCAGATCACTGGGCGGCTGGTGGGCGTCGAGCAGGCCAGCCTGTCCGGGATCACCGTGGTCGGCGGGGCGGCCCGCATCTACCGCCATCAGCCGCCCGCCCGCGCGATGCCCGAGACGACCTTCATCGCCGGCACCGATCTGGCGATTTCGCTGGCCGCCTACGAGCGGGCATTCGAGGCCAAAGTGCGCTGGGAGGCAGGCAAATACGCCGACAGCGACGACTTGGACTTTCCGCCGCGTTACCGGGTCGGCGACGACGGCGCGCTGGCAACCGATTACGAACTGGTGCCGCTGCCGCGTACCGGCACGGTGTACACCGCCGTCTCGGTGCACATGCCGGTGCCCGGTCTGCGGACGCCGTATGCGCTGGTGATTGTCGAGCTCGACGAGTGCAGCGTGCGCGCGCTGGTAAAGGTGACCGGCGCCGAACCCGACACCGTTCGGATCGGCGACCGCGGCCGGTTGGTACTGCGCCGCATTGCGGTACGGTCGGGCGTTCCCGACTACGGTTATGCCTTCGAACCCGAGGAGGCGGCGGCGTGAGGCGAGTGGCCATCGTCGGCGCCGGCATGACGCCGTTCGCCGAGCACTTCGCGCTGGGCATCAAAGACCTGCTGCCGATGGCGTTCGCGGACTGCGCGGCCAGCGTCGACAAGGGTCTGGCCAAGCGCGATCTGCAGGCCGCCTGGTTCGGCGCAATGGGCACCACCGACGGATTCCCGTCCGGTATTCTTGCCGACACCCTCGGGCTGCCCGACCTTCCGGTCACCCGGGTGGAGAACTCCTGCGCCACCGGCAACGACGCCGTGCGCAACGCGCTCTTCGGGGTCGCATCTGGTGCGTTCGACGTCGTACTGGTCATGGGCGCCGATAAGCTCCGCGAGACCGCGTCGAAGGACCTGCTGTGGGAGTGGGAGGCGATGGCTCGCGACATGGCGTGGGACTATCCGCTGGGCTTGGTAGCGCCCGCCGGATTCGCTTTGCATGTCGCGCGTTACCTGCACGAGTCGGCCGCCACCAAAGAGCATATGGCGATGGTGGCTGTCAAGAACCACCGTCACGGGGTCAACAATCCCAAGGCGCGGTTGCGTTTTGAGATCACTATTGAGCAGGCGTTGAACGCGCCGACCGTGGTCAGCCCGTTCGGCCTCTACGATTGCGCGCCGCAGAGCGACGGCGCGGCCGCGCTGGTGCTCGCCGCCGAGGACGTGGTCGACCGCTTCACCGACCGGCCGGTGTGGATCCGGGGCGTCGGCCTGGGGTTGGATTCGGTAATGCATCAGCACAAGCCGGATATGACGACCTTCCCGGCCAGTGTTCGCGCCGCCAAACGCGCGTTCGCAATGGCGGGCTTGACGCCGTCGGATGTGCATGTCGCCGAAGTCCACGACTACTTCACCGGGATCGAGCTGATCAGCTACGAAGACCTGGGATTCGCCGAACGATTCGGCGCGCACAAACTCGTCGAGGAGGAAGTCACCAGCGTCGGCGGCGCGTTGCCGGTGAACCCGAGCGGCGGCCTGAAGTCGAAGGGTCACCCGCCCGGGGCCACCGGGGTGGCGCAGTGCGTTGAGCTGTTCGAGCAGCTGCGCGGCGAGGCGGTCAACCAGGTCGACGGCGCGCGGATTGGCTTGGCGCACAACATCGGTGGTCCGACAGCGGTTTCGGCCGTCACGATTCTGGAAGGACCGGGGACCGATGGGATTTAGAGAGACGATGGATCGGTGGTCGCCGGGTATCTCGGTGCCCCGCAACTTCTCTGGGCCGATGCAGGCCGTCGGCGGTTTGTTTGCGATGTCGGCGGACGCGGTGAAATTCGCGTTTCGCCGGCCGTTCTTCTGGAAGGAGTTCCTGGAGCAGTCGTGGTTTATCGCCCGGGTTTCATTGGCGCCAACGCTGTTGGTGGCCATTCCCTTTACCGTGCTGGTGAGCTTTACCCTCAACATCTTGTTGCGTGAACTCGGTGCCGCCGACCTGTCCGGCGCGGGTGCCGCATTCGGCGCCGTCACTCAGGTCGGCCCGATTGTGACGGTGCTGATCGTGGCCGGCGCCGGCGCCACTGCGATCTGTGCGGATTTGGGCTCGCGAACTATCCGCGAGGAGATCGACGCGATGGAGGTATTGGGCATCAACCCCGTGCAGCGGTTGGTGACCCCGCGCATGCTGGCCTCGGGGCTGGTGGCGCTGCTGCTGAACAGCCTGGTGGTCATAGTCGGCATCCTGGGGGGCTACACGTTCTCGGTGTTCGTCCAGGACGTCAATCCCGGGGCTTTCGCCGCGGGCATCACATTGCTCACCGGTGTTCCCGAGGTGATCATTTCCTGTGTCAAGGCAATGCTTTTCGGCCTGATCGCCGGATTGGTCGCCTGCTATCGCGGCCTGATCATCAGCGGTGGCGGCGCCAAGGCGGTTGGCAACGCGGTCAACGAAACCGTGGTCTATGCGTTCATGTCACTGTTCGTGGTCAACGTGGTGGTCACCGCGATCGGCATCAAGATGACGGCCAAGTGAGCGGGGGGATGGCATGACGTTGCGAGCCGCCTACCCGCGGCTGTTCCGCCAATTGGAACGGCCGGTTGGCACGTTGGGGCGCATCGGAGACCACACCCTGTTTTACGGCAAGGCGCTCGCCGGGGCGCCCTTCGCGGCTGTGCACTACCGGCGGGAGGTCATTCGTCTCATCGCCGAAATCAGCATGGGTGCCGGCACGTTGGCGATGATCGGCGGCACGGTGGTGATCGTCGGATTCTTGACGCTGGCCGCCGGCGGCACACTGGCGGTGCAGGGCTACAGCTCGCTGGGCAACATCGGGATCGAGGCGTTGACTGGGTTCTTGGCGGCGTTCATCAACGTCCGGATCTCTGCGCCGGTGGTTGCCGGTATCGGTTTGGCCGCCACGTTCGGCGCCGGCGTCACCGCGCAACTGGGCGCGATGCGGATCAGCGAGGAAATCGACGCACTGGAAGCCATGGCGATCCGCCCGGTTTCCTATTTGGTAAGCACCCGGATCTTGGCTGGGTTGATCGCGATCACCCCGTTGTATTCCATCGCGGTCATCTTGTCGTTTGTCGCAAGCCAATTCACCACGGTGTTCTTGTTCGGGCAGTCCGCTGGGCTCTACAATCACTACTTCAACACGTTCCTGAACCCGATCGACTTGCTGTGGTCATTCCTGCAGGCGGTGTTGATGGCATTGACGATCTTGTTGATCCATACGTACTTCGGCTATTTCGCCTCTGGCGGACCCTCGGGCGTCGGCGTGGCAGTGGGCAACGCGGTCCGCACGTCGCTGATCGTCGTTGTGTCGGTGACCCTGCTGGTCTCGCTGTCCATTTACGGCTCCAACGGCAACTTCAATCTATCTGGCTAGGGGAGGGGACGTGACGCGCAACCTCGGGCCCGGCCCGATTCACCGGTCTGAAACCGCGAGCGCCGCAACGCCCGTGGCTGCCTCGCCAGGGCGCCACTTCGGCGCGCAGTCATACGCGCGTCCGCTGGCGGGCCTGGCGACCATTGCGGTTGTCGTCGCGATCTTCGCTCTGGCCGTGGGTTTGTTCCAGGGCAGTTTCACCGAAACCGTTCCGGTGACGGTGATCTCGCAACGCGCCGGTCTGGTCATGAATCCCGATGCGAAAGTCAAGATGCGCGGTGTGCAGGTGGGCAAGGTCGACTGGATCGAATCGCTGCCCAACGGCCAGGCCGCTCTTCACCTGGCGTTGGATCCTGGCCAATTGCGTCTCATTCCTGCCAACGTCCTTGTCGACATCACATCCTCAACGGTGTTTGGCGCCAAGTTCGTCGACCTGGTTGCACCCGCCGAGCCATCGGCCCAGCGGCTACGCCCGGGGCAGACGCTGGAAGGCAAACACGTGATGGTCGAAGTCAACACGGTATTCGAGCAATTGACAGCGCTGCTGTCGAAGATCGAACCGGAAAAGCTCAACGAGACCCTGGGCGCGTTGGCTTCGGCGTTCAACGGGCGAGGCACGAAAATCGGCCAGACGCTGAGTGATTTGGACGCGTTTCTCGCCACGCTGGATTCGAGTCGCCCCGCATTAACCCATGACCTTGCGGTCGCACCAGAGGTACTCAACGCCTATGCTGATGCGGCGCCAAACCTGATCAAGACCGCGGACAGCGCCACCCGGATCAGCCGAACCATCGTCGACGAGCAAAACAATCTGGATTCACTACTGGTCAGCTCGATTGGGTTGGCCGACATCGGCAATCAGGTGTTGGGCGACAACCGCCAGCGGCTGACCGACGTCGTGCACCTGCTGTTGCCGACGACAGATGTCCTCAACCAGTATCACGAAGGACTGTGGTGCGGGATCAAGGGTCTCTCGTACTGGTGGAAGAATCCGCCGTTCAAAGATCCGGGCATCACGCTGTTGATCGGCTTCGAATTCGGTGCGGAGCGTTACCGGTATCCGGGCGACCTGCCACGGGTGGCGGCCAAGGGCGGCCCGCAATGCACTGATCTTCCGGAGATGCCCTTCGAGGGGAAGGCTCCATCAATCGTTGCCGACACCGGCTCCAACCCGTTCAAGTACGGAAACCAATTCCTGTTGTGGAACTCGGACCTCATCAAAGAGTGGCTGTTCGGGCCGCTTGACGGACCGCCTCGCAATACCGCACAGATCGGCCAGCCCGGATGAGCGCCTCAACGCGAGCAATGATCATCAAGTTCGGCATCTTCGCGATCATCATGGGGGTGCTGACCACCTTCCTGTTCTTCATCTTCGGCCAGTACCGAACTGGTTCGACGTCCGGGTATTCGGCCGTCTTCAATGACGTGTCACGCCTGAAGTCCGGAGACTCAGTGCGCGTCGCCGGTATCCGAGTCGGCACAGTCAATAGCGTCTCGCTACGGCCGGACAAAAAAGTCCTGGTGAAATTCGACGCCGACCGCACAGTGGTGCTCACTGACGGCACCAAGGCGGCGGTTCGGTATCTCAACCTGGTGGGCGATCGGTATCTGGAGCTACTCGATGGTCCGGGCTCGACGAAGCGATTGCCGGCAGGGACGCAGATTCCGGTCGACCGCACCGCGCCGGCGCTCGACCTCGATCTGCTGCTGGGCGGACTGAAGCCGGTGATCCGCGGTTTGAACGCGCAAGACGTGAATGCGCTCACGTCATCGCTCATTCAGGTCTTTCAAGGCCAGGGTGGGACCTTGGAGTCGCTATTGTCCAGAACGTCTTCTTTCACGAACGCGTTGGCGGACAACAGACAAGTGGTCCAGCAAGTGATCGACAATCTCAACATCACGCTAGCCACGATCGACAAGGAAGGCGGCAAGTTCTCCGGCACAATCGACCGTCTCCAACGGCTCGTCGGCGAACTTGCGGCAGACCGAGATCCGATCGGCACCGCAATTGACTCTCTGGACAAGGGAACAGCGTCCCTGGCGGACTTGCTGACCAACGCACGCCCGCCGTTACGCGACGACATAAATCAGTTGAACCGATTGGCGCCCTTGCTCGATGACCACAAGGACCAGATCGACGCCGGTTTGATCAAGGCGCCGCAAAACTACCGGAAACTGATCAGGGCCGGCTCATACATGAGCACCATCAACTGGTACCTCTGCGCGCTGAGCTGGCGGGTCACCGACATGCAGAACCGCACCGTGGTTGCGCCGTGGATCAAGCAAGAAGGCGGGAGGTGCGCAGAACCCGATGCTTAAATACCGCGGTTCCCACCTGATAAAGGCGGGTTTCATCGGGGTCGTCCTGGTGATACTCGTCATCGCCGTGGGCCTGCAGCCGGAGCGGCTGTTGTCGTTGGCGAGCGCCGTGCGCTACCAGGCATTGTTTTCCGAAGCGGGCGGTCTGGCCGTGGGCAACGGCGTGATGGTATCGGGTATCAAGGTCGGTTCGGTATCGGATGTGTCGCTGCACCACGGGGATGCCCTGGTGACCTTCAGCCTCAACGGAAATATTCTGCTGGGTTCGGAGACCACCGCGCACATCCGAACCGGCACACTCCTCGGCGAGCGGGTGCTGACGCTGGAGTCGGCCGGCAGCGGTCGCTTGCATCCCATGGACGTCATCCCGACGACGCGTACATCCTCGCCATATTCACTGACCGACGCGGTGAGCGAACTGACCACCAACGCAGCCGGGACCGACACCGCCATGCTCAACCAATCGTTGGACACCCTGTCGAAAACGATCGACCAGATCGCACCACAATTGGGACCGACGTTCGACGGGCTGACCCGGTTGTCACAGACCATCAACAGCCGCAACGAGAATCTCAGCGAACTGCTCAAGAGCGCCAGTGATGTCACCGGAATCCTCTCGGAGCGCAGCCAACAGGTCAACACGCTCATCCTCAACGCCAACGATCTGGTTGGCGTGCTGGTACGGCGACGTCAGGCGATCGTCGATTTGCTGGCGAACACTTCCGTTGTCGCCAAGCAACTGACCGGCCTGGTGCACGACAACGAAGCGAAGTTGGCGCCGACGTTGGACAGGCTGAATTCGGTACTAGGGGTCTTGGAGAAGAATCGGGACAACATCGCCAAAGCGCTGCCCGGGTTGGCGAAATACCAGATCACTCTTGGCGAGGCAGTGTCGAGCGGCTTCTACTATCAGGCGTTCGTCCCAAACATGTTGGTACTGCAGCTCCTTCAACCATTTATCGACTACCTGTGGGGCTTCCGCACCTTTGACACGGCACCCGGTCGAGGCCCTGGTTACCCGTCACCCATGCCACGGGCGCTGCTTCCCTGGCCGTACGCCGGTATTCCGCCGTGCGACGGCTGCACACTGGGCGGAAGGATCGGAGGAGGATGATTCCGCGCAACAGGCTGGCAGCCGGGTTGGCGATTGCGCTGGCAGCGCTGATCGTTATCGGCGCGGGTTTGGTGGTCCGCCACACGTTCTTCCGGCCAAAGACGATTACCGCCTTTTTCACCACCGCTACTGCGATCTACCCGGGCGATGAGGTGCGGGTCTCGGGTGTCAAGGTGGGCAATATCGCCTCCATCCAGCCGGTGGGCACTCAAGCCAAAATGACGCTCCACGTGGACCGTGATGTGCCCATTCCAGCCGATGCCAAGGCGGTGATTGTGGCCCAGAATCTGGTCGCAGCGCGGTATGTCGAGCTTGCACCGGCTTACCGGACGAATGGCCCGACGATGCCCGACGGAGCGGTGATACCAGCAGATCGGACAGCTGTACCGGTCGAGTGGGATGAGGTGAAAACCCAACTGACACTGCTGGCAACAGATTTGGGGCCCAACAGTAAGGTCTCCACGCCGTCGGTGGCTCGGTTTATCGACAGCGCCGCCAACTCACTGGAGGGCAACGGAGACAAGCTGCGGCAGACACTCGCGCAACTGTCCGGTGTCGGACGAATCCTTGCCAACGGGAGCGGCAACATCGTCGACATCATCAAGAACTTGCAAACATTCGTCACGGCGCTGCGCGACAGCAATACCCAGATCGTTCAGTTCCAAGACCGGTTCGCCACGTTGACCAGCGTGCTCAACGAAAGCCGGTCCGATCTGGATGCGGCCCTGAAAGATCTGTCGGTGGCGGTGGGCGAGGTGCAGCGCTTCGTCGCAGGGACCCGCGACAAAACGAGCGAGCAGATCGCGCGGTTGGTCGACGTCACCCAAAACCTTGTCGAGCACCGAACGGATGTCGAAAACATCCTGCACGTCGCGCCGAACGCGTTCGCCAACTTCTACAACATTTACAGCCCCGCTACCGGACTGAACTATGGCGTTTTCGTGGTCAACCAGTTCTCGAACACGACGTTCTCGATTTGCACGTCTCTGGAGGCCATCGAAAACATCACGGCGTCGGAATCCGGGAAGCTATGTTCCGAATATCTGGGCCCAGGCCTACGGCTGCTGAACTTCATCAACTATCTTCCCATTCCGACTAACCCGTGGATCGCGAAAGCGGCGGACCCGGAAGACGTCATCTACACCGACCCGGCCCTGATACCGTGTCATCCCCACATGGAGGCCTGCGAGGGCGGCCTGAACGGCACGACCCCCACGCCACCCGAAATTCCGCCCACCGGCTCGGCATACACCGGGCTGCCCGGTGACAACATTCCGAATTGGGGTCCGGGTGCCTTCTGGGCGCCGCCGCCACCCCCGCCTCCGCGCGCCGTTTCGCTGCCGCCCGAGCCGCCTGCTGGGGGGCCGGCTCCGGTGGTCGGCGGGCCGGCTTCCCCTGCCGCTCCCGCGGCCCAGCCGGTCGCGCCCGGGCCGCCGCCTCCTGCGGAGCCGCCTGCGGCTGCACCTCCGACCGTGCCCGACATGCTGCTCCCCGCGGAAAGGCCAGGGTCATGACGGTCTTCGGTACTGCGCGCCGACTGCTGGTTATCGGATCGTGTGTGGTGCTGACCGCGACAGGGTGCGCATTCCAGGGCCTGAACTCGCTGCCGCTTCCGGGCGCCGTGGGACGAGGACCCGCGGCCCAACTGTTCCATGTCGAGATCCCCAATGTTGGCACCATGGAATCGAATTCGCCCGTCATGATCGACGATGTCGTGGTCGGCAGCGTGGCCAAAATGACAGTGCAGGGTTGGCACGCCGACGTCGAGGTCGGGGTGAGGCCCGATGTCGTCGTCCCCGCCAACGCGGTGGCCAAAGTCGGGCAGACCAGCCTGCTGGGGTCGATGCATTTGGAACTCAATCCCCCGCTCGGCCAGCCACCGACCGGAAGACTCAAACCGGGCGCCACGATCCCGCTGAGCAAGTCGTCGTCGTATCCGTCGACCGAGCAGACCCTGGCGTCTTTGTCGGTGATCGTCAACTCGGGAGGGTTGGGACAGATTGGCGACGTCATTCACAACTTCAGTGGCGCGCTGTCGGGGCGTGAAGGCGAGGTCCGGGATCTGCTGACCCGGCTGGACGATTTCGTCGGAACGTTCGACGACCAGCGCGACAACGTCGTCGCGTCAATTCAGGCCTTGAACCGTGTCGCCGGTACCTTCGCCGGTCAACGTGACGTCATCGCCCGTGCGCTACGAGAGATTTCGCCCTCGCTCGATGTTCTGCTGAAGGAACGGCCACAGATAACCACCGCACTTGAAAAGCTCGGGGTTTTCAGCGACACCGCGACAAGGCTCGTCAACGACACACAAACCGACTTGGTGAAGAACCTGCAAAACCTTGCGCCGACATTTTGTTCGCTCGCCGAGGTTGGTCCCGACCTTGCGAAGAACATTGCCTTCGCAGGATCGGCCTTCCCGTACGGCCAAAATCTCATCGACCGGGGTGTGCGGGGCGACTACTTCAATGTCTTCGTCATCATCGACATGACTCGTTCCCGGCTGAAGCAACAGACATTCATAGGGACACATTGGCAACAGAAGGATCTCTCCTGGGTGCCAGCGCCCGGAGATCCGGGATACGACGCGTTCTACACGAAGTTTCCCAATGGTGACGGTGTCACCGGATTACCGCGTACGCCACCGCCGCCGGACCCCTGCGGCCCGAATCCCCCCGCCATGACTGGGGGCCGCTGATGTTGACGCGGTTTGTTCGGGTTCAGCTGACCATCTTTGTGGTCGTCTCGATCATCGGCGTGGTCTTGATGATCTTCTCCTACATGCAAGTACCTACCCTGTTGGGTATCGGCCGGATCACGGTCACGTTGGAGTTGCCCGCCGCGGGGGGACTGTACCGTTTCTCCAACGTGACCTACCGCGGTGTCCAGGTAGGTAAGGTTACAGCGGTCGGGCTGACACCCAACGGCGCGAAAGCGACGCTGTCACTTGGCACTTCGCCCAAGATTCCGGCCGACCTGAGCGCGGAGGTACGCAGCATCTCCGCTGTGGGGGAGCAGTACGTCGATTTGCGGCCGCATACCGACTCGCCACCCTATCTGCGTGACGGTTCTGTGATACCCGCTGGGAAGACGGCGATCCCGCAACCGGTTGGACCGATGCTGGACCAGACCACCAAGCTGATCGACAGCATTCCCAAGGATCGACTCAGCACCTTGCTCGATGAATCGTTCAAGGGATTCAACGGATCCGCCTACGACCTGGGCTCGCTGTTCGACTCGTCGGCCAGGGTGGCGGCCGACGCCAACGCTGTGTCCGACCGCACCCGGACACTAACGGAAGACACTGTGCCGCTGCTGGACTCGCAAGCCCAGACCGCCGACTCGATCAGGCAGTGGGCACGTAGTCTCGCCGGAGTAAGCGAGCAGGTAGCGACCGACGATGCCCAGGTCCGGACGTTGTTGCAGAACGGGCCTGGGACGGCCGACGAGGCCGCCCGCCTGCTCGAGCAGGTCAAGCCCACGTTGCCGGTGTTGCTCGCGAATTTGACCACGATCGGCCAAATCGGCGTGACCTATCATCCCTCACTAGAGCAATTACTGGTGCTGCTGCCGCCGGCTATCGCAGGGCTTCAGGCGGCTCAGCCGATCAACAACTACACCGGCCTACCGGTAGGTGGTTTCCACGTGTCGGTCGCTGATCCGCCGGCGTGCACGGTCGGCTTCTTGCCGCCCTCCCAGTGGCGATCACCAGCCGACACCACCACGGTCGATACCCCGGACGGGTTGTACTGCAAACTGCCGCAGGATTCGCCGCTGGCGGTTCGCGGCGCACGCAACTATCCGTGCATGGGGCATCCCGGAAAGCGCGCACCGACCGTCGAAATCTGCAACAGCGACAAGCCATACGAACCGCTGGCCATGCGACAGCACATGGCCGGGCCCTACCCGCTGGATCCGAATCTGGTGTCGCAGGGCATACCACCGGATGATCGGATTAACTTCCACGATTTTGAATACGGTCCACCGGAGGGAACGCCGCTACCGCCGCCCACGGCGCTACCGCCACCACCGGCGCTCCCCGCGCGCCCGCCGCTGGGACCGTTACCGCCCGGCAACGCGGCCGGTGCCCCGCCGCCGGGACCGGCGACGTACGCCGCAGGTCCGCCCTGGCTGGCGCCACCCGCTAACCCCGCGAGTCCATCGGGGCCGCAAGGTAATCCTGCGAGCCCGCCGCCGGGACCGCAGGTTAATCCCGAGAGTCCATCCCCACTGGGGCCACTCGCGCCGTTGGATACTGCTGATTCTGCTGCGCCAGTGCCGGCGCGCCCTGCGCCGGCACCCGGTGGAATGCCGTCAGCCGCCCCGAGTTCGTTCGGCGCCAAAGGATCTGGGAACGGCCCGTCGGTAGCCATCGCTTCGTACAATCCGCGCACCGGGTCGTACGTTGGAACCGACGGGCACCTTTACCGGCAGTCAGACCTGGTGACCCCGTCGGACCACAAAGCCAAGACGTGGAAAGACCTGCTACTCACCCAAACGTAGGCGTCGCCATTCACACCTGTGCCGGTTGATAGTGGCTCAGCCGATCTTGACCAATTTGAACGGCATGTCGATGACGAGCCATCTGTTGGCGCCGCACGCGCCGCTGGGACCGACGGTGTGGTCATCGCCGGCCAGCTTCTCGTCCGCGGAGAACCTGAAAACCTGGTGCCCCGTCGCGGCCGGCATGTCGTCTCCGCATTGCTCCCAGTTTGGGACATCGTGGACAACGCGCCACATATTCCCGCCGACCAGCTGCAGCGGCGCGGTCCATCCTTGGTCGCTGGTGACTTGGCCCGTGCACTCCATGGGATTGGTGCAACTGGAGGTGATGGTCCAAATGGACGTGACGGTCGCTTCATTGTGAAACTGGTCGTTCGTCGTTGCCCATTGACCGTCGGACGTAGCCTGATATCTTCCGTTGAGGGCGAGGGCATCCGTATCCGTTGTTGCCCAAGCCGAGGCGTCGAACCCCAGGATCATTGTGCCTGCTGTCAGTGTTGCGCTTGCCATCGCGTGAACTAACCGCATTGGTCGCTCCTCACATCATGTGCCGCGCTCTATTCGGGCTCGAATTTCGATATCAGCCAGGACCCGTTGACCTTTGTCAACGTCACCCGCACGCTGTTCGTGGCCAAGACCGGCTCCGGTTTTTCCTTGCTGGTGCTGGTCTGGTGGACGAACAGCAGCACCACGGCCGAATCCGGGTGCATTTCCACCACAGCGGCGCGCAGGACGGTAGCGGACGCCTTCACGCCCTGTTGCCGGACGGCCGGGCTCACGAAATATCGGCCAAAATCGTTGAAGTACTTCAAAAAGTTTCCGGTCAGATGTGACTTCGCGACCGCCAAATCGTTGTCGACCGTCTCCGGCGCGTATGACAGGACCGCAACCGTACCGTCGGACGCGGCCTTGATCGCTGCTTGTGCCGTGGACTGGTCAGTCTGGTGAATGGGGCGGTACTGAAAGAAGTACAACCCGCCGGCAAGTCCTACCGCTGCAACGACTCCCACCGTCAGCACGATGACACGCCAACGCGCAAGCAATCGGCGTATCCCGCGCCAACTGAAATCGATTAGTTGTCGCAGGCGCCTCAGCCGTCTCCGTGGCGGGTGCTCGTCCGGGGGCTTCACGGCCGTCTCGTTTTCGCCGGTATCCACGTTGTCAGCGTCTTCGACTTGGGGGTCTTGATCGACTGTCATTGCACGAACTCGATATTCGCCATCTTGGGTTTTCCGCCGTCCCTGCGAAGGCCCAGCGCGATCTGCCAGGAACGCGGTTGTGGCGGACCGTCGGGTGCCTTGGCCTCCGTCGTGGCTGCGACAAGGACGATCGCCGAATTATCGGTCATCGATTCGACGGCCACATCGTGCACGGTGACCGTGGTAGTCACCTTGGATTGCTCCAAGCCCTTGGTCAGCTTGTCAGCGATCACGGGGAAACTGTTCTTGAAGTTCCCTGTCGAGTTGTCAGCGATGCGCTGCATGTTCTCTTGGGCTTTACTGAAATCCAGGGACATCAAGGCGTCGATGCCCTGGCGGGCTGCCGCCGCGTACTCTGCGGCGCGTTGTCTTTGCTGCGAAGCAATATGGTCCTGCCGGACCATATAACCGCTCGCTGCGAGTGAGGCACAGATAAACACGATCCCCGCGCCGACGGCGATGGCTTTCCTACCTGGGCGACGCAGGCGCCGAGAGCGAGGAGCGCCTTCCGCGGACTGGTCGAGGGCCGCACCATCATCGGCCGAATCTGCCGTGCCCGCACCTTCGGAATGATCAGATAGCGTTGCGCCGGCTTCCCGGCGCAGCCGTATCGCGCGCGCGCGGGCCGCCGCAGCTCGTGCTTCCGCCTCAGCGGCTGCGGCCTCTGCCTCGGCCGCCTCTGCCAAATCAAGGAGGCTGGCTTCTGGCGCCTCGTCACCCTGGTTGGCATCGAGCGCCGAGGCGGGCCGCTCGGGGGAAGTCATCCAGAACTCCTTGTTTAGATGGATCGTGCACTGCGAGCCAGCGAAAATGATATTCCGGAACCGGCGGCCAGCGGCCCTGGTTGGGTACGCCGCTCGATCCTCGACGGTATCGGCCGGAACGGCACACGACGGAGGCTAGCATGGCGTGGAATAATCCTCTCGAAAACCGAGAATTCGGCTTTCACCCGTGCGAGACTAGCAGGATGCGATCGATCGTGGCGGCTGTGGCTGCGCTGGTGGTCGCTGGTGGACTGGCAGCAGTGCCGGCGGCGGCCGAGCCCACCACCAGTTGCGACGACCCCAGCTGTGTTCCGGGCATCCAGCCGGGTGTGGTCCTCGGTGCACTCTGTGAGAACACGACCTACTATGTGTTCGGCGTGACGGCCTTCGCCCCGGGCGGCTCGGACGGGCCAAACAGGATCGTGTTCTGCGGTTCGCCGAGGAGGTACGCGCCGCGATGGTTCCGGTCACCAAGTTTGGTCGGGATCAAAGAATTAGGTGCGGACTGCACGCCCTATCTGAACATGGTCGCGCAGGCGCCGGACGGACTATTCCTGACTTGTATGGCGCAGAACGGTCGAACGGTCTGGGTGCGCGGCGACACATAGTAGTTGCCCGCGCTTCACGAAACTGTCCGCCGTTCGTGCGCCGGGTCAGACCGCGCCGTCGCAGCCTCCCGGCGGCGCCATCGACGAGCTCACCAGTTCGTCACCTGTTACGCAGTGGAGTCCGTAGAAAGATACCTGCTCCGGGTTGAAGATCATGGAAGTCGGTACGGGAAACTGGACGTAGCGCCAGTGCGAACCGTCTGCGTATGGAACGCCATCGCAGTAGTAGGCAGCCGCGCTATAGGGCGCGGCGATGGGTTTCGTTCCGTTGCCCCCAGGACAATAGCCGATTTTCACGTCAGGCATGTGAGGGTCGGAATTGGTATCGGCCACAGCGGGTACGGCGACGGCGGGCACAGCTGATAGCGCTACCGCGACCGCAGCGATTAATCGTCGCTTCATCGTTGGCGCCTTTCCTCGTCTCTCTGTTTTTACACCGCATCGTGTGATCCCACCTGAGGTTTGGTCGGCTGCGGTTCAGAACCGACCCTCCGGAGATCGCCGTGCATGACGACGCGCGTCCCGCTACCGTCATCCTGTGAGCAGGCTGGCTGAAGCGCCACACGGCACCGTCGTTAGGCCGTCGATTCGGTACGCGGCCGGCTTGGCGTTCGCGCATCTGCTCAGCGTCGCCGAGGTCCTCGTCATCGTCGTCGTGCTCAGCGGCCACGGCCCCGGGGCCCGGGCCCATTCGAGCGGGAAATATGTGCTCACCTCGCTAGCAGTCGTGTTCCTCGGAACCGTTGTGGTGTTCGTCGCCGGTGTCATGGTGGTCGCTCCGTCACTGCGCTGGTTTCTCGCCGGGAATGAACCCGATACAAAACAGCGTGCTGCCGCAATGAAACTCATGCGCAATCAGTCGATCGTGCTGGCGACGACATGGGTTGCCAGCGGCGGGCTCTTCGTCCTGCTCGACCTCGATGGCGGCCTCACCGTTGCAGTGGCGACCGGGTTGGCCGTCGTCTTCGGCGGAGCCGCCGCGACAGGTACCGCCGTTCTGCTCACTCAACGAACGCTGCGCCCGATCATCGCCGCGGCGACACCGGGTTTCGAGGGTTTTGTGGTGGCCCCCGGTGTGCTGGCCCGGCTGATCGGCATGTGGCTGCTGTCCAGCGCGCTTCCCAGCGCAGCCATTGCCGCCCTGGTCTTTCTTCACTCGAACGGGTGGATCCTTCCGAAGTCCGCTTCGGTGGAGCTCGCCGTGCTGGTGCTGTCGCTTGTCGCGGTGATGCTGGGCCTGCGGGGGATGATCCTGGTGTCGCGGTCGATCTCGGATCCGGTACGCGACGTGATCGACGCGATGGGAGAAATCGAGCACGGCCGGATCGCCACATTCGTCGACGTTTATGAGCGTTCCGAAATCGGTCGTCTGCAAACCGGATTCAACCGCATGGTCGCCGGCCTAGCGGAACGTGACCGGCTCCGTGACCTGTTCGGCCGTCACGTCGGGGTAGACGTCGCGCGTCGCGCCCTGCAGCAGGGGGCATCGATGTCCGGAGACGTCGGGGAAGCGGCCATCCTGTTCGTCGACCTGGTGGGCTCGACGCAGTTGGCGGCCAGCCGCCCGCCGCGCGAGGTCGCCGAGGTGCTCAACGACTTCTTCCGGATCGTGGTCGTCGCCGTCGACGAAAACCAGGGCCTGATCAACAAGTTCCAGGGCGACGCCGCGCTGGCGGTGTTCGGGGCACCGCTGCGCACCAGCGGAGCCGCCTCCGCAGCATTGGCGACCGCGCGAGCGTTGGCGATCCGACTGAGGCAGCTGCCCGTGGTCGACTTCGGTATCGGCGTATCGGCCGGTCCGGTGTTCGCCGGGAACATCGGCGCCGAAAACCGCTACGAATACACCGTGATTGGTGATGCCGTCAACGAGGCCGCCCGGCTGGCCGATCTCGCCAAAACCTCGGAACGACGGGTGCTGTGCTCGGATGCGGCCATCGAGCGTGCCGATGCCGCCGAGCGCCAGCACTGGGAATCACGCGGTTCCACAGTGTTGCGGGGCCGCTCGGAAGCGACGCACATCTCGTCGCCCACCTGAGTATGTGTGTATAGTGTGTGTATGACGCGGATCAACGTGTATGTGCCCGACGAGCTGGCGGACCGAGTGCGCTCGGCCGACGTGAACGTGTCTGCGGTGGTACAAGCCGCGCTCGCCGACGAGCTTGACCGCAGAGCGACAAACACATGGCTCGAAGCCCTTCCGCCGTTACACGGGCGGAGATCACACGAGGAGGCCATCAAAGCGCTGGACGAAGTGCGCGACGAATTCGGCCGGTCATCGTGAGCACAGCTGAGCATGTCGTGATCGACGCCTCCGCCGTCGTCGAACTGCTCGGAGATTTCACCTATGGCCAGGCTGTGCAGGAACGTCTACGCGATACCAGGATCCATGCGCCGGCGCACCTCGACGCAGAAGTCTTATCGGCTTTGGGGCGGCTCAACCGCTCAGGGACCATCGATGCCACCGAGGTTGAGGCCGGACTCACCCGACTTACGCAGTTCCCCGTGCAACGACACGGACTCGATACCCTCGTCCTCGGTGCATGGGCACGACGTGCCGACATCCGGCTTCTCGATGCGCTTTACGTCGAGTTGGCCACTCAGCTTCGCGTTTCTCTGCTCACCGTTGATCGGAAGCTTGCGCGTGTATGTGGTATCGCCGAAGACCTCAGCGCCAGCGGCTGACGACGGCGAGGCTGCGCTCCCACAACTCGCGGGCAAGGTCCGGGTCGTCGGCGCGGCGATTCGCTTTGGCGATCCGCTGGCGCACGTAGTATTCGCCGGATTTCCAGTCGCTTCCGGGCTTGCCCGACGCGAGCCACACCAGCGGGTCGGCCCCCTCGTCTGCGCTGGCCGTCAGATGCCGCACCGGTGTTCGTCGCATGATGGCAATGAACCGCGACCCAGAGGCGGGACCGAAGTTCGTGTCGACGTAGCCGGGGTCGAACGCCGCCACCGAAAGCCCCGCGTCATGGTAGCGTCGGTGTAATTCCTTGGCAAACAAGACGATTCCGAGCTTGGTGAGTGCGTAGGCCTTGCTGGGCCGCACCCGATGGGTGTTCTCCAGGTCCTCGGCGCTGACCTTGCGGAGCAGTTTGTGCGAAGCACTGGACGTGTTGAGGACACACGCCCGCGAATCGACCAGCACGTCCAACAGCAGCGTGGTGAGCAGAAACGGCGCCAAATAGTTGACCTGGTAGGCCAGCTCATACCCGTCGCCGGTCATCTGCAGAGTGCTGGTCATGGCTCCGGCGTTGTTGGCCAGCACGTCAATTCGGGGATAGTGCGAGCGCAACTGCTGCGCCAACGACCGCACCTGCGACAGATCGGTGAAGTCGGCCACGAAACAGTCGACGTCCAATTCCGTTGCCACCGCGCGGGTTTTGCTTTCCGAGCGTCCGACCACGACGACTTGGGCCCCGTTGCGGGACAACCGGCGGGCAGCCGCCGCGCCAATCCCGTCGCTGGCGCCGGTGATGACAATCGTCTTATCTGCGGCGCTCACCCCGCCATGGTAAATGTGAGGTGCAGTTCGGAAAGTCCGCGCAGGATGTAGGTCGGCTCGTAGGTGTAGCGCCGCTCGCCGGCCGGTCCGTGTTTGGCC
The DNA here is from genome assembly GCF_002101595.1 of Mycobacterium celatum. GTDB lineage: Bacteria > Actinomycetota > Actinomycetes > Mycobacteriales > Mycobacteriaceae > Mycobacterium > Mycobacterium celatum. Next base: position 39,005 of record NZ_LQOM01000031.1, read on the forward strand.
TCATTGATGCGAATGTCCGACATGCGGTCGAGAATGCGCTCGATCGAGACGCGACCCTCCACCCGGGCCAGCGGTGCGCCGGGACAGGAGTGCACCCCGCGGGCAAATGCCATGTGCTCGCGGACATTCTTGCGGTCGAGCTGAAACTCGTGCGGGTTGTCGAACCGGCGCGGATCACGGTTGACCGCACCCGGCAGCACCATCACGACGGTGCCGACGGGAATGTCGACCCCGCCGATGGTGGCCGGTTTGCGGGCCAGCCGCGAGTCGCTCTTGACCGGGCTCTCCATCCGCAACGATTCTTCGATGAACGCCGGAATCAGGCTGCGGTCGCTCCGCAGCCTCTGCTGGATGTCGGGCCGGTCGCCGAGCACCTGCAGGGCCGCGGAGAGCAGTTTGGCGGTGGTTTCCTGACCGGCGGCGAACAGGAAGGTCGCCGACCGGACCACCTCGATGACTTCGGGTGTGGAGCCGTCGGGATACTTCGCGGTCGCCAACGCGGTCAGCACGTCGTCGCGGGGTTGGCTGCGCCGGTCCTCGATGTAGGCGCAGAACTTGTCGTCGAGCCACTCCAGTGGGTTGACCCCTACCGACCCGTGGTCGAGCGAGCCCACCCGCGTTTCCGGACGATCGGCTCCCAGCACGGTGCGGAACTGCTTGTGGTCTTCCTCCGGTACACCGAGCAGATCGGCAATCACCAAGGTGGCGAACGGTTTCGAATACTCGGCGATGAATTCACACTCGCCGTTGTCGAGGAACTCCTCGAGCTGGCGGTCGGCGAGGCTCCACATGAAGTCCTCGTTCTCCTTGAGCCGGCTCGGGGTCAGCAGCCGGCTCAGCAGCGAGCGCGCGCGGGTGTGGTCGGGCGGGTCCATCGTGACCATGTGCTCGAACATCGGGAACTGCTCGCGGTGCGCGTCGATCTGGGCGGACAGGTCGTCACCCTCGGGCTCAAACGGCAACGGCGGGAACGGCCCGCCGAGCGCGACGCAGTTGGAGAACGTGTCGGGGTCCTTGTAGACCGCGTTTGCCTCTTCCCAGCCGGTGACCGCGACGACGTTGTAGTGCGGCAGCCGCAGCACGGGGTTTTGGCTGCGCAGGTAGTCGAAGTAGGCATACGGGTCGGGGACCAGGGAGGCGTCGGTGAAAAAGTCGACCGATTCGAAAGTGGTCATGTACTGCGTGCCTCCCGAAGCTGAGATTGGATTGACGGCGACGTGAGCTGGCGTCACCGGGAAATCGACCAAAGTGCTGAGCACTTGCTTAGCATGAGGCTAATGTCGGGGTCAAGGTCGAGAGCGTCGCCGACGCTACGATCGGCGTGGTCGGCACAGTGGGAGGTTCGGAGCATCGCATGACAACGGCGCGCAGAATCGGGGCGCCGGACGCGAAGAATCGTTCCGTGCTGCTCGACGCGGCCGAGCAGTTGATGCTCGACGAGGGTTATGCCGCAGTCACTTCCCGCCGCGTCGCCCAGAAGGCCGCGCTCAAGCCGCAGCTCGTGCACTACTACTTCCGCACCATGGACGATCTGTTTCTCGCGGCCTTCCGTCGTCGCGCCGAAGAAGGCCTCGAGGCGCACGCCCACGCTTTGGCGTCGCCGCAACCACTGTGGGCGTTGTGGCGGTTCAGCATCGATCCCGCGGCCACCGCGCTGACGATGGAGTATGTCGCGCTGGCCAATCACCGCAAGGCGCTCAAAGCCGAAATCGCTTACTACGCCGAGCGTTTCCGTGAGGAGCAGACCAAGGCGGTGTCGACGGTGCTGGAGCGCTACGGGATGGACCCCGCCGAGGTTCCGCCGCTGGTGTGGTCGGTGCTGATCACCAGCGTGTCGCGGGTGCTGGTGATGGAACAGGCGCTGGGCATGTCGGCGGGCCATGCCGAAACGGTGGCGTTCGTCGAACGCTATCTGCGCCGTCTGGAGGGCGAGCCGCAGACCGCTCACCAGTGACGTATCGAGCAGAGCACGCCCTTGGGGCCGTCCTTGGATGCGACTACTATGCCGTCCACCGTGAGATCGCAATGAAACTGTGGTTTGGCACTCGATAAACCGCTGCTGGCAGAAACCCACGCATACTGGTCGGGGTTGGCCAACATGAGTTCGAATACCCATGGCTTACCCGGACCGACATCGGCTTGGATGTTCGGAGACCACTCGTACGGGTTGTGGCTCCAGGCCGCGAAGTGCGGCGGCTCGTTGTCCAGATAGTAGATGTCTGCGCGGATTGGGTTGGCAGCCGTCACGCTGTACTTGACACGATGCATGGGCGGATCGTCCGCGCGGGCCGTCGCGGCGAGGCTGGTCGCTGCCAACAGGAGCGTGAGCGTCGTACCGATCGTTTTCACGTCGCACCTCCGGCCCGAGAGTTGTTGCCGCGGTTCATCACTCGATCGGCGGCCTGCCAGTGGGCGTCGTCGACCCACAGCCGCGCGAAAGCCTGCACCGCTTCATCGGCGGAAACGCCGCCCACCACACGTTTGATCTCGCCGGCCGGGCGGCTGGCCAACGCGCGTGCGATCATCCGCCAATCATCGTCGAAGCTGGACCGCGGCAACACCCGATCGACCAATCCGATGCGTTCGGCCTCGGCGGCGTCGAGCACGGTCCCGGTCCCGGCTAGCAGCAACGCCCGGCTCTTGCCGACCAGTCCGGCCAGCCGCTCCGCGCCGCCCCAGGCCGGCATGATCTCCAGCGTCACCTGGTTGAAGCCGATCTTGATGTCGTCCGCGGCCAGCCGGATATCGGCGGCGACGGCCACCTCGGCACCGCCGCCGAGCGCGTGACCGTTGAGCGCGGCGATCACCGGCGCAGGAAAACCGGCCAGCCGATCGCAGATGGTGCGCATCCGCCACGCCATCGCCGCCGCGTCGTCCTCGGTCCTGATCGCACTGAGCTCTTTGAGGTCTCCGCCGGATACGAATGCGCGATCACCCGCGCCGGTGATGGCCAGCGCGCTGGCCCCCTCGGCCGCATCGAGCGCCTTCTCCAGCTGGTCCATGGTGTCGAGGGCGATGGCGTTGCGCGCGTGCGGGCGGTCGATGGTGAGCAGAGCAAGACCCTGGTCGAACTCCAAGTCCACCATTGCGGCACTCCATCACGCGATATTGGCATTCTCCTCAGCGGAGAATAGCATCGCCGTGGCGCTGACAGGGCGTCGATCCCAGGCTGGCCGCGACAACCGGGCATTGCGATAGGCTGGGCGTGAGAATAGTATTCTCACAAACTGCGAAGGAGGATTTCATGGGGCAGTTGTCGCATCGGGAAGACGTCCCGTTTCCGATTTTTGACGCGGATAACCATCTCTACGAGCCGCCGGAGGCGCTGACCAAGTTTTTGCCCAAGGAGTACAAGGACTTCGTCCAGTACGTGCAGATCAACGGGCGCACCAAGATCGCGCTGCGCGGCGTGATCAGCAACTATATTCCCAACCCGACGTTCGAGGTCGTCGCCCGGCCGGGCGCATGGGAGGAGTACTTCAAGTACGGCAACCCCGACGGCAAGAGCAAGCGCGAGTTGTTCGGCGAGCCCATGCGCGCGATCCCGGCCTTCTTCGAGCCCGGCCCCCGCCTGGAGAAGATGAACGAGCTGGGTCTGGACCGCACGCTGATGTTCCCGACGCTGGCCAGCCTGATCGAGGAGCGGCTGCGCGACGACCCGGTCGCCATCCACGTCCTGATCCACGCGCTGAACCAGTGGCTCGACGAGGTCTGGGGCTTCAACTACCAGAACCGGATCTTCACCACCCCGGTCATCACCCTGCCGATCGTGGAGAAGGCGATTGAGGAGCTGGAGTGGGTGGTCAAGCGCGGTGCCCGCGCGATCCTGGTCCGTCCGGCGCCGGTTCCCGGCTTCCGTGGCCCCCGGTCGTTCGCGCTGCCCGAGTTCGACCCGTTCTGGGAGCGGGTCGTCGAGCACGACGTCCTGGTCGGGATGCACTCGTCCGACAGCGGCTATTCCCGCTACACCTCCGAGTGGGACGGCGCCGACCAGGAGATGCTGCCGTTCCAGACCAACGCGATGAGCATTCTCAACGAGTGGCGGCCGATCCAGGACTCGGTGGCGTCGTGGGTGATCCATGGTGCGCTATACCGCCATCCCAAGCTGAAGGTCGCAATCGTCGAGGCCGGCTCGAAGTGGATGACCCCGCTGCTGGACGGCCTGGCCGAGGTGTTCCGCAAGGCGCCGGAGGCTTTCCCGAGCGACCCGGTCGAGATGGTCAAGAGCCGCATCCACGTCAGCCCGTTCTTCGAGGACGGCATCGACGATCTGGTCAGCCTCGTCGGTGTGGATCAGGTCTTGTACGGCTCGGACTGGCCGCACCCCGAAGGGCTGGCGGAGCCCACCTACTACGTCAACGCGCTGTCGCACCTGCCCCTCGAGGATCAGGCAAAGATCATGGGCGGCAACCTCGGTCGACTCGTCACGGTGTGACGCGAGCGCGTTCTTGGCAGACCATCCCCGAGATGGTCTTGAGCGCGGCGGACCGCTTTGGCGACGCGGAAGCGATTGTCGACGGTCCGCTGCGCTTGACCTTCGCCGAGGCAGTCGACCGAATCCGCTGTGCTGCAGGTGCTTTCGCCGACTTTGGAATCGAAAAAGGTGATCGGGTCGCCGTTTGGGCGCCCAACTCGGCGGAGTGGATCATCGCGGCGTTCGGCTTGCTGACGGCGGGTGGCGTGCTGGTCCCGGTCAACACTCGGTTCAAGATCGACGAAGGCGGCGACATCATCAGCCGCAGCCGAGCCAAAGCCGTCCTGGTGCAGAAGGGATTTTTGGCCCAGGACTACACCGCGCCCGCGGGCATCCCGGTCATCGATCTGAAATCCGACTTCCTGGCCAGCGGTGCACCCTTCGAGCGGGCGGTGGAGGGCACCGACGTCGCCGACATCATCTTCACCTCGGGCACCACCGGTCGCCCGAAGGGCGCGATGATGAATCATCAACAGACGCTGCGGATGTACGACGAATGGGCCACGCTGGCGGATCTGCGCGAAGGCGACCGCTATTTGCAGATCAACCCGTACTTCCACACGTTCGGCTTGAAAGCAGGACTGATCACGTCGTTCCTGCGCGGCGCGACGATGCTGCCGGTCGCGGTTTTCGACATCGACACCGTAGTGAACCTCATTGAGCGCGAACGCATCACGATGCTGCCCGGCCCGCCGACGCTGTACCACTCGCTGCTGACTGTGCGCGACAAGGACAAGCTGTCGACGTTGCGCGCAGCCGTGACCGGCGCCGCCGACATTCCGGTGGAGCTGGTCCGCCGCATCCATGACGAACTGCCGTTCCAGACGTTGATGACCGGTTACGGGCTCACCGAGGCCGGTAACGTCACGCTGTCCCGGCCCGGCGACTCCTTCGAAGACGTGGCCACTACCGCAGGTCTGCCCTGCGACGGCGTCGAGGTCCACATCGCGGACGACGGTGAGGTCCTCGTTCGCGGATACGGGGTCATGCAGGGCTATTTCGACGACCCCGCCGCAACGGCGCAAGCAATCGACGCCGAAGGCTGGTTGCACACCGGCGATCTGGGTACGCTGGATGCGGCGGGGCGGCTACGGATCGACGGGCGCAAAAAGGACATGTTCATCGTCGGCGGGTTCAACGCCTACCCGGCCGAGATCGAGGGCTTTTTGCTGGAACACCCTGCGGTTGCCCAGGCCGCGGTGATCGGCGTTCCCGACCAGCGACTCGGCCAGGTGGGCAAGGCCTTCGTCGTGCCGAAAACCCCGGTGTCCGAAGAGGATTTGATCGCGTGGTGTCGCGAGCGGATGGCCGGATTCAAAGCGCCGCGATCGATCGAGTTTCTCGACGAGCTGCCGCTCAACGCCACCGGCAAGGTGATGAAGGATCAACTCCGGTGAGTGTGGCGGACTTCAACTCGCATTCGATGGTGCTCGCGTCGGATTACCGGGTTCCGGACCCGGACCGGGTATGGCCGCTGCTGCAGCGGCGCAAGTCGGCCCTCGCCGACATCGGCGCGCATCACGTGCTGCTGTACAAGTCGACGCGGGACTACGGCCGTGTCCTGGTGACGATCGGCGTGCGTAGCCGGGAACCGATCGTCGAGTTGCTGCGGTCACGGGTGTTCTTCGACTGGTTCGACGCGGTGGGTGTCGACGACATCCCTGCAGTGTTCGCCGGTGAAATCGTCGAACGGTTCGATTCGTCTCGGGCTTCCGAGCCGCATGCGCCCGGAATCGTGCTGGCCGCGGTCGCACCGGTCGACAACGTGGCCACGCTGACAGCCGGGGTCCGGGCCGCCTGGGGCCGGTTCAGCGCCGCGGGCATCCGAAAGACTTGGCTTTTCCAAGCTTTCGACGACGGGCAGGAAGTGATGATCCTGCAGGAGTTCGACGACGAGACGACGGCTCAGCGCTGGATCGAGCAGCCCGACGCCGCGGCCGAGTGGATGAGCGGGACGGGAGTGGGCGCCTACCCACCGTTGTTCGTCGGCAGATTCGTCGACGTCATGCGTATCGAGGCGGGACGGTGATGTTCGTCTGCCTCTGCAACGGGATCACCAACAACAAGGTGGCAGAGGTTGTGGCGCAAGGCGCGTCGACCACCAAGCAGATCGCCGAGGCATGCGGCGCCGGCGCCGACTGCGGCCGCTGCCGGCGCACGCTGCGCGCGATCATCAGCTCGATGAACGGATCAGTTGACAGCGCGACACGTCCCCCGCGAGCGGGAGGTGCCCCCAGCGCCCTTCGCCGCTCTTGCGATCGCCGCTAGCGGCGCGCACTCCCGTCCGGTGACGTCGGTTTGGCCAGTTCGGCCAGCAGGTCGGGGACGTCGAGGCGCGGCACGACAGCCTCGATGAGCACCATCCGGTCTTGATGCTCGGCGGCGGCGGTGAGCGCCGCGTCGAGTTCGCCATAGGTCCGCGCGCGGAACGTCAGATGGTTGGTCACGCCCAGCGCGTGGGGAATCTCGGCCCAGTCCCAGCGCACAATGTCGTTGTAGGGGGCCGTCTTTCCGTGGATCATCCGCTCGACGGTGTAGCCGTCGTTGTTGACCACGACGATGACCGGTGAGAGTCCTTCGCGGGAGAAGGTGCCCAGTTCCTGCACGGTCAGCTGCGCGGCGCCGTCGCCGATCAGCAGCACCGGCCGGCGGTCGCGATGCGCCAGCCCCGCGCCGAGTGTGGCCGGCAACGTGTATCCGATAGAGCCCCACAGCGGTTGGCCGATGAAGGTCACGCCACGGGGAAGCCGATGGCCCGCCATGCCGTAGAACGAGGTGCCCTGATCGGCCAGTACCACGTTGCCGGGCGTGAGAGCTTGACAGAACCTGTCCCACAACGCTTTCTGGGTGAGTGGTGTCTCGGGCGGCGGAAGCTGCAGCGGCACACCGTCGCCCGTCGAGGGCACCGGCGGTGACGTGATGCCGCGCCGGGCGAGGATTGTGGTCACGGCATCCAGTGCCGCCTCCATCTCCAGCGGTGCGAACACTTGGGTGCCGACCGTGCTCTGCTGCACCCCGATGTCGATGGTGCGCGCGGGATCGATGCGCTGGCTGAAAAAGCCGCTGACCATGTCGGTGAACACCACCCCGGCGGTCAGTAACACCGGCGCCTCTTCGATCGCGCGGCGAACCGGTTCGTCGCTGGCCGCCCCGGCGTAGAGGCCCAGGAAATTGGGTGAGCTCTCGTCGACCAGGCTCTTGCCCCACATCAACGTGGCATGCGGCACCACGTCGGCAGCCAGCAGCGCCTCGAGGTGCGAAACCGCGTGCAGTCGGTGCACGAGGAAGTCGGCGAGCACCGTCAGCTGGTGGTCGGCGATGAGTTCGGTTGCGGCCTCGGTGAAATGAGCGAGCGCACGCGGGCTTGTGCCCCCGGCATAGCGCGGCAGCGGCGCGGTGGGCCGCTCGACTTCGAAGCGCGCCACGTCGGTGGGCAGCAGCAGGTAGCCGGGCCGCTTCTGCTCCCGCACCTCGCATAGCACACGGTCGATCTCCCGGGTCGCCGTCGCCGGCCTGAGATCTGCCTGGGCGCAGGTGATTTCCCGGCTCATCCGCAGGAAGTGCTCGAAATCGCCGTCGCCCAGCGAATGATGCAGCGCCCGGCGGCTGCCCTGCGCGTCTTTGGACGGCCCGCCGACGATGTGCACCACCGGTACATGCTCGGCATAGCTGCCCGCGATGGCGTTGGCCGCCGAAAGCTCGCCGACACCGAATGTCGTTACCACAGCGGACATTCCGCGCAGTCGCCCGTAACCGTCGGCGGCGTAGCCGGCGTTGAGCTCGTTCGCGTTGCCCACCCACCGGACGTCCGGGTGGGCGACGATGTGGTCGAGGAACTCCAGGTTGTAGTCGCCGGGAACACCGAAGATTTCGGAGACGCCGAGTTCGGCGAGACGGTCCAGCAGGTAGTCACCGACGGTGTAGGCAGCAGTCACGGGATCGACGGTACGCCGGCCCGAAAACAGCACAGATCAGACGCCGCCTCGCTATCGTGCGGACCATGGCCATCAAGGAATCCCGCGAAGTAGTCATCGAAGCAACCCCCGAAGAGATCCTGGACGTCATCGCAGATCTCGAGTCGCTGACCGAATGGTCGTCGTCGCACCAGAGCTCCGAGGTGGTCGAGCGGGGCGACGACGGGCGGCCCAGCGTGGCGAAGATGAAAGTCAAAGCGGCCGGCATCACCGACGAGCAGGTGGTGGCCTACACGTGGGGCGACAACACCGTCAGCTGGACGCTGGTCAGCGCCGGCCAGCAGCGCGCGCAGGACGCCACGTACACGTTGATCCCGGAAGGGGACAAGACCCGGGTGAAGTTCGACATCACGATCGACCCGATGGTTCCGCTGCCGGGCTTCCTGCTCAAACGCACCATCAAAGGAGTGATGGACACCTCCACCGAGGGATTGCGCAAACGGGTGCTCAGCGTGAAGAAAGGCAAGTGACCGGCCCTCTGGCCGGGGTGCGGGTCGTCGAACTCGGCGGCATCGGTCCCGACGAGTGCGCGGCGGTCAATCCGCGGCTGATCTTCGCGCGGATCACCGGACGGGGTCAGGACGGCCCGCGGGCCGCCACGGCCGGCCATGACATCAACTAGCTGTCGCAGACCGGGGCGCTGTCGGCGCTCGGCTACCGCGACGGGCCGCCGATGCCGCCGCTGAACCTGGTCGCCGACTTCGGCGGCGGGTCGATGTTCGTGCCGCTGGGCATCGTCGCCGCGCTCTACGAACGGGAGCGGTCCGGTACCGGCCCCGCACCGCCGCCGGAGCCGTCGGGGCGCCGCCGGCGGGCACCACACCGTTGGACAAAATCGGCTGGTAATCGCGGATCTGCCCTCTGCATCCGGCCGCGGGGCTACGTTGGGAATAGTGGCCGTACGAGCATCGCGGGAAATTGTCATCGACGCGCCGCCGGAAGCAATCATGGAGGCGCTAGCCGACATTGGCTCGGTGCCGTCCTGGTCATCGGTGCACAAGCGCGCCGAAGTCATCGACATCTATCCCGACGGCCGGCCGCACCACGTGAAGGTCACCGTCAAAGTGGTCGGCATCGTCGACAAGGAAGTGCTCGAATATCACTGGGGCCCGGACTGGCTGGTGTGGGACGCCGAGAAGACCGTTCATCAGCACGGCCAGCATGCCGAGTACACGCTGCGGCGCGAAGGGCTCGACAAGACGCGGGTGCGCTTCGACATCACGCTGGAACCGTCGGCGCCGCTGCCCGAGTTTCTCGTCAACCGGGCCCGCAAGAAGATTCTCAACGCCGCGACCGAAGGACTGCGCCGGCGCGTCACGGGCGTCGTCGGTTCGGATCGGCGGGGGTAGGTGCCGACGTGGCCGTCCAAGCGTCACGCGAAATCGTCATCGACGCACCGCCGGAGGTGGTGATGGAGGCGCTGGCCGATATCAGCACGTTGACGTCGTGGTCGCCGGTGCACAAGCGCGTCGAGGTGCTCGACCGCTACGAAGACGGCCGGCCCCACCATGTCCGGGCCACCATCAAGATTTTCGGGCTGGTCGACAAGGAAATTCTCGAATACCACTGGGGCCCCGACTGGGTGGTCTGGGATGCCGAAGCGACGTTCCAGCAGCGCGGCCAGCACGTCGAGTACACGCTGCAACGAGAAGGCGTCGACAAGACGCGGGTGCGCTTCGCCATTACGGTCGAACCGTCGGGGCCGGTTCCGGAGTTCCTCGTCAAGCGGGCCAGCAACATCGTGTTGGGCACCGCGACAGAGGGCCTGCGCAAGCGGGTGACGGGCGGCTAAGGCGATCGCAGCACCGCCAGGCGGCGGATGGCTTCGTCGAGCGTGTCGTCGCGCTTGGCAAAGGTGAACCGCACCAAGTGATTCCACGGTCCGCCGACCGCCGGGTCGCAGAAGGCCGACATCGGGATCGCCGCCACCCCCGCGCGCTCGGGCAGCGCGGCGCAGAACGCCGTGCTGTCGTCGTAGCCCAACGGTCGCGGATCGGCGCACAAGAAGTAGGTGCCCGCACTGTCGTGGACCTCGAAGCCGATCTCCGCCAGGCCGTTGGCAAGGCGGTCTCTTCTGGATTGCAGCGACGCCCGCAGCGCCGCCACCCAGTCGTCTTCGGTGTCGAGTGCGTGCGCCACCGCCGGCTGAAACGGCGCGCCGCCCACATAGCTCAGGTACTGTTTGGCCGACCGCAGCCCGGCGATGAGTTCGCTTGGGCCGCAAGCCCAACCGATCTTCCAGCCGGTGCAATTGAACATCTTGGCGGCACTGGAGATGGTGATCGTGCGCTCGGCCATGCCGTCGGAGGCGGCCAGCGGAAGATGCCGGTGCTGGTCGAAGACGAGGTGCTCGTAGACCTCGTCGGTGATGACCAGTAAATCTGCCTCGACAGCGATTTCGGCGATGGCCTTGAGTTCTTGTGCGCTCAGCACCATGCCGGTCGGATTGTGCGGTGAGTTGACGATCAGCGCGCTGGTCCGCGGCGTCACCGCACGCCGCAGCGCGTCGGCGTCCAGAGCGAAACCGCGGCCGTCGGGCACCAGCGGCACCACGACCCGCTGCGCGCCGGCCATCGCCACCACCGGCGAGTAGGAGTCGTAGAAGGGCTGGATCAAGATGACCTCGTCGCCGGGTTCGACCAGTCCGAGCACCGCGGCGGCGATGGCCTCGGTGGCCCCGACCGTCACCAGCACCTCGGTGTCGGGGTCGTAGTCGACACCGAAGTGCCGCTGCCGGTGGGCGGCGATCGCGTGGCGCAGCTCGGGGACACCGATGCCCGGCGGGTACTGGTTGAACCCGTCGGCGATGGCGTCCTGGGCGGCCTTCAGCATTCCCGGCGGGCCGTCCTCGTCGGGGAAGCCCTGCCCGAGGTTGACCGCGCCGATGCGCGCGGCCAGCGCCGACATCTCGGCGAACACCGTCGTCGCGTAGGGCCGCAGTCGCGACACCGTCATGAGTGTCGAGCTTAAAGCGCCGAGCGTGAACATAGCTTCACGCTCAGCGTCGAGCGTGAACTCAACTTCACGCTCGGCGCTGACGGCCTCCCAACCAACAGGTTGATCGGGCCTGCTGTTAGGGTGACGGCAGACGGATCCGACCCTTGGAAGAGGAATCAGCCATGTCCGAAGAAGCCTTCGTCTACGAGGCCATCCGCACTCCGCGCGGCAAGCAGAAGAACGGGTCGTTGCACGAGGTCAAGCCGCTGAACCTGGTCGTCGGCCTGATCGACGAGCTGCGCAAGCGCTTCCCCGACCTCGACGAGAACCTGATCAGCGACGTCATCCTCGGCGTGGTGTCGCCGGTGGGCGACCAGGGGGGTGACATCGCCCGCACCGCGGTGCTGGCCGCTGGCCTGCCCGACACCACCGGCGGCGTGCAGCTCAACCGGTTCTGCGCGTCCGGCCTGGAAGCGGTGAACACCGCCGCCCAAAAGGTGCGCTCCGGCTGGGACGACCTGGTGCTGGCCGGCGGCGTGGAGTCGATGAGCCGCGTGCCGATGGGTTCCGACGGCGGCGCGTGGGCGCTGGACCCGGCCACCAACTACGACTTGGGCTTCGTTCCGCAAGGTATTGGCGCTGACCTGATCGCCACCATCGAGGGGTTCTCGCGGGAAGACGTCGACGCCTACGCGCTGCGCAGTCAGGAAAAGGCCGCCGCGGCGTGGTCCGGCGGCTACTTCGCCAAGTCGGTGGTGCCGGTCCGCGACCAGAACGGTCTGCTGATCCTCGACCACGACGAGCACATGCGGCCCGACACCACGATGGAGGGCCTGGCCAAGCTGAAGCCGGCGTTCGAAGGCGTTGCGGCACTGGGCGGTTTCGACGACGTGGCGCTGCAGAAGTACCACTGGGTGGAAAAGATCAACCACGTCCACACCGGCGGCAACAGCTCCGGCATTGTCGACGGCGCCGCGCTGGTGCTGGTCGGTAGTGAAAGCGCAGGAAAGGCCGCCAATATGACGCCCCGGGCGCGCATCGTGGCCACCGCCACCAGCGGCGCCGAGCCGACGATCATGCTGACCGGCCCCACCCCGGCCACCCGCAAGGTGCTCGACCGGGCCGGGCTGACCGTCGACGACATCGACCTGTTCGAGCTCAACGAGGCGTTCGCGTCGGTGGTGCTGAAGTTCCAGAAAGACCTGAACATTCCCGACGAGAAGCTGAACGTCAACGGCGGCGCGATCGCGATGGGCCACCCGCTGGGCGCCACCGGGGCGATGATCCTCGGCACCATGGTCGACGAACTGGAGCGACGGGGGGCGCGACGCGCACTGGTCACCTTGTGTATCGGCGGCGGCATGGGCGTCGCGACCATCATTGAACGAGTTTGAGAGGGTTTCGAACAGTAATGGCAGACAACACGATTCAGTGGGACAAGGACGCCGACGGCATTGTCACGCTGACCATGGACGACCCGTCGGGGTCGGCCAACGTAATGAACGAGGCCTACATCGAGTCGATGGGCAAGGCGGTGGAACGCCTTGTCGCCGAGAAGGATTCGATCACCGGTGTGGTGATCACCAGCGGCAAGAAGACCTTCTTCGCCGGCGGTGACCTGACCGCGATGGTCCAGGCGCGTCCCGAGGACGCGGGGCAGTTCTTCGACACCGTCGAGCGGGTCAAGAAGGATCTGCGCACCCTGGAGACGTTCGGCAAGCCCGTCGTCGCCGCCATCAACGGCGCGGCGCTGGGCGGCGGCCTGGAGATCGCGCTGGCCTGTCATCACCGCATTGCCGCCGACGTCAAGGGCAGCCAGATCGGTCTGCCCGAGGTGACGCTGGGTCTGCTGCCCGGCGGCGGCGGGGTGACCCGCACCGTGCGGATGTTCGGTATCCAGAACGCTTTCGTCAACATCCTGGCGCAGGGCACCCGGTTCAAGCCGGCCAAGGCCAAGGAGATCGGGCTGGTCGACGAGGTGTTGCCGACGGTCGAGGAGCTGGTACCGAGGGCTAAGGAGTGGATCAAGGCCAACCCGGACGCACATGTGCAGCCGTGGGATGCCAAGGGCTACAAGATGCCCGGCGGCACCCCGAGCTCGCCGTCGCTGGCGGCGATCCTGCCGTCGTTCCCGTCGAACCTGCGCAAGCAGCTCAAGGGCGCGCCGATGCCCGCGCCGCGGGCCATCCTGGCCGCAGCAGTCGAGGGCGCGCAGGTCGACTTCGACACCGCCACCCGCATCGAAAGCCGTTATTTCGCTTCGCTGGTCACGTCTCAGGTGGCCAAGAACATGATCCAGGCGTTCTTCTTCGACCTGCAGCACATCAACTCCGGCGGCTCACGGCCCGACGGCATCGGCAAGACGCCGATCAAGAAGATCGGCGTGCTGGGCGCCGGAATGATGGGCGCAGGCATCGCTTACGTGTCGGCCAAGGCCGGATTCGACGTGGTGCTCAAGGATGTCAGTCTCGAGGCAGCGCAGAAGGGCAAGGGCTACTCCGAAAAGCTGGAAGCCAAGGCGCTGGAGCGTGGCCGCACCACACCGGAGAAGTCCAAGGCGCTGCTGGACCGGATCAAGCCGACCGGCGACGCCGCCGACCTGGCCGGCGTGGACTTCGTGATCGAGGCCGTGTTCGAGAACCAGGAGCTCAAGCACAAGGTGTTCCAGGAGATCGAGGACATCGTCGAGCCCAACGCGCTGCTCGGCTCCAACACATCGACGCTGCCGATCACCGGTCTGGCGACCGGCGTCAAGCGGCAGGAGGACTTCATCGGGATCCACTTCTTCTCGCCGGTCGACAAGATGCCGCTGGTCGAGATCATCAAGGGGGAGAAGACATCTGACGAGGCGCTGGCCCGGGTGTTCGACTACACCCTGGCCATCGGCAAGACGCCGATCGTGGTCAACGACAGCCGCGGCTTCTTCACCTCGCGCGTGATCGGCACGTTCGTCAACGAGGCGCTGGCGATGCTCGGCGAGGGCGTGGAGCCTGCCTCGATTGAGCACGCGGGTTCGCAGGCCGGCTACCCGGCGCCGCCGCTGCAGCTCTCCGACGAGCTCAACATGGAGCTGATGCACAAGATCGCCGTCGCCACCCGCAAGGGTGTCGAGGATGCCGGCGGCACCTACGAGCCGCACCCGGCGGAAGCCGTCGTCGAAAAGATGATCGAGCTGGGCCGGCCAAGCCGGTTGTCCGGCAAGGGTTTCTACGAGTACGCCGACGGCAAGCGGGTTGGCCTGTGGCCGGGTCTGCGTGAGACGTTCAACTCCGGTTCGTCGCAGCCGCCGCTTCAGGATATGATCGACCGGATGCTGTTCGCCGAGGCGCTGGAAACTCAGAAGTGCCTCGACGAGGGTGTGCTGACGTCGACCGCCGACGCCAACATCGGCTCGATCATGGGGATCGGCTTCCCGCCGTGGACCGGTGGCACCGCGCAGTTCGTTGTCGGTTATGAGGGTGCGCACGGCAGGGGTCAGCAAGCCTTTGTCGCCCGCGCCCGCGAGCTGGCCGCCAAGTACGGCGACCGGTTCCTGCCACCGGCGTCGCTCACCTAAGGTCCGCGCCGAGACTTAAGTCGTTGCGACGCTTCTCGGCGTGTCGTCGCGACTGATCAAGTGTCGCGGCGGCGTCAGCCCTGCCGCTGCAAAACGTAGGCACGCGGCTCGAAGCGGGCCGCGAACCGGCCCGCCAACCCGCCCTGCGGCGTCCACCGCGGTTCGTCCGCCGCCGACAGCAGCGTCCATGCGGGAGTGAACCGGCGCTCGATCTCCGCCTGGTCGATGCCTGCCGGTCCGACCGGCCCGCCGGGCTTGAAGGCGACGATCGACAGCCGGGCGCCCGGCGCCGCGGCGGCGGTGATCTCGCGGACGTAGAGGTCTCGGTCGTGATGGCTCATGCCGTGCAGGCAGCCGTTGTCCACGATCAGCTGAAAGTCGCCGCCGACCCCGGCCTGGCTCAAATGCGTGACGTCGGCGTGCACGAAGTTGACTGTGGCGCCAGCGGCGCTGGCCTTGGCGCGCGCCTTGTCGAGCGCTTTCGGGACGAAGTCGACGCCGGTCACCCGCCATCCGTGCTGGGCCAGATAGATCGACGAATCGCCTGTGCCGCAACCGACGTCGAGCGCCGATCCGGGCGGCAGCGCATCCGGCCCTTCGACCAATTCGCGCAGCAACGTGACGATCGGATGACCATCCCACGGAGTGAATCCGAGTCCGTAGAAAACCCTGAATAGTGCGTGCCGAGAAGCCATGTCACAATCCTCCCAGGTCGGCGGAAAGCCAGTGTTGCGGCTGTAGATAGATCGCGACGCTCTCGCCCAGTTCGTTGCGCGCGTATTCGAGGTAGGGCTCCACCTTTTCCGGAGGCATGTAGCGGCGGGTCATTTCGACGAGCTGGTCGTCGGTGCCGGGCTCGATTCGGCTGACCGGCCCGTCGACCGCGACATACCGCACCGTCGGCTCCAGACGTTCGACCATCAAAGAGAAGTAGCCGGCCGCTTCGATGAGTCGCGTCTTGCGTGACCCGGCCCCGGTCAGCACCCACGGCTCGCCGCCGGGCGTGTACTGGTACCAGATCGGGACGGTCAACGGCCCGCGGCTGCCGCCGGCGTACACCGACAAGGCCGCGATGTGTGGTTGGGCAAGGAACTCTTCGCGTTCATCCTTCGACAGGGGCATATGCACGAGGTTAGCGGCGGCCTATGACTAGGCGCATCAAGGTGCAGTGATGATATGATGTGGTGATGCGTACGACGGTCGACCTTCCCGCGGACTTGCACAAACAGGTGCAGTCCATCGCACGCGATACACATCGCACTCTTAGCGAGACGATCGCCGATCTCATGCGCCGTGGCTTGGGTCATGGCCCATCCACCAAGGTGTCTCGCAGCGCCAAGACGGGTTTGCCGATTATCAGTCTCGGCACTGTCGTCACGTCGGAGGATGTCCGGTCCCTAGAGGACGACGAATGACGGCACTGCTCGATGCCAATGTTCTGATCGCGCTGGTGGTTTCAGATCACGTCCACCACGAACCGGCTGAGGATTGGCTGTCGTCAACGAGCGGAGGATTTGCGACAAGCCCGATGACGCAAGGCAGCTTGGTAAGGCTGCTTGTCCGGCAAGGCCAAACCGTGAGCGCGGTGAAACAAGTAATCGATGCGATCGCGGCGAATCGGCGGCACGAATTCTGGTCCGACACTGTCTCATTCGCCGATGTCAAGCTCACCGGTGTTGTCGGTCGTCGGCAAGTCACCGATGCTTATCTGGCACAGCTGGCGCGGACACGCAACGGTCGACTGGTCACGTTCGACCAGGGGTTGGCTCAGCTCCACAACGACGTTGCAGAACTGATTCCGACCACCTGAGACGCCGCGGTCAGGCTTCGCGGGCGGCGGCGATTCGGCGCCACTGCTCCCGGGGGAAGTCCTGCGGGTCGGGCAGTAACACCTGCAGGCAGACATGGTCGGCGCCGGCCGAGCGATGCTCGTCGACCCTGTGCATGATGGCCTCCTCGTCGCCCCAGGCGATGATCGCGTCGATGAGCCGATCGCTGGCATGCGCCACGTCATCGGAGGAAAATCCGCTGCGCAACAGGTTGTTGGCGTAGTTGGGCAACGCCAAATACGAGCGCAGCCACTCGGTGCCGACGGCACGGGCCTGCTCGGCATCCTCGGTGAGGATCACGGTCTGCTCGGGCAGCAGCAACGGACCGTCGCCCAATACCGAGCGGGCGGTGGCGGTGTGCTCGGGCGTGACGAGATAGGGATGAGCTCCGCGGGCGCGGCTTGCCGCCAGCGCCAGCATCTTCGGGCCCAGTGCGGCCAGCACCCGATTTTCGGCAGGCACGGGTTGTTCAGCCGCGTCGAGCCCATCCAAGAACGCCGCCGTTGCCGCCAGCGGCTTGCGGTATCTATCCGACCCGATCAGTGGGGCGTGGCTGACACCGATTCCCAGCAGGAAGCGCTCACCGTGCGCGGCGGTCAACTGCGCGTACGAGGCCGCGACGTCAACCGGCTCGTGCATCCAGAGGTTGAGGATGCCGGTGGCGATCACCGTCCGTTTGGTGGCGGCCAGCAGGCGTTCGACCGCGTCGAAAACCGGCCCGCCTACGTCGGGAATCCACAGCGCATCGAAGCCGAGTTCCTCCAATTCGGCTGCGGCTTCGGCGGATTCGGTCGGATCGCCGTAGCGAAGCTGACTGCTCCATATCCCGATACCGGAAAGCTGCATCCGTCAATGCTGCCAGACGCCGGCGCAGTAGTCGGGCACCGGTATCGAGTCGTGCATGCGCACACCCTTGGTGTTGAGCTTGGCGACGGCACGGCTGACCGGAGTCGGCAGCGCGGACACGAGTTGTGCGCCACGCGTCACCGCCCACAGCGCGGCGGCCGAACCGGGTACGACGGTCTTGGCCGCGCCGCGCGCGAAAGCGCGGCTGCGGCGCACCGGCTCGCGCATCCGCTGTTCGTAGGCCGCGAACGCCGCTTGGTAGTCGCCGTCCGCGCGGGCCAGTTCTCCGGCCAACACGTAGGCGCCGATCACCGCGAGGCTGGTGCTGCCGCCGACCGCCGGCCCGGGGCAGTAGCCGGCGTCGCCGACCAGACTGACGCGCCCCCGCGACCAGCTGTCGATCTGCAGCTGGGTGATCGAGTCGAAGTAGAACGCCGGCGTGGTGTCGAGCTGGTCGAGCCAGCCGTCCACCCGCGGGTGTATTCCGGCGAACGCGCCGTGCAGCAATTCCTTCTGCCGCTGGACATCTCGATGGTGGTAGGCCAGCTCGGGGCTGTGGAACATGAACAGCACCCGGGCGTCGTCCAAATGCTGAGCGCTGTAGACTCCCGCGATGCGGCCGATCTCGACCTGACCGACCATCTCGCCATCGGGCGCAAGAGCTTTCGGCGCCGACGCCACCGCCAGGTAACCCCTGAGGAACCGGGTGTGGCCGGCCTCGTCGCCGAAGACCAACCGCCGGACATTGGAATGCAGGCCGTCGGCGCCGATCACGACGTCGAAGCGGCGGGGAGCCGCGTGCTCGAACGTCACCTCGCCGTCGGCAGAGATGGCCGTGATCGAGTCGCCGAACAGATACTCGACGTCGGCTGCGTCGTAATAGATTTCGCTGAGGTCGTCGCGCATGATCTCGACATGCCGGTCGGAGGCGGCGCGGTAGATCTTGGTGAGGTCGACGCGGATCGGCCGACCGGCGCCGCCGCGGTAGATGCTCAGTCGCGTGGTCTCGGTGGCGCGCTCCTCGATGCGGGGCAGCACGCCCATCTTCGCCGAGATCTCCATGGCCGGCCGGAACAGGTCGACGGCGTGGCCACCGGTCTTGCGCAAAGTCGGCGCACGCTCGACGACGGTCACGTCGAACCCGTACCGGTCGAGCCAGAACGCCAGCACCGGCCCGGCGATGCTCGCTCCCGAGATCAAAACCCGCATGGCGCACCTCCTTACTTAACGATAGGTAAGCTCATAATGCGGCTTACCTACCGTTAAGTCAAGGTAAACTTGGCCAAGTGACCAGGCCCCGCTCCGACACCCGCGAGCGCATCCAAGATGTCGCTCGCGAGCTGTTCGCGCAGCAGGGTGTGCAGCGCACCAGCCTGCAGGACATCGCCGACCGGTTGGGGATCACCAAACCCGCGTTGTACTACCACTTCTCGTCACGGGAGGAGTTGGTCCGCAGCATCGTGCAGCCGTTGATCGACGACGGCGAGCAGTTCGTCGCCGAACACGAGGCACGGCGCCGGGTCGATGTACGGGAGCTGCTCGAGGGTTACTTCGATTTCCATTACCGGCGTCGACGGGATCTGGTGGTGGTGCTGGCGGAATTCGCGATACTGGAAGACCTCGGCCTGGTAGAGAAGGTGCTGGCCTGGCGCGAGCGGCTGGGCAGGCTGGTGTTCGGGCCGAAACCGACGCTGGCGCAGGCTACCCGGGCAGTGATCGCCTTCGGTGGCCTGCAGGACTGCTGTCTGCAGTTCCCGGATGCTCCTGCCGACAGGCTGCGCGCCGCGTCGGTGCAAGGTGCGCTCGCTGCGTTGGGTATCTGACACAGCGCTACAGTCCCTGCCATGCGCTTCGGACTTTTCATTCCACAGGGCTGGCGGCTGGACCTCGTCGGGATCGAACCCGAGAAGCACTGGGCGGTGATGCGCGATCTGGCCTCGTATGCCGACGGCGGCGCATGGGATTCGTTGTGGGTCTACGACCATTTCCACACCGTGCCGATGCCGACCGGTGAAGCCACCCACGAGGCCTGGTCGCTGATGTCGGCCTACGCGGCGACGACGTCGCGGATCAAGCTCGGCCAGATGTGCACGGCGATGAGCTACCGCAATCCGGTGTACCTGGCCAAGGTGGCCGCCACCGCCGACGTCATCTCCGGTGGCCGCATCCAGATGGGCATCGGCGGCGGCTGGTACGAACATGAATGGCGCGCTTACGGTTACGGTTTCCCGTCGGCGAAGGTACGGCTGGGCCGCCTCGACGAGGGCGTGCAGATCATGCGCGACGCCTGGCGCGACGGCAAGGTCAGCTTCACCGGTGAGCACTACCAGGCCGACGGCGCGATTGTCTCTCCGAAACCGCTGCAGGACAACGGTATTCCGCTCTGGATCGCCGGCGGAGGGGAGAAGGTGACGCTGCGGATCGCCGCCAAGTACGCGCAGTACACCAATTTCACGCCCGAGCCCGAAGCATTCGCCCACAAGTCCGACGTGCTCGCCCAGCATTGCCGCGACATGGGCACCGACTTCGACGCGATCGTGCGCTCGGTCAACGTCAATGCCGTGCTCGGCGGCTCGCAGGCCGAGGTCGACGAGCGCCTACAGCGGATCCGCGACCGGATGGTCGGCTACGTGCCCGAGGCCGCGGCGGATTCGATGATCGCCGGCACCAGCGGCCCGGAATCGGCGACCGGCACCACCGAGCAGGTGATCGAGCGGCTGGAGCGTTTGCGCGAGCTCGGCTGCCAGTACGTCATCTGCTACTTTCCCGAAGCCGCGTACGACCGCTCGAGCATCGAGGTGTTCGAGCGGGAAATCATTCCCGCGCTCAACTAGGAGAATGGGGTTTCCGTTTTTGCCGAATGCTGTTGTACGGTTCCGTTATGCAGAAGGCACTGGCGCCCGAGATCTCCACCTGGCCCGACGACAACCCGCAGCTGATCGGCAGTAAGTGCGGCGACTGCGGCGCCACCACGTTCCCGGTTCAGCAGCGTTGCCCGCGATGCAGCGGCGCCGAGATGTCCGAGGTGCTGCTGCCGCGGCGCGGAACCCTGGTGGCCTGGACGACGCAGGGTTTCCCGCCCGGACCTCCCTACGCCGGCCCGACGGGCAAGGATTTCGTCCCGTTCGGCGTCGGCCTGGTCCAACTCGGAGACGTGATCCGGGTCGAGGGCCGGCTGACCGAGAACGACCCGGACAAGCTGCAGTTCGGCATGGACGTCGAGTTGACCATGGTGCCGCTTACCGCCGACGACGAGGGCAACGAGGTCGTCACGTTCGCGTTCGAGCCGATAGGAGTCGGCACATGAACGATGTGGCCATCATCGGCGTGGGCCTGCACCCGTTCGGCAGGTTCGACAAGACGGCGATGCAGATGGGCGCCGAGGCCATCCAAGCCGCGCTGACCGACGCCGGCGTGGAGTGGAAGGACATCCAGTTCGGGTTCGGCGGTAGCCATGAGGTGTCCAACCCCGACGCTGTGACGCGACTGGTGGGCCTGACCGGCATCACGTTCACCAACGTGTTCAACGCCTGTGCCACGGCGGCCAGCGCCATCCAGCAGACCGCCGACACCATCCGGTTGGGCAAGTACGACATCGGCATTGCCATCGGGCTGGACAAGCATCCGCGCGGCGCGTTCACCGACGACCCGGCCAAGCTGGCCCTGCCGCAGTGGTATGCGCAGAACGGGCAGTTCGTCACCACCAAGTTCTTCGGGATGAAGGCCAACAAGTACCTGCACGACCACAACATCTCGCAGGCCACGCTGGCCAAGGTGGCCGCCAAGAACTTTCGCAATGGCGCGCTGAACCCAAACGCGTTCCGCCGCAAGCCACTTTCCGAGGAAGAGATCCTCAACTCGGCCGTGCTCAACTACCCCCTGACCCAGTACATGTTCTGCGCGCCCGACGAGGGTGCAGCAGCGGTAGTGATGTGCCGGGCCGACATCGCGCACAAGTACACCGCCAAACCGGTATATGTGCGAGCCTGCGAGATCCGCACCCGCCGCTACGGCGCCTACGAGGTGCACGCCACGTTCGCGCCGCTCGACGAGGACGTCTCCCCAACGGTTTACGCGTCCAAAGCGGCGTACGAGGCGGCGGGTATTGGGCCTGAGGACGTCGACGTGGCACAACTACAGGACACCGACGCCGGCAACGAGGTCATCCACATGGCCGAGACGGGTCTGTGTGCCGACGGTGAGCAGGAGAAATTGCTGGCCGACGGTGCCACCGAGATCCACGGCTCGATGCCGATCAACACCGATGGCGGTCTGATCGCCAACGGTGAGCCCATCGGCGCCTCGGGCCTGCGGCAGATGCACGAGCTGGTGCGCCAGTTGCGAGGCGAGGCGGGCGAGCGTCAGGTGCCCGGCAACCCACGCGTCGGCTTGGCGCAGGTGTACGGGGCGCCCGGCACCGCGTCGGCGACCATCGTCTCGCTGTAGCGCTGTACGGCGAGCAGACGCACAATCGCACGAAACATGCTGCGCTGGTGCGATTCTGCGTCTGCTCGCGCTCAGATTGCCGGGCCCAGAAGGTCATCCGCGTCGCGGATGACGTAGCCGTAGCCCTGCTCGGCCAGGAAGCGCTGCCGGTGTGCGGCGTACTCGGCGTCCTGGCTGTCGCGGGCCACCACCGAGTAGAAGATGGCGCCGCCACCGTCGGCCTTGGGCCGCAGCAATCGGCCCAGCCGCTGCGCCTCCTCCTGGCGCGATCCGAACGTTCCCGAAACCTGCACGGCCACAGACGCTTCCGGCAGGTCGATGGAGAAGTTGGCCACCTTGGACACCACTAGCGTGGTCACCTCGCCACGGCGGAACGCATCGAAGAGTGCTTCGCGTTCGGCGGTCTTGGTCGAGCCCTGGATCACCGGCGCATTCAAGACCTCGCCGAGCTCTTCCAGTTGATCCAGGTAGGCGCCGATCACCAGCGTCTGTTCGCCGGGATGCCGGCTCAGGATCGAGCGCACCACTGCAATCTTCGAATGCGCCGTCGAACAGATCCGGTAGCGTTCGTCGGGCTCGGCGGTGGCGTACGTCATCCGTTCGCTGTCGGTCAGCGTGACGCGCACCTCGACGCATTCGGCCGGCGCGATCCAGCCTTGCGCCTCAATGTCTTTCCACGGTGCGTCGTAGCGTTTGGGGCCGATCAGAGAAAACACGTCGCCCTCGCGGCCGTCCTCGCGGATCAGGGTGGCGGTCAATCCCAGCCGCCGCCGCGACTGCAGATCGGCGGTCATCCGGAACACCGGCGCCGGAAGCAGATGCACCTCGTCGTAGATGATCAGCCCCCAGTCGCGGCTGTCGAAGAGCTCGAGGTGGCGGTACTCGCCCTTGGTGCGCCGCGTGATCACCTGGTAGGTGGCGATGGTGACCGGCCGGATCTCCTTGCGCTCGCCGGAGTATTCGCCGATCTCGTCCTCGGTCAGCGAGGTGCGGGCGATCAGTTCGCGTTTCCACTGCCGGCCCGCCACGGTGTTGGTGACCAGAATCAGCGTCGTCGCACTGGCTTTCGCCATCGCAGCGGCGCCGACCAGCGTCTTGCCGGCCCCGCACGGCAGCACCACTACGCCCGAGCCGCCGGACCAGAATGACTCGGTGGCCATCTCCTGGTAGTCGCGCAGATGCCAGCCGTTCTGGCGCAGACTGATCGGATGCGCCTCGCCGTCGACATAGCCGGCGAGATCCTCGGCGGGCCAACCGATCTTGAGCAGCATCTGCTTGACCCGGCCCCGTTCGCTCGGATGCACCACGACGGTGTCGTCGTCGATACGGGCACCCAGCATGGGCGCGAGCTTCTTGTGCCGCAACACTTCTTCGAGCACCGCGCGGTCGAAACTGACCAGGGTGAGGCCGTGCGCGGGGTTCTTGACCAGCTGCAGGCGACCGTAGCGGGCCATGGTGTCGACGATGTCGACCAGCAGCGGCTGGGGCACCGCGTAGCGGGAAAAGCTGACCAGCGCGTCGACCACCTGCTCGGCGTCGTGGCCGGCGGCGCGGGCGTTCCACAACGCCAGCGGCGTGATCCGGTAGGTGTGCACGTGCTCGGGTGCGCGTTCCAACTCGGCAAACGGCGCGATCGCCGCGCGGGCGGCGCCGGCCAGCTCGTGGTCCACCTCGAGCAGCACCGTCTTGTCGGACTGCACGATCAACGGCCCGTCAGTCATCTAGCGCCGCTCCTCCTCATCGCTGCGCTCTGCATCGTCGCCGGCACGCATGGACTCGATTATCCGGACTCGGCCGACACGGACGTGATGCGATGGATGGCGAAGTCGCGGGCCTGCCCGGACGTCGAATCGAAGGCCACCAACTGACCGCCCACCACGGCGATCGGCGACACCACCCGCTGGGTCGCCACCCCGGCGGCGTCAACGTAGCCGATCACCACGGTCTCGTCGCGCTGGGCGGCGCGCTGCAGCAGCGACATGGCGACCGCCGGGTCGACGCGAACGTGGGCGAACGGCGCGGCGCTCACCTTGCGCAGCATCTCGACGATCCCCGCCAGCGACTCGGCACTCGGGCGGGGGATCGGACGGGGCGTCCGGCGTTGCTGAGGTACGGGCACCCGCGCGCCGCGAGCCCGGATGTCGACGATGGTGCCGGTCGAGTCCTCGGCAGCCGGCGCGAACCCCGCGTCGCGCAACGTCGCGAGTACCTCTGCGATCGGTGCCTGGGAGATCGCCACCGTGGGCGCCAGGATTCGCAGTCCGAGCTGCTCGGCCGCGGCCACCGCCTGGGCCAGCAAGGCCGGGTCTTCGCAGCGGACGAACGAGGTGGCCATGCCGATCCGAAGTTGCCCGTGCCGACGGGCCACGTCGTCGATGAGGTAGGTAAGTGATTGCGGCACCGGCGTTTTGGAGTGCTTCTCAAACAGCGCCCGGATACCGTCAGCGGTTTTCCCGATGTCGAGTGCATGCCTGATCGAGGCTTCGCTGATTCGGTACACCATTGCCGCGCCGGCGGACTCGACGGTGGCGACCGCGGCGAGTTCCTCGGCCAGATGGCGTTCCAGCGGTCCCGGCACCACCACGGTCAGGTCGGCCTGTACCAGGAAGTGATCGATCGGTTCGGGCAGCGCCCGGTTCATCGCGTCGACGACGGAGTCGTCGTGGTTCAGCAGCGCGCGACCCGGTGTGCTGATCGCTCCACGGCCGACCAAACCGAGGGAGTGCGCCTCGTCGAGCAGGTCGGCGACCGGCCCGGGCTGCAGCCGCTTGCCCCACCTCGGCCTGCGCCACACCAGGGCGGCCGACGCCGACGTCTCGTCGACACCAGTGCCTGGAGGAAGTCCGGCCAGCAGCCCCAATAAGAGCCTGCGGTCAAGCGGCGCGGCCGTGGAATACACCGAATCCGACAGTGCACCATAGGGTTTGGCGTCCGGTCCACGGGTGCCGATCAGCCCCGGCCGCCGCGGCAGGTCCAGCCAGGTGCGGGCCAGCAAATGCCAGCGCTCGGCGGTGGACGCCTCGGCGTAGCGGTCGGCGGCCACCGTCGGCGCCCAGTACGGCCCCTCGCCGTCCTCCGGCAGTGGCTCGGGCATGCCGGCCGCGATCAGACCGGCCGCCGCTGCAAGTTCCAGGATCAGGCTCAGCCGGGCTTCGTCGATGCCGGTGATTTTGGCCAGCCGCTTGACTTCGCGGACCCCGAGTCCGCCGCTGCGCAGCTCGGGAACCGGTGCGGCGCTGAGGGTTTCCAGCAGCACGTCGAGTTCGCGCAACAGGTCGACGACCGCTCCGGCGGCGGCCGCGTCGGCATCCGCCGGCGTTGTGCTGGTGACGGCGGGATCGGGTGCGGTCAGCTGCGAAGGGCCGAGATCCTCGCCACGCAGCACGTGTCCGACCTGGCGCGGCAGGATCACCGTCTCGGCGTCGATCCGACGCAGCAGTCCCATGGCCAGTAGCCGCGGCACCGGGCGGTCGGGCGGGGCGCCCGGCGCGGCGTCGCGGGTGCGCCCCAGCGGTGAGCCGTCCGACAGCTTCTGCAGCACCATGAGCGCGTCGTCGTCGAGTTCGTCGAACAGCGTGACGAGCTGGTCGTGGGTGCGGGACTCGTCCTCGAGGATCGCTTGCCCGGGATACCAGGGCAGCCCCGCACCGGCATCGGCTGCCACCCTGACGTCGGTGTCACCCCACACCAGGGCGCGCTCCTTGAGGTCGTCGAGCGCGCCGAGGACGTCGCCGTCGGGCGCGCGGTCGCCGATCAGCGCGACCAGCTTGGCGACCGGTACCGGCGCGGCATCGGCGTGCAGCACCAGCAGGGCGTCGATGACCGCCAACCGCAGGAAGTCCAGCTCGTCGGTGGCGGCCCGGATCGACTGGCGAGCCTGGGCCCGGGCAGCCAGGGCCGCGATACTGCCGGGCGGCGGCTGGGCTAGATCCGGGCGCAGTTCCAGCAGGCGCACCAGCCGCTCGTCGGGCAGGTCGGCCAGCCAGGACCCCAGCGGGATGCTCGGGGGGTGTTCTGTCATTGCTGACCAGCGTAATTGACCGCCGAGTGGCCAGTTATGGCGCGGCGTTTAGGCGATCGCGTGCGTTAACTGGCCACTCGGCCGGTTACTTGATCGGCGACCTGTCAGAATGGACGTCGTGGCTGACAATGCTGACAAGAAGACCAGGTACGTCGACCCGGGCTGGCCGACCACCGACCCCGACGACCATGCGGTGAGCGAACTGGCGACCGATCGCACGGGTGCGCTGTCCCCGTTCGGCGACCTGGTGTTCCCGCTGCCGTCCGACGAACTGCCCTACGTCCACCCGGTCACCGTCGTCAACAGGTAGATGTCCGGCTCCCCGTCTTCTCGGCTTTCGCATATCGACGAGCGCGGAGCCGCGCACATGGTCGACGTCACCGACAAGGGAGCCACCAAGCGCACCGCCGTCGCCGCGGGCACGTTCCACACGTCGGCGCAGGTGGTGTCGCTGATCTCGGCGGGCGGCCTGCCCAAGGGCGACGCGCTGGCCACCGCGCGGATTGCGGGCATTCTGGCCGCCAAACGCACCAGCGACCTGGTTCCGCTCTGCCACCAGCTGGCGCTGACCGGCGTCGACGTCGACTTCACCGTCGGTGAGTCGACCGTCGACATCACCGCGACCGTGCGCAGCACCGACCGCACCGGAGTGGAGATGGAGGCGCTGACCGCCGTCAGCGTGGCCGGCCTGACGCTCTACGACATGGTCAAGGCGGTGGATCCGGCGGCCCGCATCGACGACATCCGGGTGCTGCGCAAGGACGGCGGCAAAACCGGGACCTGGACACGGTGATGGCCGGGCGGTCTGCGCGCGTCATCATCGCCTCGACCCGGGCGTCGGCCGGTGTGTACGAGGACAGGTGTGGCCCGATCATCGCGGAATGGCTTGAGCAGCACGGCTTTTCGCCGGTCAAGCCGGTGGTGGTGCCAGACGGCGACCCGGTCGGTCAGGCGCTGCGCGACGCGGTCGGTGACGGCGTCGACGTCGTCATCACCTCCGGCGGCACCGGCATCTCACCGAGCGACGACACCCCGGCCCAGACGTTGGCGGTGCTCGACTACGAGATCCCCGGCCTGGCCGACGCCATCCGCCGCTCGGGGCTGCCGAAGGTGCCGACGTCGGTGCTGTCCCGCGGTGTGTGCGGGGTGGCCGGCCGCACCCTGGTGGTCAACTTGCCGGGGTCGACGGGTGGTGTGCGCGACGGCCTCGGGGTGCTGGCCGACGTGCTCGACCACGCGCTGGATCAACTGGCCGGCGGGGACCACTGATGACCCAGGTGCTGCGGGCCGCGCTGACCGAGCAGCCGATTGTGCTGGCCGAGCACGAGGAGCTTGTGAGCCATGCGGCCGCCGGCGCGATCGTGGGGTTCGTCGGGATGATCCGCAACCACGACGGCGCCCGTGAGGTGCTGCGGCTGGAGTATTCCGCGCACCCGTCGGCCGAGCAGGTGATGGGCGAGGTGCTGGCCGAGGTCGCCGAGCAGTGCAGCGGGGTGCGGGCCATCGCGGCCAGTCACCGCGTGGGCGTGTTGCAGATCGGCGAGGCGGCGCTAGTGGCGGCGGTGGCCGCCGACCATCGTCGGGCAGCATTCGAGACCTGCGCGCATCTGGTGGACACCATCAAGGCGCGGCTACCGGTGTGGAAGCACCAGTTCTTCGCCGACGGAACCGACGAGTGGGTGGGCTCGGCCTGACTGTTACGGCGCCGGGTTGGTCGGCTGCTGGGCCAGCGCGGCCAATGCGTCGTTGCCGTTGATGCCCTGCGCCTGGATCGCCTGCCACAAGTCCTTGAGGTAGCCGGGGTCCATGTTCTGCGGCGCCGTGGCGGGCAGCCCGTTGGCGTTGGAGGGCAGGTTGGTCGCCTGGTCGAGAAGCGGCGCGAACTGCGACGGCACCTGCAGGTCGTGTGCGGCCGAACCGGCGGCGGCCGGATCGATCGGCAGCGCCGGCGCAGGGTCGCTCGGAGCCGGGGCCAGCGGTGCGTCGTTGACGAAGGTCCAGGTTCCCACCTCCCGGGCCTCGTGAACCCCCTCGGGAGCGTCGGCGGGTGGCGCCTCGTCGAGGGTGGCGGGTTCGGCCGGCGCCGGCTCGTCGGCGGGTGCCTCGTCGAACACGACCGGCTCAGCTGGCGGGGCGGGCTCGGCAACGGGCGCCGGCTCGTCGACCGGGGCGGGCGCGTTGAACACGACGGGCTCGGCCGGCTCGTCGGCGGGAACGGTCTCGTCGACGGCAGCCAGCTCGACCGCGGGGGCGTCCTCCGGCGCCGGGGCGTCGAGCGCGGCGGGCTCGGCCTCGGGAGCCGGGTTGTCCTCCGGCGGGTGCGCCGCGGCATCGGCGAGGACTGTGCGCGGCGTCGGGCCCGACAGGGCGTGACCGCATACCGGCCACGCGCCGCGGCCCTGGGTGGCCAGCACGCGCTCGGCGATCGCGATCTGCTGTTCCCGGGTGGCCATGTTGGCGGCCGGGGCGAACTCGCCGCCGCCGTGCGCGGCCCAGGTGCCGCGGTTGAACTGCAGGCCGCCCTGATACCCGTTGCCGGTGTTGATCGACCAGTTGCCGCCCGACTCGCAACGAGCGACCTGGTCCCATTCGCCGTCGGTGGCCGCCGATGCGTGGCCCGCGAGGGCGATACCGCCGCCGCCGATCACCGCCCCGGTAAAGGCGATCTTGGCAACGCTGACGCTGGATGTCGTGGGCTTACGATGCCGTCCACTCATACGCCGGTGATGTCCTCTCTGTATGCGCCTACGAGGTCAGCTGTCGGGTTCGGGCTGGATGCAACAAGAGAGGGCTGCCCGGCCACCGCGGTGGCTTCACCCCAAGGAGCCGCGGACGGCCCCGGTCCGATCACGGCGGACTGGTTGGGTCCCCCGCCTCCATCCACGGTTGTCGTCGGCCCCCGCCTGCTGGATGGAGCTCGGCGCTACAAGCGGGGAAGGCCCGCCGCTCAACAAGATTCGGCAAACCCGCGGAGAACGGTAGCGGGTGAGGGCGGTTGAGTCACGTCTGCGCGAACACAGCGTTTTGGGATGTGACGCCCGACAAAAACGCCAGGAAAGCGTTCGATTTGCACAGGTCAGAGCTCATCGCAACCGGGCCGTTGCCGGGCTGTGATCAATCCGTTATGTGACGCAAATCACGCGCATCAGCCGCCGGCGAAGGGCGGGAGCACGTCGATCGTCTGGCCTGCCTGCAGCACGGCGGACTCGTCGCGCACGGCAACGCCGTCGCACAGGTACGAGCATCGCTTCAGCACGGTCGCAAGCCGCTCGTTGTGTTCGGCGAGGGTGTCCACCAGCTCGGTAACCGTGGCGCCCGACCTAAGTGCGGCGGTCTCGGTCTCGGTGCCGGCCGCGGCCCGCGCCGCGGCGAAATAGCGGACGGTCACCTGAATCCCGGTGAGTTCGTCGGGCACCTGCGTCACGGGTCAGCCGCCGATCGCGCTCATCGGGCGGTCCGGCTGGATGAAGTCGGGGTCGTTGATGCCGTGCCCGGCCGGCTTGCCCCACATCGCGGCACGCCACGCCGCCTCGATCGCGTCATCGTCGGCGCCCGCGCGCAGCAGCCCACGCAGGTCGGTTTCCTCGGTGGCGAACAGGCAGCTGCGGATCTGGCCGTCGGCGGTCAGCCGGGTGCGGTCACAGTCCCCGCAGAACGGGTGCGACACCGAGGCGATGATCCCGACCTTGCCCGACGGTCCACCCGGGCCGGCGTCGACCAGCCACAGTTCGGCAGGCGCCGAGCCGCGTGGCGCGGGGTCGGGCCGCAGCCTGAAGTGCGGGCGCAGCGCGGCCAGCACGTCGTCGGCGCTCAGCGCGGCGCCCCGGCGCCATTGATGCCCGGCATCCAGCGGCATCTGTTCGATCACCCGCAACTGGTAACCGTGTTCGAGGCAGAACCGCAGCAGCTCGACGACGTCCTTGCGGCCAGTCACCGGATCGAGGACCGCGTTCACCTTGACCGGCTCGAAGCCGGCCGCCTTGGCCGCGGCCAGGCCGGCCAGTACGTCGGAAAGCCGGTCGCGACGGGTGATCGCCGCGAAGTGGTCGCGGTCGACGGTGTCGAGCGACACGTTGACCCGGTCCAGACCAGCCTGCGCGAGGGCGGCCGCCCGTCGCTCCAGGCCGAGGCCGTTGGTGGTCAGCGAGATCTCCGGGCGGGGCCGTAACGCCGCGGCCGCGGCCACCACCTCTTCGAGATGGCGCGCCAGCAGCGGCTCGCCGCCCGTGAAGCGCACGCTGGTGATGCCCAGCCTGGTCACGGCGATACGCAGCAGCCGGGTCAGTTCGTCGGCGCGCAGCAGGTCCTCGCTGGGTAGCCAGTCGAGCCCTTCGGCCGGCATGCAGTAGTTGCAGCGCAGGTTGCAGCGGTCGGTCAGCGACACCCGCAGGTCGGTCGCGGCCCGCCCGTAGGTGTCGACCAGCGGGCCGGTGGCGGGCGCGGGGCCGCTCGGGTTGTCTGCGGGGCGGCGCACCGTCGGCACGCCCAGTGCGATCACCGTCATGCCCGCACCGCTTCCGCTCGAGCCGGCGGACCGACGGGAACAATTTCTTTGCCCAGCGGCACAAGCGACACCGGGATCAACTTCAGATTGGCCAATGCGAGCGGGATACCGATGATCGTGGCCGCCATCGCGACCGCACTCACCAGATGCCCGATCGCGAGCCAGATGCCGAACAACAGCACCCAGATCACGTTGCCTATCAGCGCGCCGGTCCCGGCGCCCGGTTTTTCGACGATCGTGCGTCCGAACGGCCACAGCGTGTACGACGCGATGCGCAGTGCCGCGAAGCCGAAGGGAATGGTGATGATCAGCAGGAAGCAGACAAGCGCCGCCAACAGATAACCGACGGCCAACCAGAGGCCGCCGAAGATCAGCCAGATGACGTTCAGGATCAAGCGCATATCTTCCTCCAGCGGTACTCCCAGCGTACCCAGTGGCGATCGCAAGCGCGGCGGAGCCGGGCGCAGCGGGTCGCCACGACGATTACGCACGCATCAGGGGTGATTGTGCGGGCGGCATCCGAGTAGGATCACCGGTCATCGCGTCCTGCGCTGGCGGGACGCTTCGTCGTGTAGGGATCCATCAGACAAGCAGGTGAGACCAGTGCCGACCGGCAAGGTGAAGTGGTACGACCCGGAGAAGGGGTTCGGCTTCCTGTCACAGGAGGACGGCGAGGACGTCTATGTCCGCTCCTCGGCGTTGCCTGAGGGTGTCGAGGGCCTCAAGGCGGGCCAGCGCGTCGAGTTCGGCGTGGCCACAGGTCGCCGGGGACCGCAGGCGTTGAGCCTCAAGCTGATTGATCCGCCTCCGAGCCTGTCCCGTGCTCGCCGCGAAGGGCCCGCCGAACACAAGCACAGCCCTGACGAACTGCACGGCATGGTCGAGGACATGATCACGTTGCTGGAAAGCACCGTGCAGCCCGAACTGCGCAAGGGCCGCTACCCGGACCGCAAGACCGCCCGCCGGGTCTCTGAGGTGGTCAGAGCCGTCGCCCGCGAGCTTGATGGCTGACCGTTAGGCGTCCGCCATTCCGCGAAAGCGGGTGTAGAGAAGTGCGCCACGGGCAACACTAGTTACTGACGAGTAAACTAGTGGCGCAACACCAGGGAGTGTCCGATGGCGCAGCAAATACAGGTCACCGAGGAGCAGGCCAGGGCCGTAGCCGAGGAGTCGCGCGAAAGCGGTTGGGATAAACCGTCATTCGCCAAGGAACTCTTCCTGGGCCGCTTCCCGTTGGAGCTCATTCATCCGTTTCCCCGCCCGGCCGGCGAGGAGGCCGCCCGCACCGAGGCATTCCTGGCCAAGCTGCGCGACTTTCTGGGCACTGTCGACGGCGCCGTCATCGAGCGCGACGCCCAGATTCCCGACGAGTACGTCAAAGGCTTCGCCGACCTGGGCTGTTTCGGCATGAAGATCCCGTCCGAGTATGGGGGACTGGGCATGTCGCAGGTCGCCTACAACCGCGCGTTGATGATGGCCGCGTCCGTGCATCCGAGCATCGGTGCGCTGCTGTCGGCGCATCAGTCGATCGGGGTGCCCGAACCACTCAAGCTGGCCGGGACCGAGGAACAGAAGCGCAATTTCTTGCCGCGGTGTGCGGCCGGGGCGATCTCGGCGTTTCTGCTCACGGAGCCGGATGTCGGTTCCGACCCGGCACGGCTGGCGTCGACGGCAATCCCGGTCGAAGACGGAGCAGCCTACGAACTCGACGGGGTGAAGTTGTGGACCACCAACGGCGTCGTCGCCGATCTGCTGGTGGTGATGGCCCGCGTGCCCAAGAGCGAGGGCCATCGCGGCGGCATCAGCGCGTTCGTGGTCGAGGCGGATTCGCCCGGCATCACCGTCGAGCGGCGCAACAAGTTCATGGGGTTGCGCGGCATCGAAAACGGCGTCACCCGGTTGCATAAGGTCCGGGTTCCGCGCGAAAACCTGATCGGGCGGGAAGGCGATGGACTGAAGATCGCCCTGACAACGCTGAACGCCGGGCGATTGTCCATCCCGGCGATGGCGACCGGCGCCGCCAAGTGGTCGCTGAAGATCGCGCGGGAGTGGTCGTGCGAGCGGGTGCAGTGGGGCAAGCCGGTCGGCGAGCACGCCGCGGTGGCCGACAAGATCGCGTTCATCGCCGCGACCACGTACGCGCTGGAGGCAGTGCTGGAACTGTCCGGCCAGATGGCCGACGAAGGGCGCAACGACATCAGGATCGAGGCGGCCCTGGCCAAATTATGGTCCAGTGAAATGGCCTGCGTGATCGCCGACGAGCTGGTGCAGATCCGCGGCGGCCGCGGCTACGAGAGCGCCGAGTCACTGGCTGCTCGTGGTGAGCGTGCCGTGCCCGTGGAGCAGATCGTGCGCGATCTTCGGATCAACCGAATCTTCGAAGGATCCAGCGAGATCATGCGGCTGCTGATCGCCCGGGAGGCCGTCGACGCGCACCTGACCGCCGCCGGCGATCTGGCCAACCCCAAGGCCGACATGCGGCAGAAGGCCAAGGCTGCCGCCGGGGCGAGCGGGTTCTACGCAAAATGGTTGCCGCAGCTGGTTTTCGGCGAAGGGCAGCTGCCGACCACCTACCGCGACTTCGGCAGGCTGGCAACGCATATGCGCTTTGTCGAGCGCTCGTCACGCAAGCTGGCCCGCAACACGTTCTACGGGATGGCGCGCTGGCAGGCCGCGCTTGAGCAGAAGCAGGGATTCCTGGGTCGAGTCGTGGACATCGGTGCCGAGCTGTTCGCTATGGCGGCCGCGTGCGTTCGTGCTGAGGCGCAGCGGGTTTCGAATCAGGCCGAAGGTGAGCAGGCATACGAGTTGGCCGACGCGTTCTGCCAGCAGTCCACCCTGCGGGTCGAGGCGTTGTTCCACGCGTTGTGGTCCAACACCGATGCCACCGACATGCAGCTGGCCCGAAACGTGTTGGGCGGACGCTACACCTGGCTGGAGGAGGGGGTCCTCGACCAGTCCGAGGGCACCGGGCCGTGGATCGCGCACTGGGAGCCGGGCCCGTCGACCGAGGAGAATCTGGCTCGGCGGTTCCTGACCGTATCGCAACCATGAGTGCTGCTTACGTTGCCGACTCCGGCGAGTTCACCCGCGACACCAACTACATTGCGACCCGCATCACCGCCGACGGGCGGGATGGCTACCCGGTCGAGCCGGGCCGCTACCGGCTGATCGTCGCCCGGGCGTGCCCGTGGGCAAATCGCGCGATCATTGTGCGGCGGCTGCTGGGGCTGGAAAAGGTTATCTCCATTGGGTTTTGCGGGCCCACCCACGACGAGCGCAGTTGGACGTTCGACCTGGATCCCGGTGGCGTCGACCCGGTGCTCAAGATTCCGCGGCTGCAAGACGCTTACTTCAAACGGTTTCCCGACTACCCGAAGGGCATCACCGTCCCGGCGATCGTCGACGTGCCGACCGGCGCGGTGGTCACCAACGATTTCGCGCAGATCACCTTGGACTTCTCGACCGAATGGGCGGCCTATCACCGTGACGGCGCCCCGCAGTTGTACCCGGAGCCGCTGC
This sequence comes from Mycobacterium celatum, assembly GCF_002101595.1. Taxonomy (GTDB): domain Bacteria; phylum Actinomycetota; class Actinomycetes; order Mycobacteriales; family Mycobacteriaceae; genus Mycobacterium; species Mycobacterium celatum. The sequence goes on from NZ_LQOM01000031.1 coordinate 73,114, forward strand.
GCGCCGAGATCGACGAAGTGGCGCAACGGATTTACACCGAGATCAACAACGGGGTGTACCGGTGCGGGTTCGCTGGCTCACAGCAGGCCTACGACGCGGCCTACGACCGGCTGTTGACCGCGTTGGACTGGGTGAGCGATCGACTGGCACGACAGCGATACCTGGTGGGCGACACCATCACCGAGGCCGACGTGCGGCTGTTCACCACGCTGGCCCGCTTCGACCCGGTCTATCACGGGCATTTCAAATGCAATCGGTCCAAGCTGTCCGAGATGCCGGTGCTGTGGGCGTATGCGCGCGACCTGTTCCAGACGCCGGGTTTCGGCGACACTGTCGACTTCGTCCAGATCAAGCAGCACTACTACATGGTGCACACCGACATCAATCCCACCCGCATCGTCCCGAAGGGGCCTGACCTGACCAACTGGCTCACCCCGCACGGCCGGGAAGATCTGGGCGGCAGGCCATTTGGCGACGGCACTCCGCCCGGGCCGCCGCTCGAGGGCGAAGAGGTGCCCGCTCAATTTTGAACGCCGAGCGTCGACATGTTGTGCTGAAAATGTTTCCTTCAACAACTCGACGTTCGATGGATCAAATACGACATCCGGCCGCGCGTAGCGCCCAGCATATCCGCGCGATAACGACTTCCGGACGGTGACGCAGCAGATCGGCGCTCACCCGGATGATCGTCCACCCGCGGAGCTCGAGTTCGGCGAGTCGATCGATGTCACGCGTCCGCTGCGCGGGATCGGTCCAGTGGTGTGCGCCATCGAATTCGACGCCGACCTTCCATTCCTCCCAACCCATGTCGATCCTGGCGAGGACGGCGCCCCAATCGTTTCGCACCTCTATCTGGGTCTGCGGCCGCGGCAATCCGCTTGCCATGATCACCAACCGAGTCTTCGTCTCGTAGGGTGATTCGGCGCCGCCGTCGACCATCGGTAAGACCCGGCGCAATTGGACAAGCCCGCGGGCGCCGCGATGGCGCTCCGCCAACAGCTCGATGTCGGCTGCCTTTACGCCGGTCGCATGCGCGAGTGCGTCGAGCCGAATCAACGCCGTGGTCAAGCCTTTTCGCCGCCCCAAGTCAAATGCTGTACGTGCCGGTGATGTCATTTGGACACCGTCGCGCAGACAGATTTCGTCGTCCCACAGCGCGTCGCTGTGTAAGACGATTCCTGGGGTCTTGTCGCGACTTCGTCGGTTGAGCTCGGCGGGCAGCCATGGGTCGATCCACGCGGTGCGGTACAGAGCGGCAGCGGAAAGTCCCGCCACCGTCGCCGTCCGCCCTGACCACAGCCAAGCTGCGATCGCGCGGGTTACCGCGGTGAGCGGTTGCCCGCGTGGGACGTATACGTTTCGGTGGACGCATTCGAACTCGGTGCGCAGCCGGTGCGGTGTGACGAGTCCGGCGGCCAGTGCTTCGGTACCTCTAAAGGGCCAGTCCAGGATTCTCATGCGGACACGATGCCGATGGCCACCGACACGTGCGGCCGAGCGTCGACTTGTTGTGCACGATGACGCTGATTCCGCCCAACAACTCGACGTTCGGCGCTAGAAAATCATTCGCACCGACCACTCGGCGTGCGGGGCGTCATGCAGCTCGCCGGCGGGGTCGACGACCAGGGTCATCAGCTGCACGACGATTCCGGTCAACCGCCCCCGCTGCGGGTCGATGGTGGGGATGGTGACCGCCAGCCGGGTGCCCGGCCGGAAGACGGTTGCCGTGGCGCCGTGCTCATACCACCGCTGCAGCCGCCACGGCGCCCGGCCGACCGCCGTCGGCACCGAAAGCTGCACGGGGTCACGGGAATTCACCGGCAGCTCGCCCTGTGTGTGCGGGGCCTGACAATCGGTGAGGTCGAGCACGTCGCAATACAGGTAGGGCCCAACCCGGGTCAGGTGGCGATGCGAATACGCGCTGATTTCGGGCAGGGCGGGGCCATGCCCGCGCGCAAGAAGCCACGCGCCGACCCCGCCGGCCGCCGACGCTGCAACCACCATGACCGCGAGCAGCACGACGACGGGACGCTTCACTGCGGCGTCACCATCGCCCGGGCACCCTCCGCCTCGACCATGACCGGCCGGTTGCCGCCGAAGCCGGGGATCAACGAGTCGCCGCGGAAGCTGACGATCGTCTGCGCCAGGCCCGGGATGAGCAGCGCGCTCACGGCGGTGAACCCGATCCACAGCTCGGTGTACACCAGCACGCCCAGCGCGCCGCCGAGCACCCACGCCAATTGCAGCGTCGATTCCGAACGGCCGAACGCCGACGCCCGGGACTCCTCCGGCAGGTCGTCCTGCAACGAGGCGTCCAGTGCGGCCTTGGCGATCGCGCTGGCGCCCGACGTGATCAAGGTGGCGACGGCGGCAACCACCAGGGTGCCGGCCACCGCCCCGGCCAGCGCGGCGACGGTGACCGCGACGGTGCAGCGCACCACCAGCACGGCTGGCCTGCCCAGTTGCAGTCGCGCGCTGGCGAAGTTGCCCACGAAGTTGCCCACCGCTGCCGCCGCGCCGATCAGCCCCAGCATGCCCAGCTGCACCCATCCGCTCGCGTCGTGCGCCTTGGCGACGAACGCCGGATACAAGAACAGGAACCCTACCATGACCTTGATCGTGCAATTACCCCACAGCGAGGTAATGATGTTGCGGCCCAAGGGTTGCCGAAGCGCGTCGCTGTGGCGGCGATAGCTCAGCGTGGTAGGGACCTCACCCGCGGTAACCTCGACCCAGCGCGGAATACGCATCGACAGCCACGCGCCGGCCAGCGTGGCCGCGACGATCACGAACAGCGCGCCCGGCAGCTCGAACAGATGGGTGCAGACGTATTCGACGCCGCTGGCGACGGCGCCGCCGGCGATGGTGCCGCCCAGCAGACCGAACATGGTCAGCCGCGAGTTGACTCGCACCAGGTCGATCGTCGGCGGCATCACCCGCGGGGTCACTGCGCTGCGCAATACGGAAAAGGATTTCGACAGCACCATCATGGCCAGCGCGCACGGGTAGAGCACCCACGACGGGAAGCTGCCGGTCACCCCGTCGTAGTCGGCGATCAGCACCAGGGCCAGCGCGGTGCGCAGCACGAACGAGAGCGCCAGCGCGACGCGCCGGCCGTGCTGCAGCCGGTCCAGCGCGGGACCGATCAGCGGCGCGATCACCGCGAACGGCGCGATGGTGATCAGCAGGTACAGCGCCACCCGGTCCTTGCTTTCGCCGGTGGCCGCCGCGAAAAACAGCGTGTTGGCCAACGCCACGGCCATCGCGGCGTCGACTGCCGAATTCGCCACCACCGGCCAGGTCAGCGCGGTGAGCCCAGACTTGTCGGCGCCGTCTGCCGTCGCGGCCCGATGCACCAACCCGTACATGCGCGAACCCATTTCGCGGCTGCGTTGCGCGGCCGCACGGGTGACGGTGATGCGTTCGGTGCCGCGCGCGGCGGGCGGCGGCTCGCGGCGTGGGCCGGGTTCAGCTTCACGGTGCAGCGGCGGCAGGTAGCGGTTGGCGCTGGGCATGGAAGCACGTGGCGACCGTCGGCGGTAGCCCGGCTCGTCGGCCGGATAGTTGGCCATGCCGGGGTGCTGGGTGGGTCGATCACGCCGCCGTCCGGACACGCATCAATTCTCACCCATCGTCGGTAATCGAGCGCGCAGGCGACCGGTGTGGCTGGCCACCCGGCCGCTACGGCAGTATTGAAGGCGTATGGAAACAGCGGACAGCGTGACCACGGCCGAGTGGGCGGAAGGCCTGGCGCCGATCCTCACCGGTGCCGTCGAGCAGGCGCGCGCCGCCGTCGCGGAATTCAGCGGCGCCGACACGGTGGGCGACTACCTCGGTGTCGGTTATGAGGATCCGACCGCCGCCACCCACCGGTTCCTGGCCCATCTGCCGGGTTACCAGGGATGGCAGTGGGCCGTCGTGGTGGCCGCCTACCCGGGCGCTGATCACGCGACCGTCAGCGAGGTGGTGCTGGTTCCGGGGCCGACGGCGCTGCTGGCGCCGGAATGGGTGCCGTGGGACCAACGGGTCCGGCCCGGCGACCTGAGCCCGGGCGACCTACTGGCGCCGCCACCGGACGATCCGCGCCTGGTGCCCGGCTACCTGGCAAGCGGTGATCCGCAGGTCGACGACGTCGCCGTCGAACTCGGGCTCGGGCGGCGCCGGGTGATGAGCTCCTGGGGCCGCGCCCAGGCCGCCCAGCGGTGGCACGACGGCGACTATGGTCCCGGCTCGTCGATGGCGCGGTCGACCAAACGGGTGTGCCGCGACTGCGGTTTCTACCTGCCGCTGTCCGGCTCGCTGGGCGTGATGTTCGGGGTGTGCGGCAACGAGATGTCGGCCGACGGACATGTCGTCGACTCCGAATACGGCTGCGGCGCACATTCGGACACCCCGGCCCCGGCGGGCAGCGGTTCGCCGATGTATGACCCCTACGACGACGGGGTGCTCGACCTGGTCGAGAAACCCGAGGACGGCTAGCTGTTTTCGGCGGCGGCTTTGATCTTGGCCAGTGAGGTGTTCATGCCGTCGACCAGTTCCCGCTCGAAGCTGTCCACGCCGCCCAACAGCGCGTTCACCGTCATCGTCGAGATGGGTTTGACGCCGTTCTCGGCGTGCCGGCTTTCGATTAGCCGGGTGCCCTCCGGGATCGGCTGCAGCTCGTAGCTCCAGATGGTGCCGTTGGCGTTGACCTTGAACGCCAGTTTCTGCTCGGGAATGACCTCGGTGAGCGTGCATGTTGTCGGCCAGAACAGAAAGTTGCGGCGGTTCAGGTTGAGCGTGCGGGTGCCTTGCCGCACCGGACCGAGCGGCTTCATCCACCGGCACTGTGGGCTCCACTGCGGCATCCGGCGGACATCGGACACCAACTCCCACACCTTGGCGACCGGGGCGTTGATGTCGACCTGTGCTTGCAGTAGCGGCGCTGCCATTGACCGTTCCCTCCTACTTGGTGGTCCGCAAGTGTCCGAGACCGGTTTGCGCACCGCGTGCGCCGCGCCGGACGGCGTCGCGCTGCCACAGGAAGATACCGGTACCCAGCAGCCCGACGCCCAGCCCGGCCAGCGTCACCGGCCGCCAACCGTCCAGGCCCGGCACGAGGAAGGCGGCCACCGTCGCGCCCAGCCAGGCCAGCGCGCCGACTCCGACGACCGGCCACACCTCCAGCAGCGCGGGCGGAAGCATCGGCGGGTTGGGTGTGGTGGCGGGCTCGGACATCGAGATCACGCTAACCGATGACCGGTGACTCGGTGGTTCGGTGTTGACGCTGCGAGGTTGTGTCGTAACCTTCGCGCTGTGACCGACGGCGATACGCGGCTGGCCAGCGACCTGTCGCTGGCGGTCATGCGATTGTCGCGGCAGCTGCGTTTTCGGCGGCCGCAGTCGCCGGTTTCGTTGTCGCAGCTGTCGGCGCTGTCGACGTTGGCCAAAGAAGGACCGATGACGCCCGGCGCGCTGGCCATCCGGGAGCGGGTACGCCCGCCGTCGATGACCCGGGTGATCGCGTCGTTGGCCGAACTAGGTTTCGTGGACCGGGTTGCCCATCCCGACGACGGGCGCCAAGTCCTGGTCTCGGTTTCCAAGGCCGGCACCGAGTTGCTGGAGGCCGAACGCCGGGCCAGCCAGGAGTGGCTGGCGCAGCGGCTGGCGGGTCTGGGTCGCGCCGACCGCGAAACCCTGCGCGACGCAGCCGATCTGATGCTGGCCATCGTCGACGAAACCCCGTGAGCGCTGTCTGCGACGTCAGCGATCCCGACGATCCGCGGCTGGACAACTTCCGCGATCTGAACAGCGTCGATCGCCGCCCGGATCTGCCGACCGGCAAGGGGCTGGTGATCGCCGAGGGCGTGCTCGTGGTGCAGCGCATGCTGGCGTCGCGGTTCACGCCGCTGGCGTTGTTGGGCACCGACCGCAGGCTCGCCGAACTGCGGGCCGACCTGGCGGGCTGCGACGCACCGTATTACCGGGTCTCCGCCGACGTGATGGCCCGGGTGGTCGGGTTTCACCTCAACCGCGGCGTGCTGGCCGCGGCGCGCCGGGTCCCCGAACCGAGTGTGGCCGACGTGCTCGACGGCGCCCGCACGGTCGCGGTGCTCGAAGGCGTCAACGACCACGAGAACCTGGGGTCGATCTTCCGCAACGCCGCCGGTCTCGGTGTCGATGCGGTGGTGTTCGGCAGCGGCTGCGCCGATCCGCTCTACCGGCGTGCGGTGCGGGTGTCGATGGGCCACGCGCTGCTGGTGCCATATGCCCGTGCGACAAACTGGCCTGGCGACTTGAAGTTGTTGCGAGACAGCGGTTTTCGCCTGATAGCGATGACGCCCAGCCACGATGCCATGGCGCTGTCGGCGGCGATGTCGACGGTGGGCGACGAGCCGGTGGCGGTTTTGGTGGGCGCCGAAGGTCCGGGCCTGAGCCGTGCCGCGATGCGGGCGAGCGACATGCGGGTGCGTATCCCGATGTCGCGTGGCACCGACTCGCTCAACGTCGCCACCGCCGCGGCGCTGGCGTTCTACGAGCGCGTTAGGCTCAGCTCGTGACCGACGAATCCACGCCCTGGGCAACGGGTTTGACCGTGGCCGCGTTTGTCGCCGCGGTCACTGCCGTCGCGATCGTGGTGCTCAGTCTGGGCCTGGAGCGCGTGCACCCGTTGCTGGCCGTGGGACTCAATGTGGTTGCGGCCGGGGGATTGGCGCCGACGTTGTGGGGGTGGCGGCACACGCCGGTGTTGCGCTGGTTCGTGCTGGGTGCGGGCGTGGGCGTGACGGGCGCGTGGCTGGCGCTGCTCACGCTGGCGATGGTCGGCGTCGGCTAGCGCTGCCCGCCGGAGCGGACGCCGAGCAGCACGTCCTCCCACGCCGGCACGGGCGGCTTGCGGCGACGAGCACGCGTCGGCTCGTGCTGCGGTTCGGGTGCGGTTTCTTCCACGGGCGAGGGCTCGGGTTCGTCGAAGTCCAGCTGGGCCACCGGGGCCAGCGGCCGCAGCGGACGATCGAAGTCGGGGTCGATCAGCTCGCTGGCTGCGTCGTCGACGGCGGTGACCGTGCCGCCGTGCGCGCCCGGGACGAAGCGGAAATGCGCGACGTTATCCGAGCGACCGGCCTTCCAGCCCAGCTGCACCGTCCAGCGTCCGTCCTCGTTGCGCCAGGCGTCCCACGTGGTGTTGTCGGGGTTCAGGCCGCGAGCAACCAGCGCGGTGGTGACCGTCTCCAGCAGCGTAAGCACCGCGGGCCCGTCCGCGAGCACCGGATGCGCGGCCGTTGCCAGCTCCGCAGCGCGGGATCGCTCCAGCAGCACCGGGTGGGCGAATCGCTGGACGCGTTCGATATCCACCCCGGCCGCTTCGGCGACCTGTTCGACGGACGCGCCGGCGCGGATGCGGGCCTGAATGTCTTTGGGACGCAGCATGCTGGGGACCTCGTAGTCGATCTGGGTTTGTGCCACCCGTGCGCCGTCGCCGCGTACCGCGGCGCGCAGCCGGTCGTCGGCCCGCAGCTTGAACTTCTCGGCCGGGTCGTCACTTTCGCAGATGATGTGTTTGCCATCGACGTCGAGACCGACGACCTTGAGTTCCCGCATCGCGACCTCCTCGGGGCCTGTCAGATGCGCACTCTAATGCAGCGAACAGCCTTAACGGCGCTGACACGCCGCCCAGCTCAGAGGCGTTCGACCACCCAGTCGACGCACTCGGTGAGCGCGCTGACGTCGTCGGGCTCCACCGCGGGGAACATCGCGACGCGCAACTGGTTGCGACCGAGTTTGCGGTACGGCTCGGTGTCGACGATCCCGTTGGCGCGCAAAATCGCGGCAACAGCCCCAGCGTCTACGGCATCGCTGAAGTCGATGGTGCCCACGACCTGGGAGCGCAGCCGCGGCTCGGCAACAAAGGGAGTGGTGTAGGGCCGCTCCTGCGCCCACCGGTACAGCCGCTGCGACGAGTCCGCGGTGCGCTTGACCGCCCAGTCCAGCCCGCCGTTGCTCAGCAGCCAGTCGATCTGCTCGGCCAGCAGCACGAGCGTGCCGATCGCCGGGGTGTTGTAGGTCTGGTTCTTGCAGCTGTTCTCCACCGCGATCGGCAGCGACAGAAAGTCGGGCACCCAGCGGCCGGACCCGGCGATGGCCTCGATGCGCGCCAGCGCCGCCGGGCTCAGGATCGCCAGCCACAGGCCGCCGTCGCTGGCGAAGTTCTTCTGCGGCGCGAAGTAGTAGGCGTCGGTCTCGGTGATGTCGACCGGCAGCCCGCCGGCGCCGGAGGTTGCGTCGATGACGACCAGCGCGTCGCCGGAGTCGGCGGGACGCTGCACCGGGACCGCCACCCCGGTCGAGGTCTCGTTGTGCGCCCACGCGATGACGTCGACGGACGGGTCGCTCTGCGGCTCGGGGGCGCTGCCCGGCTCGGCTTTGACGACGATCGGTTCGTCGACGAACGGGTTCTTGGTGACCGCGCTGGCGAATTTCGAGCTGAACTCGCCGTAGGACAGGTGCAGCGACCGCTTGTCGATCAGCCCGAACGCCGCAGCGTCCCAGAACGCCGTCGCACCGCCGTTGCCCAGGATGACCTCGTAGCCGTCGGGCACCGAGAAGAAGTCGCGCAATCCGGTGCGCACCCGGCCGACCAGGTCTTTGACCGGCGCTTGCCGATGGGACGTGCCGAACAGCCCGGCGGCGCTGGTCGCGAGGGTCTGCAGCTGTTCGGGCCGAACTTTGGACGGCCCCGATCCGAAGCGGCCGTCGCGGGGTTTGATGCCGTCGGGGATCGTGAGCGTCTCAGCCATGGTGACCAGGCTAGTGATCCCGGTAGTGTGACCTAAACCACATCAAGGGCGTCGATCCCGGCTGCGCCACAGTTCTCGCATTGGGTATGGAAAGTTGCCGATACCTGCGGTACTGTGTACATAACACGTCCAAATGTAAACCTCATCGGGAGGCTTCAATGGCTCGGACGAAAATCGTGCAGCGCTGGCGCCGCAACATGGAAGTACAAGACGACACAGAGTACGTCCAGATGTTGCAGACGCTGTCCGAGGGGTCTGTGCGGCGCAACTTCAACCCGTACACGGACATCGATTGGAAGGCGCCCGAGTTCGCGGTCACCGAGAACGACCCGCGCTGGAAGCTGCCGGCCACCGACCCGCTGGGCCGTCACCCTTGGTACAAGGCGCAGCCTGAAGAGCGCCAGATCAAGATCGGCATGTGGCGCCAGGCGAACGTGGCCAAGGTCGGCCTGCACTTCGAATCGATCCTGATTCGCGGCCTGATGGAATACGCGTTCTGGGTGCCCAACGGCTCACCGGAGTACCGCTACTGCCTGCACGAGGCGGTCGAAGAGTGCAACCACACGATGATGTTCCAGGAGATGGTGAACCACATCGGCGCCGACGTGCCCGGCATGCCGCGGCTGCTGAAGTGGGTCCAACCGCTGATCCCATTGGTTGCCGGGCCGCTGCCGATTCCGTTCTGGTTCGGCATCCTCGCCGGTGAGGAGCCCATCGACCACACGCAGAAGAACATCCTGCGTGAGGGCAAGGAATTGCACCCGATCATGGAACGGGTGATGGCCATCCACGTGGCCGAGGAAGCCCGCCACATCTCGTTCGCCCACGAGTACCTGCGCAAGCGAGTGCCGCACCTGCCGCGCCGCAAGCGGTTCTGGCTGTCGCTGTACGTGCCGCTCACCATGCGGATCCTCTGCTCGGCAATCGTGGTGCCGCCCAAGGCTTTCTGGCGTGAGTTCGACATCCCGCGCGAGGTGCGCAAGGACGTGTTCTTCCGTTCGCCGGAGTCGCGCCAAATGCTGCGCGACATGTTCGGCGACGTGCGGATGCTCTGCCACGACACCGGCCTGATGAATCCCGTTGCCAAGCTCATGTGGCGGATCTGCAAGATCAACGGCAAGCCGTCGCGGTACCGCAGCGAGCCGCAGCGCCAGCATCTGTCCGCGGTCGCCTAGAGGGGTCCATGCCGCACGTCATCACCCAGTCGTGCTGTAACGACGGGTCCTGTGTTTTCGCTTGTCCGGTGAACTGCATTCACCCCACACCGGACGAGCCCGGGTTCGCCACCTCCGAGATGCTCTACATCGACCCGGATGCGTGTGTGGATTGCGGCGCGTGTGTGAGTGCGTGCCCGGTCGGCGCTATCGCGCCCGACACCCGGTTGGACGCAAAGCATTTGCCGTTCGTCGAGATCAACGCGTCGTTCTATCCGGAGCGGCCGGCCGACGTCAAGCTGCCGCCGACCTCGAAGCTGGCGCCGGTGATTCCGGCCGCGGAGGTGCGCCAGGACGGGCACCCGCTGACGGTTGCGATCGTCGGCTCCGGGCCCGCGGCGATGTATGCCGCCGACGAGTTGCTCATCCAGCCCCGGGTGCGGGTCAACATGTTCGAAAAGCTGCCGACGCCTTACGGATTGGTGCGTGCGGGCGTGGCGCCCGACCACCAGAGCACCAAGCGGGTCACCAGGCTGTTCGACAAGATTGCCGCTCGGCGGGGTTTCCAGTTCTTTCTCAACGTCGAGGTCGGCAAGCATCTGAGTCACGCCGATCTGCTGGCGCACCATCACGCCGTGGTGTATGCCAGCGGCGCACCCAACGACCGGCGGCTCGACATCGAGGGAATGGGCGTGCCCGGTACGGCCACCGCTACCGAGGTGGTCGCGTGGTACAACGGTCACCCCGAATTCGATGATCTGCCAATAGATCTCGGCCACGAGCGGGTCGTGATCATCGGCAACGGCAACGTCGCGCTCGATGTGGCCCGGGTGCTCACCGCCGACCCCGATGAGCTGGCCCGCACCGACATCTCCGATCACGCGCTGGAAGTGCTGCGCGGGTCGCGGGTCCAGGAGGTGGTGATCGCCGCCCGGCGCGGTCCGGCGCACTCGGCGTTCACGCTGCCCGAGCTGATCGGACTGACCACCGCCGCCGACGTGGTGCTCGACGCCGAAGACCACGAGCTGGTGCGGCGCGACCTGGCCACCGCCACCGATACGCTGACCCGGCAGAAGCTGGAAATCCTCAGCAAACTCGGGCAGGCCTCGGTTCCGGCGCGACGGCCGCGCATCCGGCTGGCCTTCCAGCTGACACCGGCCCGTGTCCTCGGCCAGGATCGCGTCACCGGGATCGAGTTTGCCGTCACCGGGACCGGCCACGTGCGCCGGCTCGACGCCGGCTTGGTGCTGACTTCAATCGGCTACCGCGGCAAGCGCATTGCCGATCTGCCGTTCGACGACAGCGCCGGAGTGGTACCTAACGACGGCGGCCGCGTCGTCGACCCCGACACCGGCCAGCCGGTGACGGGCGCGTACGTCGCGGGGTGGATCAAGCGGGGTCCGACGGGATTCATCGGCACCAACAAGTCCTGCTCGCTGCAAACCGTGCAGGCATTGGTCGCCGACTTCAACAAGGGCTTGCTGTCGGACCCCGTGGCCGGACCGCGTGCGCTGGCCAGGTTGGTGCACGCCCGTCAGCCCGACGTCGTCGACGCTGCCGGATGGCATGCCATCGATGCCGCCGAGAAGGCACGAGGCAGCGCCGACGAACGGCCCCGCGACAAGTTCACCTCGGTCGCCGAGATGCTCGCGGTGGCGGCGAGTGCGCCCCCGGTACCGCTGCATCGGCGATTCCTGGCTGCGGTGCGGGGACGATAACCGTAACTCGTTGTGTGCCATGCTGTCCGGCATGGCCAATTACCCGCCGTATCCGCAAAACACACCACCGCCGCAGCAAGAGACTCAGTCCGAGCCGATCGTAAAGCTACGCGGCAGACGGATTTCCACGTTCTGGATCTGTCTATCCATCCTGGCCGCCGGTCTCTTCATCGGGTTGATGGCGAAGCATCCAGACCCGAACAAACCACCGGTGCGGCATTTCGTCGACTCACTCGACGGCCACGGGGTCTGCTGGTCAACTGAGGCTGGCATCTCCTGTTATCCGACGCGCTAGCCGGACTGCTGGCCCATCGCCGCGGCGATCTCGTCCATGCTGACCTCGCGCACCGGCTGACCCAGCGACCAGCGCTGACCGAACGGATCCTCGACCGCGCCGTAGCGGTCGCCCCAGAACTGGTCCTCCAATGGCATGACCACGGTGGCGCCTGCGTCGAGCGCACGCTGGAACTTGGCGTCGACATCGGTCACCGTCAGGTGGATGGTGACGGGCGTCCCGCCGAGTGACTTCGGGGTCATCGACTTGCCGCCGCTCATTTCCGGGAAGTCGTCGGCGAGCATCACCACAAAGCCGTTGATGCGGAGTGCGGCGTGGACCAGTTTGCCGTCGGGGCGGGGCAGGCGTCCGAGCTCGACGGCGTCAAACGCCTTGGTGTAGAAGTCAATTGCGGCAGCGGCATCGTCGACGACGAGGTGCGGGGACAGTGCGGGTTCGACGGCGATCGCCATGGTGGCCTCCTGGGGGTCGTAGGTGCGATACCCGTTATAGACCACCCGGGCGACAAGAACTCATCGTCAGCCGGTGCGAACTTGGTCCCACCCCTCGACTGATTCCGGGCTGCGCGGCTCGGGGCCGACGTAGATGGCCGACGGGCGCACCAACTTGCCCAGCTTCTTCTGCTCGAGAATGTGCGCGCACCAGCCGGCGGTGCGACCGCAGGTGAACATCGCCGGCATCATCTTGGCGGGCACCCGCGCGAAGTCCAGGATCACCGCGGCCCAGAACTCGACGTTGGTCTCGATGGCGCGATCCGGGCGTCGCTCCCGAAGTTCGGTCAGCGCAGCCTGCTCCAGAGCCTGAGCCACCTCATAGCGCGGCGCCCCCAGCCGCTGGGCCGTCGCCCGCAGCACCCGCGCCCGCGGGTCCTCGGCGCGATAGACGCGGTGCCCGAAGCCCATCAGCTTCTCGCCCCGGTCCAGGATGCCCTTGACCAGACCGCGCGCGTCGCCGGTGCGCTCGACCTCTTCGAGCATCGGCAGCACCCGCGCGGGCGCACCACCGTGCAGTGGGCCGCTCATGGCCCCGATCGCCCCGGACAATGCCGCCGCCACGTCGGCGCCGGTCGACGCGATCACCCGCGCGGTGAACGTCGAGGCGTTCATCCCGTGCTCGGCGGCCGAAACCCAGTACGCGTCAACGGCCTCGATGTGGCGTGGATCCGGTTCACCCTGCCAGCGGGTCATGAAACGCGCTGTGACAGTGGGACATTCGTCGATGATCCGCTGGGGCACCGCCGGCTGGTAGATGCCGCGGGCGGACTGGGCAACGTAGGAGAGCGCCATCACCGACGCCCGGGCCAGTTGCTCGCGGGCGGTGGAATCGTCGATGTCGAGCAGCGGCGCATAACCCCAGATCGGCGCCAGCATCGCCAGACCCGCCTGCACGTCGACCCGCACGTCGCCGCTGTGGATCGGCAGCGGGAACGGCTCGGCCGGCGGCAGCCCATGGCCGAACTTGCCGTCGACCAGCAAAGCCCACGCGTCGCCGAAAGTGACCCGCCGGCTCACCAAATCTTCAATGTCCACCCCGCGGTAGCGCAGCGCGCCGCCGTCCTTGTCCGGCTCGGCAATCTCGGTGGTGAAGGCCACCACTCCGTCGAGGCCGGAGACGAAATTCTCCGGGATATTGTCCGGGATCACAGTCATAGGTGGATTCTCGCACGCCGGTCCGGGCCGGTCGCTACCGGTCGGTAACGAAGGTCCGCCCGCCGGTAGTAGCGTTGGCGCGGTGGTGAGACCAGACAACGAGCACCTGGCGAGGATGCGCGTGGAGTACGGCTCGGTCGAGAAGGACGGCAGCCCCGACCTCGACGTCGGCTGGTTGGCGGATGGCTGGGTTGCGTTGCTGCGCAAGTGGCTTCGCGACGCCGAGGATGCCGGTGTCGCCGAGCCCAACGCCTTTGTGCTGGCCACCGTCGATGCCGGGAAGCCGGTCAGCCGCTCGGTGCTGTGCAAGAGCATCGACGAGCGCGGAATCTCCTTCTACACCAACTACGACTCGGCCAAGGGCGCGGAGTTGGCCGCCACCCCGTATGCTTCGGCGACCTTTCCGTGGTATCTGCTGGGCCGGCAATTCCACATCCGGGGGCCGGTGACCAAGGTCGATCCCGCCGAAACGCAGGACTACTGGTCCAAACGTCCCCGCGGCTCGCAGCTGGGGGCATGGGCGTCGCGCCAGTCACAGCCGATCGCGTCGCGCGCGGCGTTGCTCGAGCAACTCGCCGAGGTGACCGCCCGCTTCGCCGACACCGAACACATTCCGGTCCCGCCGAACTGGGGCGGCTATCGCATCGCACCCGAGGTCGTCGAATTCTGGCAGGGCCGGGAAAACCGGGTACACAACAGGATTCGCGTCATCGGCGATCGCGTCGAGCGCCTGCAGCCTTGAGAGCACCCCCGGCGCGAGCGTGCGTGTTTGTACGCGACACGCCGCGCACATGCGTACAACTGCGCACGCTCGCGGCAGGCGCCGGGCCGCTGTGAGACTGGTTGCGGATACCACGCCGCTGCACAACAGCGACTTCCGGCGGCTGTGGCTGGCCGGCATCGTCACGGTCGTCGGCGCCAACCTGACGATCTTCGCCGTCCCGGTCCAGCTCTACGCGCTCACCCAGAACTCCGCCTACGTCGGGCTTTCCGGCATCTTCGCGTTGGTGCCGTTGATCGTGTTCGGTCTGCTGGGCGGTGCTTGGGCCGACGCCATGGACCGGCGGATTTTGCTGATCGTCGCCTCGTGCGGGCTGGCCGTCGCGTCGCTGCTGCTGTGGTTGCAGGCCGCGCTGTCGCTCGACGACGTGTGGGTGGTGCTGTGCCTGCTGGCGGTGCAACAGGCGTTCTACGCGATCAACTCGCCCACCCGCTCGGCGGCGATCCCGCGGATGCTGCCGGGCCACCAGCTGCCCGCCGCTAACGCGCTGAACATAGACCGTGACGGGTTTCGGCGCGATCGTGGGGCCGCTAGTGGCCGGGGTGATGCTGCACTGGGTCGACTTGTCGACGCTGTACCTGATCGACGCGCTGACCTGTTTGGCGCCGATCTGGGCGACGTTTCGGCTGGCATCCATGCCTGTGACCCGGCAGGCCGAGGGGTCGCCGGGCTGGGGTGTGGCGGCGGTACTGGACGGTTTCCGCTACCTGGCCGGCAACACCGTGGTGCTGATGTCGTTCGTGGTCGACCTGATCGCGATGGTGCTGGGCATGCCGCGGGCGTTGTTCCCGCAGATGGCGCACGAGAGCTTCGGCGGCCCGGTCGAGGGCGGCACGACGATGGCGTTGCTGGCCGCGGCGCTGGCGTTCATGGCGCTGGGCGGTGTCGCCGACACAGCTTCCGCGTCCCTGCGGCAGACGATTTTGCAGGAGGCCGCCTCCGACGAGCTGCGTGGGCGGCTGCAGGGGGTGTTCGTGGTGGTCGTCGCGGGCGGGCCCCGGCTGGGCGACGCCGTGCACGGTGCCGCCGCGGCGGTGGTCGGGACGACGGCCGCGGCGGCCGGCGGCGGCGCGCTGGTGGTCGTCGGGATGGTGATCGCCGCGCTGGCCGCGCCGGCGTTCGTCCGCTACCGCTGGCCAGCACCCCGGTCAGGCGCGCCGCCGCGATAGCGACTACCTTCAGCTATACGCAACCTAGCAGCATCAGCAGAGCGCAAAGGGGTTCTTGTGGCCGCAACCGACGACACCGCCACTCTGAAATACCCGGGTGGTGAGTTGGACCTGGAGATCGTCCACGCCAGCGAGGGAGCCGACGGGATCGCCCTGGGCTCGCTGCTCTCCAAGACCGGATACACCACCTTTGACAGCGGCTTCATGAACACCGCGTCGACCAAGAGCGCCATCACCTACATCGACGGCGACGCCGGCATCCTGCGTTACCGCGGCTACCCGATCGAGCAGCTGGCCGAGAAGTCGACGTTCCTCGAGGTCAGCTACCTGCTGATCTACGGCGAGCTGCCGAGCAAGGACCAGCTCGTCGAGTTCACCCGGCAAATCCAGCGGCACACGATGCTGCACGAGGACCTCAAGCGGTTCTTCGACGGCTTTCCGCGCAACGCCCACCCGATGCCGGTGCTGTCCAGCGTGGCCAACGCTTTGAGCGCCTACTACCAGGATTCGCTGGACCCGATGGACAACGACCAGGTCGAGCTGTCCACGATCCGGCTGCTGGCCAAGCTGCCGACCATCGCCGCCTACGCCTACAAGAAATCGGTCGGTCAGCCGTTCCTGTACCCGGACAACTCGCTGACGCTGGTGGAGAACTTCCTGAGGATGACGTTCGGCCTGCCTGCCGAGCCCTACCAGCCCGACCCCGAGGTAGTACGGGCGCTCGACATGCTGTTCATCCTGCACGCCGACCACGAGCAGAACTGTTCCACGTCGACCGTGCGGCTGGTCGGTTCGTCGCGGGCCAACCTGTTCACCTCGATCTCCGGGGGCATCAACGCGCTGTGGGGACCGCTGCACGGCGGCGCCAACCAGGCGGTGCTGGAGATGCTCGAGCAGATCCGGGAGAGCGGCGGCGACGTCCGCGAGTTCGTCCGCAAGGTCAAGAACCGCGAAGAAGGCGTCAAGCTGATGGGCTTCGGCCACCGGGTCTACAAGAACTACGACCCGCGGGCGCGCATCGTCAAGGAGCAGGCCGACAAGATCCTCGCCAAGCTGGGCGGCGACGACGACCTGCTGAAAATCGCCAAGGAACTCGAAGAGGCGGCCCTGACCGACGACTACTTCGTCGAGCGCAAGCTCTACCCCAACGTCGACTTCTACACCGGCCTGATCTACCGGGCGCTGGGCTTCCCGACCCGGATGTTCACCGTGCTGTTCGCATTGGGTCGGCTGCCCGGATGGATTGCCCACTGGCGGGAAATGCACGACGAGGGCGATTCCAAGATCGGGCGGCCCCGCCAGATTTACACCGGCTACACCGAGCGCAACTACGCCACCATCGATTCGCGGTAATCGTCGAGTGTGGCCTTGTGCCACGCAAATTCGCGTGGGGCGTGCATTAAGTCCACACTCGGTGCAAGTTAAGGACGGCCATCGCGGCGTTGTGCCCGCCGATGCCCGACACCGCCCCGCCGCGGCGCGCACCCGAGCCGCACAGCAGGATCCGCGGATGCGCGGTGGCCACACCCCATTGCCGCGCCGGGGTGTCCAGCGGGTCGTCGTCGTCGGCGAACGGCCAGCTCAATCCGCCGTGAAAGATGTTGCCGCCGGGCATGTTCAGGCTTTGTTCGAGATCGTGCGTGGTGAGCGTTTCGATGCACGGCCGGCCGTTGGCGTCGTTCATCAACACCTCCTGAATAGGTTCGGCCAGAACGGAATTCAGCGACGCCAGGACTGCCCCGGTGAGGTCGCCACGCAGCCCGTGCGGCGTGTGCAGGCCGAACACGGTCAGGGTGTGAGCGCCGGAGTCGCGCAGCGCCGGCGACAAGATGGTGGGGTCGGTCAGCGAATGGCAATAGACCTCACACGGCAGCGGATCAGGTAACCGTCCCGCGGCCGCTTGCGAATAGGCCGTGTCCAGTTGCGTCCAGGCCTCGTTGACGTGCAGCGTGCCGGTGAACGCCTGCTCGGGTGTCGCGGTGTCGTCGCGCAGCCTCGGCAGCCGTCGCACCAGCATGTTGACCTTGACCTGCGCGCCGGAGTTGCTTGCCGGCTGTGGCTCGCCGAGCAGGTCGGCCAGCACCGCCGGAGCGACGCCGACCAGCACGACGCGGCCGTGGACCACGCACTCGTCGTCGCCGCGGCGATACCGCACCTCGCCGTCCGGATCCACCACGTAAACGTCTGCGCCCGTGACGATCTCGGCGCCGTGATCTGCCGCCGCCGTGGCAAGCGCCGCCGTCACCGCACCCATCCCGCCGACCGGGACCCGCCACTGGCCACCCAGCAGGTGATAGAGAAAGCAGACGTTCTGCTGCAGCGACGGGTCGTCGAGCCGGGCGAAGGTGCCGATCAGTGCGTCGGTGGCGACCAGCCCGCGCACCAGGTCGCCGCTCAGTCCGTCGACGATCGCGTGACCGATCGGCTGCTCGATCATCGCCTGCCAGGCTGCGGACGCGTCGGGATCGCGGGCAACCAGACGGCGGGCCGCCTCCCGGGTGCGCAGCGGCTCCAGCAGAGTCGGCCAGAGCCGCTGCGTCACCGGGCGGCAGCGGCGATAGAACTCACGGACATCGGCGGCCTCGCCGACCTCGGGATACGACGAATAGCGGCGCGGCGCCAATCGCACCGCGGCGCCCAGGTCGTCGACGATGCGCGGCGGCAGCAGGCCGACCAGGTAGGCGTATCGCGACAGCCGGGCGTCCACACCGTCGAAGAGCTGCGCCGACACGGCAGCCCCGCCGACCTGCCCGAGCCGCTCCAGCAGCCGCACCCGCAGCCCGGCCCGGGCCAGATACGCCGCCGCGACCAGGCCGTTGTGGCCGCCGCCGACGACAATCGCGTCGTGGCTCAGCTCTCGACCTGGTCGGGTTTCTGTCCGCTGCAACGCCTCCAGTGTGCACCCATCAGTAGGGTGGGCCCGGTGACGCAGAAACCAGA
Source organism: Mycobacterium celatum (assembly GCF_002101595.1). GTDB lineage: Bacteria > Actinomycetota > Actinomycetes > Mycobacteriales > Mycobacteriaceae > Mycobacterium > Mycobacterium celatum. The sequence continues at coordinate 91,594 of NZ_LQOM01000031.1, forward strand.
GATCGACTTCCCGACCGGCCCGGCTCCCACACAGCTCGTCATCCAAGACCTGGTGATCGGCGACGGCCCCGAAGCCGTGCCGGGCGGCACCGTCGAGGTCCACTACGTCGGCGTGGAGTACGACACCGGCGAAGAGTTCGACAGCTCGTGGAGCCGCGGCGAATCCATCGAGTTTCCGCTGCGCGGCCTCATCCAGGGCTGGCAGGACGGCATTCCCGGAATGAAGGTGGGCGGTCGGCGGCAACTGGTGATCCCGCCCGCACAGGCCTACGGGCCGGCCGGTTCGGGCCACCAACTGTCAGGCAAGACGCTGATCTTCGTCATCGATCTGCTCGCCACTCGGTAGCCTGCTGCCCTAGGCTTCAAATCGCGCGGTGGCACGAACTCGATGACGGAGGGCCTATGGCGGATTCCGACGAAGCAGCCGAAACCACGCAGTGGCGGCGAGCCGCCAAGTTTTACCGACGACCCCTCGGTGTGCCCTGGCTGATCGCCCTGGTGGTAATTCCGCTGCTGCTGGGCGCAATCGGCTACGGCTTGTCGGAACGCACCCGCTCGCAGGTCAACGGACCCACCGGCGCATTGCCGACGCTGGCCCCGCCCACGTCGGCGGGTGCTTCGCCACCGGCGCCGACCATTCCGCCGATATCGTTGGCTCCGGTGTCAATCACCCGCAACGGCAAGGACATTACGCTGCGCGGCGACTTTCCCGATGAAAAAGCCAAGAGGGCTTTGCTCGACGCGGTGATCGCATCGGTTGGCTCAGAAGCCAACGTCATCGACAACCTCGGAATCAACCCGGACATCAACGCGCTCGACTTCTCCGATGCCGGACCGGTTTTCAACGCCGCGGCATCGATTCCTGATTTCGGCCTCTCCGTCGCTGGCGACACCATCACGCTGACCGGCACTGCCGCATCGATGGCTCAGGCCGACGCCGTCCTGCAGGCCGCCGACGACGCCTGGCCCAACCTGAATATCGACAACCAGATCGAGGTGAGCGGCCCCATCACGCCGACCGGATCGCCGGCCCCGGCTCCTGCTCCCGGCGGCCACGGCAGATAAGGAGGATCCGACATGGACTTCGTCATCCAATGGCTGTGGTATCTCCTGGCGTTCGTGGTGGGCTCGGCGGTGGCGTGGGCGATCACCGTCGCATCGATTCGGCGCACAAGCGAAGAGGAAGCCCTGGCGGACCTGCCCGGCTCGCGTGAGATGGGAGCGCGCTGATGCACGACCCGAACTGGTGGCTGATGGTGCTGTCCTTTGTGCTCGGATTGGTGCTGACCTTCGCGCTGATGGTGCGGCGGGTGAAACGCGAAGTGCCGGTGAGCGCTTCGAACTCGCAGACCTCCGAGAAGAGCGACGACGCATCCTAAGTCGGCGGCGGCAGGCGCAGGAGCAGCCGCACCCCGCCCAGCGGGCTGTCGTCCAATGACGCTGTCCCGCCGTGCAATTGGGCCTGCTGGGCCACCAACGCCAGCCCCAGACCCGAGCCGGAATGCGAGGCCGTCGACCCGCGGGAGAACCGCTCGAACACCACGTGGCGCTCCTGCTCGGGAACGCCGCTGCCGTTGTCGTCGATGGCGATTTCCACGCCCTCACGGGAACTGACCGCGGACAGCTGAACCCGGGTCGCGCCGCCGTGCTTGACAGCGTTGGCGATGGCGTTGTCGACCGCGAGACGCAACCCGGCCGGCAGCCCCACGATGATGCACGTCGGTGACGGCACAAGCGAGACGTCGAGGTCGGGGTAGACCCGCATGGCGTCGTGCGCGGCGCGGTCGAGAAGTTCGGTGATGTCTACCGGCACGTGGTCGTCGGAGGTCGACAGCTCACCCTGCGCCAGTCGCTCCAGCGCCGACAGCGTGGCCTCGATACGTGTCTGGGTGCGGACCACGTCGTTGAGCACTTCTTTGCGCTGGTCGTCCGGAAGGTCCAGGGTGGTCAGCACTTCGAGGTTGGTGCGCATTGCGGTCAGCGGCGTTCGCAGCTCATGCGCCGACACCGACGCGAAGTCACGCGCCGACGCGAGCGCCTCCTTGGTGCGTTCCTGCTCCTTCCAAATGCGTTGCAGCATGCCTCGCATCGCCTCGGCGATCTCCACGGCCTCGGTGGCGCCGCGGATTGCCACCTGCGGCGCCTCGTCGCCGGCGTCGATCGAGCGGGTCTGCTGGGCCAGCCGCTTGAACGGTCGCACCGCGAAAGCTGCCAGCAGCCAAGCGAATACGGCCGAGGCGCCGATCGCCAGGCCACAGATGATGATGACCCGGCGGTGCCGGTTGTTGGTCCGGGCGATGGTGTCATCGTAGGTCGCCCCGACTTCCACCGACGTGGCCTGCGGCGCCGGGATTTCCACCGTGCGCACCCGGTAGCGCACCCCGTTGACGTAGGTGTCGTCGTAGCCCGCGGGCAGCTCCGGCAACACCACCGTCGAGTTGGACGTGACCTGGTTGCCGCGGCGCACGGTGATGACGGTGTCCTGGTCGTTGGGCGATCGCGGAATCTCGTCCAGGCCGCGCGGCAGGAACGGGATCGCGAACCCCGCAGCCTCGTCGAGGCGGCGGTCCAGGCGCTCCTTGCTGTCGCCGGTGATCCCGAACCACACGACGGCACCCACGATGAGCACCGGAATGGCCGCGCCGATCGCCGTCGCGATCACCACCCGGGTACGCAGCGAGGGCGTACGGGTCAGGATCCGGGACAAGACGTTCATGGTCGCGGTGCTACTGCATGCGCAGCACGAATCCCACTCCTCGCACGGTGTGCAGCAGCCGCGGCGCGCCGTTGGCCTCCAGCTTGCGCCGCAGGTAGCCGATGAACACGTCGACGACGTTGGTGTCGGCGGCGAAGTCGTAGCCCCAGACCAGCTCCAGCAGCTGCGCGCGGGACAGCACCGCGGTCTTGTGCTCGGCCAGCACCGCGAGCAGGTCGAACTCCCGCTTGGTCAGGTCGACGTCCACCCCGTTGACCCGGGCGCGTCGGCCCGGGATATCGACCTCCAGCGGGCCGACCGTGATGGTTTCCGACGACGACGTCGCAGTGGATCCGCGGCGACGCAGCAGCGCCTTGACCCGCGCCACCAGCTCGGCCAGCACGAACGGCTTGACCAGGTAGTCGTCGGCGCCGGCCTCCAGGCCCATCACCCGGTCGTCGACCGAGCTGCGCGCCGACAGCACGCAGACCGGCACGTCGTTGTCCATCGCGCGCAGCGCGGTGACCACGCTGACGCCGTCCAGCACGGGCATGTTGATGTCGAGCACAATCGCGTCCGGCCGGGTCTCGGTGGCACTGCGCAGCGCCTCGGCGCCGTCGACTGCGGTCGACACCTCGAATCCGGACAGCCGCAGCCCGCGCTCCAGCGATGCGAGCACGTCGGAGTCGTCGTCGACCACCAAAACCCGGGGTGAGGTCACTCCAGTGTCCATGCCGCCCATCTTGCCTGATCGAGCGGCGTGGCGGTGGGAGGAGCCGCCCGGGCTTCGGCGCGTCGGTTGACCTCATCCTTTGTTGAGGTTTTACCGTGAAGCCCGTGAATATGGAATCGGTGGCCAGCCGCGCTCTCTACCGGCAGATGCATGCGCGGTCGGGCGAGCTTCGCTCGCTGGTGGGACGCGGCCTGGTCGGCCGGATCTGGCGCTTCTCCGGCCGGCATCACCGCAGGCTGGGCGCATTTGTCGCGGTCAGCGTGGTCAGCGCGCTGCTGACCGTGGCCACCCCGATGCTGGCCGGCAAGGTGGTCGACGAGATCGTCAGCGGCACGGACGCCGCTGCGGTGGTGCTGCTGGCGGGTGTGATTGCTCTGGTGGCGGTCGCCGAGGCGGCGGTGTCACTGGTCACCCGGTGGCTGTCGTCGACCATCGGCGAGGGCCTGATCCTGGACCTGCGGACCGCGGTGTACGACCACGTGCAGCGAATGCCGGTGGCGTTTTTCACCCGCACCCGCACCGGCGCGCTGGTCAGCCGGCTGGGCAACGACGTGATGGGCGCCCAGCGGGCGTTTTCCGACACCCTTTCCGGCGTTGTCTCCAACCTGGTCACACTGACGCTGACACTGGTGGTGATGGCCGGGATCTCTTGGCAGATCACGGCGTTGTCGCTGTTGCTGGTGCCGCTGTTCGTGGTGCCGGCCCGCCGCATCGGCACCACGATGGCGCGGCTGAGCCGGGAACGCGCCGTCCACAACGCGACGATGAACAGCCAGATGACCGAGCGGTTCTCCGCGCCGGGCGCCACCCTGGTCAAGCTGTTCGGCGACCCGGCGCGCGAGTCGCACGAGTTCGCGCTGCGCGCCGGGCGGGTGCGCGACATCGGGGTGCGCTCGTCGATGCTGCAGTCGGTGTTCATGAACTCGCTGACGCTGATGTCGGCGCTGGCGCTGGCACTGGTGTACGGGCTGGGCGGGGTGCTGGCCATCGGCGGTCATCTGCAGGCCGGCGCAATCGTGTCGCTGGCGCTGCTGCTGACCCGGCTGTACGCGCCGCTGACCGCGCTGGTCAACGCACGGGTGGAAATCGCCAGTGCGCTGGTCAGTTTCGAGCGGGTTTTCGAGGTGCTGGATTTGGAGCCGCTGATCGTCGAGCGACCGGGCGCCGTGGCGGTGCCCAACGGTCCCGTTTCGGTGGCCTTCGACGACGTGCGATTCGGCTACCCGTCGGCCGACAAGGTGTCGCTGGCGTCGCTGGAAGAGGTCGCGGTGCTCGATGCGCGCGGGGGAGACGAAGTGCTGCACGGGATTTCGTTCACCGCAGACCCGGGGCAGATGGTGGCGCTGGTGGGATCGTCCGGGGCCGGCAAGTCGACCATCGCGGCTCTGCTGGCCCGGCTCTACGACGTGGACTCCGGCGCGGTGCGGCTGGCCGGGGTCGACGTGCGCGACCTGACCACCGCGTCGCTGCGCCAGACCGTCGGCCTGGTCACCCAGGACGGCCACTTGTTCCACGAGTCGATCCGGTCGAACCTGCGGCTGGCGGCGCCTGACGCCTCGGACGACGAGTTGTGGGAGGCGCTGCGGCGTGCCCGGCTGGCCGACGTCGTCGCCGAGATGCCCGACGGTCTGGACACCGTGGTCGGGGAGCGTGGCTACCGTCTCTCCGGCGGTCAGCGGCAGCGGCTGACGATTGCCCGGCTGCTGCTGGGCCAGTCGCGGGTGGTCGTTCTCGACGAAGCGACGGCATCGCTGGATTCGGCGTCGGAAGCCGCTGTGCAGCAGGCGCTTTCGGAGGCGTTGGCGGGCCGGACCTCGATCGTCATCGCGCACCGGCTGTCCACCGTGCGGGCCGCCGATCAAATCCTGGTCGTGGAGGACGGCCGGATCGTGGAGCGCGGCACGCATGACCAACTACTCGCCCGCGGCGGGCGCTACGCCGAGTTTTATCTCACCCAATTCGGCGGTGCCGACGAGGCGGCGGCATGAGACCGACCGGACAGGTGGTCCTGCGGCCGCGCGTGGATGTCGCGCTGTCTCGGGCCACCACACGGGGCGGGGACGAATTGTCCCTGCCCGAACCTATTTCGCAGTTGCGTGCGCAATTCAGCGACCGCGGCGAACTGGAACGCCACGTCGTCGACTCAAGCGACCAGACCGTCGAGGAGACCGTGGCGTGGGTCAGGGACGGCTTGGAGCGCGACGCGTATCTTCTGCCGCGTTGAGCGAAGGTTCCACCTGTTCGGCGCGGCGCAGCGTGGACGCGAAGCCGAACCAGATGACCAACGACCCCAGCGACAGCCCGCCCAGCATCAGGAAAGCCGTTGGGAATCCCAGGTGTTGGGCGACGAAACCGCCCAGGACCGGGCTGAGCGCACCGCCGAGGCCTTGCGCCGCCATGATGGCGCCCTGCCCGACGTTGACGTGGCCGGTGCCGTCGAGGATGCGTGCCACCAGGCCCGGCACCGCCACGGACAGCATGCCGGCGCCGACGCCGTCGAGCACCTGCACGGGGATGATGCCCCAAGTCGTGATGACCCCGGCGGCGAGCAGCGCACGGACTGGCAGTGCGCTGAACGCGATCGCGATGGCCAGCCAGTACCCGCGGGTTTGGGCGATCCGTGTAGCGGCCAGCGCGGCGACGATCATGACGGCCTGGGCCACCACTACCGTGCTGGCCACCGTGGTGAACGGGTTGGTGTGGGTGGCGACGACGGCCAGGCCGTAGAGCGGCAGCATCGCGGCGTTGCCCAGCCAGAACAACATCACCGCCGCCGCCACCGCCAACAGTGGCCGCGACTCGAGCAACACCCGCAACCGCTTGACCGGCGCACGATCGCCGGGCGGCGCCTCGCCGCGGGCCACATGGTGGTCGATGTGATCGGCCGGGAGGGCCAGCACGGCGCCGATGGTCACAGCGGCGAATCCCACCGCCAGCCAGAACACCCCGGCGTAACCGAAGAGCCAGCCCAGCAGCCCGGACAGTGCGGCGCCAATCATGTTGCCCGCGTGGTTGTAAGCCTGGTTGCGGCCGTTTTGCGCGGTGAATCCCGCTTGGCCCACGACGCCGAGCGTGATGCCGATGACCGCCGGCGCGATGGTCGCCCCGGAGATGCACATCACCGACTGCGCGGCGGTGACGACCCAGAAATTTCCCGAGGCGAGAATGACGGCCGACGCTGCCACGGCACCCAAACCGACGACGATGACCAACGCCCGCTTTCGAGTGGTGGCGTCGACCAAGGCTCCTGCCGGAGCGACGGTGCACATGCCGACAATGGCGCCCAGGGTGATGACCGCGCCGATAGCGCTGGTCGTCCAGCCACGCCCGGCCAGCAGGACTCCCAGGAACGGCCCCATGCCGGCCTCCATGTCGGCCATGAAGAAGCTGACCGCTTGCAGCGCGGCCCGATCATGCGTCGGGACCGCTGGCGTGGATGTGTCGTGGCTGGCCATCGATTGAATGTTGAGGTATCCGCGGGGCGACCGCAACGTTGCGAGATCTTGTCAAGCGAGCACAGGAAATATATGTGTAATATCACAAGTTTCTCTGCGTGAGGAGGTGACCTGATGAACGACTATCGACGGCCGCGCGACACGCGCCGCATCGGTGCGCGGATTCTGGACACCGCCGAGGGAGTGCTCGTCGCGTTGCGCCGCTGCCGTGTCGACCAAGCGTTCGTCGAACTCATGCATACGGCCAAGCGTCACGGAGTCAATCCGGTCAGCTTGGCCGATGCACTGGTGGCCATCGCCGAGGCTCAGCCGGGCAAGGACCTCGACGACGCGGCCATGGCCGTCGCCCTCAGCACGTGGGGGCGCCTATTCGGTCACAACGCACACGACCGTGCGGGTGTCGAGGACCTCGACGAGCTTCCGGCCACCGACGGCTAGACGGTGAACGCCTGCGCTCAGTCGTCGGCGGGCACCGGGACCACGATCGCCTGGTCGATCAGGTCAGCGGGGTTGGCATCGCGATCGGCGACGTCGGCGACATACGAAGTGTCCAGACCGCTTTGGTCATCGGCATCGACGAGACACTGCTGGTCCATCGCATCAGCTTCGGGTGCTTCGTCGACCCGGACGATTCCCTCGACGTTCTTCATGATCGGAGTCCCTCCTTCCCCTTCGCGATGCGTTGCCGCCGGGTGCGGCGCGACGAGCCTTGAGTTCGGCGTTGTCCGACCGTAGTTGAGTGTTGTCGGACTCGAGCCGGGAGTTGCGCTCCTCCAGGTCGAGGATCTGCACGACGCCGGCCAGGTTGATCCCTTGGTCGACCAGTTCGCTGATTCGCTTCAGCCGGTCGAGGTCGTCGTCGCTGTAGCGTCTGGTGCCGCCGTCGGTGCGCGACGGGCTCAGCAGTCCCCAGCGCTCATAGAGCCGCAACGTTTGCGGCCCAATGCCCGACAGCTCGGATGCCACCGAGATGCCGTAGACGCCCCGCGCGGACCGCGGGGTCGCGTCGCTGGTCAACTGCGTCTCCATTCGTCGTCGAGCTTCCTGGTTGCCGCGTACACAAAGCTATCATAACGGATACGACAAAGCTGTGTCAGCGCACATAGATTTCTCGTCGAAGCAGTAGGGCGGGGCGACTGGGATTCTCCAAAAATTTAGTGGCTAACACTTGCATAATGCTGCCTCTAGTGATATCACAAAGCTATGTCAGTAGACACAAGTCATCTGGCAACTACTCGGGAGGTTAAGTCATGGTGCTGATGCGTACCGATCCGTTCCGTGACCTCGACCGGTGGACCCAGCAAGTGCTCGGGACCGCAGCCCGGCCGGCGGTCATGCCGATGGACGCCTGGCGAGACGGCGACAAGTTCATCGTCGAATTCGACCTGCCTGGCGTGAACGCCGATTCGCTCGACCTGGACGTCGAACGCAATGTGCTCACCGTCCGTGCCGAGCGTCCCGAGCTGGATCAAAACCGCGAAATGGTTTCCGCCGAACGTCCGCGTGGCGTCTTCAGCCGGCAACTATTCCTCGGCGAGAACCTCGACACCGACAAGATCGAGGCCAGCTACCACGACGGCGTCCTACGCCTGACGATTCCAGTGGCTGAAAAGGCCAAGCCGCGCCGCATCGAAATCAGCCACGACGGCCACCAGACGGCGATCAACGCCTGAGGGACGTAGCGGCGATCGCGCCGGTCGCCGCTCGACGGGGGTGGGGCGCTGCCCCATCCATGGCCAACGTGTCGCATGACGATGAGGAGGTGATGCGTCGACAGTCGAAACCCACAGCGGTGACCCCCGTGCCGTCCACAAGGATTGCTACCTGAGAGCGGCCGACGCAGTATCGCGCACGCATCGCCACCGATAGTGGCCATTTTGGTGGACCGCACGGACCTCATCGGCCCGGGGTGGGCGCGTTTGTGGCCCGATACGCGCCCACCCCGGCACACGACTGTCGGCCCTGGGCGGAAAGGCTCCGGTGCCTGAGATGGATGACCCCTACTCGGTGCTCGGTGTATCTCCGACGGCGACGCAGGCCGAAATCACCCACGCCTACCGGCGCCAGCTGCGTGACTATCACCCCGACAGACGTTCCGGTGAGCCGAATTCCGGAGCCGACGAACGGCTCCGCCAAATCCTGGCCGCCTATGCGCTATTGCGCGATCCCAAGCGTCGCGCAGCCTATGACCGGGCTCATCCGGTTGTCCGCAAACGCACCGCCCCTACCCGGATACCGGTGACCCGCAGACGTTCCCGCGAGTACGACGAGCCTCCGCTGCGGGCCGGCCCGGTCCGCTGGCACCGCTGATCGGCTCATGGCAGCGGGTCGCCGCCATTAGACCAGGCCGATCCGCCGGTGACGTTGTAGGCGGTCAGTCATGCGCTGGGCCTCGGGAACCGCTCGTAGCGTGTGTAATTCGTGCGCAATGGCTCTCGACAGCCGCTTGGCGAACGCGATCGGCTCGTCGGCCGCATCGGGGTGTTCGGGCACGACGACGTCGACAATGCCCGATGCCCGCAGGTCTGTAGACCGGATGCCTTGGGCCGCAGCGAGTTCGGGGGCATGGTCGGTATCGCGGAACATGATTGCACTGGCGCCCTCCGGCGGCAGCGGAGCCAGCCAGCCGTGCAGCGCGGCCAGCACTCGGTCGGCGGGCAGCATCGCCAGCGCCGGCCCGCCGCTGCCCTGACCCAGCAGGACCGACACCGTCGGCGTCTCCAGCGTGACGAGTTCGGCCAGGCAGCGCGCGATTTCACCGGCCAGCCCGCCCTGCTCGGCGGCTTCGGACAGCGCGGGGCCGGCAGTATCGACGACGAGCACCAGCGGCAGCCGCAAACCCGCGGCCAGTGCCATGCCGCGCCTGGCTTCGCGCAGCGCGGCCGGACCCACGATCCCGCCGAAGACACGCTGCTGGCCGAGAACGACGGCGGGCTGACCGCCGAAGCGCGCCAGCGCCAGCAGCGTGCTGCCCGCCTCGCCCTGGCCGGTGCCCGACAGCAGGACTCGCTCGGTGGCGCCGTGGCGCAGCAACGTGGCGATCCCGGGACGCTCCGGGCGACGCGACGCCACCACCGAATCCCATGCCAGCACATCGGGTACCGGCTCACGCTCGAGCGCGGGCGGCGGGCCGGCGGGCGGATCCACCAATACCTTCAGCACCCGTTCCAGCGTGCGGCGCAGCCATCGCAGCGGAATGACACCGTCGATCACGCCATGGCGTTGCAGATTCTCGGCGACCTGGATGCCCTCCGGGAATGGCTCACCATACAGCTGCTCGTACACCCGCGGACCCAGGAAACCGATCAGCGCACCGGGCTCGGCGATCGTGACATGGCCGAGCGAACCCCACGACGCGAACACCCCGCCGGTGGTTGGATGGCGCAGATACACCAGGTAGGGCAGATGCGCCCGCTTGTGCAGTTGGATCGCCGCGCTGATCTTGACCATCTGCACGAAAGCCACTGTGCCTTCCTGCATCCGGGTGCCGCCCGAACTCGGCGAGGCCAGCAACGGTAGGCGCTCCCGGGTGGCTCGCTCGATCGCGGTGGTGATCCGCTCGGCCGCGGCCACCCCGATCGAGCCGGCCAAAAAGTCGAATTCGCAAGCGATCACGGCTACCCTCCGCCCGCGCACCCGGCCTTCACCGGTGACCACCGACTCGCTGCGCCCGGTCGCGGCCCGGGCAGCGGCCAGCTCGCGGGCGTACGTCTCGTCGGTCGGGACTGCGAGCGGCTCGGTGTCCCAGCTGACAAATGAATCTGCGTCGAGCACCGCCTCGCGCAGTTCGTCGGCGCTGATCCGGCTCACCGGATGAGAGTAGCCAGGACTTGGCAGACCGCGGTCGATCCACCATAATTAGCACTCGTCGAATGAGAGTGCTAACGCGTGTAGATGGAGTCGGAGGGAGGGAAACGTCAATGCGCGGCGCTGATTTCGTCTTTTGGTCGGATGGTTCCGATCCCGCGCGTCAGTTGCGGATCGTCTTGGTGGCACCGCCCTATTTCGACATTCCGCCGAAGGGTTACGGAGGTGTCGAGGCCGTCGTGGCCGACCTCGCCGACACGCTCGTCGCCCGTGGGCACGCCGTCACGGTGATCGGCGCCGGGGAGCCGGGTACCGCAGCCAAGTTCGTCCCGCTGTGGGATCGGACGCTGCCCGACCGACTCGGCGAGCCCTACCCCGAGGTGATGCACGCGTTGAAGGTCCGCAGCGCGATCGCGCGGATCGCCGCTGCCGACGGAGTCGACATCGTGCACGACCACACGTTCGCCGGCCCCCTGAACGCCCCGGCCTATCAGGCGCTGGGGCTGCCGACCGTGGTGACCGTGCACGGTCCCATCGACGACGACCTCTACCCGTACTACCGCGAGCTCGGCCGCGACGTCGGTCTGGTCGCCATCAGCGACCGCCAGCAGGAATTGGCGCCCGACCTGAATTGGATTGGCCGCGTTCACAATGCGCTGCGAATCGACGACTGGCCGTTTTCGGCCGACAAGGGCGACTATGGCCTGTTCCTCGGGCGCTTCGCGCCCTACAAGGGTGCGCACCTGGCGGTGCGGGCCGCCCACGAGGTGGGCATGCCGCTCGTCCTCGCCGGCAAGTGCAGCGAGCCCGCGGAAAAGGAGTACTTCGAGGACTGCGTGCGCCCGCTGCTCACCGAGGACGACCACGTGTTCGGCGAGGCGGATGCGGTCAGCAAGCGGAAACTGCTGGCGGGTGCGCGGTGTCTGCTGTTCCCCGTGCAGTGGGAGGAGCCGTTCGGGATCGTGATGATCGAAGCGATGGCGTGCGGCACGCCCGTCGTCGCGTTGCGTGGCGGCGCCGTGCCGGAGGTGGTTGTCGACGGCGTCACCGGCTTCGTGTGCGAGCGGCCCGCCGAGTTGCCCGCTGCGATCGAGCGGACGCAGACGATCGACCCGCACGCCTGCCGCCGCCACGTCGCCGCGCACTTCGAGGTTGCGCAGCTGGGGTACGGATACGAGCAGATATACCGGAAGGCGTTGGGCCGGCACCGGTTTCAGCCCGGGCCGACGGCCGATATCGATCCGATCGCGCGTATCCCTGAACTGAGCGACAAGGCCACCGCGTGACCTCGGGATTCAACACCGGCACGCCGGCCCGCCTGGGGTCCGGCAACGACGCGGTGACCTTGGTGGAAGGCGCGACGTTCTGCCTGTCCAACCGCTACGGCGACATGGTCGTGGGCCGGCCGCACGGGCTGTTCTTCCGCGACGCACGCGTGCTGTCGCGCTGGGAGCTGCGGGTGGATGGCCAAGTCCCCGAATCGTTGTCGGTGGAGTCGACGGAAGCGTTTGCGGCGCAGTTCATCCTGCGGCGCGCGCCGCGCGCCGGGCGTGCGGACAGCACTCTGCTGGTGGTGCGGGAACGGCTGATCGTCGACGGGCTGCGGGAGACCGTCTCGCTGCACAACCTCGACAAAGAAAGCACCGTGGTGTCGTTGGAATTGCACGCCGACGCCGACTTCGCCGACCTGTTCGCGGTCAAGGAAGGCCGCGCCGCAGTCGGCGGCGCCGACATGGCGGTTACCGACGGAGAGTTGGTGCTGCGCGAGCGCGGCGAGCAGGTGCGCGGCCTGACCATCGACGCGACCGGCGACCCCATCGTGTTGCCCGGTTCGCTGAACTGGCGGGTGGTGGTGCCGCCGGGGGAGCGCTGGCAGGCCGAGATCGTGCTGCAGCCGACGTGGGCGAACCAGAAGATCACCAGCCGCGTTCGCGCCGGCGCGAATGTGGAATCCAGCGCGCCCGCGCGCAAGATCGAGGCCTGGCGGGACAGTGCCACCAACGTCGAAACCGACCATCCGGGGCTGGCCGCGGTGTTGCGCCAGACCGAGAGCGACCTCGGGGCGCTGCTCATGCACGACGAGGCTGGCCGCGGCCGATCGTTTGTCGCCGCCGGCGCGCCGTGGTTCATGACGCTGTTCGGCCGCGACAGCGTGCTCACCGCCTGGATGGCCCTGCCGTTGGAGGTCGGGCTGTCGGTCGGCACGCTGCAGCGGCTCGCCAGTTTGCAGGGCCGGCGTATCGACCCGATCACCGAGGAAGAACCCGGCCGGATCATGCACGAAATCCGGCGCGGACCGGCCAGCGACGACGTGTTGGGCGGCAACGTCTATTACGGATCTGTCGACGTCACACCGCTTTTCGTGATGCTGCTTGCCGAGTGCTGGCGATGGGGAGCCGACGAGACGGCGGTCCGCGCGCTGCTGCCCGCTGCCGACGCCGCACTGGCCTGGGCGGAGCGCTACGGCGATCGCGACGGCGACGGCTTCGTCGAATACCGCCGCGCCACCGACCGCGGGCTGATCAACCAGGGGTGGAAGGACAGCTTCGACGGCATCAACGACGCTGCCGGGCGGCGAGCCGAACCGCCGATCGCGCTGTGCGAGGTCCAGGGCTACCTGTACGCGGCGCTGCTGGCGCGCGCCGACCTCGCCGACGGGTTCGGCGACCTGCCGACCGCGGCCCGGCTGCGTGAGCGTGCCGAGGCGCTGCGGGCCAAGTTCCTCGAGACCTTCTGGCTTCCGGCGAAAGGCTGGTATGCGGTCGCGCTGGACGGCTACAAGCGCCCGGTCGACGCGCTGACCAGCAACGTGGGCCATTGCTTGTGGACGGGCATCGCCAGCGACGAACACGCCGCACAGATCGTCGAGCGGCTGGCCGGTCAGGAGATGGATTCCGGGTTCGGCCTGCGCACGCTGGCCAGCACGATGGGCGCCTACAACCCGATGAGCTATCACAACGGCTCGATATGGCCGCATGACACCGCGATCGCGGTGGCCGGGTTGCTGCGTTACCGGCACATCCCCGGCGCGGTCGAGCTGGCCGAGCACCTGGCCACCGGGCTGCTCGACGCGGCCGACGCGTTCGGCAGCCGGCTGCCCGAGCTGTTCTGCGGTTTTCCCCGCAGCCAGTTCGGTTCTCCGGTGCCCTATCCGACGTCCTGCTCGCCGCAGGCATGGTCGAGTGCGGCGCCGCTGCTGCTGCTGCGCGCGTTTCTGGGACTCGACCCCGACGTGCCGCACCGCAGGCTGTCGATTGCGCCGCATGTTCCGGCGGCCTGGGGCCGGATCGCGCTGACCGATCTGCGGCTGGGCAGCCTGACCGTGCATGTGGAAGCCGAGAGTGAGCTGGCCAAGGCCCACGGGCTCCCCGACGACTGGCAGCTGGTGACGCCTTCGGACTGACCCGGAGCCTCTCGTATGGTGGTCGCATGATCGGTGTCACCCGTGACGAAGACGTCCTGACCATTGAGATGCAGCGCGCCGAGCGGCGTAACGCGCTGAACTCCCAGCTCGTCGAGGAGCTGCGGGAAGCCGTGCAGAAGGCGGCCGCCGAGAACGTCCGCGCCATCGTGCTGACCGGGCAGGGCACCGTCTTCTGCGCCGGCGCGGACCTGTCCGGAGACGCATTCGCCGCCGACTACCCGGACCGCCTGATCGAGCTGCACAAGGCCATGGACGCCGCACCGATGCCGGTGATCGGCGCGATCAACGGTCCCGCGATCGGCGCGGGTTTGCAGCTGGCGATGCAATGCGACCTGCGGGTGGTGGCGCCGGAGGCGTTCTTCCAGTTCCCGACCTCGAAATATGGTCTGGCCCTTGACAACTGGAGTATCCGACGACTGTGTTCGCTGGTCGGTCACGGCCGGGCCCGGGCCATGCTGCTCTCGGCGGAGAAGCTGACCGCCGACGTCGCGCTGCAGACCGGGATGGCCAACCGGATCGGGTCGTTGGCCGACGCGCAGGCCTGGGCCACAGAGATCGCCGGCCTGGCGCCGTTGGCGCTGCAGCACGCCAAGCGGGTGCTCAACGACGACGGGGCCATCGAGGAAGCCTGGCCGGTGCACAAGGAACTCTTCGACAAGGCGTGGGCCAGCCAGGACGTCATCGAAGCGCAGGTGGCCCGCATGCAAAAACGACCACCGAAATTCCAGGGAGCCTGATCGGATGCTGCGCGGAGCGCTGCGACTGGCCGCCGGCACCGTCACGCTGGCCAGCGGAGGGTGGGTGCTGCGCGCGCTGCACGGTGCACCGGCCGCTCTCGGCGCCGACCCCGCTGCGATCCGCGCGGTGGCCGGCCGCTCGCCGAATTTCCGCGACGGCGTCTTTGTCAACCTGGAACCGGGCTCGCTGTTCAGCATGGACCGCGAGCAGCAGCGGCTGATCCTGCGCGAGATCGTCGGCGGTCGCGCCGCCACCCGCCCGCGCGCGGCGATCCCGCTGGCCGCGCCGGAGCCGATGGGCAGCCCGCTGGACCTCGCGGTCTGCTGGTTGGGCCACGCGACGGCGCTGGTGGAGATCGACGGCTACCGGGTGCTCACCGACCCGGTCTGGAGCGATCGCTGCTCGCCGTCGGATGTCATCGGTCCGCAGCGGATGCACCCGCCGCCGATCGAACTGGAGGGACTGCCGGCCCTCGACGCGATCGTCATCAGCCACGACCATTACGACCACCTCGACATCGACACGGTCCTCGCATTGGCCCGCACCCAATGGGCGCCGTTCTTCGTCCCGCTCGGCGTGGGGGCGCACCTGCGGTCGTGGGGCATTCCCGAGGAGCGCATCGTCGAGCTCGACTGGAACGAGCGCGCCAACGTCGACGAGCTCACCCTGGTCTGCACACCCGCACGGCACTTCTCCGGCCGCTTCTTGAACCGCAGCACCACGCTGTGGGCCTCGTGGGCACTGATCGGGCCGAGGCATCGCGCGTACTTCGGCGGCGACACCGGCTACACCAACAGCTTCGCGCAGATCGGTGCCGAGCACGGGCCGTTCGACCTGACGCTGTTGCCGGTCGGCGCCTACAACAAGGCGTGGCCCGACATCCACACGAATCCGGAGGAGGCGGTCCGGGCACACCTGGACGTCGGCGGGCGGGTTTTGCTGCCGATCCACTGGTGCACCTTCCGGCTGGCGCCGCATCCGTGGGACGAGCCGGTCGAACGGCTGCTGACGGCCGCCGAGGCATCCGATGTCCGGGTGGTGGTGCCCAAACTCGGACAACGCGTGGATCTCAGCGAACCAACGGAATTCGAACCATGGTGGCGACTTCAGGACGACAAGGCCCGACGGTAAGGTCGGCTGACGGAAGGGATGAACTGATGGGATTTCTGGACAAGGCCAAAAGCCTGCTGTCGCAGAACGCCGACAAGGTTGAACAGGCGATCGACAAGGCGGGCGACATCGTCGATGACAAGACCGGCGGCAAATACAAGGACGCCGTCGACAAGGTGCAGGACGCGGCCAAAAAGGCTGTGGACAAAGGCAACCCCGAGAACTAGCTCATGGCGAAAGTCTCCGGATCCATCGACGTACCCCTGCCGGCCGAGCAGGCCTGGGAGCATGCCGCCGACCTCTCCCGCTACAAGGAATGGCTGACCATCCACCGGGTATGGCGCAGCAAGCTGCCCGAGAAGTTGGAGAAGGGCGCCGTCGTCGAGTCGATCGTCGAAGTCAAGGGCATGCCGAACCGGATCAAGTGGACGATCGTGCATTACAAGCCGCCGGAAGCCATGACACTCAACGGAGTTGGGGTCGGCGGCGTCAAGGTCAAGCTGCTCGCCAAGATCAAACCGAAGGGCGACGGCTGCGAGGTCAACTTCGACGTGCACCTGGGTGGTCCGGCGCTGTTCGGTCCGATCGGCATGATCGTCGCCGGCGCCCTGCGGGGCGACATCCGCGAATCGCTGGACAATTTCGTCAAGGTGTTCGCCCCGGTGCGGTGAGTTTCGGAGCCGGCGGCGGTCGATACCGGTGAACCCCGACTCGGGGCCACACCGTATCGAAGGAGACCATCGTGCCCATTCGTCACGGCGCGCCGCTGGGCGCCCCCTGCTGGATCGACCTGGCGTCATCCGACCTCGACCGTGCCCTCGACTTCTACGGCACTGTCTTCGGCTGGACATTCGAATCCGCCGGACCCGAATACGGCGGCTACGTCAACGCCGCCAAGGACGGCCAGCCGGTCGCTGGCCTGACGGCCAACAACCCGGAATGGCAAGCGCCGGACGGCTGGACCACCTACTTTCACACGGCCGACGTCAACGCGACGGTGTCGGCGCTGACCGCGGCGGGTGGCTCGTCCTGCATCGAGCCGATGAAGATACCCGCCAAGGGATTCATGAGCATGGCCACTGACCCGACGGGCGCGCCGTTCGGCCTGTGGCAGCCGCTGGAGCACCACGGCTTCGCGGTGATCGGCGAGGCCGGCGCCCCGGTCTGGCACCAGTTGACCACCCGCGACTTTCGCGCTGCTGTCGATTTCTACCGTGAGGTATTCGGCTGGCGAACCGAACAGGTGTCCGACACCGACGAATTCCGTTACGCCACTGCATGTTTCGACGACCAACAGTTGCTCGGCGTGATGGACGGCGTCGGCTGCATGCCCGCCGGCGTCGGATCGAACTGGACCATCTTCTTCGGCGCCGAAGACGTCGACAAGACGCTGCAGGTGATCACCGACAACGGCGGCGCGGTGCTGCGCGGTGCGGAAGACACTCCCTACGGGCGGCTGGCGGCAGCCGCCGACCCGACGGGCGCGGGGTTCAACCTGTCGTCGCTGCAGGATTAGTCGGCCGGCCCAAGGCCGAAGTCGGCGTAGTCGAAGCCAGGCACTACCACACAGCTGACCAGGCTGGGCTCGTCGTCGCGAGGCCGGGCCCGCTGCCAGTATCGGGGCGGCACCAGCGCCTGTGGTCGCTCACCGGCCATGATGTCGCTGCCGAGCACATGCGTTGTGGTGCTGTGCCGTTCGCTTCCGATGTCGAGCAGCAGCGGACTGCCGCGATGATGCAGCCACAGCTCGGCGCTGCGCACGGTGTGCCAGGCTGACTGCTGGCCGGGCATCAGCAACAGCAGGATCGCCGTTCCGGCGCTGCGCGGCCCGGTGTAATCCGGTGGCAGCGCCGACTGGCCCACCGTCACATCGCTGCGCCAGGTCTGCCGAAACCAGCCGCCTTCGGGGTTGGGCGCCAGGTCCAACTCGCGGGCCCAGTCCGGTAGCTCGGTCATCGCCCCACCCTAAAGTGCGCGCTAGTGTCGCAGTATGACCCGTCTGCATCCTGGGTGGCTGGTCGCGCTATTCGCCGCGGTACTGGCAGTCAGCACCTGGCTGCCGTGGTTGACCACAACGGTCAACGGCGGCGGCTGGGCCAATGCGGTCGGGGGCAGCATGGGCAGCCTGCATCTTCCGCGCGGTTTTGGGACGGGTCAGCTGATCGTGTTGCTGTCCTCGACGCTGCTGGTGGCGGGCGCGACGGTCGGCCGCGGATTGTCGGCCAGGCTGGCATCGATTGCCGCGCTTGCCCTTTCACTGCTCATCGGCGCGCTGACATGGTGGTACTACGATGTCAACGTCACCCCGCCGGTCGCGGCCGGCTACGGGTTCTACATCGGCGCGGCGGGCGCGGCCGGCGCGGTGATCTGTTCCGGGTGGGCGCTGGCGTCGTCACTGCGTCGGTGACAAGCCGATAGCGTCGGCCGCCGAGTCGGCGGAATGCCAGCGCCGCAACTGCGCGCCCGGTGCCCATGTCGCGTGGGTGCCGCTGGAAATACGTTCCGGCAGTTGGAGTTTGCACAGAGGTCCGTCGCTGAGCCGGGCCGCGTCGAAGATCAGACAGTAGGAGGCGTCGGCGTTCATGTCGGTGGTCAGCGTGACCAGGTAGCCGTCGTCTTCGGCGCCGCCGGTTCCGCGGGACGCCATCGCCGTCTCACTGCCGTAGACGCCGTCGCCGAACGAATAGCGTTGCTCGTGGCCGGTGAGAACGTCGTGTCTGACCAGCCCGTCGAACAGGAACCAGCCAGGCTTTCCGGTGGCGGCATAGCTGTAGCGATACTTGGTGGCCGCGAAGTCGTTGTTGATCACCCCGAATTCGGTGATGGACTCCGAGAGTTGTTCTTCGGCCACGGCGCCGGTCAGCAGGTTCAGCCGCCACCGGTGCAGCCGGGCCTGCATGCGGTCGAGTGCCAAAAAGCGAAACGCCCGTTGCCATTTGCTGCCGGTGCCGGTGTCGGCGGGCTCGGGGTCGGCCTGGAAGAAGCCGTCGAGCACAATGTCGTCGCCGTCCTCGTGTGCGTTGACGAAGTGCAGCACGAACGTGGGCTCGGCTTCGAACCAGCGGATGTCGGCGGTCTGTCCGCGCCGCGGCAGCACCGCGAACCGCGACGGCATGTCCGGATGGAACCGCGCCACGTGCAGGTCACGGGCCAACAGCTCTGGCTCCCAGAACAGCGGGAAATCGTTGAGGACGACATAGTTTTCGGTGAACGCCATGTCGTGCGGCAGCCGCGGCCCGGGCAGCGGAACGTCGACATAATGCACCAGCTCGTTGTTGGCGTCGACGACGCCGTAGTGCATGTACGGCGCCTGCTTGCTGTAGTTGAAGAACAGCAATTCGCCGGTCGTGGCGTCGACCTTCGGATGCGCCGACACCCCCCAGTCGAACGGAAAGCGACCGTTCCAGTGTTCTTTCCCAAGGGTTTCCGCGGTGTACGGGTCCAGCCGATACAGGTCGCCGCATTGATAGAAACTGGTCAGCGCGGTGCCGCGGTGCACGACGACGTCGGTGCTCGACGCATCCTTCAACAAGCCCCGGGCGCCCCAGCCGTCGGTACGCTTGCAAAGCGACACGGGCTCGGCCAACCCCGGCCACAACGCTCCGCCCGCCGCATTCTCGGCCAGGAAGCCGTCGGTACGGATGAACCGGTTGCGGTAGAAGGCCTTGCCGTCGCGGAACCCGACCACGTGCAGCATGCCGTCGCCGTCGAACGGGTGATACGTCTTCAACGCCGGATGTAACGGGTTCTCGGTGTTGCGCAGGTATATGCCGTCCAGATCGTGCGGTATCTCACCGTCGATCGCCGTCAGGTCTTCGGCATCCCATTCGGTGGTCTGTGGACGCCACGGCCCGGTCCGGTACGGGTGGTCGTCATCCTCCGGCAGGGTGGACAGGAACTTGGCGACGATCTCGACGTTCACCGAGCTGAGCCCTCGCGCATAGCCGCACGTTAGTACAACCAGGAGCGGCCCCGTCGGCTCTCGGCTGAACCGACGAGACCTAAGCGGGCGACGCCGGTCGACCAACGTACCCGCCTGTTGCAGGCGCATTGCCATTGGCGGCGTTTGACAAACATGAGGGCCGGAGGTGTGTAGCTCTTCTGAGGCGGGGGAATCCTTAAATATGCCGGACCTATCGGGTCACGAGGTAGCGCAACGGATGGGCGAGTTGGCCCGTTCACTGGCGGCGCCATCCAGCGTCGAAGATGTGCTTGCACTTGTTACGGCTGCTGCTGTCGAAATGCTTCCCGGCGCCGATACTGCCGGCGTGCTCATCGCCAAAGGCGGTAAATTCGAGTCTCTGTTCGGTACCTCGGACCTGGTCTACAAGCTGGATCAGCTGCAGGCCAAGTACAACGAGGGGCCATGTGTGGATGCGGCGCACGACGACTTGATGCTCCGCGCAGATGATTTCGCCATCGAGACCCGGTGGCCGAACTTCTCGCGTGCGCTCGCCGAGATCGGCGTGCACAGTTGTCTGTCGTTCAAGCTCTATGCCGGTGACCACACCGCGGGCGCGTTGAACGTATTCGGACTGAAACCCCACGCGTTCACCGCAGAGTCAGAAGCGCTCGGCTCGGTGCTCGCTGCCCATGCCGCGGCCGCGATCCTTGCCAGTCGTCACAGCGAGCAGCTTCGATCCGCCATCAACAGCAGAGATGTCATCGGCCAAGCCAAGGGCATCATCATGGAGCGCTACAACGTCGATGCCCTGCGCGCGTTCGAGATGCTGCGGAAGCTGTCGCAGGACACCAACGTGAAACTGGCCGAGCTGGCGCAGCGGGTCGTCAACACCCGCGGGACTTGACCCGGTAAAAATCAGTGCCCCCGGCAGGATTCGAACCTGCGACACCCGCTTTAGGAGAGCGGTGCTCTATCCCCTGAGCTACGAGGGCGGACCGGCTGGCAGCTTACGCTGAATCTCAGCGCAGCTCCGCGATCACCTTCGCAAAGCCCTCGGCGTGGCTTTCCTGCACAGTGAACGACGTCAGCCCGTAGGTCTCACGGTATCCGCGCAACCTGTCGGCCATGTCGCGGGGCGACCCACTCAATACCGCAGGCAACTCCAACAACTGCGCATCGGACAGCGTGGGCGCATATCTGCGGGTGAGCCGCAGGTCGGGCATTCCGGAGTTGTCGGCGGGCACCGCCGTGATCGCCAGGTTCAACTCGAGATCGTCGAATCGGTCACCGGCAGCCGACCGGACGAAGTCGACCCGATCGGCCAGCGGGTCGCCGACCGCCTTCGGGCTCGCACCCGTCAGGCCGATGATGTCGGCGTGCCGGGCGGCCACCGTCAACAGCCGGTCGCCGTTGCCCGCAATCAGGATCGGGATGCTGGGCAGGTGCTTCTTGAGGTAGGCCGTCACGTGCTCGAGATAGTCGACGCGACGCCCGGCGCTCGGGTAGGCCAACTCGGCGGCCTCGAATTCTTCGCGCACGTAGCCCGCGCCAAGGCCCACTTCCAGACGCCCGTCGCTGAGCAGATCGACCTCGGCGGCATCCCGCGCCAACAGCGCCGGCTTGTAGAAGCACGCGTTGAGCACATAGGTGCCCAGCCGGACCGTCGTGGTGGCCTGGGCGATCGCGGCGAGCACCGGAAACGGCGCCGGCGAACCGAGGTGGTCGGGCAGATGAAGGACGTCGAACCCGTAATCCTCCAGCCGCCGTGCCTTGTCGAGCAGCGCGGCCCGAGACTTGACCGCATGGATGCCGATGGAAAAGCGAAAACCCTTGCTAATCAGTCACCTCCGACGTAAGTCACTCGACCCTGTAGTCAGCGAGGGAAAGTGCGAGAAGAGACCGCGCTAACTACAGTTTCGGCGCAAGCCAGGATCGGGCCGCGGCGACCAATCCTTGCACCAGAGCGGACGTTACCGGTGAGAGTCCGTCGTCGCCGGGCAGGGGACTGCGCGGGCTGATTCCGCGGACCCGCGGCGGCAGTTCCAGCTGCGTCCCGCCGTCGCGGCTCCGGTTGACCGGGTTGTGCGGATGCAGGCCACGCAACTCGAGCGGGATCTCTTCCAGGTCGGTGATCACCTGATAGCCCGGCAGCTCGACGTGCTTGGCGACGTGGGCCGCCAGCGCGCGGTTGCGGCCCCCGGCCAAAAGCTGCGTGCCACGCCCGATCCGTCCATAACCGTGCAGCGAGATCGTGACGTCGACGTGGTCGAGGAATTCCGCCAGCCGGGCCGATTCGGCGGGGTCGAAGCGCGCGGACGAGAGATGGTGCGCGTAGTGGTCGGGATGGCGCACCAGATACACCGACGCGTCGGCGGCGTCGGCGGCCCGTTCGGCGATCACGTCGGTCATTTGTTCCAAGCCTCCGCCGTGAATGGCGAGAAACCCGAACCGGGATCGCAGCCGGCTGATCTCGGTTACGCCGCCGGCCGACAGTAGCTCTGAAAGTGATTGCGGCGCAGGCGATGTGGGCGTGGACGCGGGCCGACGCCAATGGGCCGGGTCCCACCGGCGCAGGAACTCGATCCAGCGACGCGGCAGCCGGTGATGGATTGCGCCGCCGATGATGCGCTCGAGGTAGCCGGGCCGCGGCACACCGGGATGGACCCGGTGGTCGACGTAGACCCAGGCATCCGACGGTCCGTCGTCTGTGTGCACGGTCAGCCGGTCGCGGCGGTAACGGCGCGGCACACCTTCCGCGCTGTCGAGGGTGACCAGGTCGTGATCGGAGAGCCGCCAGATGACCCCGTGCACCTCGGTACCGGCAAACGGCTCGACGGTGGCTACCCCGCGCTGGTTGATCAGCCAGTCGTGATTACCGAGCACGGCCGGACGCGGATCCAGCGCGTCGGGGCAGCGCCGCGCCATCTGCTGCACGCACAGGTTGGACCCGTACGCGAAATAGGTATGACGAGGGGCGGGCACTAGCCCTTCACGGTGAGGTAGATCAACACCACGTTAAGCAGACTAATCAAAACCCCGACCAGCCAGCCAACAGCAGTGGTGAGGCGGTGATTGACGTCGGACCCCATCAGGTTGCGATCGCTGGTCAACGCGACCAGCGGCAGCACCGCGAGCGGGATCCCGAACGACAGCACCACCTGCGACAACACCAGTGTGCGGGTCGGGTCGAAGCCGGCGGCGAGGATCAGCAGGGCGGGGGCCAGCGTGACCAGCCGGCGCAGCAGCATCGGCACTGACCGGTACAGCAATCCCTGCATGATCATCGCGCCGGCGTATGCCCCCACGGACGACGACGCCAGGCCGGACGCCAGCAACCCGATCGCGAACAGCACCGCGATCGTCGGGTTCACCGTGTCACGCACCGCCACGTAAGCGCCGTCGATGGTTCCGGTCCCGCCGCGGCTCTGCATGTTGAGCGCGGCAACCAGCAGCATCGCCCCGTTGACCGCTCCCGCGACGACCATCGCCAGCCCGACATCGAGGCGGGTGACCCGCAGCAGCCGACGCCGCCACGGCCCGGCCGCCGGATGCCCGTGCCTGTCCCGGGCCAGGCCGGAATGCAGATACACCGCGTGCGGCATCACCGTCGCGCCCAGCATCGCAGCGGCCAGCAGCACGCTTTCGGTGCCGCGGAACCGCGGCAGCAGACCGCCGATCACTTCGTCGGGCGGCGGTGTCGCGACAAAGAAGCTGGCCGTGAATCCGATCGCGATGACCAGGAGCAAGCCGGTGATGACGCGCTCGAACAACTGCTGGCCGCGCCGATCCTGGATGCCCAGCAACACCAACGACACCATGCCGGTGATCGCCCCGCCCAGCAGCAGCGGGAGATGGAACAGAATGCGCAGCGCGACGGCTCCGCCGATCACTTCGGCGACGTCGGTGGCCATCGCGACGATCTCGGCCTGGGCCCAGTAGGTCAGCCGGGCCGGACGCGTCATCCGGGAGCCGACGGCCTCGGGCAGTGTCCGCCCGCTGACCAGCCCGAGCTTGGCCGACAGGTACTGCACCAGCCCGGCCATCACGTTCGCGGCGACGATCACCCACAGCAGCAGGAACCCGAACTGTGCGCCGGCGCTGACGTTGGCGGCGACATTGCCCGGGTCGACATAGGCGATCGCGGCGACGAACGCCGGCCCGAGCAGATACCAGCCGGCCTTGGCCTCGGTGCTCTGCGCCACCTAACTCACTTTCGGTCTACGAATAAGAAAGTTAGGGTAGCCGAAAGATTAGCCGGCGGTGTAGAGCCCCCGGCCGGTCACCAGAGGTAGATCCAGCGTGGTCCGGATTCCGGGCGGGGCGGCGACGACCGCGGGGATCGCGTTGACGACCCGCATCGCGGTGGCGACCAGCCCGGCGTGGTTGTGGTCGCCGTTGGGGCTGCTCAGGCAGACGTCGACGGCATAGGACGGTTCACCGGTGATCTCGATGCGGTAGGAACCGCCGGCCTGGGCCGGCTGCGGCCAGTCAGGCCGCAGATCCTCCCGCAACCGGGTGACATGCTCGAGGACGGCCGCCGGTTGGCCGTCGACCATCCCGAGCACCTCGAACCGCAACGCGGCCGCGCTGCCCTGCCGGATGTGCCCGGACGCGATGTCGAAATCCTCCGGCGCAGGTTCTCGCACGTAGCGCTCGGTCACCTCGTCGAGCTCGACGCCCAGGCCGGCGGCCAGTTGCCGCACCACAGATCCCCACGCCAGGCTCAGCACACCGGGCTGCAGCAGCATCGGGATCTCGTCGATCGGCTTGCCGAATCCCATCACGTCGAACATGACGGTCGCGCTGTCGTAGGTGGCGTAGTCGACGATTTCCATGCAGCGGATCTGCTGGATGTTCTGGCAGGTGCCGGCCAGGGCCAGCGGCAGTAGGTCGTTGGCGAACCCGGGATCGATGCCGTTGACAAAGAGGCTCGAATTGCCTTCCCGCGCAGCATCTTCCAGCGGCGTGAGCATCTCCTGTGGAATCACCTGCCACGGGCACTGCAGGAACACCGCGCTGCTGCCGACGACGTTGATTCCGGCGGCCAGGATGCGGCGGTAGTCGTCGAGCGCCTCGGGGAGCCGGTTGTCGGCCATCGCGGTGTACACCGCGCACTGCGGTCGCGTGGCCAGCACCGCGTCCAGGTCGGTGGTGGCGGCGATGCCGGTCGAAACGTCAAGTCCGGCAAGCTGTCCGGCATCTTTGCCGGCCTTGGCATCCGAGGACACCCACACGCCGGTGAGCTCGAATTCGGGATTGGCGATGAGCGCTCGCAGCGCGTGGACGCCGACGTTGCCGGTGCCGATCTGAGCGACGCGAATGGGCATGGTCACAGGTCCGGGATCGGGAGGTCGAGGTTGGGGAAGGTGATGCCGCCGTCGACTTCGAGTACCTTGCCGGTCAGATAGGCGCCTGCAGGTGAGGCCAAATAGACTGCGGCGGCGGCGATCTCGTCTGGTTGTCCGAGTCGGCGCATCGGTGTCGCCTTCTCCATCGGCGCGCGCAGCTCGTCGTTGGAGGCGACGATGTCCAGGGCCGAGGTGGCGATCGAGCCGGGTGCGATGGCGTTGACGCGGATCTTCGGGCACAGGTCCAGGGCGGCCAGCCGGGTGTAGTGGGCGAGCGCGGCCTTGGCGGTGCCGTAGGCGGCGAAGCCGCGTCCGGCGAGCCGCCCCATCGTCGAGGTGATGTTGACGATGCTCCCGCCGCCGGCGTGCTCGAGCATCAGCGGCACGGCCGCGGTGGTCAGCGCGTGCGCGGTGCCCACGTTGAAGGTGAACGCGTCTTTGAGGTCTTTGGTCGAGGTGTTCAGCAACGCGTTGGGCATCGTGCCGCCGACGTTGTTGACGACGATGTCCAGCCGCCCGAAGGCCTCGACCGCTTGGCCGGCCAGTTCCGCGGTCGCCTCCGGATGGGCAAGGTCCGCGGCGACCACATGGGCCCGGCGGCCGCCCGCCCGGACTTTTTCTGCGACGGCCTCTAGTTGGGATTGGGTCCGCGAGGCGATGACGACGTCGGCGCCGACGTCGGCGAAGGCCAGCGCGATAGCCGCGCCAAGGCCGCGGCCGGCCCCGGTAATCACGGCAACTTTGTCGTCGAGCCGGAATTTGTCGAGTATCACGGGCGACACCGTAACAAGCGGGGGGCGGCCGGGGAACCCTATTTCTGAAACACGTTCTAGTTAGCCTTGTCGGCCGCGCCTGGCGAACATGTGTGCGACGGGCGCACGCCGCGCGCCGGCGGTTGTTTTTCGGCGCGCATGTGGGCGGATGCGCCGGACAAAACGCCTATTGCGGGAACTGGTTTCCCGCCGAAATCGTTCTACCTTTAGGTAGCACCAAGGCGGAAATCATGACGATTTTCGGACCCGATATCAGTAACAACAACGGCATCGTCGACTTGGACGAAGTCAAGGCCGAAGGCTTCTATTTTGTGTTCGCCAAGGTGTCGGAGGGCGCTACGTTCCGCGATGCTTTTTGGCCGCATACCCGCGACTGGGCGCGTGAAATCGGGCTGATCCTCGCGGGCTATCACTACGTGCGAACCAGCAACCCAGCGCTGCAGGCGGACAACTTCGTTTCGCAACTCGGTGATAGCTCGATTCCGGCCATGCTCGACTTCGAGGCCAATTCCGGTGGCATCGCAAACTTTTGGGCCGTACTGGGCGCGATCGAGGCGCGTGGCGTGCACGTCGCCCTCTCCTATATTCCCCGCTGGTATTGGCAGCAAATCGGCTCTCCGGACATCTCAGGAGTTCCCGGTCTGATCGCGTCGAGCTTCGTCAGCGGGACGGGTTTCGCGTCAGCGCTGTATCCGGGCGACCATTCGGCGTTTTGGGCGCCGTACGGCGGCCGCCAACCCGACCTTTTGCAATTCACAAACCAGGCATTGATCGCCGGTCAGCGCTTGGATGCTAATGCGTTTCGGGGAACGCCAGACCAGCTTCGTGCGCTGTTGGGGCTGACACCGACAACAGATCTCGCGACGGCGCAGCAACACGACGTTCCGGGAGCCGCATGAAAGCCCGGGCCAGTTGTCACTTGCACTAGCAAAATTTGGAGGAATCATGGCCACCACACCATCAGCTCAGCAACGCCACGCAGTGTTGACGTTCGCCGGCACATTTGAAAAGCCCGGTACCGGATTTCCCTCGGACGTGGTCAAACAAGCCAATCCCAACCTCGTCTACGAGGTCCCGGTCATCGCGCCGTACTCGTTCGGTCCCATACCCCCGGACGCGCTGACGGCCCCGAGCTATGCGGAGTCCGTACAAATCGCTGTCACCTATGCGACCAATTGGATCAAAGCGAACCCGAACCAAACGTTCGCGCTAGGTGGGTACAGCCAAGGCGCGGAGGCGGCATCACGGGTGCTGGCGGCGATCATGGGCGGCGAGTTGCAGTTCGCCCGGCCGAACCTCATCGGCGGCTACACCTTCGGCAACCCGTCGCGTCTGCTGGGGCACACGTTCCCCGGCGGCACCGACCCCGGCGGGCGGGGAATCTCGTCGTTCAACCTCACCGCGGCGCAAATCCCGAAGAACAGCAACGGCGTTGACACCTGGTGGGATTTCGCCAACCCGGGAGACCTGTACACCACGACACCCAACGACCAGGCTGGTGCAGATCTCACCGCGGTGTACGACGAGGCTGTCGAACTGAGCATCGAGCGCAACCTGATCCTCAACCTGATCGCCGGGCTCACCGAGCAGGGCGGGTTGTTGCAGCAGGCCATCGGTCTGGTGACCAACCCGCTCGTCGGCGGACCGGCGCTGGCCGAGGCCATCACGCTGGCGGTGCGGTTCTACGACACCACGCCTCCGGGGCTCGCGCACCTCGATTACGACACGGTCGATGCGCTACCCGGCCAAAGTTCGGTCGCCGTAGCGGTGAACCATTTGAACACGATCGCGTCGGCGGCGTCGGCGAGCACCGCTGCGTGACCCTGTAACTGCGCCCGCCGATCAGGACTTCGAGCCGGCCTTGGCCCGAGCCTTCTTGGCGGGCGCCCGCTTCGCGTCCCGATTTCCGGTAATCGGTACGCGGGGAGGTGATCTGTGGATGCAGGACGCGCTGCGCGACTGAGATTGGAGTCGGCGAGGGTGTGAAGGGTTCACACGCCAGCCATTTCCCGGCCGCGAAGGATGCGTTCGATCCGGTCCAACAGCGCAGTTGGGTTCTCGTTGGTGGCCTGGTTCCAGACCACAAGGGCCTTCACCAGTTTGACTGGCTCAACGGTCAACCCCAAACCGAGCTGCACAGTCTTGGTGGTGCCATCGCTCAAATCCAAAGCACGATAGGAAATCTCGACCTGCAACCACTGACCGCCCACTCCATTCGGGACCAACTTTGGCTCGACCGACTCGATAACCTCACGCCGGATTTCAATCAATTCAGCCCCAATCGTGCCTAAACGCACGGTCAATGCCGAGGGGCTAATGCACAGAAGGCATCGCCGCCACATACGGATGGCGGAATAAGTGAACAGCGGCGTCAGAACCAGCAGGATGATGCCGCCGGAGCGAAGCCACGCCGGATTGCCAGGATCGTTTCCCGCGGCAAACATGGCTACTCCCGTCAGCGGGAGTAGAAGGTTTAAGTAGTACGCGTTTCCCTCGTACCAGGGAATGTAACGGCACACAATCTCGCCGTCCGTCCGGGAGACACCCGCCCGAAAAATCCGACGCCTGCCGAGGATGATGAGGAACGCTCCGCAGAGCATCACCACAGACCAGTACCATTGCAGTCCCGCCCGCGCTGCCACCACCGTCAAGAGGCACAACACTGCACCTAAGCCATAGCGCAATACCCGCCGCCAATGGCTTTTCGCCCCACTGCCTCTCATCAGTGATGGTCTCGCATTCCCGTTACTGGGGCCTCGCCGTGGTGGCCCGCGGATGCTGGGCCTGCCGCCGCACCCATCTGGACCCTCAGCCAGATATGTCCACGGTCCACCGGTGAATCGTGCAGCGCGGTCACCGTCAATTGCGCGATCAGCGTCTCCTGTTCAGCCGTGATGATCCGGGATCGTGACACACTGTCGATAGTGCCGAGTTCATGGGTGATCTGCATTGCGAGCACCCCCGCGACGCCAGCGCCCTCGGTGGCTGCAGCCAGTTCACGGCGCAGTTCATGACACCCCGGCACCGACTGCAGCTGCTGCTCGGACAGCATCGCGAATACGTTTCCGGGGTCCAGCGCAGTCTCAACGCGGTGCATCGTCAACACCGCATTAGCGCAAAACTCGGTGATATGCGGATCGGTCCGACAAACCCATACACGGACTCCAGCTGCGGAATCGAACGGTTCCCAGCCCGGCGGTATCCCCACCTCCACCACATATCCCGCAAACTTGTCGACCGGGAATACCGCGACGCTGTGCTTCTCCGCGAACTCATCGAATCGCATCGTCCAACGCCCTACCCGAATCCAAATACCTTGGCCACGCTGTGCACCGCGCCGCCCACCGCGTCGGAGACCGGATGCCAGAGCATTTCGACCCCTTTGGATGCCCCGAAGGCGGCGCCCGCTCCCACGACCGCGCCGACCACCAGACCAACCGCCGTCCCTGCCCCGGGAACGACCGAACCCGCCAACGCGCCAGCTGCCATGTCCCCTGCAATAGCGCCGAACACGAGCCCCGCACCGGTGCCCGCGCCCTCGCGGGTTACGGCCTCGGCGACGGAGTTTCCATCGTGAATGTCGGACAGGACGGAGGGTACCGCGCTGGCTACCGCAACCACCCCACCCATACGGGACAACCCTTTCAGCTCGAAGCCGCCGATCTTGGGATCTTCCAGCCATTTCAACAAGCCCGGGTCAACCCTCCCAGGCCCAGTGCCGGGGGACTCCGCGATCAACTTGAGCGCCGCTGAACGCACGCCGTCCGCGGTACCACCTGACACGGCGCCGGCAGCTGCGAGCAGCAAGTCGCTCTTCGTCGGGGTCAGCCCGGGCGTCTCGGCGGCCTCCTTGGCCCCATCTTCATAGGCCTTTGCGATCGCCAACGACGGCTGGGCCGACTTCATGGTGGTCACATAGCCATCACGAACACCTTGGATCTGGCCCAGGGTGGCCCTCACCGCCTCGACGGCCGAGTTGTGAAGAGCTTGACTGTCTTGGTCAGCGGCTTTGGCGGCGGTTATCGCATCGTCGATTTCGTGCAACTTGGCGTCCAGAGCGGCGATGTCAGCGTCACTGGTGCGTTGGGCCGTGGCCAGGCCTGCAGCCACTGTCTCCAAATCCAATGCAATCTTGGCGAGTTGGGGTTTCTGCAGTTGCAGTGCCGTGGTGGCGCGGGCGACCTCGGCCGACTCGTTGATCGGATGCTCGGCCCCGTTGTGCTTCCAGCCCTTCTCGAAACGCTGTTTGGCCGACTGGAAGTCGCCTTCGACCTCGGTAGCAGAACCCGCCGCGGCGTGGAATGCATCTGCATGGTCATTGATAGCGCCCGGGTCGCCTGCCTGCAGTTCGTCGTCGAGCTTCCACGGGTCCCCGCCGGCTGCAGCGATCAGCTCTCCTGCGGAGAAGTTGACCAAACCTATGGGTGGCGGCATTAGAGCGTGTCGAAACCGGCTTCGGCGGCCCTCAGAGAGTCGGCACTAGAAGCGTCCCGTGCGGTGAATTCGTATGCGGCGGAGCGGCTTTTGTCACCGATCCCGGTCAGTGCGCGGTGATGGCCGTGCAACTGCTCGACGTGGGCCCGGTGTGCCGCCGAGACCGCCTGATGAAATTCGTGGGCTTCGGCGAAATCGCCGAACATCCCCGCCGCCGGCTCCTTCCCGGCGAGCTTGCCCGCCGCAGTCAATGCTGTCTGGGCTGCGTCGCTACACCGGT
This sequence comes from Mycobacterium celatum, assembly GCF_002101595.1. GTDB lineage: Bacteria > Actinomycetota > Actinomycetes > Mycobacteriales > Mycobacteriaceae > Mycobacterium > Mycobacterium celatum. Next base: position 122,295 of record NZ_LQOM01000031.1, read on the forward strand.
CTGCACCAGCATGCAGATGCGCCGTATCGACTTCCATGCTCTGCTCCGCCATGGCCCGTTCATCCTCCCCGGCAAACCTGGATGAAAAGACTACCCGTTCCATACCTGTGAACTTGCTGGGAAAACCGGCGGGTGCGGTGGCAACTGATGGCCAGCGTGGCCCTGCACGGCGGAACTACGACTTCGAGCCGGCCTTGGCCCGTGCCTTCTTGGCGGGCGCTTTCTTGGCCGTGGTCTTTTTGGCGGGCGCCTTTTTCTTCGCGGGGGCCTTGCCGTCGCCGGAGCGGGCCTTGACGCTGGCCTCCAGCTTGGCCAGCAGATCCGAGACGTCCTCGGTCTCGTCCAATTCCTTCGGCTGCTCCTCGGTGGTAAACGCTTCGCCGCCTTCGAGTTTGGCCTGGACCAATTCGTGCAGCTGCTCCTGGTAGTCGTCGTGGTAGCGGTCCGGGTTGAAGTCGTCGGCCATCGACTCCACGACCTGCCCGGCCATCTTGAGTTCGGCCGGTTTGATGTCGACCTTCTTGTCCAGAATCGGGAAGTCGGGGTCGCGAATCTCGTCGGGCCACAACAGCGTGTGGATCACCATCACCTCGCGCTTGCTGAAGTCCTTGACGCGCAACGCCGCAAGCCGCGTCTTGTTGCGCAAGGCGAAATGCACGATCGCGACCCGCTCGGTCTCAGCCAGCGTCTTGGCCAGCAGCACATACGATTTGGTTGATTTGCCGTCCGGTTCCAGGAAGTAGCTGCGGTCATACATCATCGGGTCGAGTTCACTTGCCGGCACGAACTCCAGCACCTCGATCTCGCGGCTGCGCTCCTCGGGCAGTGTTGCGATGTCATCGTCGGTGATCACCACCATCTGGCCGTCATCGGATTCGTAGGCCCTGGCGAGATCGCGGTACTCGACGACCTCGCCGCACACTTCGCAGACCCGCTTGTACCGGATGCGGCCGTTGTCCTTGGCGTGCACCTGGTGGAACTTGATGTCGTGGTCCTCGGTGGCGCTGTAGACCTTGACCGGGACGTTGACCAGCCCGAAGGCGATGGAACCCTTCCAGATGGAACGCATGGTGTCAGTATGCCCGCATGATCAGCCTGGTAAGCGTCGATCCGGACGCGCTAACCTGCCGTTCGCTCGCCGGCTGGTTTTCTTCCGATCACGCACCACGTCTGCACGCGGCCGGCGCCCTTGACCTCGATTGGCCCGCGGGCTTCGCAATCGAATTCAGCCCGGACGAGCTCGAAGGTGTTTTGGGTGATGTGGATGACGCCGCTTTGACCGTGTGACTCCATGCGGCTGGCCATGTTGACGGTCTCACCCCACAGGTCATAGCTGAATTTCTTGCGTCCGATCACACCGGCGACAACCGGACCCGAATTGATGCCGATGCGAAAGTCGAGCCGGCGGCCACCGAACGTGCGGCGACCAATTTCAGCCCGCATATCGAGGGCCAGGTCGACCAGCGCCGGGGCGTGATCGGCGCGCGGACGCGGAACGCCCGCCGCAACCATGTAGCAGTCGCCGATCGTCTTGATCTTCTCCAGGTCGTATTTGTCGACGAGCGCATCAAAGCACTGAAACACCTCATTGAGAAGATCAACCAGGCTCAGCGGCGACATGGCGGCCGCCATCGGGGTGAATCCGACGATGTCGGCGAACAGGATGCTGGCGCCGTCATAGTGGGCGGCGATCGCGCGCGGTTCGGTCTTCAGCGCCTCGGATATCTCCTTCGGCAAGATGTTCAGCAGCAGCATCTCCGAGGTTTCCTGGAAAAAGTTGCGACGCGCCACGAAGTAGTGCAGAAGCCCGAAAACGATCGCGATCACCGATCCGACGTTGAGCACGAAGAACCAGGTGACGAAGGTGTCGGGCAGGTCTGCCGGCGTCAAGTGGGGCTGCACCGCAGCGGTCACGACCAGCAGCGCGACGAAGCCGACGATCCAGACCAATGTGCGCCGAAGCTCTTCGAGCAGAAGGGATCCCAGTGGACACAGCGCTGCCCAGATGACGACGACACTGGACTGATGGAATCCGCCCAGCGCAATCGTCACCAGCCACGGCAAGATCAGGATCAGTAGCAGTTGGGTGAAGCGGTAGAACTCCAGATGGCGGGTCCAGGCGAACAGCGCGGTGTTGAGCGGGGTGATCAACGTATAGAACGCCGGAAACGCCGCGGCCAACGGGGCGTGCATCTGCAGGTAGATCACGCTCCACAACGCCGTGAGCGGAAGCGTTCCCGCGCACAACACGACGGTGAGCCGCTTCTGCAGGGCCGTTTCGTTCGTGTCGGTGGCGAGCGCACCGACACGTCCCGCCCATGCGGTCGCACTGCGGGGACGCCAGGACGGCACAACAACGCGCATCGGCATGCCCTCGCCTTCTCGGGTAACCGATACGGTAGCTGTTTGCCGGCGCCGTTCAGTCGGCTTGGAACACAGCGGCGTCAACAGCTGCGCGGTCGGGCAGTTCGGCGCCGGCGCGGGCGACGGTCAACGCCGACGACAGCGTCGCCGCGCGCAGCGCGTCGGTCAGCGCCTCCGCCCCGATCCGCCGCAACTCGCCGCGTCGATCAGCGCCCAGCAGGCCCATCGTCCACAGCGCGTCGATCAGGCCGGCCATGAACGCGTCGCCGGCACCGACGGTGTCCACCACGCGCACTGGCCTGGCCGGCACCCGCACCTCCCCGCCCGCGCACAGCGCGAATGCGCCCCGCTCGGCCATCGTCACTGCGACGATCGAGGGTCCCGAGGCCAGCCAGCTTCGGGCAACCATCTCGGGCGGACGGTCGGGATCGATCCAGCGCAGGTCTTCTTCGCTGACCTTGACCACGTCGCTGCGCTCGAGGAGATGGTCGATGCGCGCGCGGGCGAGGTCGCGGTCGACGATCAACGCCGGTCGCACATTGGGATCGAAGGTCACCGTCGCCGAAACGCGATAGGCGTCGATCAGTGCCGCGACGGCCAGGCACCCTGGCTCATGCACGGCGGCAATCGATCCGGTGTGCACGACGAGCGGCGGCGCCACTTCCGGGGTGCCGGACAGCCGCCACTCCAGATCGAACACGTAGTGGGCCGAACCGTTCTCGTCCACGGTTACCCGCGCGGTCGGTGTCCGGGTGGCAGACACGCTGCCCGGAACAAGTTGCACCCCAGCCTTATTGGCGTGCTCGGCGATACGTCGACCGTATGAGTCGGCGCCGATGTGGGTCAGGAGGTCCACCTCGTGGCCCAACCGGGCCAGGCCGACGGCGACATTGAACGGGCTGCCGCCGACGTGCTCGAGGGACCCGACGATATCGATCAACGATTCGCCGATCACCAGCCCGCGGCTCATTGCAGCAGCTCCTCCAGGGTCGCCCGGGCTCCCTTGCGCTGCAATGAATCCAGCGCCCAGCTGTATGCCTGAACGAAGCGGGGCTGCTGCGCCAGATCCCCGAACACCGCGGTGATCTCGATGAATGCGGTGGGATTTTCGTGCTGCGACCGGGCGATCGGCACCAGCGAATCCGCCAGCTGGTCCACCACCTCGAACGGGTTACCCCATTCGTCGACACCCTCGGCATAGCGAGCCCAGCTTGCCACCGTGGCCGCCGCCAGCCGAACCGACCCGTCGCTGGCTAAGTTGTCTTGGATCACGGGGAGCAGCCATTTCGGGATGCGGTCCGACGAGTAGGCGCACAGCCGCGAAACGGTGTCGCGCACGCCGGGGTTGGCGAATCGCTCGAGCAGCGTGCAGCTGTAGTCATGGAGGTCGATTCCGGGCACCGGCGGCAGCGTCGGGATGGCCTCGAACTGGAAATAGGCGAGCAAGAATTCGGCGAGCAGCGGATCGCGTGCCGCGTCGTGAACGAACTCGAAGCCGCAGAGGTGAGCGAAATAGGCCAAGCACTGATGCCCTGCATTGAGCAGTCGCAGCTTCATCAGCTCGTATGGGCGGACGTCGTCGACCAGCAGCACACCCGCTTCTTCCAACGGTGGCCTGCCGTCGGCGAAGTCGTCTTCGAGCACCCAAGCGGTGAATGGTTCGGCCACCACGGGCCAGCGGTCGTCGACCCCGAACTCGCGCCGCACCGTCGCAGCCATATCCAGTGTCGTGGACGGCGTGATCCGGTCGACCATCGAACTCGGAAACCGGGCATGTTCGGCGATCCATTCGGCGAGGGCCGGATCCCGGCTTTCGGCATTCGCGAGGACGGCCCGGCCCACGACGTCGCCGTTGCCCTCGATGTTGTCGCACGACACGATCGTCGGCGCGGCGATCCCGCGGTCGCGGCGTCTGGCCAGCGCCTCGGTGATCAACGCGAACGCGGGCCCGTCGGGGTCGCGGTAGCCACCCTCGGTGATGGTCAGCGAAATGATCCGGGTGGACGGCGCGGCCAGCACCTCCAGCGCTGCCTCTGGGTCGTCGGGGGCGTAGCGGTAGTCGATGATCGAACCGATGACTTGTGCGTCGCGGCTACCGTCGGGCTTCTCCACAATCAGCGTGTAGAGACCGTCCTGGTCGCGCAGGACGTCGCGCATCGGCCAGTCGCCGGGCAACACGCCGACACCGCAGATGCCCCACTCGTGTGCCAAGCCTCGCTGCAGCAGCCGGTCGATGTACATCGCCTGATGCGCCCGGTGGAAGTGACCGGCACCGATGTGCGCGATGCCGACGCAGATCTTGCCGCGGTCATAGCTGGGCGTCGCGATCGGCAGCTTTGTCAGCGCTGCGTTGTTCAGCTTGATTGCGTCAGGCACGATTGCACAACTCCTCCCGGGGCCATGGTCTGAATCAGCGAGCGTGCGGCACAAGTCAATTTTGCGCATTTCTGAATCGCGTGCCCGGTGCGATCGGATATCTAACGCATTCGTGGTTCATCTCACGATTAATTTACGGCGAGGACGATAATTGGTGTTCAGGAGCCGTTTTCGACGCCGTGGCGCGTAGGTTAGCCGTATGGCGCCGCTGGTGAAACTGACCAACGCCGACAAGGTGCTTTATCCCGCGACCGGCACCACGAAAGCCGACGTGTTCGACTACTACACCAGCATCGCCGAGGTGATGGTGCCGCACATCGCGGGGCGCGCCGCCACCCGCAAGCGCTGGCCCAACGGCGTCGACGAGCCGTCGTTCTTCGAAAAGCAGCTGGCGTCCTCGGCGCCGGACTGGCTTCCCCGGGCCAGCGTGGTGCACAAGTCGGGGACGACGACGTATCCGATCATCGACAGCCGCGACGGACTGGCCTGGATCGCCCAGCAGGCCGCCCTCGAGGTGCACGTTCCGCAGTGGCGTTTCGTCGCCGAGTGGACGCGCAACGGGGAAGAGTTAAAGCCCGGCCCGGCAACACGGTTGGTGTTCGACCTCGACCCCGGCGAAGGCGTGACGATGGCCCAGCTCGCCACGGTGGCCCGCGCCGTGCGAGATCTGATGGCCGACATCGGTCTGACCACCTTCCCGCTCACCAGCGGCAGCAAGGGGCTGCATCTGTACGCCCCGCTGGACAAGCCGGTCAGCAGCCGGGGCGCGGTGGTGCTGGCCAAACGTGTTGCACAGCAACTGGAAAAGGCGATGCCGAAGCTGGTCACCTCGACGATGACCAAGAGCCTGCGGGCCGGCAAGGTGTTTTTGGACTGGAGTCAGAACAACGGGTCGAAGACCACGATCGCGCCGTATTCACTGCGTGGGCGCCAGTACCCGACGGTGGCCGCGCCACGCACCTGGGAGGAACTCGACGACAGGAAGCTTCGCCAACTGAGGTACGACGAGGTGCTGCAGCGTATCGGGCGCGACGGCGACCTGCTGGCCCCCCTGGATGCCGACATAGTCCCCGACCGACTGACGAAGTACCGCAGCATGCGCGACGCGTCGAAGACGCCGGAGCCGGTTCCAGACGGGAAGCCTGCTGTCGGCCAAGGTAATACGTTCGTCATCCAGGAGCATCACGCTCGCCGGCTGCACTACGACTTCCGGCTGGAGCGCGACGGCGTGCTGGTGTCCTGGGCGGTGCCCAAGAACCTCCCGGACACTCCATCGGTGAATCACCTGGCGGTGCACACCGAGGACCACCCGCTGGAATACGCCACATTCGAGGGCACCATACCCAAGGGGGAGTACGGCGCGGGCAAGGTGATCATCTGGGATTCGGGCACCTACGAAGCCGAGAAGTTCCGCGACGACGAGGTCATCGTCACCCTGCATGGCAACCGGATCTCGGGGCGTTATGCGCTGATTCAAACCAACGGCGATCAGTGGCTGGCGCACCGGATGAAAGACCAGAAGGTCTTCGCCTTCGACGAGCTGACCCCGATGCTCGCCACCGAAGGCTCGGTGGCGCACCTCAAGGCGTCGCAGTGGGCGTTCGAGGGCAAATGGGACGGCTACCGGCTGCTGGTCGACGCCGACCACGGCAACGTCCGGCTGCGATCGCGGCGCGGCCGCGACGTCACCGGCAAGTACCCGCAATTACCGCCTCTCGCAATAGGTCTCGCGGACCATCACGTCGTACTCGACGGCGAAGTCGTCGCGCTGGACGAATCCGGGGTACCCCGGTTTTCCGAGATGCAGAATCGGGTCCGTGCCACGCGCGTCGAGTACTGGGCGTTCGATCTGCTCTACCTGGACGGGCGCTCGCTGCTGCGGGCCAAATATCGAGATCGGCGCAAGCTGCTCGAAACGTTGGCCGACGGCACCGGTCTCATCGTCCCCGAACTGTTGCCGGGGGACGGTGCCGAGGCGCTGGAGTACTCGCGCGAGCACCGCTGGGAAGGCGTGGTCGCGAAGAAACGCGACGCCACCTACCAGCCGGGGCGCCGGTCGGCGTCGTGGATCAAGGACAAGCACTGGAACACCCAAGAAGTCGTCATCGGCGGCTGGCGCGCCGGTGAAGGCGGACGTACCAGCGGCATCGGCTCACTGTTGATGGGCATCCCCGATGAGGGCGGGCTGAGCTACGCCGGCAAGGTCGGCACCGGCTTCACCGAACGCGACCTGGCCAACCTCAAGAAGACGCTGGAGCCGCTGCGCACCGACGAATCGCCGTTCAACGCAAGGCTTTCCACTCAGGATGTCAAGGGTGTGACGTTCGTCGAGCCGAAACTTGTCGGCGAGGTCCGCTACAGCGAATGGACATCGGACGGGCGGCTGCGCCAACCCAGCTGGCGCGGACTGCGACCCGACAAGACGCCCGACGAGGTGAAATGGGAAGGCGGCGGCGGTTGAACGACGTTCGCCGGTGTGGTCCTGCGGTAGACCAACGCCAATAGCACCGCCGCGACCGCATAGCACCCGAGCGCATAGGGCAACGATCCGATCGGGGTACCCCGGGCAGTGACACCGTGCTCGGCGGCGAGGTACTCCGGTAGCGCATACGCCCACAGGGCGGCGAAGGTGACCAGATAGACGCAGGCGTACCAGAATTCGGCACCGCGATGGCGGGGCGTAATTGCGAGTGTGGTGAGCAACGCCCACACCGTGACGGCGCCGAAGGCGACGATGATCGCGAACAGCCCGACGAGAACCGCGGTAGCGGCGGCGCCGCGCGAGGCCGCTATCGCCACCAGCACCGGCGTGTTGAGCACCGCGAGCACCACGGTGGTCAGCACACCGCTGAGCGCCACCCAGCCGGCCAGCGAGGCTGGCGACCAGCCCCGAGTCAGCTTGCGCACCAGCAGCAGCCGCACGACCAGGGTGAAGGCGAACGGGCCCAGCAGGCACCACATCATGGAATACAGCGGCACCGACTTGAGCGTCAGATGTGAAAGGCTCAGGTCGTAGTCCCACAGCCACCAGCGGTACTGCGGCCCGAAGTGGTCGAAGATCTCGTAGAACACGTGGTGGGTGAATCCGACGGCGACGGCCCCGATCACCGCGCAGTGGCGGCGGTCGAAGATGCCGGCGCGGTCGATGATCGCGTACGCCAGATACAGCATGGTGATGTAGAGCGCGACGATGTAGAGCGGCATCCGGTGATACAGGAAGCCGATCGTGAATTCGTTGTGGATGAAGATGACTCGGTAGATCGAATCCAGGTGAAATGGTTCGGGGAAGTAGATCGGGAGCTCCATCGCGATCAGGTAAACGATCGCCGCGCACCACACCCCCAAGTAGGTCGGGTCACCGTGGCGGCGCAGCCGCCGGACGGCGTCGACCAGGAACAGCACGGCGCCGCCGATGAACAGCAGCTCGATCACCAGCATCGTCGGATGTTTCAGGTGCAGCGGATCATTCAGGTAGACCATCGGATTGAGGTCGCGGCAGTCGGTGAAGTCCAGTAGCCGCGCCAACTCGACGAACCGCTCGTTGCATACCGTCATGCGGTGCGCCCGACCTTTTCCGGTGGGGCACCGTAGAAGTGCGCCATGTCCTCGCCCGCCACATACGCCGATACCCAGGTGTCATACCAGTCGGGCAGCCGTTCGGCACCGGGGTCGTGGCGCGGTGTCTGCGAGCCCAGCACGCCACCTGCCATGCCGATCACGTCGCGCAGCCGCAATCCGTGAAGCATCGACGGGACACCCGGGGAGCGGCCGATGCCCTTGAGGCCCGGAATCCTCGACCGGAGGTCTTTGGCGAACAAGCCTGCAAAGCGGACCGTCTGATGCGGTGCGCCCAAGTCGTCGGCCGGTACATGCTCGGCGAAACCGGCTGACAGCAACCGGAACAGCGCCGCGAAATGGAGGAACGCCTGCGGTGCCACGCGCAGCCGGTACCACGGATCCCCGATGACCGCGTCGTAGATGGCCACCGCCGAGCTGCGGTGTTCGATCTCTTCGACGTAATGCCACAGCAGCATCGACGCCACCCTGGCATCACCGTCGGCGAACAGGGTTTCGCGGTTGTCGATCGCGGCCCGGAACACCGGCGTGAAGGTGGATTCCATCGCCGCCATGTAGGCCAGGTGGAACTTCAAGGGTTTGGCGGCATACAGGTCGTCGAAGTGTTTGTGGGTAGCGTCCAAAACCTTTTGTAGCCCGGGATATTGGGCGATCAAACCCCGGATGTGTCCGCGGTGCGCAGCGGCGTGCTGCGCCTCCTGCGCAACAAAGATGCGGGCCTCTTCGGCCACCTCCGTGTCATCGATGAGGTCCATGGCGTCGCGGGTGGCGGTCAGGATGTACTTCTCCCACCCGACGGCCAGAAACGAAATGGCGTTGCCCCACAGCCCCGAAATCGGGTTCGACGGGTTCCATTGGAACGGCACCGTGTCATCGAGATCGAACCGCAGCTTGCGGAATTCGGGGTGCTTCATGCGCCCTTTCTCTCTGCGAGCCGGTCATGTCGCTTGTACGAGGTGTCGGCGTGTGTGCTGGCGGCGGCTCGGCGCTGCATGTATTGGCGTGATCGCTGGCCGACCGCTTCGGAAAGCCGGGTGGCGCCCGGGACGAGCCGGCGTGGGATCTCAATGGCGCGGTTGAGTGCTGCGGTGAGCAGCACCGCGGCTTGGAAGGGCTTACGGTCGGGCAGGCCGAGAAGGTCAGAGTTGCTGCGTCCGAGGATGAGTCGGCTGTAGGCGGCCGCGTACTGGGTGAACGCGCGTCGTGCTACTTGTGATGCGGGGCCGTCACCGGGCAGCGCCAGGGCGGTGCTGGCGGCACGCAGCAGGGCCTGGGCAAGACGGCGGGAGTCGTCGTCGGGCAGGAATTCATAGTCGGCCTGTAACCACAGCAGCCGCCAGGTGTCGACCTCATCTGTGGGAACGATGTCGGGATCCAAGCCCAGCAGCACGCCGACGTAGCGCCAGAAGTGGTAGACGGCCGCTTTTTCCCTGGGGGAGAAGCGGAGTCCGAGAGCTTGGCACCCCACGATGTTGGCCAGTGAGAACAGCATCAGTGTCCCGGCGGTCTGCGACTGGTTGACCGGGTGATCCCATGCCTCGTAGTTCCAGTCCGGGCGGCGGCTCATGCCGGCGCGCACCATTGCGTGCATCAACCGCACGCGCAGGATGCCTTTGAAGCCGGGGGCAAATCGGTCCAGCCCGCCGGGCGAGGTGACATCCACATACCAGGCGCCTGTTTCGGCCAGTCGTCTCGGCGCCATCTCGGTCAGCTGGCCCGATGCCACTAGGGGCTTGTCTGCGCGGGAGGCCAGATAGCCGCCCATCAACGCCAGCCCGGGCAGCGCGAAAAAGCCACCCCACAAACCGGTGCGCGCGGTCACCCGGGCCGCCAGATCGAGCTTGTCATGGTCCACCCAGTACGGAACCGCGTCGACCTGAGCGAAGAAGGCCCGCAGCTCGGCCGGCGGATCGGCGACGGCCTCGATACCGTGCTCGACGGCCAGCTCGAACATCTTTCGCCCCTCGCCGGCCGGCAGCCGGCGAAACATCTCCACGACCGCATCGGCCAGCGGATCACCCATCTGGGTGAAGCGTCGATAGGCCTCGCGTTGGGCAGCGGTCGGGCGGATATCGCCCGGCGCCAACAGCCGATAGCCGATGTTGAACGGAAACTCCGAGAACAAAGCGGGGTCGGCCAGCTTCGATGAATCAGGCGACATGCGGTCCTCTTTCCCGAGTGTCTGGTGACATGCTTCACCAAACTGTGTGTGGTGATAGCCTTCACCAAACGGCGGTCAAACGCAAGACCTGAATCGAAAGCGGGGAGGTGCGACGTTCCTACCGGGCGCTATTGGGGGCAAACCCTCGACGAGAGGCGCACCCGCCGTCGCCAACAACTCATCGACGCGGCGATCGACCTCATCGCCGAACAAGGCGTCGGCAGCCTGAAAGTCAGGGCGGTCTGCGTGCGTGCGGGCCTGAACGACCGCTACTTCTACGAGAGCTTCGCGGACTGCGATGCGCTGCTAGTCGCGGCGTTCGAGAACGAGTTCGCCCAGGGCCTCGCGACATTGCTAGGCGCCGTGATGCAGTCGCCTGCCCAGCCACGGCCGCGAACTCGCGCCGTCATCGAAGCGGCGTTCACCTTCATCGAAAGCGAACCGCGCCGGCCCAAGTTGCTCATCGAGTTGCAAACCGCCGAAGCCCTCAAAACCCATCGCCGCCAACTCATTCACACCCTCGCCCAAGTCGCGGTGGGGCAGGCCCGTGAGCTGCTCGGCGAACAAGTCACCGACGACCCAAACGTCCGCCTGGCCGCCGTCACGGTACTCAGCGGCCTGCTCGAACTGGGAACCATGTGGTTTCAAGGTGAGATCGACGCCGACCGAGACCAACTCATCGAGTTCATGATCGCGATGATCCTGACCTCCTCCGACATCACCACCGCCCTCGAGCGCGAACTCAAGGAAGTGACCGACGCGTCAGAGTGAGCGGGTGGGCGATCGTTACGTCGTGGCCGGTGCCAAGAGGGCATCGGTGAGGGCAGACCACGAGTCGGTGATCGCGTGTGCACCGGCACTGGTGAGTTCCGCACTGCGGCAAGAACGTTCGTCGTCGGGCACGAACATCAGGTTGCCGACGGTGAGGTAGCCGGCCGCCACTGCGGAGGTCACCCCGGCCACGGAGTCTTCGATCGCCAAGCCTTGATGAGTGCCGATGCCCAAGACTTCGCCGGCATGGCGGTACACCGCCGGATCAGGCTTGCTCGTCGGCACGGGAAGGGAATCTTCTGCGCTGAAACGCACCGTCGCCGGAATTAGCGCGTCGAGTTCGGTGGCGCTGAAGCAGGCATCCAGGCGCATGAGAGCACTGGAGCTGACCGCGGTCAACGTATACCGCGAGGCGAGGTCGCGCAGCGGGGACAGCACCCGCGGGTCTGGTCTCAGGGTGACGGACAGGTGAGCGGTGACGTGCTCGCGTTCCTGACGCACCCATTTCTCGAGTTCGTCGGCGCACAGCGCACGATCGGCCGCCACGTCGGTGGCCGAAGCGACAACTGCACGGGGGCGGCCCTGTGCCAGCGTCTGATCCATGGGCACCCCGCACAGCACAGCCAAGTCGAGAGCGGTACTGCGGAAGTTCTTTCCGACGGCCTTCTTCCGCAACTCGTCGGCGGTAAGCGGCGCCGACACCCCGAACCTGGCCAGGAACCGGTTGGTCACCTCGACCGAGGCGTCGAAAGCCGGTGCCTCAGAAGGGAAGAGGTTGTCGTCGGCGTCACAGAGCAAAGTGGTGATCTGGGCTGGGTCGAATTCGCGCATCACGGCCAGCCCCGCACGGTTCAGCCCCATGCCACCTCCCGACCGGTGTCCCCCAACGCTTGGCGCAGCGTGGGCTGCACGCCACGCACATCGATGTCGACGATCCTGTCGCCGAGGTGCTCCGCAAAGTGGGGCACACCGCGAAGTTCGGTGAAGATTTCGTGTTCCAGCAGCGGGTAGGCCTTGTTTCCGCCGCGGGTCGCCAACTCGGTCAGCAATTCCGCTTGCGGGTCCTCGATATGGATCGTGCGGCCGTCGAGGTCATAGCCACGCAGGTACCGGGCCCACCCGGCCAGGGCCAGCATCAGCAGACTGTGCGGTCTGCCCTGCGTGATCGCGTCCTGCAGGGAGGGCAGCACGAACGACGACATTTTTTCCGATCCCCGGCGCGCCAACCGCGACAACTGGTCGGGCATGCGGGGATTGCTGAGCCTGGTGAGCAAAGTGTTCCGATAGGCGCGGGTGTTCATCGGATGCGCCGCCGGTAGCAGCGGCTGAATCTCGTCGCGCATGAGCTGCTCGACGTATCCGTAAATGACCGGGTCGCTCATGGCTTCGTCGGTGCGCTGGTAGCCGGCCAACGTGGCCAAACAGCCGAGCACGAAATGAGTTGCGTTGAGCAGACGGGTCTTAACCAGCTTGTAGTCGCTGACGTCGGTCACGAACTCGGCACCGACCTCCTCGAGCGGCGGGCGGCCGTGCGGGAAGCTGTCCTCGATGATCCATTGGCAGTGGGGTTCGGTCAGCACCGGCAACTTGTCGGCAATGCCGAATGTGCGTTCGACGAACTCGCAGTCCTCGTCCGAGGTCCGTGGAGTGATGCGGTCGACCATGGTCGACGGGAACGCGACGTTGGTCTCGATCCACCGGGCGAGGCCGGGATCGCGCAACGTGGCGAACGACACCAGCGCCGTTCGCGCCATCTGCGTGTTGTCGGGCATGTTGTCACAGCAGAGCACCGTGAACGGGGCAATACCGGCGCGCCGGCGAAAGTCGAGTGCCTCAGTCAGGTACGCCCACGCGGTGGCAAAGCACGTCGCGGACTCCCACGCGGCCAGGTCGGCGCGCACGTCGGGGTGGGAAGGGTCGAACTCGCCGGTACGCGGGTCCAGGTAATACCCATTACCCGTAATCGTCAGGCTGACGATGCGGGTTTGAGGATCCGTCAGAGCGGCACGCACAGCCACGCTGTCGTGCGGCGCGTAGTGGTAGTCGGCGATAGAGCCGACGACGCGGGCCGTTTGGCGGTCACGTCCGCGTTGCACAACGGTGTAAAGCCCGTCCTGAGCCGTCAGCAGATCTTTCACCTTGCGATTGCGAAGGCTGACGTCGGTGACCCCCCACTGGCGGGAAACGCCTGAGCGCGCAAGGTCATCGAAATAGACCGCCTGGTGAGCGCGGTGAAAGTTGCCCGGCCCGATGTGAACCACACCGGGCCTAAGAGCTGACCTGTCATAGGTTGGCACGTCGATCCGTTGCGAATGAAGTGGCAGGGTGGCGTTGCTCAGCGGAACGCCGACGGAGCGGCGCAAGGGAACGACATTGCTGATGTGTTTTCGGTATCCCATCGCGCCGACGAACTTAGCTTCGTCGTAGGCAGGCTTCAAGGGAACAGGCCGCTGTTACACCCGATAAGGCTGTCGTCAGCAGGCGTGGAGCCGAGATGGTGACCTTCGCCACACGACGGTGTGTTCGAATGGCAACGCCTTGCGCCGCAAGCGGTTCCCATCGTCAGTCGTCGATGTGCGTGGGCGGGTCGGCGAACGCGCCATCCCCGGGCTGGTGATCAGGACCCATCACATCGCAGCGCTTGTCGGGCACCAGGTAGGAACTGGCGCCCCGATACATCAAAGTGGCGACTGCCACGCAGCGTTGCCAGGTGCCGTCGGGCTGGATGGGCCCGTCGCACTTGCTGATGACGGGACCTCCGTACTGGCAGCCGGCGCCGGCGTGCGGCGCTGACGCAATGAGCCCGGCGCCCAGCAGCAGGGCGGCCAAGCCTGTGACCATGCAGCGCTTCATTGTTGTCTCCCGTCACATCGCGGGGCTTTGCCGAGTGCTGGGGGTGGCCAATACCGGTCCGCATGACGCTACCGCTTATTTCATTGGTTTTTGCTGCCTTCGGGATTCGGGTTGTCTCGGCGCATGAGGCGTTTGCCTCGAAGTATGTTGATGCCCATGAGGTGGGTGACATATCGAGATGACGACGGCGAACGCACCGGAGTGCTCTCCGACGATGTGATCCATGCGATGCCGGCGGGCGTGACGCTGCTGGAGCTCATTGCGCTGGGGGCTGACGGATTACACGAGGCGGGCGAAAAAGCGTTGCGTTCGCCGCATACCGTGCCGCTGGACGGGGTGACGCTGCGGGCTCCGATCCCGCGCCCACCGTCGATTCGCGACTCGTTGTGCTTTCTGGACCATATGCGTAACTGCCAGGCGGCGATGGGCGCCGGCCGCGTGCTCAAAGACACCTGGTACCGCATTCCGGCGTTCTACTTCGCCTGCCCGGCGACGGTGCTCGGCCCCTACGACGACGCGCCGACGGCTCCCGGAAGCGCTTGGCAGGACTTCGAATTGGAGGTCGCGGCGGTAATCGGGGCCGCGGGCAAGGACCTCTCTGTCGACGAAGCGGAGCAGGCCATCATCGGCTACACCATCTTCAACGACTGGTCGGCGCGTGACCTGCAGCAACTGGAGGGTCAACTGGGTATCGGGCAGGCCAAGGGTAAAGACAGCGGCGTCACCCTGGGCCCGTACCTGGTCACCCCGGACGAACTGCAGCCCTACCGTCGCGACGGCAGGCTGAGCCTCGACGTGACCGCGATGGTCAACGACGTGGTGATCGGATCGGGATCGACCGGGACGATGGACTGGAGCTTCGGCGAGGTCATCTCCTACGCCTCCCGGGGCGTAATGCTCACTCCCGGTGATGTTTTCGGGTCCGGTACGGTGCCGACCTGTACGCTCGTCGAACACCTGACCGACCCGAAATTCCCCGGCTGGCTGCACGACGGCGACGTCGTCACACTGCGGGTACAGGGACTCGGCGAGACCCGGCAAACCGTGCGCCACACTCCCGCACCGCACCGGTTGCCGCCGCGGCCGAACCCGGATGTCACACCCGGCAGACCGCGGGTCAACCCCGCTCCCGCGAAAGTGGCCTACACGCGCGGGCTGCACGAAGTGGCCGACCGGGTGTGGGCGTGGACATTGCCCGATGGCGGATACGGCTGGAGCAACGCCGGACTGATCGCCGGCGACGGCGCGTCGCTACTCGTCGACACGCTGTTCGACCTGACGCTGACCCGCGAAATGCTGACCGCGATGCAGCCGATCACCGATGCCGCACCCATCACCGACGCGCTGATCACCCACTCCAACGGCGACCACACCCACGGCAACCAGCTGCTGGACCGCTCGGTGCGCGTCATCGCCGCCAAGGGCACCGCCGAGGAGCTCGCGCACGGTATGGCGCCCGAAATGCTGGCCATGACCCAGACCGCGGACCTGGGGCCGGTGGTGACCCGATATCTGCGAGATCGCTTCGGGCCCTTCGATTTCAGCGGGATCACCCTGCGCAACGCCGATCATACTTTCGACGACCGGCTCACCATCGAGGTCGGCGGCCGGGAGGTGCGCCTGCTGAACCTGGGCCCGGCGCACACCGCGGCCGACTCGGTTGTGCATGTCCCGGACGCCGGGGTGCTGTTCGCCGGGGACCTGCTGTTCATCGGCTGCACGCCCATCGTGTGGGCCGGCCCGATCGCCAACTGGATAGCCGCCTGCGACGCGATGATCGCGCTGGACGCGCCGACCGTGGTGCCCGGCCACGGGCCGGTCACCGATCCAGACGGAATCCGCGCCGTCCGCGGATATCTGGCGCATGTCAACGAGCAGGCCGACGCGGCCTACCGCCAGGGCTTGTCGTTCGCCGAGGCGGCCGACGCCATCGATCTCGGCGAGTACGCGAACTGGCTGGACGCCGAACGCATAGTCGTCAACGTCTACCAGCGCTACCGCGAACTCGACTCGGCCACACCACAATTGGAGCCGATGGCATTGCTGGCGATGCAGGCCGAGTGGTTCGCCAAACACCGAGCTGGTTAGGCCACCGAGACTGCGGTCAGAGCGCGATTTCGCCGAAATCCACGCCCTGGATGCATTTTCGGCGCTACCATCGCATACTCGGTGGTCAACACTGCGTCATGGCAGCAGCGGCAACCGCCACAGCGGCGTTCCGGGGTCCAGCAACCACAACCGGGTGGCCATCAGACGGATAATGCGCAGCGCGCCGGCGATCAGCACTGTGGCCAGCGGCAGCGCACCGAACAGGGCGGTCACCAGCGCCAGCCACATGTCGTTGGGGCCGGCGGTCATGATGTCGAACCAGGCGTCGCAGATCAGCAGCACGCCGGTGGTGAACGCGGTGAGGATCAGCACCTGGCGGCGCAGGAAGCCGAGTACCGCCGTCGCGGCCATGAAGACGACCAACAGGCTGTCGAATCCCACCCACGTCGCCGTCCAATTGTGGGCCATGTAGATGTCGGGCAACGTGAATGCGAGATAGACCATCCACGGGATCAGCACTACCGAACCGGTGGCCATCAACCCCACCCGAATCCGACGAACGCGCTCCAAGACTCCGGGGTGGGGATAAACCTCGGCGATGGGCCGTTGCAGCCGACTGATCAAGTCGCGGCGCTGCGCATCAGAGAGCGCGCCGATCGCGGCGTCGGAGAGAATGTTCTCAGTCACGCTTCCACGGTAGGGCGTGCTCGCCTACGGCTCGCGTCTGCTGGTCAGGATTTGGCGATCACGTTCTCGGCGAACTTCTCCAGGTTGCGGATCTTGACGTCCAGCGGCTCGGTGTCCGGCCCTTTGGTGTAGGGGACGCGGAAGCCGACGATGACGTCGGTGACGCCCTTGTCCTCCAGCCGTTTGATGCCGTCGAGGGTGAACGCGTCGGCGGAGATCACATGGATCTCGAACGGGCCGGTCTTACCCTCTTCTTCGCGAAACCGCTTGAGCCGCGCCAGCAGTCGGTCGAGCTCTTCCGGATCGCCGCCGCCATGCATCCAGCCGTCGGCGCGTGCCGCACGCCGCAGCGCGGCATCGGCGTGACCGCCGACCAGAATCGGAATCGGCTGGGTGGGCGCCGGTGTCATCTTGGTCTTGGGGATGTCGTAGAACTCGCCGTGAAACTCGAAGTACTCGCCGGTGGTGAGGCCGCGCACGATTTCGATGCATTCGTCAATCCGCTTGCCGCGCTTGGCGAAAGGAACACCCATCAGCTCGTAGTCCTCCGGCCACGGGCTGGTGCCGACACCAAGCCCCACCCGGTTGCCGATCAGCGCCGCCAGCGAGCCCGCCTGCTTGGCGACCAGGGCCGGCGGCCGGATGGGGAGCTTCAGCACGAAGAAGTTGAACCGCAGCGTCGTCGTCACCGCGCCCAGCGCGGCGGTCAGCACGAACGTCTCGATGAACGGCTTGCCGTCCAGAAACTCGCGACTGCCGTCGGGGGTGTACGGATATTTCGAATCCGACTCGAAGGGATAGGCGATGCTGTCCGGAATCGTCATGCCGGCGTACCCGGCCGCCTCGGCGGCTTTTGCCAGCGGAATATAGAACGCCGGATCGGTCATCGCCTCCGCGTAGCTGAACCGCACACCGCCTCCTGTCGACACATGTAGAACAGATGCTAGAACGCGTTCAATTGGTTGCCGCCCGCGCCCGGGCAGGGGACAATCGGGGCCACCTCCGTCGAAGCAGCCGATTGGAGTGGGACAACATGGCAGCGAATCGCCGAAGCGGACTTCTCCTCGAAGTCGCCGACTTGATGCAAGCCCTTCAGCAGCAGTCAACTGACGTCGATTCGGTGCTCCAGGAACTGACCGAAGGCGCTGCGCGATTCGTCCCCGGTGCGCAACACGCAGGCATCACGATCGCAACCCGCGACGGGAAGGTCCGGACAGCGTCGGCGAGCGGCCACTACCCGGCGCTGCTCGACGAAATCCAGCAACGCCACGACCAAGGGCCATGCCTGTCAGCGGCGTGGGAACAGCACACGATCCGGATCAACGACCTCGCGCAGGAACAGCGATGGGCGTCGTATTGCCGCGACGCCGTCGAGGAGACCCCGATCCGGTCGATCATGTCGTTTCAGCTGTTTGCCGACCACCACACCATGGGTGCGCTGAACTTTTATTCCGAGCAACCGAATGCGTTCGACGACGAGGCGGTGGAGCTGGGGCTGATCATGGCCACGCACGCCGCGCTGGCCTGGAATCTGGTGCGCCGTGACGAGCAGTTCCGCAGCGCCCTGGCATCCCGCGACCTCATCGGCCAGGCCAAGGGCATGATCATGGAGCGGTTCAACATTGACTCGGTACAGGCATTCGAACTGCTCAAGCGGCTATCCCAGAGCTCGAACACGCCGTTGGTTGCGGTGGCCCGCCAGCTCGTCGAAGGCGAACATCCGCGCCGATGACGGGCACCGGATGCTAGCGCGCCACCGGGCCCAGCCGCGCCCACGGCGGTGGCGGGACCGTGAGCAGCTCGGCGGCCCCAGGTGCGGTCGTGAGCGCCAGCAGCGCGGTCGCGATCCGCTCGGGTTCCAAGACGAAGTCGACGCAGCCGGTCGCAATGGCATTGGCGGGCATACTCGACGCGCGCGCGGTCGCGGGGTCTTGAACGAGCACCCGGCCACCGGCTCGCTTGACCGCGCGACATCCGTCGGCACCGTCGGCCAACGAGCCGGTCAAGATGACGGCGACCGTCGGCGTCGCGCGGGCAGAGCTGACCAACAGCGCATTGCCCGGCCCGACGCCTCTGGCGCCCTCAGACAGCAGCCAATTGCCCGATGCGTCAATGGTTGCCGTCGTCTCGGCGGGTACCACCGTGACACCCGGCTGATCCGCCGGGACGCCGGCCTCGGCCACCCGCGCCGGCAGACGCGTCCGCCGGGCCAGGATGGCGGCCAACAGGTCGGCGTCGTCTCGGGTGCGGCGACGATGCAGCACGACGGCGATCGGTACGCCATAGCCGGTCGGGATCCCGGCCAAGACGATGGTGATGATCGGCATTCCGCCCAGGGACGCGACCAAGACGACTCGCCCGAAGCGCGGCGTCCCAACCGTATGTTTGGTCGCGGACATTATGGGTCAAGAGTAGACCGCATGGACGCATCAGGGAGCGGCCGCGTGACCGATGAGCAGTTCCGGCGCAATGCGATTCTGGCGCGATTGCCCGAGTCCGAGCTGGCCGCGCTGCGGCCCCGGCTGGAACACTCCGGGCTGAAACGGCCGGCGTATGCGCCGGGAAAGCCGATCGCCGACGTCTTTTTCCCTCTGACGTCGGTGTTTTCCTTGGTTGCGGTAGCCGATGGGCGGATCGCCGTGGAGGTCGCCACCGCTGGCCACGAAGGCATGGTGGGGCTGCCGGCTTACCTGGGCGCGACGAGTAGCCCGCAGGCGGCCTTTTGCCAGATTCCCGGTGACACCGTCCGCATCGGCGTTTCAGAGTTCCGTCAGGCGTTGATCCTTGATGGGGTGCTGCACGCACTGATGAACCGATTCACTCAGGCGACGATGGTGCAGGTCGCTCAGAACGTGGTCTGCAACCGCAGCCACGCGACGGAAGCACGGATGGCCCGTTGGTTGGCGACCACACACGACCGCGTCGGCCGCGACGAGTTTCCGCTCACCCAGGCGTTTCTCGCGCAGATGCTCGGTGTGCACCGGCCGACGGCGTCGCAAACGGCCCGACGAATCCAGGACCGCGGCCTGATCCGCTATCGGCGCGGTCGAATCACCATCGCCGACCGAGCCGGGTTGGAACGCGCGGCCTGCGACTGTTACCGCATCGTCAAGGCCGAGTTCGACGACTTGCGTCGTCAGCCTCGCTAGGGCCGGGCCTCCATCAACAGCAGGGCGCCGTCGACGCTGTCTCTCGACGGCGCTTTGAAGCCCGTGCAGATCACCCGAACCCGAGTCGGCTTGCCCCGCCGGTTGACCGCATCGACGACGGATTCCCGCGGATTGTCCGGGTCGACGAACGCATTGCCGATCAGGCCCCGGATGCCATCCATCGGCAACCCGATATCGAAGCTGGTGAGCACTTCACCCGTGCACTCATCGGAGCGCAGCCCCCACAATTCCTCGCACCCGTGGTTCCACACCACCACCCGCATCTCGCGGTCCACCACTGCCAAGCCGAAATGAATGGAGTTGACCAGCGAGTCGAGGAAGGTCTGCGCCTCGTCGAGTTCGATGCTGCGGTCACGTAGGGCGTCGTTGATGGTGTGCAGTTCGTCGTTGGTGGACTGCAGCTCCTCGTTCATCGTTTCGAGTTCTTCGTTGGTCGACTGCAGTTCCTCGTTGGTGGTCTCCAGCTCCTCGACTGTGGATTGCAGTTCTTCGTTGGTGGTCTCGAGTTCTTCGTTGGTGGATTGCAGCTCTTCGTAAGCCGTTTCGAGTTGGCGATTGGCATGGACCACCTTGTCCAGCAGCGCCCTTGTCGCGGTGAAATCGAAGAACGCGATCGATACACCCAGCAGCTCGTTCTCTGCGTCCACGAGTGGGTTCACATGGACCTCGAACCAGACGTTTTCCGCCCCGGGCCGCTGCCACTTGACGTCCTGGATCCGGGCAGACCTACGCTCCGCTTTGGCTTGCTCCAAGTAGCCCCGCAACTCGACCGGCCGGTACGAGACCTCCAGATCGCGCAGCAGCCGGCCGACGTCGCGAGCCGACAACCCGAACAACGTTTCGGCCTGTTGGTTGACCATCGCCACGGTGTCGTCGTCGGTCACCACGATCTGCGCCACCGGGCTGGCGCGAAAAGCGACGTCGCGCAACGCGTTCAAGACTGGTAGCTCACTGTGGCGCTCATAGATCGTCGCCGCCAGGTCGTAGCGGTTGAGGCCGTGGGAACCCGGGGTTTTGCGGAAGACCCGGTGCTTGAGATCCAATGGGACGAACCGATCACCGTGGCTCAGCAACATCTCGGCGTGGCCGAGGAAAAGCGTGCCCTCGGGGGCCAACGCGAAATGCAGCCGTCCCAACACATTTCGCTGTGTCTCGGCGTTCATGTACATCAGGGTGTTGCGGCACACCAACAGATCAACCCGGGAGATGGGGGCATCCTTGACCAAGTCGTTGCGGCCGAAGATCAGTGCGCGTCGCAAGTCCTTGTGAATGATGCAGTGCTCGTCGAGGCGCTGGAAGTAGCGATCCCGCAAGTCCGGCGCCACCGGTTCGAGTGCTTTGGCATCGTAGGTACCCGCTCGTGCCTCGTTGAGGGCTTCCTCGTCGACGTCGGTGGCGTAGATCTTCACCCGTTGCCGGAAGTCGTCCGGACCGAGGGCCTCGGACAGCAGGATAGCCAGCGTGTAGGCCTCCTCGCCGGATGCGCAGCCGGCGCTCCACACCCGGATCGGGTCGCCGGGACCGCGGTCGGCGAGCATGCGCGGAATGACGTTGGTGGCGACGTAGTCCCACGCTTCGGGATCGCGAAAAAATGCGGTGACGTTGATCAGAATGGTGTTGAACAGCGCGGAAAACTCACCGGAGCTCGCCTGCAGCACGTCGAGGTATTCCTCGAAAGTGTCGTGGCCGGCCTGCGCCA
The DNA here is from genome assembly GCF_002101595.1 of Mycobacterium celatum. Lineage (GTDB taxonomy): Bacteria > Actinomycetota > Actinomycetes > Mycobacteriales > Mycobacteriaceae > Mycobacterium > Mycobacterium celatum. The sequence goes on from NZ_LQOM01000031.1 coordinate 144,001, forward strand.
TGCGACGGCGCACTCGTCGCATCAGTGTGGTGCGCTTGTACCCGGTGAAGTCGAAGCCCCGCGAGTCCCTCATGTACCGCAGCAGCGCCTCGAATGCTTCGTCTGTCGTCGTGTCTTCTTCTGCGTCCATCTGGATCCGTCCGCTGACAACATGTCGCGAACCTGAACACTACCCGGGATCAGAGCACGTTTTCCGGCCCGATGACGGCCCACACCGTCTTACCGGACGGCGTCGGGGTGCTGCCCCATGCGCGGCTGACCGCCGCAACGATCGCCAACCCGGACACCCGGCCACCACCGCGAACCGAATTCTCGTGACGCATCGCCGACGCCGAACTGTTGTCCTGCACGGAAATGCTGACGTTTCCGCCGTCGGCTTCCAGCACCAGCACCGGCGAGCTGTCCGTGTGTTCCAGCACGTTCTCGACGAAGATGTTGGCGATCACGGTTGCCACCGATATCAGCTCTTCCTGAGACCACGCGGTCAGCCACTCGGCCACCAGCATGCGGGCGCGGCGCAGGCTGGCAAGGGAAGCGGGCAGTTCCGCGCGAGCGCGGCGGCGGCCGGCCCGACTGTCGCCAATGACGGCCGCCAGTGCGGCCGCGAGGGTCGGATAGACCGGCACGTAGCGGGTTACGCCATTGCGTGCGATCGCGGCGCGACCGCGAGAATGCTCGCATACCAAGATGATTGGAACGTCCGGCCAGGTGCTCACGTGCCACCGGGCACTTGTGAACACTGACCACGCCGAGGGTCCCGGGACGTCGAGCGTGGTGACGTCGACGACGACCGCGTCCGGTTCGTCGAGCGCCGCCTTGATGACGATGTCCCGCAGCTTGAGGTAGGTGGTGCCGTCCAGGACACCGCCGACAGTGAGCAGCGACGCCGTTTCCAGCGCGTCCGCGGCAACCGTCAACTGGCTAATCGGGCTGGCCACTGAGCTCGTCCTGCTTCTTGTAGGCCTCCGCGAGCTTCTTGCCCAGCACCGACATGGCGTGCTCGGCCTCGTCGGCGAGCCCGTGGTAACGCTCACTCAACATCCCCGCCGGCACCTCATCGGCCAGCCGGCGAGACAACTTGGCCTTTTCTTGCAGGCTGCGCACCGCAAGCCAGAGGGCGCCTTCGACCTCCTGGTCGCGTGCGTGCAGCAACGCGTCGGCGGTCCAGGCATGGCCGACGTGGCATCGGTAGTTGCCTTCGCTGACGGCGATCAGCGAACCGTTGCAGTCCGGGCACGAGTATCCCGACGGCGGCCCGAGCGCTTCGGTGTCGAATTCCGTCGAAAATCGCCGGGCCATCGCGATCCGGTTTTCCAGCTCCATGCGATCGTCCGGCTCCATTTTGCGTTCCTCGAATGTTCGGTCCGCCAGCTGTTTCAGCAGGCCGCCGACTTCGGCCGCGGGCACAGTGTGGTCGATTACCCCGGCTGCGATCGCGTTCTGCGGCATGCCCGCGAAAAGCGCGTCGGTCGGCGATTGGGCGATCGTCGTGCCGCCCCGGGCACGGAGCGCGGCCGATCCGAGCACGCCGTCGTCGAGCACGCCGGACAGCAGCACCCCGACTGCGCGTTCACTATGGGCCAGCGCCACCGACCTGAAAAGCGCGTTGACCGCGGGCCGGTAGCCGTTCTCGGTGGGCCCCTCGGAGAGCATGATCCGGCCGTCTTGCACCAACAAGTGATGGTCCGGGACTGCGACATGGATTGCGCCGTGGTGTAGTCGCGCCCCATGCGCTGCGGTGATGGCCGGCAGCGGCCCGCTGCGGTCGATGATGCGGGCCAGCACGCTGGGCGCCCCGGCCAGCATGTGCAGGACCACCAAGACCGCGTAAGGCAAATCGGGTGCCAGTCCCGCGGCGAACTGGGTCAGGGCCTCGACCCCGCCGGCCGAGGCGCCGACGGCAACGACATTAAGCGAGCTTTGTCGTTCAGCCATCCAGTGTCGTCTACCCCCTTGACTCCGCAGGCAACCCTGCTCGCGGGGTGTTTCTCCAGACTATCCGGCTTTCCCCGCGCCCAACAGGGGCGACTTGCGACGGACTCAGGGCTGCGGCACGGTGAGTTGAATGTCATTGGCAACAAACGGCGGCACGCCGACACCTGTGATCGAATGCGTGCCCTGCGGTGTTTCTTCGGTGAGGCGCGCCGGCACGCTGCTCTCACCGACGGCCAGCGTCACGGCCCGGGACCGCCTTAGCACATCCGCCGGGAGTTGACCGAAAACCGTTCCCTGCCAATGGTATTGGCCATCGATCGGATCGACGTGGCCGGTGAGCCGGACACGCACCGGGTGGTCCGTGCCGGCGACGGTCAACGTCGCCGTGCCGTCGTAGGCGTCGTCGCGCAAACCGGAGGAGAGCTCGAATGCGGAGGCTCTCACGCGAAGCCGCGGGCTTCGCAGGTAGACGCGCTCGTTAAATACCTGTTGGCTGCTGCGGCGCACTTCGATGCGCGAGTGGCCGGCCATCAGCGGCAGGCAGCAGGCGATGTAACGCGCGGTGTTCGGTCCGTTGACCAGGAAGTAGTTGGGGAAACCGTGCATGACGACACCGAGGTAGGGTTCGGTGCCGTCGTGCCAGGCCTGCCGGATGGTGAGTCCGCGGGCACCGACGAGTGCGTTGTCCGGCAGGTGATCGCGAACCGCGAAACCCGTGCCGTAGACGATGGCATCGGCGTCGTGGTGGACACCGTCGCGGGTGCGGATCCCCGAGGGTGTCACCGCGTCGATCGGTGCCGTCACCACGTCGGCCGATGTGTGCGGGCGCCGCCATCGAATGCGCCGCCCGATGGTAGGGACGATCCGACGCGGCGGGTGGGGGAAGACCTCCACCGACGCCGCGGCGGATAGCTCGATGAACCGGCCGGCGGCCGCGTCGGCCCCTATCACCGCGACGCGTTTGCCGGTCGGGTCGAAATCGGGATCGGGTGCCGCTGCGGCGAACGTCGCACCGCGAAAGTCGTTGCGGCCCAGGAGGTTCGGTATCCAAGGAACGAACGGCGAGGCTCCTGTGACGACCACGCGGGCGCGGCACGTCTCGCCGCCGCTGGTGGTCAGGGTCCAGGTGTCGGTGGTGTCGTCGAACACCGAACTGACCACTTCGCCATCCAGCGTGGGAAAGCCGGCGATCTGAGCGCCGACGACAACGACGTCGTGGATCACAGGAATTTGGTGCGTGCCCAGCCGCGGCGCGCGATCGGGCCCATCAGACCCACCTCGGTCAAAAACGCCGCCAGCGGGGCGAAACCAGCCACCTGGACGTCGTGCCGGTGCGGGCTGGTTCGCGCGACGCTGCGTGCTCGACGCGGATCCAGGCCGGCCCGCGCATAGGGGATCGGGTTGGTGAACAAGTAGCGGAAGAACCACCCGCCCAACCCGTTGATGTTCGCGACGAACCACCGCTCCAGCCGCCGCATCTCGGGCACCCGCTTGCGCAGGCCGTCGCGCGCGAACTGGATGTGCCGGGCCTCTTCGGTGACGTGAATTCGCATCAGCCGCTGGATCATCGGCTGCAGTTCGGGGTCGTCCATCATCTGACGTTGCAGCGAGTCGAAGATCTCCTCGCCGATCAGCGCGGCCACCCACAGCACCGAACCTCGGAAGAAGAACGGAAGAGCGTTGATGATCATCCGCTGGTACAGCCGCGGCCGCACCGGTTTGGCGCCGACCCGCTCGATGGCCTTGCCGAACATCACCATGTGCCGGGTTTCGTCGCCCAGTTCGGTCAGCGCATAGTGCGACGACCGGCTGGTGGGGTCCTTGTGCATGAGTTTGCGCAGCAGCGCCTGGTTGAGGATGTTCTCGAACCAGATGCCGGCAGACAGCGTGTTCACCAGCTCCTGCCGGGACAGCTCGATCTGCTGCGCGCGGGTCATCTCGTCCCACATCGGCGTGCCGTACAGCGACACGGTTTTCGGTGGGAGGAAAAACTTGTCCGGGTCAAGCGGCGCGTCCCAGTCGATGTCGACGACGGGCGCATACGACTTGTTCACCGAGCCCTTCAACAGACGCTCCGAGAATTCCTCGCGACCGGCCTTTACCGCAGTGGTCATGGCGCCACTCCTCCTCATCGCTTCCGGCTCTCCATCGTGGCCGGCGCGTGTCGTCGTTGACGTCCCTTCTCGCCTGTTGCAGACGGTAGGAAGGATGCGGGCAAGATGTCAATACCCATGGTACCGGGTACCTCAGGTCTCGCCTAGAGGCGACGACGGCTGGACCCTGGGCGAGTAAGCCATAACCCGCATAGGCTGTGCCGGCAATGAGTAGTCGGCACATCCACGTCATCGGTATCGGCGCCGGCGATCCGGGTTATGTGACCGTCCAAGCGATCGACGCGCTCAACGACACCCAGGTGTTCTTCGCTATGGACAAGGGCTCGCAGAAGAGCGATTTGGTGGCACTGCGCCGCCAGATCTGTGCACGCTTCATCCGCGAGCCGGGCTACCGGTTCGTCGAGCTGCCCGACCCGCCGCGCACGGCGGACGGCGACTACCGGGCGGCGGTGTCGGACTGGCACGCCGCCCGCGCCCGGCTGTGGGCGTCCGCCATTGCCGCCGAACTCGGTCCGGGCGGCGTCGGCGCATTCTTGGCCTGGGGTGACCCGTCGCTCTACGACAGCACCCTGCGCATCCTCGACTCCGTCGCCGCCGAGGTCGACATCAGCTACGACGTCATCCCCGGCATCACTGCCGTGCAGGCGCTGACGGCGAGGCACCGGATTCCGTTGAACGACGTCGGCGAACCCGTCCTGATCACCACCGGCCGGCAGCTGCGGGCACACGGACTGTCCGGCTCGGCGGTGGTCATGCTCGACGGCGACTGCTCGTTTCGCGAATGCCCTCCCGACACCCGGATCTGGTGGGGCGCTTACCTCGGTACCGGCGACGAACTGCTGGTGGCCGGCACCGTGGGCGAGGTGGGGGAGCGGATCGCGTCGCTGCGCGCCCACGCGCGCGCCCGGCACGGCTGGATCATGGACACCTATTTGTTGCGATCGGCGGAGTAGGTTTTGGCCATGGCCGCTTTTGTGGTCCGCGCCGCGTTGACCGGGTTCGCGTTGTGGATGGTCACGCTGATCGTGCCTGGCATCAGCTTCATCGGCGGCGACACCAGGCTGCAGCGGGCCGGCATCATCTTCGTCGTCGCCGTGATCTTCGGCCTGGTGAACGCGTTCATCAAACCGATCGTGCAGCTTCTGTCGATTCCGCTTTATATCCTCACGCTCGGCCTGTTCCACATCGTCGTCAACGCGTTGATGTTGTGGATCACCGCCTGGATCACCCGGCACACCACCCACTGGGGCCTGCACATCGACCACTTCTGGTGGACGGCGATCTGGGCCGCCATCGTGTTGTCGATCGTCAGCTGGGTGCTGTCGTTGGTCGCTCGTGACGTGCGGCGGCATCGCTGACCGGCAGACTGGAGCCATGCCCGAACTGCCGGAAGTCCAAGCGCTCGCCGACCATCTGCGCCGCCACGCCGCCGGCCTGACGATTGGGCGGGTCGACGTGGTCGCGTTCTCGGTGCTCAAGACCTTCGACCCGCCGATCACCGCGCTGCACGGCTCGGCTGTCACCGGGGCCGAGCGGTGGGGCAAATACCTGGGGCTGCGGGCCGGCGAGCTGTTCTTGATCGCTCACCTGTCCCGGGCCGGCTGGTTGCGCTGGTCCGACACCCTGGCCGCCGCGCCGCTCCGGCCGGGAAAGGGGCCGATCGCGCTGCGCGTTCACCTAGGCACTCCCGGGCAGGCGCCGGGCTTCGACCTCACCGAGGCCGGTACCCAGAAGCGGCTGGCGGTGTGGCTGGTCGACGACCCTGTGAAGGTCCCCGGCATCGCCGCGCTCGGACCAGACGCGCTGCAGGTCACTCGTGACGAGTTGGCCGGGCTGCTGGCCGGGCAGAGCGGCCGGATCAAGACCGTCATCACCGACCAGAAGGTGATCGCCGGGATCGGCAACGCCTACAGCGACGAGATCCTGCACGTCGCGAAGATCTCGCCGTTCGCCACCGCCGGCAAACTCTCCGACGCACAGCTGGCCGCACTGCACGATGCGATGATCACGGTGCTCACCGACGCCGTGAACCGTTCGGTCGGACAGCAGGCGGCGACGTTGAAGGGCGAGAAGCGTTCGGGCTTAAGGGTTCACGCCCGAACCGGGTTGCCGTGTCCGGTGTGCGGCGACACCGTGCGGGAAGTGTCGTTCGCCGACAAGTCGTTCCAGTACTGCCCGACCTGCCAGACCGGCGGCAAGGTCCTGGCCGACCGGCGGATGTCGCGCCTGCTGAAATAGCTGTCGAGCGTCGAGTTGTTGGGTCGCTGTCCAGCGATCTGGCCCGACAAGTCGACGTTCACCGGACACACGTTAGGCTGCCGCCGTGACTCGTCAGAAAATCCTCATCACCGGCGCGAGCTCGGGCCTGGGCGCCGGAATGGCCCGTGCGTTCGCCGCCAAGGGCCGCGACCTTGCCTTGTGCGCCCGTCGCACCGAGCGCCTCGACGAACTCAAAGCCGAACTGTCCCAACGTTATCCGAACATCACGGTGGCGGTTGCTGCGCTGGACGTCAACGACCACGAGCAGGTGCCCAAGGTGTTCGGCGAGCTTTCCGACGCGCTCGGCGGGATCGATCGGATCATCGTCAACGCCGGCATCGGCAAGGGCGCGCCGCTGGGTTCGGGCAAGTTGTGGGCCAACAAGGCGACCATCGAGACCAACCTGGTGGCCGCGCTGGTGCAGATCGAGACCGCACTGGAGATGTTCAAGCAGGCCGGTTCGGGGCATCTGGTGCTGATCTCGTCGGTGCTCGGCAACAAGGGTGTGCCGGGCGTCAAGGCCGCCTATGCCGCCAGCAAGGCCGGCGTGTCGTCGCTGGGGGAGTCGCTGCGCGCCGAATACGCGAAGGGCCCGATCAGGGTCACCGTGCTGGAGCCGGGCTACATCGAGTCGGAGATGACCGCTAAATCGGCGAGCACCATGCTCATGGTGGACAACGAGACCGGGGTGCGGGCGATGGTTGCGGCGATCGAACGCGAAACCGGCCGCGCGGTTGTGCCGGCCTGGCCGTGGGCGCCGCTGGTCCAGGTGCTGCGGGTGTTGCCGATCGGGCTGACCAAGTACTTCGCGTAGGACCTTGCGCGAGCGGGTCAGTGTGCGACCGGCGTGTAATGCGCTGCGTCGGTGGTGAATTCGGGCTTGCCGTACGTCGCCAGCCGGAGCTTGAGGAGCCCGATGACGTAGGCGTCGGTGATGTCCCGCAGCACGGGCATGCGGCTGGCCTGCTGAACGGCGGTGAAACGTCCGATGATGAAGGGCGTGGTGAGGGCGACGCGCACGAGGTCCGTCGGCCCCAGTGAAACGCCCATCGCCTCGGCGACTTCGCGATCGCCACCGCAGAACGTGCGGACGAAGGTGAGTTTGGAAAAGCTCTTCTCGACCGCCTCGGCGCAACGGTCGAACAGGCTGGTGCCGGGTCGCAGATAGGCCGCCATCGTGCCGCGCACGAGTTCGCGGCAGATGTCGTCGAATCCGTCACGCAGCAGCGCCGAGCGCGCGTGCATGACGTGCATGATGTCGGCGGGCTCGGAGGGCAGCAGTTCCGGCGGCAGGCCGAGCAAAAAGCAGCGATACCTGGCGAATTCGACCACGGCGCGCTCTTCTTTGGTGAACTTCGCCCGGCCCTGCTGACGCGTCCGGCGGGCCAACAGATACTGGCCGATCATTCCGGCGGGCATCTGGTCGACCTGCGGGATCGGCATGCCGTAGACGGCTTTATCCCACTTGCCGGACTTCTTGAGTGCGTTGTAGCGGACCATCGAGTGCATCAACCGGACCATGGCGGCGGCTTCGAAGCCGGGCCCGTAACGGTCCAGCGCACCAGGCAGGGTGGTGACGGCGAAGAAGCTTGCCGTCTCGTTGACCCGCCGCGCTGCCCGCTTGCCCGACAACGCGCCGGTCAGGGCCATCGGCAGCGCGGCGTAGGTGTTGGTGAAGGTGGCGATGAAGGCTCCGCGCGTGATAAAGGGCGCCAGCAGCGCCGCGGGAATCCGCTCTTGGCGGGCGCCTTCGCGGACCAGGTCGAAGTCGATCCACTCCGGGGTGGCCTCCATCGCGGCGATGAACGAGACGAGCTCGGCGGGCGCGTCGGCCACCGCGTCGATACCCTCTCGGCAGGCCCGCTTGAGCATGTCGATCAGCTGCGCGACGCTGTACGTATTCATCAGGGCCGCATAGGGATCGGCGACGACGTCGCCGAGCATGGTTGCCGTGCTGATCAATTCGAGGACGCGGTCGTCTTCCAGGATCGGCGCGCGGTCGGCGACCCAGCGCGGCAGGGCCGAGTCGACGTCGGGCTCGACGGCAAGGCGGTCGGGCTGCCGGTCGAAGTCGAAGTCCCCGTAGAGGTCGGGCAGCAACTCGCGCTGGCTTCGGACGCGTTCCGCGAGTTCGGGGTAGTACGTGACCATCGCAACCTCCGGCTAACTAACAATTAGTGAGTAATACTCACTAATTGTTAGTTATGCTGTCAAGTGTGCCTGCAGCGAATCCGAAGCGGCGCATGTCCGCCGAAGCGCGCCGTGAACAGATCCTCGACGTCACACACGCGATCGTCGATGCCGAAGGGTTTCATGCGGCGACACCGAACCGCATCGCCCGTCAGGCCGGTATCAATCGGTCGTTGATCTATCAGCTGTTCGGCGACCCGGCGGGCCTGTTCGTCGCGCTGATCGACCGGGAGGCGGCGCGGGCCGGCGCGCAGTTCGCCGATGCGATCTCGGAATTGGACGCCGCGGCCGCGGATGAGTCGCTGGTCCTCGCGTTCGACGGCGTGCTGGCCGCCGTCGACGCCCACCCGGCAACGTGGCGGCTGTTTTTGTTCCCGCCCCAGGGCGCACCGCCGGAGCTGTATGCCCGGCTGGCCCAAGCTCAGGCCGTCGTGCTGGAGTTCTTTGTACGGGAACTGTTGCGCGTCAATCCCCATCTGCACGATCCCGAATACACGGCTCGGGTCCTGCATGCCGCCGGCCGCGAACTGCTGCAGCTGCACCTCAGCGATCCGCAAACGGCGACAGTCGAACGCTTGCGCACTTTTGTGCGGCGATTCGGCTCCGAGCTCGTGGTGCCGACACCGTGACGAAATGTCAGGCCGTGCGGCCTCTTTCGGTGCGGTAGCGGCGCACCAGCGCGTCGGTGGAGCTGTCCGACTGTTTGTCAGGCGACTGGTCCCCGGAAATCACCGGCAGCAGCGCCTTGGCCTGGGTCTTGCCCAGCTCCACACCCCACTGGTCGAACGAGTCGATGCCCCACACCACGCCTTCGGTGAAAACCTGGTGTTCGTAGAGCGCGATCAGCTGACCCAGCACCGACGGGGTGAGCCGGGTCGCCAGAATCGACGTCGTCGGCCGGTTGCCGGGCATAACCTTGTGCGGCACCACGTCTTTCGACGTGCCCTCGGCGGCGATCTCCTCGGCCGTTTTGCCGAACGCCAGCACCTGGGTCTGGGCGAAGAAGTTGCTCATCAACAGGTCGTGCATGCTGCCGGTGCCGTCGGCGTCGGGCAAGTCGTCGAGCGGTTGGGAAAACCCGATGAAGTCGGCCGGCACCAACCGGGTGCCCTGATGCAGCAACTGGTAGAAGGCGTGCTGGCCGTTGGTTCCCGGTTCGCCCCAATAGATTTCGCCGGTGTCGGTGACGACCGGTGTGCCGTCGGCGCGGGTCGACTTGCCGTTGGATTCCATGGTGAGCTGCTGCAGATAGGCCGCGAACCGGGCCAGGTCGTTGGAATACGGCAAAACGGCCCGCGATTGGGCGTCGAAGAAGTTGGAGTACCACAGCTCGATCAGCCCGAGCAGCGCCGGTGCGTTGGACTCCAGCGGCGCGGTCTTGAAATGCTCGTCGACGATATGGAATCCGGACAGGAACTCGGCAAATCGCTCGCGTCCGATGGCGGCCATCACCGACAGCCCGATCGCCGAGTCGACTGAATAGCGCCCGCCGACCCAGTCCCAGAAGCCGAACATGTTGGCGGTGTCGATGCCGAAATCCGCGACCCGCTCTTTGTTGGTGGAGACCGCGACGAAATGCTTGGCCACCGCGTCGTCACCGAGCGCCTCGGTCAGCCAGCGCCGCGCCGCGGTGGCATTGGTCAGCGTTTCCAGTGTGGAGAACGTCTTGGAAGCGACAATGAAAAGCGTTGTGGCCGGGTCTAAATCGGCCAGCGTCGCCACTAGGTCCGCCGGGTCGACATTGGACACGAACCGCGCCGAAATGCCGGCGTCGGCATAGTGCCGCAGCGCCTGGTACACCATCACCGGTCCGAGGTCCGACCCGCCGATGCCGATGTTGACGACGGTGCTGATGCGCTTGCCGGTCGCGCCGGTCCACTCGCCGCTGCGCAGCCGGTCGGTGAAATCGCCCATCGCGTCCAGCACCTTGTGGACGTCCTCGACGACGTTCTGCCCGTCGACGACCAGCTTGGCGTCGCGCGGCAGGCGCAGCGCGGTGTGCAGCACTGCGCGGTCCTCCGAGGTGTTGATGTGCTTGCCGGCGAACATCTCGTCGCGCCGCTCCTCGAGGTGCGCCGCGCGGGCCAGGTCGACCAGCAGCTTGAGCGTCTCGCGGGTGATGCGGTGCTTGCTGTAGTCGATGTAGAGGTCACCGACGGTGAGGGTCAACTCGCGGCCGCGGTCAGGGTCATCGGCGAAGAACTGACGCAGATGGGTGTTTTTGATTTGGTCGTGATGCTTGGACAGGGCGTTCCATGCCGGGGCGGCTGTGATGTCGGAGATCTGACGAACGGCAGTCATACTTCCGACCCTAGCCACACCCGACACGTCGGGCCGCTCGGTCGCCCCCTCTGTGCTTCGAGTGCGCAGTCAGGGCGGCGTCGGCCATCCACTGTGGATACAGGGCGGAAAAATCGCCAAGATCCCGCCATCAGCGCACGCTCGAAACCTTTCAGCGCACACTCGAAAACCCTGGACGCATACTCTGCGGCGGCGCGCCGCCTGGCTAGTGGCGATCGCCAGCGCAGCGAAGCCGGGCGCAGTGGGTCGGCACCATATCCCTAATGCCCGAGCCGGCCCCTGCCCATGCGCAGTAGCAGCATTGCGAGGTCCTTGCCGTCGGGGCCGAGCTCGCTGTAGCGCTCGATGACCTTCATCTCGCGGCTGTGTACCAGCCGGGTGCCCCCGTTGGCCATCCGGACCTTGCCGATTGCCTGGGATACCTCGGTGCGGCGTTTGACCGCAGCAAGTATCTCAGCGTCGAGCCGGTCAATTTCCTGGCGCAGCTCGTCGATATCGGGAAGCTGTTCCGTTTCCATCGTCATTTATTGTGACTCCGCATTCTTGCCGCTGGTGGGTTTTGGCCTCATCCGTATTCCGGCCTCACACAACAGACGAGCCCCGAATCCGGATGCGGACCTCGGGGCTGAAGGAAAGCAGCTAAGCCACGGGCACCGCGGACCGGTACCCGTAGAAAAATCGATGCTGCTTGTCGAGCACGTGTCTGAGTCTGCCACTCGGGCCTGCGCCAGCGCAAAAGATGTCGTCGAGCGGCGGTAAGTTTGGAACGACATGACGATGCACGTGACCGACGCCGGCGCAGACCAGTTGCTCGACGGCCTCAACCCTCAGCAGCGTCAAGCGGTGCTGCACGAGGGCTCGCCGCTGCTGATCGTCGCGGGTGCCGGCTCGGGCAAGACGGCGGTGCTGACCCGGCGGATTGCGTACCTGATGGCCGCCCGCGACGTGGGTGCGGGCCAGATTCTGGCGATCACGTTCACCAACAAGGCGGCCGCCGAGATGCGCGAGCGGGTGGTTCAGCTGGTCGGTCCCCGAGCACGCTCGATGTGGGTGTCGACGTTCCACTCGACCTGCGTGCGGATCCTGCGCAACCAGGCCGCGTTGATTCCCGGCCTCAACTCCAACTTCTCGATCTACGACGCCGACGATTCGCGGCGGCTGCTGCAGATGATCGGCAAGGACATGGGCCTGGACATCAAGCGGTATTCGCCGCGGCTGCTGGCCAACGCCATCTCCAACCTGAAAAACGAGCTGATCGACCCGCAACAGGCAACGTCGGCACTCTCGGACGACTCCGACGATCTCGCCCGCACCGTCGCCGCCGTCTACTCCGAATACCAGCACCGGCTGCGGGCGGCCAACGCGCTGGATTTCGACGACCTGATCGGCGAGACCGTCGCGGTGCTGCAGGCTTTCCCGCAGATCGCCCAGCATTACCGACGGCGATTCCGCCACATCCTGGTCGACGAATACCAGGACACCAACCACGCGCAATACGTGCTGGTGCGCGAGCTCGTCGGGCATCACACCGAGGACGGTGTGGCGCCGGCCGAGTTGTGCGTCGTCGGCGACGCCGATCAGTCGATCTACGCCTTCCGCGGCGCGACCATCCGCAACATCGAGGATTTCGAACGCGACTACCCCGACGCCACCACGATCCTGCTGGAGCAGAACTACCGCTCCACGCAGAACATCTTGTCGGCGGCCAACTCGGTGATCTCGCGCAACTCCGGCCGCCGGGAGAAGCGGCTGTGGACCGATGCGGGCGAGGGTGAGCTGATCGTCGGCTACGTCGCCGACAACGAGCACGACGAGGCGCGGTTCGTCGCCGAAGAGATCGAGGCGCTGACCCAGCGCGGTGAGATCACCTACAACGACGTGGCGGTCTTCTACCGCACCAACAACTCGTCGCGCTCGCTGGAAGAGGTATTCATCCGGGCCGGCATCCCGTACAAAGTCGTTGGGGGCGTTCGGTTTTACGAGCGCAAGGAAATCCGCGACATCGTGGCCTATCTGCGGGTGCTGGACAACCCGGGCGATGCGGTGAGTCTGCGGCGCATCCTCAACACCCCGCGACGCGGAATCGGTGATCGCGCGGAAGCCTGCGTGGCGGTGTACGCCGAGAACACCGGTGCCAGCTTCGCCGACGCACTCGACGGCGCCGCTGCGGGCAAAGTGCCGATGCTGAATTCCCGCTCGGTGAAGGCTATTTCGGGCTTCGTGGAGATGCTCGACGAACTGCGCGGCCGGCTCGACGGCGATCTGGGCGAACTGGTCGAGGCGGTACTGAACCGCACCGGCTATCGCGCGGAGCTGGAATCCTCCAGCGATCCACAGGATTTGGCACGGCTGGACAACCTGAACGAACTCGTTTCTGTCGCACACGAATTCGCCACCGACATGGCCAACGCCGCCGCGCTCGAGGACGTCTCCGACGACGAAGACGTGCCCGACACCAGCGTGCTGGCGCAGTTCTTGGAGCGGGTGTCGCTGGTCGCCGACGCCGACGAAATCCCCGAGCACAACGCCGGCGTGGTGACGCTGATGACATTGCACACGGCGAAAGGGCTGGAGTTTCCGGTGGTGTTCGTCACCGGGTGGGAGGACGGAATGTTCCCGCACATGCGGGCATTGGGCGATCCCACCGAGCTCTCCGAGGAACGGCGACTGGCCTACGTCGGGATCACCCGGGCCCGGCAGCGCCTTTACGTCAGCCGGGCCAAGGTCCGCTCGTCGTGGGGCCAGCCGATGCTCAACCCCGAGTCGCGCTTCCTGCAGGAGATTCCGCAGGAGCTCATCGACTGGCGGCGGACCGACCCCACCCCGTCGTTCAGTGCGCCGGTAAGCGGCGCCGGCCGGTTCGGGCCGTCGCGCCCGTCACCGGCCCGGGTGTCGAAGAGCAACCGGCCGCTGCTGGTGCTTGAGCCCGGCGACCGGGTCTCTCATGACAAGTACGGGCTGGGCCGAGTCGAGGAGGTCTCCGGCGTCGGGGAATCGGCGATGTCGCTGATCGACTTCGGCAGTTCGGGGCGGGTCAAGCTGATGCACAACCACGCGCCGCTCACCAAGCTGTAGTCTCGCGTCTTCTCGGGCTACTCCGGCACCCAGCGCTTCGTTTGCGGGTGCAGCGCCAAGACCGCGCTGGCAACGGGGAGCAGGGGCAGGAAGTGCACGATCCAGGCCACCCGTGCGCCCGCGATGAACACGCCGAGGTAGGTAAGCACCGCGACCGCGGCGCCGGCGACGATCAGATAGCGGCCAAGTCCCCGTCGCAGCAGCAGCAGGATCACACCGGAGACCGTGGCCAGCGCAAACACCAGCGCGAGAAACCCGACCGCGACGCAGAACAGCCGGTCGGACTGCCACCAGCCGGCGATCAAATCGGTGGCCACCACCGAGGTCGCCCACCCGCTGACGATGCTGACGGCGGACGCGGCCACGGCGGTGGTGTTGCTCGCTTCGGGCAGCGCGGGGCGCTGAGCGGGGTACCCGCCGCGGGCGGGCGGTTGGCGCGGAATGTGGGTGGTGCGGGCGTCGTCCGCGATTGCGGGGAGCGGCGTGGTCGGTGCTCGGCGGATGATGCGGGTCCGCGGCGCTTCGTCGTGTGATGTCGACACCTCAGGCCTTCCTGTCGCGTTCTCGAAAGAGCTGGCAGCGCCGCCGCCGCTGACAGGACCGGATGGTAGTTGATGGGCGGATTATCGCCAGGCGCGGAATCGGTCGACCCGGTAACCGGTCAACCGGCGAAGCTTCCGACACTCAGGCCCCGCTTGGCCAGCCACGGCACCGGGTCTATCCGGTTTGTGCCGCCCAGCAACACCTCGAAATGCAGGTGCGGACCGGTGGAATTGCCGCGGTTGCCCATCGTGGCAATCTGGTCGCCCGCCATCACGCGCTGGCCGACGCTGACCGTCGTCGTGTTGACGTGCCCGTACAGCGTGACCGTGCCGTCCGCGTGGCGCAGCTTGACCCACATCCCGTAGCCGGCGGTCGGGCCGGCGTCGATGACGACCCCGTCTGACACCGCGAGGATCGGAGTCCCGATCGAGTTCGCGATGTCGATACCGGCGTGCAGCACACCCCAGCGGTACCCGAAATTCGACGTGAATATGCCCTTGGTCGGCATCACGAACAGCGGCTGCTGCAGCCGCGCCTCGCGCTGGGCGCGCTCTTCGGCAAACGCGACGGCGTGGGCGAGTTCGGCGTTGTGCACTGCGACATTGGCGGCCGGTTTCACGGTGACCATCTGCATGCCGCGCGGCGACGTGGTGATCGGGCCCCCGCTGGCTGTCGACGCGTCGGCGGCCAGCACCGTTTCGGCCTTGGAGTCGTCGGAGGGGTGCGTGGCCGAATGCGCCGCCGCGGCGGCAGCGCCGGCGGCCATAGCGGTGATCAGCATCCGCCCGCGCGCCGCGCCACTGAGTTGCCTGCGGTGTTGCGGGCGGCGCCAAGGCGCGTCGGCGTTATTGGTACGGCCGTGCAGTTCAAAGCGGTACGAGCTGGTCCGCGCGGTGCGGAGTTCGGGTGGGTGCTCGCTGGGGCTGGCCAGGCGCAGCGGGGTCAGGTCGTCCGTGTAGTGCAGGTCGTCGAGCTCGGGCGCCTGCAGGACGGAGGCTGCGCTTCCGAAGACGTTGTTGTCACTGAAGTCCAGGTCATCGAGGTTGCCGAATTCATTGAAGGGGATGATGTCGGTGACCTCGTTGCGGTCGCGGTCTGACCAGCGGTCGAGCGATCCACGAGAGTCTCCAGCAACAGGAGACCGGGCAGAACGGTGCTGGGCCAACCTGGATGTCCCTCGCGTCGTAACCATAACGTTATCTGGACCCTGAGACGTTAACCACAGAGGTAGGGACCTCGCAAGGCATGACGGGAATCCAGCTCGATAATGTGATCCGCATCACTCGCGCGGTGTCGGGTCCGTGCTCGGCACAGCGTACGGCATCCACCCGCGGTGACCTGCGCCACAACAGCGGATGCGACGACGGTGCCATGACTACGGGTCGATACAGTTCCCCCGGGGCGCGGTTCAGGGCCTTGCCCGGAACCCAGCCGCTACCTCATCAGGCCGACCTCAGTAGACAGTGAGCCCATGGATCTCTTCGAGTATCAGGCGAAGGAGTTGTTCGCCAAGCACAACGTGCCCACCACGCCCGGACGGGTGACCGACAGCGCCGACGGCGCCAAGGCGATCGCCGAGGAGATCGGCCGCCCGGTGATGGTCAAGGCACAGGTCAAGACCGGTGGCCGCGGCAAGGCCGGGGGCGTGAAGTACGCGGCCACCCCCGACGACGCCTACACCCACGCGGGCAACATCCTCGGCCTCGACATCAAAGGCCACGTCGTCAAGAAGCTGCTGGTGTCGGAGGCCAGCGATATCGCCGAGGAGTACTACATCTCCTTCCTGCTCGACCGGGCCAACCGCACCTACCTGGCGATGTGCTCGGTGGAGGGCGGCATGGAAATTGAAGAGGTCGCCGCGACCAAGCCCGACCGGCTGGCCAAGGTTCCCGTCGACGCGGTCAAGGGAGTCGACCTGGCGTTCGCCCGCTCGATCGCCGAGCAGGGCCACTTGCCTGCCGAGGTGCTCGACGCCGCGGCGGTGACGATCCAGAAGCTCTGGGAGCTCTTCGTCGCCGAGGACGCCACCCTGGTCGAGGTCAACCCGCTGGTGCGCACGCCGGACGACCAGATCCTGGCGCTTGACGGCAAGGTGACGCTCGACGGCAATGCCGCCTTCCGGCAGCCCGGCCACGCGGAGTTCGAGGATCGCGACGCCACCGACCCGCTGGAGCTCAAGGCCAAAGAGCACGACCTCAACTACGTCAAGCTGGACGGCCAGATTGGGATCATCGGTAACGGCGCCGGGCTGGTGATGTCGACGTTGGACGTCGCCGCGTACGCCGGCGAAAAGCACGGCGGTGTGAAGCCGGCCAACTTCTTGGACATCGGCGGCGGCGCCTCCGCCGAGGTGATGGCGGCCGGGCTCGACGTCATCCTGGGTGATGAGCAGGTCAAGAGCGTGTTCGTCAACGTCTTCGGTGGCATCACCGCGTGCGACGCGGTGGCCAACGGGATCGTGTCCGCGCTGAAGATGCTCGGCGACGAGGCCAACAAGCCACTGGTTGTCCGGCTGGACGGCAACAACGTCGAGGAGGGCCGGCGGATCCTGGCCGAGGCCAATCATCCGTTGGTGACGCTGGTGGACACGATGGACGAGGCCGCCGATAAGGCCGCCGAGCTGGCGAGCGCCGGGAAGGACGCGTAGATATGGCTATCTTTCTGAACAAAGACAACAAGGTCATCGTCCAGGGCATCACCGGCAGCGAGGCCACCGTGCACACCGCCCGGATGCTCAAGGCCGGCACCCAGATCGTCGGCGGCGTCAACGCCCGCAAAGCGGGCACGACGGTCACGCACGAGGACAAGGGCGGCCGGATGATCAAGCTGCCGGTGTTCGGCAGCGTCGCCGAGGCCATGAAGGAGACCGGCGCCGACGTGTCGATCATCTTCGTTCCGCCGAAATTCGCTAAGGACGCCATCATCGAGGCCATCGACGCGGAGATTCCGCTGCTGGTGGTCATCACCGAGGGAATCCCGGTGCAGGACACCGCATATGCGTGGGCCTACAACGTCAGCAAGGCCAACAAGACCCGGATCATCGGGCCGAACTGTCCGGGCATCATCACGCCCGGTCAGTCGCTGGTCGGCATCACCCCGGCCAACATCACCGGCACCGGCCCGATCGGTCTGGTGTCCAAGTCGGGCACGCTGACCTACCAAATGATGTTCGAGCTGCGTGACTTCGGCTTCTCCACCGCGATCGGGATCGGCGGCGACCCGGTGATCGGCACCACCCACATCGACGCCATCGAGGCGTTCGAGAAGGACCCGGACACCAAGGTCATCGTGATGATCGGCGAGATCGGCGGCGACGCCGAAGAACGCGCGGCCGACTACATCAAGGCCAACGTCTCCAAGCCGGTGGTCGGCTACGTCGCCGGATTCACCGCGCCCGAGGGCAAGACGATGGGCCACGCAGGCGCGATCGTGTCCGGCTCGTCGGGCACCGCGGCCGCCAAGAAGGAAGCCCTCGAGGCGGCCGGCGTCAAGGTCGGCAAGACCCCGTCGGAGACCGCGGCACTGGCGCGAAAGATTCTGCAAAGCCTGTGATCGTGCACCCGCGCCGGCGACGATGCAGAGCGAAGCGATGAGGAGGAGCGGCGCCATCGACCCCCGTACCCCGGTCGTCGTCGGGGTCGGCCAGGCCGCCGAGCGGATCGACGACGCGTACTACCGGGGTATGTCGGCCGTCGAGCTGGCCACAGCGGGCGCCCGAGCTGCGCTCGAAGACTGCGGCGCCGACGCAGCCAAGGTGGCCGCCGCGATCGACACCGTTGCGGGCGTGCGGCAGTTCGAGATCTCCGGGCCGGCGCAGGCGGTGCTGGGTAAGTCGAACAACTACCCGCGGTCGGTGGCCAACCGGATCGATGCCGACCCGGCCCGGGCGATCCTGGAGATCGTCGGGGGCCAGGGCCCGCAGCATCTGATCACCGAGCTGGCCGGCGAGATCGCGGCCGGCCGCTCGGAGGTCGCGCTGATCTTCGGGTCGGATGCGACGTCGACCACCCGGTACTTCGCCAACGCGGACAACAAGCCGGACTTCTCCGAGACGGTCGAGGGCTCGCTGGAAGACCGCGGGCACGGCCTGGAGGGGCTGATCAGCCGCTATACCGTGATTCACGGCCTGGTCGACGCCCCGACGCAGTACGCGCTGCTGGAGAATGCCCGGCGCGCCGGGACCGGTCTGGGGCCGGCCGAGTATCTGCGCCGCATGGGGGAGTTGTTCGCGCCGTTCAGCAAGGTGGCCGCCGACAACCCGTTCGCCGCCGCGCCGGTGCAGCGCAGCGTCGAGGAATTGATCACGGTCACCGAGAGCAACCGGATGATCTCCGACCCGTACCCCCGGCTGCTGGTGGCGCGCGACCAGGTGAACCAGGCTGCGGCGGCGCTACTGATGTCGGTCGAGGCAGCACGCGAACTTGGTGTGCCGGAAGACAATTGGGTGTACTTACACGGCCACGCCGACATGGCCGAGCAGAGTCTGCTGGATCGGCCTGATCTGGGTCACGCGCCGTCGGCGGTGATGGCGGTGCGTGAAGCGTTGCGCGTCGCCGGAATTGGTGTCGACGACGTCGCCACGTTCGACCTGTACAGTTGCTTCCCGGTTCCGGTGTTCAACATCTGCGACGGCATGGGCATCGCGACGGACGACCCGCGCGGGCTGACGCTGACCGGCGGTCTGCCGTTCTTCGGCGGCGCCGGCAACAACTACTCGATGCACGGCGTCGCCGAGACCGTCGCTGCGATGCGTAGCCGCCCAGGCGAATTCGGGCTCGTCGGCGCCAACGGCGGGATCATGAGCAAGTACTCGGTCGGCATCTACTCGACCACGCCGGTGGAATGGAAACCGGATCGCAGCGCGCAGTTGCAGGCGGACGTCGAGGAGTGGCCCACAGTTGCGGTGACCGAGCACGCCGAGGGGCCCGGCACCGTCGAGACCTACACCGTGCGGCGGGACAACGGCCGGCTGACCGGGATCATCATCGGCCGGCTCGACGCCGACAACAGCCGGTTTTTGGCCACTACCGAGGACGACGACCTGATCGCGCTGCTGACCGACGGGGATCCGCTTGGGCAGTCGGTTGCGGTGCGCTCGTTCGACTACGGCAACCGCTGCAGTCTGTAGGCCGAGCAGACGCAGAATCGCACTCCGCGGGGCGGATTCGTGCGATTCTGCGTCTGCTCGTCACACGAAGGTGGCCAGCTTGCCCGCCAGCCGTTCCACGTAGGCGGCCACCTCGTCGTCCGAACGGTCGGGCAGGCCGAACAACACCTCGGTCACGCCCAGTTCTGCCCACCGGGCCAACTTCTCGGCATCCGGTTTGAAGTCCAGCGCGACGATCTGCGGCGTCCCGTCGCGGCCGGCTGCCGCCCAGGTGTCCTGCAGCAACTTCACCGGCTCGTCGATCTCGAAGTCGCGCGGCGTGGTGATCCAGCCGTCGGCGCTGCGCGCAATCCACTTGAAGTTCTTCTCGGTGCCCGCGGCCCCGACCAGCACCGGGATGTGCGACTGCACGGGCTTGGGCCAGGCCCAGCTCGGCCCGAATTTGACGAACTCGCCGTCGTAGGAGGCTTCCTCCTGCGTCCACAGCGCTCGCATCGCCTCGAGGTATTCGCGCAGCATCGTGCGGCGCCGGCCGGGTGGCACGCCGTGATCGGCGAGTTCGTCGGTGTTCCAACCGAATCCCACGCCCAGACTCACTCGGCCGCCGGACAGATGATCGAGCGTGGCAATCGATTTGGCCAGCGTGATCGGATCATGTTCGACCGGCAGAGCCACCGCCGTGGACAGCCGAACCCGCGAGGTGACCGCGCACGCCGCGCCCAGACTGACCCAGGGGTCCAACGTGCGCATGTAGCGGTCGTCGGGCAACGACGAGTCGCCCGTCGTCGGGTGCGCGGCCTCGCGCTTGACCGGGATATGCGTGTGTTCGGGCACGTAGAACGTGCGGAATCCATGCTTTTCGGCGAGGCCGGCCGCCGCCGCCGGGGTGATGCCGCGATCGCTGGTGAACAGCACAAGCCCGTAATCCATCCCTGAATTAGAACGTGTTCCAATCTGGCGGGCAAGCGCGGGGGCGCGATGACACACCGACTGCCGCGTCGCGGGTAATCCGAGGTGCGCTAGCGTGGATGGTCGAATCGCGTCGCAACGCCCGCGCTCGCCGCCATGGCGTTCATCGAGCGGTCCGACGTAGCGTCGCGGGAGCGGCGCCTGGGAGTACAGCAACGGCACACCGAAGCACAGGAGAAGTGATGACCTACTCGCCCGGCAGCCCCGGATATCCGCCCGCACAGTCGCAAGGTTCCTATGGAGCCTCCACACCGTCGTTCGCGAAATCCGAAGAGGGCGCAAGCAATTTGGGGCTCTACCTGACCGTCGCCGTGGTGGCGCTCGGCCTGGCGAGTTATCTGGCGAGTTTCGGGCCGATGTACACCGTCAGCTCGGACATGGGCCCGGTCGGCGACATCACCGGCGGGGACGTCGGCATCGGCGTGATCGCCGCCCTGCTCGCCGGGCTGCTGGCGGCGGTCGGCCTGCTGCCCAAGGCCAAGAACTACTCGGCGGTGGTCGCCGCGATCGCAGTGTTCGGGGTGCTGACGGTGATCAAGGAGGCCCTCGGGAAGCCAAGCGGCTTCTCGATCGGCTGGGCGCTGTGGTTCGTACTGGCCTGTGCAGTGCTGCAGGCCATTGCCGCCGTGGCCGCGCTGTTGCTGGACGCGGGCGTCATCACTCCGCCGGCGCCGCGGCCCAAATACGACCAGTTCGGGCACTACGGGCAGTACGGCGGCCAGCCCGGCAGCTACTACGGCCAGCAGGGTCCCTACCAGCAGCACAGCCCGCAGCAGTCACCCCAGCACTCCGGCTACGGGTCGCAGTACGGCGGCTACCCGTCGTCGCCGTCCACCGGCGGCTTCAGCGCGGTCGGCCAGCAGACCGGGCCGCAGCAGCAGGCCTCCCAGACCGGGCCGCAGCAGAGCGGGCAGCAAGGCTCGCAGCAGGGCCCGCCCACCCCGCCCACCGGTTTCCCGAGCTTCGGCCAGCCGCAGTCGGGCGGTTCGGGCGGCCAGGGCGCAGGCCAGGCCAGCTCCGGCAACCACGGCGGGCAGGCCCAGCAGTCCTACGGCCAGGGTCAACAGCCGCAGTCGCCGTCGTCGGGTCAGTCACAGTCCTAACCGGGCGTTCCCGCGCCTAGTCGTCGACGTGCGCGAAGCGTGACGCGGGTGGAGGACAGCCGGGCGCCGGGCGCGCGTCAGGCCCGAGACCTGCTGCGGGTGGCCTTCGGGCCGGCGGTGGTGGCGGTGGTCGTCATCGCCGCGGTGACGCTGCTGCAGTTGCTGATTGCCAACAGCGACATGACCGGCGCGCTGGGCGCCATCGCCAGCATGTGGCTCGGCGTGCATCAGGTGCCGATCTCGATCGGCGGCCGTGAACTGGGTGTGATGCCGCTGCTGCCGGTGCTGCTGATGGTGTGGGGGACCGCGCGCACCACGGCGCAGGCCACCACCGCCACCGCGTCCTGGTTCGTGATCCGATGGGTGGTGGCCTCCGCGTTGGGCGGGCCGCTGTTGATCGCCGCGATCTCGCTGGCGGTCATCCACGACGCCGCATCGGTGATCACCGAGTTGCAGACCCCCAGCGCGCTGCGGGCTTTTCTTTCTGTACTGGTGGTCCATGGCCTCGGGGCGGCAATCGGCGTGGGCTCGCGGGTGGGACGCCGGGCGTTGGCGGCGTCACCGCTGCCCGACTGGCTCGGCGATTCACTGCGGGCCGCGACGGCGGGCGTCTTGGCGCTGCTCGGGCTCTCGGGTGTGGTGGCGGCCGGCTCCCTGGTCGTGCACTGGGGCACCATGCACGAGCTCTACGCGATCACCGACTCGATCTTCGGCCAGTTCAGCCTGACGGTGCTGTCGGTGTTGTACGTGCCCAACATCATCGTCGGAACGGCCGCTGTCGCCGTCGGGTCCAGCGCCCATCTGGGCTTCGCGACGTTCAGCTCGTTCACGGTGTTCGGCGGCGACATTCCGGCGCTTCCCGTGCTGGCCGCGGCGCCCAGCCCGCCGCTGGGCCCCGTGTGGGTAGCGCTGCTGATCGTTGGTGCATCCTCCGGCGTAGCGGTCGGGCAGCAATGTGCGCGGCGCCCGCTGCCGCTGGTTGCGGCGACCGCCAAGCTGCTGGTGGCGGCGGTCCTGGCGGCGCTGACAATGGCGTTGCTGGGCTACGCCGGCGGCGGACAGCTGGGCAATTTCGGCGGGGTCGGCGTCGACCAGGACACCTTCGGGATCGCGGTTTTCCTGTGGTTCGCGGTCATCGGCGCAGTCACGATGGCGATGGCCGGCGGGATCAGCCGCAGGCCCAAGCCGGTGCCGGCCGCCGAACCTGCGGTTGAGTCCGACGTCGAGCCGGAGCTGCCCGTCGTCGAGCCGGCGGACGACGCGGACGAGCCGCCCCCGCAGGACGATTAGGCTCGCCCTGTGCAGCAACCGCTCCATGTGCCCCCAAGCGCGCCGGCACGGCTGGTGGTCCTGGCGTCGGGGACGGGTTCGCTGCTCGCGGCGCTGCTGGACGCGGCCGTCGGCGACTACCCGGCTCGCGTGGTTGCCGTCGGTGTGGACCGCGACTGCCGCGCTGCCGAGATCGCCGCGGGCGCGTCGTTGCCGACGTTCACTGCCCGGCTGGCCGACTACCCGGGCCGCGACGCCTGGGACGCTGCGCTCACCGAAGCCACCGCAGCACATTCGCCCGATCTGATCGTCTCGGCCGGCTTCATGAAAATCCTTGGGCCGCAATTCCTCTCTCGCTTCTCCGGGCGCATCGTCAACTCTCATCCGACGCTGCTGCCGGCGTTCCCCGGCGCGCGCGGGGTGGCCGATGCGCTGGCATACGGCGTCAAGGTCACCGGCGCTACGGTGCACCTGGTCGACGCCGGCACCGACACCGGGCCGATCCTGGCGCAGCAACCGGTTCCGGTGCTCGATGATGACGACGAAGCAACGCTGCATGAGCGGATCAAGGTCGTGGAACGGCGGCTGTTGGTGGACGTGGTGGCCGCGGTGGTAACCGGCGGCGTGACGTGGACGGGACGAAAGGCGGTCATCGGGTGAGCAACAACGACGGGAGACGGCCGATCCGCCGAGCGCTGATCAGCGTCTACGACAAGTCCGGACTGGTGGAACTCGCCGACGGCCTGCACGCGGCCGGCGTCGACATCGTCTCGACCGGGTCGACCGCGAAAACCATTGCTGACAAAGGCATCCCGGTCACACCGGTGGAGAAGGTCACCGGGTTTCCCGAGGTGCTCGACGGCCGGGTCAAGACCCTGCATCCGCATGTGCATGCCGGGCTGCTGGCCGACCTGCGTAAGCCCGAGCACGCCGCGGCCCTCGAGCGGCTCGGTATCGCCGCGTTCGAGCTGGTGGTGGTCAACTTGTATCCGTTCAGCGAAACGGTGGACTCCGGCGCGGGTATCGACGAGTGCGTCGAGCAGATCGACATCGGCGGGCCGTCGATGGTCCGGGCGGCGGCCAAGAATCATCCCAGCGTGGCGGTGGTCGTCGACCCGCACGGCTATGACGGCGTACTGGCCGCGGTGCGCAACGGCGGATTCACCCTCGCGGAACGGAAGCGGTTGGCGTCGTTGGCGTTTCGGCATACCGCCGAGTACGACATTGCGGTCGCGGGCTGGATGGGTTCCACGCTGGCGCCCGAGCAGCCGGCGACGGCGTTTCCGGAGTGGTTCGCCGGCTCGTGGCGGCGCTCGGCGCTGCTGCGCTACGGCGAGAACCCGCACCAGCAAGCGGCGCTCTTTCACGATCCCGCCGCCTGGCCTGGCCTTGCTCAGGCGGAGCAGCTGCACGGAAAAGACATGTCCTACAACAACTTCACCGACGCCGACGCGGCATGGCGCGCGGCGTTCGACCACGAGCAGACGTGCGTGGCGATCATCAAGCACGCCAACCCGTGTGGGATCGCGGTGTCGAACGTCTCGGTGGCCGACGCGCATCGCAAAGCCCACGAATGCGATCCGCTGAGCGCGTTCGGGGGTGTGATCGCCGCCAACACCGAGGTCAGCGTCGAGATGGCCGAATACGTCAGCACGATCTTCACCGAGGTGATCGTGGCGCCGGCGTACGAGCCCGGTGCCGTCGACGTGTTGGCGCGCAAGAAGAACATCCGGGTGCTGGTGGCCGCTGATCCTCCAGCGCCGCTAAGCGGCGTAACCGAGCTACGCCAGGTCAGCGGCGGGCTGTTGATGCAGCAGCGTGACCGGCTCGACGCGCCGGGGGACAACCCGGCCAACTGGACACTGGCGGCCGGATCGCCCGCCTCGCCGGAAACGTTGGCGGACTTGGTGTTTGCGTGGCGCGCGTGCCGGGCGGTCAAATCCAACGCGATCGTGATCGCCGCCGACGGCGCGACAATCGGGGTCGGGATGGGCCAGGTCAACCGGGTCGACGCCGCACGGCTGGCGGTCGAACGCGGCGCAGAGCGGGTGCGCGGCGCGGTCGCGGCCTCCGACGCGTTCTTCCCGTTCCCGGACGGTTTGGAGACGCTGGCCGCCGCGGGTGTGACGGCGATCGTGCATCCCGGCGGATCGGTGCGCGACGACGAGGTGACCGCAGCGGCCGACAAGGCCGGGGTGACGCTGTATCTGACCGGTGCACGGCATTTCGCGCACTAGTAGCGCGCCCGAGTGTGGGGCTGTGCTACGCGACATCAAGCTCGGCGTGCATTGAGTCCACACTCGACGAGGGATCGGTCATCGCGTGAGCAAACGCGGGCGGTTGGCTGGCCGTCTGCCCGATTCTCCGCCGGGCCGTCGCCGATCCCGATACCATCCCCGCTTGGGCACGTAGATGGCGGGCCCTTTCAATCGAGAGGACGAGATGCGCGCGATAACGAAACGAACGGCGGCGATTTCCGCGGCGATTGCAGTAATCGCGTTGATGGGCGTCGGATGTGCCGAGAAGAAGGAAAAGGCGGGCGAAACTACGAGTTCGGCGACGTCGTCGGTGTCGTCGTCGGCTGCCGCGGCTCCATCTACCACGGCCGAGAGCGCCGCCCCGAGTTCTACGCAGATCGCCGGCGCCAACGGTACGGAATACACCGTCGAGGGCCCGATTCTCGCGAAGTACGAGTCCCTTTCTGAGAAGGACCGCAAAGACCTGGGAGCGCCGACAGGTAACGAGCAGAAGAACCCGGACGGCGGCGTCTACCAGCAGTTCGACGGCGGCGTCATTGTTCACAAGACGCAGTCCTACGTGGTGTGGGGCAAGATCCGCGACAAGTGGAACGAGCTGGGCGGTTCGCAGGGCAAGCTCGGCTACCCGACCAGCGACGAGGTAGACACCCCCGACGGCGGCAAGAAGTCGACGTTCGAGCACGGCACGATCACCTGGAAGCCGGGCGACGAGCAGGCCACTGTCGTCGAGCAGTAGACGAGGGCCAAGGGGCGGGCAATCGATCGGATTGCCCGCCCTTCGCTTGTGCACGCGCGGAGCAGTCGTAGCGTGGAGTGGTGACCGCACCGAATCATCTGCCCCGCACCGTCGGCGAATTGCGCGCCGCCGGGCACCGCGAGCGGGGAGTCAAACAAGAAATCCGGGAAAACCTGCTCACCGCGCTGGCCGAGGGTGACGACGTCTGGCCGGGGATCCTGGGCTTCGACGACACCGTGATCCCGCAGCTGGAGCGGGCCCTGATCGCAGGTCATGACTTCGTCCTGCTCGGCGAACGCGGCCAGGGCAAGACCCGGCTGCTACGGGCGCTGGTCGGTCTGCTCGACGAGTGGACGCCGGTGATCGCCGGCGCCGAGCTCCCCGAGCATCCCTACTCGCCGATCACCCCGGAGTCGATCCGCCGCGCCGCCACTCTGGGCGACGAGCTGCCGGTGGAGTGGAAACACCGAAGCGAGCGCTACACCGAGAAGCTGGCCACCCCGGACACCAGCGTGGCCGACCTGGTCGGCGACATCGACCCGATCAAAGTCGCCGAGGGCCGCAGCCTGGGCGACCCGGAGACCATCGCGTACGGGCTGATCCCGCGGGCGCACCGCGGCATTGTCGCGGTCAACGAGCTGCCCGACCTGGCCGAGCGCATCCAGGTCTCGATGCTCAACGTGATGGAGGAACGCGACATTCAGGTCCGCGGCTACACGCTGCGGTTACCGCTGGACGTGCTGGTGGTCGCCAGCGCCAACCCCGAGGACTACACGAACCGCGGCCGGATCATCACCCCGCTCAAGGACCGGTTCGGCGCCGAGATCCGCACCCACTACCCGCTGGAACTCGACGCCGAGGTCGGCGTCATCCTGCAGGAGGCGCATCTGAGCGCGCAGGTGCCGGACCACCTTATCCAAGTCATCGCCCGGTTCGCCCGCTACCTGCGCGAGTCCCAGTCGGTGGACCAGCGCTCCGGCGTCTCGGCACGATTCGCGATCGCGGCGGCCGAAACCGTGGCGGCCTCCGCCCGGCATCGCGGCGCGGTGCTCGGTGAGACGGATCCGGTGGCCCGGGTGGTCGATCTGGGCACCGTGATCGACGTGCTGCGCGGCAAGCTGGAGTTCGAGTCCGGCGAGGAGGGTCGCGAGCAGGCGGTGCTCGAGCACCTGCTGCGCCGGGCCACTGCCGACACCGCATCGAAAGTGCTTGGCGGCCTTGATGTCGGCTCGTTGGTGGCCGCGGTCGAGGGTGGTTCCGCGGTGACGACGGGCGAGCGGGTGTCGGCCAAGGACGTGCTGGCCGCACTGCCGGATCTGCCGGTCGTCGAGCAGATCGCTAGACGGCTCGGCGCTGAATCCGAGGGTGAACGCGCCGCAGCGCTCGAATTGGCGCTGGAGGCCTTGTATTTGGCCAAGCGCATCGACAAGGTGTCCGGGGAGGGCGAAACGGTCTATGGCTAAACCGGTTAGAGGGCACTCCTCGCGGTACTCGGCGTATACCGGCGGGCCCGACCCACTGGCTCCGCCGGTGGATCTGCGCGAGGCGCTCGAGCAGATCGGTCAAGACGTCATGGCGGGCACCTCGCCGCGCCGCGCGCTCTCGGAGTTGCTGCGACGGGGCACTCGCAACATGCCCGGGGCGGACCGGTTGGCCGCCGAGGCCAATCGGAGACGGCGGGAGTTGTTGCGCCGCAACAACTTAGACGGCACGCTGCAGGAGATCAAGAAGCTGCTCGACGAGGCCGTGCTCGCCGAACGCAAGGAACTGGCCCGCGCCTTGGACGACGACGCACGCTTCGGGGAGCTGCAGCTCGACGCGCTGTCGCCATCGCCGGCCAAGGCCATCCAGGAGCTGTCCGAGTACAACTGGCGCAGCAGTGAGGCTCGCGAAAAATACGAGCAGATCAGGGATTTGCTCGGCCGCGAGATGCTCGACCAGCGGTTCGCCGGGATGAAGCAGGCGTTGGAGGGCGCCACCGACGAGGACCGCCAGCGCGTCGGTGAAATGCTCAACGACCTCAATGACCTGTTGGACAAGCACGCCCGTGGCGAGGACACGCAGCAGGATTTTCAAGACTTCATGGACAAGCACGGCGAGTTCTTCCCGGAGAACCCGAGCAACGTCGAAGAGCTCATCGACTCGCTGGCCCGGCGGGCCGCAGCGGCCCAGCGGTTCCTCAACAGTCTGAGCCCCGACCAGCGGGCTGAGCTGGAAGCGTTGGCGCAGCAGGCATTTGGATCTCCCGCGCTGCAGCAGGCGCTGTCCCGGCTGGATGCCAACCTGCAAATGCTTCGTCCGGGCGAGGACTGGACGGGGTCGTCGGAGTTCTCCGGAGACAACCCCCTGGGCATGGGGGAGGGCGCCCAGGCACTGGCCGATATCGCCGAACTCGAGCAGCTGGCCGAGCAGCTTTCGCAGAGCTATCCGGGCGCGACGATGGATGACGTCGACCTCGACGCGCTGGCCCGCCAGCTCGGCGACCAGGCGGCGATCGACGCCCGAACTTTGGCGGAGCTGGAACGCGCACTGCTCAACCAGGGATTTCTGGACCGCAGTTCCGACGGCCAATGGCGACTGTCGCCAAAAGCGATGCGACGGCTCGGCGAGACCGCGCTACGCGATGTGGCACAACAACTTGCGGGTCGTCGCGGCGAGCGCGACCACCGCCGGGCCGGAGCGGCCGGCGAGCTGACCGGGGCGACGCGGCCGTGGCAGTTCGGGGACACCGAGCCGTGGAACGTCACCCGCACGCTCACCAATGCGGTGTTGCGGCAGGCGGGCACCGGAACGATCGACGGCCCCATCCGGATCGCCGTCGACGACGTCGAGGTGTCCGAGACCGAGACGCGCACACAAGCTGCGGTGGCCCTGCTGGTGGATACCTCGTTTTCCATGGTGATGGAGAACCGCTGGCTGCCGATGAAGCGCACGGCGCTGGCGCTCAACCATTTGATCAGCACCCGATTCCGCTCGGATGCGTTGCAGATCATCGCCTTTGGCCGTTACGCGCGGACGATGACCCCTGCCGAGCTGATGGGACTGGAAGGCGTTTACGAGCAGGGCACCAACCTGCATCACGCGCTGGCGCTGGCCGGCCGGCATTTGCGACGGCATCCCAACGCCCAGCCGGTGGTGCTGGTGGTCACCGACGGCGAGCCGACGGCGCACCTGGAAGACCTCGGCGGCGACGGCACGGCGGTGTTCTTTGACTACCCGCCGCATCCGCGGACCATCGCGCACACCGTGCGCGGGTTCGACGACATGGCTCGCTTGGGCGCGCAGGTCACCATCTTCCGACTCGGCAGCGATCCCGGGTTGGCACGGTTCATCGACCAGGTTGCCCGACGGGTCGAGGGCCGGGTGGTTGTCCCCGATCTCGACGGCTTGGGGGCGGCGGTGGTCGGCGACTATCTGCGGTCGCGACGGCGGCGCCGTTAGCGCTGCGGCTTGCGGGTCTTCCGCTTGATGCCCACGCCGCCCCACAGCGAAAAGCCCTTGATCTTCACCTTCGGTGCGCCCGGCGTCCCCTCACCCTTGACGTCGTGATCGAAGCCCCCCATCACGCCGTGGCCCTCGATTTCGACGTTGACTTCGGGTGGCAGCAGGATCGTCTGGCCGCCCATGATCGAGCAGGCGTGGATCTCCACTTCCGGAGAGGTGAAGTCGGCGTAGCGGAGATCGATGACGCCGCCGCCCCACAGCGCGAACGTCGTCAACTTCTTGGGCACGTTCCACCGGCCGCGGCGTTCGAACGCGCTCATGATGGCCAGCAGCAAGGTGGACGGCGCGGGTTTGCAGGCACCCCGGCGCGGAGCCACCGGATAGTCCGGCAGGTCGGAGCGCAGCCGATCGAGCTCGTCGTAGGTTTTTGCGGCGTAGGCCTTGGTCAGCCGCTCCTCGTACTCGTTCATCGGTAGCCGGCCTTGCGCGGCGGCGTCGGTGAGCAACTGCGCCACCTGTATGCGATCGGTGTCGGCGGCGCGCGACTCCGAGGCCGGTGTGTCTTGCGCGCCCCCCTGCGCTGAATTGCTCATTACCACGAGCCTACGACGAACAGATTTTGCTGCAAGGCAAGTTCGCTAAACTGCCCACCTGGGCGGGCGTTTCTGCAGGAAGGCGAGCATGCCCTCGCGGGCCTCCTCCGAGACGAACAACCGGGCCGAGTCCACGCTGAGCCGTTCGGCGTCGCGGTCGAAACCGGCGAGCACCTGGGCCGTTGTCAGCGCCTTCGACGCGGCCAGGCCCTGCGGGGACCCGTGCCGCAGCTCTCCCACCAGCGATGCCACCGCGGCCTCGACGTCGTCGGCCGCCATCGTGATCAACCCGATCGCGGCGGCTTCGCTGGCGTCGAATTTTTCGCCGGTGAGAAAGTAGCGCGCGGCGGCTCGCGCGGACATCTTCGGCAGCAACGTCAGCGAGATGATCGCCGGCGCGACCCCGATCCGGGCCTCGGTGAGCGCGAACGTGCTGCGTGGACCGGCGACCGCGATGTCGCACGCGCCCACCAGGCCGAAACCGCCCGCCCGGACATGGCCGTCGATTGCCGCGATCACCGGCAGCGGGCACTCGATGATCGCGCGCAGCAGCGCGGTGAGTTCGCGGGCCCGGTCGGCGGCCATGTCGAATACCGATGGTGGCGACCCGCTTCGCCCGGCTTCGCCGCCCTCGCGATCGCCACGCGCCGATGGTGGCGACCCGCTTCGCCCGGCATCGCCACGCGGGTCGCCGCCGGATGCTTGTGCGAGGTCCGCGCCGGCGCAGAACGTGCCACCGGTGTGGCCGAGCACCACCGCCCGGACCGCCGGATCGGCGGCCGCTTCCCGCAACCCTTCGTGCAGCTGTTCGACGAGGGCCGTCGACAGCGCGTTGCGGTTCTGCGGCGAGTTCAGGGTCAACCGCGCATAGGCTTTTCCAGGGCCCCTCGGCCCTGCGTACTCGACGAGGGCGCCCATCAGTACGACCGCGGCAGGCCCAGCGACGTCTGCGCGACGAAGTTGAGCACCATCTCCCGGCTCACCGGCGCGATCCGCGACAACCGGGACGCGGTCAACGCCGCGGCAATGCCGTATTCCTTGGTCAACCCGTTGCCGCCGAGCGACTGCACGGCCTGGTCGACGGCACGCGCGGACGCTTCTCCCGCAGCGTATTTGGCCATGTTGGCGGCTTCGGCGGCGCCCATGTCGTCGCCGCTGTCGTAGAGCGTCGCGGCCTTCTGCATCATCAGCTTAGCCAATTCGATCTCAATGTGGTTCTGGGCCAAGGGATGTGACAAGCCCTGGTGTGTGCCGATCGGGGTGCCCCACACCTTGCGGGTCTTGACGTAGTCGGTGGCCTTGCTGATCGCGAACCGGCCCATGCCGACGGCGCTGGCGGCGCCCATGATGCGCTCCGGGTTCAGCCCGGCGAACAGTTGCGCGATCGCCGCGTCCTCGGAGCCCACCAGTGCATCGGCCGGCAACCGCACGTCGTCGATGAAGACCTGGAATTGGCGTTCCGGGCTGACCAACTCCATCTCGATCGGGGTGTAGCTGAACCCGGGCGCATCGGTGGGCACCACGAACAGCGCCGGCCGCAGCTTGCCGGTTTTGGTCTCCTCCGTGCGGCCGACCACCAGCACCAGCTGTGCCTGGTCGACGCCGGAGATGAAAACCTTTTGGCCGGAAAGGATCCAGTCGCTGCCGTCGCGGCGGGCGGTGGTGGTGATCTTGTGGGAGTTGGACCCGGCGTCGGGCTCGGTGATCGCGAACGCCATGGTGATCGACCCGTCGGCGATGCCGGGCAGCCAGCGCTGCTTTTGCTCGTCGGTGCCGAACTTGGCAATGATGGTGCCGTTGATCGCCGGGGAGACGACCATCATCAACAATGCACAGCCGTGCGTTGCCATCTCTTCCATCACCAGTGACAGCTCGTACATGCCGGCGCCCCCACCGCCGTACTGCTCGGGCAGATTCACCCCGAGGAAGCCGAGTTTGCCTGCCTCGTTCCACAATTCGTCGGTGTGCTGGTGTGCGCGGGCCTTCTCCAGGTAGTAGTCCTGGCCGTAGTTGGCCGCCATCGCGGCCACCGCTTGGCGCAGCGCCCGGCGCTCCTCGCTCTCGATGAAGCTGGTGTCGGTCATTGGTTTCCTTCCGATTGCGGGCTTTCGACGCGGGCCAGGATGGCGCCTACCTCGACCTGCTGTCCGGTCCTGACGTTGAGTTGGGCCAACACACCGTCGGTGGGCGCGGTGATGGTGTGTTCCATTTTCATGGCCTCCAGCCACACCAGCGGCTGGCCGGCGGCGACGCTGTCGCCGACCTGGGCGCCGATGCGGATGACGTTGCCGGGCATCGGCGCCACCAGGGAGCCCTGCTCGACGGCCGAACCCGGCTCGGGGAAGCGCGGCAGCGCCACCAGATGAACCGGGCCGTGCGGGGAGTCGACGTAGACGTCCTGAAAATTGGCGTCGTACCGCGCGACCTCGAAGGCATACGCCACCCCGTCACCGCCGGCCAGCACCACCTGATGCGGCGTGGCGGAGATCAGCTGCACCGACTCGTCGTCGGCGAGCACCAATCCCGTCCTGGTGAACCGGTATTCGATGCGGTGCTCGTCGCCGCCGTCGTCGAGATAGGTCTTGACCTGATAGCCCGAGGCCACGTTGCGCCAGCCGCCGGGAATGGAAGCCCAGACGGCTGCGGTTGCTCGGTTGTGCGCGGCGTCGGCGAGTGCGGCGGCGATCGCGGACAGCCGGAGCGCGGCAGCGTCGGCCAACGGCGCCGAAAGCTCGGCCAAACCGTGGGTGTCGAAGAACGCGGTGTCGGTGGCGCCGTCCAAAAACGCCGGATGCCGCAGCACGTTCACCAACAGGTCGCGGTTGGTGCGCACGCCGTGTATGCGGGCGCGGCTCAGCGCATCGGCGAGCACCGCCGCGGCTGCCCGGCGCGTCGGTGCATACGAAATGACCTTGGCCAGCATCGGGTCGTAGTGGATGGACACCACCGAGCCGTCGACAATCCCGGAATCCAAGCGGATCCCGGTACGCGCGCCGAGCGAGTCGAATTCGGCGCGCACCGTCGGCACGCCGAAGCGTTGCACGGTGCCGGCCTGCGGCTGCCAGTCGCGCGCGGGATCCTCGGCGTAGAGGCGGGCCTCGATCGAATACCCGTGCCCCGCAGGCGGTTCGGCGTCGAGGCGGGCGCCGTCGGCCACAGCCAACTGCAGTTCGACCAGGTCCAGACCCGTGGTCTCCTCTGTGACCGGGTGCTCGACCTGCAGGCGGGTGTTCATCTCCAGGAAGTAGAACTCGCCGTCGTCGTCTGCGAGGAACTCCACGGTTCCGGCGCCGGCGTAGCCGATCGCGGCGGCGGCCAACCGCGCGGCGTCGAACAGCTTGGCCCGCATCCCGGGAGTGCGCTCCACCAGAGGCGACGGCGCTTCCTCGATGATCTTCTGATGCCGGCGCTGGATCGAGCATTCACGCTCGCCGACCGCCCACACGGTGCCGTGGGTGTCGGCCAGCACCTGCACCTCGACGTGGTGCCCGGTCGGCAGGTAGCGCTCGCAGAACACCGTCGGGTCGCCGAATGCTGACTGTGCTTCCCGCCGCGCGGCTGCGACTTCCCCTGGGAGAGCAGACAACTCGGTAACTACTCGCATGCCGCGACCGCCGCCGCCGGCCGACGCCTTGACAAGGACCGGCAACTGTTGCGGCGTGACGGCTTCCGGGTCGAGTTCCTCGAGCACCGGAACACCTGCGGCGGCCATCATCTTCTTGGCCTCGATCTTGGAGCCCATCGCCCGAACAGCGGCCACCGGCGGCCCGACCCAGGTCAGGTCCGCAGCGGCCACCGCGGCAGCGAAATCGGCGTTCTCCGAGAGAAATCCGTAGCCGGGGTGCACGGCGTCGGCGCCGGAGGCACGGGCCGCGTCGATGAGCGCCTCGACGTTGAGGTAGTCGGTTGTCTTGGGCAGGCGCACCCGCGCGTCGGCCTCGGCGACGTGTGGCGCCGCGGCGTCGGGCTCGGTGTAGACGGCGACGGTGGATAGGCCCAGCCGCCGGCAGGTGGCGAACACCCGCCGGGCGATCTCGCCGCGGTTGGCCACCAAGACTCGAGTAATCATCTCACATCACATCCGGAAGACGCCGAAGTTCGACGTCCCCTCGATCGGGGCATTGGCGATGGCGGACAAGCACATTCCTAACACGGTGCGGGTGTCTCGGGGGTCGATGACGCCGTCGTCGTAGAGCATCCCGGACAGGACCAGCGGCAGCGACTCGGCTTCGATCTGACCCTCGACGGCCGCCCGCATCGCGGCGTCGGCCTCTTCGTCGACTTGTTGCCCACGGGCTTGCGCGGCGGCGCGGCTTACGATCGACAGCACGCCTGCTAGCTGGGCACCACCCATCACCGCGGACTTGGCGGACGGCCACGCGAACAAGAACCGCGGATCGTATGCGCGTCCGCACATCCCGTAATGGCCTGCGCCGTAGGACGCGCCGATCAGCAGCGAGATGTGCGGCACCGTCGAGTTCGACACGGCGTTGATCATCATCGAGCCGTGCTTGATCATCCCGCCCTCTTCGTAGTCCTTGCCGACCATGTACCCAGTCGTGTTGTGCAAGAACAACAATGGTGTGTCCGAACGGTTGGCCAGCTGGATGAACTGGGTGGCCTTCTGCGACTCCTCGGAGAACAGCACCCCTCGGGCGTTGGCCAAAATGCCCAGCGGATAGCCGTGCAGGCGGGCCCAGCCGGTCACCAGCGACGAGCCGTACAGCGGCTTGAATTCGTCGAATTCGGAGCCGTCGACGATGCGGGCGATCACCTCGCGGGGGTCGAACGGGATGCGCAGATCCGGGGGCACGATGCCGATCAGCTCTTCGGCGTCGAACAGCGGCTCGCTGACCGGCCCGGGCGCCGGCCCCAACTTCTTCCAGTTCAGCCTCGCTACGATGCGACGCCCGATCCGGATCGCGTCACGCTCGTCGGCGGCGAAGTAGTCGGCCAAACCCGAGATGCGGGCGTGCATTTCGGCGCCGCCCAACGATTCGTCGTCGGACTCTTCGCCGGTAGCCATCTTCACCAGTGGCGGACCTGCCAGGAACACTTTCGAGCGCTCCTTGATCATCACCACGTGATCGGACATGCCCGGGATGTAGGCCCCTCCCGCGGTGGAGTTGCCGAACACCAACGCAATCGTGGGGATTCCGGCCGCCGACAGCCGGGTCAGGTCGCGGAACATTCGCCCGCCGGGAATGAAGATCTCCTTCTGGGTGGGCAGGTCAGCACCGCCGGATTCCACCAGCGAGATCACCGGAAGCCGGTTTTCGAATGCGATCTGGTTGGCCCGCAAGATCTTTCGCAGCGTCCACGGGTTGCTGGTGCCGCCTTTGACCGTCGGGTCGTTGGCGACGATCATGCACTCCACACCCGACACCGCGCCGATGCCGGCGACCAGGCTGGCACCGACCGTGAACGCGGTGCCGTACGCGGCCAGCGGGCTCAACTCGAGGAAAGGGGAGTCCGGGTCGATGAGCAACTCGATGCGTTCCCGCGCGGTCAGTTTGCCGCGGGCGTGATGGCGTTCGACGTATTTCGGGCCGCCGCCGGCCAGCGCCTTGGCCAGTTCGCCGTTGATCTCGTCGAGCTTGGCGGATAGCGACTCGGCCGCCTCCGTGTAGGCGGGGGCAGCGGGATCGAGCAGCGACTGCAGCGCGGTCATAGCCACCGCCGACGATGCAGAGTGAAGCGATGAGGAGGAGGCGGAGTAATCATGATTGGTATCCCAGGGTTTTGGCGGCCAGCGAGGTGAGGATTTCGGTGGTTCCGCCACCGATACCCAGGATGCGCATGTCGCGGTACTGGCGTTCGACCTCGGATTCGGCCATATACCCCATACCGCCGAACAATTGAACGGCCTGGTGGGCCACCCATTCGCCGGCTTCCACCGCGGTGTTCTTCGCGAAGCACACCTGCGCGATCAGGTTGGTCTCACCGGCCAGCTGGCGCTCCACCACGTTGTGCGCATAGACCCGTGCGACGTCGATGCGCCGGGCCATCTCGGCCAAGGTGTTCTGCACGGCCTGCCGGGAAATCAGCGGCCGGCCGAACGTCTCCCGGTCACCGCACCATTGAACCGTCAGGTCCAGGCAGCGCTGAGCACTCGAATACGCTTGTGCGGCAAGGCCGATACGTTCAGCAACGAAAGCCGCGGCAATCTGGGCGAAACCGCTGTTCTCGGCGCCGACCAGATTGGCCGCCGGCACCCGCGCGTCGGTATACGACAACTCGGCCGTGTCGGAGGACCGCCAGCCCATCTTGTCGAGCTTGCGGGTGACTTGTAAGCCAGGTGAGCAGCCGGGTCCATCTTTCTCGACCACCAGCAGCGAAACACCCGCTGCCCCAGGTCCGCCCGTGCGTACCGCGGTCACGACGTAGTCGGCGCGCACCCCCGAGGTGATGTAGGTCTTGGCGCCGTTGACGACGTAGTGGTCGCCGTCTCGCACGGCGGTGGTGCGCAGGTGCCCGACGTCGGAGCCGCCACCCGGCTCGGTGATCGCCAGCGCGCCGATCTTCTCGCCGCGCAACGTCGGCCGGACGAACTCCTCGATCAGCCGCTGGTCGCCCGACGCGATCATGTGCGGCACCGCTATCCCGCAGGTGAACAGCGACGCGAACACGCCGCCGGGCACACCGGCTTCGTGCAGCTCCTCGCAGATGATCACCGCGTCGGCGCCGTCGCCGCCACCGCCGCCGACCGCTTCGGGAAAGCCCGCGCCCAACAGCCCGGCCTCGCCGGCTCGGCGGTGCAGCTCGCGCGGCAGCTCGCCGAGCCTCTCCCACTCGTCGACGTGCGGGAGGATCTCCCGTTCGGCGAACGACCGCACGGTTTTTCGGAGCTGGTCACGCTCCGGTGTGGTCCAGATACTCACAGCAACCTCTCCGGTATGTCGACGTGACGGCTGCGCAGCCATTCGCCCAACCCCTTGGCCTGGGGATCGAACCGCGCCTGGTAGGCCACGCCTTGGCCGAGGATGTCGTCGACGACGAAGTTCACTGCGCGCAGGTTGGGCAGCACGTGCCGGGTGACGGGCAGGT
The DNA here is from genome assembly GCF_002101595.1 of Mycobacterium celatum. Lineage (GTDB taxonomy): Bacteria > Actinomycetota > Actinomycetes > Mycobacteriales > Mycobacteriaceae > Mycobacterium > Mycobacterium celatum. The sequence goes on from NZ_LQOM01000031.1 coordinate 180,944, forward strand.
CGGCGGTCTCGGGCAGCAGCTCGCGCAACTTGTCCACGGTCAGCGTGTGGACCAGCCAGCGCCATTGCTCGTCGGTGCGTACCCACACCCCGACGTTGGCCGACCCGCCCTTGTCGCCGCTGCGAGCGCCGGCCACCACACCCAGCGGCAACCGCCGGGTCGCTCCGGCCGGCAACGGCTCAGGCGGCGACGCCGTCTCGGCAGGTGCTAACTCCAAAGTCTCGGTAGCGCAAGGGATCTCGACGCGGGTGCCGTCGTCGTGCACGGCGACGTGCGGCACTGAAGCCGCGTCCACGTAGCCGGGAGTGAACACGCCGTACACCTGGCCGTCGCCGGGCGGCGCCGTGACGGTGAAACCGGGATAGCTCGCCAGGGCCAATTCGACTGCCGCCGAAGAAAATTGGCGTCCGACGTTGGCCGGGTCGGGGTCGCGGACCACGCAGCGCAGCAGGGCGCTGGCCGCTTCCTCGGTGTCGGCGTCGGGATGGTCGGTGCGGGCCAGCGTCCATTCCAGCTCGGCGGGCTTGGCGGTCAGGGTGGATTCGAGCTGGCGTCGCACCAGATCGGCCTTGGCCTCGATGTCCAGGCCGGTCAGCACGAACGTCATCGCGTTGCGGAAACCGCCGATGCTGTTCAGCGACACCTTCAACCTCGGCGGCGGCGGTTCACCGATCACACCGCTGATCCGCACCCGGTCCACGCCGTCGTCGGACAGCGCGATGCTGTCCATCCGGGCGGTGACGTCGGGGTTGGCGTAGCGGGCGCCGGTGATTTCGTAGAGCAGTTGCGCGGTGACCGTGTCGACGCTGACCAGACCCCCGGTGCCAGGGTGTTTGGTGATCACCGACGAGCCGTCGGCGTGGATCTCGGCCAGCGGGAACCCGGCGTAGGTCAGGTCGGGGATCTCGGTGAAGAACGCGTAGTTGCCGCCGGTGGCCTGGACGCCGCATTCGATGACGTGGCCGGCGACCACCGCCCCCGCCAGCCGGTCGTAATCGGTGCGCCCCCAACCGAAGTGTGCGGCCGCCGGCCCGACGATCACCGACGCGTCGGTCACCCGGCCGGTGACGACGACGTCGGCGCCGGCGTTGAGGCAGTCGACGATGCCCCAGGCGCCCAAATAGGCGTTGGCGGTCAGCGGCGTGCCCAGCCCGAGCTCCTCGGCGCGCGCCAAAAGGTCGTCGCCCTCGACATGCGCCACCCGCGTCGGGATGCCCAGCCGCTCGGCCAGCGCCCGCACCGCGTCGGCCAGGCCCGCCGGGTTCAGGCCGCCGGCGTTGGCCACGATCCGCACACCGCCGTCGTGGGCAAGGCCCAAACACTCCTCGAGCTGGGTCAGAAACGTCTTCGCGTAGCCGCGCTCCGGGTGCTTCATCTTGTCGCGGCCCAGGATGAGCATGGTCAGTTCGGCCAGGTAATCACCGGTGAGGTAGTCCAGCTCGCCGCCGGTGAGCATTTCGCGCATGGCCGAGAGCCGGTCACCGTAGAACCCCGAGCAATTCCCGATCCGAACCGCTGATGTCATCCCAAACCCCATCCGTCAACCAACCGGTAGGTTAGCGGGTACCGTCGGTAGCGCGTCAAGATGTGCCAGCCTGCACGGAGTCAATGCTGTCAGCGCGGCGGCCATTTTGTAACCGCTGCTGGCCACCGGGTACCCTCAGAGCAACCCTGTCGCCGCTAGCACACGTGCGGCAATACCCTCGTCAAGGAGAAGCTCGATCATGGCTGTGCCCAAGCGCAGGATGTCGCGCGCGAACACCCGTAGCCGGCGCGCGCAGTGGAAGGCCGACAAGCCCGAACTCGTCGGCGTCACGGTGGCCGGCCAGCGGCACAAGGTGCCCCGTCGGCTGCTCAAAGCGGCCCGCCTTGGTCTCATCGACCTCGACCGGCGTTAGGTAGTCGAGCGGCGGCGCGCCTCTTAGGTCGCTCTCAGCCGATTGGACGACACTGGTGGCCGTGCGAATCCTTGTCGTCGACGACGATCGCGCGGTCCGCGAGTCGCTGCGCCGGTCACTGTCGTTCAACGGCTACTCGGTGGCGTTGGCCGAGGACGGCGTCAAGGCGCTCGACGTCATCACCAACGACCGTCCCGACGCCCTGGTGCTGGACGTCATGATGCCGCGGCTGGACGGCCTCGAAGTGTGCCGCCAACTGCGCAGCACCGGCGACGACCTCCCGATCCTGGTGCTGACCGCCCGCGACGCGATCTCGGAGCGGGTGGCCGGCCTGGACGCCGGCGCCGACGACTACCTGCCCAAGCCATTCGCCCTCGAAGAGCTGCTGGCCCGGTTGCGCGCGCTGTTGCGCCGCACCCAGCCCGACGACTCCGCCGACTCGGCACCCCTGACGTTCTCCGATCTCACCCTCGACCCGGTAACCCGTGAAGTCACCCGCGGGCAACGCCAAATCAGCCTGACCCGTACCGAATTCGCCCTGCTGGAAATGCTGATCTCCAATCCGCGGCGCGTCCTTACCCGCAGCCGCATTCTCGAGGAGGTGTGGGGATTCGACTTCCCGACCTCGGGCAATGCGCTGGAGGTGTACATCGGCTATCTGCGCCGCAAGACCGAAGCCGACGGCGAGCCGCGGCTGATCCACACTGTCCGCGGAGTGGGTTACGTGCTCCGCGAAACACCTCCCTGATGCTTCGATTCCCCCGGCGGCGGCGCGCTCCACTGCGAACCACCACCTCGTTGTCGTTGCGGTGGCGGGTGATGCTGTTGGCGATGTCGATGGTGGCGATGGTCGTCGTGCTGATGGCGGTCGCCGTGTACGCGGTGATCTCCGCGGCGCTGTACAAGGACATCGACAACCAGCTGCAAAGCCGGGCGCAGCTGCTGATCGCCAGCGGATCACTGTCGGCGGACCCGGGCAAAGCCATTGAAGGCACCGCCTACTCGGACGTCAACGCGATGCTGGTCAACCCCGGCCGCTATGTGTTCACCGCCAACCAGACGGGCCAGGCGCTGCCGGTCGGCCCGCCGGAGAAAGCGGTCATCCGCGGCGACCTGCTCATGTCCCGGCGCACGGCCGCCGACCAGCGGGTGCTGGCCATTCACCTGCCCAACGGCAGCTCCCTGCTGATCTCCAAGAGCCTGGCCCCCACCGACGCGGTGATGATGAAACTGCGCTGGGTGCTGCTGATCGTCGGCGGCGTCGGTGTCGCGGTGGCCGCCGTTGCCGGGGGGATGGTCACCCGCGCCGGGCTGCGGCCCGTCGCCCAGCTCACCGAGGCCGCCGAGCGCGTGGCGCGCACCGACGACCTGCGCCCCATCCCGGTGTTCGGCAGCGACGAACTGGCGCGGCTCACCGAGGCGTTCAACCTGATGTTGCGGGCGTTGGCCGAGTCGCGGGAGCGCCAGGCCCGGCTGGTCACCGACGCCGGTCACGAGCTGCGGACCCCGCTGACGTCGCTGCGCACCAACATCGAACTGTTGATGGCGTCGATGGCGCCCGGTGCACCGCGGCTGCCGGAACAGGAGATGGTCGATCTGCGTGCCGACGTGATCGCCCAGATCGAGGAATTGTCCACGCTCGTCGGCGATTTGGTGGATCTTACCCGCGGCGACGTGGGCGAGGTGGTACACGAGCCGGTCGACATGGGCGAGGTCGTCGACCGCTGCCTGGAGAGGGTCCGACGGCGCCGCAACGACGTCGACTTCGACGTGCACGTGATCCCGTGGCAGGTCTACGGCGACGCCGCGGGCCTGTCGCGGGCGGTGCTGAACCTGCTGGACAACGCCGCCAAGTGGAGTCCGTCGGGCGGGCGGATCGGCGTGCGGATGACCCAGCTCGACCCGTCGCACGCCGAGCTGGTGGTCTCCGACCACGGGCCGGGCATCCCGCCGCACGAGCGCCACCTGGTGTTCGAACGCTTCTTCCGGTCGGCGTCGGCGCGGGCGATGCCCGGCTCGGGCCTGGGGCTGGCGATCGTCAAACAGGTGGTGCTCAAACACGGTGGTGCGCTGCGCATTGAGGACACCGTGCCGGGAGGGCAGCCACCGGGGACGTCGGTGTACGTATTGTTACCCGGGCGGCCGCTGCCGGTGGCTCCGCAGCCGGAGCCCGCCGTCGGGCCGGGCGAAGTGGGGGGAAACTCTCCAGGATCGGCGAACGTTATCTCAGTCGATTCTCAGTCCACGTAGGCAAGGTAGTTGCAGTTACTGTTGAGTCCGACCGAGACACGTAGAGGAAGAGCGACCTAGCGCATGACGAATCACCCGAGGTATTCGCCACCGCCGCAGCCTGGATACCGTCCAGCGTCCGATCAGCCTGCGATGCCGGCCTATTCCGGTCAGGGCCAGCAGCAAACGTATTCCCAGTACGACTGGCGCTATGCACAGCAGCAGCAACAGCAGCAGGCATATCGGCAGCCGTTCGCACCATTCGGCACTAGCCAGCCCACGCCCGGCGCTGCCCCACCTCCACCTACCTCTCCCGAAAAGCGTTCTCGCGCAGGGTTATTGACGGTTGGGGCGTTGGCCATTGCGGTGGTGTCGGCCGGTATCGGCGGGGCGGCTGCGTCGGTAGTCGCGCACAGCGCGCATCCGGCCGGTTCCATCATCGGCTCCAGGATCCCGGGCGGGCCGGCGCCGAGCATGCCGGCCGCCAACGTGCCGGGCGGCAGCGTCGAGCAGGTGGCCGCCAAGGTGGTGCCCAGCGTGGTCATGCTGGAGACCGATCTCGGTCGCCAGTCCGAAGAGGGATCGGGCATCATCTTGTCGCCCGAGGGGCTGATCCTGACCAACAACCACGTCGTCGCGGCCGCCGCCAAGGCCGGGCGCGACAACGCGCCCCCCGATGCCGGACCGAAAACCACCGTGACGTTCTCCGACGGGCGAACCGCGCCGTTCAGCGTGGTCGGCGCCGATCCCACCACCGACATCGCGGTGGTCCGGGTGCAGGGCGTTTCGGGGCTGTCGCCGATCACGCTCGGCTCGTCGGCCAATCTGGTCGTCGGCCAGCCGGTGATCGCCGTCGGGTCACCGCTCGGGCTGGAAGGGACCGTGACCACCGGGATCGTCAGCGCGCTCAACCGGCCGGTATCGACCACCGGGGACACCGGCAACCAGAACACGGTGCTCGACGCCATCCAGACCGACGCCGCGATCAACCCGGGTAATTCCGGCGGCGCGCTGACCAACATGAACGGTGAGCTGATCGGCGTCAACTCGGCGATCGCCACGCTCGGCGGCGACTCCACCGACAGCCAGAGCGGTTCGATCGGCCTGGGCTTCGCGATCCCGATCGACCAGGCCAAGCGCATCGCCGACGAGCTGATCAGCACCGGCACGGCCTCGCACGCCTCGCTGGGCGTCCAGGTCACCAGCGACAAGAGCGCGCATGGCGCCAAGGTGGTCCAGGTGGTGCCGGGCGGCGCGGCCGCGGCCGCGGGCCTGCCCAGCGGGGTCGTGGTCACCAAGGTCAACGACCGCACGATCAACAGCGCCGACGGCCTGGTTGCCGCGGTGCGATCCAAGGCGCCCGGCGACAAGATCACGCTCACGTACCTGGATCCGTCCGGCGATACGCGGACCGTCCAGGTCACCTTGGGTAAGGCGGACCAGTGATGAGAGCGGGCGCGACCCGGTCGGATCACAGATATACGGTGGCAACCATGGAACAACGTGCGGACTTGGTCGGCAGGGCACTCGTCGTCGTTGTCGACGATCGCACGGCGCACGGGGACGAGGAGGACCACAGCGGTCCGCTGGTCACCGAACTGCTCACCGAGGCCGGATTTTTGGTCGACGGGGTGGTGGCCGTCGCCGCCGACGAGGTCGAAATCCGCAACGCGCTGAACACCGCCGTGATCGGCGGGGTGGATCTGGTGGTTTCGGTCGGCGGCACCGGCGTGACGCCGCGTGACGTCACACCGGAAGCCACCCGCGAGATTCTCGACCGCGAAATCCTCGGTATTGCCGAGGCATTACGCGCGTCCGGATTGTCGGCGGGTATCACCGAGGCCGGGTTGTCGCGCGGGTTGGCCGGCATCTCCGGCAGCACTCTGGTGGTCAACCTCGCCGGTTCCCGCTATGCGGTGCGGGACGGCATGGCGACGCTGAATCCGCTGGCGGCCCAGATCATCGGTCAACTCTCGAGCCTGGAGATATGAGCCAGCCGTTCGACGACGAGCTTGACCGTGACGTCGACGAGTACGAGCAGTGGCTCACCGAGAACCAGCCGCCGCATCACATTTGAACCGGCATTCCGTCACGGCGGGATCAACCGCCGATCACTAATTCCCTGCAAAGCCCCCAATAGAGCGCGTATCGACATACCGTCTTTTCGGGCGGCGTCGCGTCGCCCGGGTATTTCATGCCGATGGAAGGGACGGCTCGCATGTTCAAGGGGTTCAGGAAGTTTCTGATGCACGGCGACGTGATCACCGTGGCCATCGGACTAGTTGTGGCCCTGGCCTTCTCGACACTGGTCAAGGCCTTCACCGATTCCGTGATCAATCCGCTAGTCGCGGCGGCACAACCGGGCAGCAAAATCGGCCTCGGCTGGCAACTCGGCGAAGCCGGCAACAAGGAGACCTTCGTCGACATGGGATCGTTCATCTCGGCGATCGTCTACTTCATCGTCTTCATGACGGTCGTGTACTTCGTAATCGTGCTGCCGTACAAGCACATCCAGGCCCGCCGCGGGGTCACGGTCTTCGGGGACGAGCCGGCGACCAAGGCGTGCCCTGAGTGCCTGTCCGCCGACCTGCCCGCGGACGCGCGGAGGTGCAAGCACTGTGCCAGCGAACTGCCCGCCGCGGCCTGAAACGCTCAGTGCAGGGTGAGCGTCACGCTCTGCACCAGCGCGGCACCGGCCAGCGCGTTCGCGGCGCCGGCCGGTAGCGCGACCAGCACCACGCGGTCGTCGGCCTGCGCCTTCTGCTTCGCCGAGATCAGCACCACGACGGCGTTGGTGGCCACCACCCGGGGGCTGGCGTGCGCGTCGGCTTCGGGCGCGGCGACGACGTCGACGACATCGCCGGCTCGCACCAGGTCGGCCAGCGCGGCGTCGGCCGGGTGCACCGGCACGATCCGGGCATCCGGGCCGGCGGCCGACTCGGCCAGCCGGCTGCCCAGCAGTCGCACATCGGTGAGCACCTCGCCGCGACGCGCCGGCCCGGCCAACGTCGAGCCGACCACCACGCCGAGGTCGGATTGTGACCCGTCGGGAAGCATTGGCGCCAAACGGTTTTCGAGTCGAACATCGTCGGGGGTCAACTGAGCGCCGGGCCCGAGGTCGCGGGCCGCCACCACCACTTGAGCGCGATCGCCGTCGGGATCGGATCGCACCGCCGCGATTGCGGCCAACACGACCAGCCCGCCGGCCGCGATGCGCCGGGCCAGCACGGTGCGAGTCCAGTCCGGGCGCAGCCACTGCGAGATGCGGGCCGACAGTGACGGATTCAGCGATTCCCGCATGCCGTCACGCTAGGCGCGACGGGGATGGAGTGCGGTCGGCGGGGAATCCGCCTGTGGATAACCAGCTTGGCTAGAGAGGGCCTGTCCGCGGCCGTCATCATTTGATGACGGCCTTCCGGAAGGATGCGATGACCCTCTCAGAAGCGGTCGAAGTAGCTAGCTGGCCGCGGCCGCCGCCGGCGCGGGGGCAGACGTGTCGGCGGAGGTGCTCGCCTTCGAGGACGAACCCGACGATTCGCTCGAGGACGAGCCGTTCTTGGCGTGGCCGTTGGTGCCGCTCTTGGCGGATTCGCGGCTGTCGGTGCGGTAGAAACCGCTGCCCTTGAACACCACGCCGACGGAATTGAACAGTTTGCGCAGCCGACCAGAGCACTTTTGGCAGGTGGTCAGCGCATCGTCGGTGAAGGCCTGCACGATGTCGAAGCGGTGGCCGCAATCGGTGCACGCGTAGCTGTAAGTCGGCACTGAAACCTCCGGGTGTGTCCAGCTTCGTTAGCACTCTACCGTCTGCAGTGCTAAACCGCTATGTGGCTTGCCTCATTCCCGTGTCGAGGGCAACCAGCCCGGCCCGAGGCGTCAGCGCGTGGGTCATCCGCACATCGTGCGGCTCGCACGGCAGCTCGTCGACCAGTTCCTCGTCGCGCACCACCGCGACCAGCCGGGCCTGCGGGTCGCGGTGTTCCAGCGAGCGGTCGTAGAAGCCGCGGCCGCGGCCCAGTCGCATGCCGGTGCGGTCGACGGCCAGCGCGGGGACCAGCACCAGGACCGCCTCGGCCAGGGCCGACGGCGGCAGCCACGGCTCGGCGGGTTCGAGCAGCCCGTACCGGCCGGTCACCAACTGCCCCGGCCGGTACTCGCCCCACCGCAAAGCCAGCGGTGTGTCGTCGCGGCCGGTACGGGCGACCGGCAGCAGCACCCGTCCGGTGCGGCGCAGCAACGCGTCGAGCATGTCGATCGACCCCGGTTCGGCGCCCACCGGCACGTAGGCGCACACCGTGCCGCCGCTGCTCACCACGTCGCGGATGTGCTCGGCCAGCGCGCGTGCCTCCTCGGCGCGCACGTCGTCGGCAACCGAACGGCGTGCCGCCAGCAGCTGTTCCCGCAATGCGGCTTTGTCGGCGGTTGCCATGCGATCAACCATCGCAGGACGGGCTTTTACGCCGCCACTGCGACGCGCGGTTATGGTGTGAACGATGTCACGCGCACAGCTTCCGGTTCCCCGGACCGCGGTGGTACCCGCCGCCGGTCTGGGCACCCGCTTTTTGCCCACCACCAAAACGGTGCCCAAGGAGCTGTTGCCCGTCGTCGACACCCCCGGCATCGAGCTGGTCGCCGCCGAGGCCGCCGACGCCGGCGCCGAACGGCTGGTGATCGTCACCTCCCAGGGCAAGGACAGCGTCGTCGCGCATTTCGTCGAAGACCTGGTGCTCGAAGGCACGTTGGAGGCGCGCGGCAAGAAGGACATGCTGGCCAAGGTGCGACGGGCCCCGCGGCTGATCAAGGTCGAGTCCGTCGTGCAGGACGAGCCGCTCGGGCTGGGACACGCCATCGGCTGCGTCGAGTCGACGCTGTCGGACGACGAGGACGCCATCGCCGTGCTGCTGCCCGACGACCTGGTGCTGCCGACCGGTGTGCTGGAGACCATGTCCAAGGTGCGGGCCCGCTACGGCGGCAGTGTGTTGTGCGCAATCGAGGTCGGTCCCGACGAGATCAGCGCCTACGGGGTTTTCGACGTCGAGCCGGTGAGCGGTGCTGACAGCGACGTGCTCAAGGTCAACGGCATGGTGGAAAAGCCGAAACCGGAGGACGCTCCGTCGCCGTATGCGGCGGCGGGACGCTATGTCCTCGACCGCGCGATCTTCGACGCGCTGGGCCGCATCGAGCGGGGGACCGGTGGCGAAATGCAGCTCACCGATGCAATTGCCTTGCTGATCAAGGAAGGTCACCCGGTTCACGTGGTGGTGCATCGCGGCTCTCGACACGACCTGGGAAATCCCGGCGGCTACCTCAAGGCTGCGGTTGACTTTGCATTGGACCGCGACGACTATGGCCCGGATTTGCGGCGATGGTTGGTGGCGCGATTGGGCCTGACCGAAAACTAGCGACGCGTCGGGCCGACTTGGCAGAAAGGCGCGTGGTGCGTTCGGTTGAGGAGCAGCAGGCTCGGGTGTCGGCCGCCGCGGTGGCGCCGAGGCCGGTGCGGGTCGCGATCGCCGAGGCGCAGGGACTGATGTGTGCCGAAGAAGTGGTCACCGAGCGACCGCTGCCGGGTTTCGACCAGGCCGCAATCGACGGCTACGCCGTCCGCAGCGTGGACGTGCTCGGCGTCGGAGATGGCGACGGCTCGGACGCCGGGGCGGACGACGGAGCCGTGATCTTGCCGGTGATGGCCACCATCGAGGCCGGGACGCGCACGCCCAGCAGGCTGCAGCCGCGGCAGGCCGCCCGGGTGCAGACCGGGGCGCCGCTGCCGACACTGGCCGATGCTGTGCTGCCGCTGCGCTGGACCGACGGCGGCCAGTCGCGGGTGCGGGTTCTGCGCGGTGTGCGCTCGGGGGCTTATGTGCGGTGCACCGGCGACGACGTGCAACCCGGCGACGTCGCGGTGCGGGCGGGCACGATCATCGGCGCCGCCCAGGTCGGTCTGCTGGCGGCGGTGGGCCGGGAGCGGGTGCTGGTCCACCCCCGACCCCGGTTGTCGGTGATGGCGGTCGGCGGTGAGCTGGTGGACATTTCGCGCACACCGGGCAACGGTCAGGTGTACGACGTCAACTCCTACGCCCTGGCGGCGGCCGCACGGGACGCGGGCGCGGAGGTGAACCGGGTCGGGATCGTCGACGCCAAGGAATTGCGCGACGTCGTCGAGGGCCAGCTCAATCGCGCCGAGATCGTGGTGATTGCCGGCGCGGTCGGTGGCGCGGCGGCCGAAGGGGTACGCGAGGTGCTTTCCGAGCTCGGCGAGATGGAGGTCACCCGGGTCGCGATGCATCCCGGCTCGGTGCAGGGTTTCGGGCAGCTGGGCCGCGAGGGCGTGCCGACGTTTCTGCTGCCCGCCAACCCGGTCAGCGCGCTGGTGGTGTTCGAGGTCATGGTCCGGCCGCTGATCCGGCTGTCGCTGGGCAAGCGGCAGCCGATGCGCCGGATCGTGCAGGCCCGCACGTTGTCGCCGATCAGCTCGGTGCCGGGCCGCAAGGGGTATCTGCGCGGGCAGCTGATGCGCGATCAGGACACCGGCGAATACCTGGTGCAGGCGCTCGGCGGCGCCCCGGGCGCCTCGTCGCACCTGTTGGCGACGCTGGCCGAGGCAAACTGTCTGGTCGTGGTTCCCACGGAGGCCGAGCAGATCCGCACCGGCGAGATCGTCGACGTCGCGTTCCTGGCTCAGCGTGGCTGAGCGGCCCTCGTGAACCTGTGGCGCTCGAGTTCCCAGCATCCCGGCTGGCCGATGGTGGTTGGCCCGTTGCGCGTCCCGGCCGGTGTGATCCGGCTGCGGCCGGTGCGAATGCGCGACGCCGGGCAGTGGAGCCGCATCCGGTTGACCGATCGCAGCCATTTAGAACCGTGGGAGCCCAGCACTGAATCGGATTGGACTGTGCGCCATAGCGTTTCATCGTGGCCCGCGGTGTGCTCGAGTTTGCGTGCGGAAGCCCGCAAGGGCCGGATGCTGCCGTATGCGATCGAGCTGGATGGGCAGTTCTGTGGGCAGCTGACGGTCGGCAATGTGACGCACGGGGCGCTGCGGTCGGCGTGGATCGGGTATTGGGTATCGAGCTCGGTCACCGGAGGCGGGGTGGCCACCGGTGCGTTGGCGCTGGGTCTCGACCACTGCTTCGGTCCGGTCATGTTGCATCGCGTGGAGGCCACCGTGCGGCCGGAGAACGTCGCGAGCCGGGCCGTGCTGGCAAAGGTCGGGTTCCGCGAGGAGGGGCTGCTGCGGCGCTATCTCCAGGTCGACGGCGCGTGGCGAGACCACGTCCTCGTCGCGCTCACGGTCGAAGAGGTTTACGGGTCGGTGACGTCGACGCTCGTGCGCGACGGGCATGCCACCTGGGTCTAGCGTTTGCCACTTTTTGTTACAGAAGTGGCATTTGTGGCTATTGGTGCTTGTCACAGGCAAATTACAGGTGTGTAATTGTCTTCGGCGCACTGTTGCGTCGCCTGTCTCGCGGGGAAAGGACCGGGTGCCATGCCAAGCATCCCGCAATCGCTGTTGTGGATCTCGCTCGTGATCTTGTGGCTGTTCGTGCTCGTGCCGATGCTGATCAGCAAGCGCGACGCTGTGCGACGCACCAGCGATGTGGCGTTGGCGACCAGGGTGCTCAACAGCGGCGCCGCCGCGCGGCTGCTGAGGCGGCGGGGCGGGCCGGCGGCCGGGCACCGCAGCGATCCCGATTGGCAGCCCGAGGAAGACGAATACGACGACCTCGACGACGACACCGACACCGAACGGATACAGACGACCGAGGTGGTGGCGGAGGTGGTTACCGAGGCCGCAGCGGACGCTGAAGTCGTCGAGGCGGCTCCCATCGACGAGAATGCTTCGGACACAGTGGTTTCCGAGGACGAGACCGTGGAGGACTCAGCGCCGGCCGAACCCGAGCAGCCCGACGATTCGGTGGACGACGAGTTCGAATACGTCGACGACACCTCGGGCATCCCGGTCGCGGAGGAGCAGGATGTGCGCACTGCGGTCGCGCGGCGGCACGGATACGACACCAGGACCGCAGCAGCGGTCAGTGCCCGCAAGTACGCGTTCCGCCGGCGCGTGCTGCTGACGATGGCGATGATTCTGGCCGCGTCGGCCGCGGCGGCGTTCCTGCTGACGCCCACGGCCTGGTGGGTGTGCGGCACCACCGGCGGGGTGACCGTGCTGTATCTGGCCTACCTGCGCCGGCAGACCCGGATCGAGGCGCGGCTGCGCCGCCGGCGCATGCAGCGCATGGCGCGGTCGCGGCTGGGCGTGGAGAACACCCACGACCGCGAGTTCGACGTGGTCCCGTCGCGGCTGCGGCGCCCGGGCGCGGTGGTCCTGGAGATCGACGACGAGGACCCGATCTTCGAGCATCTCGACTATGCATCCTACGAGCGGGATTACGGCTGGCAGCGGGACCTGCCGAGGGCCGTCGGGCAGTAACCGTTTCGGCCGGCTCGCCGGCGGCTGGTAACCTGCTAGCGGATCAGGGGCTATGGCGCAGTTGGTAGCGCGACTCGTTCGCATCGAGTAGGTCAGGGGTTCGAATCCCCTTAGCTCCACAAAGTTTGAGCAGGTCAGCGAGCCGTCTAAACGGGTGAGTCGCTCCGGGATCCCAACCAGATTCCTGCCGGTGCGCAGGGCAGCCCCACGTCCTTGAGGGTCAGGATGCCGGCGGGGGCTGCGGCGACGTCGAAGGCCGCATTGACCGCCGGCATGGCGGTCATGGTGTCCCATTCGTGGTTGCCCCAGTGCTCGGGCGGGATGAAGCGGATGCGGGTCTGCACCTCGGGCTCGCCCGTGATCACGACGTGATAGTGGTCGTCGTCGAATACCCAGTCTCCGTTGAGTTTCTTGGTGAGATACCAGGCGACGCGCGACTCGAAGACCGTCTTGCCCTTCACCTTGGCGTTCCAGCCTCCGCGTATCGCGGCGATGGTGTCCTTCTCGATGCAGAGCCAACCGAGATCGACTGTCTCCGAGGCGGTCTGGTGGTCGATGACGAACTCCATGTCATCGAGTTCGAAGCCCAGCGCAACCGCCATGCGTTCAACGGAGTCGGCGAAGGTGAGGAAGCCGAACTTCGCCAATTCAGCGACTTCGGGCGTTGCCTCGGGCAGGCCGATGCCCAGGGCCTGCCACGTTTCGGCCGACTCGTACACGGAGACATCTGCCGACTCGACGATCGACACCTTTTGGACGTCTCGGCAGACGGCGGTCATCGCCGTCACCATTGTGTTGATCCAGCCCGGATTGATCCCGGTGATGTAGAGCGAACTGTCGCCGCGTTCGCACGCGGCGGCCAGCTTCTCCTTCGTCTCGCCCTGGATTCCGCCAACGTTGAGGAACAGGTTGGTGCTGATGACGTCGAGGCCGCTTTCGAGCAAGCGGACGGCGTGGTCGAGATCGGCCATGAACGGCGTGTAGATCACGGTGTCGGCGTCCAACGCGATGAGCGCATCGATGTCGGTGGTGGCGAGTACACCCGTCTCGGGTCTGCCGCACAACGGCCCGGCGTCGGTACCTGCCTTGTCGGCCGAATAGGCATACACCCCAACCAGTTCCAGGCGGGGATCGTCGAGAATCCCGCGCAAACTGAGCTTGCCAACCTTGCCGGTGGTCCACTGAATGACGCGCAGCTTGTTCATCGGTTCCTTTGATGGGACGGGCGCCCTCGCTGCTCCGTCGACGACTCCATGAGAACGAGTTAGCTCATTGCGAGAATTGCATTCTCATTGAGGAGAGTAAGGCATCCATAGCGAGGTTTCAAGGACGTCATCGCGCTAAATCGGAGAGCGCCTCTAACCCGACGGCTTAGCGGCCGTCACGAATTGCAGCGCCCGCTGCGTGTGCTGTTCCACGTCGATCAGGCCCGCCGTCGTGAAAAGGTCGACAAAGGTGTCCCGCTCGAACATCCGCAGCCCGATGATGCTGGCGCCTGCTGCCAGCGCGTACCGGATCCCGGGCGTCTCCGGGGCATGGCTGGTGAGGATGGCCAGCCGCCCGCCGGGACGCAACACCCGCACCATCTCGTGAGCGACGCGGAACGGGTCGGGCATCAAATACAGCGCGCCGAAACAGCAGACCGCGTCGAACGTTTCGTCGTCGAACGGCAACGTGCAGGCATCGCCGCGGACGTAACAGGTGCCCGGTCCGCTGTTGTCGAGCACAGCCCGGGTCAGCATCGGCTCGGAGATGTCGAACCCGACGGCGAGGCCGCCGGCGGGGAGTCGGCGCGCCAGCTCGCCCGTGAAATTGCCTGGCCCGCAAGCAACGTCGAGCAGCCTATGTGCCTGCGATAGATGCAGCGCCTCGGCCGCGCGACGTTGCTCGGCGCGGGTGGTGATGCCGCTGGCGAGGTAGAACGACACCGGCCGCCACAGCCGTTCGTACACGGTGGCGACGAACGGGCTGTTCATCGCCCGCTGGGCGAGCGTCGGGGCCGGCGACACAGTCGATTCGCCCAGTACGTCGAGAAACCCGTGCCGCACCGAGGCGGGCCGGTTGAGCAGGGCGCGGGTCGTCTCGATCGGGTCGTCGCTCATCTCCATCCCAGTAGTGTGACGTCCTTGCTACGGCCGAAGAAAGCGCCATAACCTGGGCACCACCCGCGAGCGGATAGGGGGCGGCAGGCACGGTGACCGAACTGACCGGTTTGCGCGCCGAGGAACTCGCCGCCATGGACATCTTCAAGGGTTGTCCCGCCGAGGACTTGATGCCGCTGGCGGCCAGCTTGCAACCCCTGCAAGCAGCTGCGGGCCAGGTACTCATGAGGCAGGGCGAACAGGCGGTTTCCTTCCTGCTCATCTCGTCGGGCACCGCCGAGGTCAAGCACGTCGGCGACGACGGCGTCGTCATCGTCGAGCATGTCTGTGCCGGCACCATCGTCGGGGAAATCGCGCTGCTGCGTGACATCGCGCGCACAGCGACCGTCACCACCACCGAACCGCTGACCGGCTGGATCGGCGACAACGACGCGTTCTCCCGGTTGGTGCACATCCCCGGCATCATGGCGCGGCTGGTGCGCACGGTTCGCCAGCGGCTGGCCGCGTTCATCACGCCGATCCCGATCACGGCCCGCGACGGTACCCCGCTGATGCTTCGTCCCGTGCTGCCCGGCGACCGGGAGCGGACCCTGGAGGGCCACGTCCGGTTCTCCAGCGAGACGCTGTACCGGCGATTCATGTCGCCGCGAGTCCCCAGCCCGGCGCTGATGGACTATCTGGCCGAGGTCGACTATGTCGACCACTTCGTGTGGGTGGTCACCGACCAGGAGGGCTACCCCGTCGCCGATGCCCGCTTTGTTCGCGACAACCACCACCGGAACGTCGCCGAGGTCGCGTTCACCGTCGCCGACGCCTATCAGGGCCGGGGGATCGGGACGTTTCTGATCGCGGCGCTGTCCGTGGCCGCCCGGGTCGACGGTGTCGAAAAGTTTTCCGCGCGTGTGCTTTCCGATAACCTGCCGATGCGCACCATCATGGACCAATACGGAGCGGTGTGGGAGCGCGACGACGTCGGCGTCGTCACCACCGTCATCGACGTCCCCGACCCGCGCGACCTGCATCTCGAACCCGACATGCTCAAAGAGATCGAACGCGTTGCCCGCCAAGTGATTCGCGCCGTCGGCTAGAAAACATCGGTGGACATCGCCTGAAAATGGCGGCCAAGCGGGTGCTTGCTCTGATATCAACGTCGCATGCGGCGCGTCTGGCTCGTTGCGATGGTGGTCGTGCTGGTCGGCGCCTGCGCTCATTCGCCGGCCTCCACGCCGGCGGCCACCGAAAGCGCTCCGGCTGATCAGGTCAACCCCGCCAACATCAAGCGGATGAGCCGCGATATGCCGCCCGGCTACGAAGTAACGGCCGTTTCGGGTACGGCCGCACCGCCGGCGATCTGGGGCCTGGGCCCGGACTGGACGGCGGAGCCGTCGCACTGCGCGGCTCTGGCAGACCCGGCCGGGGGGCGCGGCCAGTCGCCGCAAGGCGTCTCGGCGTCGGGCGACGGCGGCATCATCTACACGGTGGTCGCGGCCGCGCCGGCGCGCCTGGACCCCGCGCTGGTGGTCGATTGCCCCCAGTGGACGATGACCAACGGTGCCGCCACCACCCGGGTGCATCTGATTGCGCCGCCTCAGATCGACGGCGTCGAAACCCTCGGCATGGTCAGCGAAACCGTGACACCGGTGGAAGGTGGTAACGGAATCACTTCTCAGGCAACCACTTTCACCGCATACCTGGGCGGCTATTACGCGTTCACCACGTTGATCACCGACCCCGGCTCGGCGCAGCCACCGCTTCCGCCGCAATTCGCGGCCGACTTGCTGGTGAACACCGTGGCCGAGTTGCGTCGCTGACGCAGGGGCGTTGGGTACATTGGCCACGATGATCAGGGCTGCGTTTGCGATCGCATCGGTGTGCCTGCTTGCGGCATGTGGATCCGCCGACTCAGCCGCCCCGTCGGCTGACATCACCAAGGTCGTGCAGGTGAAGTCGAGCTTCGGTCCCGAATTCACGACCAAGGACATCCCGAAAACCGGTGTCGACCCCAAGGTGCTCTCCTCGCACAAGCTGCCCGACGGGCTGAAGTTCGAACCCGCCGACTGTGCGAAATTCGTGGCGGGCCAGCAGATGCCGCCGGGGCTGGAGGGCAACATGGCCGCGGAGGCAGCCGAGGGCAACGGCAACCGTTTCATCGTGATCGCCTTGCAGACCTCCCAGGCGCTGCCGTTCAACGACCCGGGACCAAACTGCAAGCAGGTCGGGTTCTCCGGTGGCCCGGTGCGCGGCATGATCGAGGCCGTCGACGCTCCGCAGATCGACGGGACGCGAACGCTGGGCGTGCATCGTGTGGTGCAAACGACGGTCGACGGCCAACCACGGACCGGCGAGCTCTACAACTACTCGGCTCAATTCGGCGACTATGCGGTGATCGTCACTGCCAATCCGCTGGTGGTGCCGGACAAGCCGGTCACTCCCGTCGACACCAATCGTGCCCGCGACTTACTCGTCAAGGGGGTCGCGGCGATCCGCAGTTAGCGGACGTCGCGGGGCCGGAATTGGATACTGATCCGCGGGCCGGCGCACCCGGATGTCTTGGGAACCGAGTGCTCCCAGGTCCGTTGGCATGAGCCGCCCATCACCAGCAGATCGCCGCGAGCTTGCGGCAGTCGCAGCGAATGCCCGCCGCCGCGTGGCCGCATCGCGAAGGTGCGGGTGGCGCCCAGGCTGACGATCGCCACCATGGTGTCCTCGGTGCTGCTGCGACCGATGGTGTCGCCGTGCCAGGCGACACTGTCAGACCCGCTGCGATACAGGCAAAGTCCGACGGTGGTGAACGGCTCGCCCAGCTCGCCGGCATAGATGTCGTTGAGCCGGCGTCGTATCCGCGCCAGCCGTGGATGCGGCGGATCTTCGACAGCCAGGTCGTGAAAGCTCACCAGCCGCGGGACGTCGACCACCCGGTCATACATCGGGCGGCGCTCGGCCCGCCACGGCACTGTCGTCATCAGCTCGTCGAACAGATCGTCGGCGCCGGTCAGCCAGCCGGAGCGGATGTCGATCCAGGCGCCGTCACCGAGGGTTCGGCGCTCGTTGCAGTCGAACAGCGACTCCTGTACCGGTATCGCCATGCCCGCCATTTTATCGCACGTGCGTTCGAGAGTTAGTTGAGGCGGACCGGGCCGGGCCCTCGTTCGGCGAGCATGTCGCCGGGGTTGGCCAGCTGGCAGCTGCGCAGGCTCAGGCAGCCGCAGCCGATGCAGTCGGCGAGGTTGTCGCGCAGCCGCTGCAGGT
The DNA here is from genome assembly GCF_002101595.1 of Mycobacterium celatum. Taxonomy (GTDB): domain Bacteria; phylum Actinomycetota; class Actinomycetes; order Mycobacteriales; family Mycobacteriaceae; genus Mycobacterium; species Mycobacterium celatum. Next base: position 198,856 of record NZ_LQOM01000031.1, read on the forward strand.
GGACGATCCGGTCGTCGAGGTCGGCGCGCCAGCCCGCCGACAGCCGCGCCCAGTCCTTGCTGGTCGGCACCCGGTCGGTGGGCAGCGTGGCCAGCGCCTCACGCACCCGCGCCAGCGGGATGCCTAGCCGCTGCGACATCCGGATGAAGGCGACCCGGCGCAGCGTGTCGCGGCTGTAGCGGCGCTGGTTGCCCGACGTCCGTCGGCTGGTGATCAGACCCTGCCGTTCGTAGAAGTGCAGCGCCGAAACCGCCACGCCGGCCCGTGCCGCCAGCTCGCCGGGAAGGAGCTCGTGGGTGTCCATATACCTAAACCATACTTGAGGTGGCGATTGGAGTTACGGTGCTAAATGTGAGTCTTGGCACCAATTCCGAGGTGGGCACGCTGCGGGTGGCCATCCTGCACCGGCCGGGCGCCGAACTGGGCCGGCTCACCCCCGGCAACACCGACAAGCTGCTGTTCGACGGGCTGCCCTGGGTGGCGCGCGCGCAGGACGAGCACGACGCGTTCGCCGAGCTGTTGCGCTCCCGCGGCGTGGAGGTATTGCTGCTGTCGGACCTGCTGACCGAAGCTCTGGAAAGCGGTGCGGCCCGGATGCAGGGCATTGCCGCCGCGGTGGATGACCGTCGGCTGGGATTGCCGCTGGCCCAAGAGGTTTCGGCCTACCTGCGTGGCTTGGCCCCGGCGGTGTTGGCCCATGTCCTGATGGCCGGTATGACGTTCGCCGAGCTGCCGCTGGACACGCGGACCGATGTGTCACTGGTGCGCCTGATGCATCACGCCGCCGACTACGTCATCGAGCCATTGCCGAACCTGGTGTTCACCCGCGACTCGTCGATCTGGATCGGGCCGCGGGTGATCATCCCGACGCTGGCGTTGCCGGCGCGGGCAAGGGAAGCGTCGTTGACCGACCTGATCTACGCCCACCATCCGCGGTTCACCGGTGTGCGGCGAGCCTACGAGTCGCACACCGCGCCCGTCGAGGGCGGCGATGTGCTGCTGCTGGCGCCCGGCGTCGTCGCCGTCGGGGTGGGGGAGCGGACCACGCCGGCCGGCGCGGAAGCGTTGGCGCGCAGCCTGTTCGACGACGACCTGGCCGAAACCGTGCTCGCGGTACCGATCGAGCAGAAGCGCGCCCAGATGCACTTAGACACCGTGTGCACGATGGTCGACACGGACGCAGTGGTGATGTACGCCAACGTCGTCGACACGCTGTCCGCGTTCACCATTGCCCGCACCCCCGACGGCGTGAAGATCTCCGATGCGGTTCCGTTCGTCGAGGCCGCCGCCGCGGCCATCGGCGTCGACAAGTTACGCGTCATCGACACGGGCCTGGATCCTGTTGTCGCCGAACGCGAACAGTGGGACGACGGCAACAACACGCTGGCGCTGGCGCCCGGCGTCGTCGTCGCCTACGAGCGCAATGTGCGGACCAATTACCGCCTTGAGGAGGCGGGGATTGAGGTGCTCACCATCGCGGCCTCCGAGCTGGGCACCGGCCGCGGCGGCCCGCGCTGCATGTCGTGTCCCGCCGCCCGCGACCCGCTCTAGCGTCTGCGTCGCGAAACAGAAGCCAGGGCTGTGACTTACGCCGCTTCACGACCCAGGCTTCTGTTTCGCGATGGCGGTGCCCAGCCTCGTCGGGCGAGCGCGCTGCGTGCCCGCTCTATGACGTAGTTAGGCCGATCCTCTTTGATCACCTTGATGACACGCCAACCAAGACTGTCGATCATCTCCGCTCGTCGGATGTCTTTCACGTATTGCTCTCGGTCGGTGCGATGTTGTTCGCCGTCGTATTCGAGCGCTACCTTCGGCTCTTTCCAACCCATATCCAGGTATGCGACGAGGTTGCCATCGGTGACGCGGATCTGAGTGGCAGGCCGAGGAAACCCCGCACCGATGAGGACGAGCCGCAACCAGGATTCTTTGGGCGATTCAGCGCCGGCGTCCATCAGCGACAAGGCCGTTCGTGCACGCTTGTTGCCCCGCGCACCGGAATAGCGATCCACCAGTTTCAGAACGTCCTGCTCAATGAGGCCTGTCGCGCGAGCCAGCGCGTCGAGATGAGCGACGGCCCCAGCACGGCGGAGATGCCGAGCAAGGTCGAATCCCGTCCTAGCGGGGGTGGCGACCTTCAAACCACGAATGGCGGCGACCTCGTCAGCTTCGAACCGCTCGTCGCGGACGATGGTCCCGGGAGGGTAGTGACTGTTCTGCCAAAGCAACTCGATGGGGGCGTCCTCGTTGACCCATTTCGCCCCGTGTAGGGCGGCCGCTGCGCGTCCCGTGATGACCGCGCGCCGACCCGACCATAACCACGCGCCGACGGTCATGAGCTCCAACGATCGACACGTTGAGTTCGGGATGTAGATATCAGGAAAGATTGGCTGGTAGTTCCAACGCAGTTGGCCCCGGGTGAGCAAGCCGCTGGCCATCGACTCGCTGCCGATGATGGGCGCATTCATGCTCGTGATCCTCGGTGCCTGCGCCGACAACTCGCCGTCAAACAGAAGCTAGGGCTGTGGATAGACGTTAAACCACAGCCCTAGCTTCTGTTTCGCGCCAAAAGGATCAACGCCAACTGGGTAGCCAGATCTCCGTGTTCCAGGTGGACTGGGATATCGGTTGACCGGTGAGGATCGGGAAGAGCCACGCGAAGTTGGTCAGCACCAAAGCGACGTAGCAGGAGACGACGATCAGCCCGAGCGTGCGCCGTTCCGGGCCTTGCCGGGGTTGGTAGAGGATATCCCCGGCAATCAGCGCGATCGCCATCACCAGGAACGGCGCCATCGTCGCCGCATAGAAGAAGTACATCTGCCGGTCGATGTCGGCGAACCACGGCAGCCACCCCGCGCAGTAGCCGACCAGCACCGCGGCGTAACGCCAATCCCGTCGCACCAACGCCCGCCATGCGGCGTACACCAATACCGGCACCGACAACCACCACAGCGCCGGAGTGCCGACCAGCATCACCGCCTTGACGCACGACTGCGCGCCGCAGCCCGGCACGTTCTGCTGGTCGATGGCGTAGAGCACCGGCCGCAGCGACATCGGCCAGGCCCACGGCTTGGACTCCCACGGATGGTAGTTGCCCGCGGAATTCGTTAGCCCGGAATGGAATTGGTAGGCCTTGTAGGTGTAATGCCACAGCGAGCGGATGGCGTCGGGCATCGGGAAGCTCGCCTGTTCGCCGATCGACTGGCCGACCTCGTGACGGTTGATCGCCGTCTCGGAGGCGAACCACGGCGCATACGACGCCAGATACACCGCGAACGGAATGACCAGCAGCGCATACACAGTCGGGCCCACGTCGCGTCGCACCACACCCAGCCACGGCCGGGGCACCCGATAGGCCCGGCGGGCAGCCACGTCGAACGCCAGCGACATCAACCCGAAGAACAGCACGAAGTACAGCCCCGACCACTTTGTGGCGCAAGCCAATCCGAGCAGCACTCCGGCGCCGAACCGCCACCACCGCACCCCCAGCCGTGGCCCCCATGGGGTCTCCGCGATGCGGCCCTCGGCCAGCGCGATGTGCATCCGCTCCCGAACCTGATCGCGGTCGACGATCAGCGCCCCGAACGCCGCGACCACGAAGAACGCCAGAAAGCCGTCCAGCAGCGCAGTGCGCGACGCGACGAAGCTGACGCCGTCGGCGATCAACAGCAGCCCGGCGATGCCTCCGACCAGTGTCGAGCGGCTGATCCGCCGCACGATCCGCACCACCAACGCCACCATGACCACGCCGAGCAGTGCGCCGCTGAACCGCCAGCCCACCCCGTTGTAGCCGAAGATGGCCTCGCCCAGCGCGATCAGCTGCTTGCCGACCGGGGGATGAACGACCAACCCGAAGCCCGGGTTGTCCTCCACGCCGTGGTTGTGCAGCATCTGCCAGGCCTGCGGCGCGTAATGCTTCTCATCGAAGATCGGCGTGCCGGCGTCGGTCGGTGAGCCCAGGTTCACGAACCGCGTCACAGCCGCCAGCGCGGCGACCACCCCAGTGACCGCCCAGCCGCCCCGGCGGTCGACGGGCCCGAAATCCGCGACCGGCATCAGCGGCCCAGGGCTGATGACCGGTACCGCCCTTTCGGCGACGTCGACAGGAGCAGCGGTCATCACCGTCGATCGTAGGCTGTGGCCCATGACCGCTGGTCGACTGCTGCTGGGCGCCACGCCGCTGGGCCAGCCGTCGGACGCGTCGTCGCGGCTGGTCGCCGCCCTGGCCACCGCCGACGTGGTCGCCGCCGAGGACACCCGCCGGGTGCGGACGCTGGCCACAGCGCTCGACGTCCGCATCGCCGGCAAGGTGATCAGCATGTTCGACGCGAACGAGGCGGCGCGGGTGCCTGTCCTGCTCGACGAGATCGCGCGCGGAGCGACGGTGCTGGTCGTCACCGACGCCGGGATGCCGCTGATCAGCGATCCGGGGCATCGGCTCGTGGTGGCGTGCCTGGACGCCGGCCTTCCGGTGCACTGCCTGCCCGGCCCGTCGGCGGTGACCGCCGCGCTCGCGGTGTCGGGGTTGCCGTCGGACAAGTTCTGCTTCGAGGGGTTCGCGCCGCGTAAGCAGTCGGCGCGGCGGACCTGGCTGGCGGCCCTCGCGAACGAGCAGCGCACTTGCGTGTTCTTCGAATCCCCGCGCCGCCTGCCGGCGTGCCTGCGTGACGCCGTCGAGCAGCTCGGCGGTGCCCGGCGGGCGGCGGTGTGCCGGGAACTGACCAAGGTGCACGAGGAAGTGGTCCGTGGCACGCTGGAGGAGTTGGCGAGTTGGGCCGCCGGCGGCGTGCTGGGCGAGATCACGGTCGTGCTGGCGGGCGCCACGCCGAGCGCCGACTTGCCGTCGCTGGTCGCCGAGGTGGAAGAGCTTGCGCAGCAAGGTGTTCGGGTCAAAAACGCCTGCGCGCAAGTGAGCGCGGGCACGCCCGTGTCACGGCGTGAGCTCTACGACGCGGTGTTGCGGTCGCGCGACTGAAGTCTGCAGGATCGGTGCGGCCTTGTGCAGGCACTCGTCCCATTCCGCGTCGACGTCGGAGTCGGCGGTGATCCCGCCGCCGGCGCCCAGTATCGCGTTGCCCGCGGTGTCGAATTCGACCGTGCGGATGGCCACGTTGAGCTCGCACCCGGCCACCGGCGAAGCCAAACCCGCTGTGCCGCAATACACTCCGCGTCGAACCGCTTCCCACTGCGAAATAAGCTGACGGGCGCGCAGTTTCGGCGTTCCGGTGACGGAGGCCGGTGGGAAAGCGGCGTCCAGCAGCGCGGCCGTCGGCAGCTCGGCGGGCACCACCGCCGAGACCGTCGACACCAGGTGCCACACGCCGGGCGCCGGTCGTACCACCAACAACTCGGGCACGCTGACCGTCCCGGTGACCGCCACCCGGCTCAGGTCGTTGCGAACCATGTCGACGATCATGATGTTCTCGGCGACATCTTTGACCGACGCCCGTAGCGCCGACGGGCAGGCATCCAGCGGCAGGGTTCCCTTGATCGGGCTGGACGTCACGACATCGCCACGGCGGCGCAAGAACAGCTCGGGCGACAGCGACGCCACCGCCCCCCAGGAGCCGGCCAGATAGGCCGCCCGGGCCGGCGCGGTGCCGGCGATGCTGTCGGCGAAGAAATCCAGCGGCCCCCCGGCGACAGTGCCGGTGAATTGCGTACAGACACAAGCCTGATACACCTCGCCGGCGGCGATCGCCTCCAGGCAGGCCAGCACCCCGGCGCGGTGGGCCGCGCGGTCGGCGTCGTCCCACTCGATGCGGGCGGCCCGCTCGGACGCCGGCGTCGCCAGCGCGTCGACGAGCCACCCCGGCATCGGCGCGCCCGACAGGCTCTCGTACCACCACTGGCGGTCGCGGTCGCAGCGCAACACGCAGTCGGTCCATCCGCCGGCGGCCTCGGGGATCCGGGGCGCACGCCCGTCGGCGCCGGGATCCGGGTAGGACACGTAGCCGATCCAGCCGCCGCCCACCGCGGCGGTGTCCGAGCCGGGGCGCACCGCGAACGCGTCGGCGGGGTGGACCGGCCGCAGTGAGACGCTGGGCGCGATCACCGCCGACGCGCCGAACCAGTCGCCGGTCAACGCCGCCGGTGACGGCAGAGCGAGCCGAACAGTGGCGTCGCCGACGGCGCGCAGCACCTGCGCCGCGTCGCCCAGGTCGCCGAGCCGATCGATTCGCACCGCTCTAGCTTGACAGAACAGTCAGCTGCGGCGGATCTCGCGTGCGGTCGCCAGGGCCGCCAGCTTGTCGGGGTTGCGCATCGCGTAGAAGTTGGTGATCTTGCCGTCGACGATCTCGATGGTGAACACGCCTTCGAGGTGGTCGGCGCGGTAGAGCAGCACCGCCGGCGCGGCGTTGCAGACCACCATCTCCACCCTGACGTCGGGTACCTGCATGCCCCTGCTGACCAGCCCGACCACCGCCCGGGCGACCTTCTGGGCGCCGACCACCGGCCGTCGCGCGGCGCTGGCCTTGCCGCCGCTGTCGGCCGTCCACGCCACGTCGGGGGCCAGCATCGACATCACCGTCTGCACGTCACCGCTGGACGCCGCGGCCATGAACTCGGTGGTGATCCGCGCCGTCTGCTCCGGGTCGGCGGGGGCGAAGCGGCGGCGTCGGGCCTGGACGTGTTCGCGCGCCCGGTGCGCGATCTGTCGCACCGTCGACGCGGGTTTGCCGACAGCGTCGGCGATTTCGCCGTAGTCGAAGCCGAACACCTCGCGCAGCACGAACACCGCCCGTTCGTCGGGCCCAAGCGTCTCCAGCAGCACCAGCATCGCCATCGACACCGATTCGGCCAGCACCACATCGGCCGACGGGTCGGCCTCGTCGAGCAGCAGCGGCTCGGGTAACCACGGCCCGACGTAGTCCTCGCGCCGGCGGGCACCCGCCCTCAGCGCGTTGAGCGCCTGGCGGGTGACCAGCCGGGCCAGATAGGACTTGGTGTCGTCCACGGTCGACAGGTCGACCTCGGCCCACCGCAGATAGCTGTCCTGCAGCACGTCGTCGGCTTCTGTTGCGCTGCCGAGGATTTCGTAGGCGATCGTGAACAGCAACGGCCGCAGCAGGGTGAACCGCTCGGCATGTTCGTCGGAGGGCCTCACGGCACTGTGACCGCCTCGTGCACCGGCTGCGACGGCCGCTTGCCGCCCTTGAGCCAGCGGTACCAGCCGGGCTTGGCGGCCTCGCGACGGATACCCCACACGGTGCCCTTGCAGACCAATTCCTTGATCGATGCGGCGACCCGGCCGCCGAGGGCCACATTGATCGGGGTGTCGTCGCGACGGGCCAGCTGCACGGTGCCGTACGAGCGGCCCAGGCTGATGCACTGACCGGTGAACGCCTGGTTGATCGCCGCGGGCGCGGTGCCCGCGATGCGGCTCAGCACCGTGTTGGCGGCCTGGGCGCCAAGCGGGATCGCGGCCTGGCAGCTCATCCGCAGCGGCTCGCCCGACGGCGCGGCGGCGTCGCCGGCCGCCACGATGCGGGCGTCGTCGACACTGGTCAGCGTTTCGTCGGTGAGCAGCCGGCCCAGCTCGTCGGTGCGTAAACCGCTGCGGGCGGCCAGATCCGGAACGCCGAAGCCCGCGGTCCACACGGTGACCGCGCTGGGCAGCACCGACCCGTCGCCGAGCACGACCGCGTCGGGCTTCACCTCTGAGACGACGGCCGTATCGAGTACGTCGACACCGAGTCGCGACAGCCACTTCGCCACCGAACGCCGGCCGGCCCGGCTCAGCGACGGTCCCAGCACCCCGCCGCAGACCAGCGTCACGCGGCGGCCCTGCTCGGCGAACTCGGAGGCGGTTTCGATGCCGGTCAACCCGCCGCCGACGACGGTGACCGGGGCGTTCGGATGCAGCTCGTCGAGCGCGTCACGCAGCCGTTGCGCATACTCGAATTCGCCGACAGGGTAAGCGAATTCGGGGGCAGAGGTGTTGCTGCCGACGGCGTAGATCAGGTAGTCGTAGTCCAGTATCACGCCGGAGCTCAGCTCGACGGTGCGCTCAGCGGTGTTGATGTGCTCGGCCGCGCCGACGGCCAGCTGGATACCCTCGCCGAGCAGGGTGCCGTAGTCGACCGTCGCGGTGTGTGTGCCGGCGACGAGCTGATGAAGCCGGATGCGCTCGACGAACATCGGGCGCGGATTTACCAGCGTGATGTCCACGTCGGCGCGCAGCCGCAGGTGGTTGGCGGCCAGTGTTCCGGCGTATCCGCCGCCAAGGACGACGACGTGAGTGCGCGGGTTGGTCATTGCTGTCTCCTCTTCTCGGGGTGTGCTCTCAAGACACCGCCGAGGCTCCGGGTGTGACAGAACGTGACCCAGATCACTGGCCGAGGTGGCGCGGGAACACCGCGGTCGGCGCCGGCAGCCGGGTGCCGGGCGCCAGCCGGGTGCCGATCGCGGCGAACGTGCGTTGCTCGCGCGGTTGGCCGAGCAGGTCGAGCAGCTTGCCCGCCGACTCGGGCAGCACCGGTTGAATCAGCAGCGCGGCGATGCGCACCGCCTCGCAGGTCACATACAGCACGGTCCGAAATCGTGCCTGATCCGCCGGCGCTTCGCTTTTGCGCAGCACCCACGGCTGCTGCGCGGAGAAGTACTTGTTGGCCGCGCCCAGCATCAACCAGATCGCTTCGAGGGCCAAATGCATTGCCTGTGCGTCGAATTCGGCGCGCACCCGATCCAGCAGCGCGTCGGCCGCCGACAACAGCTCCCGATCGTCGGCGCTGAACTCGCCGGGCTCCGGCACCACGCCGTCGAGGTTGCGGGCCACCATCGACAGTGAGCGCTGCGCCAGGTTACCCAGCTCGTTGGCCAGGTCGGTGTTGATCCGGGTGATCATCGCCTCGTCGCTGTAGCTGCCGTCCTGGCCGAACGGCACTTCGCGCAGCAGAAAATAGCGCACCTGGTCGACCCCGAATGTGTCGATCAGTGCAAGAGGATCCACGACGTTGCCCACCGACTTGCTCATCTTCTCGCCGCGGTTGAGCAGGAAGCCGTGAGCGAAAACCCTTCGGGGAAGCTCGATTCCGGCCGACATCAGAAACGCCGGCCAGTACACGGTGTGGAACCGGATGATGTCCTTGCCGATCATGTGCAAATCGGCCGGCCAGTAGCGGCGGAAGAGCTCGGAGCCGGTGTCCGGGTAACCGACGCCGGTCAGGTAGTTGGTCAGCGCGTCGACCCAGACGTACATGACGTGGTCGGGATGCTCGGGCACCGGCACGCCCCAGTCGAACGACGTACGCGATATCGACAGATCCCGCAGCCCCCCGGAGACGAAGCTGACCACCTCGTTGCGCCGCACCTCGGGGGCGATGAAGTCGGGATTGGCCTCGTAGTGGGCCAGCAGCCGCTCGGCGTACGCCGACAGCCGAAAGAAATACGTCTGCTCCTCGGTCCAGGTCACCGGAGCGCCGCTCTCGGTGGCGACCCGGATCCCGTCGTCGACGACGGTGGTTTCCGACTCGGTGACGAACCGCTCGTCGCGCACCGAGTACCACCCCGAATAGGAGTCCAGGTAGATGTCGCCGGCATCGGCCATCCGCTGCCAGATCGCCTTGGATGCTTCCAGGTGGTCGGGGTCGGTGGTGCGGATGAACCGGTCGAAGGAGATGTTGAGCTTCTCCTGCAACGCCTGAAAGACATCGGAGTTGCGCCGGGCCAGCTCGGCGGTCGGGATGCCCTCGGCGGCGGCCGTCTCGACCATCTTGAGGCCGTGCTCGTCAGTGCCCGTCAAAAACCGCACGTCGAAACCGTCGAGCCGCTTGAACCGTGCGATCGCATCGGTGGCGATGTACTCGTAGGCGTGCCCGACGTGTGGCTCGCCGTTCGGGTAGGTGATCGCGGTCGTGACGTAATAGGACTTCATCGAAAGTCCACCCTATGGTGTGCGGGTGAGTTCCAACCGTCCGGCGCCGCCGCCTCCGGAGCCGCTAACGCCCTTGGTCGACGCCCACACCCACCTCGATGCGTGTGGCGCCGTCGACGCCGACGGGGTCCGCGCGATCGTCGACCGCGCCTCGGCCGTCGGCGTCGAAGCGGTGGTCACCATCGCCGACGACCTGGCCTCGGCGCGCTGGGTGACACGGGCCGCCGACTGGGATCCCCGGGTATACGCCGCGGTGGCGTTGCATCCGACTCGGGCCGACGCGCTCACCGACACCGCGCGCGAGGAGATCGAGCGGCTGGCCGCGCACCCGCGGGTGGTGGCGATCGGCGAGACGGGGATGGATATGTACTGGCCGGGGCGGCTGGACGGCTGCGCGGAGCCGGGCGTCCAGCGCGAGGCGTTCGCGTGGCACATCGACCTGGCCAAGCGGACCGGCAAGCCGCTGATGATCCACAACCGTGACGCCGACGCCGAGGTGCTCGACGTCTTGCGCGCCGAGGGCGCGCCGGACACGGTGATCTTTCACTGCTTCTCGTCGGATGACGCCATGGCACGGGCCTGCGCCGACGGCGGCTGGCTGGTCAGCCTGTCCGGCACGGTCAGCTTCCGCAACGCCCGTGCGCTGCGGGATGCCGTTCCGCTGGTTCCGTCCGGGCAGCTGCTGGTGGAAACCGATGCGCCGTTTCTGGCCCCACATCCCTACCGTGGCGCTCCCAACGAACCGTATTGCCTGCCCTACACTGTCCGATCGTTGGCCGAATTGCTGGATCGTCCCGCTGAGGAACTCGCGCGAGTCACCACGGCCAACGCCCGTCGCGCCTACGGACTGGCCACCACTTGTTAAGAGTCCAGTAAGAGCGTGTCGCTGGAGTTGCCGTATGTAGGCCGGTTCGTTACCGTCTTGTGATCGTACGGGTGGGGCCGAAAGGCCCCTTTGCTGTGTCAGTGGGTTGTTGCCGGAGTTGTTGCTGAGGTCGGGGAAAGACGCGTTGAACGTACTAACCAGGCTGCACCAGACCCCATCGCCGATTCTGCGGATCCTTGTCGCCGCGCTGCTGTTGGTGCTGGCCGTCGCCGGAGGCATGGCGATCGCCGCATACAAGACCGTGACGCTCAGCGTCGACGGAACGGCGATGAAGGTGACCACGATGAAGTCGCGGGTCATCGACATCATCAAGGAGAACGGCTTCGACGTCGCCGAGCGCGACGACCTCTACCCGGCCGGCAACGAGCGAGTGCACGACGCCGACAGCATCGTGCTGCGCCGCAGCCGCCCGCTGCAGATTTCGCTGGACGGCCAGGACACCAAGCAGGTGTGGACCACCGCGTCCACGGTCGACGAGGCACTGGCCCAGCTCGCGATGACCGACACGGCTCCGGCCGCGGCCTCGCGCGGCAGCCGGGTTCCGCTGGCCGGGATGGCCCTGCCGGTCGTCAGCGCCAAGACGGTCGAGGTCGACGACGGCGGCAACGTACACAACGTGCACCTGGCCGCGGCCAACGTCGGCGACTTGTTGAAGGCCGCCGGTGCACCGCTGGAGCCGAGCGACCAGGTGAATCCCGGTGCTGCGGCACCGGTGGTCGACGGGATGCACATCCAGGTGACCCGCAACCGCATCGAAAAGGTCACCGAGCGAGTGCGGCTGGACCCGCCCAAGCGTCGCATCGAGGACCCCGAGATGAACATCAGCCGCGAGGTCGTCGAAGACCCCGGCACCCCGGGCGTCCAGGACGTCACGTTCGCGGTGGCCAAGGTTAACGGCGTCGAGACCGGCCGGCTGCCGATCGCCAACACCGTCGTGACGCCGGCCCGCGAGGCGGTGGTGCGGGTCGGCACCAAGCCGGGTACCGACATTCCGGAAGTGGCCAACGGAGACATCTGGGACGCCATCGCGCGCTGCGAGGCCGGCGGGAACTGGGCGATCAACACCGGAAACGGGTATTACGGTGGTGTGCAATTCGACCAGAGCACCTGGGAGCGCAACGGCGGCTTGCGTTTTGCGCCGCGCGCCGACCTCGCCACCCGGGAAGAGCAGATCGCGGTCGCCGAGGTGACGCGGGCACGCCAGGGCTGGGGGGCGTGGCCGGTGTGCAGCGGACGAGCGGGTGCGCGCTGACCATTCGGCTGCTCGGGCGGACCGAGATCAGGCGGCTGGCCAAAGAACTCGAGTTTCGGCCACGGAAATCGCTGGGACAGAACTTCGTCCATGACGCCAACACCGTGCGCAGGGTGGTGTCGTCGTCGGGCGTGCATCGCAACGACCATGTCCTCGAGGTCGGGCCGGGTCTGGGCTCGCTGACCCTCGCGCTGCTCGACCGCGGCGCCACCGTCAGCGCTGTCGAGATCGACCCGGTGCTGGCCGGCCGGCTGCCGCAAACTGTCGCCGAACACTCACACAGCGAAATCAACCGGTTGCGGGTGCTCAACCGCGACGTGCTGTCGATCGGTCCGTGCGATCTGGCGGGCGAGCCGTCGGCGGTGGTGGCCAACCTGCCGTACAACGTCGCCGTGCCGGCGCTGCTGCATCTGCTTGCCGAGTTCCCCTCGATCCGCACGCTGATGGTCATGGTGCAGGCCGAGGTCGCCGAGCGGCTCGCCGCCGAACCCGGCGGCAAGGAGTACGGCGTGCCCAGCGTGAAGGTCCGGTTCTTCGGGCAGGTCCGCCGCCACGGCATGGTGTCGCCCACCGTCTTCTGGCCGATCCCGCGCGTGTACTCCGGGCTGGTCCGCATCGACCGCTACGAAACCTCGCCGTGGCCGACCGACGAAGCCTTCCGTCGTAGTGTCTTCGACCTGATCGACATCGCATTTGCCCAGCGGCGCAAGACATCCCGCAATGCGTTTGCGGAGTGGGCGGGCTCGGGCAACGAGTCGGCGACCCGGCTGCTGGCGGCCAGCATCGACCCGGCCCGCCGCGGAGAGACGCTCAGGATCGAGGACTTCGTGCGGCTGTATCAGCGTTCCGCCGAACTCGGCCGGGGCACGACGCAGCCGCAGGCCTCGGCAAGCTAGGCCGCGACCGCGCGGGTGATGTGCTCGACGAACTCCGCGCAGGATTGGTAGCGCACCTCGGGGTCTCGCGCCATCGCTCTGGCCACCACCGTGTCGAACGCCCGCGACCCCCAGGTGACCCGGCACGATGTCCGCGGCGGGATGCCACGCAGATGCGCCTTCACCAGTTCGTCGGACGTGTCGGTCACGAACGGCGGTGCGCCGGTGAGTAATTCGACTGCGCAGCACGCGAGCGCGTACTCGTCGGTGGCGGCCGTCGGGGCGTGCCCGCGCAGCATCTCCGGCGCCACGTACGGCAGCGACGCCTGTAGCTCCTTCGGGCGTCGGAACACGTCGTCGACCACGGCGTGCGCCACACTGAAATCGATCAGACACGCCCCGGAGCGCGAAAAGTCTTTGGCGACAAGGATGTTGGCCGGTTTGACGTCACTGTGCACGATGCCTTGCCGGTGCATGTAGTCCAGTGCGTCGGCGATCTGCGCAAGGGCGGTCAGCCGGTCCTCAAGCCGCCGTAATTCGGTGGACTTGCCGCCGTCGACGAATTGCATCGCCAGCCAGAACGGCCCGCGCTCATACATCGTCACGATGTGCGGGTGGCGCAGCCGGTGTGCGAAGTCGAATTCGCGGTTGAGCCGGGCCTGTTCCGCCGGGCCCCGGTGGTCCTCGGCGAGCACCTTGAGCGCCACCGGCCGCTCGGGGTCCGGCCCGGCGTGCGCCCGGTACACCGTGGCGTGCCCGCCGCGGCCGACTTCCCGGTCGAGGACGTAGCCGCCGAAACCTTCGTCGGCGTCAACCATGCCCGTCAACCATGCCCACAGCGTAGGTTGCGGGGATAGTCTCGTGCGGTGCCGTTGGACGGAAGCATTGCTGCTCAATGGGTGCCCACTGGTTCGGTCACCGTCCGGGTGCCCGGCAAGATCAACCTGTACCTGGCCGTGGGTGACCGCCGCGAGGACGGCTATCACGAGCTGACCACCGTGTTCCACGCCGTCTCGCTGGTCGACGAGGTGACCGTTCGCAACGCCGACGTGCTGTCGCTGGAGATGTCCGGCGAGGGCGCCGACCAGCTGCCCGGCGACGAGCGCAATCTGGCCTGGCAGGCGGCCGAATTGATGGCGGAACACGTGGGGCGGGCACCCGACGTGTCAATCATGATCGACAAATCCATCCCGGTGGCCGGTGGCATGGGCGGCGGCAGCGCCGACGCCGCCGCTGTGCTGGTGGCGATCAACGCGCTGTGGGAGCTGGGTGTGCCACGCCGCGACCTGAACACGCTGGCCGCGCAGCTTGGCAGCGACGTGCCGTTCGCGCTGCACGGCGGAACCGCGCTGGGCACCGGCCGCGGCGAGGAGCTGGCCACTGTGCTGGCCCGCAACATCTTCCACTGGGTGCTCGCATTCGCCGACGGGGGGCTGTCGACCCCCGCGGTGTTCAGCGAACTCGACCGGCTACGGGAGACCGGGTCACCGCGACGGCTCGGGGAACCCGGCCCGGTGCTGGCGGCGCTGGCCGCCGGCGATCCCGAGCAGCTGGCGCCGCTGTTGGGCAACGAGTTACAGGCCGCCGCGGTGAGCAAGAATCCGGCGTTGCGGCGCGTCCTGCGCGCCGGCGTGGAGGCCGGGGCGCTGGCAGGCATCGTGTCGGGCTCCGGCCCGACGTGCGCGTTCCTGTGCCGCTCGGCGCCGGAGGCGGTCGACGTCGGAACCCAGCTGTCCGGCGCCGGAGTGTGCCGCACCGTGCGGGTGGCCAGCGGGCCGGTCCACGGCGCCCGGGTGGTGCCCGCGCCGGTCAGCGGAGTGTGACAGCGGCGATCGCAAGCGCGGCGAAGCCGGGCGCAGCGGGTCGCCGCCTTGTGACAGCGGCGATCGCAAGCGCGGCGAAGCCGGGCGCAGCGGGTCGCCGCCTTGTGACCGAGCCCCCAATTTGACGTAGAAGTTTGGTGGTTACTTAAGAGGAGTTTAAGATGATCGGCGGTGACGAGTAGCGGTCAAAAAGTGCGCCCGATTGTCCCGCCCGCCGAGCATGCCGGCGGGCGGTCTTTGATCCGTCGTAACCGCCGTGTCCTCGCCGAGTCTGCAACGTTGCGTGAGGTTACTGGTTCATCACCGTTTCGAGACTTAACCGCTCCCCAATTGTGTGCGCGTGCCTACTGCAAAGTGCCCCTCAACAGGGGCAACCTGGGATCCAGGGGTCTATTGAAAGCCGGGGTGCCGGTGAGGAGGTTTTCGTGAGCAGGTTTACCGACAACATGTTCCGCAACGCGCACACCAGCCCCCGCGGCATGGTTACCGGGGAACCGCACGAGCCGGTCCGGCACACCTGGCGCGAAGTTCACGAGCGCGCCCGCCGAGTGGCCGGTGGTCTGGCCGCGGCCGGCGTCGGCCACGGTGACGCGGTGGGTGTACTTGCCGGCGCGCCGGTGGAGATCGCCCCGACGGCACAGGGCCTGTGGATGCGCGGCGCCAGCCTGACGATGCTGCATCAGCCCACGCCGCGCACCGACCTGGCGGTATGGGCCGAGGACACCACGACCGTCATCGACATGATCGAGGCCAAGGCGGTCGTCATCTCCGACCCGTTCATGGCGGCCGCCCCGGTGCTGGAACAGCGCGGCGTCACGGTGCTGACCGTGGAGCAGCTGCTGGCCTTCGACCCCACCGACCCCGTCGACACCGACGAGGACGACCTGGCGCTGATGCAGTTGACGTCGGGATCAACTGGCTCTCCTAAGGCTGTGCAGATCACCCACCGCAACATCTACTCCAACGTCGAGGCGATGTTCGTCGGAGTGAAGTACGACCTCGAGAAAGACGTGATGATCAGCTGGCTGCCCTGTTTCCACGACATGGGCATGGTCGGCTTTCTGACGGTGCCGATGTACTTCGGGGCCGAGCTGGTCAAGGTCACCCCGATGGACTTCCTGCGCGACACGCTGCTGTGGGCCAAGCTGATCGACAAGTACAAGGGCACGTTCATCTGCGGCCCCAACTTCGCCTACTCGCTGTTCGCCAAGCGGTTGCGCAAGCAGGCCAAGCCCGGCCAGTTCGACCTGTCCACCCTGCGGATTGCGATGTCGGGCGCCGAACCGGTCGAGCCGGCCGACGTCGAGGACCTGATCGACGCGGGGCGGCCGTTCGGCCTGCGGCCTGAGGCCATCTTGCCCGCGTACGGCATGGCCGAGACCACGCTGGCGGTGTCGTTCTCGCCGGTCGAACAGGGGCTGATCGTCGACGAGGTGGACGCCGACCTGCTCAGTGCGCTGCGCCGCGCGGTGCCCGCCACCAAGGGCAACACCCGCCGGCTGGCGTCGCTGGGCCCGCTGCTCGACGGGCTGGAGGCCCGCATCGTCGACGAGGACGGCAACATGCTGCCGCCGCGCGGCGTCGGGGTGATCGAGCTGCGCGGAGAGTCGCTGACCCCCGGCTACATCACGATGGGCGGGTTCATCCCGGCGCAGGACGAGCACGGCTGGTATGACACCGGCGACCTCGGCTACATGATGGAGAACGGCCATATCGTGGTGTGCGGTCGCGTCAAGGACGTCATCATCATGGCCGGGCGCAACATCTATCCGACCGACATCGAGCGGGCCGCCTCCCGCGTCGAGGGTGTGCGGCCGGGCTGCGCGGTCGCCGTGCGTCTCGACGCGGGGCATTCGCGCGAAACATTCGCCGTCGCAGTCGAATCCAATGCTTTTGAGGATCCCGCCGAAGTGCGTCGCATCGAACACGAGGTCGCCCACGAGGTCGTCACCGAGGTCGACGTGCGGCCGCGCAACGTCGTCGTGCTCGGCCCCGGGACCATTCCCAAGACGCCGTCGGGCAAGCTGCGCCGGGCCAACTCCGTCACGCTGGTCACCTAGGACAGCGCGCGCACCATTGCCGCGAGCTCACCATTGCCGCGAGCGTGCGCAAACCCGGTGATGTACCCGGCGTGTCGGTCGGGGACACGCACCCTCGCGAAGAGGGGTTACCAGGTGTGCACGAGGTTTTGGGCAGGCTCCAGACCCAGCTCGATCAGTAGCTCGGTGGCGTCGGCGGCCTGTTCGCAGATCGCGGGAACCTCCGGACGCTCGGCCGCGGCGAAGCTCTCCAGCACGAACGCCGCGGGATCCTTGCGGCCCGGCGGGCGTCCGATGCCGATCCGCACCCGCTGAAAGTCCTTGGTGCCCAACGACGCCGCCACCGAGCGCAGCCCGTTGTGGCCGCCCTCGCCGCCGCCGATCTTGAGCCTGATCCGGCCGAAGTCGAGATCGAGGTCGTCGTGGATGACGATGACGTCGGCGGCGGGCACCGAGTAGAACTTGGCCAGCGGTCCGACCTGCCGGCCGGACTCGTTCATGTAGCTGCGCGGCTTGGCCAGCACCACCGAGCGCCCGCCGAGCCGGCCGGTGGCCACCTCTGCACCAGACTTCTTGTGCGCCTTGAACTTTGAACCCAGCCGCGCGGCGAGCAGGTCGGCGACCATGAACCCCAGGTTGTGCCGTGTTGCGGCGTAGCTGGGACCCGGGTTGCCGAGGCCGACCACCAGTAGTGGCTCGGCCATGCGCTATTCGGACTCGGGCGGCGCGGCCTCGGCCTCGGCGGCCTCCTCGGCAGGCTCCTCGGCCGGAGCCGCCTCGGGCACCTCGCCGGCGCCCTCGGCCTCGAGCTCCTCGGCAGTCGGCGCGTTCACCACGTTGACGACGAGCATCTCGGGGTCCGACACCAGGGTGACGCCACGCGGCAGCTCGATCTGGCCGGCGGCGAACTGCGTGCCCGGTTCGACACCCTCGACTGAGACCGTCAACTGCTCGGGAATCGACAGCGCCTCGGCCTCGATCTCTATGGTGCTGGTCTCCTGGGTGACCAGGGTGCCGGGCGCCGCGTCGCCGACGACCTCGACGGTGACCTCGACGACCACCTTCTCGCCGCGGCGGACCACCAGCAGGTCTGCGTGCTGGATCGTGCGGCGGATCGGGTGAATGTCGAGTGCCTTGGTCAGCGCCAGCTGCTCCTTGCCGTCGATGTCGAGGGTGAGCACCGCGTTGGTGCCGGAGTGACGCAGCACCGCGGCGAAGTCGTGTCCGGGCAGCTCCAAGTGCTGCGGGTCGGTGCCGTGACCGTAGAGGACGGCGGGAATCTTGCCCGCGCGGCGGGCGCGGCGGGACGCGCCTTTGCCGGTCTCGGTGCGCACCGAGACGGGAAGCTTGTTAGCGGACGAGGTCGCCGATTTGGCCATGGTGTCGCTCCTGTGGTTGGTCGGGGCACGGCCAAGATCGCGACAACCAGAAGGTCCCCGTCGATAACGGTGGCCGCAAAAGCCACCCTCGCCGTGACGCCCGGCCAGGTTAGCGCATCAGCACCTCAGAGCGGAAATTTGGTGTCCGTGAGCCGCTCGGAGAGCTCCCAGAGCGCCTCGGCCGTCTCCTGACGTTTCGCCAGCGGGCTGCGCCCGACCGGCTGGGTGCGGCCCACCACGCCGAAGCGTGGGCCGATGAACGAGTTGCCGGGCAGGTCCTGCGAGGCGGCGTAAAGCGTTTGCCGTGCACCGAAGTCGGCGTCGGTGGCCAGCCGGGCGCCGATGGCCATCAGCGCGTCGCTGACCCGGCGGCCGGAGTGGCCCTGCAGGTTCGTGTTCGAGTACCCGGGGTGGCAGGCCAGCGCCCGCAACGGTGAGCCGACCGCCGTCAGGCGGCGCTGCAACTCGCTCGTGAACAGCAAATTCGCCAGCTTGGACTGCCCGTAGGCCAACCAGGGCGAGTACGGCCGCGACGTCCAGTTGAGGTCCTTGAGGCTGATGTGGCCGATCCAGTGCATGATCGACGACACCGTGACCACCCGGTCGGTCAACTTGGGCAGCAGCAGGTTGGTCAGGGCGAAATGGCCGAGGTGATTGGTGCCGATCTGACTTTCGAAGCCGTCGGCGGTCACCGCCTGCGGGGTGGCCATGATGCCGGCGTTGTTGATCAGCACGTCGACCTTGTCCACGCCGTCGGCGAACTGGCGCACCGAGGCCAGATCCTGCAGATCCAGGCGACGCACCTCGACGTCACCGGTCATCTGCTGCGCGGCGGCCTCACCCTTGCCCGTGTTGCGCACGGCCAAGACGACCTGCGCGCCGGCGCGGGCCAACTCGCGAGCCGTTACCGCACCGAGGCCGCTGTTGGCGCCGGTGACGATCACGCTGCGCCCGGCGAACGAAGGTAGATCTGCGGCGGTCCAGGCAGTCATGGGAGTCACCCTACTTCGCAGCCACCGTGAACCCGTCGATGATCTGCTCGATGTCCGCGGCGTCGGCGACGGCCTGGTCGGCCAGGCTGGTGACGGCCAGTTGGACGAGGTAGCGCTGACTGTCGGGCGGTGAGCCGGTGGCGATGACGACCCGGTTGAGGGTGTGCAACCGCTTGCCGTCGAGGTCGTAGCTGCCCTGAATCATCGACGACGGAAAGCCGTGGAAGTCGGCGTTGGACGCATCGAGTTGCCGGTAGTTCTGCGCACGCGCTGCGTCGGCATTGCCGTGCTTGATCGCATCGCGGGGATCGAAGTCCCCGAACAGCCTGACAACGATCAGCATCGCGTTCGGATACGGTCCGTCCTTGGTGATCACGTAGCTGGTCGGCGGGATGGCCGGACTGCTGAATTTCGACCAGCCCGGCGGCGTCGGTATCGACACCGTCAGGTCGGTCAGCGTGTCGGGGGCCACGGCCTGCTGGCCGACGCCGATTTGTTCCAGGTACTTCGGGAACGGAATCGGCTCGACGGCGCTCGTCGGTGTGGTGGACGTGGCGCTGGTTGTCCAGATCGACTGGTAGTCAGGGGTTTTCGGTCCGCAACCAGCGGACAGCAGTACCACGGCGACCGCTACCAGCAGGCGTCTCACAGAATTTCGCGGACCGCGTCGATCGGACGCCCCAGTCGGGTCCCCTTGGCGGTGACGACGAACGGACGCTGGATCAGGATCGGGTTGGCGACCATGGCGTCCAGCAACTCGTCGTCGCTCGCGTTGTCCAGGCCCAGTTGACGGTATGTGTCTTCGTTTTTGCGCACCGCGTCACGCACGCCGATGCCCGCATCGCGGATCATCTTGGCCAGCTCCGTGCGACTGGGCGGTGTTGTGAGGTATTCGACCACTGTGGGTTCGATTCCGTTGTCGCGCAACAGTTCCAGTGTCTTACGAGAGGTCGAGCAACGCGGGTTGTGGTAGATGACGGTGTCCGGCATCTAGGCGTCTCCGTCGAAAAGACCTGTGACCGAACCGTTGTCGAAGACCGCCCGGATGGTGCTGGCCAGCAGTGGGGCGATCGAGAGCACGGTGAGTTGCGGGAACCGCTTGCCTTCGTCGATGGGCAGTGTGTTGGTGACGATCACCTCGCGGGCGCCGCATTCGGCCAGCCGCTCGGACGCAGGCTCGGAGAGCACGCCGTGGCTGGCCGCGATGATGACGTCGCTGGCGCCCTCGTCGCGCAGCAGCTTGACCGCGCCGGCGATCGTGCCGCCGGTGTCGATCATGTCGTCGATCAGCACGCAGGTGCGCCCCTCCACCTCGCCGACCACCCGGTTGGACACCACCTGGTTGGGCACCCGCGGGTCGCGGGTCTTGTGGATGAAGGCCAGCGGCACCCCGCCCAGCGAATCGGCCCATTTCTCGGCGATGCGCACCCGGCCGGAGTCGGGGGAGACCACCACCATGTTGCCGTCCGGATAGTTGTCCTTGATGTAGCCGGTGAGCAGGTTCTGCGCGCGCATGTGGTCGACGGGCCCGTCGAAGAAGCCCTGGATCTGGTCGGTGTGCAGGTCGACGGTCACGATCCGGTCGGCGCCGGCTGTCTTGAGCAGGTCGGCGACCAGCCGGGCCGAGATCGGCTCCCGGCCGCGGTGCTTCTTGTCCTGGCGGGCGTAGGGATAGAACGGCATGACGGCCGTGATCCGCTTGGCGCTGCCGCGCTTGAGCGCGTCGATCATGATCAGCTGCTCGACCAGCCACTGGTTGACCGGGGCGGGGTAGGACTGCAGGACGAACGCGTCGCAGCCGCGCACCGATTCGTGGAAGCGGACGAAGATCTCGCCGTTGGCGAAGTCGCGGGCGGTCTGGGCCGTGACGTGGACGTCGAGTTCCTTGGCGACCTGCTCAGCCAGCTCGGGGTGCGCCCGACCGGAGAACAGCATCAGGTTTTTGCGGTTGTCGGTCCAGTCGTGGCTCACGTGATGTCCCCGCCGTTCGGATCGAGAAGGTCGAGCCTACTGGCTCGACCAAAATAATAAGGACAAGTACGTCATGGTTCCTGATCGGGCTGCTGTTGTGCCTTCTCGGCGGCCTTGGCGGCGGCGCTGCCCGGCCGCTTGCGCTGCACCCAGTTTTCGATGTTGCGCTGCGGCCCGGCGGACACCGCGAGGGCTCCCGGCGGGACGTCGTCGCGCACCACCGTGCCGGCCCCGGTGTACGCGCCGTCCCCGACGGTGACCGGGGCGACGAACATGGTGTCCGACCCGGTGCGCACGTGCGAGCCGATCGTGGTGCGCGCCTTGGACTCGCCGTCGTAGTTGACGAACACACTGGACGCGCCGATGTTGCTGTACTCGCCGATGTCGGCGTCGCCGACGTAGGTCAGGTGCGGCACCTTGGTGCCGGTGCCGATCGTGGAGTTCTTGACCTCGACGAACGCGCCCAGCTTGCCGTCGGCGCCCAGCACGCTGCCCGGCCGCAGATAGGTGAACGGCCCGACGGCGGCGCCGTCACCGATGATCGCCGACGTGGCGTGCGTGCGGATCACTGATGCGTTGTCGCCGACGGCGACGTCGGTCAACGTGGTGTCCGGGCCGATCGTGGCGCGCCCGCCGATCCGGGTGGTGCCCAGCAGCTGGGTGCCGGGCGCGATGACGGTGTCGCGGCCGATGGCCACGTCGACGTCGATCCAGGTGGTGGCGGGGTCGACGACGGTGACACCGGCGCGCTGATGAGCGGCCACGATCCGGCGGTTGAGTTCCGCGGCCAGCTCGGCCAGCTGAACCCGGTCGTTGACACCGGCCACCAGCGCGGCATCGTCGACGTGACGGGCATGTACGACCCGCCCGTCCTGGCGGACGATGGACACCACGTCGGTGAGGTAGAGCTCGTGCTGGGCGTTGTCGGCGGACAGCCGGCTCAGCGCCGAGCGCAGCGGCGCGACGTCGAAGGCGTACACCCCGGCGTTGACCTCGCGGATCTGCTGCTGCGACGGCGTGGCGTCGGCTTGCTCGACGATCGCGATCACCTCGCGGTCCTGGGTGCGCAGGATGCGCCCGTAGCCTGCGGGGTCGTCGAGCGTGGTGGTCAGCATGGTCACCGCCGCCGATCCCGAGTTGTGCGTGGCGATCAGGTCGGCCAGCGTGTCCGCGTCGAGCAGGGGGATGTCGCCGGAGGTCACGACGACGACGCCGGCGAAGTCGTCAGGCAGCGCCGCGAGGCCACACAGCACCGCGTGTCCGGTGCCGAGCTGCTGGTCCTGCATGGCGACGTCGATGGGCCGGCCCAATTTGTCGGCCAGCTCGGCAACCACGGGTGCGATGCGGTCGTGGTTCTGGCCGAGCACCACGACCAGGTGCTGCGGCGCCAGCTTGGCGATCGCGTGCAGCGAGTGCGCCAACATGCTGCGCCCGGCGATAGGGTGCAGCACCTTGGGGGTATCCGAGCGCATCCGGGTGCCGGCACCCGCCGCCAGCACCAAGACGGCGGTGTCACCGTGAGGTCTCATGAGGACTCCTGCCGCGAGTGTGCGTGTTTGTCCGCCGACACGCCGTTCAGCGTGTCATTATCCGCACGCTCGCCGCAAAAAGGTGCATCCATGACCAACACGGGGGACGACCGCCGACACTGGTCGCGCGTCGCGCAGGACTGGGTGGCGTGGGCCCGCACCCCGGATCACGACGCGTTCTGGGCTTACCGGCAGTCGCTGGCCGTCTTCGTCGGTCGCGGCGGCGGCCTTGCTCTGGACGTCGGGTGCGGCGAGGGTCGGGTGTCGCGCGAGCTGGTGGCGCTCGGCTATCGGGTGACCGCAACCGATCCGGTGCAGGCCATGGTCGACGCGGCCGCTGATGCGGATTCCGCGCATGGCTACGTGGTGGCCGAAGCCAGCCGGTTGCCGTTCGCCGACGCCAGCTTCGATCTCGTCGTCGCCTACAACATGCTCATGGACGTCGACGATCTGCCCGGCGCGGTGCGGGAGATGCGGCGCGTCATGTGGCCCGCGGCGCGGCTGATCGCCTCTGTCGTGCACCCGTTCACCGATGCGGTCGCCGATACGGACAGCTACTTCGATCGGCGCCGATTCGAAGGCGTGGAGGAGCGCGACGGCCTGCGGATGCGTTTCGCCGGCTGGTCGCAGCCGCTGGAGGCTTACTCCGCGGCGCTGACGGATACCGGGCTGGCAATCACCGCGCTGCGCGAACCGGTACCCGATCCCGTCGACGAGCGCCTGGAGCGCTGGACCCGGATGCCGCTGTTTTTGTGGCTGGAAGCGCGGCCCAGCTCCGTCGCCAGGACTCGAACCTGAACTCTCAGAACCAAAATCTGATGTGCTGCCGATTACACCACGACGGACTGCATACCAGCGACGACTTTAGCCCGGTGACGATGCGGTCCGCAGAGCGGACCGAAGAGGGAGGAGCCGGGCAATCAAAACCCGTGCAAGCGGATACGCTGGTAGCCATGGCCGCGCTGGATAAAGGAGTCCCCGAGCCGCGCGTCAGGATGACCGGCAGCGAGCGCCGTCACCAGCTCATCGACATCGCCCGGTCACTGTTTGCCGAGCGCGGCTACGAGGGCACCTCGATCGAGGAGATCGCGCTGCGCGCCAATGTCTCCAAGCCAGTCGTGTACGAGCATTTCGGCGGCAAGGAGGGGCTGTACGCCGTCGTCGTCGACCGGGAGATGTCGGCGCTGCTGGACGGCATCACGTCGTCGCTGACCAAGTCGACCAACAACCGGTCCCGGCTGCGTATCGAACGCGTGGCGCTGGCATTGCTCACCTACGTCGAGGAGCGCACCGACGGCTTCCGGATCCTGATCCGCGACTCGCCGGCGTCGATCAGCTCCGGCACGTATTCGACCCTGCTCAACGACGCGGTCAACCAGGTCAGCTCGATTCTGGCCGGTGACTTCGCCAAGCGCGGTCTCGACCCGGAGACGGCGCCGCTCTACGCCCAGGCGTTGGTCGGCTCGGTGTCGATGACCGCCCAGTGGTGGCTGGACGCCCGGGAGCCCAAGAAGGAAGTGGTTGCCGCGCACCTGGTCAACCTGTGCTGGAACGGCCTGACCCACCTGGAGTCCGACCCGGACCTGCTCGACGAGTAGGTCAACCCCGGTCGCGGGCCAACAGATCGGCGATCGTTTCGCGGCGGACCAATTCAGTGGCTCGGCTGTCTTTGACCGCCACCAGCGGCGGCCGGCCGACCATGTTGTAGTTCGACGCCATGCTGTAGTGGTACGCGCCGGTGCAGGCCACGGCCAGCAGATCGCCGGGATGCACGCCTGCACCTCATACAGCGTCACGCCGGCCCGGGCGCTGATCGCCCGACCGGGCTCGACGACGATCACCGGACGGGGGAAATGCTCGGCGGCGCAGGCCGCATCCAGCGCGTCGTCGACCACGCGTGCCAGCTCGTCGAGGTCGAGCTCCGGATCGCCCGGCAGATAAGGGATCGCATGGCCGCCACCGATGTTGAGTTCGGTGAGGATCACGCCGTGCCGGGCGCGGATGTCGGCCATCGCGGCGATCATCCGGCGAATCGCTTCGCCGTAGAGCCCGGCGTCGGCGACCTGCGAACCGATATGACAGTGCAGGCCGATCAGGTCGAGGTTGGGGTGGGCGAGCACCCGGGCAACCGCCTCGGCGGCCCGCCCGGCGTCGAGTGTGAACCCGAACTTCTGGTCGCTGACCCCGGTGGTGACGGCGCGGTGCCCGTGAATGTCGATGTCGGGCGTGACCCGGATGAGCACCCGCTGCCGCTGGGACGCCAGACCGGCGAGATAGGCGATCTCGATGCACGAATCGACCACGATGCGGCCGACCCCGACGCGCACCGCGGAGCGCAGCTCGTCGTCGGACTTCGCGTTGCCGTGCATGATGATCCGGACCGGCTTCACTCCTGCGGCCAACGCGGTGGCCAGCTCACCGGCCGAGCAGACGTCGACGGACAGGCCCTCGTCGCGCGCCCAGCGCGCCACCGCGATGGTCAGCGGCGACTTGCCGGCATAGACGACCTCGGCGCCGCGCAGCGCGTGCCGGTAACGACGGGCCCGCGCCCGGAAATCGGCCTCGTCGAGCACATAGGTCGGGGTGCGGAACTCGTCGGCGACATCGGTGAGCGCCACCTCGCCGATGCACAGCCGGCCCTCCTCGTCGGCGTGCGCGGTGAGCGGCCACACCGCCGGATGGAACCGCGGCGGGGCCGCGTAACCGATGGATGGAAGGACATCCACCAATGTTGTTGTCATGCTTTCAATCAACGCCGCGCCGCATCGGCCTGCCGCTGTCCTTATGAATCCTTGACGGCGGCGGGCCCGAAATTGACGACGTTCGGTTGGTGGTGTGGCGCCGATCACGGGTTGGCCAGTGCCGCAACGTGAATCGGTCGACGCATACAATGGCGCCATCATGACCGAAACCCCGATCGCGGGGCTGGTGGAGTTGGCGCTCAGTGCGCCGACGTTTCAGCAACTCATCGAGCAGAGCGCCGATCGACCCGCCGAATTGGCGCTGGTCGGACCGGCCAGCTCCCGGCTGTTCGTGGCCGCCGCGCTGGCCCGTCAGGGCCCGTTGCTGGTGGTCACCGCCACCGGCCGCGAAGCCGACGACCTAACCGCCGAGTTGCGGGGCGTCTTCGGCGACGCGGCGGCGACGTTCCCGTCCTGGGAGACGCTGCCGCACGAGCGGCTCTCGCCCGGCGTGGACACCGTCGGCGCGCGGCTGATGCTGCTGCGCCGGCTGGCCCATCCCGACGACGCCCGCCTGGGTCCGCCGCTGCAGGTGGTGGTCACCGCGGTGCGCTCGTTGCTGCAACCGATGACGCCGCAGCTCGGTCAGCTGGAACCGCTGACCCTGGCCGTCGGCGACGAGATCGCCTTCGAAGACGTGATCGCCCGGCTGGTCGAGCTGGCCTACACCCGCGTCGACATGGTCGGCCGGCGCGGCGAATTCGCGGTCCGTGGCGGCATCCTCGACGTCTTCCCGCCGACCGCCGAGCACCCGGTGCGCGTCGAGTTCTGGGGCGACGAAGTCAGCGAGATGCGGATGTTCGCCGTCGCCGACCAGCGGTCCATCCCCGAGATCGATGTCGACACCGTCGTCGCCGTCGCTTGCCGTGAACTGCTGCTGACCGACGACGTGCGCCGCCGCGCCGCCGAGCTGAGTGCTCAGCATCCGCCGACGGAGAACACCGTCAGCGGCAGCGTCGCCGACATGCTGGCCAAGCTCGCCGAGGGCATCCCGGTCGACGGGATGGAGGCGCTCCTTCCGGTGCTGCGGCCCGACGACTTGGCGTTGCTGACCGGCCAGCTGGCTCCCGGCACCCCGGTGCTGGTCTGCGATCCGGAAAAGGTCCGCACCCGCGCCGCCGACCTGATCGAGACCGGCCGCGAATTCCTGGAGGCGTCCTGGTCGGTGGCGGCGGTCGGTGGCGACGCGCCGATCGACGTCGAGCAGCTGGGCGGATCGGGTTTCCGTGAGCTCGACGAGGTGCGGCAGGCGGCTCGGTCTTCGGGGCACCCGTGGTGGACGCTGAGCCAGCTCTCCGACGAGGCGGCGATCGAACTGGACGTCCGCGCCGCGCCCTCGGCCCGCGGCCATCAACGCGACATCGACGAGATTTTCGCGATGCTGCGCGGCCACGTCGCGACCGGCGGCTGCGCCGCCGTCGTCGCACCCGGAACCGGAACCGCGCACCGCGTCGTCGAGCAGCTCGCCGAATCCGACACGCCCGCAACGATGTTGGAGTCCGGCGCGACGCCCAAACCCGGCGTCGTCGGGGTGCTCAAGGGCCCCCTGCACGACGGCGTAGTGATCCCCGGTGCCGCCCTGGTGATCATCACCGAGACCGACTTGACCGGCAACCGGGTGACCGCCACCGACGGCAAGCGGCTGGCCGCCAAGCGCCGCAACGTCGTCGACCCGCTGGCGCTGACCGCCGGCGACCTGGTGGTGCATGACCAGCATGGCATCGGGCGGTTCGTCGAGATGACCGAGCGCATCGTGGGCGGTGCGCGGCGCGAATACCTGGTGCTGGAGTACGCGTCGAGCAAACGCGGTCAAAGCGATACCGACAAGCTCTATGTGCCGATGGACTCGCTGGACCAGCTCTCCCGTTATGTGGGCGGGCAGGCGCCGGCGCTTTCGAGGCTGGGCGGCAGCGACTGGGCTAACACCAAGACCAAGGCCCGCAGAGCGGTCCGCGAGATCGCCGGCGAGCTGGTGTCGCTGTACGCCAAGCGGCAGGCGGCACCGGGCTACGCCTTCGGGCCCGACACGCCGTGGCAGGCAGAGATGGAGGACGCGTTCGGGTTCACCGAGACCGTCGACCAGCTCACCGCGATCACCGAGGTCAAGGCCGACATGGAAAAGCCGGTGCCGATGGACCGGGTGATCTGCGGCGACGTCGGCTACGGCAAGACCGAGATCGCGGTGCGGGCGGCGTTCAAGGCGGTGCAGGACGGCAAGCAGGTCGCGGTGCTGGTGCCCACGACGCTGCTGGCCGACCAGCATCTGGAGACGTTCCGGGAGCGGATGGCCGGCTTCCCGGTCACCGTCAAGGGGCTGTCCCGATTCACCGACCCCGCCGAGTCACGCGCGGTGATCGACGGCATGGCCGACGGGTCGGTCGACATCGTGATCGGCACCCATCGGCTGCTGCAGACTGGGGTCCGGTGGAAGGACCTCGGCCTGGTGGTCGTCGACGAGGAGCAGCGGTTCGGCGTCGAACACAAGGAGCACATCAAGAGCCTGCGCACGCACGTCGACGTGCTCACCATGAGCGCCACCCCGATCCCGCGCACGCTGGAGATGAGCCTGGCCGGCATCCGGGAGATGTCGACGATCCTGACCCCGCCCGAAGAGCGCTACCCGGTCCTGACCTACGTCGGTCCGCACGACGACAAGCAGATCGCCGCGGCATTAAGACGCGAGCTGCTGCGCGAAGGCCAGGCCTTCTACGTGCACAACCGGGTCAGCTCCATCGACCAGGCCGCCGCCCGGGTGCGCGCGCTGGTTCCCGAGGCTCGCGTCGCCGTCGCGCACGGGCAGATGCCCGAAGACCTTTTGGAATCCACCGTGCAGGGGTTCTGGAACCGGGACTACGACATCCTGGTGTGCACCACGATCGTCGAGACCGGCCTGGACATCTCCAACGCCAACACGCTGATCGTCGAGCGTGCCGACACCTTCGGTCTCTCGCAGCTGCACCAGCTGCGCGGCCGGGTCGGGCGCAGCCGGGAACGCGGCTACGCCTACTTCCTGTATCCGCAGCACGCCCCGCTGACCGAGACCGCCTACGACCGGCTGGCCACCATCGCGCAGAACAACGAGCTCGGCGCCGGCATGGCGGTGGCGATGAAGGACCTGGAGATCCGCGGCGCCGGCAACGTGCTGGGCGTCGAGCAGTCCGGTCACGTCGCCGGCGTGGGCTTCGACCTCTACGTGCGGCTGGTGGGCGAGGCGGTCGAGGCGTACCGCGCCGCCGCCGACGGCAAGACCGTCACCGGCCCTGAGGAACCGAAGGAGGTGCGGATCGACCTGCCGGTCGACGCGCACCTGCCGCCCGACTACATTCCCAGCGACCGGCTGCGACTGGAGGGGTACCGGCGGCTGGCCGCGGCGGGCTCCGACGACGAGATCGCCGCCGTCGTGGAGGAGCTCACCGACCGCTATGGGGCCCTGCCCGAGCCCGCGCAGCGGCTGGTGGCGGTGGCCCGGCTGCGGTTGCTATGCCGTGAGGTCGGCATCACCGAGGTGTCCGCGCCGTCGGAGGCGACGGTGCGCTTGGCGCCGATGACGCTGCCCGACTCCGCCCAGGTGCGGCTCAAGCGGCTGTACCCCGCGGCGCGGTATCGCGCCACTTCGGCGACGGTGCAGGTGCCGATCCCGCGCGCCGGTGGGGTCGGCGCCCCGCGGATCCGTGACCTCGAACTGGTCCAGATGGTCGCGGATCTGGTATCGGCGCTTGACGGGAAACCGCAGGCAGATCTTGGTATAACGAAGGCCGTGACCTCGGAGCGACAAGCACGATGACCGTGGTCCTGGTCGACCCCCGGCGCCCGTCGCTCATACCGGTGGAAGCCATCGAGCTGCTGCTGGGCGAGGTGGCCTACACCGAGGAGATACCCGTCGCGGTGCCCTGGACGCTGCCGGCGGCCCGGCCGGCGTATACCGGTGACGACGCGCCGGTCTTGTTGTCGTCGGACCCTGAGCACCCAGCGGTCGTGGCGCGGCTGGCGGCGGGGGATCGGCTGATCTCGGCACCCGACCCGCAGCCCGGCGAGCGGCTGATCGATGCGGTCGCGATGATGGACAAGCTGCGGACCGCCGGGCCGTGGGAGAGCGAACAAACGCACGACTCGCTGCGGCGGTTCCTCCTCGAGGAAACTTACGAGCTTTTCGACGCGGTCCGCAGCGGCAACGCCGACGAACTGCGCGAGGAACTCGGCGACGTCCTTCTGCAAGTGCTCTTCCACGCCCGCATCGCCGAGGACGCCCCCCAGCATCCGTTCACCATCGACGACGTGGCCGATACGCTGCTGCGCAAGCTCGGCAATCGCGTCCCGGGAGTCCTTGCCGGCGAAGAGATTTCGCTGGACGAGCAGCTGGCACAGTGGGAGGAGCGCAAGGCTTTAGAAAAGAAAGCGAAGCCGCGGAACTCGGTGATGGACAATGTTCCCACCGCGCAGCCCGCTTTGGCACTGGCGCAGAAGGTGATTCGACGAGCCAGCCAGGCCCGCGTGCCGGCCGACCTGATTCCCCGCGAGATCACGGCGATCACCGTCGGTGCTGACGTTGATGCTGAAGACGCTTTGCGTACAGCGGTTCTGGAATTCATGGACACTGTTCGCGACACGGAGAAGGCGATCGCCTCCGCGCGACGCGGCGACGACGTTCCCGAGGAGTTGGACGTCGCTCCGCTGGGGGAGATCACCGAAAAGGAATGGCGCGAACACTGGCTGCCAGCGGTTGCCGACGACATCGCCGCCGACGAGGCGGAGGGCTCGCGCAAGGTGACGACCGACGAGGTGCTGCCCGCGGAACCGGCGCCGGACGACGAGCCGCCTGCCGAGCGCGGCGAGTAGCCTTCGGCGGCGCAGCCCGCCGGCACGAGATCGTGATCATCGCCACTGTCGCGGCGGAAATGCCCGGCGCAGCGGCCAAACCGCACGTTGTCAGGCCTGGACAGACGGGGTATGCCGCAGATACGGCCACGGTGACGGGGCGATCCGCTCGAGTCGCGTGGGACCATGGTCGAGAAAACGGTTTTTAGGGGAGTGCTTTGTCGCCGGTGCGTTGGCTGCGGGCGGTTGCCGTCGTGGGGGCGACGGCGCTGCTCCTGGCATCGAGCTGCACCTGGCAGCTGGGCACACCGATTCCCAAGGGTGTGCCCCCACCGGCGGGGGACCCGGTTCCGGCCGTGGACACCCACGCCAAGGGCCGGCCGGCCGATCAGCTCTACCAGTGGGCCGCCGAGCGCGCGGCGCGGCTGGAAATCCCGGTCGTCGCGCTGGAGGCCTACGGCTATGCCGCGCGGGTCGCCGAGGTCGAGAACCCCAACTGCCACATGTCGTGGACAACGCTGGCCGGCATCGGTGAGATCGAAAGCCATCACGGCACCTATCGCCACGCGACGGTGGCGCCCAACGGCGATGTGCGTCCGCCGATCCGGGGCGTGCGCCTCGATGGCAGCGGCGGTACGTTGCACATCGTCGACAGTGAGGCGGGTGGCCTCGCCGACGACGACGGCACGATTCGGGCCATGGGCCCCATGCAGTTCATCCCGGAGACGTGGCGGCTGTACGGGGTGGACGCCAACAACGACGGAATAGTCAGCGTCGACAACATCGACGACGCCGCCCTGTCTGCTGCGGGGTATTTGTGTTGGCGCGGAAAGGATCTCGCCACACCGCGCGGGTGGATCACGGCACTGCGGGCCTACAACAACTCCGACCAGTACGCGCGGGCAGTGCGGGATTGGGCCACCGCTTATGCGGCCGGCCGTTCCCTCTAGGCTCATTGGTCGGCGACCCGCCGCGCCCGGCTCTGCCGCGCTTGCGATCGCCTCTAGCCTCGTGGTCCGGCTTCGCCGCGCTTGTGATCGCCTTTAGGCTTGCATCCGGTCCGCAGTTAACGACGCAAGGAGAACCCAGTGCCCATTATCGAGCAGGTCGGGGCTCGCGAGATCCTCGATTCGCGCGGCAACCCGACCGTCGAGGTCGAGGTGGCCCTCATCGACGGGACATTCGCTCGGGCAGCGGTGCCCTCCGGCGCGTCGACGGGCGAGCACGAGGCCGTCGAACTGCGCGACGGCGGCGAGCGGTACGGCGGCAAGGGAGTGAAGAAGGCCGTGCAGGTGGTGCTCGACGAGATCGCCCCGGCCGTCATCGGACTCAACGCCGACGACCAGCGGCTGGTCGACCAGGCGCTGGTGGACCTCGACGGTACCCCGGACAAGTCCCGGTTGGGCGCCAACGCGATCCTCGGCGTCTCGCTGGCCGTCGCCAAGGCGGCCGCCGACTCGGCCGCGCTACCGCTGTTCCGCTACCTCGGCGGACCCAACGCGCACATCCTGCCGGTGCCGATGATGAACATCCTCAACGGCGGAGCGCACGCCGACACCGGCGTGGACATCCAGGAGTTCATGGTGGCCCCGATCGGTGCGCCGAGTTTCTCTGAGGCGCTGCGCTGGGGCGCGGAGGTCTACCACGCGCTCAAGGCGGAACTGAAGAAGCAGGGTCTGTCCACGGGCCTGGGCGACGAGGGTGGCTTCGCTCCCGACGTGCCGGGTACCAAGGCGGCGCTGGACGTGATCAGCCTGGCGATCCAATCTGCGGGTTTCAAACTCGGCGCCGACGTGGCATTGGCGCTCGACGCGGCGGCCACCGAGTTCTACTCCGGCGGCACCGGCTACAACTTCGAGAACAGCACCCGCAGCGCCGATGAGATGACCCGCTTCTACGCCGAGCTACTGGACTCGTATCCGCTTGTGTCCATTGAGGATCCGCTGTCCGAAGACGACTGGGAAGGCTGGGTTGCGCTGACGACGGCTATCGGCGACCGGGTGCAGATCGTCGGCGACGACCTGTTTGTCACCAATCCCGAACGGCTCGAAGAAGGTATCGACAAGGGCGCGGCAAATGCATTGCTGGTCAAGGTCAATCAGATCGGGACGTTGACCGAGACACTGGACGCCGTGGCGCTGGCCCATCACAGTGGCTACCGCACGATGATGAGCCACCGCAGCGGCGAGACCGAGGACACCACGATCGCCGACCTCGCGGTCGCCGTCGGGTGCGGACAGATCAAGACCGGCGCGCCGGCGCGCAGCGAGCGTGTCGCCAAGTACAATCAGCTGCTGCGCATCGAGGAAGCCCTCGGCGACGCCGCGCGCTATGCCGGCGATCTGGCTTTTCCGCGATACGGCTTGGAAACCAAGTAGCCGGCTGCCATGCCCGAAGCCAAACGGCCCGACCCGAAACGGCGTGCACCGGCGCCGCGACCGGGCAAGGCCGGCGATTCGGGCCAGGGCCGTCCGCGCAAGTCGCCGGCCGGTCGTCGGGGTGCCAACGGGTCACGCGCTGCGCCCGAGCCGGTGGAACCCGTCAAACGCGGGATCGTCGCCGGGGCCCGGGAAAGGGCCGAACAGCGCTCCGAGCAACGGCTGGGCCTCACCGCGCGACGAGCGGCGATCCTGGCGGCCGTCGTCTGCGTGCTGACGCTGACCATCGCCGGGCCCGTGCGCACATATTTCGCGCAGCGCACCGAGATGAAACAGCTGGCCGCATCGGAAGCCGCGCTGCGACGCCAGATCGCCGACCTCGAGCAGCAGAAGGCCAAGCTGGCCGACCCGGCCTACATCGCCGCCCAGGCCCGCGAGCGTCTCGGTTTCGTGATGCCCGGTGAGGTTCCCTATCAGGTGCAGCTGCCGCCGTCGGCGGCTGCGCCTACGCAGCCGGGCGCGGAAGTGCCCGCTGCCGCGTCGGGCGACCCGTGGTACACGGCGTTGTGGCACACCATCGCCGACACCCCGCACGGGCCGCCGTCGCAGGCGCCGGCCGCGCCGCCGAGCCCTCCGCCGCCCGGTGGTTGACCGTGCCGACCTCGACGCGGTGGCGCGCCAGCTTGGCCGCGAGCCGCGGGGAGTACTCGAGATCGCCTACCGCTGTCCCAACGGTGAACCCGGCGTGGTGAAGACCGCGCCGAAACTGCCTGACGGCACGCCGTTTCCGACGTTGTACTACCTGACACATCCGGTGCTGACCGCCGCCGCGAGCCGGCTGGAGTCGTCGGGAATGATGCGGGAAATGACCGAGCGGCTGCGGCACGACCCCGACCTGGCGGCGGCGTACCGGCGGGCTCACGAGTCGTATCTGGCCGAGCGTGATGCGATCGAGCCGCTGGGCACGACGTTTTCCGCCGGCGGAATGCCCGACCGGGTCAAATGCCTGCATGTGCTGATCGCGCATTCGCTGGCCAAGGGGCCCGGCGTGAATCCGCTCGGTGACGAGGCGCTGGCGGTGCTTGCCGACGAACCGGCGATGGCCGGGATCCTGGTGGCGGAGCAGTGGCGATGACCAGGGTCG
Source organism: Mycobacterium celatum (assembly GCF_002101595.1). Classification (GTDB taxonomy): domain Bacteria; phylum Actinomycetota; class Actinomycetes; order Mycobacteriales; family Mycobacteriaceae; genus Mycobacterium; species Mycobacterium celatum. Next base: position 232,554 of record NZ_LQOM01000031.1, read on the forward strand.
CGGCAATTGACTGCGGTACCAACTCGATTCGGTTGCTGATCGCCGAGCAGGTCGACGGCCACCTGCGCGACGTACATCGAGAGATGCGCATCGTGCGGCTCGGCCAGGGGGTCGACGCAACCGGCCGGTTCGGGTCCGACGCGCTGGACCGTACCCGTGCGGCGCTCGTCGACTACGCCGCGCTGTGCGCCGAGCACGGCGCGGAGCGGATGCGGATGGTCGCCACCTCGGCCGCCCGCGACGCCGCCAACCGCGACGTCTTTTTCGCGATGACGACCGACGTGCTGGGCGTGAGCGCCGAAGTGATCACCGGCGCCGAGGAGGCCGAACTGTCGTTCCGCGGCGCTGTGGACGAATTAGATTCGGCTGGAGCGCCTTTCGTGGTGGTCGACCTCGGCGGCGGCTCCACCGAGATCGTGCTGGGCGAATCCGGTGTGATCGCGAGCTTCTCGGCCGACATCGGCTGCGTGCGGGTGACCGAACGCTGCCTGCACACCGACCCGCCGACTCCCGGCGAGGTGACCGCGGCCCGTGAGCTGGTCCGCGAGCGGCTCGGCGAGGCGTTGCGCGCGGTCCCCGTGCAGGGCGCCCGCACCTGGGTCGGGGTGGCCGGCACGATGACGACGCTCGCCGCCCTGGCCCACGACATGACGACGTATGACTCTGCGGCCATTCATCTTTCGCGTGTCGGCATCGACCGGCTGCTGCACGTTTGCGACGGCTTGATCGCGATGACCCGTGCGCAGCGTGCCGCATTGGGGCCCATGCACGAGGGCCGCGCCGACGTGATCGGCGCCGGAGCGATCGTGGTGGAGGAGTTGGCGTTCGCGCTACGCGAGCACGCCGGCATCGAGGAGTTGGTGGTCAGCGAACACGATATTCTCGATGGGATCGCACTGTCGCTCGCGTGACGCGCGCCGAACGTGCACTGGCGGCGGGTTTTTCGCGGGATTTCCGCCCTGAGTGCACGTTTGGCGCGGAGGGGCTACGGCTCGAAGCGATAACCCATGCCCGCTTCGGTCAGCAGGTGCTGCGGACGCGACGGGTCATCTTCGAGCTTGCGACGCAGCTGCGCCAGATAGACACGCAGATAATGTGTTTCCGTGGCGTACGTCGGCCCCCACACCTCCTTGAGGAGTTCCTCGCGGCCGACCAGTTTGCCGCGGTTGCGGACCAGCACCTCGAGCATTCCCCATTCGGTCGGTGTCAGGTGCACCTCGGCGCCGTTTTTGGTGACCTTCTTGGCCGCCAGATCGACGGTGAACGCCGCCGTTTCGATGACGGGCTGATCGGTCTCGGACGCTGCGGCGTTGCGCCGCACGGCGGCACGCAGCCGGGCGAGGAACTCGTCCATCCCGAACGGCTTGGTTACGTAGTCGTCGGCGCCCGCGTCGAGCGCCTCGACCTTGTCGGAAGAGTCGGTACGCGCCGAGAGCACGATCACCGGCGCGTTCAGCCAGCCGCGCAGCCCGGCCAGCACCTCGATGCCGGAGATGTCGGGCAGGCCGAGGTCGAGAATCACCACGTCCGGGCGGTGTTCGGCGGCTGCACGCAAGGCGCCCGCGCCGGTCGAGGCGGTGGTGACCTCGTAGCCTCGCACGGAAAGGTTGATCTTCAGCGCGCGCAGGATGTGCGGCTCGTCGTCTATTACCAGAACGCGGGTCATTGGGGCTCCCGCGGCGCGGCCAGTTCCACGACGACGGTCAGCCCGCCACCGGGTGTGTCGGTGGTTTGGATCGTGCCACCCATCGCCTCGACGAAACCGCGCGCCACCGACAATCCCAGTCCCACACCGGTGGTGTTGTCGTGATCACCCAGCCGCTGAAAGGCTTCGAAGAGGTGATCCTCGGCGCCATCCGGAATGCCCGGCCCTTCGTCGACGACATTGATCAGCACGCGGTCACCGACGCGTCCGGCGTTGACGCGCACCACGCAGTTGGGCGCATAGCGCAACGCGTTGTCGATCAGGTTGGCCAGCACCCGCTCGAGCAGTCCGGCATCGGCCATCACCACCTCGCCGCCGACGTCGACCTTGACCCGGTCGACCCCGGATCGCAGAAAACCGGTGGCACCCTTGCCGATACCGACCAGAGCGCGCTGCACAACCTCCTCCAGGTACACCCGTCGCAGCTCGGGCCGGATCACGCCGGCCGCCAGCCGTGACGAGTCGAGCAGGTTGCCCACCAGCGCGGTGAGCTGATCGATCGACTCTTCGATGGTGGCAAGCAATTCGGCGGTGTCCTCGGGCGAGAAGTCGATGTCCTCGGCGCGCAGGCTCGACACCGCGACTTTGGCCGCGGCCAGCGGCGTGCGCAGATCGTGGCTGACCGCCGAAAGCAGAGACCGGCGCAGCTCGTCGGTCTGCTCGATCGCTTCGGCTCTGCCGGCCTCCTCGGCCAGTTCGCGTTGCCTGATCAGACCGGCGGCTTGCTTGGCCACCGCGGACAGCACTCGGCGGTCGCGAGCGGGCAGTTTGCGCCCGGCCATCAACATCCAGAACTCCTCGTCACCGACGTCGATCGCGGTGTCGGCGGAATCGACTGTGGCGCAAGGGTCGCTGCCTACCGCGGCGACAAGGTAGCTGTCACCGTTGCGTTCTCGCAGGATGCTGACCGTGCGCTGCGAGTAGGTCTCGCGTACCCGCTCGAGCAGTGTCTCGAGATCAGCGCCGCGCAGCACCGATCCGGCGAACAGCGTGAGCAGTTCGGCTTCCTGCGATGCCCGTCCGGCTTCCCGGGCCCGCTTGGCCGCGCCGTCGACCAGAGCCGCCACCGCGACCGCGACCAGCAACAGCACCAGCTCGGTGACGGCGGCGTCGGGTTCGGCGATGGTAAAGCTGTGCCGCGGCGCAGTCAGGAAGTAGTTCAACAGCAGCCCGGACAGCACCGCCGAAACCGCTGCCGGCGCAACGCCTCCCAGCAGCGCCACCAGCAGCACACCGATCACGAACATCGCGCTTTCCCCGCCGATGCCGAGGAATCGGTCCAGCACCGCTACCGTGATGGCGCAGATCGCAGACGGCACAACGACAGCCGCCAGCCATGATGCGGCGCGCCGTTCGCGTGGTGAGATCGGTGTTGCCCGGAAACGTTTGGATTCCTCGTGCGTCACGATGTGCACGTCGATCTTGCCGGAGCGCTGCACGACCCGCGCGCCGATACCCTCGTCGAGGATCCGCGCCCACCGGGAGCGCCGCGAGGTGCCGATCACCAACTGAGTGGCGTTCATCTGGCGGGCGAAATCCAGCAGCGCCGTGGGGACATCGTCGCCGGCCACGATGTGCATGGACGCGTCGAGGCTGGTCGCCAGTTCACGAATCTTGCCGATCCGGGGCGCCGGCGCGCCGGCAAGCCCGTCGCCGCGCAGGACGTGCACCACCATCAGTTCGGCGCTGGACTTCGTCGCTATCCGGGACGCCCGCCGCACCAGCGTTTCCGACTCCGGCCCGCCGGTGACGGCGACGACGACGCGCTCACGCGCCTCCCACGTGTCGGTGATCCGTTTATCGGCCCGGTACTTGGCCAGGGCGGCATCAACCTGGTCGGCGAGCCACAGCAGCGCGAGTTCCCTCAGCGCGGTAAGGTTTCCGCTGCGGAAGTAGTTGGACAGCGCGGCGTCGATCTTCTCGGGCGCATAGACGTTGCCGTGGGACAACCTGCGCCGCAGCGCTTCCGGCGCAATGTCGATCAGCTCGATCTGCGAGGCTTGCCGCACAATCGAATCCGGCACCGTTTCCTGCTGGACGATGCCGGTGATCTGGGCGACAACGTCGTTGAGGCTCTCCAGATGCTGGATGTTGACCGTGGAGATCACCGTGATACCGGCATCGAGCAGCTCCTCGATGTCCTGCCATCGCTTGGCATTCTTGCTTCCCGGTGCATTGGTGTGCGCCAGCTCGTCGACCAGCACCACCTGCGGGCGGCGCGCCAGCACCGCCGGCACGTCGAGCTCGGCGAACCGGCTGCCCCGGTATTCGATGTAGTGGCGGGAGACGATCTCGATTCCGTCGAGCAGCTCAGCGACTTTGCGGCGGCCATGAGTCTCGACAATGGCCGCCACCACGTCGGTGCCGCGTTCCAGCCGCCGGTGTGCCTCCGAGAGCATCGCGAATGTCTTACCGACACCGGGCGCCGCCCCCAGATAGATACGCAGCTCCCCGCGTTTGGGGCCGTGTTCGGCGACGCTCACCACACCATCATCCACCAGTGAGCGGATACTTTCGGTCGAGTTCGAGGTTGAGCACCAGCACGTTGACCCTGTTTCCGCCGGTCTGCCGCACCACGGCGCGGATCTGCTCGGCGGTCACATGCCGGACCCGGGCAACCCGGTCGACCTGGATTTCGGCATAGGCGGACGAGATATCCGGGTCCAGACCGCTGCCGCTCGCGGTGACGGCGTCGGCGGGTACGCGCGGATCAGTGGGCGCGGCACCGCGAATCGGCACCAGCTGGCCCGCCGAATAGTCCTCGCCGGCCCGCGCGCACTCGACGCGTATCCCGTTGTAGCTGTTCAGGAAGGGCCTGCCGGTGGTCGTGCACGGCTCGTTGACGCTGACGACCCGCGTCGGATGCACGACGTTGCCCCGGTCGTCACGCGGACCGATCACCGACAACACCGCGCCGACGCCACTGCCGGTGCAAAACGGGCGCGAACCGTCGACCCCTTCGAGGTCGCCTACGACCTTACTGCGCGAACACACCAGCGTCAGCAAGCTCTTACGGGCCGCGGTGTCGACGATGTCTTCCGGTCCGAGGTTGCTGCCACCGCTGGCCAGCGGGTCGTATCCGCTGGCCGAGGGTCGCGGCTGAAAGTACTGCGGCAACGGGTTGCCCGCGGCGTCGCTGAACGATTGCCCGATCAGCCTGCTGCCCACCGGTTTGCCGTCGACCCGGATGACCGACCCCTGGGCCTTGTCGTGCAGGCCGGGCAGCTGCGCGAGCAGCCAAATAAGCAGCGGGTAGCCCACGCCGAGGATCACGGTGAAGACGAGCAGTGCGCGCAGTGCGGCCCAGTGCTGCCGAAAAAGGTTGGCGCCCTTCATATCAGGTCATCCCTGGGAGTAGTTGGACCGCAAGGTCGATGAGCTTGATCGCGATGAACGGTGTGACGATTCCGCCGAGTCCATACCGGTAAAGGTTGCGGCTCAACAGTTTCGACGCCCGGCTGGGTGTGTATCGCACGCCGCGCAGCGCCAGCGGAATCAGCGCGACGATGACAAGCGCGTTGAAGATCACCGCCGAGAGGATGGCCGACTCGGGGCTATGCAGCCGCATCACGTTGATGATGTCCAGGCCGGGAAACAGTGTGACGAACATCGCCGGGATGATCGCGAAGTACTTGGCGATGTCGTTGGCGATCGAAAACGTCGTCAGTGCACCACGGGTGATCAACAGTTGCTTACCGATCTCGACGATCTCGATCAGCTTGGTGGGATCGGAATCCAAATCCACCATGTTGCCAGCCTCTTTGGCGGCGGAGGTGCCGGTGTTCATCGCCACCCCGACGTCGGCCTGGGCCAGCGCCGGGGCGTCGTTGGTGCCGTCGCCGGTCATCGCAACCAGCCGGCCACCTTCCTGTTCCTGCTTGATCAGCACCAGCTTGTCCTCCGGAGTGGCCTCGGCCAGGAAGTCGTCGACGCCGGCCTCGTCGGCAATGGCCTTGGCCGTCAATGGGTTATCTCCGGTTATCATCACCGTCCGGATACCCATGCGCCGCATGGCGTCGAAGCGGTCGCGCATGCCTTGCTTCACCACGTCCTTGAGGTGGATGACGCCGAGCACCCGGGCGTCGGCTGCGGTGACCTCGCCGACCACCAGCGGCGTTCCGCCCGCAGCGGAGACGGCGTCGACGGCGTGTCCGAGCTGCGCCGGGATAGCGCCGCCGTGGCCGCGGACCCAGTCGGTCACGGAGGTGGCAGCGCCCTTACGCAACTGCCGTCCGTCGATGTCCACGCCCGACATCCGCGTCGCCGCCGTGAATTCGACCCATCTGGCGCCGGCGAGTTCTCCGGGTGTTCGCGCCCGCAGCCCGTACGCCTCTTTCGCGTAGACGACGACGGAGCGGCCCTCGGGGGTTTCGTCGGCGAGGCTGGACAGTTGCGCGGCGTCGGCGAACTCGGCGGTGCCTACCCCGTTGACCGGGACGAACTCTGAAGCCTGCCGGTTGCCGAGGGTGATCGTTCCGGTTTTGTCCAGCAGCAGGGTGTTGACGTCGCCGGCGGCCTCGACCGCGCGGCCGGACATGGCCAGCACATTGCGCTGGACCAGCCGGTCCATGCCGGCGATGCCGATCGCGGAGAGCAGCGCACCGATCGTGGTGGGGATCAGGCACACCAGCAGCGCCACCAGCACAATGCCTGTGACGCCGTGTCCGTCCAGCGCCATGGTATCCGGCACGCCGGGGTTGTCGGTCTTGGCGTAGATCGCCAGCGGCTGCAGCGTGGCCACCGCGATCACGAAGATGATGGTCAGCGCGGCCAGCAGGATGTTCAGCGCGATCTCGTTGGGCGTCTTCTGCCGGTTGGCGCCCTCGACCAGAGCGATCATCCGGTCCACGAAGCTTTGTCCGGGCTGCTGGGTGATTTTGACGACGATGCGGTCGGAGAGCACCGTCGTCCCGCCGGTCACCGCGCAGCGGTCGCCGCCGGATTCCCGGATCACGGGTGCCGATTCGCCGGTGATCGCCGACTCGTCCACGGATGCAATGCCTTCCACGACGTCGCCGTCGCCGGGGATGATCTGTCCAGCCTCGACGACGACGATGTCGCCCTGAGCCAGCATCGGGGCGGGAACCTGCTCCTCGACACCGGCGACCCCAGGCGCCCAACCCCGCAGCCGGCGGGCCAGCGTGTCGGCTTTGGACTTGCGCAGCGAATCGGCCTGAGCCTTGCCGCGGCCCTCGGCCACGGCCTCGGCCAGGTTGGCGAAAACCACAGTGAGCCATAGCCAGAACACGACCAGCCAACCGAACCAGCTGGGCTTGCCGATTGCCAACACCGTCGACCACGCCGCACCGACCTCGACGACGAACATCACCGGGTTGCGCCACAAGGTGCGTGGGTCGAGCTTGGCCAGTGCTGCCGGCAGTGACGTCAAAAGCATTGTCCGCAAAAGCATGTCAACCAATCCCTTCCGCGAGTGGCCCGAGCGCCAGCGCCGGAAGGAAAGTGAGGGCAACCAGGATGACGGTCACCCCGACGACCAGGCCGACGAACTGCGGCCCGTGGGTGGGCAGCGTGCCGACGGATTCCGGCGTCATACCCTGGCGGGCCAGCGAACCAGCCAGCGCGAGCACCAGGATGATCGGCAGGAAGCGGCCGACGAGCATGGCCAGGCCCAAAGCGGTGTTGTACCACGTCGTGTCGGCGGCCAGGCCGGCGAACGCGGAGCCGTTGTTGTTGGCCGCGGAAGTGAACGCATACAGCACTTCCGATAAGCCATGCGGTCCGCTGTTGGACATCGCTGCGCGCTCACCCGGCAGCGCCATCGCCGTCGCCGTCCCGAGCAGCACGATCAGCGGCGTAACCAGGAAATAGCTTGCAGCGAGCTTGATTTCACGCGGGGTGATCTTCTTGCCAAGATATTCGGGAGTGCGCCCGACCATCAGGCCGGCGACGAAGACCGTGATCACCGCGAGAATGAGCATCCCGTACAGACCCGAGCCGACACCGCCGGGCGCGACCTCACCCAACTGCATGTTGAACAACGGCAGCATGCCGCCCAGGCCGGTGTAGGAGTCGTGCATGGAATCGACTGCGCCCGTGGACGTCAGCGTGGTCATGCCGGCGAACACGGCCGAGTTCGCCACCCCGAAACGCTGTTCGACACCTTCGGTCGCAGCGCCTACCGCGGTGGGGACGGTGCCGTGGTGCCCCAGTTGCACAAGCGTCAGCACGCTGACACTGGCCGCGGCGATGACGCCCATGACCGCGACGATCGCGTAGCCCTGTTTGGTGCTGCCCACCAGGCGACCGAAGGTACGGGGCAGCGAGAAGCTGATCACCGACAGCAGAAAGACCTCGATCCAGTTCGTCCACGCCGTCGGGTTTTCGAACGGATGCGCGGAGTTGGCGTTGTAGAAGCCGCCGCCGTTGGTGCCGAGTTCCTTGATGACTTCCTGGCTGGCCACCGGGCCGCCGGTGATGGTCTGGCGCGACCCTGTGAGTGTGGTGACCACCTGGTCGTGCAGGTGGAAGTTCTGCACGACGCCGCCGGCGACCAGCACAACTGCGCCGATGACGGCGATCGGCAACAGGATCCGCAGCGTGCCGCGCACCAGATCCACCCAGAAGTTGCCCAGTTCACCGGTGTGCCGGCGAACGAATCCGCGGACGAATGCGACGGCGACCGCCATGCCGACCGCGGCGGACACGAAGTTCTGCATCGCCAGACCGGCCATCTGCACCAGATGGCCTTGCGTCGACTCGCCGGAATAGGCCTGCCAGTTGGTGTTGGTGACGAAACTGACCGCGGTGTTCCACGCCAGCGCCGCAGTCATCGGGGTGGCCGGATCATGCAGATGCAGCGGCAGCTTGCCCTGCACGAGCTGCAGGACGAACAGGAACACCACGCCGACGGCGGAGAACGCCAGCACGCTGCGGGCATAGGCGACCCAGGTCTGCTCGGCAGCAGGGTCGGCGCCGATCAGCCGGTAGATGAACCGCTCTGCGCGCCAATGCCGTTCGGCGCTGTACACCCGGTACATGTAGTCGCCCAGCGGCACGTGGACAAGCACCAGCGCCGCCACCAGGAGTACGGCGAACACTAGAACCGGTCCGGAAACAGCAGGGCCGCAACGAGGAACACCGCCATTGCGGTGGCGAGCACCAGGCCGACGGCGTTGGCGAGGTTCACAGCTGCTCCACTAACTTGAGCACCACGCCGAGCAGCGCGAAGACCGCGCCCGTCAACAGCAGATAGACCACCACAGACACATCGACTCCGTTCGCGCAGCATCGACTCGCCCTCGGCGACCAGGACTGCAACGACGCTATGCCCGCACCACTGTCGGCGACGGTGCCGTTGACGGTTTCTTTACGGCTTGGGCGGCGACCTTTACGGCGAACAGACGCAGAATCGCACCACGCGGGCGCCCCGCGTGCGATTCTGCGTCTGCTCGCGCTAGCGGATCAGTGGTAGGCGAACCCGGAACACCGTTTGGCCGTCGGCGGATTCGGTGGTGACCGAGCCGTGGTGCGCCTTGACGATCGAGGCAACGATCGGCAAGCCCAATCCGTTGCCGGATCCGTTGGATCGCGCCGTGTCACCGCGCACGAATCGCTCGAACAGATGCGGCAGCAGATCCGGCTCGATGTCGGGACCGTCGTCGGCGACGGTCAGCTCCGCGTAGGGCCCGTCCTCGCCGGCCGGGTGGCGCGAGATCGCGGTCGTCACCGTCACTCCGGGCGGGGTATGCACGTGGGCGTTGTTCAGCAGGTTGCTGACCGCCTGGTGCAGCCGGTCGCGGTCGCCGCGCACCCACACCGGGTCCTCCGGCAGGTGGTTGACCCAATTGTGGGTCGGCGCCGCCACAGCCGCGTCGTTGACCGCGTTGATGACCACATCGGCCAAATCGACGTCCTCGGTGTCGAGATCCTCGCCTTCACCCAGCCGGGACAGCAGCAGCAACTCGTCGACAAGCGAGGTCATCCGCAGCGCCTCGGACTCGATGCGGGCCAGCGCGTACTCCGTCGTCGGCGGCAGCGCCGAGCTGTCCTGACGGGTGAGCTCGGCGTAGCCCTGAATCGCGGCCAGCGGGGTGCGCAGTTCGTGGCTGGCGTCGGTGAGGAATTGCCGCATCCGGCGGTCGGATTCGGCGCGGTGGGCAAGCGCGCTGTCGACGTTGTCCAGCAGCCGATTCAATGTGTGCCCGACGATGCCGACCTCGTTGTCGGGATCGGTGTCGTCGGGCTTCACCCGGGTGGTGATCCGGTGCTCGTCGCCGATCAGCGGCATGGCGGCGACCTCCGCGGCGGTGGCCGCGACGCGGCGAAGCGGGCGCAGCGCGTAGCCGACCACCGTAATCGTGAGCGCCGCGGTCAGCAGCAGCGCGGCCACCAAAAGCGCTGTGGCGGTGACTGTTCGGCGAGCGATGGTCCGATTCGCGAGCTTCAGCGAAACTCCGACCAGCAAGCGGTCACCTCCGGCGGCTCGGCTGTCCACCCGGTAGGAACCCAGGCTGCCCAGCACTTCGGTGCGCGGCGGGCCATCGGTCCAGGACCGCGTTTGGATGGCCCGGACTACGTCGGGGGGAGCGTGTTGCGCCTCGTCCTCTGAGAAGACTGCCGAGCCCACCACCACCCCGTCGTGCAGCACCGCGATGAGGTTGCCCGGCGTCTGCCCGGTGAACTCCAGCATCGCCTGCCCGATCGGTGAGGCGCTGTGCGAACTTTCGCCGCTGCGATAGCGGGTATACGAATGCTCCAGCGCCTGTAGGGATTCGGCGACTTCGGCGTCGTTCATCGTCGTGACATACGCGCGCAGGCTCAGCACCGACACGACGTCGACCGCCACCAGGACCACGCACACGACCGCGCAGACACCCAGCACCAACTGCCGGCGCAGGGTTCGCGGCCACCACCACCGCGCGGCTCGGCGGCGCGGGGTCATTCTGGCGGTCGCAGCATGTATCCGACGCCTCGCACGGTGTGGATCATCGGGTCACGGCCCGCGTCGATCTTCTTGCGCAGATAAGAGATGTAGAGATCGACGATGCTGGTGCGCCCCGCGAAGTCGTAGTTCCAGACCCGGTCGAGTATTTCGGTCCGGGTCAGCGCCCGGCGCGGGTTGCGCATCAGGAAGCGCAGCAGCTCGAACTCGGTCGACGTCAGCGACAGGGTTGTCCCGCCGCGGGTGACTTCACGGCTGGCGCCGTCCAGGGTGAGGTCGCCGACCCGAAGCTCCTCCTCGGCGGGGGGAGCCAGGTGATTGGAGCGGCGAAGCAGCCCCCGCAGTCGGGCCACCAGCTCCTCGAGGCTGAACGGTTTGGTCATGTAGTCGTCGGCGCCGGCGGTCAAGCCGGTCACCCGGTCCATCACCGAGTCGCGGGCGGTGAGAAACAGCGTCGGGGTGTACGCGTCCGATTCACGCACCCGCTGCAGAATCTGCAGCCCGTCCATGTCGGGCAGCATGATGTCGAGTACCAGCACGTCGGGGCCGACCTTGTCGAACTTGGCGACGGCCTCCCGGCCGTTGTGTGCGACGTCGACAATCCAGCCTTCATAGTGCAACGCCATCTTGACCAGGTTGGTCAAAGCCGGCTCGTCGTCGACCAGCAAAACCCGGATGGGTGAGCCGTCGGCCCGGTTGATCCGGGGCAGCTGCCCGAGGATGGCCTGGCGTGGCCGCTGTTCGCGCGCGTAACCCGACCCGTAACCCGACACAGCCGTCATATTCCTACATTCTCCCGGGCACACATCGCTCTGTCACGGAGTTCATATCGTTCTCAAATGTTGCGGACATCGCCCGAGGTGCCGCCGACTCAATCAGATATGCGTTTTCTATGTATCTCATCAGCCTGCTTGAGATGGCTTCTGCCCGAAAAATATTGTGGTGCTTAGCCGTTGGTCAGCGGCGCCGCAATATGAAGGGCGCACGTCCGAATTCCCTTGTACCGAAACATCTGTGCCGTCATAGCCGGTGTTCGCGCCGACGGCAGCGGCATTGACGAATGGCGGAGGATCAGGCGGCGGCGCGGTTGCGGTTAGAGGAACTTAGGAGAAGCCAATGACTTTCGCAGCATTTGTCACCACGCATCCGGAGTTGCTGAGCGCAGCGGCCGACGACCTGACCGGCATCGGCTCGGCGATGGCCGCCGGTAACGCGGCCGCCGCGGGACCGACCGGCGGCGTCGTCCCAGCGGCCGCCGACGCAGTGTCGGCCTTGACCGCGGCGCAGTTCGCCGCGCAGGCCGGCAGGTACCAGGCGATCGGCGCGCACGCGCTGGCGGTTCACCAACAGTTCGTCAGCACGCTGGCGGCCAGCGCCGGTTCGTATGCGGCCACCGAGGCCGCCAATGCGGCCCGTATCTGAGTGAGCCAGCTAACACCCGAAAGGCATTCGCGATGGATTTTGGAGCCCTACCACCGGAAATCAACTCAGCACGCATGTATACCGGCGCGGGCCCCGGGCCGATGCTGGCGGCCGCGGCGGGCTGGGACGGGCTCGCAAGCGAACTGCACGCCACGGCGACGTCGTACCAATCCGTGGTCACCGGGCTAACCACCGGGCCGTGGCAGGGCCCGGCATCGGCGGCGATGAGCGCGGCGGCCGCACCGTACGTGGCCTGGCTGAGCGCGACCGCGGCGCAGTGCGAGCAGGTGGCCAACCAGGCCAGGGCAGCGGTGAGCGCCTATGAGGCCGCGTTCGCGATGACCGTGCCGCCCCCGGTGATCGCCGCCAACCGCGCGCAGCTGATGGCCTTGGTAGCCACCAATTTCCTGGGCCAGAACACCCCGGCGATCATGGCCACCGAGGCGCACTACGGCGAGATGTGGGCCCAGGATGCCGCGGCGATGTACGGCTATGCCGCCGGTTCGGCGGCCGCCTCCACGCTGGCCCCGTTCAGTCCGCCGCCGCAGAACACCAACCCGGCCGGGCTGGCCGGTCAGTCGGCCGCGGTGGCCCAGTCCGCCGGCAGCTCGGCGGGCACCCACGCCCAGACCATGACGTCGTCGCTGTCGGCGGTGCCGCAGACGTTGCAGAGCCTGGCGTCGCCCGCCGGGTCGGGGTCCGGCATGTCGCAGATGGTGATGGGCACCGGGACGTCAGCGGCGACGTCGGCGGCCTCTGCCCCGGCAAGCGCCCTCACGGCCCTGACAGGCGCGTCGGGCAAGGGCGCCATCAAGGGGGCCAGCAAGACCGCCGACGTCGGCGGCGGCGCACTGTCCGGGCTGGCCGGCGCGTTCGGCGGCACCGAATCGCTGGGTCTGATCGAAGACACCGTGGGCCTGGAAATGGATGGCGTCGGCCTGGTCGGCCTGGACGGCGGCGGCGTCGGCCTGGACCTGATCGGCGTAGGCCTGGATTTCCTGGGCGCCGACGAACTGACCGAGTCCGGCGGACTGGGGCCGCTGGGCGGCCTCGGTGGCCTGGCGCCGCTGGGGGCGGGGCTGGGCAGCGCCGGGCACCTGGGCGGGTTGGGCGGTGCCGGCGCCTCGGCCAGCCTCGGCCAGGCCGCGTCGCTCGGCGGGCTCTCCGTGCCGCAGAGCTGGGCCAACCTCGGGCAACTGGGATCGATCGGCCCGGCCAGCGCGATGCCGTTGCCCGGCGCCAACCTCGGTGCCGCTCCGGCCGTGTCGACAACCGGTGCGTCGGGGATGCCCAAGGTCACCTTCCCGAGCGTGACCGGGCGTGAAGCCGACGGGGCAGTGAGGTCGATCGGGTTGCGGTCCAGCGTGTTGCCGCACTCGCCCATGGCCGGCTAGCCGCGAACGTGGTGTGGCCCGCACACCGGGGGGTGTGCGGGCCACTGGTGGGTTGGGGGGTTAGGCCCAGCTGGAGCCGACGGCGGAGTCGGTGCTGGCCATGTTGGATCCGGCGGTTTGGACTTTTTGGCCGTGGGCGTTGG
>NZ_LQOM01000032.1 GCF_002101595.1 Mycobacterium celatum
AGTGGTCTGGGTCGGAATTTCGGTGACGTATTTGCGTGTGGCGTTTAGGCGGCTGGCGTCAGCTGAGCGTTCTCGTGTGCGGTGATGCGGGCGAGTAGGTTGTTGAGGTCGGCTGTGGTGAAGTTCCATTCGAATGGTGTGGCGATCTGTTGGTAGTACTGCTCGAACTCGAGCAGTCTGGTTTCGACTTCGTCGAGGTTGTGGAAGTCGTTGGGTGCGAGCACCTTTCGTTGCACGACGGAGAAGTAGATCTCGACCTGGTTGAGCCAGGAGGCGTGTTTGGGCAGGTGGATCAGCCGCAGGGTGGGCCAGCGGGCCTGCAATCGTTTGGCGGAGGCGTGGCCGCGGTGCGAGGAGCCGTTGTCGACGATCCAGAACACCCGCCGGGCCGAGTCGTAGGGTGCGCTGGTCATCACCTGGGCGACGAGCCGGTCGAAGGCGTCGATGCCAGTGGTGGGCTCGCAGCGGCCGAACACTCTCGCGTGGTGTACATCCCAGGCGGCCAGGTAGGCCAGGGCGCCGCCGCGGCCGTATTCGTGTTCAATACGCGCCGGGCGGCCGGGTGCCGGTGGCGTGCCGGGGTGTTTGCGGATGCGGGCCTGGATGGAGGTCTTCTCGTCGGCGCTGATCACGTACTCGTCGGCGGCCAGCGGGGTCTGATCGAAGCGGCGTGCGTACAGGTCGAGCACGCGCGCGGCCTTGGGGGCGAAGTCGGGGTCGCGGGGGAAGATCCAGGACCGGTGCTGCCAGGGTTTGATCGCGTCGGCGCACAGCCAGCGCCAGATGGTGGTGCCCGAGATGGCGGCGACGATGCCTTGCTCGACGGCGGTGCGGGCCAGGTCCGGGCAGTGCCAGCGGGCCAGTGGGACACCGGCGGTGGTAGGCAGTTCGCAGGCCAGCGCTTTGACCGCGACGATGACCTCAGGGGGAAAAACTCGGGGGTCGTCCTCCCCGGGGTTGATCGGCCAGTCCGGGCAGGCGGTGCTCGTGAAAGCGTTTGCGCCACTTGGATACCACTTGGCGGGGAGTGTCCAGGCGGGCGGCGATTTCGTCGTTGCCCAGTCCCTCGGCGGCATAGAGGACGATCTTGGCCCGCACGACTTCTGAATACGGTGACGTATATCTGCGGGCACGGGCTTCTAACTCGGTGCGCTCGGCATCGGTCAAGGTAAGGAGATATGGGCTCGTACGTGGCATGTTCGTCCCTCCTTGAGGGAACCATGACACGTAATCGTACAAAAGTGTGGGATCTAAATTACGTCACTGTAATTAT
>NZ_LQOM01000033.1 GCF_002101595.1 Mycobacterium celatum
CGCAGGTTCCCGACCCCAATGTGCCCGACGCGTTCGCGGTCATCGCCGACCGGGCCGGCACCGGGGTGGGTCCGGGCGGAAACAGCGGGTCCGCCGAGGCCGTGCCGCCGCCGCACACGACACCCGCGACGCCGACGGCGACACCGGCTACCAGCACCCGCAGGCCGCGGGCAATCTGCGTCATCAGAGTCGCTCCTTCCCTCCGCTCGGCGTTAGAGGCCGACTGTAACCAGCGGAAACCGGCAACGGCAGGCTTGAGATGGAGCTGGGATGAAGCCCTGATCGGTATGCGACGAAACCGAGACCAACCTGTGGCCGGAAGGCCCTGAGCGCCGTCCTTATACCCTGTGTGACGTGACCGAATCCCCGACCGCAGCAGCCGGCGCCGTCCCGGGCGCCGATGACGCGGACTCCGACGCGCCGCGGTACCGCTACACCGCGGAACTGGCCGGTCGCATCGAACAGACCTGGCAGGACAACTGGGCCCGGTGGGGGACATTCAACGTGGCCAACCCGGTCGGCTCGCTGGCGCCCGCAGACGGATCCCCGGTGCCCGAGGACAAGATGTTCGTCCAGGACATGTTCCCGTATCCGTCCGGCGAAGGCCTGCACGTCGGTCACCCGCTGGGCTACATCGCCACAGATGTCTACGCGCGCTACTTCCGGATGACCGGACGTAACGTGTTGCACGCGTTGGGTTTTGATGCGTTCGGGCTGCCCGCCGAACAGTATGCGGTGCAGACCGGCACCCATCCGCGGACCCGCACCGAGGCCAACATCGTCAACTTCCGGCGCCAGTTGGGACGGCTGGGCTTCGGCCACGACAGCCGGCGAAGCTTTTCCACCACCGACGCCGAGTTCTACAAGTGGACGCAGTGGATCTTCCTGCAGATCTACAACGCCTGGTTCGACACCACCGCCAACAAGGCGCGGCCGATCGCCGAGCTGATCGCCGAATTTGATTCCGGCGCACGGACTTTGGACGACGGCCGGGACTGGGCGGCGCTGTCGGCCGGTGAGCGCGCCGACGTGATCGACGGCCACCGGCTGGTCTACCGGGCGGATTCGATGGTGAACTGGTGCCCGGGATTGGGCACCGTGCTGGCCAACGAAGAGGTCACCGCCGACGGCCGCAGCGACCGGGGCAACTTCCCGGTGTTCCGCAAACGGTTGCGGCAGTGGATGATGCGGATCACCGCCTACGCCGACCGGCTGCTGGACGACCTGGACCTGCTGGAGTGGCCGGACAAGGTCAAGACCATGCAGCGCAACTGGATCGGCCGCTCGACCGGCGCCGCCGCGCTGTTCGGCAGCGACGCCGGCGATATCGAGGTGTTCACCACCCGCCCCGACACCCTGTTCGGCGCAACCTATCTGGTTCTGGCACCCGAACACGAGCTGGTCGACCGGCTGGTTGCCGCCGAGTGGCCGGACGGCGTCGACCCGCACTGGACGTTCGGCGCCGCCACACCCGCCGAAGCCGTGAAGGCGTACCGGCAGTCGATCGCCGCGAAGTCCGAGCTGGAGCGCCAGGAGAACAAGGCGAAAACCGGGGTGTTCCTCGGCACTTACGCCACCAACCCGGCCAACGGTCAGAAGGTGCCGATCTTCGTCGCCGACTACGTGCTTGTCGGCTACGGCACCGGGGCGATCATGGCCGTGCCGGGCCATGACCACCGCGACTGGGAGTTCGCGCACGAGTTCGGCCTGCCGATCGTCGAAGTGATTGCCGGCGGCGACATTTCGAAGGACGCCTACACCGGTGACGGCGTCCTGGTGAACTCCGGCTTCCTCGACGGGATGGATGTGGCCGCGGCCAAAAAGGCCATCACCGCGCGTTTGGAAGCCGAGGGCCGTGGCTGGGCGCGGGTCGAATACAAGCTGCGGGACTGGCTTTTCGCGCGGCAACGCTATTGGGGTGAACCGTTCCCGATCGTCTACGACAGCGACGGACGCCCGCACGCGCTGGACGAAGCGGCGTTGCCGGTCGAGTTGCCCGACGTCCCTGATTACTCTCCGGTGCTGTTCGACCCCGACGACGCCGACAGTGAGCCCGAGCCGCCGCTGGCCAAGGCCACCGACTGGGTGCACGTCGACCTGGATCTCGGCGACGGACTGAAGTCCTACACCCGCGACACCAACGTGATGCCGCAATGGGCGGGCAGCTCCTGGTACGAGCTGCGCTACACCGACCCGCACAACCCGGACCGGTTCTGCGCCAAGGAGAACGAGGCCTACTGGATGGGTCCGCGGCCGACCGAGCACGGCCCGGACGACCCGGGCGGTGTGGACCTGTACGTCGGCGGCGTCGAGCACGCGGTGCTGCACCTGCTCTATGCGAGGTTCTGGCACAAGGTGCTCTACGACCTGGGCCACATTACTTCACGCGAGCCGTACCGCCGGCTGGTGAACCAGGGCTACATTCAGGCGTTCGCCTACACCGATGCGCGCGGATCCTATGTGCCGGCCGCCGAGGTGATCGAACGCCACGGCAGGTTCTTCTACCCGGGGCCGGACGGCGAGATCGAGGTCTTCCAGGAATTCGGCAAAATCGGTAAGAGCCTGAAGAATTCGGTTTCGCCCGACGAGATCTGCGACGACTACGGCGCCGACACGCTGCGCGTGTACGAGATGTCGATGGGACCGCTGGAGGCGTCGCGTCCGTGGGCCACCAAGGATGTCGTCGGCGCGCACCGGTTTTTGCAGCGGGTGTGGCGGCTGGTGGTCGACGAGCAGACCGGCCGCAACCGGGTGGTCGACGCCGATCTCGATCCTGACACGCTGCGGCAACTGCACCGCACCATCGCCGGGGTGTCGGAAGACTATGCGGCGCTGCGGAATAACACGGCAGTGGCCAAGCTGATCGAGTACACCAATCATCTGACCAAGGAGCATCGCGACGCGGTGCCGCGCGCCGCGGTCGAGCCGCTGGTGTTGATGCTGGCGCCGCTGGCCCCGCATGTGGCCGAGGAGCTATGGCAGCGGCTGGGTCACACCACGTCGTTGGCGCACGGCCCATTCCCCGTAGCCGACCCCGCCTATCTGGTCGAGGACACGGTGGAATACCCGGTGCAGGTCAACGGCAAGGTGCGCGGAAAAGTGGTGGTGGCCGCCGACGCCGACAACGACACCCTCGAGGCCGCCGCACTGGCCGACGAGAAGGTGCAGGCGTTCCTGAACGGCGCACAGGTCAGGAAAGTCATTGTGGTGCCCGGCCGCCTGGTGAACCTGGTCGTCTAACTCTAACCTAACCAGCGCGAGCAGACGCAGAATCGCACTCCGCCAGTCGAAATCGCGCGATTTTGCGTCTGGTCAACGGGGGCGGATCACCACGTCGTGCACGTGTCCGTCCGGCGGGGTGGCAACCACGTTGGCGACCGCCGCAGCGACGGTCGCCGGCCGCAGAAAACGGGCGGGGTCGTACTCGCCGCCCTCGTAGGCGACCAGCTCGCGCTGCATATCGGTATCGACCCGGCCGGGATACACCGTGGTGACCCTCAGCGACGGCTCGTCGGCGCGCAGCGAATCGGCGAACGCGCGCAACGCAAACTTGCTCGCCGAATAGGACGCCATCCCCGGCGAAACCCTGCGCCCCGAGCCCGAGTTGATGAACACCACCTGGCCGCCGGCTCGCCGCAGCGCGGGCAGCAGCGCCAACGTAACAGCCACCGCGCCAACGACATTCACGTCGATGGTGGTGCGCCACTGCTCGACGGTGGACTCGGCGACGCGCCCGGGCAGGGACACGCCGGCATTGTGTACCAATACATCCAACTCGTCGATCGACTCGGTGGCGGCCGGGATCGCGTCGGTGTCAGCCAGATCCAGCGGAAGCACGGTCGCGCCGAGACGCTGTGCCGCAGCGTCGAGCGCAGCCGAGGGTCGACCGGCCAGCAGCAGCGTGTGCGTCGGGGCCAGGGCGTCGGCGATCGCAGAACCGATACCCCGGCTCGCGCCGGTGATCAATGCAGTGGGCATACGGTCAATACAGTTGTGACGCTAAGGCTTTCACGCCTGCTCGGCCTCGCCGGGGCAAACAGCGGTGGCCGGCTCAAGGGTGGCCAACCTTTCCAGCGGCGCCAGCGCCTTGGTCAGGGTTTCCAGTTCGGATTCGCTGAGCTTGCTGAGCATCCCGGCCAGCGCGGCGATCCGGTTGGCCAGCGACTCTCGGTGAACCGCGAGGCCCCGCGGCGTGATGTCGACGAGCACGGCCCGCAGATCAGACGGGTCGCGCGACCGCTTCACCAAACCGATCTTCTCCAGCCGGCGAATGGCCACGGTGGTGGTGGGGGTGCGCACCCGCTCGTGTGCGGCCAGGTCCGTCATCCGGATCGGACCCCGGTCGAGCAGCGTCACCAGGATCGACAGCTGGGCCAGGGTCAGCTCGCCGGCGGTTGCGGCGCCCGCACTCGGGTCGCCGCGGCGCAGAATGGAGAAAAGCTTGGACAGCGTGCGGTGTAGACCCTCAGCCAGCTGTGTCACTTCCGGCACGGTGGCTTCGCGTTCCGCCATAATTCGCCAGTCTAACCGGATTGCTCCGAACCAGTCGCCAAAATCGCTTTTGCTGTCAAAGTACTTGTGATAAGAACCGCTGCAGCCGCTCGGTTTCGGCGGCCTCGAAGATCTGCTCGGGCGGTCCGGTTTCCACCACCGCGCCGTGGTCCATGAACACGACGGCGTCGGCTGTCGACCTGGCAAAACCCATTTCGTGGGTGACGACAACCATCGTCATGCCCTCGTCGCCCAGCTCGGCGATCAGCGCCAGGATGCCCTTCACCAGCTCCGGGTCCAGCGCCGACGTCGCCTCGTCGAAGAGCATCACCTGCGGGCCCATGGCCAGCGCGCGAGCGATCGCGACACGTTGCTGTTGACCGCCCGACAACGCGCCGGGACGGACGAGCGCCTTGTGTTTCATGCCGACCCGGTCCAGCTGCGCCAGCGCCAGCTGGCGCGCCGCGTCGGCCGGCAGCCGCTTGAGCTTCCGCGGTGCGAGCATCACGTTGTCCAGCACGCTGCGGTGCGGGAACAAGTTGAAGTGCTGGAACACCATCCCGATGCGCTGGCGCAGCCGGTTGGGGTCATCGCCCAGCACGGAGCGGCCATCGAGCAAGACGTCGCCGCGGTCGGGTTCGTACAGCCGGTTCAGGGTGCGCAGCAACGTCGACTTGCCGGATCCCGACGGGCCGATGATCGCGACCGTGCTGCCGGCCGGCACGTCGAGGTCGACGCCGCGCAGTACCACGTTCTGCCCGAACGAGAGGTGAATGTCCTTGGCCGCCAACGATACCGGCGCTGCACGCTCGACGGCCGCGGTCATAGCATCTCCTGCCCGGTTGCCGAGGCGAGCGCGTCGAGCGGGTCCGGCGGCTCAACCGCGGCGGGGCCCTGGCGAAGCCGCTTGTCGACGTAGTTCACCAGATGGGTCAGCGGGATCGTCAGTATCAGGTAGAAGACACCCGCGGCCACCAGCGGCGACAGGCTGCCGGTCTGCGCGTTGAAGTCGCGGCCGACCTGGAACAGCTCGCGCTGGCCGGCGATCAGCCCGAGGAAGTAGACCAATGCGGAGCCTTTCAACAGCGCGATGAACTGGTTGACCAGCGCGGGCAAAACCCGGCGAATGCCCTGCGGCACCACCACCAACCGCATCGACGACGGGTAGCTCAGCCCCAGCGCCCGGGACGCTTCGAGCTGGCCGGTGTCGACGCTTTGAATGCCCGCGCGGAAGATCTCACCGATGTACGCCGCCGCCGTCAACCCCAGGGCGGCGATACCCAGCGGATACGGATTGTTGTGGGTCAACCCGCCGACGATCGGGCCCATCCCGAGGCCGATCAGCAGGATGATCACCACTTCGGGCAGCCCGCGGAAGATGTCGGTATACACCCGGGCCGGCCAGCGCAACCACCGGGTGTGGGAGATCCCGGCCACCGCCAGTGCAATCCCGACCACCAACCCGATGACGCTGGCGCTGACCGTCAAGATCAACGTGTTCGGCAGCCCCGTCGTCAGCAGCACCGGGATCACCTGCTTGTAGAGGTCCCAGTCGAGGAACGAATCCCGCAGCTGGGCCAGCGTCGACGTCGGTGCGGGCGGCCCGGTTTGGGGCCGGTGATGCTTCTCGGCGATCTTCGCGAAATCGGGCAGGTGCGGCGTCAGCGCATCCTTGGACCCCGGTTTCCAGTCCGGCGGCAGCGGCCGCGGCACCCAGTCGGAGTACAGACCCGACCAGGTGGCGTCGGCGATGACGGCGTCCAGCGCGGAGTTCAGCGCATCGATCAGCGGCCTGTTGTCTTTTGCGACCGCGTAGGCCACGAAGTCGCCTTCGCTGAACGTGTTGGCGACGATCGCGGCCGGGTCGCCGGGCCGCACCGCGTTCACCGCCTCCAGCCCGCCCGCCACCCAGGCGTCGATCTGGTGGGTCTTCAGGCTGGTGTAGGCGGTGATGATGTCGGGGAATTTGACCGGTTGCAGGTGCAGGGTCTCGACAACGTAGGCGTCCTGCACGGTGCCCTGAACGACGCCGATGCGCTGCCCCGGTGCCAGGTCGTCGAACCCGGTGATCGGCGAGCCCGGCTGCACCACCAGCGAGGCATAGCCGAAGTCGTAGCCGTTGGTGAAGCCGACCGTGCGCCGCCGCGCGTCGGTGGCCATGATCGACGCCGAGCCGACGTCGAAACGGCGCGACGACACCTGGGCGAGCAAGCCGGCGAAGTCGGTGCCGACGAAGCGGACCCGCAGGCCCAGTTTGGCGGCCATCGCGCGCAGCAGCTCGTTGTCGAAACCGGTGTAGTGCCCGGCGGGGTTGATGCAGGCGTTCGGCGGCGCCTCCGAGACGGTGCCGACGGTCAGCGTGCCCGGCGTGATGAGACCCAGCGCTGCGGCGTCGACCGAGCTGAGCGGCTCGACCCCGGCGGTGGTGTACTTGTCTTCGCGCGGGCGTTTGGCGGTGGCCAGCTTGGGCGGCAATGCCGTCGCGTTCTCCAGCCCGGCCGGCGCGCACTGGTTGGTGTCGGCCGAGGCGGGTGGCGCCGCCGCGAGGCCCCACACCATCAGGGTCACCGCGATCACCGCGACGAGCTTTCCGGCGATGACGTTCATATTCGCAACGTACCGGCCCGTTGCGCGCCGTCGGTTCGGCCGGTTCAGAGCGCGACGGCGGGTTTGTCGGGCGGGGCCAGCACGCGGCGGCGAACGAGTTCCGCCACCGTGATCTTGGCCATCAGCGCGGCGCAGCCGGCGCAAGCGGCGCGGGCGGCGGCGGGATCGCGACGGCGGATGGCGGCCGTCTCGTCCTCGTAGAACGGCAGCATCTCGGCGATGACATTGGGGTAGCTCAACAGGAACGCGCGCGGAATCAGGCCTGTTGACGCGCGGATCGCCGCGTGCAGTCGTGGCCCGGCGTACTCGTCGGTGACGGCACGCCGATATTCCCGCGCCGCCTGCTGGAAAGCGCGCGGCTCCTTCGTGGTGCGCAGCGTGCGCATCAGGGCGTCGAGCTGATCCAGGATTCGCGGCGTGGGGTTGGCGGCGGCACGCGCCGACGCGATGCCGTTGAGCACGCCGTGCAACTCGTGATGCTCGGCGATGGTGTCCTCGTCGAATCTCTCGACGAACGCGCCGCGGTGATACCGGGTGGACAGCACCCCGTCGTGTTCCAGCTGGACGAGCGCCTCCTGGATGGGGACACGGCTCATGCCGAGCGCTTCGGCGATCTCGTTGCGGTCGACCCGGTCACCGGTGCGCAGCTTGCCGGTCAGCACCAGGTTGAGGATGTAAGCGACAACCTGGTCCTTCTCTTTAGCGCCGTATCTCTTCGGCATATCCCTTTCGAGTTTTCCACGCCGCGCCGGTTTACGTTGGGGTTCAACGATTATCGCGCCAGCGGCACAGCGTTTCGGCGGCGCTCAGGTCGTAGTCCGGGCCGGTCGAGCCGACGGTCAACAGGGTGACGCCCAGGCCCGTCAAGGCTTCGGCCTCGGCGATCAATGCGTCGGCGCTCCGACCGCGGCCCGTTTCACCGCCGACCGCGGCGGATCGCTCGATGCTGTCCGGGTCGCGGCCGACCGCCGCGCAGTGCCGGGCCAGCACGTCCGCCTTCGCGGGATAGGTGTCGGCGGTGGCGAAGCTGTGCCACATGTCGGCATGCTCGGCGACCAGCCGCAGCGTCTTCTTTTCGCCCTCGCCGCCGATCAGCAGCGGAATCGGGCGGGTGGGCGGCGGATTGAGCTTGCCCAGCCGCGATTCGATCCGGGGCAGCGCCGCCGCCAGGTCGTCAAGACGGCTGCCAGCCGTGCCGAACTCGTAGCCGTACTCGTCGTAATCCCTGCGTTTCCAGCCCGACCCGATGCCCAGGATCAGCCGGCCGTCCGAAATGTGGTCGACGGTGCGGGCCATGTCGGCGAGCAGCTCCGGGTTGCGGTAGGAGTTACAGCTCACCAGCGCGCCGATTTCGATGCGTGACGTCTGCTCGGCCCAGGCGCCCAGCATGGTCCAGCATTCGAAGTGGGGGCCGTCGCGATCGCCGTAGAGCGGGAAGAAGTGGTCCCAGTTGAACGCGATGTCGACGCCGATGTCCTCGCAGCGGCGGACCGCGTCGCGGATCTGGCTGTATTGCGGGGCGTGCTGCGGCTGCAGCTGCACGCCGATGCGAACGGGGGAAGAGGTCATGGTGCCACGTTAGCCGTCGAGCACGGTGCGCAGAATGCCGATCAGCGCCCGAGGCTGGTCGCTCTGCACCGAATGCCCGGACCCGTCCACGGTGTGCGCGCCGCGGAAATGCTTTGCGCGCCGGGCTAACTCGTCGGCGTCTTCGTCGGTGACGAAACCCGAGTTGCCGCCGCGCACCAGGGTGATGGGCGCGTCCGTGGCGGCGACGTCGTCCCACAGCCCGGCGAAGTCGGGCATGGTCTGCATCATGTCGTAGCGCCAGGTCCAGCGCCCGTTGTCCAGGCGGCGGGAGTTGTGAAAGACGCCGCGGCGCAACGACTTCGGATCACGGTGCGGCGCCGCGGCGGTGGTCACCTCCAGCATCGCCGCAAAGCTGGGGAATTCCCGCTCGCCGTGCACCAGGGCGACCGTGCCCTGCTGTTCGGCGGTCAGCTCGGCGTGCCGCTTCAGCGCCGACGGGGTGACGTCGACCAGCACCAGCTCGCGCACCGGCGCCGCGGCGGCCAGCGCTATCGCGGTCAGCCCGCCCAACGACATGCCCACGACCAGGTCGGCGTTTGGGGCAAGCTCGCCCAAAACCGGCGCTAGCGCAGCGGCGTTGCGCCGCGGCGAGTAGTCACTGTCGTCGCGCCACGCCGAATGGCCGTGGCCGGGCAGGTCTACGGCAAGAGCCGGTTCACCGAGTCCGACGATCACGGTGTCCCAGGTGTGCGCGTTCTGCCCGCCGCCGTGCAAGAACACGACGCGGGGTGGGCCGTCGCCCCACGTGAGCGCGCTGATGGGGCCGCGGTCGACTCGTGCGACGGTGGGCACCCTGTCCACGCCGGCTTGTTCGGCGTTCTCGGGCAGCAGAGCGAATTCGTCGAGACCGAGCAACTCGTCGTCGGAAATCACCTCGACGAGGTTACCCCGCAGAATCGATGCCCTAGCCGACGATGAACTGCTCGAGTTGGGCGCGGGCGATGTCGTCGGGCAACTGCTTCGGCGGGCTCTTCATCAGATACGCCGACGCCGCCACCACGGGGCCGCCGATGCCGCGGTCCTTGGCGATCTTGGCGGCCCGGATCGCGTCGATGATCACGCCCGCCGAGTTCGGCGAGTCCCACACCTCGAGCTTGTACTCCAGGTTCAGCGGCACGTCGCCGAAGGCCCGACCCTCGAGCCGCACGTAGGCCCACTTGCGGTCGTCGAGCCAGCCGACGTGGTCGGACGGGCCGATGTGCACGTCTTTGGTCTTGAACTCGCGCTGCACGTTGGAGGTGACGGCCTGGGTTTTGGAGATCTTCTTCGACTCCAGCCGCTCACGCTCGAGCATGTTGAGGAAGTCCATGTTGCCGCCGACGTTCAGCTGCATGGTGCGGTCCAGTTGCACGCCGCGGTCCTCGAACAGCTTGGCCATCACCCGGTGGGTGATCGTCGCGCCGACCTGGCTCTTGATGTCGTCGCCGACGATCGGCACCCCGGCGTCGGTGAACTTGCGGGCCCACACCGGCTCCGAGGCGATGAACACCGGCAGCGCGTTGACGAATGCCACACCGGCGTCGATGCAGCACTGCGCGTAGAACTTGTCGGCCTCTTCCGAACCCACCGGCAGGTAGGACACCAGCACGTCGACCTCGGCGTCCCGCAGCACTTTGACCACGTCGACGGCCTCGACGTCGGAGACCTCGATGGTGTCGGCGTAGTACTTGCCGATGCCGTCCAGCGTCGGGCCGCGCTGCACCACCACGTTGGTGGGCGGCACGTCGGCGATCTTGATGGTGTTGTTCTCGGACGCGAAGATCGCCTCGGACAGGTCGAAGCCGACCTTCTTGGCGTCCACGTCGAACGCGGCGACGAACTTGACGTCGCGGACGTGGTACGGCCCGAACCGCACATGCATCAAGCCGGGCACCGACGCCGTCTCGTCGGCGTTCTGGTAGTACTCGACGCCCTGAACCAGCGAGGACGCGCAGTTGCCGACGCCGACAATGGCGACCCGGATTTCCGTCGACGCCTCTGCCGCGGTTTGCTCAGTCATTAGGGCGTTCTCCTTACCTCTACCTGTGTCGTGCGTTGCTTGGATTGGATTAGGACTGCTCGGCGCGGCGTTGCGCCACGCGTTCGGCTGTGATCAGCTCGTTCAGCCACTTGACTTCCCGTTCGCTCGATTCCAGCCCTAATTGATGCAGCTGGCGGGTATAGCGATCGAGCGAGTTGCTGGCCCGCGCCACTGCTTCACGCAGGCCCTCGCGGCGTTCCTCGACCTGGCGACGGCGGCCCTCCAGGATGCGCATCCGCGCCTCGGCCGGAGTGCGGTTGAAGAACGCCAGGTGCACTCCGAAGCCGTCATCGGTGTAGTTCTGCGGGCCGGTGTCGGCGACCAGCTCGGAAAAGCGCTGGCGGCCGGCCTCGGTCAACTGGTACACCCGCCGGGCCCGGCGCACCGGGGTCCCGGCCGGGGCGGCGTCCTCGGCGATCAGCCCGTCGGCCTGCATCCGGCGCAACGCCGGGTACAGCGAGCCGTACGAAAACGCCCTGAACGCTCCGAGCAGGCCGGTCAAACGTTTGCGCAGTTCGTAACCATGCATGGGCGACTCGAGCAGGAGTCCGAGGATGGCAAGCTCCAGCAACGAGTCACCTCCTTTGCTCGCACCGTTAGGACATATCGACGCCTCGCGACATAGTATCGCCCCGATATATTTAGCACCACACCCGGTATTCGCCCGCCGTTCAGGCGCTCAGGAGGGATAGTTCACCCGGTTGACGGTTCCGTCGCCGGCGAACTGGATGTAGCCGCTGCCGTAGTCGCTGGAGACATACACCGACAGCGACACCGTCTCGGGCGCGGTCGGGTCGCGCGACGGCTCCACGATCAGATACGTGGTCTTGACGTCGGAGGCCTTGATGCCCAGCGTTTCGGGCGCCCCACGCAGAATGCCGACCGTCGCCTTCGGGTCGAACTGCCCCAAGTCGACCAGGACGGCGTCGCTGCTCTTGGACGAGCTGTTCGGATCGCCCCACCCGCCGCGATAGGTGTAGCTCAGAACCCGGCGATCTTCCTTGGGGTCGGCGCGATCCATTACCGCGTAGTCGGGGTAGATGACCAGCCGATAGCCCTTGGTGTCGCCGAATTTCTTGCGAGCCTGCTCCAGCAGGCCAGTCAGGCCGCCCAGCGACTGCAGTTGGCGCGGCGGGGTCAGCACCACCGGCGCGACGCCGTCCGGCTTGGCCCCGGGATCGGAGGTGAAACTCAGCGGCGAGCTGGTGTTGCCGTAGAGCCCCCAGCCGATGCCGACACCGAGCAGCACCGCCACCACGAGGGCGGCCGCCGCGATGCCGGCGCCGCCGAACTTCGGCTGGGCCGATTTCAGCGACGGCAGCAGCACCGGCGCGCTGGCGGTCTGCAGATCGGCGACCAGCGCGTGCAAATCGCCGAGAGTGACGGCGCTGGTGGCCGCGCTGACCCGTTCGCGGTGCTCCTCCATCGACAGCTGGCCCTCGTCGAGGGCCCCGTCGAGAATGCGGCAGGTGTCCTGCCGGTCGCTGTCCTTGGCCCGGGTCGCCGTCGTCGCCACGGCGATGATCGTAGAAGCCCATGCTGGCGGTGATCGCGGAACCGCAGTTCTAATCAGGCTGGGCCGAAGCCTTTTCGCGGCGCCGGCCGTCGGGCATAACTGAATAGCGTGTCAATACATCTGCATTGGTTTCTTACTACCTACGGAGACTCCCGCAACCTGATCGCCGGCGGGCATGGCAGCACCATGCGCGGCGACCGGCCGGCCGATTTGCGGTACCTGATCCAGCTCGCGCAGGCCGCCGAGATCAACGGCTTCGAGGCCGTCCTCACGCCGACCGGTCAATGGTGCGAAGACGCCTGGCTGTCCACGGCGATGCTGCTCGACGCCACCCAATCGCTGAAATTCCTGGTTGCGCTGCGGCCCGGGCTCATCAGCCCGACGCTGGCCGCGCAGATGGCCGCCACCTTTCAGTGGCAATCGCAGGGGCGGTTGCTGCTCAACGTGGTCACCGGCGGCGAGAGCATCGAGCAGCGGGCGTTCGGCGACTTCCTGACAAAGGAGGCCCGATACGAGCGGTGTGCGGAGTTTCTCGACATCGTTCGCCGGCTGTGGACCTCGGAGGACCCCGTGACTTTCACCGGGGAGCATCTGCGGGTCGAGCAGGCGTCGCTGGCGCGACGTCCCGAGCCGTTGCCGGCCGTCTTCTTCGGCGGCTCGTCGGCGGAGGCGGGCCGGGTCGCGGCCAGATTCGCCGACACCTACCTGACCTGGGGTGAGCCGCCCGAGCAGGTCAGCGACAAGTTGGACCGGATCCGTGGCTTGGCGTCGGCGCAAGGGCGCGTCCTCGGCTACGGAATCCGGCTGCACGTCATCTCCCGCGACACGAGCGAACAGGCTTGGGCGGAGGCAAATCGGCTGCTGTCGGGGTTGGACCCGCACACCGTGGCGGCCGCGCAGCGCTCGCTGGCCCGCTCGGAGTCCGAGGGCCAGCAGCGAATGCGCCAATTACACGGTGGCGGCGGCGATTTCACCGCAGGCGCCGACGCCCGCAGTCTGGAGATCTATCCCAACCTGTGGTCCGGGGTGGGGTTGGTTCGCGGTGGCGCGGGCACCGCATTGGTCGGTTCGCACCAGGAGGTCGCCGACCGCATCGCCGAATACGCGGCGCTGGGCCTACAGCACTTCATCTTGTCCGGTTATCCGCATCTCGAGGAGGCGTACACGTTCGGCGAGGGCGTGCGGCCGCTCCTGGCGCAGCGCGGATTGCTGGAGGACAACGCGGCGACGCCCACGGAACCGGTCCGGTCGGCATTCCTCAGCGGGCTCGGAGACGTCAGCGCGTCCTAACCCACCGGGCAAGCTCTCGGCAACGGCGATCCGCACGTACTCTGGTCAACGTGCGACTGCAGCGACAGGTAGTGGATTACGCGCTTCGGCGCCGCTCACTGCTGGCCGAGGTCTACTCGGGCCGGACCGGGGTGTCCGAAGTCTGTGACGCCAACCCCTACCTGCTGCGCGCCGCGAAATTCCACGGCAAGCCCAGCCCGGTGATGTGCCCGATCTGCCGCAAAGAACAGCTCACGCTGGTGTCC
This sequence comes from Mycobacterium celatum, assembly GCF_002101595.1. Taxonomy (GTDB): domain Bacteria; phylum Actinomycetota; class Actinomycetes; order Mycobacteriales; family Mycobacteriaceae; genus Mycobacterium; species Mycobacterium celatum. Next base: position 13,760 of record NZ_LQOM01000033.1, read on the forward strand.
TGGGTGTTCGGCGACCACCTGGGCGCCGTATCGGGATCGGCGCGCACCGCCGAGGAACTGGTCGTATTGGCATCCCGTTACGAGGAGTTCTCGGTACACGTGGTGGAGGTATGCCGCACCTGCAGCTGGAATCACCTGGTGAAGTCGTATGTGCTCGGCGCGGCCCGCCCGGCCCGCCCGCCACGAGGCACACGAAGCACGCGGACGGCGCGCAACGGCGCCCGCACGGCCAGTGAATAACGAAGGGCCAGAAGACCGTTCGGCCAGTGACGTCCCGAGCGGGTCACGGGCCGACGGCGAGTCGACACACCCGTCAGGCGGCGACAACGGTGCCGGGCCCCGCCGCGCATCCGGTCCGCCGCGGCACCGGCGTCCGGTCCCGCCCGACGACCGGTTGACCACGGTCTTGCCGCCGGTCGTCGACGAGCGACGGCTACGCGATCCGGTCGAACAGGTCAAGGCTGCACTGGACGGAACTCCACCGCCACCCCCACCGCCGCGGCGTTCCCGCCGCGATCCGGTCGAGCAGGTCAAGGCCGCACTGGACGGCACGCCGCCGCCCAGGCGTCCGGACCGTGAACTGAGGATGGGCGGACGACCGCCGGGCGGAGGCCCGCCCGGTCCGCCGCCGGGCACCCATGGCCAACCGAACTGGGATTGGCTGCGGCAACTGGACTGGACGTGGCTGCGCCGGATCAACTGGTTGTGGGTGCGCCGCGGCCTCTACGTGGCGGCGGTGGTGCTGCTGCTGCTGCCGATCGTCACGTTCGCGATGGCCTACTTCATTGTCGACGTGCCCAAGCCGGGCGACATCCGCACCAACCAGGTGTCGACCATCCTGGCCAGCGACGGCACCGAACTGGCGAAAATCGTTCCGCCCGAAGGCAACCGGGTCGACGTGAACATCAACCAGGTGCCGGTGCACGTGCGCCAGGCCGTGCTGGCCGCCGAAGACCGCAACTTCTATTCGAATCCGGGTTTCTCGCTGACCGGCTTCGCGCGGGCGGTGAAGAACAACATCTTCGGCGGCGACACGCAGGGCGGGTCCACGATCACCCAGCAATACGTCAAGAACGCACTGGTGGGCTCGCAGCGCGCCGGGGTGGGCGGCCTGATCCGCAAGGCCAAAGAACTCGTCGTCGCCACCAAGATGTCGGGTCAGTGGTCCAAAGACGATGTGTTGCAGGCGTATTTGAACATCATCTACTTCGGCCGCGGCGCCTACGGGATTTCCGCGGCGGCCAAGGCATACTTCGACAAACCCGTCGAGCAGCTCACCGTCGCGGAAGGCGCGCTGCTGGCCGCGTTGATCCAGCGGCCGTCGACGCTGGACCCCGCCGTCGACCTCAAAGGTGCCACCGAACGGTGGAACTGGGTGCTCGACGGCATGGTGGAGATCAACGCCCTGGCACCGAAGGACCGTGCCGCACAGGTATTTCCACCGACCGTGCCGCCGGATGAGGCCCGCGCACAGAATCAGACCACCGGGCCCAACGGTTTGATCGAGCGTCAGGTGACCAAGGAACTGCTGGACCTGTTCAACATCGACGAGCAGACCCTCAACACCCAGGGCCTGCAGGTCACCACCACGATCGATATGCAGGCCCAGCGGGCCGCCGAGAAGGCCGTGTCGACGTATATGGATGGACAGGATCCCGACATGCGGGCGGCGGTGGTGTCCATCGATCCGCACAACGGCGACGTGAAGGCCTACTATGGCGGCTCGGACGCCAACGGTTTCGACTTCGCGCAGGCCGGGCTGCAGACCGGGTCGTCGTTCAAAGTGTTCGCGTTGGTCGCCGCGCTCGAGCAAGGCATCGGGCTGGGCTATCAGGTGGACAGCTCGCCGCTGACCGTCAACGGCATCAAGATCAGCAATGTCGAGGGCGAAAGCTGCGGAACCTGCAACATCGCCGAGGCGCTCAAGCGTTCGCTGAACACCTCCTATTACCGGCTGATGCTCAAGCTGAAAAACGGCCCCGAGGATGTGGCCGAGGCCGCGCACAAAGCTGGCATTGCCACCAGCTTCCCGGGCGTGCCGCACACCCTGTCAGAGGACGGCCAAGGCGGGCCGCCCAACAACGGAATCGTGTTGGGCCAGTACCAGACTCGCGTGATCGACATGGCTTCCGCGTATGCCACGCTGGCCGCCTCCGGCGTCTACCACACGCCGCATTTCGTGGAGAAGGTGGTCAACTCCGAGGGCCGGGTGCTATTCGACGCGGCCACCCAGGACAACTCCGGTGAGCAGCGCATCGACAAGGCCGTCGCCGACAACGTCACCTCGGCGATGCAGCCGATCGCCGGCTATTCGCGCGGCCACAACCTGGCCGGCGGGCGGCCGTCGGCGGCCAAGACCGGCACCACGCAACTCGGCGATACGGACGCCAACAAGGACGCCTGGATGGTCGGGTACACGCCGTCGCTGTCGACGGCGGTGTGGGTCGGCACCGTGCAGGGCGACCAGCCGCTGGTGAACAAGTGGGGTGGCCCGGTGTATGGCTCGGGCCTGCCGTCCGACATCTGGAAGGCGACCATGGACGGCGCCCTCAAGGGCACCAACAACGAATCGTTCCCGAAGCCCACCGAGATCGGCGGATACGCCGGTGTGCCGGCCGCGCCGCCACCGCCTCCGCCGCCGCCGCAGGTGACGGTCATCCAGCCCACAATTGAAGTGGCGCCGGGCATTACGATCCCGGTCGGGCCGCCGACCACGGTGCCCGTGGCGCCGGGACCGCCACCGTCGCCGCCGGGCGCGCCCGAGGGTCCCGCAGCGCCGCCACCGCCGCCATGACGGGTGACACCGTTTCGCCGCGGCAGTTGGCTGCTGACCGGCGCTCCGCTGACGATCGCGATTGTCCCAGCCGCACAGACTTTTTGGGCTCGGCGATGTCGGGCGTCATCGGCGGTCCGGTGGGCCGGCACGCGCTGATCGGCCGGGCCCGGTTCTGGACGCCGTTGCGGGTGATGTTCGCGATCGCGCTGGTGTTCCTGGCGTTGGGCTGGTCGACGAAGGCGCCCTGCCTGGTGAGCACCGGGACGGGTCCTGGTGACCAACGGGTGGCCAATTGGGCGAATCAGCGCGCCTACTACGAGCTGTGCTACTCGGACACCGTGCCGCTCTACGGTGCAGAGTTGTTGAGCCAGGGCAAGTTTCCGTACAAGTCCAGCTGGGTCGAAACCGATGCCAGCGGCAAACCGCAGATCCGTTACGACGGCCAGACGGCGGTGCGCTACATGGAGTATCCGGTGCTGACCGGGGTCTACCAGTACGTGTCGATGGCTCTGGCCAAGACCTACACCGCGTTGAGCAAGCTGATCGCCCTGCCGGTGATCGCCGAGGTGGTGGTGTTCTTCGACGTCGCCGCATTCGGTTTGGCGCTGGCCTGGCTGGCGACGGTGTGGGCCGCCGCGAGTTTGGCGGGCCGGCGGGTGTGGGATGCGACGCTGGTGGCCGCGTCGCCGCTGCTGATCTTTCAGGCGTTCACCAATTTCGACGCGCTGGCAACGGCTTTGGCGACGGGCGGGCTGCTGGCCTGGGCGCGCCGACGGCCGGTGCTGGCCGGTGTGCTGTTCGGCTTGGGTGTGGCCGCCAAGCTGTATCCGGTGTTGTTGCTGGGCCCATTGCTGGTGCTGGGCATCCGGACCGGCCGCTTGCGTGAGCTGGCCCGCACCGCGGCGGCGACGGCGATGACGTGGCTGCTGGTCAATCTGCCGGTGATGGTGCTGTTTCCGCGCGGCTGGTCGGAGTTCTTCCGGCTCAACACGCGCCGCGGGGATGACATGGATTCGCTGTACAACGTCGTCAAGTCGTTCACCGGTTGGCGGGGTTTCGACCCGTCGCTGGGCTTTTGGCAGCCGCCGACGGTGCTGAACACCGTGGTCACGGTGTTGTTCGTATCCTGTTGCGCCGCAATCGGTTACATCGCGCTGACCGCTCCGCAGCGGCCGCGGGTGGCGCAGCTGGCGTTCCTGGTGGTGGCGGCGTTCCTGTTGACCAACAAGGTGTGGAGCCCGCAGTTCTCGCTGTGGCTGGTGCCGCTGGCGGTGTTGGCGTTGCCGCATCGGCGGGTCCTGTTGGCGTGGATGACGCTCGACGCGCTGGTGTGGGTGCCGCGGATGTACTACCTCTACAGCACGCCCAACCGCGGGCTGCCCGAGCAGTGGTTCACCGCGGCGGTGCTGCTGCGCGACCTGGCGGTTGTGGGGTTGTGCGTGCTGGTGGTCCGCGAGATCTATCGCCCCGACGAGGACCTGGTCCGCTGGGCCGGCCGGGTGGACGACCCGACCGGTGGGGTGTTCGACGGCGCCGCCGACGCGCCGCCCGGGTGGCTGCCGGATTGGCTACGCCCGGCAGCGCTGCGGTCCCCAGCTCCATCGCCGGAGCGCGATTTCGCAAGCTCAACTGTCGTCCGGTAACCTGATCCGGTTGCCGACGCAGGCGACCCTCCTGCCGCGGAGAAGACCGTGGCCGCACACGACCATAGGAGGTGATGAGGTTCCCATGCGTCCATACGAAATCATGGTCATCCTTGACCCCACCCTCGACGAGCGCACCGTAGCTCCGTCGTTGGAGGCCTTTCTCAATGTCATCCGCAAGGACGGCGGAACAGTGGAGAAGGTCGACATCTGGGGGCGGCGCCGACTGGCCTACGAAATCGCCAAGCATGCCGAGGGCATCTACGCGGTGATCGACGTCAAGGCCGCGCCCGCGACGGTGTCCGAGCTTGACCGTCAGCTCAGCCTGAACGAGTCCGTGTTGCGCACCAAGGTGATGCGCACCGACAAGCACTAGTGGCGATCGCCAGCGCGGCGAACCCGGGCGCAGCGGGTCGCCACCGACAAGCACTAGCCTGTGGGCGAACGGCCGCGCCGCGTCGGAGCCGTTGCGTAGGCTCAGCCCAATGCCAATCCCAGGAGGAGCTAATGGCTGGTGACACCACCATCACCGTTGTCGGAAACCTGACCGCTGACCCCGAGCTGCGGTTCACCCCGTCCGGTGCTGCCGTGGCGAACTTCACCGTGGCCTCCACACCGCGCATCTACGACCGCCAAAGCGGGGAATGGAAGGACGGCGAGGCGCTGTTCCTGCGGTGCAACATCTGGCGTGAGGCCGCCGAGAACGTGGCCGAAAGCCTGACCCGGGGATCGCGGGTGATCGTGCAGGGCCGGCTCAAGCAGCGCTCGTTCGAAACCCGCGAGGGCGAGAAGCGCACGGTGGTCGAGGTCGAGGTCGACGAAATCGGCCCGTCGCTGCGCTACGCCACCGCCAAGGTCAACAAGGCCAGCCGCAGCGGCGGCGGAGGCGGTGGCTTCGGCGGAGGCGGTGGCGGGGGTTCGCGGCAGCCGGCGGCGCCCGCCGCGGGCGCCACCACCGGCGACGACCCCTGGGGCAGCGCTCCGGCATCGGGCTCGTTCGGCGGCGGCGACGACGAACCACCCTTCTAGTACCCGAAAGACAGAACGAAAGAGACAGACATGGCCAAGAGCAACAAGCGCCGGCCGGCACCCGAAAAGCCGGTCAAGACACGCAAGTGCGTGTTCTGCGCCAAGAAGGACCAAGTCATCGACTACAAGGACACCGCGCTGCTGCGCACCTACATCAGTGAGCGCGGCAAGATCCGCGCGCGCCGAGTCACCGGCAACTGTGTGCAGCACCAGCGCGACATCGCCCTGGCGGTCAAGAATGCCCGCGAGGTGGCGCTGCTGCCCTTCACCTCCTCGGCGCGCTAGACCCAGAACGGAAAGCACACAACGATGAAGCTGATTTTGACTGCCGAGGTCGACAAACTCGGTTCCGTCGGCGACACCGTCGAAGTCAAAGACGGATACGGCCGCAACTACCTGCTGCCGCGCGGGCTGGCGATCGTCGCGTCCCGCGGCGCGCAGAAGCAGGCCGAGGACATCCGGCGCGCCCGGGAAACCAAGCGGGTGCGCGACCTCGACCACGCCAACGAGCTCAAGACGGCGCTTGAGGCGCTGGGGCCGGTGGCACTGCCGGTCAGGACGGCGGGCGACACCGGCAAGCTGTTCGGCTCGGTGACCGCTGCCGACGTCGTCGCCGCCATCAAGAAGGCGGGCGGGCCCAACCTCGATAAGCGCATCCTGCGGCTGCCCAAGGCCCACATCAAATCCGTCGGCAGCCACCCGGTCACCGTGCACCTGCATCCCGACGTCAACGTCGAGATCGCGCTGGACGTCGTCGCGGAAAGCTAGACCCTTCCTCACGCACCCCGGTGGCAGTCATGCCGCCGGGGTTGTCGTGTTGGCTGGCGAACTTTTCGGCGCGCCGCCCGCGCTGTGAACGTAACCGTCTGTTAACGCCCGGCACGGCTGGCCGCCACGCAACACGCCCGAAACGGCAACCTGCCACGACACGCCGAAGAGATTCCCATCCACACAAACTGCACCCCGTTGTGGTGGGCTTATCTGCAGTAATGCGGTACCCCTCGACAGTGCTCCACAGGTTTTCCACACCCGCCTCAACACAGGGGCCGATGGATATGCACACGCGATGCACAGCTTCATGAACAACACCGTTTGGAAGCCTTGCCAGCAACCTTTAGCGTCAACCCGTCGCGAGGCGGTGTCGGTGGCTTGACTTAACGTCAAATCACCAGACTCGAATGAACGTTCGAGCGATGTGCTGGAGGAGGTGGGGAGCTCATGGCAGTCGTCGACGACCTCGGTCAGCCGGGCATGGGTACCCCCAGCGAGGACTACGGCCGTCAACCGCCGCAGGACCTCGCCGCCGAGCAGTCGGTGCTGGGTGGGATGCTGCTTTCCAAAGACGCCATCGCCGACGTGCTGGAGCGGCTGCGGCCCGGTGACTTCTACCGCCCCGCGCATCAGAACATCTACGACGCCATCCTGGATTTGTACGGGCGCGGGGAGCCGGCCGACGCGGTGACGGTGGCCGCCGAGCTGGATCGGCGCGGCCTGTTGCGCCGGATCGGCGGGGCGCCGTATCTGCATGATCTGATTTCGACGGTGCCCACGGCCGCCAACGCCGGCTACTACGCGAGCATCGTCGCCGAGAAGGCGTTGTTGCGACGGCTGGTCGAGGCGGGCACCCGGGTGGTGCAGTACGGCTACGCCGGCGCGGAGGGCGCCGATGTCGCCGAGGTGGTGGACCGGGCGCAGGCCGAGATCTACGACGTGACCGATCGTCGGCTCTCGGAGGATTTCGTCCCGCTGGAGGATCTGCTGCAGCCCACGATGGACGAGATCGACGCGATCGCCTCCAACGGTGGGGTGGCCCGCGGGGTGCCGACGGGGTTCGCCGAACTCGACGAGGTGACCAACGGTCTGCACCCCGGGCAGATGATCATCATCGCGGCGCGGCCCGGTGTGGGTAAGGCGCTGGCGCTGGGCACCCCGCTGCCCACCCCGACGGGCTGGACGACGATGGGCGACGTCGCGGTCGGTGATGCGTTGCTCGGCGCCGACGGGCAGCCGACGCGGGTGGTGGCGGCCACCGAGGTCATGCTGGAGCGGCCCTGCTACGAGGTCGAGTTCTCCGACGGCACGGTCATCGTCGCCGACGCCGATCACCAGTGGCCGACGGGCTACGGCATCCGCACGACCACCCAATTGCGTTGCGGCCTGGACACAATCGCCGGCGCCGGCTCAATCGGGCGGTACGCGGAAGGCGGCGCAACGCTGATGGCGCCGGTGTTGCAGCTGGACGCGGTGCGACGGGTGCGCAGCGTCCCGGTGCGCTGCGTGCAGGTCGACAACGCCGCGCAGCTGTATCTGGCCGGCCGCGGGATGGTGCCGACGCACAACTCCACGCTCGGCCTGGATTTCATGCGGTCGTGCTCGATCAAGCACCGGATGGCCAGCGTCATCTTCTCGCTGGAGATGAGCAAGTCCGAGATCGTGATGCGGCTGTTGTCGGCCGAGGCGAAGATCAAGCTGTCCGATATGCGGTCGGGCCGGATGAGCGACGACGACTGGACCCGGCTGGCGCGCCGGATGAGCGAAATCAGTGAAGCGCCACTGTATATCGACGACTCGCCGAACCTGACCATGATGGAGATCCGCGCCAAGGCCCGGCGGTTGCGGCAAAAGGCCGATCTGCGACTGATCGTGGTGGACTACCTGCAGCTGATGACCTCGGGCAAGAAGTTCGAGTCGCGGCAGGTGGAGGTTTCCGAATTCTCCCGGCATTTAAAGCTTTTGGCCAAGGAGCTGGAAGTTCCGGTGATCGCGATCAGCCAGCTCAACCGCGGGCCGGAGCAGCGCACCGACAAGAAACCGATGCTGGCTGACCTTCGTGAGTCGGGATGCCTCACCGCTGGGACGCGGATCCTGCGCGCCGACACGGGTGCTGAGGTGACGTTCGATGAGCTGATGCGCACGGGCGAGCGCCCGCTGGTGTGGTCACTGGACGAGCAACTGCGGATGGTGGCTCGCCCGATGACGAACGTGTTTCCGAGTGGCCGCAAGGAGGTGTTCCGGTTGCGGCTGGCCTCGGGTCGCGAGGTCGATGCTACTGCCAATCATCCGTTCATGACGCTCGACGGCTGGACACCGCTGGGAGACCTCCACGTTGGCGACCGCCTTGCGGTGCCGCGCATGGTTCCCGAGCCCGTCGAAACGCAATCGATGGACGAAGCGGAAGTTATTCTGCTGGCACACATGATTGGCGACGGCTCGTGTGTGAAGAACCAGCCGATCCGGTACGCGAGCATCGATGAAGCCAATCTCGCAATGGTGACCATCGCGGCAGCGCACTTCGGGGTGAGCGCCGTCCGCGATGAATACCCCGCAGCTCGGGTAACGACGCTGAGGCTACCGGCGCCGTACCACCTGACGCACGGTCGACGTAATCCGATCGCCGAATGGTTGGACGATCTGGGGCTGTTCGGCCTGCGCAGTCACGAAAAGTTCGTGCCGGAACGGGTTTTCGCGTTGCCGAATGACCAAGTGGCGTTGTTCCTGCGCCACCTGTGGGCGACGGACGGTTCGGTGCGGTGGGACGACAAAGTCGGCCAGGGGCGGATTTACTATGCGTCGACAAGTCGACGTCTCGTTGATGATGTAGCGGCACTTCTGCTTCGGGTGGGCGTGTCCTCGCGCATCAAGCGCGTGCTGAAGGCCGGATACCGCGACTCGTGGCATCTATACATCTACGGTGCGGAGAATCAGACCAGGTTTCTTCGTTACGTTGGTGTGCACGGCGCCAAAGCGACTGCGGCACAGGAGGTCCTCGCCCAACTCGACGGAATCGTCCGCAACACCAACCTGGACACCGTGCCCAGGGAGGTGTGGACGCAGGTAAAGGCGTCGCTGATCAGCAGGCAGATGACGCACCGGCAGTTCGCCGCCGCCATGGGTACGCAGTTCTGTGGATCTACGATGTGGAAGCACGCGCCGAGCCGGGCACGGTTGCACCGAGCGGCGGCATTGCTCGAAGACCGCGAGATTCATGCCTTAGCCGTAAATGATGTGTTCTGGGATCAAATCGTGGAGATCGCCAGCCTTGGCGAGATGGATGTCTACGACGGAACCGTGAGTGACACACATAATTTCGTCGCAAACGGGATCAACGTGCATAACTCCCTTGAACAGGACTCGGACATGGTCATTCTGCTACACCGCCCCGACGCGTTCGAGCGAGACGACCCGCGCGGCGGCGAGGCAGATTTGATCATTGCCAAGCACCGTAACGGCCCGACCAAGACCGTGACCGTCGCCCACCAACTGCACCTGTCGCGTTTCGCCAATATGGCTCGCTGAGAATCAGCAGTACCAACACGGTCGTTCACCGCTTCTCGTCGTGCCACAACTGTTCGGTCAGGTCGTGGAAAGCCGCCAGCGCAATGTTGTCGTCGGCACGCACCATTGCCGACTTGCTCATGCGAGCGCGGACGATGGATCCGTCGCGGTGCGCCAGGTCGACAAGCTCGTCGGCGTAAGCACGCATCGTCTCAACCGGCTCGGCAGCAGGCAGATTGCGGAAAATGCTGTGAAATGTCAGGTCGACCATCGTGTGTCGGGTGTGGCCCAACATGGCGGCAAAGGCCGTGTTAGCGAACAAGATGGCGCCGCCCGGACCGATGGCCAGCACGGGAATAGGCATCCGCTCCAGTACCACCACTGCAGGTAGTTCGCGCAGCGTGTCAGCAGGCGATTGGTCGGCCCGTCTCGGACGCCTTCGCTCCGCCCGTGCATAGTCGGCTCGCTCGCCCGACGAGCCACATACCTCGTGCATTAGATTTCCCCCAGCGTCGAAAGGTCGCGTCACGACTCGCGCCAGCGCCCCGGTGGATAGCGGCCCAGCATGATTGATCGCGGTCCGGGGCGGGATCGGCGGCCAGGGAACAGGGGGCCTACCCGTTGGTAACACGATAAGGCATCGAGCATCCGGCCTCTAGCTCTAGCACGAATTCGAACGGTCGACGCCGACGCCGCAGCCCTCCGTTACCGAGAGGTTGTCCGTGCCGGTTCACCGAGCTCGCCGTCGCGACCTGGCTGCGACGCCGCTGCGATTCGGCAGTTCAACTCCGCACCTCGCAGATCACCACGGGTATCTCGCGGCTAGTGCGGGTTTGGTAATCCGCATAGCCCTTGTACGCCGCAACAATCTTCGGCCACAGCTCGGCCCTTTCTTGCGCAGCTGCGGTGCGGGCGTGAACCTTTCGCCGGGTACCGTCGATCACCAGCTCTGCGTCGGGATGCGCCTGAAGATTCCGGTACCAGTCGGGGTTGCGGTCGTCGCCACCCTTCGACGCGACGAGCACTACCCGATCCGAATCGTGAACGGGCGTGGTCAGATAGCAAGACCGGGGCAGCCCGGACTTGCGACCGGTAGTGTGGAGCTCCACCACCGGCATCCCAAACGGATTGGCCAACAACCTGTTTCCGCTTACCGTCAGGATGACCCGGTGCGCGCGGTTCATCAATTTGGCGCCGGTGTCCTTCAGTGCGTTGCCGTTCATCGAATGTTCCTGTCTCGAATTGTGTGCCGTGGTCGGAGATTCACTTGAGCGCTCGGGGGCGGCGATCGTAGAAAATTTCTCAACTGAACGCGATTCGTGAGCGCGATGGCGCGTTCGGCATTGAGGTGGGCACCGGCATGTGCAGAGCGAGCTGGCCTTTTGTAATGACGTCCAGCTGAATCGTCCTGATTGGCTTGAGCGATTGCAGGTCATCAGACATCCGCCCGGTCCCGGTCTGCAGATCGACCTGACGCGGGAAGCGCACCGTTCCACCCGCCAGCACATTGGTCTGGCTGAGCGTGGAGTGCCAGGCACCGTTGATCGACGTATATGACGTCAACGTCGACACCCCGCTCACCGGTGGGGTAGCGGGTCTGGGCGGGCGTGGGCGCCGACAGCGCCAGGTCGGTTCCCTCGGTGTCGTTGGCCACCCGCGCGGTGGTGCGGTCGGCGTCGATATCGACGTCGATTTCGGTGACCCATTTAGGGAAGCCGTAGCCATCGTGGCCGCGCACCTGCGCGATCTCGGCGTTCACCGGCAGGGAGAACACATATGAGTGCACGTGGTCGTTGCCGAGCCCGGTGACCAGATCGAAAAAGACAGGTCCGCCGTGGCGTGCCGGCCGCACCGCTGCCCCGACAGCAGCCTCGGTGTAGAAGTCGATGTCGCACACGTCATAGCGGAAGAAGATCACCGAAATCAGCCCCAACCCAGGCGCTACCTCCAGGGGAGCCAGCTCCCTGGGCAGACGAGCGCGGATCGCGTCCGAGCGGGCCAGCATCGTCAGCCGCGCCGTGGAGATGAGGTAGTAGAAGTTCGGGGAGAACGTGGGACCGATCAGCGAGTCGACCTTGGTCTTGGGCAGCTTGCGAAAGAAGTCCACACTGGGCACCCGCGGATCGCGGGCGACCTCGTCGAGATCGGTCTGCATCCGATACCGGTCGTACAGACCGCCTTTCGGAACCGTCACCACGTGGCCGCCTAAATCGACCTTGACGGTGTCCTGCTGGGTCGACGACATTGCAGCGCCCCCCTCACCGGTCATGTATGCACTGTTCACATCACGCTAGCCCGGCGATGTGAGCACTGTCAACACCGCGCCCAGGTGTGGACCTCACGCGGCAGCGGCGGCGATTTCGGCCACGAGGCGCCGAGCGAGTTTCTCCGAAGATTGTGGATTCTGCCCGGTGTAGAGGTTGCCGTCGACGACCACGTGAGGGCGCAGCGGAAAACCCTTGGAGTAGTCCACGCCGGCTTCCCTCAGCCTGTCCTCCAGCAGCCAGGGTGCCTTCTTGGCGAAGCGGTTGAGCAGCTCCTCGCGGTTGGACAGCCCGGTCATCTTGCAGCCGGCGAACGGCGACCTGCCATCCGGTCCGGCTGCCGCCAGGATCGCCGCAGGTGCATGACACAGCAGCGCCAGCGGCCGGCCGGATGCCAAGCGTTTGGCCAGCAACGCACCGGACGTCTTGTCATAGGCCAGATCCTCCATGGGGCCATGCCCGCCGGGGTAGAAAATCAGGTCGAAGTCGTCCGGATCGACAGTGTCCAGGGGTACGGGATGGTCGAGCACATCGGAGATGCGGTGCAGGTAGCGCCGGACTTTGCGCCGCGTCCACGGCATTCCGCCGGAGATCCCGAGGCTGAGTTGATCCAACGTCGGGGACTTGCCCCCCGGGGTGGCGACGGTGATGTCCCATCCGGCCTCCGAAAAGATGCGATACGGCATCGCCACCTCTTCGGCCCAATACCCAGAGGGATGCACCGTCCCGTCGTTGAGTGTCCAACGGTCGGCCGCTGAAATCACCATCAGAACCCTTGTCATGGCTCACCCCTCCCGATGCATATGCCAGCCAGACTCGTCGCCAGACGCGGTACTCCCGGCTCAATGTGTACAGCGCTCACATTAGCGATTAACGGTCGCGGCGTCAACGGCGCGGCTCAAACCGTGCTTGGCCTCGCCCGCATTTAATGAGCGGTGCTAACATCATGGGGAATGTAAACGGTGTCCACACTCGGTAGGTTCAGATATGCCCCCGTCGTCCAAGCGCTATCACCATGGCGATCTGCCCGCTGCGCTGGTGCGTGCCGCCATTGATCTTCTCGAGGAAGGCGGGGCGGCCGAGTTGTCGCTTCGCGAGGTGGCGCGCCGCGCCGGAGTGTCACCTTCTGCGCCGTATCGCCATTTCGCCGGCCGCGACGAGCTGTTGTCGGCCGTAGCGGCCGTGGGTTATCGCGAATTGGGTGAAGCGTTGGTCAAGGCGCATGCCGCGCCGAACTCGGCCGACGACCTCGCCGACATCGCGGTGGCCTACGTGCAGTTCGCGCTGACGCGACCCGGGCTTTTTCGCGTCATGTTCGGCGAGCCGTGTGACCCCAATGCTCCCGACCGGGTGGCGGCTGTGGAGACAATCCACGGATACCTCAAATCCGTTGTGCAGAAGGTATTTCCAGCTGCAGATCCGGAGGCGATGTCGACAGCGTCGTGGGCGCTGGTCCACGGCCTGGCTTTTTTGCACCTCGACGGCAAGTTGGACGTCTCATCCAAGCGGGCAGTCTCCAACAGGGTCAGAGGAGCCGTGCGCGCAATGATGTCGAATCCGCTCGACACCGTCGTCGCATCGAGCGCCTCGACGGCACCCATACGGGCTCGCTCCGGTAGAAGTCATGCAGGATCCGCGGCGAAGGCCCGAGCAAGCCGGGCGACCCGCCGCTAGGGTTGACGCACCGTCAGCACCACCTTGCCGATCGTCTTCGCCGAGTCCAGCAAGGTATGTGCCTCGCCGGCGTCGGTGATCGGCACTTCGGCGCAAACCACCGGCGCGACGGCGCCGTCGGAGATCAGCGGCCAAAGATGTTGCCGCAGTGCGGAAATGACCTCGGCCTTAGAGCCTGGGCCGTCCTGGGGCCGGCGCCGCAGGTTGGTCACGTGCACCGAACCCCGTTTGAACAGCAGCAGCCCAAGATTCAGCTCCGCGGTGGCTCCGCCCTGCAACGCGATGATCGTCAGGTGGCCGTCGTCGGCCAGCGATTGGACGTTGCGTTGCAGATAGCTGCCGCCCATGATGTCGAGGATGGCGTTCGCGCCGCCGAGCTCGTCGGTCACAACCTTCGCGAAATCCTGGTCGTGGTAGTTGATTAACGTCTGCGCCCCGAGTTCCCTACAGCGGTCCAACTTGTATCTTGATCCGGCCGTGACCGCGACGTGGGCACCCAGCGCACGGCACACTTGGATGGCGTGGGTGCCGATGCCGCTGCCGCCACCGTGAATGAGGGCCACCTGCCCGCTGCGCAGACCGGCGGTCATCACCAGGTTAGACCACACGGTAGCTGCCGCCTCCGGCAGTGCCGCCGCTGCGGTCAGGTTCACACCTTGCGGCACCGGCAGCACCTGACTGGCCGCCACGTTCACCCGTTCGGCATAACCACCGCCGGACAACAGCGCGCACACCGCATCACCGGGGCTCCAATCCTCAACCTCGGAACCAACTTCGGCGATGACACCGGAGACCTCAAGGCCGAGAGTGTCGCTGGCGCCGGGCGGCGGCGGATAAAACCCTTGGCGTTGCATCACATCGGCACGGTTGACTCCCGCCGCAGCCACATCGATGGCAACCTCGCCGCGGCCGGGCGCGGGCAAATCATCAACCTGTGTCCACGCCATCACCTCGGGGCCTCCGAATCCGCTGAGCGTGACCGCGTACATGCTGTCCTCCCTATGCTCGAATGTGTACGCCGCTCACATTAGTGGGGTTGTGAGCATTGTCAACATCGAGGGTGCGCGGATGCGGCGGTGCCAGTCGCACACCTGCGGGCCTTGCCCTCGGATGACGGAAGGAAAGCGGACTCCGCGAGCGACCACCACGACTGTGTTTCGGCCGACAGTCGGCTCGGCGCGCAGCGCTCCGCCAGTGAGCGTCGCGGCGACGTGTGCTTCAGCCCCGGTCCAGCCTGACAGGATTCAAACCCGGGGCTACTGTGCTTTTCAGCTGTCGTAGTCGACTGCGACCGCCTGCGTGGTGGGATGAGATTGGCAGGTCAGTATGAAGCCGGCCTCGAGCTCGGCTGTGTTAAGTGCAAAGTTTTGCTCCATCGATACTGCTCCTGTCGTGATCCGGGCTTTGCAGGTGCCACAGGCGCCGCCGAGGCATGCGTACGGCGCGTCGATGTTGTTTTTCAGCGCGGATTCGAGGACGGTCTCACCCGCGGCGAGTTCCACGGTGTGCTCCGCGCCGGACAGAGTGATGGTCACTTCGGACTTGCGAAAGTCATCAGCGTGTGCGGATTGCTTTGTGCCGCGGAACAGTTCGAGGTGGATCCGCTCGCTCGGCACCCCGACAGACGCAAGGTCGTCGCACATTGTCGTGACGAGATCGCTTGGGCCGCACAGGTACCAGCGATCGATCGAAGCGAGGTCGTCGGCGAGCAGCCGTCGAACCATCGCCGAGTCGATGCGGCCGCGAAGAGAGGCGGGGTGGTGCGGCTCGGCGGAGCGGACGTGGCAGATGCGTAACCGGTCTGCATATCGCGTTTCGAGCTCGTCGAGTTCGGTGGCGAACATGGTCGACTCTGCGGTTCGGTTGCCGTAGAAGAGGGTGAAGCGGCTCTCGGTCTCGATCTCCATCGTGGTGCGCACGATCGACAGGATGGGTGTGATGCCGCTGCCGGCGGCTACCGCGACGTAGTCGCGCCGAGCGAGTGGATCAAGCGGTCCGCCGAAGCTACCTGTGGGCGTCATCAGCTCCAAAACGTCACCGGCCCGCAGCGTTTCGACCGCGAAGCTCGAGAACATCCCGCCGGCGATGCGGCGTACTCCGATCGCCAATTCTCCCGAGGTGGCCGAGGTGCAGATCGAGTAGTTTCGTCGCACCTCCTTCCCGCCCATGCGGTGTCGGACGGTCAGGTGTTGGCCCGCCTGGAATTGGAATTGGTCGCTGAGGTGATCGGGAACGTCGAACGTGACCTTGACGCTGTCTGGGGTCAGGGGCTCGACGCTTTTGACCGGGATCGGGTGGGTGCTGGCGTGGCGCGCCGCGGACGAACGCGGTATTCGGACTGGAAGCAGCGCAGCTAGTTTGCCGTTGAGGCGTTTCCATTCGTGGTACTGCGTCGCGTCGAGCTGCTGTCCGAAGACGGTGCTTATCGCCGAGCCGCGCTCGAGGTAGGCGGCCTCGTTGCGTCGCCAGGCCGCGACGTAGCGGTAGAAGGGGATGGAGGGGTGTAAGTGGTGGACCAGGTGATAGTTCTGCGACAAGAGCAGGGGAGTCAGGATCCACTCCGAGCCGACGCGGTTGCGGGTCGCGCGATAGCGGTTCTCGCGTTGGGTGTCTTCCAGGTCGTGATGCGGTAGCCAGTCGAACCACCACGCCAGCACGAACATCGCCACCCGCTCGGGGATCAGGTAGATCAGCGCGAGCGTCCACAGATGTCCGGTGAAGGCGGCCCACACGATCATCGTCACCGCGAAGGTCATCAACGCCGCCGTTTCGAGGATCTCGGCGCGTGGCCGCCTGCGCAGGTTATGTACCAGGAAACTGATGTATGGCAGGTCCATGGCCGGGAAGCGGATGGGCAGCTGCCACCAGGGCGCGGCGCTGACGAAGTGGTCGGGATCGGACTCACCGTCATTGGTGTTGCGGTGGTGCTCAATATGGATGAACGCGAACGACCTGAATGAGATCAGAGACGAGACGAAGAACATTGCCACGCGACCGAAGGCGACGTTGACCCAGCGATGTGAGCTGATCGAGTAATGCGACGCGTCATGCAATACGGTGAACAGCACGAAGATCGCCGCGGCGCTCGCGGCGATCGTGGCGACCGCAGGCACCGCGCCGGTCAGGGCAGCCCACGTCGATGTGCCGAAGAGCGCAAGCGCGAAAGAAAAGATGCCGACTATCGGCCAAGACAACGTCGGAACCTGCTCGCCCGGATCAGGCAAGGCATGCTGCGAGGCTGCTGCTGCGGGTTGGGTGTGTTGAGTCGTGGTCACCATCGGAAGTCCTCGGTCGCGCTTCGGGATGAGATGCTTCGCAACCTACGAAGAACCGGTGTCGGTCAACAAGGCCCTCTCAGCCCTTTGCGGTGTGCTGCGAGCACATCCAGCGCGCTCGGGCTCCTGTCAACGAGGCGATGACTCGGGCAACACCGAGGCCCCCAGCACGTCGCAGACGAGTAGGGCGGCGTGCAGTTCGGCGACGTGGACCGTTGCGGGCCGGCCCCTGCGCTCTTCGGCACGACGCACCCTTTGCAGGACCGTGTTCTTGTGGATTCCCAAGGTGCGTGCTGCGGTCGTCAGACTCCCTTGCGCATCGAGAACAGCCAGGAGGGTGGCGCGCTCGTCGCGCGCTTTGGTGTCGTCCCGTGCGAGATCGCCGAGCTGAGCGGCAACGAAGGCCCTTGCCGCATCCAGGTCGCGCGAGATGGCATCCACCAACGCGACATCGCTGAACTCGGTGATCGACGGCGCCGCGCGCCCCGACAGTTCGACGACCCGGCGAGTGCGTAGAGCCTCGAGGTGGGAGGTGCGGAAGCCCGCGGCCCCCTGATGGGGCGAGCCCACCGCGATGTGAACGGGAGACTCCGTCGCCATGCCCGCGAGCGACGTCCGGGCGTCCCCGGTGATCGAGGCCCATCCCCACACCGCGAGTGGGCCGTCCGCCACGACGAGTGAATGACCCGCCCCGAGGTACCGACCAACCTGCCGAGCGAATCCCTCGAGGTCGACGCCGCGGTCGTCGACCCAGCACACGAAACCGATCTGCCGGCCCGTGAGCCGGTGGCTGAGCACACGTTCGGCCCGGGCAAGGTCGACACGTTCTCCAGCCAGCAGCGCCCGCACGACATCGTCGCGCTCGGCTCGTGCCTGGTTCTGGCGGCGGTCGAGCTCAGCGATGTACTCGGCAGCCACCAGACTGGAGATGCGGTCGATATAGCGAAACCCGAACCGCTCGAGGTCGATAAACGTCCTCAGCGCGACAGCGGGATCGTCGATCCAGTCAGTGAGCGACTCGGAGAGCATCTCGGTGAAGTACTCATGACCCAACCGATAGAACCGCAGCATCACATCGACGCTGTGCCCGCGTGATGCCATTGCTCGTGCGTGTTCGAGCGCCGTCACCGGCGCCTCCGCCGCGGCTACGTCGATCCCATGACGAAACATCGAAAGCACGGCTTCGAGATTGGACGAGCACGATCCCAGGGTCAGGCCGCGAAGCTCCGCATCCCCGCCGACTTCCGGTATCCGCTCGGCGATATACAGGAGCATGTCGTCAGCGAGGCTGGACACATTCGCCAGCAGAGACGCAGCGATACCTTTTCCCACGTCCGCGCCGCGGGCCGGCTCAAGCGCGTCCATAACTGCACACTAACGGCGGCGCGATTGGCCAACGCCGTGAACTGGGCGGGTGTGCGGGACGCCGACCATCGGTAATGGCGGGGTCCTGCCACGACCTCACCGATGTAGGTTCCACTGGCCGCAATCCTGGGCCAGAACGTCGTTGACGTCGACTTCGAGGCCGCCGACCAGCGGGCCTGGATTCGACGCGGTGCTCACTATGCGCTGGTAGAGAACGGCGGCGGGGTCGACCTGATTGCCAGACCAGGCTCGGGTCTGCCAGGCCCACCGGTGACCGGGCGTACGCGAATTCCCGATGACGCCATCTGCCGCGGCCCACTGGCACACTTTGATGCCCCCGTAGACGCCGGTGCGCTGCACGCCGAGGACCGAGTTGATTCCGCGAAACCACTGCAGCGCCACCGTGTTCCAGGTGTCGCGGTCGATGTCGTCGTCAATGGTGAAGAAGATCGGCGCACTCTGGCCGCCACCGGCCGCGGTATGCAGCTGCCAGGCGGTGCGAGCGTCGGCGACCCCGCCGGCAAACCCGCGCGTGAAGTCCGATGGTGCTGTCCCGCCCGGCTTTCCGTATTGATAGTTGCTGACGATCACCAGCCCGGCGGCGGTCAGAGACTCGGCGTAGGGCCGGGTGATCGGCTTGGCGCCAAACGACGAGCCTGGCCGCGATAGCGAGACGTAGTTGACCACCCCGGAATAGCCGGCAGCTCGGATTTGCTCGGCCGGAATCTGGTGCATGGCGAAGTCGATCAGTTGCGGGCGAGCGGCGGCCGTCGCGGTAGGGGCGCCGGCATTTGCTGATGCCGCACCGAGCCCGGCCAGCGCCGACACGGCTGCGGCATAACGGAGTGCGTCACGCCGGGAAACCGGGCGGGATCGCCGGAGGCTGATTGTCCCCGACGAGTCCTGCATCGCGCGATGTTAACAATGTGGCTGCTGTTAACCGTGTAGCCTCACCGCGCCGCGGGCCGGGTAAGTCCTGCTCCACAGGATGCCTGCCATCGACCATTTTGCCAATCAAATGGTAATCTAATGCCATGAACGTGACGGTGGATCGGCTAGGACGGCTGGTCATCCCGAAAGCGCTGCGGGTGGCGCTCGGGATCACCCCCGACACGCAGCTCGAACTGATTCCGGACGGATCCGGTCTGCGGATCGAGCCCGTCCAGCGGCGTGCCCGCCCGATCGAGACGCGCGACGGTCTTCCGGTACTCGGCCGGGTGGAGGGTGCAGTGCTGACCGATGACGACGTGCGCCGACTTCGCGATGACATCCAACGATGACCTTTGGGCCTGCGACACCAGTGTCGCCGTCGCCGCACTTGATTCGACCCACGAAGCCCACCCGGCCTGCCGCCGAGCCCTTGTTCAGCGTCGTCCCGCGCTGGCGGGCCACGCGATGTTCGAGACGTATTCGGTGCTCACCCGCCTGCCTCTGCCGCTCCGCCTGAACGCAACTCAAGCGGCCTCAGTCCTGGCGAAGGCGTTCCCGGCCGAGTGTTGGCTCGACGCACGGGCGACCGGGGATCTTTTCCAGCGGCTCGCCGGCCTCGGCATCGTCGGCGGGTCGGTGTATGACGCTCTTGTCGGTCAGGCGGCCTCGACGAATCGGCGCGTGCTGCTCACCCGTGACCGTCGGGCAGAGCGCACCTATCGCGCACTCGATGTGCCATACCAGTTCATCGACTGAGCAGGGCGGCGCGCCTGACGTAACCTGTCGGACCCCTTCGGAACACTTCGGGTGCATGAGCAGACGCAACCGAGAGAAGCGGGCAGCCAAACACAAGAACCGGCGCCGCGCCAAAGACGAGCGCGCCGGCTTCGATCCAGGGCCGGACCGCGCGCTGATCGTCGAAAGCCTCGTCGTGGCATTGAGCACGGCCGCGTCGGGTGCTGCCGAGCAGGTGCCGCGTCGCGCCGCCGAACTGCTCAGGGAGTGCCGGGCGTTTGCACGCGAGCTAGCCGTTGCGGCTGACCTCGCCATGAACGAGGCCATCCGAGCGGCCTGGGAGCACGGCTGGCAGCCGTCCGACTTGCACGAAATCGCCGGTCGCCGACTGAAGCCAGCCGAGGTCCGGTACCTCGACGAGGCCATCGTCCTCGAGTCTCGGCAGTACGCGACCGCGACACTGCACCCGGCCTGGCGTGCCGACATCGCCGGGCTCTCGGCCACTGTCGGCGCACGTACACAACCGCCGCAGATGTGGCGGTGGGCGGCCTCGAACGCCGCCGACCGGTGCGAGGCCCTGACCGTCGTCCTCAAACTGCTGAATCTTCTCGGCAGACTCCCCGTGCTGGAAGTGATCGTGCCGTTGCCCGGTGCATACCGGCACACGGCAACGGTGGTCAGCGATGCCGGCGAAAAGGCCCTCGGTCGGGTGCGCGCTCTGCTGGCCAAAGCGGAAGCCACCGAGTTCCCCGACGAAGCGGAGGCCCTGTCCGCTAAGGCCCAGGACCTGATGAGCAGGTTCTCATTGAAAGATGCGCTGGCCCAGCATGATCGTGGCCGGAAGCCCGCTGCGGCCGCGCGACGGATCTGGATCGACAACCCCTACGTCGCCGCCAAGGCGACGTTGGTGCAAGTGGTCAGTGGGTGCAACCGGTGCCGCGCAGTGTGGGCGGAGCGGCTCGGATTCGTCACCGTCATCGGCTGCGAAACCGACCTCAACCTGGTCGAGCTGCTCACCACGTCGCTGCTCGTCCAAGCCAACCGAGCGATGCTCAGCGCTGGACGCGGCGGCGGTGCGCAAGCGCGGTCCAGGTCATTTCGCCACTCGTTTTACGTCGCGTACGCGCAACGCATTGGTGAGCGGCTCGACAGCGCGAGCGCATCGGTCAGCGCGGAGGTCGAGCGCGAGGCTCGACTGCTGCCCGTGCTGGCGGCCAACAGCCGGGCGACCGAAGAGCTCACCCAACGGCTCTTCCCGTCGACGGTCCCTCGCGCAGTGGCCGTGTCCAACGGCGCCGGTTGGGGTGCCGGCCGCGCGGCGGCGAACATGGCGGTGCTTGACGCACGCGATTCGATCGCGGGCTAATTGCAGGGTCTCACCGAGCGGTTGTCTGAACCCAAACGGCCGCACCTGCGCCAACGTCGCCCGGCCGTGCCGGGCAACACCCAAAGTTGTTGTGCCGACAACAGCTCCGGGCTTCTACATATCGATCGGACCCGCGTGGGACTTTTCGGCCAACGCGGCGCTTAGCTGGCTGGTCGCCGAAGAGAGTTGCGCCCCCAGACGGGTGACCGCCGCGCCGCTCATCGGCTCGGCGCTGGGGACCAGGCTGAGCATCAGGGCGATGCGCGACCCCTGCTCCAGGATCGGCGAGTCGATGTGGCTCACCTCGTAGGTGCGGTCGGGGTTCAGGTTGATCGGGAACCACTCCTCGGTGTGAATGAGTTCGTCGGTCAACGCCTGCGCCAGTTGGCTCAGCCGGGTGGAACGTACCTCCGCACTGCGCACGATCTGCGCCAGTTCCCGCAGCCGCAGATCGGGCAGGATGTGCAGACCGACTGCGTAGCCACGCCGCTTGGCGGCGACCAGGGCCCGCCGGTAGCGATCGCGCACGTCCTCGGGCAGGGCGGCCAGCCAGCGCTCCCGAGCCTCTGGCCCGGCCCAGGCAACGATCGACGCCCCATATGGCGGGCGGTGGGGGAACTGGGTGCCGATGGGCATCGGGTGACCGCCGCCGTGTGGGCTTCGAACCTGGTCGACGACGGTGGAGTGGTCATCGCTGACCGAAAAGGCGATGCAGTGCGCGCCGGTCGCGGCCGACAGCTCGGCCATCGCAGAGCGGGCCAGCACCAGGGCCGGATAGCGGCTCGCCGCCTCCCGGCCGAGCCGGACCAGAGCGGGACCCAGGTGGTAGGTCTTGTCCACCGGATCGCGCAGCAGCCAGCCGGCCCGCAGCAGTTCGGAGAGCATCGAATGGCAGCTGGCCTTATGGACGCTCAGGTGGCGCGACACCTCGGCCAATGTCATCCCAACGCTTCCCTCGCCTGCCAGATGCTCGAAAAGGTTCACCACCCGCTCGGTCTGGGGAGAAGGACGCGGAGCCATAAGCCAATGGTCGCATAATGCGACTGCTTGCGGTGATATGCGCGACCATGTGACGATTGCCACAATGACTGACCTTCACGGCAAGGTGGCCGTCGTAACCGGCGGTGCCGGAGGCATCGGCCAAGCGATGGGCAGGCGTTTCGGTCGCGAAGGCATGAAGGTGGTGCTGGCCGATGTCCTCAAAGAACCGCTGGACCAGGCAAGCCGGGCGCTCGCCGACGAGGGCATCGAGGCGGTCGGGGTGGTCACCGACGTCACCGACTATTCCTCCGTCGAATCGCTCGCCAAGGAGACGCTCGATCACTTCGGCGCCGTGCACGTGGTGTGCAACAACGCCGGCACCGGCGCGGTCTCCGAGGGTTACATGTGGGAACACGACCTGGCCGACTGGCGCTGGGGAATCGACGTCAACGTGCTGGGCGTCATCCACGGCATCAAAGCCTTCGTGCCCATCCTGCTCGAGCAGGGCGAAGGACACGTCGTCAACACCTGCTCCGGCAACGGCGGGTTCGCGCCCATTGCCCGCGGGGCCATGGGCGGACCGGCTAATGCGGTCTACCCGATGACCAAGGCTGCCGTGCTCTGCCTGACCGAGAGCCTGTACACCCACCTGCAGATGACAGGGACGCGGGTCCGGGCACACGTCCTTTTCCCCGGCGGCTTTTTGAACACCGGCATCTGGGAGTCGTGGCGGCACCGGCCAGAGCGCTATGCCGCAACGCAGGAACGTCGCACACCCGAGCACACTTTGGCCGACGTCGTGGCCCGCTTCGAGGCCGCCGGCTCACGTGTCGAGTTCACGCCGCTTGAGACGGTCGCTGACCACGTCGTGGAGGGAATCCGGGCTGACCGGTTCTGGATGATGGGCCCGCCCACAGCCGCCGAGGACGTCGTGAGCCGCAAGGCGGCCTCGATTCTCGCTCGCAGCAATCCCGACTATCTGGTCGACGTTCTCGGCCAGAGCGCCGGGAAGGAGCCGCAAACCAAAGGAGCAGCAACATGATTCGCTACGGTGCCCGCCCACCCGAGGCACAGGTCGACCACGAGATCGACGCCACCAAGGCACCCATCGCTACCGAAGCGGTCACCGTCACCTACCTCACCGATCCGGAGATCGTGGCGGCCGTACTCCCCAAGCCGCTGGAGCCGGCGGCCGAGCCGTTGGTGCGTGTTCAGCTTCAGCGGGTCCGGATCGAGGGGAGGCCGCCGTTCGGGTCGGCGGTGTTTTCGGTGACCGCCCGGCACGGCGAACTCCAGGGCGACTACCCCCTGTTCATGCCGCAGTCCACCGAGCAGTCGGTCACGGGCGGACGCGAAACATTCGGCGAGCCAAAGAAATTGGCCCACATCGAGGTGGAGCGCGACGCCAACAGCGTCACCGCCACCGTTGACCGGCTGGGCTATCAGCTCATCAGAGTGCACGGTCGGGTCACCGGCCCGGCGGCCCCACCGCCCGACCAGGTGAACACCGAGTTCTACTTCAAGTTCTTGCGTGCCCCCGACGGCAGCGGCATCACCGATCCGCACCTGGTCTACGGCGAGTACCACCGCCACTACGAGCTGCTCGAAAACATCGAGGGCACACTCGAATTAGGGGACTCTCCGCTGGATCCGGTGGCCGACATCGTGATTCGCCAGCTCACGTCGATCACCTGGTGTCGCCGGCGGACCGCGCAGGTGGGACGCATCGCGGAGCGGGTGCCTGCCGAGTGGCTGCTGCCGTATGTGCACCAGCGCTACGACGACGTGGCACTGCTCGCGGCCCCCAGACCTGAGCCGACGCGGGTATAGCGATGGAACGGTACACGGTCATTTCGGCCGACTGCCACGCCGGCGCGGACCTGCTCGACTACCGCGAGTACCTCGATCCGCAGTACCGGGACGAATTCGACGGCTGGGCAAAGACTTACGTCAACCCGTTCGGCGACCTTACCGAGCCCGACGCCGAACGCAATTGGAACAGCGATCGGCGCAACGCTGACCTGGATTCCGAAGGCATTGCGGGGGAGGTCATTTACCCCAATACCGTGCCGCCGTTCTTCCCTCAGGCGAGCCTGGCCGCGCCCCCGCCGGAGACCGCCCGGGAGCTCGAGCTGCGCTGGGCCGGCCTACGGGCGCACAATCGCTGGCTGGCCGACTTCTGCTCCGCCTCGCCCGAGCGGCGCGCCGGGGTGGGCCAGATCCTGCTCGGAGACCTCGACGAGGCCGTGGCCGAGGTGGCACAGATCGCCAAGCTGGGGCTGCGCGGCGGTGTGCTGCTGCCCGGCGTCGTACCCGGCACCGGCATCCCCCCGCTCTACGCCGAGCACTGGGAGCCGCTCTGGGCGGCGTGCGAAGAAGCGGGCGTGGTGGTCAACCACCACGGCGGCAGCGCCGGGCCGAGCCCGACCGACGGGTGGGGCAGCTCGTTCGCGGTGTGGGTGTACGAAACGCATTGGTGGGCTCATCGGGCCTTGTGGCACTTGATCTTCAGCGGCGCGCTGGATCGCCATCCGGACCTCACCGTGGTCTTCACCGAGCAGGGCGCCGGGTGGATACCGGCGACGCTGGACTCGCTGGACGTGGCGGCGGCCCGTTACGGGCGAGCGAACTCGGCGATCGCGCGCTTCGCCGGGCCCACCGCCGGCTCGCTGCCGCTCAAGCCCAGCGAGTACTGGGCCCGCCAGTGTTACGTCGGTGCCAGCTTCATGCGACCCGTCGAATGCGCCGAGCGCCACCGCATCGGCGTCGAGAAGATCATGTGGGGAAGCGACTACCCGCACTTCGAGGGCACCGCTCCCTACACGCGGGAGGCGTTGCGCCACACCTTCAGCGGTGTCCCGGCCGACGAGGTGGCGGCCATGGTGGGCGGAAATGCGGCGGCCGTCTACGGCTTCGACCTCGAGGCCCTCGCACCGCTGGTCGACCGCATCGGCCCGACCGTGGCCGAGGTCGCCGAGCCGCTGCCGGCCGTGCCCGCCGACGCGCGCAGCACCGTCTTCGAACCCGACCCGATCCGTGCCTGGTAACGAAAGGACCACCGTGGAGCCTTATCTCATCATCTCCGCCGACTGTCACGCCGAACTGCCGACCGAGCGGTACCGCGAATACGTCGACCCCGAATACCGGGAGGACTTCGAGGCCTACCTGGCCGAGAAGGCCGCCGCGTCGCAAGTCGGCGGGTTCATCGACGAGCAGTTCGCCGAGCAGTGGTTCTCCGAGCATGGCGAGGGCATCGCCGGCGGATGGGATGTCGGCCTGCGGGACAAAGAGCTCGACGGCGACGGAGTGGTCGGGGAGGTCATCTTCCCCGACGCCGACGCGGTGACCGGGGTCGCCGGTGCCCCGTTCGGGGCCGGCCTGGGCCAGTCGGGCGAGCTCGACCCGGGCCGCGCGATGGCCGGGGCGCGGGCGCACAACCGCTGGCTGGCCGAACTGTGCAGCCACAGCCCCGAGCGGCGGGCCGGGGTCGCGGTCGTGCCGATACTGGCGGACGTCGACGCGGCGGTCGCCGAGATCACCCGAGCCGCCGAATCCGGACTGCGGGGCGGGATCCTGATCCCGGCACGCTGGGTCGGCTACCCGCCCTACCACGACCGTCGCTACGACAAGGTCTGGGCCGCCTGCCAGGACCTGCAGATGCCGGTACACACCCACTCCGGGCCCGCCCCGCAGGAGGAGTACGGCGGGCACCTCGGCATCTACGTCACCGAGGTGCGCTGGTGGGGTGCCCGGCCCCTGTGGTTCGCGCTGTGGTCGGGCGTGTTCGAGCGGTTCCCCCGGCTGCGATGGGGCGTCACCGAATGCGGTGCGTTCTGGGCCAACGACCTGCTGTGGCTGATGGATACGCGCTATCTGCGTGAGCATTCGGCCAAGAAGATGAGCCATCAGATGGAAGGCGATCTGACGATGCCGCCCTCGGCCTACTTCGACCGGAACTGTTTCATCGGGGCCACCACGACGGAACGCAGGGAGCTGGCGCGGCGCTACGAGATCGGCGTGTCAAACATGCTGTGGGGCAACGACTTTCCCCATCCCGAGGGGACCTGGCCGCACACCCGCGACTGGCTCCGCCGCTCCTTCTGGGACGTCCCCATCGAGGAGACCCGCCAGATGCTGGGTCTGGCAGCGGCCGAGGTGTACAACTTCGATCTGGACGCCCTCGCTCCGCTGGCCGAGCGCATCGGCCCGGCCCCCGAGGATCTCGGCCAGGACGACGCGGTGAGCATTCCCAAGTGGGAGACCGCCCGCCGGTTCGGACGGCACTGGCTGACGGAGACCGAGCCCATCCCCGACCTTGTGGAGAACTGAGCATTCCCGTGGCCAGCGGTCCGCCTTAGCTCTTGGCCGCAGTCCGTTCCGAGGGAAGGTCGTCCTGGCTGGCCGCCCAGGATGCAAGCAGTTTGAGTCCGTCCGCCGTCGGAGTATTCGCGGCTGCCGTATAGATGTTGAGCTGCAGGCCGGGCTCGGAGGGCAGCTCCATGGCCTCGAAGTCGAGGTCGAGTTGGCCAACGACAGGATGCCGCAGCCGCTTGCGACCGGAACGATGGAATCGCACGTCTTGGGAGGCCCACCGCTGCCGGAACAACTCACTGCGAGTGGACAATTCACCGACCAGGGCGATCAGTTCTTCGTCGTGTGGGTTGTGACCCGCCTCGAGACGCAGCATGGCAGCGGCGTCCTTGGCGATCTGGTCGTAGTCGACGAAGAACCGCTCGGCCGCCTCGGGGTTCAAGTACACGAATCGCGTGGTGTTCGCCGGCCGGCGTGGATCGGCAAGCACGGGGGCGTAGAGCGCGCGGGCGAGTTGGTTCATCGCGAGTACGTCGTGGCGACCGTTGCGGATCCAGGCAGGCGCGCCGGTGATGGCGTCGAGAACCTGCTGCAGCGCGGGTCTGATGGTCGCCGGAGTCCTCCGCTTTCGACGGCGTGTTCCCGTGCCGGACTCGCGGGCGAGAGCATAGAGGTGGTCGCGCTCGGCCTCGTCGAGCTGCAGCGCCGAGGCGAGCGCGTCCAGAACGCTCTCTGAGGCGCCGGCCAGACTGCCCCGCTCCATCCGGATGTAGTAGTCCACGGAGACCCCGGCGAGCATCGCGACCTCCTC
This sequence comes from Mycobacterium celatum, assembly GCF_002101595.1. GTDB lineage: Bacteria > Actinomycetota > Actinomycetes > Mycobacteriales > Mycobacteriaceae > Mycobacterium > Mycobacterium celatum. Next base: position 41,195 of record NZ_LQOM01000033.1, read on the forward strand.
GCGCCGTAGCCCCTTGACCCGGCGGGTGCCGCCGTACGCCGGCAGGCCCGCCTGCTCCGGTCTGATGCGCGCACGCCGCGAGGTCAAGAACTCCCTGATCTCGCTGCGCAGATCCATCGCGGACATATCTCCACCGTAGGTTCGCCCGGCCCGATCAGAGGGGTACTGCCAGTGCCCGGTTCGGCAGGCACTCCCTGGTGCCCGCTGGCGAACCTACGGTCGAGGCATGAGCCTTCCCACCTACACCTTGAACAACGGCGTCGAGATACCGGTCCTCGGATTCGGCGTCTACCAGACACCGCCGGAACAGACGATTGCAGCTGTCCAGGTCGCGCTGGAGACGGGTTACCGCCACGTCGACACAGCGGCGGCGTACGGCAACGAGCGCGAGGTTGGCGAGGCGATCCGGCGCTCCGGCCTGGACCGCGGCGAAATCTTCGTCGAAACCAAGGTCTGGATCACCGATTTCGGCTACGACGCCACGCTGCACGCCTTCGACAAGGCGACCGGCAAGCTGGGAGTCGGCCAGCTCGATCTGCTCATTCTGCACCAAGCGTTGCCCAGTGAGTTCGAACTGACCATTGACGCCTACAAGGCGCTGGAGAAGGTGTACGCCGACGGCAAGGTCCGCGCGATCGGTGTCTCCAACTTCATGCCGTCGCACCTCGAACGGCTGCTGGCCCAGACCGATGTGGTTCCTGCGGTCAATCAGATCGAGGTTCACCCCTATTTCCGGCAGTCGGAGTTGCTCGCCGTTGACGACAAGCACGGCATTCTGAACCAGGCCTGGTCGCCGATCGGCGGCATCACGTTCTATCGCGACGGCTCGCACGGCTCGACGCTCGAGGACCAGGTGATCGGCGAGATCGCGGCCGCGCACGACAAGACGCCCGCGCAGGTGATGCTGCGCTGGCATCTGCAGCAGGGCCGCCAGGTGATCCCAAAGTCGGTGACGCCGTGGCGAATCCGAGAGAACTTTTCTGTCTTCGACTTCGAGCTCACCGCCGACCAACTCGCCGCCATCGACGCCCTGGACACCGGTGTGCGCGGCGGCCCCGAGCCCGAAGACATCACCCGCGAAACCTTCGGCATCGAAATCCCGCAAGCCTGACGAGGATTCATGCATACACGTTCCCTCGGTCAAGGCCTGCGGGTCTCCGCCATCGGTCTTGGCTGCATGGGCATGTCGCAGAGCTACGGCCCAAATCCTGGGGACCGCGACGACATGATCGGCGTCATCCGCTACGCCGTCCACGAGGCGGGGATTACGTTCTTCGACACCGCCGAGGTGTACGGCCCCCATGTCAACGAGGAGCTTGTCGGCGAGGCACTGGCACCGCTTCGCGACGAGGTGGTCATCGCCACCAAGTTCGGTTGGAACATCGCCGACAACAAGATGATTGGGACCGACTCGCGGCCGGAGCAGATCAAGCGAGTCGCTGACGCATCCTTGCGACGCATGCAGACCGATGTGATCGACCTCTTCTATCAGCACCGGGTGGACCCTGATGTACCGATCGAGGACGTCGCCGGAACGGTCGGGGAGCTCGTGCAGGCCGGTAAGGTGCGACACTTCGGCTTGTCGGAGGCAGGGGCTGCGACGATTCGGCGCGCCCACGCCGTGCACCCTGTCACGGCCGTACAGAGCGAGTATTCCCTGTGGACCCGCGATCCAGAGCCGGAGGTCCTTCCGACCTGCGCCGAGCTCGGCATCGGGTTTGTGCCGTTCAGCCCACTCGGCAAGGGCTTCCTCACCGGCACTGTAGGGGTCTCGACCGACTCCTCCGCCGGCGACATCCGCACCACGATCCCGCGATTCAACGCCCAAAACCTCAGCGCCAACCAAGCATTGGTGGGCCACGTCCGCGCCCTTGCCGAGGCAAAGGGCTGTAGCACCGGTCAGATTGCACTGGCCTGGCTACTTGCCCAGCAGCCGTGGATCGTACCGATTCCAGGTACTCGCCGCCCCGGCCGAGTCGACGAGAACGCCCGCTCAACCCAGGTCGCGCTCTCGGCCGATGAAGTCGCCGACCTAGACGCCCTGGCCGCGCGGGTGGGCGTCCAGGGCGACCGCTACAACGCCGCCGGCATGGCAATGGTCGGACTGTAGAGGAGAAAGAACATGAGAGCTGCAATCTTCAAGGAAGCAGGCAAGATTGAGATCGGAGAACGGCCCGATCCGGCAGTCGTCGATCCGACCGACGCCGTCGTTCGAGTCGTCATGGCGTGTGTATGTGGATCGGATCTGTGGTATTACCGCGGAGACACAGACTTTCCCGCCGACAGTCCAATCGGTCACGAATTCATCGGCATCGTCGAACAGGTCGGCGACGACGTCACGACGGTATCGGTGGGAGACTTCGTGGTCTCGCCGTTCGCTTACAGCGACGGAACATGTCCGGACTGCCGAGCAGGCATGACCACCGCGTGCGCACGGGGCGGCTTCATTCCCGACAACGGCGACGGCGGACAAGGCGAACTCGTTCGGGTGCCCCTGGCCGACGGCACGTTGGTTACCGTGCCCGGCTCGCCAGCGGACTACAGCGACGACGTGCTGGCTTCGCTGCTGGCACTGTCGGACGTCATGGGAACGGGCCATCACGCTGCGGTGAGCGCCGAGGTCGATGCCGGCGACACCGTCGCGGTTGTCGGTGATGGGGCGGTGGGGCTGTGCGCCATCATCGCCGCGAAACGGCTTGGTGCGGAACGCATCATCGCGATGAGCCGGCATCCCTCCCGGCAACAACTGGCCCTTGAGTTCGGTGCCACCGACATCGTCGACAGCCGTGGCGACAAGGCGGTCGAAGAAGTGGAGAAGCTCACCGACGGCGTCGGAGTGGACGCCGCCCTGGAGTGCGTGGGAACCAACGAAGCGATGCAGACTGCACTGAAGATCAGCCGTGCGGGAGCCATCGTCGGCAACGTCGGCCTCCCGCACGGCGTCGAGATTCCGGCGCAGGGCATATTTCTACGCAACGTAGGCGTTCACGGCGGACCGGCGCCAGTCCGTGCATACCTGCCCGAACTGATCGCCGATGTACTGGCCAACCGAATCAACCCCGGCAAGGTCTTCGATTACACGACTGACCTCGACGGTATTGCCGAGGCGTACGCCGCGATGGACCAGCGTCGCGCTATCAAGTCGCTCATCAAGGTGCGCGATCGCACATGAGCCGTTTCACCTAAGCTGCCGCCATCCTCATGGCCCGCCCCGATGCTCCCAATCTCGTCGACGACGTGATTACCCAAGCCCGACAAGCCCACGAGCTCGGCGTCGCCCAGGTGTGGTTGCCCCAGCAGCAGAACTACGACGCGATCGCGGTAGCCGCGCTCGTCGGAGCCGCCGTGCCCGGGCTGGGCGTGGGCACCTCGGTGGTGCCGATCAACCCCGCCACCCGCTGATCGTCGCCTCGTTGGCGCAGACGGCGCAGGCCGCCGCGCACGGCAACTTCAGCCTCGGGCTCGGGCTGGGTCCCCGCAAGATCGAACGCCAGACCTTCGGCGCCGCATGGCCGAACACCATTACTCGGTTACGCGAGCATCTGACGATCCTGCGGTCGGTGTTCAACACGGCGGGCGTCGACTACCACGGGAGCGAGCTCGGCGCCAGCCCCACCTGGCCTGTGCAGGTGCCACCGACGTGGTAATCAGCCCGCTTGACCGCTCCGCCTCCGTAGACCGCAACGCGCTGTGGAGGCTCGCCGCCACGCTGTGAACTGCTCGTGAACTAGTGGCCGGCGTTCCGGGCAAGATCGATCGCGTATTGGCTGACGAAGGTGCCGGCCTGCGGTTCCCCGCGGCCGCACGACCCGTCGGATTCACCCGGACGTTTGATCCATAGATAGGCGTCGGCGTGTGCGCCAGCTGTCGCCGTGGTGGGCGGGGTACCCAGGGCACGGCCGGCTGGGTTACACCAATAGAGTTCGCCGCCGGCGGGTCCGGCACCGTTGCGCGACGTGTCGATAACGTAGTTGGATCCGTTCGTCAGCCCCGAAATCGCTTCGCCGTAACCGATTTCCTCGTCGGTGGTGAAGAAGTTGGCGGTGTTGAGGCTGAAACCCCGTGCCTTGGCCACGCCGACTTGGTTGAGCCTGGCGGCCATCTCGTCGGCGTTGATCCAGCGCGAGTGTCCTGCGTCGATGTAGACGGCCGCGGCCGGGTTGCGGGTCAGGGTGTCGACGGCATACCGGATCAGCTCGAAGCGCTCCTGGCGCTGGTCGGGCGGCAAGCAGTCGGCCATGGCCAACGCATCGGGTTCGAGGATGACCGCGGCGGGGCCGGCGCCGATGGCGGATGCGACGCCGTCGATCCACCCCCGGTAGGCGCCCGCCGACCCGAATCCGCCCGAAGCGAAGCTTCCACAGTCACGATGCGGGATTCCGTACAGCGCCAGAATCGGCACGGCGCCGGCAGCCTGCGCCCCGGCGATGTACTTCGCGTCCACAGCGGGAGTAGACGCCTGGTCCATCCAGTAGGCGTGCGGCGTGTTCGCGATGGCCGTCAGCTCTGGGCTCGGCGGATTGGCGCCTTGCGCGGCGCGCATGGCCTTCGATGCGGGATCGACATACAAGGGTTTGCCGGCCAACGGGTTGTCGTTACTGGCCAGCCGGATCGGGGGGGTCTGGATCGGGTCGGCGACAAGGCCGACAAGGGCCGCAACCGTCAGAAAGGGGGCAATCCACCGCGCGACTGCACTAGCAGCTGAGGACATCACGTCAGGAAGTTAGCGTTTCAACGGATTGAGCGCCAAACCGCCCCGGCGACCGGGTCAACGGAAGCGGATGTTCGCCGTCGCCAGGCCGAAGATCTTCCGGCCGGCGGACTTCGCGCCGACGATGACGACGCCGGAGCGCGTTGCCGGGTCCAGCGACTTGATCCGGCCGCTGAACTCGATGTCGGCCCCCTCTTTGGCCGACACGATCGCCGGCGCGGACAACCGCACCGCGTAGCGGGTAACTGCACCGGGGTCGCCCGACCATGCGGAGACAAACCCGGCGCCCAAACCCATCGTCAGCATCCCGTGCGCGATCACGTCGGGCAGCCCGGCGAGCTTGGCGATGTCTTCGTCCCAGTGAATCGGGTTGGCGTCGCCGGCCACGCCGGCATAGTTCACCAGGTCACCGCGGGACAGCCGGGTGTGGTGCACGGGTAGCTCGTCGCCGACCTTCACGTCCTCGAACGACGGCGTGCCCGGCGTGCGGGTCATGCCGGCGTCGGCGATCCGAATCTCCCCCTCGGGGCGCACCGTCTTCTGGTAGGCCGCATCGTTTTCGCCGATTGCGGCGATGTCCACGTCATGCATCATCGCCTTCTGCGCGGCCGCCTTGATTGCCGGATCGACGTCCTCGGCGGTCAGGCCGACGACGGTGGTGTGCAGCGTGTGCACCCGCTCGCCGGCAGTGTCGGTGAAGGTGTTGGTCACGGTGATCAGGTCGCGGCCGGCGATCCTGCGCACCGACGACAGTTCGACGTCGATCTTCAGCTCGTCGCCGGCAACGATCGGGCGGTGCTGCTCGAAGACTTCTTCGGTCTGCATGTAGGTGTCGTAACCGACGACCACCGATTCGAACATGCGGCGGTTGCACGCCATGGCCGGGGTTGACGTGAAGGTCAGCGGCGCCACCAGACCCGAGTAACCCAGGTCTGCGGCGGCGGCGACGTCCCAGTGTGCGGGGTGATAGTCCTGCACCGCGCGCGCGTATTCACGTACTTTCTCGCGGCCTACCAGGTAGGGGTAGTCCATCGGGTAGTAGTGGCCGACCCGCGATTCGATGGTCGACGCCTCTGCTGCTGCGGTCATGGCTGTGCTCAACCGTTCTGCCGGCTTGTTCGGAGGCCGACGCAAGCACACTAACCCGCTAAGCCGTGCCGGCGGATCATGGGCGGCAAGTCGACCGCGCTCCTCGCTTTCGCGCGATTGATTCTGCCTACACCACGCAAAAATTCGAGTGGCTCGCCTGGTAGACGCAGGATCAACGCGCGAGAGGTCAGCGCATTGGCAGCGGACGGGAACGCACCAGCGTCGGCCACCAGAACCACGGCCCGAGGATTCGCAGGATGCACGGGACCACGAACGAGCGCACGATCAGCGTGTCGAGCAGCAGGCCGATGCAAACGGTCGAACCCACTTGACCGATGCTGCGCAGATCGCTTGTGAGCATTGCCAGCATCGTGAACGCGAACACCAAACCCGCGGAAGTCACTACGCCCCCGGTACTTCCGAGCGCGCGGATCAGACCCGTATTGAGCCCGGCATGAAGCTCCTCTTTGACACGGACGATCAACAGCAGGTTGTAGTCCGAACCCACGGCCACCAGGATGATGAACGTCAGCGGCAAAACCAGCCAGTGCAGCGGCAGCCCGATCAGGTGTTGCCAGACGAGTATCGACAGCCCGAACGCCCCGGCGTACGAGAAAGCCACGGTGCCGGGAATGACCAAGGCGGCCATCAGACTTCGCGTCAGGAACAACATGATCAAGAAGATCAGCACGAAGGCGGCGATCGCCACGATCAGCAGATCCGACGCGGCGTATTCCTTGATGTCCTTGTCGTTGGATCCAGAGCCGCCGATGTAGACCCTCGCGCCGGCCAGCGACGTCTCTTTCAAGATCGTGGTTATCGCCGTAGGGAACTGCTCGACATGCTGCACGCCTTCAGGACCCATGGCGTTGCCCTCGTGGGTGACGATGAACCGAGCGGCCTTGCCGTCTGGCGACATCAGCAGCTGCATGCCGGTCTTGACGTCGTCGTTGTCGAAACCTTCACGGGGGATGTAGAAGAAGTCGTCGCTGCGGGACCGGTCGAAGTCGAGCCCGACATTGATCAGGTCGTCGAACGTCTGGTCCGTTTGCGTCGACTGCAGCGCCGACTGGCCGTAGCTGCTGACTAAGCGAGCGGCCAACGCCTCCGAGTCGTCAGCGGTGAGTTTCAGCTGCGTGATGACTTGCGGCAGGATCCTGTCCACGGCTTCGAGAGAGGTTCGGGCGTCCTTGATGTCAGCAGCCAGGTGGTCGATGTTGTCGAGCCCGTCGAACAGCGACCTGAACGTCCAGCAGATGGGGATGTCGAAACAGTGCTTCTCCCAATAGAAGTAGCTCTTGATCGGCCGGAAGAAGTCGTCGACGTTCGAGATTTCCTGGTTCATCTCGTCGGTGATCTGTTGTAGATCCTCGACGGTGAGAACCGTGCTGTGCAGCTCGTCGGACATGTTTTGGAAGTAGACGATCTCTTTCCGCAAGACTTCGACGGAGTGCGCCGTGATCTGTGCCTGCTGGTCGGTGTTGGCGTTCTGCTGCTTGTTGAACGGCAGCTGTTGACCGTTGCCGCTGCCCTGCGTGGTGAACAAGTAGGGCAGCGTGGCGTGTTCGAGTGGCCGGCCCAGCGGCCTGGTGATGCTTTGCACCATCGCGACACCGGGAAGACGGATCAGGCTCTTCGCCACCCGGTCCAGTGAGATGAAATCGGCCGAGTTGCGCATGTCGTGATCCGTCTCGATCATCAGCATCTCGGAGAACAGCTTGCTCTTCGGGAAGTGCCGGTCCGCCGCGGCGAAGCCCTGATTGGCGGGTGCGTTGTGCGGCTGGTAGGCACGGTCGTCGTAGTTCTGCCGGTAGGTCGGCACGAAGACCGCCCCGAACATCACGGCAGCGGCGCTCGCCGCGAGGATCGGCACCGGCCAGCGCACCACGCTCGCCCCGATCCGCCGATACAACGTTGCCTTGGCTTTCTGTCTGGGGTCGAACAGCCCGAAGAGGCTGCCCACGGTCAAGATCGCCGGGCCGAGCGTCAGCGCCGCCGCGATGGTGAACAGCATCGAGATCCCAACGGCCGGCCCCATGGTGTGGAAGTAGTTGAGCCGTGCGAATGTCAGGCAGTAGCACGCGCCGGCGATCGTCAACCCCGAGCCGACGATGATCGGCGTGACGCCCTTGTACGCGGTGTAGAAGGCATCCTCCCGGCTTTCGCCGGCCCGTCGCGCCTCGTGATACCGGCCCATCAAGAAGATGCCGTAGTCGGTCCCCGCTCCCAGGGTCAGCGCGACGACGATGTTGACCGCGAACGACGACAGTTCGATGTAACCCAAATGCCCGAGCGTCGCGATAACTCCCTTGGCGACGAGCATCTCGATCAGCACTCCGAGCAGCGGCACCAGCACGTTGCTGAGCGAGCGGTAGACGAGCAGCAGCATGGTGACGATGAGGATGATCGTGACGATCGTGATGTTGTTCAGGCTCGAATTGGCAACAGCCACCGTGTCCGACGCCAGCGGCGCCGCGCCGCTGACATAGACCCGCAGCCCGGGCGGCGCCGGGTCCCTGGCGACGATATCCCTTACGGCGGCAACGGATTGATTCGCTTGCATCTGACCGATATCGCCCGCGAGACGCAGCAGCACGTATGCGGCTTTGCCGTCGACGCTCTGCGCCCCCGCCGCGGTGATCGGCTTGCCCCACAGGTCCATCACGTACTGCACGTGCGTGGGGTCTTGCTTGAGCCGGCGCACCAAGTCGTCGTAGTAGCGGTGGTCCACGTCGCCCAACGGCCGGTTGGCTTCCAACACGAGCATGGTCAAGTTGGTCGAATCGGACTCGTGGAACTTTTCGCCGATACGCAGCAACGCCCGCTGCGACGGCGCGTAATGCGGAACCATCGGGCCCGCGAGTTCTTCGGCGACCCGCTCGACTTGCGGCATGAAGGTGTTCGTCGACACGGCGAGAAGCGCCCAAAAAGCGATGATCGGTATCGCGACGACACGGACCATTCTGGGGAGGAAAGGTCGTCTCGCCCGGTGCTCGCTCACGCGGATTTCACCCTGCACATGACGTGCGCATCCTCGTGGGTATCGGACTGTTCGTCGCGGACAACGCCATTCACCAACATCCGGCAGCCCAGTTGACCGCCGTGAACCTGCGCCGAGATGCTGCCGGAGACCACCGTGAGCGTCGTCGTCTCCGTGTGCGACCAGGGCAACGTGGTCAGGTCGACCTGATGCGGGTGCCCGTCGATGTCCAGGTAGACGAGCATCCCGCCTTCGCCGACGGACCCGAACAACTCATACGTGAGCTGTTTGGGCGTGGTCTGCTCAGGAGCAGCCGGGCCATTGACCGTGATGACGGGCGGGGGAGCGGAGAACTGGTGCACCTTCCACATGCCCACAGCTCCGGCGCCGACCGCAACAACGGCAACCAACGGCATCCAGGCTCGCGCCAAGACGGTCCTGCCGACTGGACGGGGGCTCACTCGATCACCTTTCGAAGTCCGGTCGGGACATCGCCTTCTTCCCCGGCGGCCGCCCTCAGGTCACTGAAGATAGTAGACGGTCATGTGCCCAATTGACATCGTGGAAAGAGTATCGGCCCTGCGGCCGGCATGCGACCGGGGAGGACCGGCGGGCATGCCCGCCCGCCGGTCCCAGCCCGAGAGCCGCGGTCGCGTCAACTCATCTTCTGCAGACGCCGCTTGTACTTGGCGCTGCCGAGAAGCCGAATCGTGAAGTTCGTGGCGGCCAACATGGGGAAGACCCCCAGAAACGTCCGCTCGGACGGGGTCGCTCCATGCAGATGGTAAAGGCTGCCGAACACATAGAAACAGCCCACCATGAACAAAGCGCCGGGGATGCAGAACGCCATGAAGGAGCTGCGATCGGCAACGATTTGCTTCGCATAGTCCAGCTCGTCCCGCGACATGGGTTGGCGTTTGCGGACTTTGGCCATCACCGTTTTCGCGCTCCCGATTTCGTCACTTATCGGAGAAGTCGCTCGATCGCCCAGCCGCTTGACGTATACGCCGGCAACGACGACGAACACCAACGCCAACAGGAGGCTAAGTACGGTCAGGTAACCAAATACACCTGAGCTCACTTTTCGCGCCTCCTTCGCTTCGCCGTCGAACCTAACACCACGCAGCAGGCACGGATTGAAGCCACCAACTAGGTCAGCGAGGCGCGGTAAATCTCGTCGATATTCGAACCGAGTTTCTCGTCGAATTCTTCGTCGGTCTGGTCTACTGTCAGGCCCTCGGTCAAGGCGCGGGAGAAGCTGGCGATCAGCCCGTGACAGCGGGCCAGGATAGTGCAGCTTTCCGCGAGGCTGTAGCCGCCCGACAACGCCACGACGCGCAGGACTCGAGGGTGTTCGATCAGCGGCGCATAGAGGTCGTTCTCGTCGGGCAACGTCAGCTTCAGCATGACCTGCCTGTCTGAGTCAAGCTTGTCGAGCTTCGCCCTAAGCGCCTCTACCAGCAGCGTGTCCGCTTTGGCCTTGTCGGGGCATTTGATGCTCACCTCGGGTTCGAGGATCGGCATGAGCCCGCGTTCGGCGATCTTGTGCCCGTACTCGAACTGCTCGTCGACGATGGCCTTGATCCCGGCTTCGTTCGGCTCGGCGATGAACGAGCGCATCTTGGTGCCGAAGATCCCCTTCTCGACGGCCCGCTCCAACAACGAGTCGAGCTTGGTCATCGGCTTCATCAGCTGTACACCGTATTTGGCGTCGTCGAGCCCTTGGTCGACCTTCACGAATGGCACAATGTGCTTCTGCTTCCACAGAAACGCGGGGGTGTCCTCGCCGCTGATGGCGCGGTCCATAGTCTGCTCGAAAAGGATGGTCGCCAGGATCTTGTCGCCGGTAAAACGGGGACTCGACATGAGCCGCGCACGCATCTGATGGATCAGATCGAACATCTGCTCCTCAGTGTGGTACTTGTCCTCCGAGATCCCGTAGAGCTTCAAGGCCTTGGGCGTGCTGCCGCCGCTTTGGTCCAGTGCGGCGATGAAGCCACGCCCCGACGCCATCAGGTTGCGTTGTTCTTCGTTCACTGCGGTCCTTCCGTCATCACGGATCGTCACCTCTGTGACTACCACTTTCGGATAGGCCCGCAAACCACCACGGCAAGGGTCGGGAGCCGCTCACTGCGGCGGCGCGGGGTTCATCGAGCCGATGTAATACGTTTCGTGCCCGGTCGGGTATCCGCCGCCGTCGGTGGCGATATGGACGTGGTCGTAGTGGTTGAGCGTTTCGTTGCCGTAATCCGCCGTCCAACTGGGCGCGCCGATGCCCGGATAGAACTTCTGCCGCCAAATCACGTGGAGCACCCCCCATCGTTTGGCATTCGCCAAGGCATACCCGGCGATTTGGTTGCCGAGTTCGATGCCGTCAGGAGTGTGGTAGTTCGGGATCATCACGTCGATCGCCAACCCGTTGGGATGCCATTTCAACGCATCCTGTCGATAGCCGCCGATGGTCTTGATCTGCGGAAACAACACGCTGATCGCTCGGGCCGCCCAAATGGTCTTGACCTGCAACCCTTGCTCCGGCGCCACGCCGGCGGGCAGCGCGAGTTGGAAGTTCTGGGCGGTGGCGGGTGCGCTTGCCGCCAGCATGTCGACTTCCGCAGGAGTGGCGATGTGCGGCTTGACCGGATCGTTGGCGTGCGCCGGGGTCGTCGGCGCACTGGGTTTGACTGCCTGAGCCGCCGCCGAACTCCTAGCGCAACACGGAGTCTCGGCGCTTTGGGCGTAGAGCATGCCCGCAGAGACGACGAGCAAGCCGGCCATTGCCAACCAGCGGCCCCGCCCGTTGGCTAACACGTCTTTGCCCACGCAGAGCACTTTAGTGTCCTGCGCGAGACCCCGTGGCAGTCTTAGTTATTAGTCAGTTGTCTAATCCGGTCGCTTGGGCGGAAACTCGGCACGTTTCGCAATCGCGTCGCGATAGGCATGCACCCGATGGGGGACCGTTCCCAGCACGGCGATCGTGCGCCCGTCGCGCCCGTATGCGGCGACGAACTCCCACGCGTCAGGGTCGCCCTCGACGATTTTCAGAGCGTCGTAACTCGTTGGCACACCGAGCATTTGGACTTTGACGTCGTATTGATCGGACCAGAAGTAAGGGACCTCGTCGTAGGCTTCGGCGGCGTCTGGGCCCGCCAACAGAGTCCGAGCGGCGGCTGCGCCCTGTCGCCCGGCGTGATCCCAGTGTTCGATGCGCAGGTGGCGTTCGTACAGCGGATGCCACCAGCGTGCGACGTCACCGGCGGCGACGACATCGGTGCCCCCTTCGGCGGCGCCCGTCGCATCGCAGACCACTCCGTCGTCGACGCGCAATCCGGAGCCGTCCAGCCAGTCGGTCGCAGGCGTCACGCCCAGACCGACGACGACAAGGTCCGCCGGAACCCGCGAACCGTCGGTGAGCCGAACCGCCTCGACCCGCCCGTTACCGAGAAACCCGTCGACGCTCACACCAAGCCGGACGTCGACACCGTGGTCACGATGCAGCTCGGCCCACCGCGGCGCCAGCTCCTTGCCGAGCGCGGCCACCAGCGGGCTGTCGGCCTTTTCGATCAGCACGACGTCGAGCCCTATCGACCGGCACGTCGCGGCCACCTCCGCGCCGATGAATCCACCGCCGACCACTACGACACGGGTCCGCGAGCCGAGTCGCTTTCGGATCGCCAGGCAGTCGTCGACGGTGCGGAGCAGCAACACCCCGTCGGGGACGGGACCACTCGGCCACGGCCGTGGCGCTGCGCCGCTGGCGATCACCAATCCGTCGAATTGCACGGAGAAGTCCTGTTCGGCATCACGCAGGTGGATGGTTCGCGAGGCCAGGTCCAGCTTGAGCGCCGTGACTCCTCTCAGCACGCGCGCGTCGAGTTCGAACTGGGGCGCGAGGTCGATACCCGCCCGGTGCACCTTGCCGCTGAGCAGTTTCTTCGACAGCGGCGGACGGTGGTAGGGCGCATGCCGTTCGGCGCCCACGATGGTGAGGGCACCGTCGTAGCCCTCCTGCCGCAGCGATTCGGCCGCCCGGGTTCCGGCCACACCGGCGCCGACGACCACCACCTGTCTGAGCATCAATCAGTCCTCCACTGTGATTGCCTGGGTCGGACAGGACACTTCGGCGGCTTTCACCTGCCCGCGCAGTTCGGGCCGCGGCTTTTCCTGGAGCAGATGAAGGCCGTCTTCTCGCACGTCGAACACTTCGTGGCACAAGCTCATGCACACGCCGTTGCCGTCGCAGGTGTCCAGGTCCACGAAAACCTTCATCGCAGCGCGGCCTTTCCTGCTCGCTCGCGGGCGGCCTTGGCTGCCGGCGAGTACTCCAGGTAAGCGACCGCCATTTCCGTGCACGCCTCGGGACCCGGATGATGACCGGGCCGCAGATACCGAAATGGCAGCGTCACCAAGATGTTCCACGGGCCGGGTAGCCGGTATTGGCGGGCCGCCCGCAGCCAGTCCCGCCAGCGCCACTTCTGGTCGACGGTCGGGTCATGCGCCATCAGGTAGCGCGCCCCGGCGATCCACCAACCCACAAACCCCGGCGCAGTCATCAGCATCGAGGCCGCCCTGATCAGATAACTCCCGCACACGTTCTGATACACGTCGAAGACCAGTGAGCGGTGCTCGACCTCCTCGGCGCCGTGCCAGCGCAGCAAGTCCAGCATCACCGGGTCGGCGCCGGCGTAATCCAGGCCCCGGTTCTGCAATACCCATTGCCCCAGCACCGCGGTGAAATGTTCCAGCGCGGCCACATCGGCCAACCGCCGATACAGCCACCACCGCTTCAGCGTCGGCGGGAAGAAACTCGGCGGATCGCCCAGCGTGATCGACAGCGCCCGTCGGAGCCGATCGGTGTACGGCGTGGTGTCGATGCCCTGCTCGGCGAGATGGTCGAGCACGACCTGGTGCGCCCAGGCATGCCACGATTCCTGCTGGATGAACGGTTTGATCGCCGCCTCGAGGTCCGGGTCGTCGACCAGTGACGACGCCTCGAGCACCGCCTTGATGAAATGCCGCTCGCCCTCGGGGAGCAGCAGGTGCAACACGTTGATCATGTGTGTCGAGAAGGGGTCGCCGGGCACCCAGTGCAGCGGGGTGTTTTCCCAGTCGAAGCGCACCATCCGGCGATACTTCGGGTGTCCGTCGTGGTGAAGTTCGACCTCCGGCATGAAAAGCTCCTCCCGCGTTCGGGCTAATCCGGAACAACTGTTCACCGAACCGCGTACCCACGCGGGCGGCCGACTATGCATTCACTCGTGGCGGCGCAGGAACCCGTGCAGAATCGCCTGGACCAATTCCTCCACGATCGCGTCGCGGGAGGGCGGCGCGGAGTCGGTTGAGGTGAACCGGCATACGGCTTATCGCTGGTTTCGGGAGGGGACGTTGCCGGCTGATTTTGGTGCACACGACACCGGCCGGCGAGGGTGCGGCGGGCGGCGTGCTGATCTATGCCGGGGTGTCCAGTCAGGATCAGTGCGCCGATTTGGACCGCCAGGTGGGCCGGTTGACGGCGTGGGTGACCGAGCAGGATCTGAGGGTTTGGCAGGTCGTTACCGAGGTCGGGTCGGGCCTGGATGGCAAACGTCCGAACTTGCGCCGGATCTTGTCGGACCCAGGTGTGAAAGTCATTGTCGTGGAGCGTCGGGATCGACTGGCGCGCTTCGGGGTTGAGCACCTGGAAGCGGCGTTGTCGGCGCAGGGTCGCCGGATCGTGGTGGCTGATCGGGGTGAGACCACAGATGATCTGCTGCCGGACATGATCGAAGTCCTCACCTCGATATGTGCGCGACTGTACGGTCGCCGCGGTGCACGCAACCGCGCCATGCGCGCGGTGACGGCCACCAAGCAGGAACCGGTGGGGGCCTGATGATCGTCGGGATGCGCACCCGTGCCGAAGCGGAGACGGTTGCTGGGCTTACCGGTGGTCTGCAGTTGCCGGCCAAGCCGAGACTCGATGGCACCCGGTCATTGTCGCGGTATGTCGACGTCGGTGCTGATTTGGAGGTGCCCGGACATGAATCGGTGGGCTGGGATCTCGGGTCGCTGCGCAAGGCGTGGAACCACGCCAAAGAGGAGGTGGCGCCATGGTGGGCGGTCAACTCCAAAGAGGCCTACAGTGCGGGGCTGGCCGATCTTGCTCAGGCACTGACCAACTGGAGCGCCAGCCGCAACGGGACACGGCAGGGCCGGCGGGTGGGTTTCCCACGGTTCCGATCCGCGCGCCGTGATCCCGGTCGGGTGCGGTTCACCACCGGAACCATGCGCCTGGAGTCCGATCGACGCACTATCACGGTTCCCGTCATCGGCGGCCTGGGCGCGAAAGAGAACACCCGGCGCGTTCAACGCCATGTCGCCTCGGGGCGGGCCCGGATCCCGAATATGACGCTGTCGCAACGATGGGGCCGGTTGTTCGTCGCGATCGGCTACGCACTGCGTACCCCCGACACAGTAAGAACTCCGACGCAACCCACCGTGCGCGCCGGGGTCGACCTCGGTGTGCCCACACTAGCCACCGTGGCAACGCGCGACAGTGTCACCGGCGCCGAAACCCTTATCGAATACCCGAATCCAGCCCCGCTCAAGGCGACACTTGCCGCTCGCCGCAGGGCTGGTCGTGAACTTTCCGCCGTATCCCCGGATCCCACGGGTATCGGGCAGCGAAAACCAAGCTGACCCGCCTGGACCGGCGGTGCGTGCACCTGCGGCGGGAAGCTGCCCACCAACTCAGCACCGAGTTGGCGAACACCTACGGTCAGGTCGTGATCGAAGACCTCGACGTGGCCGCGATGAAACGCAGTATAGGTCGGCGAGCGTTTCGGTGGTCGATCTCTGATGCCGCCATGGGGTTGATTACGCCGATGCTGGCGTACAAGACCGTGCGGCACGGCAGCACCCTGATCGTGGCGGATCGCTGGTTTGCCTCCAGCCAAATCCACCACGGCTGCACCGAACCCGACGGCACACCGTGCCGCCTGAAAGGCAAAGGACTTATCGACAAACACCTCGTCTGCCCGCAGACAGGTGAAGCGATCGATCGGGACCGTAACGCTACTTTGAATCTCCGTGACTGGCCGGAATCTGCCAGTTGTGGTCCAGTCGGGACCACGGCCCCATCGGCACCCGGGCCAACCACACCGGTGGTTGGTACAGGCCATGGCGCGGACACCGGAACATGCGGTGCCGGCGGAGCATCCGTAAGACCCCGCACACGCGGGGCCGGACGCGGTGAGGCCAAAACCCCAACCCCGCAAGGGGACGCCGCATGAGCGTGCAACCAAAACACACTCAACGGCAACGGTGGGCGCAGCTACCCGTCAAGACGAAGTAGCGCCATCTCTATTTGCCGGTCCGCTCGCGGTGCTTGCACCCGGGCCAGCAGCATGGCCTGCGCATCCCTTCTTCCAATTCTTCCTGGGTCCGGCGGATTCGGCGCTCACGAGTCTTCTGCTGCTTGGCATCCTCGACCCAGCAGATGAACTCGTTGCGCGCCAACGGCGTGATGTCCTTCCAGGCGGCCAGTGCTGTGGCGTTGCCGCTCAGAGCCTTGCGCAGATCGGCCGGCAACTCGTGCACTACTCCACCGGGAATTTGCTTGCTGGCCACGAGATCAGGGTAACGGTGCCTCAGACAAGAGAACGGGCCCAGCGGACTATCCGGCTGGGCCCATTCCACCGATGTGTCAGTCGTTGTCCTGGTTGGCCTTTTGGCGCTCTTCTGCGGCCTTCGCGCTGCCGCGTGCCGCTTCGGCTTCGGCTTCCTTCTTCGCCGCGTTGCGCTGTGCCTCGGCCTTGTCCTGCTGGGCCTTGGCTTCTTTGACCAGCTCCTCGTTGCCGGTCACCTCGCCGACGGCTTCCTTGGCCAGCCCCTTGGCGCCTTCGACGACGCCCCTGATGGCCTCTCCGGGCCCGCTCTTCTCCTCTGCCACGTCTCCTCCTAATTTCTAGGGCAATGGCATTGCCCCGCCTAGGCGGTCTTTGTTCCCACGGCGTCGTCACGGCAAACCCACCAGGCGGTGATCGAAGTCACAAGCGCGGGCGAAACGCGCGTCAGCCTGCGTCGTTGGAAACGAGCGCCGCATTCCAGATATTGACGGGCGCTGGTTCTTGATGTCCGGGGGAGGGCACGCCGCCAAGGGCAGCGATCAGGTCCCGGACCTTTGCCGCTTCGTCCTGCGTGGGGATTTCCCCGGCCTCGAGATCGTCGACCAGCTCGGCCCGCAGCCCCTTGCCGTTGGCTACTTCCTGGGCGGACAACTTCGCACGGATGCGCGCGGCATACAGTTGCTGGCCCAAGCTCGATCCCGGCGCGGCGGCGGCGCGGGTCATCAGCTCGTCGTAGCGCCGACGGACATCGCTGAGCGCCATGATGACCATCGGCGAGGACCTGCTGCGGCCTGCCGCTTCGGTCAGCGCCGCCCGCAGCTTGCGCATGCCGGACAACACGACACCCGCGCGCTTGTGAAACGTCTTGTCGGTCGGCGACGGCAAAGCCTCGATCGCAGCCGCATGCATGTGGATCGCAGCCTCGGAAAGGCTGACGATGACGGACGATTCACCTTCGTGTGGCGCGGGTTGTCCCACGGTCCCTCAATTCTTCAGTGGTCAATTCCACAGCGGTGCAATTGAGGTTAGCGGTCCGCGCGCACGGCGTACACCACGAGCGGCGGTCCCGGGAGGGGCCGAGCGATGTCGCCGTAACCGCGCGGCTCTAGTCTGAACCCGCATTGCCGGACTGCTCGGGCGGACAGGAGGCCAAGGTGCCCGGACTAGCGCAATCTGCCCCACCCGCCGGGCCCCCACAGCCTGGCGAGGTGAACGGCTCGGCGCGCCCGACACCACGAGCCGAGCCGCCTCAGCGCGGGTTCGGCGGGCTCGGTTTCGGCTGGCTGGCCTGCGGCACCGTCGGTGCCGTGGCCATCGCGTGGTTCATCTTTCTCGGTCCCGGCGAGAGCGGATCCAAGGCCGAGTGGTTCTTCGGCGCCGTGGTCTTCGCCGTCGTCCTGGTATCGCTGTGGCAGACCGTCACGATCCAGCGTCAGGCGTCGCAAAAAGTGGCCGAAGCCACCGAACAACTCCGGCGGGAGCTTGTGGCGGCCGAGGAGCGGTCGGCGCGTGAAGTCGCCATCACGCGCCGGCTGCACCAGGAGGAGATGGAAGCCAAGCAGTCCTTGCATCGCGCCGAGATGGAGGCTCAACGCGAGTTGGCCCGCGTCGAGCGCATGCACCTGCTCAAGCGGCTACAGAAGCAGGCGACGATCGAGGTGTCGCGCGCCGTCGGCGCGCACACCCAGATGTTGGCGACACTGTGGAACGAGGCGGCGAGGCTGCTGCGCATCGAGGACCGCGACGAGCGCGAGCTGGCAATGAACCCGATCTTCGAGCAGATCGGCCAAGTGGTGAACGACTTTTCGATCGAGCTCGCCAACGCGCATCTGCTGATCGAGGACGACCACCTGCACCACGCGCTCGACCGGGTCAACGAGGCGGCGGTGATGGCGGTTCAGGTAGCACAGGACATCCACACAGCCGTCATCGAAGGTCATGTGCCCGAACCGAACCCGATCCCCCCGGTGCAACGGCTCATGCACGCCAGAGCAGCGGACGCGCGGCGTCTGGCCTGGGAGTTGCTGCGAACGAGCCTCGACGACAACGCGCAGCGCTAGCGTTGTCGGTGATGGCCGACGAAACGCCGCGCGGCTGGGAGTTCGTGACGGCGCCGCCGCGCAGCGCGCCCGGCGTCGTCTCGATGGTGGGCTACCGCGCGCTGAATGTGCCCGAGGCCGTGCATACCGGGATGCCGTCGTCGACGTTGACGTTCATCGTCAGCCTTGACGACGGGGTGGAGGCCGCAGAGACCGCCGACGCGCTGCCCGCCGCCCGACCCAACCCCTTGGTCCTCGGTGGCCTGCATGTGCGGGCGAGCCATGTGCGGCAGCGTCGCGGGCAGGCGGGCGTGCAGCTGGCGGTACACCCGTTGGCGGCGCGGGCACTGTTCGGGGTGCCCGCGGCCGAGCTGCCCGTCACCCGCTTCGACGGCGTCGACGTGCTTGGTCGGCCCGCGGCCGAGTTACCCGAGCGCGCGGCGGAAGCGCGCGAATGGCCCGAGGTGTTCGCCACCGTCGCCCGCTACCTTGTGGACGCCGGCCGGCGCCGCGACGGTGTGACGGTGCGGCCCGAGGTGGCCTACGCCTGGCGACTGCTGGAGCGCACCCAGGGACGAATGTCGGTGGGCGCGTTGGCCGATCGTGTCGGAGTGAGCACTCGCTATCTGACCACGCTGTTCCAGCGGGAGGTCGGCAGATCCCCGAAGACGGTGTCGATGTTGATGCGATTCCAGCACGCGTCGGCGAGAATCGCCGCCTCGGCGCGCACCTACGGACGAGTTGACCTGGCGGCGGTCGCGGCCGACACCGGTTATTGCGACCAGGCGCATCTCACCCGGGAGTTCGTCAGGTTCGCGGGCGCACCACCGCGCGCCTGGCTGGCCGCAGAGTTCCGAAACATCCAAGACGGCGGGCACTCCTGGGCGTCACAGTGGGACCATGACTACTTCGAATCCAACGGTCTGGTTGACGCTGCAGGCGCATAACGCCCCCAAGCTCATCGACTACTACGTCGACACATTCGGTTTCGTCGTGACGGCACGCTACGGCGACGGGGACCGGGTCGACCACGCGGAATTGCAGTGGCCCGAGGGCAGCGGCGGCATCATGCTGGGCAGCTACAAGCCCGGCGCGGAGTGGTGTCGCGAACCGGGAACGGCCGGCGGCTACGTCGTCACCAGCGACCCGGACCGCCTGTACGAGCGCGTGCTGGCGCGCAAGGCCGACATCGTTCGTCCACTGTCCAGAACCGATTACGGCGCAAACGAATTCAGCGTCCGCGATCCCGAGGGCAATCTGTGGTCATTCGGCGACTACGCCGGCGCACCAGGGTGATCGTCGCCGGCGACGGCCTTAGCGGCCGGAGTCCGACCACTCACGAACGGATGAGCGGGCGGCCCTGGGATGCGTCGTATCGCGACGGCCCGGCGCCGTGGGATATCGGCTGCCCGCAACCGGCAATCGCGCGGCTGGCATCTGCGGGCGGATTCGCGGGTGCGGTGCTCGACGCCGGCTGCGGCACCGGCGAGAACGCTCTGCACGTGGCGGCGCTCGGGCTGCCGGTTCTGGGCGTCGACGTGGCGGAGACGGCGCTGACGATAGCCCGGAACAAAGCCGAAAAGCGTGGGCTGGACGTCGAGTTCGTCGCGGCGGACGCGTTGCAGCTACAGCGCTTGGGCCGCCGGTTCACGACGGTGCTCGACTGCGGACTGTTCCATACCTTCGGCGGCGACGAGCGGCAACAATATGCGGAGAGCCTGACGTCGGTGGTCGAGCCCGACGGGACGCTATATGTGTTGTGTTTCAGCGATATTGGGCCCGACACCGGTCCGCACCCGGTCAGTCGCGACGAGCTCCGAGCGGCGTTCAATCCCGCTGCAGGATGGACTGTCGCCGCCGTCGAAGCGGAGCGGATTCAGACGAGGTTTCACGGCGACGACGGTGCGCCGGCCTGGCTGGCGACCGTCAAGCGAGTCTCCAAGGATTGTCCTACTCTGTAGCACATGGAGGTCGGTGTTCGGGATCTGCGTAATCGCACAAGTCAGGTGGTCGCTGCGGTCAAGGCCGGCGAGCAGGTGACGCTTACGGTGCATGGTGAGCCGGTCGCCGACATTGTTCCGCACCGGCGCCGCGTCCGTTGGCTGTCGGGGGAACGTCTGCGAACCGAGTTGGCCGAACGCTCCGCCGACGCAGGTCTCACCGCCGAACTCGAGGGACTTGCCGGTCAGACCCTCGATGAGCTGTGACCGACGCCGAAGTCGGGCTTGTCGACACGTCGGTTTTTATCGCGCGTGAAAGTGGCCGTGCTCTCGCGAAACTGCCTGAACGCGTTGCACTTTCCGTCATCACGATCGGCGAACTGCAACTGGGTGTGCTCAATGCGGACCATTCGGCGACCAAAGCACGACGCGCGGACACCCTCGCGCTGGCGCGCGCAGCGGATCCCATCCCGGTTAGTGAAGCGGTGATGGTTTCGTGGGCGCGTCTCGTTGCGGACTGTCAAGCCTCGGGCGTGCACCGCGCAGTAAAGCTGACAGACGCTTTGATCGCGGCAACTGCGATCGAGCACGGTCTTCCGGTCATCACACAGCATGCCGACTTCGACCAGATCGCACGCGCTTGTCCCGCCCTAACCGTGGTCAAGGTGTAGGTGCCTCGTCCTGGTGTTCCCGCAGCGCGGTGAGGGCGCGTTGCGTGGACGCGTGTGCGGCGACGGCGAGTGCTTCGCGTTCGGATTCGGGGTCGGCGGTGAGCAGGCTTCCGGCTGGGGGAGCGCCACCGGAGCCGAGCCGGTTCATCAGTTTGGGTACCGGCGCGCCTTGATATGTCAGCGGGATCGGACCGAGCGGCTGGTGCACTTCGACGTAGGCGCCGTGCGGCAGCCGTTTGATGATGCCGGTTTCGATGCCGTGCTCGAGCACCTCGCGGTCACTGCGCTGTAGCCCCACCGCCCATCGGTAGGTGATGTAGTAGACGAGCGGCGGCAGGATCACCATCGCGATGCGCCCGATCCAGGTGGTCGCGTTCAGCGAGATGCGGAACTTGTCGGCGATGATGTCGTTCATCGCCGCGAGTGTAAGCACCATGTAGAAACTTATCGCCATCGCGCCAATGGCGGTGCGCACGGGGACATCTCGAGGACGCTGCAGCAGATTGTGGTGGGCGTGGTCGCCGGTCATCCTCCGTTCGATCCAGGGGTAGGTCAGCAGCGCGGTCACCACCGCCGCGAGCACTGCGACGACGCCGACGACAGCTGAGATGGTGTGGTGGCCGATGTAGATCTCCCAGGCCGGCCACAGTCGCATCAGGCCTTCGGTCCACATGAGGTAGAAGTCGGGTTGAGACCCCGCGGATATCTGAGATGGCTTGTAGGGACCGAGGTTCCAGATCGGGTTGATCTGTAACAAGCCGCCCATCAGGCCCAGCACGCCGACGATCATCGCGAAGAAGGCGCCGGACTTGACCGCGAATACCGGCATCACGCGCACCCCGACGACGTTGCGCTCGGTGCGGCCGGGGCCCGGGAACTGGGTGTGCTTGCCGAACCACAGCATGGCCAGATGAACTGCTATGAGCGCCAAGATGATTGCCGGAATGATCAGGATGTGCAGCGCATACAGGCGGGGGATGATCGTGTCGCCGGGGAAGTCACCGCCGAACAGCGCCCAGTGCAGCCAGGTGCCGACGACGGGCAGGCCGAGCGTGATCGAGGAGAGCGCCGTGCGCAATCCGGTCCCCGAGAGCAGGTCGTCGGGCAGCGAATACCCGAGATAGCCCTCGGCCATCGCGAGCACGAGCAGCACCACGCCGGTGACCCAGTTGGCCTCACGTGGCCGGCGAAACGCACCGGTGAAGAAGACGCGGGCCAGGTGCACCATGATGGCAGCGGCGAACATCAGTGCGGCCCAGTGGTGAACTTGGCGGACGAAAAGCCCGCCACGCACCTCGAAGCTGATGTCGAGCGCCGATTCGTAGGCCCGCGACATCTGCACCCCGCGCAGCGGCTGGTACACGCCGTTATAGGTGACCTCGGTGATCGACGGATCGAAGAACAGCGTCAAGTACAACCCGGTGATAAGCAGGACGATGAAGCTGTACAGGGCGATTTCGCCGAGCAGGAATGACCAGTGCGTGGGGAAGACCTTGTTCAGCTGGCGGCGCATCGCGGCCGAGGGGTGATACCGCGAATCGATCGCGCTGCCCAGATTCGCTGCAGTGTCAGCATGTTTCCGACTCATTGCGGTGGTCCTCCGTCATTGGGTGACCCGCGTACAGCCTCTTACACAGCGTAATACTACGGAGTGTAGTAGCACTTGGCTAGACCTGAATCTGACGCTGCTAATCACCACCGGTGCGCTGTGGCCAGGGCGCCCAGGTCAACTCGTCACCGGTGAATTTCTGCCGCAATACGTCGAGCTGCTGCTGGTCTACCGGTCGGAGGTTCCGGCTAGCGCCGTGCCGGAAGCGGTACCAGTGTTCGTGCCACCACTCGACGTTGTGCACAATTCGCTCGCCAAAGGCGCCGGCGGTGCACACGTCGGCATAGGCGCGGAGGCGTTCCTCGCACTGCTCCACCGTCTCGTCGCAGGCGTCGCACCCGCAGGCCGGCAGATCTACGCCGCAAGCGTGACCCATCCGAACGAGCAGCCCTGGAAAAGCGGTGAACACGATCGTCAGCGGCGACGCTGCCGGATCGGCCGGAGTCAATTGAACAACCGGTGCCGGTGAAGCTCTGTGTGGGTCGGTCTCGGTGCCCAGTTGGCGGGTCACGTCAAACCGTCGCTCCAGGTCGTCGAGAAGAGCGCGGCCGACGACGTGCAGACGGCGGTAGCGCTCGGGATCGGTGACCCGGCCATACGCCTCCTCCGGCGGCCCGTCGCTTCCCCACCTGGTGTCCACGCATCCATCCTTGCGCGTTGCAAGGATCTAACGATTTGTGTGTCTCCGGCGTGGGCACTCGCTCGATCGGGGCAGCCGGTGGTCTGGTGGATGCGATGCACTCCAATGACCTTGCTACCCGCCTCGCCGCCGCGGCGGCGTGCTGGGCGCTGCTCGGTGTCGGGGTGCCCGCGGCCACGGCCGCGCCCGCCACCGATGGTCAGGGTTTCATCGACTCCGTAGCGCGGTGCGCCGCGCCTGACACGGCGGTCGCTTTCGGCGACACCGAGACATCGCGCGTGGCCATCTGTAAGACGCCGGGCGGTCAATACGAGTACCGCGGCGTGCGGGTGCGCGACGGCGCCAAGCTGATCGTTCCCGCCGCGCAGTCCGGTGACGGGAAATTCGTCGCGGAGAACGACGGAATCACCTATACGGTCACGGCGAACTCTTTGGTCGTCAGCGCCGGCAACCAGGTGATCCGCGAGGAACCCATGGCCGACTTCCACTCGCCGCAGACGCCGCGACCGCCGGCAGCTCCGACGACCACCCCGGCCGCGCCATTGCCGCCGCCGTTGCCCGCCGAGGAGGGTGGTAGCGGCTAAGGTTAAGTGCCGCAAAAGGTCTGGTAGGCACCGAAGTCTTCGGGGGCGGGCTCGGCGTAGCGCTCGAATCCCGGTCGTTCCCGGTAGGGCGCGGCCAAGACGTCGAGGAACTGTTCGAGCGGGGCCAGATCACCTTCGGTGGCCGCGGCCAGGGCCTCTTCGACGAGATGGTTGCGTGGAATGTAGACGGGGTTGGCGCGATCCATCGCGTCGGCGTCCGGACCCAGCGGCAGCCAGCGCGCCAACCAAGCGTCGAACCCCGGCAGGTCAGCTGACTCGCCGCGCGCCGCTCGGCTGAGTTGGCGGAAGAACGAGGTGTAGTCGACCTTGTTGTGCTCCAGCAATTGGGGCAGCTCGCTGATCAGTTCGTCGGCGTCGTGGGACAGGCCGAGTTTGGTCCGCATGCCGGCCGACCACGCGGCGTCGTAGCGCGGCCGGAAACCGCTCAGCGTCTCCACGGCAACCGCGACCGCCCGCTCCCGGTCCTCGGCAAGCAGGGGAAGCAGGGCCTCGGCGAACGCGCCGAGATTCCACTCGGCGATGGCCGGCTGGTTAGCGTAGGCGTAGCGGCCCCAGAAGTCGATCGAACTGAACACCGTCGCCGGGTCGTAGGCCTCCATGAAGGCGCACGGCCCGTAGTCGATGGTCTCGCCCGAGATCGTCATGTTGTCGGTGTTCATCACCCCGTGCACGAATCCGACCAGCATCCATCGCGCCACCAGCGACGCCTGCGCGGCGATCACCGCGTCCAGCAGCGCCAAGTAGGGCTGCTCGGCATCCGCGGCGCCCGGGTGATGCCGGGCGATCGCATGGTCCGCCAGCCGGCGCAACAAGTCGACGTCGCCGCTCATCGCTGCGTACTGGAAGCTGCCCACCCGCAGGTGGCTGCTGGCGACGCGGCACAGCACAGCTCCCGGCAACGCCGTTTCCCGTTGTACCGAGCGCCCAGTCGCCACCACGGCAAGCGATCGGGTCGTCGGGATACCGAGGGCGTGCATCGCCTCGCTGACCAGGTACTCGCGCAACATCGGGCCGACGGCGGCCAACCCGTCGCCGCCGCGTGCGAACGGCGTGGCCCCGGACCCCTTGAGGTGGAGGTCGCGCCGGTGGCCGTCGGCGTCGACGAGCTCGCCCAGCAGCAATGCGCGCCCGTCGCCGAGACGCGGGACGAACCCGCCGAACTGATGCCCGGCATAGGCCTGCGCAACTGGATCGGCGCCGTCGGGCACCAGGTTGCCGACCAAAAAGTTCAGCCCGTCGCCACTTCGCAGCCACGCGGCGTCGACACCAAGCTCGGAGGCCAGCGAGTCGTTGAGCACCAGCAGGCGCGGTTCGGCAACCGATTCGGCCTTCCAAGGGATTGCCATCTCCGGCAACTCACGGCGGAACCGGTCGTCAAGGACGACGGCCGTCTGCGGTGCAACGCTCACCCCACCGAGAGTACGGAGCCGCAGCCATGGTCAGACGTTGTTTCAAGGTGGTGCAGCATTTGCGTGATTACCCGCGTTTGGCGCGCAGCCACTGAATCGTGCTGAAGTTCTTGACCCGCACGCTGGCGAAGCCGTGGTCTTCGAGGATGTCGCCGAGTTCGTCGTCGTCGAATACGTGGGCCCCGGTGTTCGGCAGCATCCGCCAGAACCTGGCGGCCCGCCCCGCGGTGGGCACCATGATCGCGAGTCGCCCGCCCGGCCGCAGCACCCGCGCGATTTCCGAAAGCGCCGCCGCGGGCTCCGGTATCAGCTGCAGCACCGCGATCGACACCACCGCATCGACGGTGTCGTCGCGCAGCGGAAGGCGCTGCGCGTCGGCACGCAGGAAACCAACCTGCGGTCCGGATTCGGCGCGCACCGCACGGGCCAGCATCGGCTCGGAGATGTCGACACCCAATGCCAGCCCGCCGGGGCCGGCGGCCCGCGCGAGTGACGCGGTGACCGTGCCCGGGCCGCAGCCGACATCCAGCGCAGTCCCGCCCGAAGGAATGTTCAGCCACTCGACGGGGTGCTGCCAGGCGGTGAGCAGCCGGCGCGCCGCCGCCTGAGCGTTGTCGTAGAGCAGCGACCCGATCGGCGACGCCCACAGCGCCTGGATCGCGCCGGTGTTCTTCGGGACCGCCGAATCGTCCAGCAGATCGAGATAGCCCTTGCTGACGTCGGGTTCGACCGGCGGGTCGATAAGTAGCTCAAGCGCCCGGTGCAATGCCGGCGGCACTGTCGTGTTCACATCGGCAGCCTACTTGCCAGCGGTCGGACGGCTGTCTCTGTCAGACTCTGAGCATGAGTACGGGCCGATGAACTTGGTAGGCAAGACGATTGACCGGCTGGCCAACCCGGCGCGCATCGCGGACCCAGACAAATTGCGTCGCGCCGTCGCGGGCAAAACGGTCCTGGTGACCGGGGCGTCGTATGGCGTCGGCGAGGCAACCGCCCGCACGTTGGCCGCCGCGCAAGCGACGGTCCTGGCTGTCGCCCGCTCGGCCGACCGGCTCGACGACCTCGTCGCATCGATCACCGCGGGCGGCGGGCACGCGTTCGCCTACCGGGCCGATCTGAGCGACGACTCCGCCATCGGCACGCTGGTCACCCGGATCGGCGACGAGCACGGCCCACCCGACGTCGTGGTGAGCAACGCCGGCAAGTCGTTGCGCCGCTCGCTGAGCCACCAGTACGACCGGCCGCACGATTTCCAGCGCACCATCGCGGTCAACTATCTCGGCCCGATTCAGCTGCTGCTCGGGGTGCTACCCGCGATGCGCCAGAACCGCGGCGGGCACATCGTCAACGTCTCCAGTGTCGGCGTCCGTGTTCCACCCGGCCCGCAGTGGGGGGCCTACCAGGCGTCCAAAGCCGCGTTCGACCGCTGGTTGCGCAGTGTCGCACCGGAATTGCACGCCGACGGCATCGACGTCACGTCCATCTACTTCGCGGTCGTGCGAACCCGGATGATCGAGCCGACACCGATTTTGCGCAAGCTCCCGGGACTGGATCCGCATCAGGCTGCCGACGTGGTCGCGAAGGCGATCATCGAACGGCCGCGCGCCCTCGCCCCGCCGTGGACCTGGCCCGCCGAAGTCGCCTCGGTGGTGCTGGCCGGCCCGATCGATCGGGCGGCGCGGATCTGGTATCGCAAGGTCATCGACTCCGACCAGGGCCGGCCATGACGGCCGTCGGTGCTGCCGCCCTCGCGGCGCGCGCCCTGCTGCGATCTCGACTGCTCAGCCCGCCCGGCCCGGCCGCGCTGGCCCGCGTCATCAACGAGGCGCTCCGAGGCGGCACGAGCACGTACACGCTGCTGGCGGTCACGGCGGCGCGGTGGCCGAACCGGACCGCGGTGATCGACGACGACGGCGCGGTCAGCTACCGCGAGGTGCAGTCGAAGACCGAAGCCTTGGCCTGCGAGTTGCGACGTCTCGGCGTGCGGCCCGGCCAGTCGGTCGGGGTCATGTGCCGCAACGGACGCCGCTTCGTCGAGGCGGTGTTCGCCGTCGCCTTGGTCGGCGCCGACGTCGTGCTGGTCAACACCGAGTTCAGCACCGATGCGCTGGCCGCTGCGCTGAGCGCACACGACATCGAAACCGTGGTCTGCGACGCCGAATTCACCGACCGGGTGCAGGCCGCCGCCGAGTCGGTCACTGCTGTCGACGTGGCGGCAACCGAAGAGCCGGCTTCGCGACCGAGGGTGGCGCGGGCGGGCCGGATCGTGCTGCTCACCTCGGGCACGACGGGAAAACCCAAGGGCGTGCCACGCGCTCCCCGGATCAATCCGGGCGTGGTGGGCGTCGGCGTGACGATCCTCGAGCGCACCGGACTGCGCGCCGGCTCCCGAAACGCGGTGGCAGTACCCATGTTTCACGGCTTGGGCCTCGGCATGACGATTCTCACCGTGGCCCTCGGCGGCACGATATTCACCCATCGGCGGTTCGACGCCGAAGCGGCGCTGGCGCAGGCGTCGCTGCATCGCGCGGACGCGCTGACCGTGGTGCCGGTGATGCTGACACGCATTCTTGAGTTGCCACAACCTGTTCGGGCCCGAAATCCGCTGCCGTCGCTGCGGGTGGTGCTCTCCAGCGGAGCCCGGCTCGAACCGAACCTGGTGCGACGGTTCACGGACGCCTACGGCGACATCCTCTACAACGGGTACGGCTCTACCGAAGTCGGCATCGGCGCGCTGGCAACCCCGGCCGATCTGCGCGACAACCCCGAAACGGTCGGAAGACCGTCGCTGGGCTGCCGGGTGCGCGTCTTGGACGACAACGACAAGCCGGTCGGCCCGCACGTCACGGGGCGCGTCTTCGTCGGCGGCGAATTGACGTTCGAGGGCTACACCGGTGGGGCCGCCAAGTCCGTCGTCGACAACATGACCGACACCGGCGACATGGGCTATTTCGACGAATCGGGCAGGCTGTTCATCGTCGGCAGGGCAGACGACATGATCGTGTCGGGAGGCGAAAACGTCTATCCCCGTGCGGTGGAAAACGCTCTCGCCGAGCATCCCGACATCGTCGACATCGCGGTCGTCGGCGTCCCCGACGAAAAGTTCGGTCAGCGACTGGCTGCATTTGTCGTGGCCCGGGAGGGCAGCGGCATCGACGAATCGGCCCTGCGGGAGTACTTGAAGGACAAGGTGTCTCGCTTCGAGCAGCCGCGCGACATCAGCATCGTCGAGAGCATTCCGCGCAATCCCGCCGGCAAAGTGCTGCGAAACGACCTACTCGACGACGTGTAGCCGGGGCGGGGACGCGCCTTCGGGCATGGCGGGTGTTTCGTCGCTGGTTATCTTGATCAGCCAATCGGGTGCCACTACGGAGACGGCGGTGGCCGCCGCGGTGGAACCGATCACGCCGGTCCACGCCACCGGACCCAGCGGCGTGCAGCCGAAGAAGTGGCTGATGCCGGGGGTCTGGACGATGGCCACCAACACGGCCGCGCTGCCCAGCGCCGTGGCCACCACCAGCGGACTGTGCCGACGGGTGAGCAGCGTCTGCGCCAGCTGGGTACTGACCAGGGCAGTCAAACCCATTGTGGCCGTGCGTCGTTCGGTACCGGGCGTCCAGCGTCCGATGGCCCAGGCCGCGGTCGCACCGGCGGCCGTTACCGCGCCGCGGCTGATGATCTGCCGCATCAGCGGCACGTCGAGCGATGGCGCCGGCTCGGTCAGTATCGCCCGCTGATAGGCCCATCGCGCCGCGTCGGTGTCCTGATCCTCGGCTTCCTCGGGCTGCGGGTATTGCGGAGTGACGGCCACCGCGAGCGCCGGGAACATGTCGGTGAGCAGATTCACCAACAGCAGTTGACGGGTCCCCACCGGCGCCCGCCCGGCGCCGAACGCCGTCCCGATGATCGTGAACAGCACTTCGCCGACGTTGCCGCCAACCAAGATTGTCACCGCATCACGCACGCCGGCCCACATCCCGCGGCCCTCGACCAGGGCGTCGAGCAGCACGCCCAGGTCGTCGTCGGTCAACACCAGGTCGGCGGCGCCGCGGGCGGCCGACGAGCCGCGACCGCTTACCCCGATGCCCACGTCGGCCATCCGGATGGCGGCCGCGTCGTTGGCGCCGTCGCCGACCATCGCGGTGACTCGCCCGCAACGCTGCAGTGCCGCAACGATTTGCACCTTCTGTTCCGGGCTGACCCGGGCGAAGACCTGGACGTCGGCGGCCAGCTTGGTGCAGGCTTCCTCGTCGAGGCCGGCGAATTCGGCACCGGTCACCACTCGCGCGTCGGACGGCAGGCCCAATTGGTGGGCGATCGCCCGCGCGGTCACCGGGTGGTCGCCTGTGATCAGCACGACTTTGCGCTCGGAATCCAGCAGCGCTTCGATCAGTGGCCGCGCCGACGGCCGCGCGGTGTCCGCCAAGCCGACGTAGCCGAGCAATTCCAGGTCGTGCGCGGCGGCGGCGTCGACGGCATCGGCGTCGGTGTCGTCGTCGTCGCTGGTGTCGTGCTCCCAGCTGCGTCGCGCCACCGCCAGCACCCGCAGGCCCTGCTCGGCCAGACTGTGCACCAACGACTCCGCGTGATCGAGGTCGGTGTCCGCATTGGCGAAGCGGCAGCGGGGTAAGACGACC
Source organism: Mycobacterium celatum (assembly GCF_002101595.1). Taxonomy (GTDB): domain Bacteria; phylum Actinomycetota; class Actinomycetes; order Mycobacteriales; family Mycobacteriaceae; genus Mycobacterium; species Mycobacterium celatum. The sequence goes on from NZ_LQOM01000033.1 coordinate 71,126, forward strand.
TCCGGCGCGCCCTTGAGCATCAGCACCGGCGCCGCCCGATCTGTGCTCAGGGTTCCGATTGCGGCGGCAAAGCCGCGGCTGGACTCGAACGGCACTTCGGCAAGCACCGTCCACTCCGAATCTCCTTGGCTGTCAAGGCCATTCGCGGCGGTGAGGATGGCCTCGTCGGTGGCGTGCGCGTGCCCCTGACCGTTGTGCGGCTGGGTGGACGCGCGGGCGGCGGCCCGCAGCACCTCGACGGCGCCCGGATCGGCGGCGTCGGGGAACGGACCCTGCGGGCTGGTGGTGGCCGGCACCGCCCGCACGACCCGCAGCCGGTTCTCGGTGAGGGTGCCGGTCTTGTCGAAACATACGGTGTCGACACGGCCCAACGCTTCGACGGTGCGCGGAGCACGGACCAGCACCCCGCGCGCCGACAGCCGCCGCGCCGCCGCGAGCTGGGCCAACGTCGCCACCAGCGGCAGGCCCTCGGGGACCGCCGCCACCGCGATCGCGACGCCGTCGGCGACCGCCTGACGTAGCGACGCCTTGCGCAGCAACGCCAAACCGCTCACCGCGGCCCCACCGGCAAGCGTGAGCGGAAGAACCTTGCTGGTCAGCTCGCGCAGGCGGGCTTGTATCCCGGCCGCCGACTCGACATCGGCGACGGCCGAAATCGCGCGCTGCGCAGCCGTGGCGCTGCCGGTCGCCACGACGATCGCCCGGGCACGCCCCGCGACAATCGTGCTGCCCTCGAACAGCATGCTGGCCCGCTCGGTGTCGCCGGCGGCCACCGGCTCCACTTGCTTGTCCACCGGCAACGACTCGCCGGTCAGCAAGGATTCGTCGACTTCGAGGTCCTCGGCGACCAGCAGGCGGGCATCGGCGGGCACGACGTCGGGCGCGGCCAGGTCGATCACGTCGCCCGGCCGCAACGCACTCGCGGTCACCGTGACCGTGCGCTCGGTGTGCCGGGCCGCCTCCAGCCGGCGTCGGGTGGTCGCCACCGCCGGGACGACGACGCGGCGCGCCAGTTTTTCCTGTTCGGCGAACAGTTCGGCGGCCGCGGCGTCGGCCCGCAACCGTTGCACGCCGCCGGTAATCGCATTGGCGGTCATCACGCCGGTGACCAGGAGAGCGTCGATGTTGCTGCCGACGATCGCCGACGCCGCCGCCCCGACGGCCAGGATGGGGGTCAGGGGGTCGGCGAGTTCGGCGCGTGTCGCGGCGGCCAGCCGCATGACGCGGGCTGCCGGTCCGCGCAGTGGCGCCACGAGCGGGTTGTAGGACAGGTCTTCGAGGAATCGCCGCCACGGCGGCATCCCGGGCTGGACCGCCAACGGTCGCGCGCCGCGGGCCAGCCGCGCGTAGACGATCTCCGGGTCCAGCGCGTGCCAGGCGGTCAGCGGTTGCGGAGTGGGGTCGGGGAGCCGGAGCACTTTGGTCGCCGAGACGGCGCCGGACACCAAGGCGGTCGCGGCGGCCGCGTTGACCGGGTTGAGCCAGCGCCGCACGGCCAGCGGGCTGGTCGGACGCGAGTCACCGGTGACCAGCAGCAGCCCGGCCAGCGTGCTGCCGCCCTGAGCAAGGCGCACGGCGGACTCACTGGCCCGCCGGGCCGCCGGCAGGGCCGACAGGATGCGCACGGCCGCGGCCAGATCGGTGCCGGTGATGATGTCGGCGGTCCACGGTGCCGCGGCCTGCGGATCGTCGAGCGCCACGCCCACGTCGGCGACGGCCAGCGCCGCCAGCGTGTCGGTCGACGCGAAGTCGCGGTGCAGCGCGGTGATCAGCAGTACCGGTCCGCGATCGGACCGCAGCTCACGCACCAGCTTCAGCAGCGGTGTGCCGGCGGGATGGCTTTCCGCCACGCTGGCAGCCAGGTCCTGGGTGCCGGCGACGTGCCGCATCACGACCCGGGCGCCGGTGCGGTGCGCGGTCTGCAGCAGCGCGACGGCGAACGGGTCGACCTCCCAGCCCACTTCGACGCTGCCCACGCAGTCGCCGTCGACGACGAGGTCGGCGCATTCGAGCCCCTGGGCGGGCGCCGCCGACGGGCCCTGCGCGGGGACCCAGCGCAGCAGGGCCCCGGTGGCTGGCAGCTCATCGGGGTCGGGCTCCGGCGGCTGCTCGGCGTGCAGCAGGGCGTCCGCGACCTCGTAGACCCGGTCGTCGTCCCAGCCGGGTGCGTCTCCGCGCGCGTGCAGGACCGCGCGGGCATCGCCGCGCAGCGCAGCGCCGTCGATCAGGATCACTTTGATCCGATCCAGGCGGCGCAGGGCGCCCGGGTCGAGGACCATGTGCCCGTCGTTCGCCAGCCCGCGGCCCAGGACCGCCGCGAAGGTCTGCCGGCCCATGTGCGCGGCCTTGGGCACGCCGGCCAGGATCGCACCGGCGGCGTCCTCGGTGCCCCCGCCGCCGAGCAACGCGCCGGCCGCGGCCACCAGCGAACCGTTGGCGGCCTGCGCGGCGTACTCCTCCACTGGTCCGGCCATGGACCCCTTCTCGGTGTCGATTGCGGCGTCGATGGCGCCGTCGACGACGACGTGCGAAGCCTCGCCCGCCTCCGCAGCCGCCCAGCTGTGGCGTGGCGTGTGGGAGCCGGACCCGGCTGATGAGATCACCGGGACTACCGGAGCTTGCGGCCGGTTGGGTGAGGCGAGGTCCGGCTCGCGCCGTCGCCATCTATCGCGATGGGCCACCGCCTCGGAGATCTGCAGGGCGCGTTGGGCAAGGTCCAGCAGTGGTGTGCCGACCGCTTGGGTCAGCCCGTTCGCCGCCGCGGTCGACGCGCTCAGCGCAATATCGGTGCCGACCCGGCCCAGCCGCGACTCGAGAAACGACACCACTCGGGGCTGATTGCTGACGAGGGCGGCGGCGGCGCGGGTGGTGCGCGGCGCAGCAGGCAGCCGAACGACCCAGCCGGTGACCGCGGCACCGATCGCCACCACGTCCATCGCCGCGGCGGTCAACGGGACCACGAAGGCCAACGGGTTGCCGGGGTCGGCGAAGGGCGCGGTCCGGGGCGCGGACTCTGACGATGTGGTGGCCAAGTCGGCGGCCACAGCGGCCACCGTGTCCCGCACCGCGTTCAAGACGAGCTCGGGATCCGCGTCATCTCTGACTTCGACCACCAGCCGGCCCAACGCGCCCTCGACATGGGCGGTGGCCACGCCCGCAATCCTGCGAACCGGCTCCTCCACCACCGCCGCATGCTCGTGCCAGCGGGGAAACGGCAACAACGGGTCCAGGTCTAGATGTAACCGCCGCCCGCTTTGCCAGCGCACCGGCGGCGCGGCCCGCTCGGGGGAGTTGTTGACCGCGCCGAGCATGCGGCCAGTTGACCGCACGGCTGGGCCGGCGACCAGCTGCACAGCGCTTGCAGCGCCGGCCGCACCTTGCGCCCCGGCGCGCAACAACTGCACTGCGCCACCCGTGACGCCACCGACCACGGTGGCTACACCGGGAACCTTCATTCCGTCACCCTTCAAGGACATGGTCGTCTTACCTAATACTGTCCATGATTGATCCCCGCCGCTGCGTCTAGCGCGTTGCGGGACTGGTCGACCGTGGATCCAGGGCGTCGATTCTCGTCGAGCGTGTATCCAGCGCGGAAAAATCGCGAAAACCCCGCCCTCAGTACACGTTGGAAGCCCTCGCCGCCCGCCGGGGGCTACTGCCTAGCGCGTCGCAGGCAGACCGAACGCCGCAAACAGCGCCGGATCGAGAAAGACGGCGATCCCGCGGATCGCGCTGGCCACAGCGGCGAGGACATGTATCGAGTGAGCCCGCAGAACGCCGTCGCCGCTCGAGCTTGACGTCGGCTTGCAAGAGTTCGGTGAGCGCAGCGATGTCGGCCTTTTCGAAGGCTGCGCAGTAGCGGTCGACCAGCTCGCGCAGCGCGGCGTCGTCGAGTTCGGCGACGTCGTCCTCGCCGGGGTCGACTTCGGCCAGACGAGCGCGCGCCCGTTGCAGGGCGCTGTTGACCGATACCGGCGTGGTCTCCAGCAGCTCGGCAACGTCGGCGGCGTTGAACTGCACCACGTCGCCGCGCAGGATCAGCACGGCCCGCTGTCGCGCTGGAAGCTCCTGCATCGCTGTGACGATGGCCAGCCGAATACTTTGCTTCCCGGTGACGGCCGTTTCAGGGGTCAATGCGTCGGGGAGCGGCTCGATCCAGCGATAGTCGCTGCCGTTACCTGTGAAATCCGCGTCCGGGTCGACTGAGCCAGTGCCCACTCCGGTGGGAAGCACCCGGCGGGCGCGGTTTTCCAACGCCCGCAGACACGCGGTTGTCGCGATGCGGTACAGCCAGGTTCGCAGCGCTGCGCGTTCCTCGAATTGTTCGTAGGCCCGCCAGCCGCGCAGGTATGTCTCCTGCACGAGATCCTCGGCGTCGTGCACCGAGCCGAGCATGCGGTAGCAGTGCGCAATCAACTCGGCGCGATACGGCGCCGCCGGCGCATGAACTCTTCTTGGACCGGCACGCCCGCTTCTCCCTTGTGTGAGCCCCTACTGAGTAGAGGTACATACCGTGGTCGAGATTCATCGGCCGGGCGCCGATGAATCTAGGGGACTCCCCTTATCTGCATTGGTAATCGAACACGTCAACGAGGAGATCGTCATCATGGTGGGAATCGCCGACAACACAGTTCTGGTTACCGGGGGCAATCGCGGCATCGGTCGGGCGCTGGTCGAGGAGGCATTGAGCAGACGCGCAAAGCGCGTGTACGTCGGTACGCGCACAGCCCTGGCTCACCCCGACGACCGCGTCATGCCCCTTACTCTGGACGTGACCAATGCCGCGCACATTCAGCAAGCGGTTGACGAAGTCGAATCTCTGGACGTCCTCGTCAACAACGCCGGCGTGGCGCTCTATGACGACCTGAGCGATCGTTCTGCGCTCGAACGCCACCTCGCCGTCAACCTTATTGGCGTCTACGGCATGGTCCAGGCCTTCCTGCCGTCGCTGACGCGCCGGCGGAGCCATCGTCAACAACCTGTCGGTGAACGCGCTGGCTCCCTTGCCGCTCATTCCCGCCTACTCGGTCTCGAAGGCCGCTGCGTTCAACCTGACCCAATCGCTGCGCGCCCTACTGGCTGGACAGGGCGTGACCGTCCACGCCGTTCTGACCGGCCCCGTGGACACGGACATGACCCGAGGCCTCGACATACCGAAAAGCTCCCCAGAATCCTTGGCGCGAGCCATTTTTGACGGAGTCGAGAACAGCGATGCGGACATCTCCCCGGATCCGATGTCGAAGTCTGGGGCCGACAACTGGAGCAGTGGTGCGTCGAAGACGCTCGAGCGCCAGTATGCGGCGCTGCTCGCAGGTGCAGGCCACCGATGAATTACGGCGCCGCGACGTAGCGTTCTTTGCCTTCCACGACGTCACAGAACGGGCCCTCCCTGAACAGTTCCTCGTCAGAGATGTTGGCGGCCGTGCGCGGCCAGGCAGCGCAGGTAGCGCTCGACCACGCCATGGCCGTCGCTCATGGCTTCGTCCCGGCCGTGACCAGGTCAGAGATGAACGTGATCCAAGCGGGTCGGGGGACTCGGTGTTGATCGGTGACCGTGAAACCGGCGTCCTCGAACATCGCCCGCATTTCTGCCGGCGACGCGTGGTGCGCCGGTTTCCACCTGCTGGCCACAGGTCCCTGCAGCAACGGTCGCCGCGCGCTGAGTGCAACGACCACGGCCAACCCGCCCGGTGTGAGCACGCGGTAAAACTCCCGCACCGCCGCCGGCTGGTCGAAGAAATGAAACGCCGACGTCGTCACGACGGCGTCGAGCTCGCCGTCGTCGAACGGAAGGTGCTCGGCCGGACCCTTCAGCCAGTGCACTCGCTCCGACCGGGCTCGAGCCTGAGCGAGCATCCCGTCCGACATGTCCACGCCGTAAACGTCGTCGGGCTGAAGTTCGCGCTCGATACGGTCAGCCAGAACCCCTGTGCCGCAGGCAATGTCAGCAATGCGGCGAGATCCATGGCCGCGCAGCTGGGCGAGGACTTCGTCTTGCGGTGGCCGATACACCCATCGCTGGAGAACAGGAAGGTTGTAGGCGGGTGCGGCGAAACTCCAGAATCGCGTTACGGTCTCGTTGAAGCCTCGGCGTTGTGCTGGCATGGCTCAGCCTAACTGCCCGGCTTCTCTTCGGGCCGACGAGCGGCCCGCATCGGCGGCGGGCGGCCTAACTGCTCCGCGGTCCAGTCCAGCAGGCGTCGCCACAACTGGTGGCGGGTGGACGCCATGTTGTGGCAGTGCGCGCTGCCCGGGACGACGACCGTGGTGACGTCGGGGCTGCGACGGTAGAACTGCGCCTCGGCGCGCGGATCCGGTGACACGTCCACCGCGCCGTAGCCGAGGAAAACCGGCACGTCCACCAGTCCCGCCTCGATGGAGGTCACGCCAGGAATTGCCGCTGCCGAAAAACACCGTGGCGCAACCGATATCGTCGTCAGATTATCGGCTGTCACCACGGCGGGCGGGACGTCGGGGAGGTGGAACCAGCTCTGCAGCCAGTCGCGCGAGGTCTCCATGTACGGCTCGGGAAGCATGTCGGCGAACTGGTCGATCAGTGCCGCGCGGCCTTGCGGCGTGGCGGCCGCGGCGATGAATTCCGGGTCGAGGTTTAGCGGCGCGACGTGTTGGTTGGTGCAGCCGAGAATGGCCAACGCTGCATAACAGGCGGAGGTTGTCTGCTGCAAGATCGCCAGGTATCCGCCCAGAGAATGCGCGACGGCAATGGAAGGCACTGTGCTGCAGGTGATTTCAGGCAGTTGCGCTACGGCGCAATTCAGTGCGACGGCGATATCAGCCAGCGCGATGTCACGGGCCGGCCTGGTGCTGTCACCCGTGCCGAGCGGGTCGATCGCCACCACCGAGTAGCCGTGCCGCGCGACGTATTCGGCGAAGTTGTAGCCGGGGTAACCGGGCACATCTAAATGCCAGTAGGCGCGGTTGTACGTGCCACCGGGCAGGCACACCAACACGGTCGGATTGGGCGTGCCGGCGGGGTAGTAGGTGGCCGCCAGCGACGCCGTTTCGCCGACCGCCGCGCTGACGTCGAGCCGCAGATCGTTCACCGCTGGCCGGGCGCATGGACGAGACACACGTTGTCTATACCATCCGGCGCTCGCATGCCCACGCCGCCAAATCCGTCGCGTTCTCTCCATCTCTACCTGCCCGGGCTGCGGCGGCCGAGCAGCGGGAAGCAATCCTCGCGATCACCGAATTGACGACCACCGCGATTACTGAAATAACTTGCGCCCCTTTGGCCTCAGCGGTCTCTACGTCGGATCTACTTGTCGTACCCCGCCGATAGTATTCGAACATGTTAGCGAGTAGCCGTGAGGAGATCGTCGAGGTGTTCGACGCCCTGGCGGCTGCCCTGCGCGCGGCTCTGGAATTGTCGGTCGAGGTGTTGACCACCCCGGAGTGCCTGGTGATGATGGAGCGCTGCGAAACGTTGCGCCACCAGCTGCCCGCCCTCGAGCACCCGCTGATCAACCAGCTGGCCGAAAGAGCCAGCGACACTGAGCTGGGCGGCACGCTGCGGTTCGCGTTGGCAGACCGGTTGCGCATCACCCCCGCCGAAGCCAGCCGGCGCATTCACGAAGCCAAAGACCTCGGCCCACGCCGGGCGGTCACCGGCGAACCATTGGAGCCGCTGCTGCCCGCGACGGCCGCCGCCCAACGCGCCGGGCAGATCGGCGCGGGTCATGTGGCGGTGATCCGCAGCTTCCTGCACCGGTTGCCCGAGGCCGTCGATGTTGAGACCCGCCAACACGCGGAAGCCCAACTGGCCGAGTTGGGTGCACAGCATCGCCCCGATGACTTGGGCAAGTTGGCCGACAAGCTCACCGATTGTCTCAACCCGGACGGCGACTTCTCCGACGACGACCGGGCGCGCCGGCGCAGCCTGATCCTGGGCAAGCAAGGCCCCGACGGCATGAGCCCGATCAGCGGGTATCTGACGCCCGAGGCCCGGGCCACCCTGGATGCGGTGTTCGCCAAGCTGGCCGCCCCCGGCATGTGCAACCCCGCCGACCCCACCGCGTGCGTGGACGACAGCCCGTCGCAAGAGGCCGTCGAGTCCGACACCCGCAGCACCGGCCAACGCTCTCACGACGCGCTGATTGCTGCGTGTCGGGCGCTGCTCGCGTCGGGTGGTTTGGGTCAGCACAACGGGCTGCCCGCGTCGATCATCGTGTCCACCACCCTTCAACAGCTCGAAGCCGGCGCCGGCACGGCGCTCACCGGTGGGGGCACCCTGTTGCCCATGTCCGATGTGATCCGCCTGGCCAGCCACGCGCATCACTATCTGGCAATTTTCGATAAGGGCAAGGCGATCGGGCTGTATCACACCAAACGGCTGGCCTCACCCGGGCAGCGCATCGTGTTGTACGCGCGGGATCGTGGCTGCACGTTTCCGAATTGCGCTGTGCCCGGCTATTACTGCGAAGCCCATCACTGCACCCCCTACGCCAAATGCCGCACCACCGACGTCAACGACCTCGCGCTGGGCTGCGGCGGCCACCACCCGCTCGCCGAAGACGGCTGGACCACCCGCAAGAACGCCCACGGCGACACCGAATGGATCCCACCCCCACACCTCGACCACGGCCAACCCAGAACCAACACCGACTGGCACCCCGAAAAACTCCTCCGCGCCGACGAAGACGACGACGACGAACCGTAGCGCCGGCCCACTCGCAGCGAGACTTAGCCGATCTGGATATTGGGTTCGGTGGCCCGCAACGAGGCCGTGCGTCTCATGGTGTAAGCGAAACCCGCGGCTATCGGCGGCTAATGTACGCGCAAGGGAAGGTGCCCGTGATGGATGACGTGACCGCTCTGCACGAAATCGAGTCGATCAAACAGTTGAAGGCCCGGTACTGCCGCTATCTGGACAGCAAAGACTGGGCGGCCTGGCGCGGCATTTTCACCGACGACTTCGTCAGCGACACCGTGGCCGCCGGCGGCAAGGTCATTGCGGGCGCCGACGAGTTCGTCGCCTACATCCGCAAGACATTGGGCAAGCCGTCCCAGCCCACGGTGCACCAGGTGCACGCTCCCGAGATCGAGTTGACGTCGGCGACGACCGCCCGCGGCGTGTGGGCACTGGAGGACGTGGTCCGGCTGGCACCGGGCCTGAACCTCAACGGCTACGGCCACTACCACGAGACCTACGAGAAGATCGACGGGCAGTGGCGAATCAAGACCTCGAAGTTGACCCGGCTGCGGGAGGACATCTTCAATCCGCTTTTCTCCGTGCGCGTTTCGGACCGGCTGCGAAAAGCCGGCGCCAAATTAGCCCGCCGGCTGGCCGGGTAACGCGATGGCCACCAAGCTCGTCATCGGAGCAAGCGGTTTTCTCGGCTCGCACGTCACGCGTCAACTCGTGCAGAACGGCGAAGACGTCCGGGTGATGCTGCGGAAAACCAGCTCGACCCGGGGAATCGACGACCTCGACGTACAGCGTTGCTACGGCGACGTTTTCGATGACGCGGCGCTGCGCGAGGCGATGACCGGATGCGACGTCGTATTCCACTGCGTGGTGGATACCCGGTTCTGGCTGCGCGACCCCGCCCCACTGTTCAGGACCAACGTCGACGGCTTGCGGCATGTCCTCGACGCCGCAGTCGATGCCGGTTTGCACCGGTTCGTGTTCACCAGCACGACCGGCACCCTCGCCATCAGCGACAAGAGACCGGTCACCGAGAACGATCCACACAATTGGCATCAGGGTGGTGCCTACATCGAATCCCGCATCGCCGCTGAGAACCTGGTGATGCAGTACGCGGCCGAGAAGGGCCTGCCCGCCGTCGCGCTGTGCATCTCCACGACCTACGGTCCCGGTGATTGGCAGCCGACACCGCACGGCTCACTGATCGCGCGCGTAGCCGCGGGCAAGTTCCCGTTCTATCTCGGCTTCTCCTCCGAGGTGGTTGGCATCGAAGATGCCGCTCGTGCAATGGTTCTGGCTGCAGACCACGGACGCATCGGCGAACGCTACATCATCTCCGATCGCTACCTGAGCACCCGTGAGATCCATCGAATAGCCGCCGATGCCGCCGGGGTCAGGCCGCCGCGGATCGCACTGCCGATAAAGCTCCTGTATGCAGCCGCATTCGCCAACGACATCGCCGCCCGAATTCTGCGGCGCGACTTACCGTTCGCCGTCGCCGGCGTGCGCATGGCCGAGCTGATGTCGCCCCTGGACCACAGCAAAGCCGAACGGGAACTGGGCTGGAAACCGGAGCCGGTCGAGGACTCGATTCGCAAGGCCGCCAGGTTCTTCAACGAACGTCGCTAACGTCAAGGCGTCCACGGGCGCGGGCGGGGAAGCCAGGCCCGCACGTTGCGGCGATATGCTTCGTACTCGCTCTCGTATTGACGCGCCAGCGTGGGCTCCTCGTACCAGTGCACAAACGAGGCCGTCGCGATCCACACCAGCGCGGCATACAACACCAGGCTGAGACTGCCGAACAGCAGCGCCTGACCAATGATGACGAGAAGCAGGCCGACATACATCGGGTTGCGCACATAGCGGTTGAAGCCGGTCACCACCAGGTGTTCGGGTGGGGCGAGCGGCATCGGCGTTCCACCCGCCTTGGCGAACTGGGTGAAGGCATGCATCAGCGGCACGAGCCCCGCCACGATCAGCAGCACGCCGAGAACCTGAACCGCGCGCCACGCCGCGCCGCAACCAGGAACCGCCCAGCCGGTGATTAGCCACGGCACCAGCCCCACCACGGTGCCCGGAGCCACCACAAAGAACGCCGCGGAGCCGATCGCGGCCGCCGACCTTCGCATGGTGGGTAGCGTAATCCTGCTATGGCGACCAACAGCGATCGCTACCGCGCCGCCCGTGATCAGGTGCTTGCCGGCGCATTGTCGTGGCCTCGGCTCACCGGCGTCTTCAACTGGGCCACTGACTGGTTCGACGTCATCGCCCGGGACAACGACCGCACCGCGCTGTGGATTGCCGAAGAGGACGGCAGTGAGCAGCGGGTCAGCTTCGCCGAGATGGCCGACCGCTCGGACCGGCTCGCAACGTGGCTCGAACAACTCGGCGTCGCCAAGGGTGACCGGGTCCTTCTGATGCTCGGCAATCAGGCGGAGCTGTGGGAGTCGATGCTGGCCGTCGCCAAACTCGGTGCCGTGATGATGCCGACCACCACGGCGCTGGGCCCCACCGACTTGGCCGACCGGATCACCCGCGGCGGCGCCCGGTTCGTCGTCGCCAACGCCTTGGACACCGCCGAGTTCGACGGGATCGACGGCGACTACGGGCGCATTGCGGTGGGCGATCCTGTCGACGGATGGCACTGTTACACAGACGCTTTCGACGTTGCCTCGGCCAGCCCGTTCACCGCCCGTACCGCCGTCGACGATCCGATGCTGATCTATTTCACCTCCGGCACGACGAGCCGGCCCAAGCTGGTGCAACATTCGCAGGTCAGTTACCCGGTGGGGCATCTGTCGACGACGGCGTGGATCGGTGTGCGGCCGGGTGATGTACATCTGGCGATCAGCTCACCGGGTTGGGCCAAGCATGCGTGGAGCTGCTTTTTCGCGCCGTGGATCGCAGGGGCGACGATCTTCGTCTACAACTACGGTCGATTCGACGCCGCTGCACTGCTGGAACAGATCCGTCACGCCGGCGTCACCACGTTCTGTGCGCCACCGACGTTGTGGCGCATGCTGATTCAGGCCGACCTTGGCCGGCGACCGGGCGGGCTGCGGGAGATCGTGTCCGCCGGTGAGCCGCTCAATCCCGACCTCATCGCCCACGTCGAGCGCGCGTGGGGGCTGACCATCCGCGATGGCTACGGCCAGACCGAGACCACGCTGCTGATCGGCAACCGGCCCGGCCGGCCGCTCAAACCCGGTTCGATGGGGCAGCCCCTGCCGGGTATCCCCGTCGTACTCGTCGACCCGGTCAGCTGCCGGCCTGCCGACGAAGGCGAGATTTGCCTTGAGCTGAGCGCCCATCCGGTGAATCTGATGACCGGCTACCTCGGCGACGAGCAACGCCGCAATACCACCGCCGGAGGCTATTACCACACCGGAGACGTCGCGCGCCGCGACACCGACGGCAACATCATCTACGTCGGCCGCACCGACGACGTGTTCAAGTCGTCGGACTACAAGGTGTCGCCGTTCGAGTTGGAAAGCGTGCTCATCGAACATCCGGCCGTCGTCGAGGCGGCGGTGGTGCCGCAGCCCGACGACACGCGGCTGTCGATACCGAAGGCTTACATTTCGCTGGCGGCCGACTGGGAGGCCAACGCCGACACGGCGCGGGCGATCATGGAATACGTGCGCGACCGGGTCGCGCCGTATCTACGGGTGCGGCGGGTCGAGTTCTGCGAACTGCCGAAGACCATTTCGGGAAAGATCCGGCGTGTGGAGTTGCGCCGTCGCGAAGACGCCCTTGCCGGCACACCGATTCCGACCGAGTACCGCTACGAGGACCTCGTGGACTGAAATCCGCTCGCTAACAGCACGCAACACTGCGCCATGCCAATTCTCTCGCTGCCCTTCATCGCAGACCCGTTGGCGCGGCTGTTCGCCGTCCCGGCCGGTGGCACCACACCGGCTCGGCAGCTGCAATTTGCCGAGATCCCCGGTCGTACCCGCACCACGATGATTCCTACCCGGCACGGCCAAGTGCCGGCGACGATCTACCACCCACCCGATGCGGAAAACCGGCCGCCGGTATATCTGAACGTGCACGGCGGCGAATTCGTCGTCGGGCGTCCCGAGCAGGACGATCCGTGGTGTCGCTACCTGGCGGCACATGCGAAAGTCGTTGTGGTCAATCCGGATTACGCGCTGGCACCGCGGCATCGCTTTCCCGTTGCGGTCGAGCAGATCTACGACGTGCTGGCGTGGGTGGCATCACCCGACCGGCATTGGGACAACACCCGCGTCTGTATCGGCGGTCAGAGCGCCGGCGGCAATCTGTCCGCGGCAGCCGCTCGCCTCGCTCTGGAAAGCGGTGGGCCGCAGCTCGAACTGCAAGTCCTGCACTACGCGCCGCTCGACCTCGTAACCCGGGCCAAACACAAGTGCACACCGGCGGGCCGCAAGGCCGTGTTCAAGCCGTGGATGGGTGACATTCTCGACACCGCCTACATCCCCGACCCGGTCCGCGGCGCGATCGCCTTGCATCACCGGCCTGGGGCGCGAACGCCGAGTACATCGGCGGTATCGCGCCCGTGCTCGTCGTGACCGCAGAACTCGACCGGCTGCGCGACGAAGCCGCCCGCTACGCGCGCAAACTGCAAGCCGCGGGATCGCTGGTCGAGTACCACGACGTGACCGGCGTCGACCACGGCTACAACATTCTCGGTGATTCGACCGACGTCACCGCGGCGATGTACGAGTACATCGCCGACCACGTCACGCAAGCGACAGCGCAGCGGTAGGTTGGCTCACCGTGAGCTGGTGGGTCACCCATGCGGAGCGGACACTGACCGAAGAGGTGCCGGCGTCGCCGGAGGACGTGCGCGACTTCTACGTGGATCTGGACAACATCAAAGCCGTTCATCCGCTGGTCGTTTCGGTTCGCACGCTGTCGCGCACCGAAACAGCGGACGGGTACCAGCAGGCGTATCGCGTGACCGACCGGATTCCGTTCGGAAGCCTGAACCTGCGGGTGAGCTATCGGGCGCGGCTGCACGTGCCGGCACACGGCGACGTGACCACGGAGGCCCACCAATTCCCGGGAGTGCGGCTCGGTGGGACAGTGAGTTTCGAGCCGATCGACGCCGGTACCCGAGTCGTCGAGCGACTACGGATTGCGGCGCCCCGTCCGCTGGCCCCGATGACCACACGCGAAGCCGTCGACGCGCATATCGCGATGCTGGCGGGTATCCGCAACCGGTTTGAGTCACGAGCGTGACACGTCGCAAAACCATCAATTTTTGCTCTGGGCCTCGAATTCGGCCTCGATCTGCTCGATAGACTTACGGGAAGTCTCCGGCCCGAGCAGGTAGCCGATGATGGTCAGCAGCCAGAGGCCAGCGCTCGCCAGGAATGGAATCGTGGGACCGAAAGCCGTGATGCCGGCACCCACCAGCAACGGGGCAAAGATGGCCGCGAATCGCCCACCACCGACGGCCAGCCCGAAGCCCGTCCCCCGGATCCGCGTCGGAAACAGTTCGCTGATGTAGGTGTCACCGACGCCCCACAGCCAGCCGAGCAACGCCATCATCAGCGCACCGAACACCAAGAAGAGGCCGAGCGATGACACCGTCGTAGCCACGATAGTGGTGGCAATCATCAGCACCGCGCCCGCCATCCCAGCGGGCCGACGTCCGCGCCAATCCGATAGACCCGTGCCCAGGTAGGAGAAAAAGAACTGGGCCACATAGAAACTGATCGCGTAACCGATTGCGGTAGCCGGCGAGACGCCGAACTTTTTCACCATGAATGTGGTGAGAAAGACGCTCAGCCCCCAGTAGCCGGCTGCGTTGGCCGTGTACAACAACCAGCCGATGCCAATCCGCTTGCGTACAACCGGTATTCGCCAGATCCGATCCGGGGAGCCCGGGGAAAGCGACTGCTCCAGTTGCTGGGCAGCCCGGATTTTCTCGTCCGCCTTCTGGATGGCGTATCGGACCGACTCCTGAACAAGGCGGCGCATTGCGAAGACTCCTATTGCAGGGACGATCGCGATGATGAAGGTCCATTGCCACCCGAAGCGTGGTGCGATGTAGAGGGCAGCCAACCCGGCGAGGATGTAGCCGAATGAGAAGAGCGAGAACATGATTCCGCCGACGCCGATTGCGCGGTACCGCGGCGGAAACATCTCGCAGGTGTACGGCGCGCCTACCGCCAGTTCACCGGCACCGCCCACACCGGTGAGAAACCGCAGCGCAGCGAATAGCGGAATGTTGGCTGTCAGTCCGCCAAGGGATGTGGTGGCCCCGTAAAGGAGGATCGACACGCCGAGGGTGTCCTTGCGGCCCCAGCGGTCTGCTGCGATACCGAAGCCGATCGTCCCGACCATGTAACCGACGAGGAAAATCGAGCCGATGAAGCCCAGTGTGGTGAGGTCGACTGCAAAGCTCACGGCGATCAGCGGAAGAACCAGCCCGTAGATGTTCACCGCGTAAGCATCGAAGCCGTAGCCGAGGCCCGCGGTCACCGCCACCAGTAACGAGTCGCGAAGCGGGATCTGCTCGCTCAAGTCGCTGGTCGCGGTCGTGCGGAGGGGTCTCGTAGGCTGCTGGATTGATACGTCGATTGCAGGCGCATCGCTTGTCAGGCGCTCGTCGTCACCGGTCGTCGTCGATGTCATAGGTCTCTTTCGCAACGGTGCATGGTCGCTGGTGCTACGAAATGCAGTGTGTGCGTCAGACTCGGCGATGGCACTGCTAAATCGCGCGGTGATCAAAACTTGAGCCGGACAGACGCCGAGCAGACGCAAAGTCTGCTCGCGCATCAAGCCAGCTGTTGCCGGAGCTCTCGCTTTAACACCTTGCCGTAGCTGTTCTTCGGCAGCCGGTCCACAAACAGATACCGCTTAGGGCGTTTGAATCGGGCGATGCGCTGTAGCAGGTGCGCATCGAGCTCGTCGGCGCCGGCCGAACCCACGACGAACGCGACCACGACCTCACCCCACTCCGCGTCGGGTTGTCCTACGACGCAGGCCTCCGACACACCCGGGTGTGCCAGCAGCGCCTCCTCCACTTCGCGCGGATAGATGTTGCTGCCGCCGCTGATCACGACATCCTTGGAACGGTCGCGCAGCGTCAAGTAGCCGCGCGCGTCGAAGGAACCCAGATCTCCGGTGTGCAGCCACCCGTCCTGCAGCGTCTGGGCGGTAGCATCGGGCTCGTTCCAGTAGCCGGACATGACAACGTCACCGCGGCAGGCGATCTCACCGATTTCGCCGACCGCCGCCGGTGCGCCGTCGGCGCGCAGCACCGCGACTTGCACGCCCGACCGCGGGTAGCCGACCGACCCCAGCACCGAATCGTCGGCATCCTCGTGATCGGCGCGGCGCAGGCCGGTGATGGTCATCGGCGCCTCACCCTGGCCATAGATCTGCGCGAAGATCGGACCGAACGCCGCGAACGCCTTCTTGATGGTCTCCACGTACATCGGGCCGCCGCCGTAGACGATCGTTCGCAGCTCGCGCGGGCACGCGCGGCCCGTGTCGACCAAGCGCTGCACCATCGTCGGGGCGAGAAACGTGCTGCAGCCGGGATGGTGATCACACAGGTCGAGGAATTCGTCCGCGTCGAATCCGCTTCCGGCCGTCACCACTTGGCGCGCTCCGCGCAGCACGTAGGCCGGGATGTAGAGGCCCGAGCCGTGCGACATCGGCGCAGCATGTACGAAACTGCAGTGCTCGTCGGGTGCGTCGATATCGGCAAGGTGCGCGATCGTCATCGCCATCAGGCTGCGATGGCTCAGCATGGCCCCCTTCGCCCGGCCGGTCGTGCCGCTGGTATAGAACAGCCACGCCAGCATGGACGGATCGGTGCAAGGAACGTCGGCGAGCGGCCCGGCAAATAGCCGTGAATAAGCCGCTGTTCCAAGGATTTCCAACGGCACACCGCAAGTCAGTTCGGCTGCGATCGTCGGCGACGCAAAGACGCATGAGATGCTGGCGTCCGCGAGGATCTGCGTCATCTCGAACGGATGCAGCTTGTAGTTGATCGGGACGGCCACACACTCGGCTGCCCAGATCGCGAAGAGCAGTTCGACGATCTCCGGGCGGTTCTCGCTGGTAATCGCGATGCGTGCGCCCAGCGGGTACTGCTCCCGGAGGAAGCCCGCCAGCCGTAACACGCGCTCCCGCAGCTCATGCCAGGTACAGACCCGGTGCTCTCCGTGATACACGGCGCCGCGGTCTCCGAAGCGGGTCGCGGTCTGGTCGAGGATCGTGAAGAGGTTCAACAAGCGGCCCTATGTCAAACGTCCGACAGGTATTTCGTCGAGCTCCATCCGCCGTCGACCACGATGGTCTGGCCGTTGATGAAACTGCCGCCGGACGAGCACAAGAACGCGACGGTGCTCGCGACGTCGTCGACCGTGCCCAGCCGCTGGTGCGGCGTCATGCCGACGTTCATCCGGCGGAACCGTTCGTCAGCCAGCCTGTGTTCGGTCATCGGCGTCTGGATCACGCCGGGCGCGACTGCGTTGCAACGGATTCCCTGCGACCCGTACTGGCAGGCGATGTGGGTGGTCAGCGCCGTCAGCCCGCCCTTGGCGGCCGAGTACGCACCTCCCCGAAGGCCGCCCACGACCGCGAACGTCGACGTGATGTTGATAATCGCCGACCCCGGCGGCATGTGCGGCAGCACGTCCCGCGCCAGCCGGAACGGCGCCCGCAGCATCACGCCGAGGAAGTAATCCAGTGTCGCGTCGTCGGTTTCGTGTAATGGCGTAGGGCTGCCCACCCCGGCGTTGTTGACCAAAAAGTCGATGCGGCCCCAGCGGTCGACGGCGGCATCCACGATCCGCCGCGGCGCATCATCAGAGGTCAGATCGACGGCCACGGTGGCCACTCGGCCCGGATCGCCGATGGCCGCAGCCAATTCGGCGAGCTTGGCCTCATTTCGGCCCGTCGCCAGCACCGCCATGCCCGACTCGGCCAGCTTGGTCGCGCATCCGAACCCGATACCGCCCGTCGCTCCGGTTATGATCGCTACCTGCATCTCACTCGCCCGTCTCCATCAGCGCCGCCTTGATCTGATGCTTCAACACTTTGCCGGCGTCGTTTCGTGGTAGCTCCACCCAGATCGCCACTTGCTCCGGCGCTTTGAACCGTGCCACACCGTGCTCGTCCAGAAAGCTGCGCAGGCTCGCGACGTCGGGGCCGGGCGGCTCGGTGGGGACGATGACGGCACATGCCCGTTCGCCGGTTCGGGTGTCGGGCAGGCCGACGACGGCGACGTCCGCGATCCCGGGGTGGCCGGCGAGGATGTCCTCGATCTCCTTGGGCGCGATGTTTTCCCCGTTGCGGATGATGATGTCCTTGGCCCGCCCGGTGACCACCAGGTAGTCGCCGTCGACCCAGCGTCCGAGGTCGCCGGTGCGGAAGTAGCCGTCGTCATCGAATGCCCCGGTCTCGTCCTCGGGATGCAGATAGCCGACCAGCATCTGTGGCCCGCGCGCACAGATTTCGCCGCGGTCCAGTTTGATCTCGGCGAATCCGGCGCGGCCGTCGGTATCGGCGGCGTGGTCGACGTCCTGCAGTGACCCGACCGTCGTGACCGGCACTTCGGTCGAGCCGTACACCCGGGTGACGGTCGCCCGCTCGAAATACCCGGCGGCGGTATGGATCAACGACGGCGATACCGACGCGCCGCCGCAGACGAATAACTTCAATTCCGGCAGCCGGGTGCCGGCGCGTCGGGCGGCCGCAAGCATCTGCTCCAGGAACGGTGTTGCCCCGGCGATGTGCGTGCAGCGTTCGGTCTGCATGAGCCGAACAGCCTCGTCGGCGTCCCAACGCTCCATGAGCACGGCGGTGGTGCCCAGTAGCAGCGGGCATTCGAACGCGTAGATCGAGCCGCCGATGTGCGCGATCGGTGACGGGACCAGGAACGTGTCGCCGGGCTGCACCTGCCAGTAGTCGTGGATCTGGCGGATCAAGGCATGGATCGAGTTATGGCTGTGCAGAACGCCTTTAGGCCGGCCGGTGGTCCCCGAGGTGTAGAGCAGCATCCGTACCGCGTCCGGGTCCAGCGCCGGCAACTCGACCGAAGACGCCCGTTCGTCAAACAACGAACCGCCGTCGCGCACCACCACAACCTCAGGCGGCGAATCCAAGGCAGCGGTCACCCGATCCAGCATCGCCGCGTAGTCATGCCGACCGAAAACCGAGGGCACGAAAACCATTCGGCTGCCGGCGTCCTGCAGGATGAATGACAGCTCGCGGTCCCGCAGTGACGGTAGGATGGGGTTCACCACCATCCCGGCCAGCGTTGCCGCCAGGTAGATCACCACGGCCTCATGCCAGTTGGGCAGCATGAACGACACCACACTGCCGGCCGGCATCTGGGCCAGCATCGCCTGCGCCAGCTCTGTCGCCTGCTCGTAGAGGCTGCGGCAGTCCAGCCGGTGTTCGCCGTCGACCACCGCCGTCCGGTCCGGGGTGCGGCGCGCCGCGGCGGCCAGCGAGTTGGCCAGAGTGGACCGGACCCACCAGCCGCGGGCGTAGGCGTCGGCGGCGCGCGCGTCGTCCCAGCGGATCCGTCGTCCTCCGATCAGCCTCGTGTTCATCTGTGTCCCAGCCGAAGTCAGCCGCGCACCCGGCGCATCGTCATCGAGTGCCGGAACCGCGAGGCAGGATGTGTGTTGATGGTGACCTGGGCGACTTCCCTCTCGGATGTGGTGTAGGTGCGGCGCACTTCCAGCGCCGGTGATCCGACGCCGACGGCGAGTGCACCGGCCAGGTCCGCCGAGATCAGCACCGCGGCGATCTCCTGGCGAACCTCGACAATGCTGAGGCCGAAGAGATCTTCGATCAGCGGGAAGATCGGCCCGGTATGACGTTGCAATAGCCTGCCGACCGCGGCGAACGCCCGGTTGATGTAGTACTCGGTCCGGCATACCGGAAACTCCGCGCCCTCGATGCGCCGAAAACCGAGCACCGCCAACCATTCCTCGCCAACGGCCAGCCCGGTGCGGGCGGCCAGTTCGTCGTCGATCACCACCATCTTGGTGGACTCGATCGCGAATTGCGCGCCGGTCGCAAAAGCAAGCAGATCGTTGATCGAGACGACGTCCTGCACATACGAATCCGACGACGGCCGCGGCACCACTAGCGTGCCGGCCCGCGGTCGTGACGCGACGAGGTTGTCGTCGCGGAGCCGTCGTAGCGCTTCGCGAATGGTGTACCGGCTGACCGAAAACCGTTCGCACAGTTGGTGTTCGGTGGGCAGCTGGGATCCCACCGGATACACGCCGTCCACGATCTCTTTCCGCAGGGTTCGGGCGACCTGGAGGTAGCGGGCGTCAGCCATGGCGACTATCCCGGCGAAACGCCAGCACGCTGCCGTCGCCGTCGGCCGACACATACAGGGTGCCGTCAGGCCCGGCGGCCACACCCGCGAACGGGCCTTGCGGCCCGGAGAACGGCGGCATGCCCTTCAGCGGTTTGGGCACCACCCCGGGCGGGGCGCCGACCGGCAGGTCGGCGGCGATGGTGCGACGGGTCCGGTCCGCGAGATCGAACTCGACCAGCTCCTTGGCGTCGGCGTCGACCACATATAACTGCCGGCCGCGCACCAGGATCCCTTGCGGCCGGCGCAAACCGTCGAGCACCGTCTCGGTGCGCGACCCACTCACCTTGAGCACCCGGCCGGCGCCCGCCTCGGAGACCAGACAACCCCCGTCGGGGGCAATCGCCACACCCACGGGATCCTGGAGCCCGGCGGCGAGCACCTCGACCTGCCCCGCCCGGACTGACAGCACCCGGCCCGTTCCCAATTCGGCGACCACGACGGCGTCGCCGGCCACCGCCACGCCGTACAGCTGGTCGAAACCGTCGGCCAGCACGGTGCTTTCGCTGTCGGCGTGGCGGTACCGCGACACCTGGCCGCCCGACGTGGTGACGACGAACTCGCCCGCACCCGTCGGCGCCAGGCCGCGCAGGAAGCCCGGGTAGCCGGGGCTGAACAGCATGCCCACCGTCTGCAAAGCGCCGCCCGGACGCAGCACGTAAAAGTAAGTGCCGTCGGCGATATAGAGGTTGCCGTCCGCGCCGACGGCCAGATCCAGCGGCCAGTTCAGCCCGCCCGGCAACACCGTGTGCGTCGCCCCGTCGTCGGAGATTTCGGTGATCTCGCCGGTGAAGTTCGAGACGAATATCCGATCACCAACGAGGGTGACGTTGTCCAGGCCGGGGTTGAGGTCCGCCAGAACCGTCTGCTCGCCGCGCCGGGGGTCGATCCGCAATACCTGGCCGCTGTGCACCTGGGTGGAGACGATGCGACCCGCAGCGTCGAATTTCACCGAGTCGGGAACACCGAGACCGGCCGCGACACGCTGCGGCTCACCGCCGTCGAGGTCGATCCGCCAGATCTCGTTGGCGCCCATCACCGGGAAGTACAGCAACCCGTCGGGGCCGACCTCCATCGCGTTCGGTGACGGGATGTTCTCCAAAAGCACCCGCGGCGCGCCGCCGTTCAGGTCGAGTTCGAGAAGCCGCCCGCCGTCCCGGCATTCGCCGACGAACAACCGGCCGCCGTGAAGCGTGATGCCGTTGGCGCTCGGGATGTCGTCGCGCAGAATCCGGGTGTCGCCGTTGGGGTTTCGGACGCTGACCCGCCCGTCCATCACCTCGGTGGCGTAGAGATTGCCGCGCGGGTCGAACGCCACGTCGTCGGGTGCGACGATGTCGCCGCCTTTGGCGCTGACGGTTTCCAGCCGGCCGCTACCGAGGTCGAGCGCGCTGATCTGGCTGCCGGTGACCTGCGCGATGTAGATCCGGCCGTCCGGTCCGGTGCGCAGCCCGTTGGCGCCGAACAGCCGGCTTGGCGGCGTGAGTCGTTCCAGCCGCCAGCCCTCGGCGAGCTGCGGCGCAGTCCCGGCCGGGTAGCGGCCGTCATCCTGCGACATCGGCGATGGTCTCCCATTGATCAGGTCGGCGACAGAACGCTAGCAACCAGAGTTGGTCCATACAATAGCCGCCTTTCGATGACGGACCCGGTGCTGCGCGACGTCGTCCGTTTGACCCGGCCGACGAGAACGCCCAGTCTTGACCCCGCAGCAGCCCTGGTGAATTATGTTCTGCATACTGTAGAACCATATTCTTCAGGTGGCAGCGGAGAGAACGAATACTTGTCCAGACAATTGATTACCGCAGGTGACGGCGGCCGTGCGCGCCGGAGAGGTTTGACATGGCCGTGAAGGTGTACGAGCGCATCCTGGACCTCTTCGAAGCAGAGGGCATCAAAACCCTCTTCGGCATCCCCGACCCGAATTTCGTGCACCTGTTCCATGCCGCGGAGCAGCGCGGCTGGGATGTCGTTGCGCCGCATCACGAAGAGTGTGCGGGGTTCATGGCCGACGCGGTGTGGCGCATGACCGGCAAGCCGGGGTTGTGTATCGGCACGCTCGGGCCGGGTCTGGCCAATCTGGCCGGGGCCATGATGTGCGCGAAAGTCGAGAATTCCCCGGTCATTTTCCTGGGCGGGCAGCGGGCCCGGATCACCGAGCAGCGGGTGCGCCGTGGCCGGATTCAGTTCGTGTCGCAGATACCGCTGCTCGCGCCGTCGGTGAAATATGCCGCCAGCATCGAATACGCGGACCAGTCCGACGAGATCGTGCGAGAAGCGCTGCGCAGCGCGCAGACGGGCACGCCGGGACCGGCCTACATCGAGTATCCGGCGCATGTGATCCAGCAAGAACTCGACGTGCCCGCGCCGTTGCCGCCGCAGGCCTACCGCGTGGTCAATCAGGGCGCCAGCGCGCAGATGGTCGACAAGGCTGTGGAGCTGATCCGGAAGGCCGACCGGCCGATTCTTCTGGTCGGGCACGCGGTGCAGTGCGCGCGGGCCGGTGAATCGGTCGAGGCGCTCGCAAAGCTGGTGAACTGCCCGGTGATCCAGACGTCGGGCGGCACGGCGTTCATCAAGGGCATCGAGGATCGCACGTTCCCGTACGGCTTTTCGCCCTCGGCCGTCGAGGCGGTGGTGGCCTCCGATCTGTGCATCGCGATCGGCACCGAGCTCGGCGAGCCGGTGCACTACGGCAAGGGACGGCACTGGTCCGCCAACGACGCCAACCGCAAGTGGATCTGCGTGGAGCTCGACCCCAAAGCGATCGGCGTCAACCGACCGATCGACGCGCCGCTGGTCGGGGATCTGCGCGCGATCGTTCCCCAGCTCGTGGAGGCGCTCAAGGATTCGCCGCGGCCGGCGTCCCCGGATCTCGACGGCTGGGTGAGCCGCGATGCGGCGCGGATCGCCGAGCTCGCCGAAACCGCGCCGGCGCAAACACCGGTGCACACAGCGCGTTTCGTGGTGGAGGCGACGAAAGCGTTTCCCGCCGACGGCATTCTCGTCCGCGACGGCGGCGCGACCGTCATCTTCCAATGGACTTACTCGCAGGCCAAGCCGCACGACGTCATCTGGAACCAGAACTTCGGTCACATCGGAACGGGGCTGCCCTACGCCGTCGGCGCGTCGGTCGCCGACGGCCGCAACCGGCCGGTGATGCTGCTCACCAGCGACTCTTCGTTCATGTTTCACATCGCGGAGCTGGAAACCGCTGCGCGCCTTTGCCTGCCGCTGGTGTGCGTGGTGGGCGTCGACTACCAGTGGGGCCTGGAGGTGGGTGTGTACAAGCGGACCTTCGGTCAGGGGTCGTTGGAGACCGGCGTGCACTGGAGCAAAGACGTGCGGTTCGACAAGATCGCCGAAGGTTTCGGGTGTCACGGCGAATACGTGGAGCGTGGTGAGGACATCGGGCCCGCGATCGAACGCGCCTACGCCAGCGGCAAGGTCGGCGTCATCCATGTGCCCATCGATCCGAAGGTGAATTCTGAGGAGATGCCCAGCTACGACGAGTTCCGGACCTGGTATGCCGAAGGGACCCAGTGATGCGTGAATGCCTCGAGTTCTACATCGACGGCGGGTGGTGCAAGCCCGCCGAGCCGAAGACCGTGGACGTCGAAAACCCGGCGACCGAGCAGGTGTGCGGAAAGGTCGCGGTCGGCTCACCCGCCGACGTCGACCGGGCGGTCGCGGCCGCCAGGAAGGCCTTTCCCGCCTGGTCGCAGACCACCCGGGAGGAACGGCTCGACGTCCTGCAACGAATCCTGACCGAATACCAGAAGCGCGCCGGTGACCTCGCCGCGGCGATCACCGAAGAGATGGGCGCGCCGGCCGCGCTGGCCGCCGGCCCGCAGGTCGGGCTGGGGCTCGGCCATGTCAGCACCGCCATCGAAGTGTTGAAATCATTCGCATTCTCAGAGCAGCGGGGCGCGACGCTGGTGGTGCGCGAGCCGATCGGGGTCTGCGGGCTGATCACGCCGTGGAACTGGCCGATGAATCAGGTTGCCGTGAAGGTCTTTCCGGCACTGGCGGCCGGGTGCACGACGGTGCTCAAGCCGTCGGAGATCGCGCCGCTCTCGGCGCACATCTTCGCCGAGATCCTGCATGCCGCTGGCGTTCCGGCCGGTGTGTTCAACCTTGTGCACGGCGACGGCCCGACTGTCGGCGTCGCACTGGCGAGTCACCCTGACGTGGACATGATCTCGTTCACCGGCTCCACCCGGGCCGGCGTCGAAATCGCCAGAAACGCAGCGCCGACGGTCAAGCGGGTAACTCAGGAGCTGGGCGGCAAGGGCCCCAACATCATCCTCGACGACGCGGCCTTCGCCGATCACGTCAGTGCGGGCGTGGCCAACATGATGAGCAACTCCGGCCAATCCTGCAGCGCCCCGTCACGCATGCTCGTGCCCACCGCCCGGATGGCGGAAGCCGCCGAAATCGCCCGAGACGCAACCGAAAAGCTCACGGTCGGCGATCCTACCACCGACGTCGCACTCGGCCCGGTGGTCTCCGGAGCGCAATTCGAGAAGATCCAGTCGCTGATCCAGAAAGGAATCGACGAGGGCGCCAGGCTGGTCACCGGCGGCACCGGACGGCCCGACGGGCTGCAAACCGGCTACTACGTCAAGCCCACCGTCTTCGCCGACGTCACCAACGACATGACGATCGCCCGCGAAGAGATATTCGGCCCGGTGCTGTGCATCCTGGGCTACGACAGCCTGGAGGAGGCCGTCGAAATCGCCAACGACACCGACTACGGTCTGGCCGGTTACGTCGCGGCCACCGATCTCGACAAGGCCCGGGCGCTTGCCCGCCGGCTGCGGTCGGGCTGGGTGGTGATCAACGACGGATTCGACTTCCACGCCGGGTTCGGCGGGTACAAGCGCAGCGGCAACGGACGCGAGTGGGGCGAGCCGGGTTTCCACGAATACCTGGAAACCAAGTCGATTCTCGGCTACGCGCCCGCCCCGGCTGGCTAGGTCATGGACGATCTCCTGAAACTCGACGGCCGCATCGTGGTGGTGTCCGGCGCGGGCGGCGGCGGCATCGGGACGATGGTGACCCGTATGGCGGCCGAGGCGGGAGCCACCGTCATCGCGGTGAGCCGATCCAAGGAGAACCTCGACGAACACGTTGCGCCGTTGGCGCAGCAGGGGTTGTCGGTCATCCCCGTCGCCGCCGACGCGTCGACCGACGAGGGCATCGGCGCCGTGATCGAGCAGACCCGCGCCACCGCGGGTGACCTGTACGGCTTGGTCAACGTCGCCGGCGGCGCCGACCCGTCGACCTGGATGCCCTCGACGCGGGTGAGCCGCAGCGACTGGCGAGAGTTGTTCACCGCCAACCTCGAAACCGCGTTCTTCATGAGCCGGGCCGTCGCCGCGGAACTGAAGAAACACGGCAAGCCCGGCTCGATTGTCTCGATCGCCTCCATCAGCGGAATGAACACCGCGCCGTTCCACATCGCCTACGGAACCGCCAAGGCGGCGGTGACGGCGATGACCCGCACCATGGCGCTCGAACTGGCCGCCGACAATATCCGGGTCAACGCGATAGCGCCGGGGGTCACCGAGACGGCGGCATCGCACACCTACGTCGACGAAGATCCCGAACGCGATCGCCGGGCAATCGCGATGGGCCGCCGCGGCCGGCCCGAAGAACAGGCCGGCGCCATCCTGTTCCTGCTGTCGGATCTGTCCAGCTACATCACCGGGCAGACGCTGCTCGTCGACGGCGGGCTGAGCCTGAAATGGAGCCACCTCGACGCGGACAACACCTCACTGTTTCTCAAGGACGAAACCTTCCGCGCGGCCATAAAACGTTGGGACGACACGGATTCAGGAGGAGGCGATGAGCGCTAACAGCGACGAGTTATCCGCACCGATGACAATCGGGGTCGACGCCTACATCTCCGAAAGCTATGCCCGCGCCGAGCGCGACAAGCTATGGCGAAAAGTGTGGCAGCAGGTGGGCCGGGTCGAAGAGCTCCCGGAGGTGGGCAGCTACCTCACCTACGACATCCTCGACGACTCGATCATCGTCGTCCGCACCGGGCCCGACGAGTTCAAGGCCCACCACAACGTGTGCATGCACCGCGGCCGCCGGCTCATCGACACCCCGGCCGGCGCCAAGAACGCGTGCGGGCGGGCGAAAAAGTCGTTCGTGTGCGGATTCCACGGCTGGACATACGGATTGGACGGCGCGTGCACCTATATCCGCGAGCAGCCCGACTGGCAGGGCGCGCTGACCGCCGAGAACACCCACCTGGCAAGCGTGAAGGTCGACACCTGGGGCGGCTGGCTGTGGGTCAACATGGATCCCGAGTGCGAGCCGCTGATGGACTACCTGCATCCGGCCGCGAAAATCCTCGACCCGTTCGGCCTGGAGAACATGCGCTACAAGTGGCGGCGGTGGCTGCACTTCGACTGCAACTGGAAGGTCGCGATGGAGGCCTTCAACGAGACCTACCACGTCGCGACGACACATCCGGAGTTCAACAAGTTCGGCGAATTCAAGGGCTGGGCCAAGGCGCAGGGCAAGCACAGCAACATCGGCTACGACGCGCCCGACGAACTCGAGGCCACCAAGTCCAAGGTCCGGCTGGGGACCGGCACCGACCCGCGGGTGTCTACAGCGGAGATGCAGCTCTACACGCTGCAGGAAACCAACGCCACCACCACCCAGACCCTGGTGAACGCCGCGCTGCGGCTGGTCGACGAACTACCCGAGGGCACCCCGGCCGACAAGGTCCTCGAACACTGGCTGTCCTCGGCACGCCGCGACGACGCCGCCCGCGGCGTGATCTGGCCGACGATCCCGCCCGACGTGCTGGGGCAGAGCGGAACCGCGTGGCAGATCTTCCCGAACTTCCAGATCGGGCAGGGCCTGACCAGCGCGCTGTGCTACAGCGCCCGGCCCGACCCGAGCTACGACCCCAACAAGTGCATCTTCGAGGTCGCGGTCTTCGAGCTCTTCCCCAAAGGCCAAGAGCCGCAGACGGAGTGGGTCCACACACCGGTGGGTGACAGGAACTGGCTGTCCGTCCTGCCGCAGGACTTCTCCAACATGGCCGCGGTGCAGCAGGGCATGAAATCCCTCGGTTTTCCTGGCACCAAGCCCAACCCGTACCGCGAACGCAGCACCGTCAACCTGCACTACCAGCTGTCGAAATACATGGGGACCGGCGAACCGAAGGAACTTGCGTGACCCACTCGACCTGCGAGCCGACACAGACGCCGGACGACGTCGACATCCCCGCGCTGCGGGAAAAATACCGGCAAGAGCGCGAAAAACGGCTCCGCCCGGAGGGTTCCAAGCAGTACATCGCCCTCGAGGACGACTTCGCGGGCTACTACGAAACCGATCCGTACACACCGGTGGCGCCCCGCGACCCGATCTGCGCGGACATCGACGTCGCGGTACTGGGCGGGGGTTTCGGCGGGTTGCTGTCGGCCGCCCATTTGAAGAAGGCCGGCGTCGACGATGTCCGGATCATCGAGCTGGGTGGAGACTTCGGCGGGGTGTGGTACTGGAACCGCTATCCGGGCATCCAGTGCGACAACGAATCGTACTGCTACATACCGATGCTCGAAGAGCTCGACTATATGCCGACGAAGAAGTTCGCCGACGGCGCCGAGATCTACGAGCACTGCCGGCGGATCGGAAAGCATTTCGGCCTCTACGACTCCGCGATCTTCTCCACCCAGGTGCGCACGCTGCGCTGGGACGAGGAGATCAAGCGCTGGCGGATCACCACCAACCGCGACGACGACATCCGCGCGCGGTTCGTCGTGATGGCCTCGGGACCCTTTCACCGCCCGAAGCTGCCCGGCATCCCGGGAATCAAGGACTTCAAGGGCCACAGCTTCCACTCGTCGCGGTGGGACTACAACTACACCGGCGGGGACACCACCGGCGGGCTGCGCAAGCTGGCCGACAAGCGTGTGGCCGTCATCGGCACGGGGGCCACGGCGATCCAGATCGTGCCCTACCTGGGCCGTGATGCCAAGCACCTCTACGTGTTTCAGCGCACACCGTCGTCGGTGGATGTGCGCAACAACGCGCCGACCGATCCCGAATGGGTGAAGTCGCTGAAGCCGGGCTGGCAGAAGGAGCGGCAACGCAACTTTCACGCGTGGACGTTCGAGGGCATGGCGCTGGGCCAGCCGGATCTGGTCTGCGACTTCTGGACCGAGCTCGGCCGCAATACCGCGGCGCGAGTGCTTGCGCTGGAAGATCCCGCGTCGCTGACGCCCGAGCAGTTCATGGCGATCCGGGAAGAAGAAGACTACAAGGTGATGGAGCGGCTGCGCCGCCGCATCGACGCCATTGTCGAGGATCCGCAGACCGCCGAAGCGCTCAAGCCCTACTACCGATTCCTCTGCAAGAGACCGCTTTCCAACGATGAATACCTGTCGACCTTCAACCGGCCCAACGTGACACTGGTCGACGTGTCGTCGTCCAAGGGGGTGGAACGGATCACCGAGAAGGGGATCGTCGCCAACGGCGTCGAGTACGAAGTGGATTGCATCATCTACGCCAGCGGCTTCGAGATCACCACCGAGATCAGCCGCCGCTACTCGATCGACACCATCGAAGGCCGCGACGGCCTGTCGCTGTTCGACTACTGGCGTGACGGGTACAAGACGCTGCACGGGATGACCAGCGTGGGCTTTCCGAACCAGTTCTTCACCGGCTTCACCCAAGTGGGCATCTCGGCCAACATCGCCGCCAACTACGAGCTGCAGGGCGAGCACATCGCCTACATCATCGCCGAGGCGCTGGCCCGCGGCGCGACGACCGTCGAACCGAGCCGGGAGGCGCAGGACGCGTGGTGCAAGACGATTCGCGAGACCGCTGTCGACAATTCGGCGTTCGACGCGCAATGCACGCCCGGCTACTACAACAACGAAGGCGGCGGTGGTGGCGAAGGCATCCGGTCCCATCTGGGCGAGCCGTACGGTCCGGGTTTCTATGCCTTCGGCGACCTGCTGGCGCAGTGGCGCGCAAAGGGCGACCTCGAGGGCCTGGTGCTGGGAATATGAATGGCTGAACTGAGATTCGACAATCGGGTCGCCGTCATCACCGGCGGAGGCCGGGGACTGGGGCGGGCCTACGCCCTGTTGCTGGCGTCTCGCGGCGCCAAGGTCGTCGTCAACGACACCGGCGCCGGCCTGGCCGGCGACGGTGTCGACCCCCGCCCTGCCGACAGTGTGGCCGGCGAAATCCGGGCGGCGGGCTGGGATGCCGTCGCGTGCACCGAATCCGTGGCGACGCCCGCCGGTGGCAAGGCGATCATCGAAGCGGCGCAGCAGCATTACGGCCGCGTCGACATTCTCATCCACAACGCCGGCACTGTTCGTCGAGCACCGTTGGCGGAGATGTCCTACGAGGACTTCGACGCTGTGCTGGATGTCCACCTGCGCGGCGCCTTTCACGTGGTGCGGCCGGCGTTTCCGCTGATGCGTGACGCCGGCTACGGGCGCATCGTGTTGACGTCGTCGATCGGCGGCCTGTACGGCAATCACGACGTGGCCAATTACGCCGCCGCCAAGGCGGGCGTCATCGGGCTGTCCAATGTTGCGGCGCTGGAAGGCGCCGCCGCCAACGTGAAATGCAACGTCGTCGTTCCGTCGGCAGTCACCAGAATGGCCGAGGGCCTGGATGTTTCGGCGTATCCGGCGATGGGGCCCGAGCTGGTGGCGCCGGTGGTGGGTCTGCTCGCGCACGAATCTTGCCCGATCACCGGCGAGATGCTGATCTCGGTCGCCGGCCGGGTGGCGGGAGCAGTTGTCGCCGAAACACCGGGCGTGTACCGCCCGTCGTGGTCGATCGAGCAGGTGGCCGAACAGCTGGATGCCATCCGGGATGCCAACGCGCCATTGGTGTTTCCCGTCGTGCCCGACGGCCACGCCGACCATCTGCGCTACAGCTTCGAGATGGCCCGCGGGGTGCGGCATGGCTAGCGCCGGACCGCTGGCCGGGGTGCGGGTGGTCGATCTCACCGCAATGGTGATGGGGCCGTACTGCACCCAGATCATGGCCGACATGGGCGCCGACGTCATCAAAGTCGAACCGCCCGAAGGCGACAACACCCGCTACATCTCGGTGGGCCCCGAGCCGTCGATGAGCGGCGTGTTCGTCAACGTGAACCGCGGCAAGCGCAGCGTAGTCCTCGACCTGCGCTCCGAGGGCGGCAAGGCCGCACTGCGGTCGTTAATCGAAACCGCCGACGTGTTCATCCACTCGATGCGGGCCAAGGCGATCGCCCGGCTGGGATTCGGCTACGACGACGTCGCCGCGATCAACCCCGGCATCGTCTACACCAACTGCTACGGCTACGGCCGTCGCGGGCCTGACCGGGACCTGCCCGCCTACGACGACACGATTCAGGCGGAGTGCGGGCTGCCGGCGGTCCAGGAACAACTCACCGGTGAGGCCAGCTACGTCGGAACGATCATGGCGGACAAGGTCGCCGGCCTGACCGCGCTCTACGCGACGATGATGGCGCTGTTTCACCGCGAACGCACCGGTGAGGGCCAAGAGGTCGAGGTCGCCATGTTCGAGACCATGGCGTCGTTCATGCTGGTCGAGCATGCCAACGGCGCGATGTTCGACCCGCCGCTCGGGCCGGCGGTCTATCCGCGCACGGTGGCGCCCAACCGCCGGCCGTATCGCACCAGCGACGGTTATATCGCGGCGCTGATCTACAACGACAAGCATTGGTCGGCGTTCATCGACGCGGTGCGACCGGCCTGGGCCCACTCCTGCTACGCGACGCTGGAGCAGCGGGCCCGCCAGATCGACGCCGTCTACGCACTGCTCGCCGAGACGCTCGCGGAGCGCACGACCGAAGAGTGGCTGAAGCTGTTCCGCGAACTGGAAATACCCGCGGCACCGCTGGGCACGCCCGCCGACCTGTTCGACAACCCGCACCTCAACGCCGCCGGATTCTTCGAGACGGTCGACACGCCGCACGGCCCGGTGCGTTTTCCCGGTGTGCCGACCTGGTTTTCGCGCACCCCCGGCCGAGTCGCCGGCCCAGCCCCGCAACTGGGCGCCGACACCGCCGAAGTGCTCGCCGAGGTGGCGCGAGCAGACGCAGAATCGCATTGATCGCGGCCTGCTGATGCGATTCTGCGTCTGCTCGGCCCAAGGCGTGTCGTCCCCGTCATGCCGTGCAGTCGCACCTAAACTGGCCCTGATCCAAAAAGGGAGGAGCTGCGACGTATCGGCGGCGACACCGACACCGACCAGGTAAGCGGTCGGAGTGCGACAGGGGCTAGCATGGGACCGGCCGGGGTGTATCCCGCGCCGGTTCGCTGCGTTCGGCGGCCCCGCTGGGTTGCCCCGCCGCGGCGTACCCGGCCGGCCACCTCACGGAGTAGCGACCGGCGCCCCGGCATCCCGGCGCTCGACGGTCTGCGCGCGGTGGCCGTCGCGCTGGTGCTGGCCGACCACGGCGGCATCCCCGGCATGGGCGGCGGCTTCTTAGGCGTCGACATCTTTTTCGTGCTCAGCGGATTCCTGATCACCTCGCTGCTGCTGGACGAACTCGGCCGCACGGGCCGCATCGACCTGACCGGGTTCTGGATTCGACGGGCACGACGACTGCTGCCCGCGCTGGTCCTGATGGTGCTGGCCGTAATCGTTGGGCGGCAGTTCTTTTCACCCGAGGCCGTCGCCGGGCTCCGCGACCAGGCTGTCGCCGCGTTCTTCTGGGTCGCCAACTGGATGTTCGTGGCGCAGAAGACCGACTACTTCACCCAGGGCGCGCCGCCGTCGCCGCTGCAGCACGCCTGGTCGTTGGGTGTCGAGGAGCAGTACTACATCGGGTGGCCGTTGCTGCTGATCGCGGTGGCGGTCGTGCTGGCGGCACGGGCACGCCGGCGAGGCAGGTTGGCGATGCTGGGTGGAGTGCGCCTGACCGTCTTCCTGCTGGCCACCCTGGGCGCGCTGGCATCTGCGGCCCTGGCCATCCTCCTCGCATCGGACGCGACCCGGGACCGGGTCTACTTCGGCACCGACACCCGGGCCCAGGCACTGCTGACCGGCGCGGCGGCGTCTGCGCTGCTGGTGGGCGATTGGCCGGCGCTGAACCGCGGCTGGTCGCTGACCCGGACCCGGTGGGGCAAGTGGACCGCGCGTCTGCTGCCCGTGGTCGGGCTGGCCGCGCTGGCGGCCGCCGCCCACTACGCGGCCGGCAGCGCCGCCGAATTCCGGCACGGCCTGCTGAGCGCGGTGGCGGTGGCGGCAGTTTTGGTCATCGCGCCGGTGGCGCTCGACCAGCGCGGGCCCGTCGCGGTGGTGTTGTCGTGGCGTCCGCTGGTGTGGCTGGGCGTCATCTCCTACGGCGTCTACCTCTGGCATTGGCCAATCTTTCTGGTGCTCAACGGCCAGCGGACCGGGTGGTCGGGGCTGTCATTGTTCGCCGTGCGGTGCGCGGCCACCCTGGCCGTGTCGGCTGCGTCGTGGTGGTTGATCGAACAGCCCGTCCGCAAGTGGCGTCCCGCCCGGGTGCCGCTGTTGCCGCTGGCCGGGGCAACTGCTGCGACGGCCGCGGCGGTGACGATGATGGTGGTGCCGGTGGGCGCCAAATCCGGTGGGGGATCGGACAGCAGCCTGCCGCCCGGCATCTCGTCGGTCGCTAGGGTGTCGCCGTCGCCGCCGACCGGACCCCGCCCCGCGCGGGCCGTCGGACAGCGAGATCCGCACCGGCCGTTCACGGTTTCGGTGTTCGGCGACTCGATCGGCTGGACCCTGATGCATTTCCTGCCGCCGACACCGGGATTCGACTTCGTCGACCACACCGTCATCGGGTGCAGCCTGGTGCGCGGCGGCCCGTACAAATACCTCGGCCAGACGCTGGACCAGAAGTCCGAATGTGAGTCGTGGCCCAGCAGGTGGTCGAAGCAGGTCGCCGAGGACCAGCCGGATGCCGTCCTGTTGATCGTCGGCCGTTGGGAGACAGTGGACCGGGTCAACGAGGGACGCTGGACTCACATCGGCGACCCTGCCTTCGACGCCTACATCACCGGTGAGTTGGTACGCGCCCTCGACATCCTGGGCTCGTCGGGGGCGCCGCTGACGGTGGCCAACCTGCCCTACAGCCGTCGCGGCGAAAGGCCCGATGGCAGCCTGTACCCGGAGGACCAGCCCGAGCGGGTGGACGAGTGGAACACGTTGCTGCGCAGCACCATTGGCCAACGCCGCAACGTCGGGATACTCGACTTGAAGAAAAAGCTGTGCCCCGACGGGGTCTACACTGCCAAGGTCGACAGCATCACCGTGCGCAGCGACGGCGTCCACCCGACGGAGGAGGCGGTGAAGTGGCTGACGCCCTGGCTGGAGGAATCGCTGCGGTAGAGGTT
This sequence comes from Mycobacterium celatum, assembly GCF_002101595.1. GTDB lineage: Bacteria > Actinomycetota > Actinomycetes > Mycobacteriales > Mycobacteriaceae > Mycobacterium > Mycobacterium celatum. Next base: position 104,508 of record NZ_LQOM01000033.1, read on the forward strand.
ATACGCGGCAGCTGATTTCCATGCTGTCGCTTTCCCGGGCCTGGAAGTTGACGCTGACATAACCGTTGTCGGGGTTACGCACGTGGTCCAAATAGGGCTGGGTGTCGGCCATCTCGGTGTTGTCAGCGATGACGAGGCTTCCCGCCGACAGACGTGGTTCGAGCAACTCGATCACCGGCAGGTACAGCTCTTTCCACCCGTCGAGCAGAACGAAATCGACTGGCCCGTCAAGACCCTTCAGCGTCTCCAGCGCATCCCCGTCGAGGACGGTGATCAGGTCGTCCAACCCGGTCTCGGCAAACGTCTGTTGTGCCGTCGCTATCTTGGTGGCGCTGAGCTCGGTCGTCACCACTCGACCCCTGCCGTTGTCGCGCACCGCCGACGCGAGATGGATCGCGGAAATACCGAACGACATCCCGAATTCGACGATGGTGGCCGGACGAGTGGCCCGAACCAGTGAATACAGCAGCCGGCCGGCCTCCGGGGTGACCGGGATGTAGAACTCGCTCATCGCATCAGCGCGTTCCTTCGCGCCGGCGGACGCCTGTGCGATTCTTCCGCCGCCCTCACGCAGCTTCGGTAGCTGCTCGTTGGCCGCGGTGTACATCCGGTCAAGCGCTGTCGCGACTCTGGGGTCCTGGAGGGTGATAGCCATGGTTTAGAGCCTAAGCGTTGCGCCGCACTTCGAGTGCCCGGGTGCAGACTCCCAGCGTTTGACGGACGCCGGGCTGGATGCGACCATGGAACGGCAGCACCTCGGTAGGTGAGGCGTCTGTACGGATACAGGCCACTGACCCCGAACGTCGAGAGACGCCCCGGGTCAGGACAGCTCTTCCCGGCCTAAGGGTTGAGCCCAAGTGGCTTCCGGACGCGGTCCGGATACGCCGTGCAGTGCCGAAGCTCCGACGAGAGGGGTGCGTGCCCAGCGGCTTTCGCCGCGGGCGCTCATTCCTCTTTGTGCGCGCACAGTGGTGACACCCGCGTGTGTCCTGGCCGTGAGGAGGTGAGGGCGAGATGAGTCCGAGCGATAGTCCCTATCCGCAGTCCATTTCCGTTTCGTCCCGACCCGGACGCGGCCTCCGCGCCGCCTGACGCGTCTTCGCGCAGTCCTCGCCGGTCGGGCTTACCGGCAGGAGAAAGATCATGGCTTTTGTTGTTGCACACCGTGTTTCACCGATGCTGGACGCGGGACGCCGGGTGGCAGGTCGGTTGCGCGCACGCCGCAACCTGACTCCGCAAGAGCGGGCCAACCTGTATGTGTCGCGGATGGCTCCGGCGGTGATCACCGCCTCGCTGGGCGGGCACCCAACCCGCATCGACGTCAACCGCAACTGACGCGTCGGACCGGGACACCCCGAGCGGCCGCTACCGCCGGGGTGTATCCCGGGCCGCGCGCGGTCAGCCCCCCACCCAGAGAGCGAGACGCCGATGACTTCCTTCTCCACCGACGTGCACGACAACGTCGGCGGCGCGCCGAGGACCAACGGCATTGCGGCGGTGCTGGATTCCGCGCACGTCGGCGACATCGTCGGCGCGTTCGGCCGGATCGGGCGCGACGACACGGGGGCTGGCCGTAGTCGCTGGCAGCGGCTGCGCACGCTGATGGTCATCAGCGGTCCCGGGTTGATCGTGATGGTCGGCGACAACGACGCCGGCGGTGTGGCGACCTACGCGCAGGCCGGGCAGAACTACGGGATGAACCTGCTGTGGACGCTGGTGCTGCTGATCCCGGTGCTTTACGTCAACCAGGAGATGGTGCTGCGGCTGGGCGCGGTCACCGGTGTGGGTCATGCCCGGCTGATCTTCGAACGGTTCGGCAAGTTCTGGGGCGCATTCAGTGTCGGCGACCTGCTGCTGCTCAACGCGTTGACCATCGTCACCGAATTCATCGGTGTCGCACTGGCTCTCGGTTTCCTGGGCTGCCCGAAGGCGATCGCGATACCGGCCGCGGCGGTCTTGCTGTTCGCGGTGGTGGCGGGTGGCTCGTTTCGCCGTTGGGAGCGACTGATGTTCGTGCTGATCGCCGTGAACGTGGTGATCGTCCCCATGGCGCTGATGGTGCATCCCACACTGGACGGAACGGCGCGCGGACTGGTGCCGCAGTTTCCGGGCGGGATGGACTCCACGGTGCTGCTGCTGATCGTCGCGATCGTCGGCACCACCGTCGCACCCTGGCAGCTGTTCTTCCAGCAGTCCAACGTCGTCGACAAGCGCATCACGCCGCGCTGGATCCGCTACGGGCGAGCCGATTTGGTCCTCGGGATCGTCGTGGTGATGGCCGGTGCAGTAACAGTGATGGCCGCCACCGCATTTGGCTTCGCCGGCACCATTCACGCCGGGCACTTATCCGATGCCGGCGCAGTCGCCTCCAGCCTGGCCCACCACAGCGGAAGTACGGTCGGTGTGCTGTTCGCGATCGTGCTGCTCGACGCGTCGCTGATCGGCGCCAACGCCATCGGACTGGCCACCACCTACGCGCTCGGCGACACCCTGGGCAAACGCCACTCACTGCACTGGAAGATCTCCGAGGCGCCGCTGTTCTACGGCAGTTACGCGGTGATCCTTGCCGTGTCGGCTGCGGTGGCGTTCAGCCCGGACCATATCCTCGGCCTGATCACCCAGGGCGTGCAGGCGCTCGCCGGCGTCCTGCTGCCGTCGGCGACGGTGTTTCTGGTTCTGCTGTGCAACGACCGCCCGGTGCTGGGTCCGTGGGTCAACACCGTGCGGCAGAACATCTTCGCGTGGACGACGGTGTGGGCGTTGGTGCTCTTGTCGTTGGCATTGACGGCGTCGACCCTCTTCCCGGATCTGCCCGCGAGCACTCTGCAGGTCGGTCTCGCGATCGGCGCCGTGGTCGGCGTCATCGGGGGCGCCGCGGTGACCGCCATCGCGCGCCGAGCCGCGAACCGGCGCGTCGCCGAGTCCGTCGCAAACGCATTGGGCGGGCTCGCTCCCGACGAGGTCGAAGAGCTCGACGACGTCCCGACGCTGACGCATGCAGAGCGACGCGCGCTGCGTCAGCAGTACCGCGCGAACTGGCGGATGCCCGCACTGGCGACGCTGGCCCGCCCGGCGATGTCACCGGTTCGACGGGCCGCGCTGCTCGTCCTGCGCGGCTACCTGGTTGTCGCCGTGGCCCTGGTCGTCGTCAAGATCGTCCAGGCCGGTATCGGTTGAGCGGCTGAGGCAGCAGCACGATTTTGCCGTGCGTATGCCGCTGCTCAAGCTGTTCGTAGGCGTCGGCGACCCGGTCGAGGGGGTAGGTGGCGGCGATGTCGAAATCGATTGCGCCGCTGGCCACCAGTTCGGCCATCTCGGCCAGCACCTCCGGCGTCGACGCGTCCATGCTGCCTTCGGTCTTGGCGCCGACTTCGCCGGCCTTGGCGAACGAGATGATGGTCTCGATCCGCTCCGGGGGCACGCCGAGATCGACGGCGAGCTGAATGTAGTCGGGGCCGAACAAGTCGATGAACGCATCGATGCCATCCGGAGCGGCGTCGCGCAGCCGCTCCGCCAGGCCGTCGCCGTACTCGATCGGAACCGCGCCGTGGCTGCGCAACCAGTCGGCGTTGCGCGCCGAGGCGATACCGAGCACCCGTGCCCGCCGTTGAACCAGCAGCTGGACCACCAGACTGCCGACCCCGCCGGCGGCCGCCGACACCGCGACATTCTCGCCCGGCTGCGGCGCAACCGCTTGCACCGCGGCATACGCGGTGCAGCCGACGACATAGAGCGAACCGGCGACCTCCCAACTCAATTGGGGCGGTTTGGGTATCAGTTGCGCGACCGGGACGACGGTATGAGTGGCATGACTCGACCGGCGCAGGCTGAACCCCAGCACTTCGTCGCCGGCTGAGAACTGGGTGACCCCGGGACCGACGTCGACCACGACACCGGCGAGGTCGCTGCCTTCGCCCGAGGGAAACGTGGCCGGGAACATCTCATGCATCGCGCCGCTGCGGATTCCCGCCTCGCCCGGATTGATCCCGGCGGCCATCACTTCGACGAGGACTTCACCCTCGCCGGGCGATGGCATGTCAATCTCGGCCACATACAACACACCACGGCCGCCGTAGCGGTCGAACCGGACGGCGCGGGCTTTCTCAGGTGGCATCGCGAACTCCTTGGTCGGGGTCGTCCGCCTACCAGACTGCTGGAACCGGAGCGCCGACGTCGAGCCGAGAGCTAGATTTCCTGATTCGAATACGTAAATCTCTGAAAACGGATAATGTCAATCTCGGCAGCCGGTACTCTCCGGTCGTGCGCGCAGGACGATCGCTGACCGCAATAACCGCTGCGCTCCTTTCTTGTTGTGCCGCAATATGTTTCGCTCAATCGCCAGCATACGCCGACGTCGACTTCGAACAGGAGGGCGACCAAAGTCAGTACGACGAGTTCTACACGCCGCCCGACCCGCTGCCGCCCGGCCAACCCGGCGACCTGATCCGCGCCGAGCCGTCGCGACTGGTGCTGGAGCCGTCGGGCCAGCTGGGCGCCTTCGTGGCGACCGGCACCCGAATCATGTACCGCAGCACCGACGCCCGCGGCAGGCCCAACGCCATCACCGGCACCTACTTCGAACCGGACAACCCATGGCCGGGCGAAGGCCCGCGACCATTGATCGCCTACGCGCCCGGCACGCAGGGACAGGGCGATCAGTGCGCACCGTCACGCATGTTCAACCAGGGCATCCACTGGTCGCCGTGGCTGGACATTATGTTCAACTACGAAGAGATGTTCGTCGCGACGATGGTGGCGCGCGGCTTCGCGGTCGTGATGACCGACTACGAGGGCCTGGGCACGCCCGGAGTGCACACCTACGTCAGCCGGGTCGCCGAGGGGCAGGCGCTGATTGACGCCGCGCGGGCCGCGATGCGACTTCCCGGCACGTCGCTGGATCCGCATGGCCCGGTCGCATTCTGGGGCTATTCACAAGGCGGCGGGGCTGCCGCCTCGGCCGCCGAGTTGGCGTCGGGCTACGGCCCGGACCTGCACGTGGTGGGCACCTATGCCGGCGCGCCGCCGGCCGATTTGATGGAGCTGTTTCCCTACGCCGACGGCAGCGCGCTGGTCGGCGTGGTCGGATATGCGCTCAACTCGGTCATCGCGACTTACCCCGAAGCCGAGGCAGCGATACGCGAGAAGCTGACGCCGCGCGGCGTTGATCTGCTGGCCAAGACGCGTCACCAGTGCGTCGGCGAAACCCTGACGAAGTTCATGTTCCGCCATCTACAGCCCTATTTCACCGAGGACATCCACGAATTGGTGCACCGGGAACCGTTTCAGACGCTCTTCGATCTGCAGCGCATCGGGCGCTACAAACCCAACGCGCCGGTTCTGATCAACAGCAACCGCTACGATCCGCTGGTGCCGTGGACGGCCGCCAATCAGCTCGGCCGCGACTGGTGCGCGCAGGGCGCCGACGTCGAGTTCCGCACCAACGAGGAGCCACCGTTCCTCAACAAGCTCGTCATCAACCACGCGTTGCCGATGCTGGTCGACGGGGAACCGGCGATGCAGTGGATCGCCGGCCGGTTCAACGGCGTGGCGACCACGCCCAATTGCGGGCAGTTCTAAGCTGTTACGCCACCACTTCGATCGGGTCGCCGATGTGCACGGTGTCGAAGTACCAGGCCGCGTTGCTGGGGCTCAAGTTGATGCACCCGTGGCTGACGTTGGCGTATCCCTGCGAGTCCACCGACCACGGCGCAGAGTGCACATAGACGCCGCTCCAGGTGACCCGCACGGCGTACTGGCCCTGGATCAGGTACCCCTCGGGCGAGCTCAGCGGGATGCCGATGGTCCGGGAATCGAAGGTGACGGTCCGTTCTTTCGACAGCGCGGTGAACGACCCGATCGGCGTGGGGCGACTGGGTTTACCCATCGACGCCGGCATTGTGCGCATCACTTCGCCGTTGATGCTGACGGTGAACGTGTGCGCGGAGATGCTGGCGACAGCCAACACTTCGTCGCCGGTGTCAAAGCCGGTCGACAAGCCGTGCACCTCGACGGCCACATGACTGTGGGAAGGCCAGTAGGTGTCCGGAATCCATTGCACGACGTGGTCGTCGTCCCAGCTGAACCGTCCCGTGGTGCGGTTCGGTGAGGTGATTCTGATGGACCGCTCGGCGGCCGCGCGATCGGCGACGGGACCGGTGAAGGTGACGATGACCGGGTGCGCCACGCCGACCACCGCGCCATTGGCCGGCTGGATCGAGGCGACGGTTGGCGCCGTGCGCGCCGGTGCGATGGCCGCCACGCTGGGGCTGGCCGACCCGGCCAGTGCCAGCGCGGCAACCGCTGCCGCGACCAGCACATGTCGAACCGCGATACGCATGGTGGCCATCCCTTCGAGATGCTGCATCTGCAGCACACACATTCCGCTCCTTCAATACATACCCTAATTGTCGTTCAGCAAACGCTTTCGGTTACAGAACCGGCGAAATTCGTGAGGTAGTCAGCCAGCAGCCGAACGGGCCGGCAAGCTCGGGGTGGCGCCGTTGTGTTAGACACCAAGGTCATGAGCGATCCGCACACACGCCCACGCCCGGGTTCGGCGGCAGTGGTGCTGATCGACGTGCAGCGGGACACCTATGCCGACGGCGCGCCGCTGCACGTCCCCGGCACGGCCGAGGCGATCCCCGCCATTGCGCGGCTGGCGACGGCGTTTCGGGAGCGTGGACGGCCGATCGTGCACGCCGTGCGTTGGCCGCGTGAGCATGTGACGTACAAGCCGCGCTGGGGTGCGTTCTACCCGACCGACCTCCAGCGGCATCTCGACGAAAGCGGCAGCGACACCAGCGTTTTCGCGGGCTGCAACTTCCCTAACTGCCCGCGGACGTCGATCTACGAGGCATCCGAACGCGACTTCCGTATTGTGCTGGTGTCGGATGCGATGTCCGGCGTGTACGACCGGGGCATGGAGGAATGCCGTGCCATCGGCGTCGACGTGAGGAACCTGTCGTCAACCCTTGCCTGGCTGGAACAGGAGGGGCCACAACGACTTCGAGCGTAACGCACCGGTGTGCTAGCCGGCGGCCTTCACCCGGGCCGCGGCGGATTCGGGCATGGGCTCGTAGCGGACGAACGAGCGGGTGAACGAGGCGGCGCCGTGCGACAGCGAACGCAAATCGATCGCGTAGCGGGTCAACTCCACTTGCGGCACTTCGGCTTTCACAAGCGTCCGCTCGTTGCCCGCGGTGTCGGTGCCCAGCACCCGCCCGCGGCGACCGGACAGGTCGCCCATCACCGCGCCGACCAGATCGTCGGGCACCAGCACCGAGATCTCGTCGATCGGCTCGAGCAGGATCACCTTGGTGGCCGCCGCCGCTTCCTTCAACGCCAGCGCCCCGGCCATCTGGAACGCGAAGTCCGACGAGTCGACGCTGTGCGCCTTGCCGTCGAGGAGGGTGACCCTGATGTCGACCACCGGGTAGCCCGCGGCCACACCCTTTTCCATCTGAGCGCGCACGCCCTTCTCCACGCTCGGAATGAACTGGCGTGGCACCGCGCCGCCCACCACCTTGTCGAGGAACTCAAAACCCGAGCCCTCCGGCAGCGGTTCGACCTCGATGTCGCAGACCGCGTACTGGCCGTGCCCGCCGGACTGCTTGACGTGGCGGCCGTGGCCTTTGGCCTTGCCCGCGAACGTTTCCCGCAGCGGTACCCGAAGCTCCACAGTGTCCACGGTGACGCCGTAGCGGTTGGCCAGCGCGTCCAGCACTACGCCGGCATGCGCCTCGCCCATGCACCACAACACGACCTGGTGGGTCTCCGGATTCTGCTCGATCCGCAGGGTCGGGTCCTCGGCGGCCAACCGGCCCAGCCCCACCGACAGCTTGTCCTCGTCGGTCTTGGCGTGCGCCTGGATGGCGACGGGCAGCAGCGACTCGGGCATGGTCCACGGTTTGAGCACCAGCGGTTCGGACTTGTCCGAAAGCGTGTCACCGGTTTCGGCGCGGCTTAGCCGGCCGATGGCGCACATGTCGCCCGCCAGTACGACGGGCGCGGGCCGCTGCTGCTTGCCCAGCGGGAACGACAGCGCGCCGATACGTTCGTCCTCGTCGTGGTCGGCGTGGCTGTTGCCCTCGCCGAAAAACGACGCAAAATGGCCCGACACATGCACGGTCGTGTCGGGCCTGATGGTCCCGGAGAACACCCGGACCAGACTCACCCTGCCGACATAGGGGTCCGACGTCGTCTTCACCACCTCGGCGAGCAGCGGCCCGTCGGGATCGCAGGTCAGCTTGGCATGCGGCGCGCCCTGCGGCGTAAACACCTCCGGCAGTGGGTGTTCCAGCGGCGATGGGAAGCCGCGGGTGGCGATCTCCAGCAATTCCAGAGTGCCCACGCAGGTGGCGCTGCACACCGGGATCACCGGGAAGAACGAGCCGCGCGCGACCGCCTTCTCCAGGTCCTCGATCAGCACCGACTCGTCGATCGCCTCGCCGCCGAGGTAGCGCTCCATCAGCGACTCGTCCTCGGACTCCTCGATGATCCCTTCGATCAGGGCGCCGCGCAGCTCCTCGATCTGGTCGGCGTACGACGGGTCCGGCGGATGCGTGGTGCGCTTGCTGCCGTCGTATTCGTAGTGCGTTTGCGACAGCAGCCCGATCAGGCCGTTGCCGGCCGGCAGGTATAGCGGTAACACCTTGTCGCCGAAGGCTTCTTGGGCCGCCGACAGCGCACTCTGGTAGTTGGCGCGGGCGTGGTCGAGTTTGGTGACCACCACCGCGCGGGGCATGCCGACCTGGCTGCATTCCTGCCACAGCGACTTGGTCGGCTCGTCGACGCCCTCGTTGGCCGCGATCACGAACAGCGCACAGTCCGCGGCCCGCAGCCCGGCCCGGAGTTCGCCGACGAAGTCCGCGTATCCGGGGGTGTCGATCAGGTTGATCTTGATGCCGGCGTGTTCCAGCGACGCCAGCGCAAGCCCCACCGAGCGCTGCTGCCGGATCTCGGCGTCGTCGTAGTCGCAGACCGTGTTTCCGTCGGCGACGGTGCCGGCCCGCGACAACACGCCGGAGGCGACCAGCAGCGCCTCGACGAGCGTCGTCTTGCCGGCACCGGACGGGCCGACCAGCACCACGTTGCGGATGGCGGCCGGACTGTCCGCGGTGGGAGCGGCTCCTGCGCCTTGGGATGTATTCGCCTTGTCTGCCATGACGTGTTTCTCCTCGTACCCGGCCTGCTGAGTGCCCTGCCCGGCGCATCGGACCTCTCAAGTCACTACTAAGTCACCTTTCCCCTTCGCACCCGCGCAGCACAAGGCTTTCGAAAACACGCAACGTCAGGCATGCCAGCTGCTCCAACGTTGCACCGCGACGGCGATCACCGGGCCGTCCAACGGAACCGATTGGTACTGGCGGTATTTGGCGAGCAGCAAGTCGTAGCCGGCCTGTAGCACCGGGTCCTCGCGGTGGATCGCCGCGATCCCGTCGGCGCGCACCCACCACAACTGAGCCCAGTCGTCGGCGTAGTGGTCGACGAGCACGCTGACCTTGGGGTTGTGCTCGATGTTGGCCAGCCGGCGCAGCCGCCGGGTGGTCTTGGGCTTGGCGTCGACAGCGGTGTAGACGACGTCGTCGTCCGTCGGCGATCGCAAGCGCGGCGAAGCCGGACGCAGCGGGTCGCCGCGCGACAAACGAAGCGCGAACACCACCGGCACCAGGTGCGGCATGCCGTCGGGCGCGACGGTCGCCAGCCGCGCCACCGATGCCGACGCGAAGCTGGTCTTCGGGTCGAAGTCGACCACTAGGCCACCGTATTACTCCGCGTCGTTCTGTTTGCCAAGACTGCCCCGCGGTTACTCCCTAGCCCGTGTCGACACCGTATGCTCCGAAAAACAGGGCAAACGGCTCGACCCTTGCAGGAGGTGACGGGATGAGCGGATCACACCGCCGTACATCGCAGTGGTGGTCGTGGTTACTCAGTGTGGCGTCGGTGGTGGCGATGGTCGTGGCCGCAGCGCCCGCGTACGCCTCGCCGCTGGTTCCGTCGGTACCTGCGGCGCCCAGCCCGCCGGCCGACCCGCTGGCAACGGTGTCACAGGTAGGGCCGCAGATCGTCGACATCGACACCAAGATGGGCTACCAGAGCGCGGTCGGCGCGGGCACGGGCATCGTGATCGACCCCAACGGTGTGGTGCTCACCAACAACCACGTCATCGCCGGCGCGACCGACATCACCGCGCGGGACATCGGCAACAACCAGACCTACCCCGTTGAGGTGATCGGATACGACCGCACGCATGACGTCGCGGTGCTGCAACTGGGCGGCGCGGGCGGGTTGCCGGTGGCCAACATCGGCGACTCCTCGGCGGTGGCGGTCGGCGACCCGATCGTTTCGCTGGGCAATGCCGGCGGCGCCGGCGGAACGCCCAGCGCGGTGTCCGGCAAGGTCGTCGCCCTGAACCAGACGGTGTCGGCGTCGGATTCCCTGACCGGGAGCTCGGAGACTCTGGACGGGCTGATCCAGGTCGACGCCCCGATCCGGCCGGGCGACTCCGGTGGCCCCACGGTCAACACCAGCAACCAGGTGATCGGGATGAACACCGCCGCGTCGGAGAACTACAAGCTGGGCCGCGGCGAGGGTTTCGCGATCCCGATCAACCAGGCCATGGCCATCGCCGGGCAGATTCGCTCGGGTGCGGCGTCGGCGACGGTGCATATCGGCCCGACGGGCTTCCTCGGTGTCGGCGTCTCCGACGCGCAAGGCGGCCAGGGCGCGGCGGTGGTGCGGGTGTTGCGTGACGCGCCGGCTGCCCAGGCCGGAGTCATGCCGGGCGACCGGATCGTCTCGGTGGACAACAACCCGGTCAACTCGGCCACCGCGCTGACGAATATCCTTGACCAGCACCACCCCGGCGACACGATCGCGCTGGGGCTGCAAAGTGGTGCGGGCGCTCCGCGCACCGCCAACGTGACGTTGGCGCCCGGGCCGCCCGGCTGACAATTCGTGCGGGTATCGACTAGCCGGTATTGCTCAAAGATGGCGTGCCGCAGACGATTCCGTGTGTCCGGTGTGGGGTACGCGAAAAACTGTGGATTTGACTAACGAGGCCGACAACAGCGTCGAACACGATCCGACCGAGGGCAGCCGTGTCGAAGCGGGGGTCGTCGAGCACCCCAGTGCCGACGACTTCGCCGACGCCGCCGTCCTGCCCGCCGACCCGACCTGGTACAAGCACGCGGTCTTCTACGAAGTGCTGGTCCGGGCGTTCTACGACTCCAACGCCGACGGGTTCGGTGACCTGCGCGGGCTCATGGAGCGCCTCGACTACCTGCAATGGCTGGGCATCGACTGCATCTGGCTGCCGCCGTTCTACGACTCGCCGCTGCGCGACGGCGGCTACGACATCCGCGACTTCTACAAGGTGCTGCCGGAGTTCGGGACCGTCGACGACTTCGTCGCGCTGGTCGACGCCGCGCACCGCCGCGGCATCCGGATCATCACCGACTTGGTGATGAACCACACGTCGGACTCGCACCCCTGGTTCCAGGAATCTCGCCACGACCCCGACGGGCCGTACGGGGATTACTACGTGTGGAGCGACACCAGCGATCGCTACGCCGGCGCGCGGATCATCTTCGTCGACACCGAGGAATCCAACTGGACCTACGATCCGGTGCGCCGCCAGTTCTACTGGCATCGGTTCTTCTCGCATCAGCCCGACCTGAACTACGACAACCCCGCCGTTCAGGAGGCGATGCTCGACGTCATGCGGTTTTGGCTCGACCTCGGCATCGACGGGTTCCGGCTGGACGCGGTGCCGTACCTGTTCGAGCGCGAGGGCACCAACTGCGAGAACCTGCCCGAAACGCACGCTTTCCTCAAGCGTGTCCGCAAAGTGGTCGACGACGAGTTTCCGGGCCGGGTGCTGTTGGCGGAGGCCAACCAGTGGCCCAGCGACGTCGTCGAGTATTTCGGCGACCCTGACACCGGCGGCGACGAATGCCACATGGCGTTCCACTTCCCGCTGATGCCCCGCATCTTCATGGCCGTTCGCCGCGAGTCGCGGTTCCCGATCTCGGAGATCCTGGCCCAGACGCCGCCCATCCCGAAGATGGCGCAGTGGGGGATTTTCCTGCGCAACCACGACGAGTTGACGCTGGAGATGGTCACCGACGAAGAGCGGGACTACATGTACTCCGAGTACGCCAAAGACCCGCGGATGAAGGCGAATGTGGGCATTCGCCGGAGGCTGGCGTCGCTGCTGGAGAAAGATCGCGACCAGATGGAGTTGTTCACCGCGCTGCTGCTGTCGCTGCCCGGCTCGCCGGTGCTCTACTACGGCGACGAGATCGGCATGGGGGACGTCATCTGGCTCGGTGACCGCGACGGGGTTCGCACCCCGATGCAGTGGACGCCGGACCGCAACGCCGGCTTCTCCACCGCCAACCCGGGTCGGCTCTACCTGCCGCCGATCCAGGACCCGGTCTACGGCTATCAGGCCGTCAACGTGGAGGCACAGCGGGACACGTCGACGTCGTTACTCAACTGGACTCGCACCATGCTGGCGGTGCGACGCCGCCACAGCGCGTTTGCGGTCGGGACGTTCGAGGAAATGGGCGGATCCAACCCGTCGGTGCTGGCCTACGTGCGCCAAGCCGACGATGACGTGGTGCTGTGCGTCAACAATCTGTCCCGCTTCCCGCAACCCATCGAATTGAACCTGCAGCACTGGAGCGGCTATACGCCGATTGAATTGACCGGCCACGTGGAATTCCCATCCATAGGCCAGCTGCCGTATCTGCTGACCTTGCCGGGAAACGGGTTTTACTGGTTTCAGCTGCGCGAGTCTGAGGAGTCGCAATGAATTTGCCGTGGTCAGAATGGCTTCCGCAGCAACGCTGGTACGCCGGACGCAACCGTGAACTGTCCTCGGCCGAGACGGGCCTGGTGCTCCCACTGGGTGACGACCTCGACCTGGCGCTGGTCGACGTCACTTACGCCGACGGTTCCGCGGAGCGCTATCAAGTGATCGTCAGCTGGGATGTCACGCCGGTCGTCGAATACAGCAGCGTTGCCACCATCGGCACCGACAACGACCGCACCGCCTATGACGCGCTTTACGACCCGGCCGCCGCGAAGGCCCTGCTGTCGTTGATCGACGCGTCGGCGGTGCGCGGCAACGTGGCCTTCACCAAGGAACCGGGCGCTACGCTGCCGCTGGAGGCGCATCCCCGAATGTCGGATGCCGAACAGAGCAACACCAGCGTGATCTTCGACCGCGACGCCATCCTCAAGGTGTTTCGTCGCGTCATCCCGGGCATCAACCCAGACGTCGAGCTGAACCGGGTACTGGCCCGGGCCGGCAACCCGCACGTGGCCCGGCTGCTCGGCAGCTATGAGCTGACCACGGACCAGGGCGCGTCCTGGTCGCTTGGGATGGCGACCGAATACGCCGCCAACGCGGCCGAGGGGTGGGCGATGGCCACCGCCAGCGTGCGGGACTTGTTCGCCGAGGGCGACCTGTACGCCCATGAGGTGGGCGGCGATTTCGCCGGCGAAGCCCACCGGCTCGGTGAGGCCGTGGCCTCGGTGCACGCCACCCTGGCCGAGACGTTGGGCACCGAACAGGGCACGTTCCCAGTCGAGAACATGCTGGCCCGATTGGCGGCGACGGCGGCCACCGTGCCTGAACTGGGCGAGTACGTGACGACCATCGAGGAGCAGTTCGGCAAGCTGGCGCACGAGACCATCACCGTGCAGCGCATCCACGGCGACCTGCATCTGGGCCAGGTGCTGCGCACCCCGGAGACCTGGCTGCTGATCGACTTCGAGGGTGAGCCAGGCCAGCCGCTCGATGAGCGTCGCGCGCCGGATTCCCCGCTGCGCGACGTGGCCGGCGTGCTGCGCTCCTTCGAATACGCCGCCTACGGACAGCTGGTGGACCAGGCCGCCGACAAGCAGCTGGCGGCGCGGGCCCGCGAGTGGGTCGAACGCAACCAAACGGCGTTCTGCGACGGTTACGCGGCCGCGTCCGGTGTCGACCCGCGCGAATCAGCGGCGGTGCTGGCCGCCTACGAACTGGACAAGGCGGTCTACGAGACCGGCTACGAGTCGCGGCACCGGCCCGGCTGGCTGCCGATACCGCTGCGGTCGATCGCCCGCTTGACGGCCGCCTGATCTCGCCGAGCGTGCACTCAGGGCGGGGAATTAGCGAAATCGCCGCCGCCAGTTCACGTTCGGCGGGCGTGCGGCGTCGGTCAGCTTTTCCAGACGACCTTGTCGACGCCAGCGGCATCCCGGTACACGACGCTGTCGGGCGCCGTTCCGCCCTTGACGTCGAAGTACAGCCTCCCGCTCGACTGGCTGCCCGCCGCGATCGGCTGGTTGGGAAGGCCGTCCACCTCGTTGCCCTTCATCACCGCGTAGGTCGAGCTGTTGACCGCACGCGCGTTGAAGTCGGCGATGTTGGGGGTCGGGGTGCCGCTCACGGCTGTGGCCGTGACATCGGAGTACCAGATGCCGTCATTGTGGCCGCTGGGCTGCAAATTTTGCACGGTGTAGTTGATGGCTCCACCTGGGCTGGGAATTTCTGCCGACTGGCCGAGCCCCACGACTTGCGGGTCCGCCAAAGCCGGTGTAGCAGTGAGGGTTCCAGCCGCTGCAATGCCGACGGCAGCTGTCGCCGTCTTGATCGCGATCCCTGAGAACATTACGTCAAACTCCTTCCGTGATGTTCCTGTGATCTTGGCGCTGTACCCAGCCGCAGCGGATTTCAAACCTGCTCATGCGCTCAGGAGCGGTGTGTCATGACCAGTCGTCCGCCCGAGACGAGTGATGCGGATTGCTTGAGCCGTTGTGCCCGAACGCTGATGTCGTACGCCCCGACATCGTCGACGGCTGCGAGGTTTTCGGTCAGATAACGGTAGAGATCGTCGGCGTCGCGGCAGATCAGCACGGCCACAAGGTTATTGCGGCCGCTGATGGCAGCCGCGAAAGCGATCTCGTCATGAGCCGCGATCTGTTCGCCCGCACGACGGATGTGTTGTGGCGCAACTGTGAGCCACAACATCGCATTGAGGTGGAACCCGAGTCGCTCGCCCAGCACGTCGACGTCATAGATCAAGGTGCCGGCGGTTTCCAAGGCTGCCAGGCGCCGACCTACTCGCGACATCGACCATCCTGTCCGTTCGGCCAAGAGTGCCTGTGTGGCGCGGCCGTCTTCGGCGAGCGCCTCGAGGAGCGGACGGTCTTGCGCGGTAGGGGTGACGAGCTGGCCAGCCGCTCCCTGACTGGTTGGTTCGCCAAGGATTTGCTGCGTTTGTTCACTGCTCAGTTTGTGGCCGTAGCCGCCCCACTGCGCGGTCGCCGGTTCGCCGAACGCATGGAGCACAAGGTCGACGCTGACGTCTAGCACCGATGCGGTTCGCGGAAGTTGTTGGAGCAGCGGGCTTTCGCGACTCGCGCCAACCGGCGCACGGATGACACAAACCAGCTCGGTCCAGCCCGACAGGATATTTGCATGGGTGACATCTGGACGCCGCGCCAGCGCGTCACCCAGTTGGGAGATGCGGTCGGGTTTGGCGCGGATGCGGGCTATCCACTGTGCTTCACCATAGACGCGGGGATTGACCAGACCGACGACGCGCACCACGCCCTCGCGACGCAACCGCTGGTAACGGCGGGCGACGGTCTGTTCGGATGCGCCGACGGCCGCGGCAATGCGCCGAAACGGCACTCGCGGCGACAACTCCAGCGCCTGGAGGATTTGCGCGTCTAGAGCGTCTGTCATGAGGAAAGTATGCGGCCTAAGCCAGTAGACAGAGGGTTTATAGAGGTTCACGGCCCATGTATGGGTATTCCGCAGCCCGGACTGCAACTCTGGGCTGCAAGCATCGAGTGAAAGGCAATGCCATGCAGTGGACAGGCAACACCATCCTGGTGACGGGCGGAGGCAGTGGAATCGGGCGCGGCTTGGCCGAATCATTACAGCGGCTGGGCAATCACGTCGTTATTGCCGGCCGGCGCCGAGAGCCGTTGCGGGCCGTCGCCGACGCCAATCCCGGCATGGGCTACTTGACTTTGGATCAGGGCGATCCAGGCGACGTCCGCCGATTCGCCAGCGAACTGATCGATCGTTACCCCGGCCTGAACGTTGTGATCAACAACGCTGCCATCATGCGCGTCGAGGATGTCGCCGCCGGTGATCTCGATGCGGCAGAGGAGGCCGTGGCGATCAATCTGCTGGGACCTATCTGGCTGACCGCGGCGTTGCTGCCTTCACTGCTGGCCCGGCCGCATGCGGCGATCATCAACGTCACGTCCGCGCTGGCGTTCGTGCCCAAAGCGATCACCCCCACATACAGTGCGACCAAGGCGGCGATGCACTCCTTCACCGAATCTCTGCGGTTCCAGCTGCGGGACACCGGGGTTCAGGTGATCGAAATCATCCCGCCACGGGTCAAGACCGAGATCCAGGAAGCGCTCGAGTACGACCCCAACACGATGCCGCTGGATGCCTTTGTTGCGGAGACGATGGCGCAATTGCGAACTCAGCAGCAGGCCAGCGAGATCGTGATAGAGCGGGCCAAACCGTTTTGGCGTGCCACACACGACGCCACCTATAGCGAGCTTTTCCACGCTGTCAACCACGCGCCCTCAGCGTGAAAACGAAAGGACTGCTATGCAAATCGGCATCGGCTTACCGAACCATGTTGCGGGCGTGCGCGGCTCGCTAATCTCTGAATGGGCGCGCAGCGCTGAGCAACGCGGATTCGCCAGTGTGACGACCATCGACCGGCTCGTCTACCCCAGCCTCGACTCGATCGTCGCCCTGTCCGCTGCAGCCGGCGCTACCCGCGACATCGGCCTGGTCACCAACGTCCTGCTCGCCCCGCTGTACCCCGCCGCAGCTCTGGCGAAGCAACTGGCCAGTTTGGCCGACATCGCCGGAAACCGGCTCACGCTGGGCCTGGGTGTGGGCCGTCGCACCGACGATTACACCGCCACCGGCGCAGACTTCCACCAGCGCGGGCGAGTTTTCGACCAGACCGTAGAGCTGATGCGGCATGCATGGCAAGCCGAAGTGGTCACCGGTGATGTCCCGCTGTGTCCGGCACCGGTGCGGATTCCCGTGCTATTTGGCGGGGCGTCGCCGGCGACTCTGCGACGGGTGGCCACGGTGGGGGATGGCTGGGCGGCGGGTGCGGTCCGCGACTATGCGAACCAGTCGTCATTTGCCGACAAGGTGCGCGCTGCCTGGCTGGAAGCGGGCCGCGCCGGCAAGCCGTGGCTGAATGCCAGCGTGAATTTTGCGCTCGGCGACGAGGCGACGGTGCATGCCGGCCATGCGAATCTGCGCAGTTACTACGGGTTCGTGCCCGAGTATGCCGAGCTCAATGTTGCGGACATGCTGAGCTCGCCGGAAGACGCGGTGACCACTGTGCGTGCCTACCGCGACCTCGGCTTCGACGGGCTGCTATTTCACCCCAGCGTCGCATCCCTCGACCAACTCGAGCGCCTCGCCGACGCGGTGCTGTGACCACCACTGACCAGGAGATCGATATGGCTACGTTGCAAACCCAAGGAATCTCGCTGTATTACGAGGTCCACGGAAATCCGGCCGACCCTCCCGTGCTGTTGATCTCTGGCCTGGGCGGCACCGGCAAGAGTTGGAGCACTCAGATCGGCCGGTTCGCTTCCGGCCATTACGTCGTCGTGCCCGATCAGCGGGGCACCGGGAAATCCAGCCATGCTGGAAGCGGTTACACCACAGCACAACTGGCCACCGACATGGCGTCTTTGGTGGAGCATCTCGGTCTGGGGCCGATGCATGTGGTGGGCGCGTCGACCGGCGGCGCGATCGGGCAGTACATGGCGCTGGATCATCCGCATACCGTGTGCAGCCTGACCATGGTGGCGTCGTTCGCGCGCTTCGACCCATTTGTGAAGCGCGAGTTCGAGGTGCGGTACAAGATGGCGGCCGGCTGGGATCGACACGCCCTCCAGTCCGCGTACGCGCTCTTTCTGTTCTCTCCGAAATACACGCGCGAGCACCCCGAAGCGGTGACGTCGTGGATCGAACGAACGGCCGCGCAGCCCACCGGACCGGGCGACCGCGAGATCGCGCTGAAACGCATCGACATGATCGCTTGCCACGACACATATTCACGCCTCGGCGAAATCCGGCAGCCGACGCTGGTTGTCTGTGGTGAGCAGGACTTCTGCACGCCGAGCGAGCTCTCGAAAGAAATCGCCCGGGCAGTCCCCGACTCCGAGCTGGTCATCGTCCCCGACTGCGGCCACCTGGTCGAGCACGAAAAGGCAGAAGAGTTCTTCGGCATCGTGGGCGACTTCATCAGCCGCACAGCCTGACTCAACTCGCCGCGCGCCACAAGAAATCGGCAGCAGCGCCGGGGGAGCACTGCTGCCGATGTCTTGGTGGAGTGTCAGGCCGGGTTCGGCGCGCCGTTCAACACCCGCTGGAGGTCCGGCTTCATGGCCACCAGCTGCTGGTTCCAATAGCCCCAGTCGTGCGTGCCGTTGGTGGGGAAGTTGAACACACCGTTCCTGCCGCCGGCGGCAATGTAGTTGTCCCGGAAGGCTTCGTTGGTGCGCAGCGTGAAGCTCTCCAGGAACTTCGCCGGCATGCTGTCGCCACCGATCTCGTTGGGCGTGCCGTTACCGCAGTACACCCAGACCCGGGTGTTGTTGGCCACCAGCCGCGGGATCTGCAGCATCGGGTCGTTGCGCTTCCACGCCGGGTCACTCGACGGACCCCACATGTTGTTGGCGTTGTAACCGCCCGCGTCGCCCATCGCGAAACCGATCAGCGTCGGCCACCATCCCTCGGAGGGGTTCAAGAAGCCGGACAGCGAGCCAGCGTACGAGAACTGCTGCGGGTAGTAGGCCGCCAGGATCAGCGCCGACCCACCCGACATCGACAGGCCCACCGCGGCGTTGCCGGCCGGCGAGACGCCCTTGTTGGCCTGCAGCCAGCCGGGCATCTCACGGGTCAGAAAGGTCTCCCACTTGTAGGTCTGGCAACCGGCCTTGCCGCAGGCAGGCTGATACCAGTCGGTGTAGAAGCTGGACTGGCCGCCGACCGGCATGATCACCGACAGCCCCGACTGGTAGAACTCCTCGAACGCGGGAGTGTTGATGTCCCAGCCGTTGTAGTCGTCCTGGGCGCGCAGACCGTCGAGCAGGTACACCGCGTGCGGCCCACCGCCCTGGAATTGAACCTTGATGTCGTGGCCCATCGACGGTGAGGGCACCTGCAAATACTCGACTGGCAGGCCCGGTTTGGAGAACGCCCCCGCGGTCGCCGAGCCGCCGACGATACCGACCAGACCGGGCAGCAAGATTGCGCCCAAGGCGGCGATCGTCAGCCGACGCGGCAACCGTGTCGCCGCGCCAAGTAACTTCTCAACGAACTTCATAGCTCCTACCTATCCCAACTTTCATCAGCCGCAATATGCGGTCGAATAGCTGTCCGTCGCAGTCAAACACCCCACTCGGTGAAACCCCTTTGTCGCCACGGGGTTGCGACATCGCGGTTGGCTAACGATTGAGCTTCGGCGGGGACTCAAAGATAACGGTTACATTGCGACGGTAGCCGTCACCATGAATTGACCAGGGACGCAGGCTTTCTGGGTTGCTATCGCGGCACCGGGTGCAGGACCACATGTGCCAACACGCCGTTGTCAACGGTTGCGGTCATGTACGTGCCCGACGGTTGTCGGCGGCGATCCGTCGGTGAGCCCGGATTCAACAGCCGCAGATCGGATTTCGTGGTTGTATCCCACGGGATGTGGCTGTGCCCGAAGACCAGCACATCGGTGTCCGGATAAAGCCGCGACATTCGCGTCTCCCGGCCTGTCGCAGCGCCGGTTTCGTGGACGATTGTGAAGCGCAGCCCGCCGAGCGCGACATCGGCGCGTTCCGGCAGCCGGGACCGCAGGACCGGCCCGTCGTTGTTCCCCCAGCACGCGACCAGCCGCGCGGCGCGCGCCTCTAAGTTGTCGAGCAGTTCGGGCGCTACCCAGTCGCCGGCATGAAAGACGACGTCGGCCTTGTCGACCTCGGCCCACACCTGCGCGGGCAGATCTTTGGCCCGCAGCGGAACGTGCGTGTCGGCGAGCAGCAGCAACCTCACGCGATCATTGTCGGCCCACGGCACGGCACTATGCTTACCCGCATGCGCACCTTCGAGTCAGTTGCCGACCTCGCCGCCGCAAAGGGACAGTCCATCGGGCAAAGCGAGTGGTTGACCATCACTCAAGAGGACGTCAACCTGTTCGCCGACGCGACCGGGGATCACCAGTGGATCCACGTCGACCCGGAAAAGGCGGCAAAGGGCCCGTTCGGCGGCACGATCGCACACGGCTTCATGACGCTGTCGCTGCTGCCGCGGCTCTGGCACGAGATGTACACCGTCAACGGCATCAAGCTGGCCGTCAACTACGGCCTCAACAAGGTCCGTTTCCCGGCGCCGGTGCCGGTGGGCTCCAAGGTCCGCGCCGAGAGCACGCTGGTCGACGTCGAGGACGTCGGGAACGGGGCGGTTCAGGCGACGGTGTCGACGGTCGTGGAGATCGAGGGGTCGAGTAAGCCGGCGTGCGTGGCGGAAAGCATCGTCCGCTACATCACGTGACCGCGAGCAGACGCAGAGTCGCACGATTTGCTGCGCGAACATGCGATTCTGCGTCTGCTCGTCAGAACTCGGCGACCGCGTGCTCGAGTCGTTCGGCCAGCCGCGCTTCCGCCTCGGCCTTCCGCGTGGGCAGATGCTGCGACGGGAAAGGCGTTGACACCGGCTGGTATTCGCGCAGGGTGCGGCGTGCGACCGTCATCTTGTGCAGCTCGGTGGCGCCGTCGGCGATGCCCAGCGACTCGGCGGCGACCATCATCTTGACAAACGGCATTTCGTTGGAAACGCCAAGTGCGCCATGCAGGTGCATGGCGCGCTGCACCACGTCGTGCAGCACCTGCGGCATCGCGACTTTCACCGCCGCGATGTCACGGCGCACCTTCTGATAGTCGTGGTGCTTGTCGATCAGCCAGGCAGTACGCAGCACCAGCAGCCGAAACTGCTCGATCTGGATCCAGCTGTCGGCGATCTTCTCCTGTGTCATCTGCAGGTCGGCCAGCCGGCCGAACCGGGTCTGCCGCGACACCGCCCGCTCGCACATCATGTCGAAGGCGCGGCGCGCCAAGGCAATTGTGCGCATCGCGTGATGGATGCGCCCGCCGCCCAGCCTGGTCTGCGCGATCGCGAACGCCTGTCCTTCGCCGCCGAGCACGTGGTCGGCCGGCACCCGCACATCGGTGTAGCGGACGTAGCCGTGGCTGGCGTGCGAGTCGGTGCCGACCCCGACGTTGCGGACGATCTCGATGCCGGGCGTCTCAGCGGGCACGATGAACAGCGACATCTTCTCGCGGGTGCGCGCTTCGGGATTGGTGACGGCCATGACGATGAAAAACGATGCGTGCTTGGCGTTGGAGGAAAACCACTTCTCGCCGTTGATCACCCAGGAGTCGCCGTCGCGCTGGGCGCGGGTGACGAACAGACCGGGGTCGGAGCCGCCCTGCGGTTCGGTCATCGAATAGCAGGAACTGATTTCACCGTCGAGCAGCGGCTGCAGATAGCGTGCCTTCTGCTCGTCGGTGCCGAACATCGCGAGGATCTCGGCGTTGCCCGAATCCGGTGCCTGACATCCGAAAACCGATGGGGCCCAGCGAGACCGGCCCAGAATCTCGTTGAGCAGCGCCAGCTTGACCTGCCCGTAGCCCTGCCCGCCGAGATCGGGTGTGAGGTGTGCCGCCCACAGGCCCTGCTCTTTCACCTTCTGCTGAAGGGGCCGCAGGATCGCCATGGTCTCGGGGTTTTTCTTGTCGTACGGGTCGAGCGCCACCAGATCCAGCGGCTCGAGTTCGTCGACCATGAATCGCTCGACCCAGTCCAGCTTGTGCTGGTATTCGGGGTCTGTTTCGAAGTCCCACATAGTGCATCAGCCTAGGCGCGGCCGTTGCCGCGATCCTGCAGTTTGGCCGTCGCTAACCTGACGTGGTGACGATCGAGGCCCGCCCGGCACGCAAAGCCGACATTCCCGCGCTCGCGGCGACTCTGGGCCGGGCCTTCTACGACGATCCGGTAGCGACCTGGATCATGCCCGACGACAAGAGACGGGCAGCGCACCTGCACAAGTTTTTCGCCACGGCCACCCGGCATCACCACTTCGCCGGCGGCGGCGTCGAGGTCGCTTGCGACGGCCCCAATATCGGCGCGGCGGCGCTGTGGGATCCGCCGAACCGCTGGAAGCAGTCGGTGTGGGAGCAGATGCTGATGGCGCCGTCGCTCATCCGGGGCTTCGGCCTACGGCCAGCCGTTGCCCGCAAATTTGCCCAGCTGGTGGGCTTGATGAAGCTGCACCACCCCGAAGAGCCACACTGGTATTTGGCCACGATCGGAAGCGACACCACGGTTCGGGGCCAGGGGTTCGGGCAGGCGCTGATGCGCTCGCGGCTGGACCGCTGCGATGCCGAGCAGTGCCCGGCGTATCTGGAATCCAGCAAACCCGACAACGTGCCGTACTACGAACGTTTCGGTTTCAGCGTCACCGGCGAGATGGTGTTGCCCGACGGCGGGCCGACGCTGTGGCCGATGTGGCGGGCACCGCGGTAGCCCCGGCAGGGGCCCTCTAGCGCTAGCGTTGTCGCGTGCGCTTCCGCGGCAAGACTGCCGTCATCACCGGCGGCGCGATCGGCTTCGGGCGGGCGTTCGCCCGAGCGCTGACCGCAGAGGGTGCCAGCGTCGCGATCATGGACATCGACGCCAAGACCGCCGAGCGCACCGCCGCCGAGCTGACGGCCCAAGGCGCCCGCGTGATTGCAGTGCCCTGCGATGTCGCCGACGAGCAGCAGGTGGACACCGCGGTCGGCATCACGATCGAGAAGTTCGGCGGGATCGACATCCTGATCAACAACGCCGGCCGGCACCTGATGAAGTACAACCAGCCGTTCGGCATGCTGTCCCGCGGCGACATCCGCGACCTGTTCGACGTCAACGTGATCGGCGTCATCAATTGCACTCTGGCGTGCCGGGATTCGATGCGCGAGCGCGGCGGCGGCGTCGTGCTGAACATCTCTTCGATGGCCGGGTTCATGAACGTCAGCCCCTACGGGGTGTCCAAGCTCGCGGTCCGCGGGCTGACGGTCGCCTTCGCCTCTGAGCTGTCGCCCGACCGGATCCGGGTCAACGGGATCGCTCCCGGCCTGATGAACACGGAGAACGCGCTGGCCGACCTGCCGCACGCTCTGGTCGACGACATCGTTCGCGAGCGCCAGCTGGTGCACCGGCTGGGCACCATGGACGACGTGGTGTCGGCCATGCTCTACCTCTGCTCCGACGAGGCGTCGTTCATCACCGGCGAAACCCTCAAAGTCAGTGGCGGTTACCCGCTAAATTTCTGAGCGCGTTTAGCGTCCGTGACTCACGGGCAACCGTTCGCCATGACCGATCCATCGGAGCACCCCGCGGAAGGCGGCCACGACGACACCCTGAACCCGAGCGAGTCCACCGACTCCGACGAGGTGCGCAACGACGACGGCGACATCGTCGTCGACCCTCCGGACGACTGGAGCGAGGCCGACAAATTCGGGATGACTCAGCGCGAGGAAGAGGAGGGTGAATCCCTCGATGACAAGCTTGCCGCCGAGGAACCCGACGTGGTCAGCGACGAAACTCCAGCTGACGACGGTCCGGCGCGCCGGCACCGGGGACAGATCGACGGCACCCCCGAGGACGGCGGCTCGCTCTACGACGTCGTCGACGAGTAAGACACCGAGCCGGTGGTGTCGCGCAGCGTGGCCCGGAACTGCATCGCCCGATATGGCCAGCCGCGGGCGGTGTTCCACTGCGACACCACCAGCCCGACACCGCCCGCGCGGTCCAAGCGCGAACCCGGTAGCACATAGCCGCCGTACAACTGAGCGACCCGGCTCTGCGCGTGATCCTCGGCGTCCCAAGCGGATCCGACAACCGGCAGCTGCAGCGGGCCGTCGCGTACGGCGGCGGGAGAATCGAGCACGCGGTAGCCCAGCGCGTACTTCGACGACAGAAACCCGCCGAGGATCCACTTGCCGGGCGCCAGCCGCCGCAGCGACAGTTCGCCCCAGGTTTCGCCCTCCGGCGTGATCGGGGTCGGTTCGCGTCGCCAGGACCAGCGACCGTCGCGGCGACCCCACGCCAGGTACCGGTCCGGATCGCCCAGGTGTGCGGGCCGCACCCGTCGCAGGATGACGCCCTTGTCGCGCTGAAATCCGGTGGAGGTGACGTACACCCAGCCGTCGTCCGGGTCGTAGTCCCACGACCAGCACTGCGCGTGGCCGTCATGCAGGTCGCTCGGGAACTTGTCGCCGAAGCGCCGCCACGCGATTCCGCTGTCGTCCGATCTCCAGAGCTCGGTCCAGACGACGTTGCCGAAACCGCGATTGACGATCGCGTGCAGGTACAACACGCCGCCCACCCGCAGCAGATCCGACGGGATCACCGTGCTGATGCCGCGCCGCATCCGGCCGGACGAATGCCTGTAGCGCCACAGCTGCCGCGCGTATTCGGGGTCGGCGCCGCCGGCACGCTGGTACCGGATCGGGCGAGTGGCATCCCCGGTGCCGATCAGGATCACCGGCGAGCGCCAATCACCATGGCCAACCTTGTTGCCGGAGAACGTATCTCCGAACACCGAGACCAGTGTGCCGTTGGGCGCAAGCACCGACGCGCCCAGGTCGGTGCAGGTGACACCCCACCGGTCGGTGATGCCGGGGCCGGTGATGTCGGCCAGCTTGCCCTCCACCGCCGGGTCAGCCCGACCAGGGGCTGACGGGACGTTCCTGGCGCTCACCGTCGACGATGACGTCCACCTTCTCGTTGAAAAAGGCGACTCGATCCCGCACCGGCTCGGCCTCCCGCAACGGCGCGTGATACGTCCACGCCAGGTCCTTTCGCCCGTCGGGCACCGAGAAATACGACGCCCGGCCCTTGTACGCGCAGTAGGTGACGGTGTCGGTGGGTTGGAGGTCGACGACGACGTCGGCGCGCGGCAGGTAGTAGCGGACCGGCAGCAGGGTTTCGAACAACAGCAGCGGGCGAGACGATTCGGCCAGCAGCCGCCCCTCGGACTCGATGCGGACATGCCGGCTGCTGGCCAGGATGTCGACGCGCTTGAACGGGTCGTGTGGGTGGGCGACGATGCGCTCGTCTTCCTCGCGCCACTCGAAGGCGTCGAAATCGAGGATGAGGTAACCGGCCAGATCCGGGTCGTCGGATCGGGATACGGCGGCTGGCTCGAGCCGCGCCACAACGTCGGATTCCGGCATGGCGTACGTCGGCACCACCCGGCCCGGCGGCCACACCAGCAGCCCGTTTACGGTGTCGGCGACCAGTTGACCGGCGAGGTAAACCCGAAGCCGCTTCTCGGTGGGCTCGTAGCGCAGTGATCCGAGTGCGCCGCCCAGGAGATCGCGCATCTTGATGGCCATTGGCCCATCATCGCCCCAACCTATGGGCTGCTGCGCCACCCCGCGACACCGACCGCGATCATGCGCAGCTGTTTGACGGCGGTCCGGCGGATTTCGGCAAGCGCTTCGGCGCCCTGGGCGTCCTCGATCGCCTCGGCGATGACGATCATCGAGTTGACGAACAGCGTCGCCAGCACATTGAGGTCCTCGGTGCTCCATGTGTTGAGTCCGTCGAAGCGGGCAAGGTCCGTCGCGAGCTCGGAGGTGATGAGCCGCAGCTCGGTGCGGATCGCGTACCGCAAGACCGTGACCCCGCTGGAGCGCTCGCGGTAGATGAACCGCCAGTGCTCGCGTCGTTCGGCGATGCTGGCGACGACGATCTCCACTGACGACTCGATGACCCGGTTGGGGTCGAGCTTGCCGGCGCGCGCGCCGCGCAGCATGTCGCGCAAGGTGCGAAACGACTCGTCGATCAGGACCAGGCCCAAGGCTTCCATCGACTCGAAGTGGCGGTAGAACGCCGCCGGGACGATGCCGGCTTCGCGTGTCACCTCGCGCAGGCTCAGGTTGCCGAAGCTGCGCTCGTCGAGCAGCTTGAGGGCGGCTGCGATGATGGCGCGCCGCGTGGCCTCCTTGCGCTCCTCCCGCGACGGGCTTTCCCGGGTACGCCCATGGCCCGACCGGTGCGGCCGTGAGCTAGGCGTACGACTGTTCACCGTGTGAACCCTACCACAGAGCAGCGGAAACCCCTTGACTACCCGGGCTCCCAACAGTAACGGTATACACATGTTCACTCAAACTTTGAAGGAGCGGGTGCTGGGCTCCGGCCTGGTCGACCTGCTCACCGGTCCGCACGGCGTCGACCGGTACACCGAGCAGCTGGACCCGACCTGGACGCTGGGCGAGGCCCGCGCCAAGGTCGTCGACGTCCGGCGCACCACCCCCCGCAGCGTCACCATGACGCTGCGTCCGAACGCCGCGTTCGACCGCGGCGTCAAGGCCGGGCAGTACATCAACGTCACCGTCGACGTCGACGGCCGGCGCCACACCCGGTGCTATTCACCGGCCAATGCCGAGGGTTCTCCGTTTCTGGAGCTGACGGTCGGCCGGCACGACGGCGGGGTGGTCTCGTCCCACCTGTACGAGCACGCGCAACCCGGCATGGTGGTCGGGCTGGCCGGCGTCGGCGGCGACTTCGTGTTGCCGGCACCGCGGCCGCGACGCATCCTGTTCGTCTCCGGCGGTAGCGGCATCACCCCTGTCATGGCGATGCTGCGCACACTGGTCGCCGAAGGGCACACCGGCGAGGTCGCGTTCGTGCATTACGCACGCAACCCCGCGGAGGCGTGCTACCGCGACGAGCTCGCCGCGATGCCGCACGTGCGGGTTTTGCACGGCTACACCCGATCCGGCGACGGCGACCTGGACGGCCGCTTCGGCGCCGAGCACCTGGCGGCGGCCATGCCCTCGCCGGATGCGGTATTCGTCTGCGGCCCAAAGGCTTTGGTGGACGCCGTGCGCGAGCACTGCGACAACGTCTACACCGAGAGCTTTGTGGCGCCGACGTTCGAGGTGCCTGCGGAGCCGTCGGGCGGACGAGTGACGTTCGCCGACAGCGGGATCGAGGTGGTCGACGACGGCCGCCCGCTGCTGGAGCAGGCCGAAGCGGCCGGGCTCACACCGCAAAGCGGATGCCGCATGGGCATCTGCCACACCTGTACCCGTCGCAAGACCTGCGGTGTGGTGCGCAACCTGACCACCGGCGCGGTGTCGACCGTCGCGGGCGAGGACGTCCAGATCTGCGTGTCCGTCCCGGTCGGCGACGTCGACATCGCTCTATAACTCCGAAGGAGTCACCATGACACAGCCCAAGATCACCCTGACACCCGAGCAGGCCGAGGAATTCGGTCGCGAACTCGACGCCATCAAGGAACGCGTGATGGCCGATCTCGGCCAGCGCGACGCCGACTACATCCGCCGCGTCATCAAGACCCAGCGCGCGCTCGAGGTCGGCGGTCGTGCTCTGCTGTTCCTGCCGCCGGCTTGGCTGTTGGGCACCGCGATGCTCGGCGTGGCGAAGATCCTCGACAACATGGAGATCGGCCACAACGTCATGCACGGCCAATACGACTGGATGCGTGACCCGGCGATCTCGGGCCGCAACTTCGAGTGGGACAC
This sequence comes from Mycobacterium celatum, assembly GCF_002101595.1. Classification (GTDB taxonomy): domain Bacteria; phylum Actinomycetota; class Actinomycetes; order Mycobacteriales; family Mycobacteriaceae; genus Mycobacterium; species Mycobacterium celatum. The sequence continues at coordinate 132,156 of NZ_LQOM01000033.1, forward strand.
CGCCTGCCCGGCCGACCAATGGCGGCACTCGCACAACTACATGCACCACACGTACACCAACATCGTCGACATGGACCGCGACATCGGCTACGGCATTCTGCGGATGAGCGAAGACCAGCCGTGGGAACCGTACTTCCTGGGCAACCCGGTCTATGCGTTCCTGTTGATGGTGTTGTTCCAGTACGGCGTTGCGCTGCACGAGCTGGAGACCGAGCGGATCCGCTCCGGCGAGATCCGGCTGGCCGACAAACGTGACGTCCTGCAAGGCATCTGGCGCAAGACGCGCCGGCAGACGATGAAGGACTATGTCGCCTTCCCGCTGCTGGCCGGGCCGTTCGCGCCCTTCGTCTTCGCCGGCAACCTGTCGGCGAACCTGATCCGCAACGTCTGGTCCTACATGATCATCTTCTGTGGGCACTTCCCGGACGGCACGCAGGAATTCTCCAAAGAGGAGACGCAGAACGAGACGCGCGGGATGTGGTACTTCCGGCAGATCCTCGGTTCGGCAAACCTGACCGGCGGCAAGCTCTTTCACGTGCTCTCCGGCAACCTGTCGCATCAGATCGAGCACCACCTGTTCCCCGACATGCCGGCGCACCGCTACGCCGAGATCGCGCCGGAGGTCCGCGAAATCTGCCGTCGCTACGGCATCCCGTACAACGCGGGGCCGCTGCACAAGCAGTTCGCCACCGTGGTGCGCAAGATCGTCAAGTTGAGCCTGCCGCCGCTGAAGCGCGGTGCTCCCGCCGAGGCACCTGAGCCGGTCGCCGCCTGAGCGCAATCTCGGCGGTCGTGACCGGCTACGCTCCCAACCCATGGTCGAGATGCCCGCCCTGGACGGCGTCGAGCACAGGTATGTGAAGCTGTCCGACGACGTCACCATCCATGTGGCCGACGCCGGCCCGGCCGACGGGCCGGCGGTGATGCTGGTCCACGGTTTTCCGGAAAACTGGTGGCAATGGCACGCGCTGATCGAGCCGCTGGTTGCCGACGGCTACCGGGTGCTATGCCCCGACCTGCGCGGCGCGGGTTGGAGCTCGGCGCCCCGCTCGCGCTACCTCAAGAACGAGATGGCCGACGACCTGGCCGCGGTGCTGGATCGGTTGGGCATCGACAAGGTCAAGCTCGTCGCCCACGACTGGGGTGGGCCGGTCGCGTTCATCATGATGCTGCGCCATCCGGAGAAGGTGACCGGGTTCTTCGGGCTGAACACCGTGGGAGTCTGGCCACAACGCGACCTGTCGATGCTCCGACACCTGTGGCGGTTCTGGTACCAGATCCCGATCGCACTTCCAGTCATCGGTCCGCGTGTGATCGCCAAACCCAATTCGCGCTTTTCCCGCTTGCTGTTGTCATGGGTGGGCGACGGTTTCACACCGCCCGACGACGACGTCCAGATATACGCCGAGTGCATGCGCCAACCGGGGCATGCGGTGGCCGGCTCGCGCTGGTATCGCACGGCGCTGACCAGCGAGATGCTCCGTTGGCTGCGCGAATACAACGACGCCCGCGTCGATGTCCCGGTCCGCTGGCTGCACGGCACGGGTGACCCGGTGATCACGCCGGATCTGCTGCGCGGATATGCCGACCGCGCAAGCGATTTCGAGCTCGAGCTGGTGGACGGCGTGGGCCACTGGATCGTCGAGCAGCGGCCCGAACTGGTGCTGGACCGGCTCCGCACGTTCCTCGCGGCGTGACGTCAGTCGACGCCGATGGTCACCTCGGTCGCCTTGATGAACACCGTCGCCGGCTGACCGGCCTTGAGGCCGAGGTCGATCGCGGCGTCCTTGGTGATCGAGGAGGTGACGACCTGATCGCCGCCGTCCAGCCGAACCTTCACCGTTGCCATCACGCTGCCGAGGTCGACGTCGGCGATGGTGCCCTTGAGTTGATTGCGTGTCGATAGCTGCATCGCGGTCCTCCGGGTCGTGGTTTCTGGCGCCGCTCCTCCGCATCGCTTCGCTCTGCATCGTCGCCGGCGCGGGTCTGCCATGAGCGTAGGCGTGCCCACCAGCGGGCGCGCGGTTTCAGCGGCGAGAGCCCAGCAGCGCAACCGACGCTTCGATTGCGGGCTCGACGATTCCCCGCACGTCTTTGCCGTCTTCGACGGCCAGCGCGGTCAATTCGCGCAGGCCGCCCAGCAGGATGGCCGCCAGCGGCGGCGTCAGCGGCGGCACGTTGGCCCGCCGGAATCCCGCACTTCCGCTGAGGTCGACCAGCAGGTTGGTCAGCTGCTGTAATCCGCGGCGCTGCACGGGCCGCGCGGCGTCGCCCAGAGACGGCAGCTCCCTGATCCAGCTCAGCGTGATGGCAGGCCGCGCCTCGATGTGGCTGACATAGGCCTCGACGGCCTGACGGATCTGTTGCGTCCAGTCCGCGTCGGGGTCGACGGCCGCTTGGATGTCCTGGCCGAGTAGCTCGTTGTTGGCGTGCAGCAATTCGAGGAAGCACTGCTCCTTGCTGGCGAATTGGTCGTAGAAGGTTCGCTTCGACGTGCGGGCGTGACGCACGATGTCGGCCACAGTGGTGGCGCGGTAACCACGCTCGCCGATGGAGGCGGCGAGGCCGTCGAGCAGCCGGCGCCGAAACGGGTCGACGTCGACAGCAGCGGCGTCGTCCGCGACTACTGTCACGCTTCGCCCCTCCTCTCGCGAGAACCCTTGCCAGTCGTTGGTACCACCCGGTACCGTACCTCAGTACATCGTGGTACACCGCGGTACCACGCGAATGTTGGGAGTGCACCGTCATGAGCGCCATTGAGACCGAAGTGACCACCGCACCGCCGGCAGTCAGAGTGCCACCGGGCCCGCGGGTTCCAAAAATCTTGCAGGGCATCGCCTTCGCGTTCTCTCGGCGACGGACGATCCAGCAGATGGTACGACGCTACGGCGACATCTTCACCCTGAACCTTCCGGTGTACAGGCGCACCGTCGTGGTGGCCAACCCGCAGCTGGCCAAGCAGGTCTTCACCACCAGCCCCGACAAGCTCGGCAACATCTACCCCAACCTGAGCCGGTTCTTCGGATCGGGGTCGGTCTTCGCGCTCGACGGCGACGATCACCGCCAACGGCGCCGACTGCTGGCGCCGCCGTTTCACGGCAAGAGCATCAAGAACTACGAGGACATCATCGGGGAAGAGACGCTGCGCGAGATCGCGGGCTGGCCTGAGGGCCAAGCGTTTCCGACGCTGCCGTCGATGATGCGGATCACGCTCAACGCCATCCTGCGGGCGGTGTTCGGAGCTGAGGGCGCCGAGCTCGACCAGCTGCGGCGCATCATCCCGCCGTGGGTCACGCTGGGTTCGCGGCTGGCGCAGCTACCGAAACCGACCCGGACCTATGGCCGTTACAGCCCGTGGGGCCGCCTGGTCGAATGGCGGCGCCAGTACGACCTCATCGTCGACAAGCTCATCGAGAACGAGCGGGCAGACGCGCGCCTGGACCAGCGGGCCGACGTGTTGGCACTGATGTTGCGCAGCACCTACGAGGACGGTACGGCCATGTCGCGCAAGGAGGTTGGCGACGAGCTGCTGACGTTGCTGGCCGCCGGACACGAGACCACCGCCGCCACGCTGGCCTGGGCGTTCGAACGGCTGAGCCGGCACCCCGAGGTGCTCGCGGCGCTGGTGGCTGAGGCCGAGACCGACGACAACGAGCTGCGCCAGGCGACCATCCTGGAAGTGCAGCGCAACCGGACCGTCATCGACCTGGCGGGCCGGCACGTCTACGCGCCGGTGTATCGGCTCGGCGACTGGGTTCTTCCGCGCGGCTACTCGATCATCGTCAGCATCGCGCAGATGCACACCAACGCCAACTCCTTTCCCGATCCCGACCGCTTCGACCCGCAGCGCTTCATCGGCTCCAAGCCGTCCAGCTTTGCCTGGATTCCGTTCGGCGGCGGTTCCCGGCGATGCGTAGGAGCCGTGTTCGCCAACACGGAAATGGATGTGGTGATGCGAACAGTGTTGCGGCACTTCACGATTCAGACCACGACCACACCGGGCGAGAAGTGGCATTCCCGAGGTGTTGCGTTCACCCCGAAGGACGGCGGACGGATCGTCGTGCATCGCCGTTAAGATCGGCGGTCATGACTACCGAGGCGGACAAGCTCGTAGACATGATGAACGGCGCCATGGCGTCCACCATCCCGATCGCCCACAAGATGGGTGTCAAGGTCGTGGAGGTCCGGCCGGGTTTCGCGGCCACGACCGTGCCCGCCGAAGGCAACGGAAACCACTTCGGCGTCATCTATGCCGGCGTGCTGTTCACGGTGGCCGAGGTGCTCGGCGGCATCATCCCGCTGGTCACCTTCGACAGCGCCAAGTACTTCCCGCTGGTCAAAAGCCTCGACATTCAATTCGTCGCCATGGCCAAATCCGACGTGCGCGCCGAAGCCAGCCTCGACGACCAGACGATCACGCGCATCGAGGCCGAGGCCGCCGAGCGCGGCAAGGCCGATTTTGAACTGGAGGCGGTGGTCACCGACGCCGACGGGCAGACGGTTGCCACCACCCGCGGCCTCTACCAGCTACGCGCGCACGGCAAGTAACCGGCGAGAAGACGCAGAATCGCACGATTTCGCCTGGCGCAGTGCGATTTTAAGTCTGGTCGGCAGCGGCCCGGCGCGGCAGCTGCCAATCGGGGCGGACGTAGTGACACGTGTAGCCGTTGGGGTAGCGCTCCAGGTAGTCCTGGTGCTCGGGCTCGGCCTCCCAGAAGTCGCCGGCCGGGCTGACCTCGGTCACCACCTTGCCCGGCCATAACCCGGACGCGTCGACGTCGGCGATGGTTTCCTCCGCGATCCGCTTCTGCTCATCGTCGAGATAGAAGATCGCCGACCGGTAGCTGGTCCCGACGTCGTTGCCCTGCCGGTTCTTGGTGGTCGGGTCGTGGATCTGGAAGAAGAACTCCAGCAGCGTGCGGTAGTCCGTGCGCGTCGGGTCGTAGATGATCTCGATGGCCTCGGCGTGGCCGGGGTGGTTGCGGTAGGTGGGGTGAGCGTTCTGGCCGCCGGTGTACCCGACCCGCGTCGACACCACCCCGGGCTGCTTGCGGATCAGGTCCTGCATGCCCCAGAAGCAGCCGCCCGCCAGGATCGCCCTGTTATTGCTCGTCATGCTTCGAGCATAGGAACTGCTCGACAAATCCCGGTAGAACGTGTTCTAGTTTTCCCGTGACCACCCGCACCTTCAGCCGCGCCGAACTGGCCGCGGCTTTCGAGGTATTCGAGCAGACGGTTGCCCGCGCCGCCGAGACCAAGGACTGGGACGCCTGGGTGGAGCACTACACGCCCGACGTCGACTACATCGAGCACGCGGCGGGCACCATGAAGGGCCGCGACGAGGTGCGGGCCTGGATCCGCAAGACCATGACGACCTTCCCCGGCAGCCACATGACCGCCTTTCCGTCGCTGTGGTCGGTGATCGACGAGCCGACCGGCCGGATCATCTGCGAGCTGGACAACCCGATGAAAGATCCCGGCGACGGCACCATCATCAGCGCGACCAACATCTCGATCGTCACCTACGCCGGCGACGGCCAGTGGTGCCGCCAGGAAGACATCTACAACCCGCTGCGCTTCGTGGCGGCGGCGATGAAGTGGTGCAAGAAGGCCCAGGCGCTCGGCACGCTCGACGACGACGCCGCCCGCTGGATGCGCCAGTACGGAGGACAGGCATGACCGTACGACCCAAGCTCGTCATCGGCGCCAACGGCTTTCTGGGTTCGCACGTCACCCGCCAACTCGTTGCCGGCGGCGCCGACGTGCGAGTCATGGTGCGTGCCAACGCAAATACGCGGTCTATCGACGACTTGGCGGTCACCGGATTCCACGGCGACGTGTTCGACACCGCCACGCTGCGCGAGGCGATGGACGGTTGCGACGACGTCTACTACTGCGTCGTCGACACCCGCGCGTGGCTGCGCGACCCGGCGCCGCTGTTTCACACCAACGTCGAAGGTGTGCGCAACGTCCTCGACGTCGCCAAGGATGCCGACCTTCGGCGGTTCGTCTTCACCAGCACCTATGCCACGGTCGGCCGTCGACGCGGCCACGTGGCGACCGAGGACGATCCGGTGACCGGCCGCGTCACGCCCTACGTCCAATCCCGGGTCCAGGCCGAGAATCTGGTGCTCCAGTACGGGGCGCAGCACGGTCTGCCCGCCGTCGCGATGTGTGTTTCGACGACGTACGGCAGCGGCGATTGGGGCCGCACCCCGCACGGCGCATTCATCGCAGGCGCGGTGTTCGGCAAGCTGCCGTTCCTGATGGACGGTATCCAGCTCGAAGTAGTCGGCGTCGACGACGCGGCCAGGGCGCTGATTCTGGCCGCCGAACGTGGCCGCAACGGCGAGCGCTACCTGATCTCCGAAAAGATGATGCCGCTCAAGGAGGTGGTGCGGATCGCTGCCGACGAGGCCGGCGTAGCGGCACCGCGGCGCTCGATTTCGGTGCCGATGCTCTATGCGCTCGGCGCGATCGGGAGCCTAAGGGCACGGCTGACGGGTAAAGACGCCGAACTGTCCCTGGCGTCGGTGCGAATGATGCGCGCCGAAGCCGAGGTCGACCACAGCAAGGCAGTCCGCGAATTAGGCTGGGAGCCAAGGCCAGTCGAAGAATCCATCCGCGAAGCCGCGCGGTTCTGGGCGGAGCTGAAAAACGCCAAAGGCAAGAGCACCGCTGCAGGCTGAACACCACGCCGACCGCCGTTCAGGGATGCCCGCCGCATCCGATGTACGACTAGCCTCGGGCGGTGTGACCACTGAAAAGGTGCCCGTCGATCTGACCGGGGCACCGCAGACCGTGCTGGCGACGTTTTATGCCAAGGCGCTGGACGCCGATTTGCCGGAACCGATCTTGGGTGACCGGTACGCCAAGGAGATCGTCGAGCACATCGACTACGACTGGAAGAAGAATCGAGCATCACCGCCCGCCGCTCGCCGTCGGTGACGACCCGGTCGGCGCATTTCGACGCCTGGGCGCGCCAATTTCTCGCGGCGCATCCGCAGGCGACGGTGTTGCACCTTGGCTGTGGGCTGGACAGTCGGTTCTTCCGGCTGCAGCCTGGCTCGGGTGTGGAGTGGTACGACGTCGACTACCCCGAGGTGGCCGCGCTGCGCACCCAGCTCTGCCCGGGCGCCGAGCACTATCACGTCGTCGCCGCCTCGGTGACCGACCCGGCGTGGTTGGCCGACATTCCCGCCGACCGGCCAACACTGATGATCGGCGAGGGGCTGACCATGTACCGCACCGACCACGACGGCATCGCCTTGCTGCGCCGCGTAATCGACCGTTTCTGTCGCTGGTGCCGGCGATGGCCAATATGGCGCAGTATCACCGCTACGCATTCTGATCTGCGGGGAATCTTCGCCGTAGCCTGGTGTTGCATCTGCTAGCGGCGATCGCAAGCGCGGCGAAGCCGGGCGTAGCGGGTCGCTGCGCGACTTAGTGGTCTGCGACATAATTACAGTGACGTAATTTAGATCCCACACTTTTGTACGATTACGTGTCATGGTTCCCTCAAGGAGGGACGAACA
>NZ_LQOM01000034.1 GCF_002101595.1 Mycobacterium celatum
TGGGGGTTGGGTATTGGGGGCGGGCTGGGTTGTCTGCGGCTCGGTTTGTGGCGTGTCCGTTTGGTGGGGTTGGGCAGCGGATGTATCGCACGGGGGATTTGGTGCGGTGGCGTGCCGATGGGCAGTTGGAGTATGTGGGGCGGGTTGATGAGCAGGTCAAGGTTCGTGGGTATCGGATTGAGTTGGGGGAGGTTCAGGCTGCGTTAAGTGGTTGTGCGGGGGTGGATTCGGCGGTGGTGGTTGTTCGTGAGGACCGTGCTGGTGATAGGCGGTTGGTGGGTTATTTCACTGGTGATGCGGATTCGGGTGGGTTGCGTGAGCAGTTGGCGGCGCGGTTGCCGGGGTGGATGGTGCCTGCGGCGGTGGTGGCGCTTGATGCGATCCCGTTGACGGTCAACGGCAAGCTTGATGTGCGGGCGTTGCCGGCGCCGGATTACCGTGGTGGGGCTTATCGGGCTCCGGCCGGCCCGACCGAGGAGATTTTGGCCGGTATCTACGCCCAGGTGCTCGGGCTCGACAGGGTCGGCGTCGACGACTCCTTCTTCGATCTCGGCGGCGACAGCATCTTGTCCATGCAGGTCGTGGCGCGGGCTCGTGCCGCCGGACTGGTATGCAGGCCACGCGACATCTTCGTCGAGCAGACCGTCGCCCGGCTGGCCCAGGTGGCCGTCGTCGCCGACCGCGGCGATGTACCGGTTGACGAAGGCGTGGGCGAGATCGTCGCCACCCCAATCATGCGATGGCTCAACAGCATTGGCGGCCCGGTTGAGCAGTTCAACCAGACGATGGTGGTGCAGTCCCCGGAGGGGATCAGCCAAGCCGATGTCGTCGCCGTCCTTCAGGCCCTGCTGGACCGGCATCCCATGCTGCGGCTGCGCGTCGACGATGACGACACCGGGTCGTGGTCGTTGCAGGTGCCCGAGGAGGGCTCGGTGGACGCCGCCGAGTGCCTGCACGCGGTGGAGGCGCTCTCCGATGAGGCGCTGATCCAGGCGCGGGCCCGGCTGAACCCCGCCGCCGGCGCGATGCTCAGCGCGCTGTGGGTGGCCGACACCGGGCAGCTGGTCTTGATCATTCACCATCTGGCCGTCGACGGAGTGTCGTGGCGAATCCTGTTGGAGGACCTCAACATCGCCTGGGCGCAGCATCGCGCCGGTCAGCAGGTGCGGTTGCCGGTGACCGGCACGTCGTTTGCCCGCTGGGCTGCACTGCTGGCCGAGCACGCGTATGCCGCCGAAGTCGTTGAGCAGGCTGAGGTTTGGCGAGCGGTGACGGCCGCCCCCGCCGCGCTGCCACCCGCGTGCCCCGAGGCGGATACCCACGCGAGCGCCGGGCACCTGTCGGCGGCGCTGGAGGACGTGGAGATCACCCACGTGCTGCTCGGAGAGGTGCCGGCGGCGTTTCGTGCCGGAATCCAAGACATCCTGTTGATCGCATTCGGGTTGGCGGTGGCGGAGTTTCTCGCCACAGGTGGCGCGCCCGTCGGCATCGACGTCGAGGGCCACGGACGCCATGAGGACCTGGGCCCCGATGTTGACCTGTCGCGCACCGTGGGATGGTTTACCACCAAATATCCGGTGTCGCTCAATGTGGGTGGGCTGCGCTGGGCGCAAGTGACCGCCGGCGATGCGGCGCTGGGGACGGTGGTCAAAGACGCCAAGGAACAGCTGCGCGCCCTGCCTGACCCGTTGACGTATGGCCTGCTTCGGTACCTCAACACCGACGTCGACCTGGACGGGTCCGATCCGCCAATCGGATTCAATTATCTCGGGCGGCTAGGCGCAGCAGCGACCGACGTGTCCGGCGACCTGTGGCGCATCAGCCCAGAGGGCTTGTCTCTCACCGGAATTGCCGGCGCGGTGCCGATGCCGCTGGCGCACACCCTGGAACTCAATGCCGTCACTGTCGACACCGACGCCGGCCCGCACTTGCACGCCAACTGGACGTGGGCAGCCTCGGTTCTCAACGAAGCACAGGTAAACTGCCTGAGCCGGTTGTGGTTTGACGCCCTGACCGGTATCTGCGCGCACGTGCGATCCGGCGGCGGCGGGCTGACGCCATCGGATGTCGCGCTCGCCGGGCTCAGCCAACAACAGATCAACGAGCTCGAGAGGCAATATGCAGATCGCTGACGTGTTGCCGCTAACCCCCCTACAGCGCGGGCTGCTCTTCCATGCCAGGGCCGCGCAGGGAAACGACGACGATGTCTACGCGATGCAGCTGGACATCACTGTGACCGGACCGCTTGACGCCCAACGGCTGCACGACGCCATGAACAATGTGGCCAGCCGCCACCCCAACCTGGCGGCACGCTTCTCCGAAAAGTTCGACACACCAGTGCAAATCATCCCGGCTGATCCGGTGGTGCCCTGGCGGTATGTCGAGCTGGACGGCCAAAACCCCGACGTCGAGGACCAGGTGCAGCGGACCTGCGCCACCGAACGAGCCGTGGTCTGCGACCTGGCCGACCAGCCCGCCTTCCGGGCGGCGTTGATCCGCGTCGCACCCGATTGGTACCGGTTTGTGCTGACCGCTCACCACATCGTGATCGATGGCTGGTCGCTGCCGATCCTGCTCCGCGAAATATTCGCCAGCTACTACGGCCAGCGCCTGCCACCGGCCGTCCCGTACCGCAGATTCGTTACCTGGCTGGCCGATCGAGACCTCGACGCTGCTCACGCGGCGTGGCGCGAAGTGCTCGACGGCTTCGACACCCCAACGTTGGTCGGGTCGACGGACCGGCTGCGGCCAGGGCGGCGACACTTCGCCTCGTTCCGGCTGTCCGAGGAGACCACCCGCGCCGTCAGCGAGTTGGCGCGCGCATGCCACACGACTGTCAACACCGTGCTGCAGGGCGCCTTCGCGCAGCTGCTGATGTGGTTGACCGGCCAGCACGACGTCGTCTTCGGTGTCGCGGTCTCGGGCCGGCCGGCCGAGGTGTTCGGAGCGGAATCGATTGTCGGGCTGTTGATCAACACCGTGCCGGTGCGGGTGCGCTTCACCCCCGCGACCACGACCACCGACCTGCTCGACCAATTGCAAAGCGCCTACCACAAAACGCTCGAACATCAACACTTGGCGCTCAGCGAAATTCACCGCGTCACCGGCCACGACCAACTGTTCGACAGCCTTTTCGTGTTCGAAAACTACCCCGTCGACACCGCGGCCTTGTCCAGCGTGGACGGGCTGGCCATCACGGAGTTCAACAACCGCGAATACAACCACTACCCGCTTACGGTGCAAGCCAGGCCGGGCCATGAACTCAGCATCCGCGTCGAATTTCGCACGGATGTGTTTGATGTGGTGGGTGTTGAGGGTTTGGTGGGGCGGTTGGAGCGGGTGTTGGTGGCGATGACGGCTGATCCGGGTGGGCGGTTGTCGTTGGTTGATGTGCTGGATGTGGGTGAGCGCGGTTTTTTGGGTGGGGTTGGTAATTGGGGGGTGGTGG
>NZ_LQOM01000035.1 GCF_002101595.1 Mycobacterium celatum
CGCCCCCGGCATGTGCAACCCCGACGACCCCCACCCCTGCACCACCGGCGAACCACCCGAGGAACTGGCCCGCACCGACACCCGCGGACACGCCCAACGCCAACACGACGCCCTCAACGCCCTGGTGCGCGGCCAACTCGGCAACCCCAAACTCGGCGTGCACAAGGGCCTGCCCGTCACCGTGATCGTGTCCACCACCCTGGCCGAACTACTCGCCGGCACCGGGCACGCCATCACCGCCGGCGGCACCCTGCTCCCCATGCGCGATCTGATCCGCATGGCCAGCCACGCCTACCACTACCTGGCCGTCTTCGACCACCACACCGAGCGCCCGCTGTATCTGGGCCGCACCAAACGCATCGCCTCACCCGATCAACGCATCGTGCTCTACGCAAAAGACCGCGGCTGCACCCGCCCCAACTGCGACGTACCCGCCTACTGGACCGAAGCCCACCACAAGAAAAGCTGGGCCCGCGGCGGCACCACCGACATCACCAACCTCACCCTAGCCTGCAACCCCGACAACGGCATCGCCGAAAACGGCTGGCTCACAATACAAACAGCCGACGGCCAAACCCAATGGATCCCCCCACCACACCTCGACCACGGCCAACCCCGCACCAACAACTACCACCACCCCGAACGCCAGCTGATCAGCTCCCGCGCGAGTGGGAGAACAGCAGCACTGGCCACGAGACGATGGACGCCATCAGCCTCACCAACGCGTCGTTGCCCTGCTCGACCTGTACTTGACGCAATCCCTCGCCGTACGCGCCCGACACGACGGCGCCGACGACCAGATACGGAATCGCGGCCAGCAGCGCAATTTCGACGAGCGCCCCAATGCTGACCGGATAGTTCAGCACCCTGCGCACGACGGAGAGCAGCATCAGGCACACCCCGCCAATCCCAGCGCCGGCCACAGCAGGATCGAGAAAAGGAGCGACATCATCAGGTCCACGCCGTGCAGCTGATCCAGATGAGCGGTGTGGGTGCTGGTCCAGGCAATGCCCATAGCCAGGTACGGAACGCCCAACACCGCACCGATGCACAGGATTTCGACGATGGTCAGCTGAAAGTTCAGTAGCCGTTCAATCGCGGTGAGCACACCCGTATGTTAACGGCGATTCTCGACGATGGTCGCGGATTCGGGCAGTCGGGCGCTAGCCGGCCTCGGCGCGTTCCTTCAACCGCTGCAAGGTGAGCCGGATGTGCTCGGCGTTGGCGGCGGTGCGGTCACGGACACCGGTAGTCAATGGCGTTACCCAGCGGATCCAGCGCCACCGGTGGTCCCAGGTGCTCTCCGTGACACGGCACCCGCCGTCGACAGCGGCGAAGTCGTATTGCCAACGCGCCACCGGGATTACGCCCGAGCGCACCTCGAATGCGAACAACCGCCCCGGCCCGGCGTCGGTGACGGTGCACGTCGTGCTCCAGCGCCGTCCGCCGTTTCGGTTGTGGCCCGTGAACACCGCACCCGGGTGGGCGGCGTCACCCCTGCGCCACCGCATCGCGACGGTCTCCTCGGCCATCGACGCCAGCGTCGGCAGGTCGGTGACCAGCGCGTACACCGCATCCGGGCTGGCGTTGATGTCCACAGTGGCTGTGGCGGACGGCGATCCGGGGTCAGTCATCGGGTGATCATAAGCGCAGCAATCTGATGCTCTCCTCGCGCATGTCGACTTTGCGGACCTTGCCGGTGACGGTCATCGGGAACTCGTCGACGACGTGGACGTAGCGGGGGATTTTGTAGTGCGCCAGCTTGCCGGTGGCGAAGGCGCGCACTGCCCCGGCGTCGAGTGGGCGCCGCCCGGGCTTCATCCGAATCCACGCGCAGATCTCTTCGCCATAGCGCTCGTCGGGCACGCCGACCACTTGCGCCTCGTCGATGTCTGGATGGGTAAGCAGAAATTCTTCGATCTCTCGCGGGTACACGTTCTCCCCGCCGCGGATCACCACGTCCTTGAGCCGCCCAACGACGTTGCAGTAGCCGTCTTCTCGCATCACGGCAAGATCGCCGCTGTGCATCCACCCGTCGGTGTCGATCACTTCGCGCGTCTGAGCCTCGTCCCGCCAGTAGCCCAGCATCACCGAATACCCGCGGGCGCAGAACTCCCCCGGCTGCCCGCGCTCGACAATCTCGCCGCTCTCCGGATCGACGATCTTGATCTCCACATGCGGGTGCGCCCGGCCGACCGTCGCGGTGCGCCGTTCGAGGTCGTCGTCGATGAGGGTCTGACACGACACCGGTGACGTCTCCGTCATGCCGTAGGCGATGGCCACCTCGGTCATATTCATCTCGGCCACACAGCGTTTCATCACCTCGATTGGGCAGACCGAGCCGGCCATGATCCCGGTGCGCAGCGACGACAGGTCGAACGCCGCGAAGTCGGGATGGCCCAGCATCGCGATGAACATCGTCGGCACGCCGTAGACAGCCGTGCAGCGTTCGGCCTCGATCGCCGCCAGGGTAGCCCCGGCGTCGAACACTGGTGCGGGGATCACCATGGTGGCGCCGTGTGTGGTGCAGCCCAGGTTGGCCAGCACCATTCCGAAGCAGTGGTAGAACGGCACTGGTATGCACAGCCGATCGGCAGGCCCCAAGCCGATCAGTTCGGTGGTGAAAAAGCCGTTGTTGAGGATGTTGCGATGCGACAGTGTCGCGCCCTTGGGAAATCCGGTGGTTCCCGACGTGTACTGGATGTTGATCGGGTCGCGGTTGTTCAAAGCCGCGCTGCGGCTGCGCAATTCGTCGACGGGCACTTCGGCTGCGCGGTTGCACAGGGCGTCCCAGTCGTCGGTGTCGAGGAAGACGACCTCTGCGATGGTGCCCCACTCGGGCCGCACCTCGTCGACCATGCGGGCGTAGTCCGAGGTCTTGAATGCGGTTGCCGAAATCAGCGTCCTGACACCGGACTGGTTGAGCGCGTAGGCCAATTCGTGCGTGCGGTACGCGGGGTTGATGTTGACCAGGATGGCGCCGATCTTCGCCGTCGCGTACTGCACGATCGTCCACTCGGCACAGTTCGGCGCCCAAATGCCAACCCGCTCACCGCGCGCGACCCCGAGCGCCATCAGTCCCCGGGCAATCAGATCGACCTCGGCATCGAGCTCGCCATAGGTCCAGCGGCGCTGCCGCGCAACCTCGACCAGCGCTTCGGCGTCCGGGTCCGCCGCCACCACGCGCTCGAAATTCTCGCCGATGGTCTCCTCGAGGATCGGCGTGTCCGTCGGGCCGGCGTCGTACGACTTCATCGGCGTCAGATCGGTGCCGCCCCACGCAAATGCTCGAAGATCAACGACGTCTGCGTGCCGGCGACGTCGGCGTCGGCGTTGAGGTTTTCGACGACGAACGCGCGCAGGTCCTCGGTGTCGCGGGCGGCGACGTGCAGCAGGAAGTCGTCGGGCCCGGCCAGGAAGTAGACGTCCATCACCTGCGGCTTGCGCCGGATCTGCGCAATGAAGCTGCGGATCTTGCCGCGGGCGGTGGACTGCAGGTTGACCGAAATCATTGCCTGCAAAGGCAACCCGACCGCCACCGGGTCGACGTCGGTGTAGAAGCCGCGGATCACGCCTAGGTCCAGCAAGCGCCGCAGGCGACCGTGGCAGGTCGACGGAGCGAGGCCGACCTTCTCGGCCAGGGCGCTGTTGGTCATCCGCGCGTCGGCGTGCAGCAGGGCCAGAATTCTGCGATCGACGTCGTCCAGCTCGACAGGCCGAACATTCTTCGGTGAGCTACCGGCCCCGCCCGTTGTATCCGTTGTCCGCACCGGCATATACCGACTCTACAGAATTATCGTCGCTCTGTTTGCTGACCTACCGAACTTTCTTCACAATTGATGAAGAAGGAGCCATCATGCGAGTCGGCATTCCCACCGAGACCAAGAACAACGAGTTCCGGGTGGCGATCACCCCGGCAGGGGTCGCCGAACTCACCCACCGCGGCCACGACGTCCTCGTCCAGTCCGGCGCCGGCGAGGGCTCGGCGATCAGCGACGGCGACTTCAAGGCGGCTGGCGCGCAACTGATCAGCACCGCCGAGCAAGTGTGGGCCGAGGCGGACCTCTTGCTCAAGGTCAAGGAGCCCATGCCGGCCGAGTACTCGCGCCTGCGTCGCGGGCAGACATTGTTCACTTTCCTGCATCTGGCCGCGTCCCGATCCTGCACCGACGCGCTGTTGGCATCTGGGACAACCTCGATCGCCTACGAGACGGTCCAGACCGTCGACGGCGCGCTGCCGCTGCTGGCGCCGATGAGCGAGGTCGCCGGCCGACTCTCCGCCCAAGTCGGCGCCTATCACCTGATGCGCACCCGCGGCGGTCGCGGCGTGCTGATGGGTGGGGTACCGGGCGTCGAGCCGGCCGATGTCGTGGTGATCGGTGGCGGCACCGCCGGCCGCAACGCCGCCAGGGTCGCCAGCGGAATGGGTGCCACCGTCACAGTTCTCGACGTCGACATCGACAAGTTGCGCGCCGTGGACGCCGAATTCCGCGGCCGGGTGCACACCCGCTATTCGTCGGCCTACGAGCTCGAGGATGCTGTCCGGCATGCCGACCTGGTCATCGGGGCGGTGCTGGTGCCGGGCCGCAAAGCCCCCACGGTTGTGCCGAATTCGCTTGTCGCGCAAATGAAGACGGGAGCAGTGCTAGTGGACATCGCGATCGACCAGGGCGGCTGCTTCGAGGATTCCCGCCCGACCACCCACGACAACCCGACATTCGCCGTGCACGACACCGTGTTCTACTGCGTGACGAACATGCCGGCCTCGGTGCCCAAGACGTCGACGCAGGCGTTGACCAACGCCACCATGCCGTATGTGCTTGCGCTGGCCGACCGCGGCTGGCAAGCCGCCTGCCGATCGTATCCCGCACTGGCAAAAGGGCTTTCGACGCACGAGGGCGCACTGCTGTCGGAGCGCGTGGCCGCGGACCTGGGGTTGCCGTTCACCGACCCCGCCAGCGCGCTACACGAGTGAGGCCACGATGTCCGCGGCGGGGCCGGTCCGGGCAGAGGCGAATGCCGTTCCGGCCCAGAGGTTTGTGCCGTGCGGGTCGTCGGCCTCGACCGCGGCCCTACGGATCGGCGACGTCATGTGGTTGACCTCGGGGTAGCCCAGCGGTGCGACGTCGTCGAGCAAGCGGGTGAAGTCATTCTCCAAGCCGCGCGCATACCGTCCGGAGAAGGCCCGGGTGACCGTCGTCTTGCCGAACTGCGGGTTCTGCAGGGCGGTCCGGTGCGCGAAGTTGGTCCCGGCTTCGTCCGACAGCAGCAGCGCGGTGCCGACCTGAGCAGCCACCGCTCCCCTGCTCAGCACTTTGGCGACGTCGTCGGCGGTGCCCAGCCCGCCGGCGGCGATCAGCGGGACCTTGTGCGCGGCGCCGATCCGGTCCAGCAGTTCGCCCAGCGACTCCTCGCCGGGCGGCATGTCCGGCGCGAACGTGCCGCGATGCCCGCCGGCGCCGGGTCCCTGCACCACCAGCCCGTCGGCGCCCGCGGCCACCGCAATGCCCGCCTCGTACGCGGACGTGACGGTGATCAGCAACACGATCCCCAACGCGCCGAACCACCGTAGGACGTCCGGTGGCGGCGCGCCGAAGGTGAACGACACCACCTCCGGACGTACATCCGCGATGACCTCGAGCTTGCGCTGCCAGTCGTCGTCGCTGAACCGGGGCCGGCCCACCTCGACGTCGTAGTGCTCGGCGAGCTCGTCGAGCGCCTCGGCGTAGTGGTCCAACTGGACGTAGTCGGCCGCGCTGGGTTGCGGCACAAACAGGTTGGCGCCGATCGGCCCGTTGGTGGCCGCCCGCGCGGCCGCGATGTCGTCGGCGAATTCCTCCGGGCTCACGTATCCGCCGGCGATGAAACCCATGCCGCCAGCATTGGACACGGCCGCGGCCAGCTCCGGCGTCCCGGGGCCGCCTGCCATCGGCGCACCCACCACCGGCACCGCGAGATCCCAGAAGCCCAAGACCATGGGGTTACTGTACTATCGCCCGAAGCCGTTGCGGCAGTGATCGTTTCGAGTGGTGCGGACCGACAACGGCCACACCGTAGGGCTTGGTCAGAAGTCGCCGCGCCACCGCGTTGACCTCGTCGACGGTCACCTGGTCGAGCTCGTGCAGCGTCTGCTCGATGCTGCGGTGTTCGCCGTAATTCAGTTCGCTGCGGCCGATCCGGTTCATCCGTGAACTGGAGTCCTCCAGCCCGAGCACCAGCCCGCCGCGCAACGACCCCTTCGCGATTCGGCACTCGGCTTCGGTGATGCCGTCGCGGGCGACCGACTCCAGCACGTCGCACGTCACGCGCACCACTTCGTCGAAACGTTCGGGCAGGCAGGCGGCATACACCGAGAGCGCGCCGCTGTCGGCGAACACGTCCAGCGACGAGTAGACGGAGTAGGCCAGCCCGCGCGACTCGCGAACCTGTTGGAACAACCGGGAACTCAACCCACCGCCCAGCGCGGTGTGCAGCACCGACATCGCCCAGCGATGCTCCCAGTGCCGGCCCGGCGTGCGCACACCCAACGACAGATGCGTCTGCTCGGCGTCCCGGTTTGCCACCGCCAGCCGGGGTCGCCCGGTCACCCGGCCGGTGCCTTTGCGCGGCGCCACCGGCCGGCGCCCGCGGACCAGCCGCGGCCCGAAGTGTTCGCGGACCAACGCCACTACCTCGTCGTGGTCGATGTTGCCGGCCACGGCGACCACCATCCGCTCGGGTGTGTAGCGGCGCAGGTGAAACGAATGCAGCTGGGCGCGCGTCATCGCCGACACCGACGCGACGCTGCCGATCACCGGGCGGCCCACCGGATGGTCCCCGAACAGCGCGGCAAGGAAAACATCGGCAAGCGCGTCCTCGGGGTCGTCGTCGCGCATCGCGATCTCCTCGAGCACCACGTCGCGTTCCAGCTCGACGTCCTCGGCGGCGCAGCGCCCGTTGAGCACCACGTCGGCGACCAGGTCCACGGCCAGCTCCAGATCGCTGTCGAGCACATGCGCGTAGTAGCAGGTGTGTTCCTTGGCGGTGAACGCGTTGAGCTCACCGCCGACGGCGTCCACCGCCTGCGCGATGTCGACCGCGGTTCGGGTGGGGGTGGCCTTGAACAGCAAGTGCTCCAGGAAGTGCGCCGCGCCGGCCACTGTGGCGCCCTCGTCGCGCGAGCCGACGCCCACCCAGACACCCACCGACGCGGATCGCACCGCGGGCAGGTATTCGGTGACGACGCGCAGACCGCCCGGCAAGGTGGTGCGACACACCGCGGCAGACGGCTCGGCGCCGTTCCTGCCGCGGCGCAACGCGCCCGTCTTAGCTGCCGGTGGTCGCGGCATCGGCCGGCGCGGCCCCCGAGTCGGCAGAGCCCCCGGAAGCGGCGTCTTCGGCGACCAAGATCAACGAGATCTTGCCGCGCTTGTCGATGTCGGCGATCTCCACCCGCAGCTTGTCGCCCACGTTGACGACGTCCTCGACCTGGGCGATGCGCTTACCCTTGCCGAGCTTGGAGATGTGCACCAGCCCGTCACGCCCGGGCAGCAGCGACACGAACGCGCCGAAATCGGTTGTCTTGACCACGGTTCCGAGGAACCGCTCGCCGACCTTGGGCAGCTGCGGGTTGGCGATCGCGTTGATCTTGTCGATCGCGGCCTGCGCCGACAGGCCGTCGGTGGCACCGACGAACACGGTGCCGTCGTCCTCGATCGAGATCTGCGCGCCGGTCTCCTCGGTGATCGCGTTGATGATCTTGCCCTTGGGGCCGATCACCTCGCCGATCTTGTCGACCGGCACCTTGATCGTGGTAACCCGCGGAGCGTAGGGGCTCATCTCGTCGGGGCGGTCGATGGCCTCGGCCATCACCTCGAGGATGGTGAGCCGCGCGTCGCGGGCCTGCGACAGCGCGCCGGCCAGCACCTGCGACGGGATCCCGTCGAGCTTGGTGTCCAGCTGCAGCGCGGTGACGAAGTCCTTGGTGCCGGCGACCTTGAAGTCCATGTCGCCGAAGGCATCTTCGGCGCCGAGGATGTCGGTCAGGGTGACGAACCGCCGCTCGGTTCCGCCACCGTCGATCTCGACGTCGTCGGAGACCAGGCCCATCGCGATGCCGGCGACCGGCGCCTTGAGCGGCACCCCGGCATTGAGCAGCGCCAGCGTCGACGCGCATACCGAGCCCATCGACGTGGAACCGTTGGAGCCCAACGCTTCCGAGACCTGGCGGATCGCGTACGGGAACTCCTCGACGCTGGGCAGTACCGGAACCAGCGCCCGCTCGGCCAGCGCGCCGTGCCCGATCTCGCGGCGCTTGGGCGAGCCGACCCGGCCGGTTTCACCGGTCGAATACGGCGGGAAGTTGTAGTGGTGCATGTAGCGCTTCGATGTTTCCGGCCCGAGCGAGTCGATCTGCTGGGCCATCTTCATCATGTCCAGCGTGGTGATGCCCAGGATCTGGGTCTCGCCGCGCTCGAACAGCGCGCTGCCGTGGGCTCGCGGCACCACGGCGACTTCGGCGCTCAAAGCGCGGATGTCGGTGATACCCCGGCCGTCGATGCGGAAGTGGTCGGTCAGGATACGTTGGCGCACAAGCTTTTTGGTCAACGCGCGGAAGGCCGCGGCGACCTCTTTCTCGCGGCCGGCGTACGTGTCGGCAAGCCGCTCGAGCACCTCGGCCTTGATCTCCTCGGTGCGGTTGTTGCGTTCGGTCTTGCCGGAGATGGTCAGCGCCTTGGCCAGCTCCTCGGTGGCCACCGAGGACACCGAGTAGTACACGTCGTCGCCGTAGTCGGGGAACAACGGGTACTCGGCGGTCGGCTTCGCGGCCGCGTCGGCCAGCTCCTGCTGCGCGGCGCACAGCTTCGCGATGAACGGCTTGGCGGCTTCCAGGCCTTGCGCCACAACGGTTTCCGTCGGGGCCTGGGCACCGCCGTCGATCAGTTCGATGACGTTCTCGGTGGCCTCGGCCTCGACCATCATGATCGCCACATCACTGTCGACCACCCGGCCGGCCACCACCATGTCGAACACGGCGCGCTCGGTCTGCTCGACCGTCGGGAAGGCCACCCAGGTGCCGTCGATGAGCGCGACTCGCACACCGCCGACGGGGCCGGAGAACGGCAGGCCGGCCAGCTGGGTGGAGGCCGACGCGGCGTTGATCGCCAGCACGTCGTAGAGGTCGTTGGGGTCCAGGCTCAGGATGGTCACCACGATCTGGATCTCGTTGCGCAGGCCGTCGACGAACGACGGGCGCAGCGGTCGGTCGATGAGCCGACAGGTCAGGATCGCGTCGGTGGACGGCCTGCCCTCGCGGCGGAAG
Source organism: Mycobacterium celatum (assembly GCF_002101595.1). Taxonomy (GTDB): domain Bacteria; phylum Actinomycetota; class Actinomycetes; order Mycobacteriales; family Mycobacteriaceae; genus Mycobacterium; species Mycobacterium celatum. The sequence continues at coordinate 9,302 of NZ_LQOM01000035.1, forward strand.
AACGAGCCGGGGATGCGCCCAGCGGCGTACATGCGCTCCTCGACGTCGACCGTCAGCGGGAAGAAGTCGAAATGCTCCTTGGGGTTCTTGCTGGCGGTGGTCGCCGACAGCAGCATGTTCTCCTCGTCGAGATAGGCGACGACGGCGCCGGCGGCTTGCTGGGCCAGCCGGCCGGTTTCGAAGCGGATGGTGCGGGTGCCGAAGCTCCCGTTGTCGATGACGGCGGTCGTCTCGAACACGCCTTGTTCAATTTCAGCTACAGACATGACGTCCGTGCGGCCTCTCTGGTTTATTCAGCTGTTTTGCGTGGACACGCACAGCCCGCAGAACCTTGCCTGGATGCGGCTACGGCCGTCGATCGAAGCGGCCGGAGAAAGCCCCGGCCGCCACTACCGAAGACCGCCCGATACAGACTTGGCTTTCCTTTTCGGGTCCCGTCGTGACACTCGCTGGGACGGTGCGCGCGGATCGCACGAACCGCACCTGTTCGGGCCTATCCGGTCCAGAACGCCCTTACTCTACACGCCGACCTGGCGCTTTATGCCAGGTCCTCGACGCAGACCGCGAACCGCCGCTCGGAGTACGCATAGCCCACGCCGCTGGCGCACTGGTCGACGCTGACCGGATCCCCGAGGTCGCGGAGGATCTGGGTGGCGCGCTGGCGATGCGGCGCCGATTTGTCGTTGCAGTCGACGCGGACCGGGTCGGCGTTGTGGTCCGGGTCCACGCTCATGCAGCCGCCGACCACCCAGTCGATGTCCAGGCAAGCGGTGTTGTTGGAGTCGCTGAATGTGTTGCGCATCGAATACGACGAGTCGACGTCGGCGGGGCACTGTTCCCGGTCGGCGACTCTGGCCGCGACCTTGAAGTTCGACGTCCGGCTTCCGCACGCCACCTTGGCCGCCTCCGGCCGATCGGCGGTGCCACCAAGCCGGAGGCAATCACCGACCTTGAGGTCCGCGGCGTTGGCCGCAGACGCCGTGCAACCCGTCAGCCCCCCGATGATGACGAGTGCCGTGATTACGGCCGCGGGCCACGCGCGCATGGCGACCGGTGGATCAGCGACGCAGACCCAGCCGCTCGATGAGCGAGCGGTACCGCTCGACATCGATCTGGGCCACGTACTTGAGTAGGCGGCGGCGCCGGCCCACCAGCAGCAGCAACCCCCGCCGCGAGTGGTGGTCATGCTTGTGCACCTTGAGGTGCTCGGTCAGGTCTGCGATCCGCCTGGTCAGCAGCGCGACCTGCGCCTCCGGCGATCCGGTGTCGGTCTCATGCAGGCCGTAAGAGCCCAGGATTTCTTTTTTCTGCTCGGCAGTCAGCGCCACGAAATATCTCCATCAATTGGTCCGCGATCTTTGAATTCGGCGCGGCCGCCGCGAACCGCAGCACGCGCCGTGTCGTGGGGCAGTTTAGCAGTGGCGCCCGGCGCCGATGCAGAGCGCGTAGCGCGATGAGGAGAAGCCGGGCAATCAGGCCGAGCGGGCGGTGAGCAGGGCGCGCGCCCGTTCGGTGTCGGCGCCCATCGCGGCGATGAGCTCGTCGACCGATTCGAACTTCTCCTGGCCGCGGATGCGGGCGACGAAGTCCAGCGCCACATGCTGGCCGTACAGGTCGGCGGTGGTGTCCAGCACGAACGCCTCGACGGTCCGGGTCCGTCCGGAGAACGTCGGGTTGGTGCCCACTGACACCGCGGCCTGGTAGCGCTCGCCGGGCACGACGGTGCCGGTCACGGGTCCATGGCCCAGCACAGTGAACCAGGCGGCATACACCCCGTCGGCGGGGATGGCCGAGTACATCGGCGGGGCCACGTTGGCGGTGGGAAAGCCCAGCTTCTTGCCCCGCCCGTCGCCGCGGACCACCACACCCTCGACCCGGTGCGGGCGGCCCAGCGCCTCGGCGGCGGCCACCACGTCGCCGGCGTCGACGCAGGAGCGGATGTAGGTCGACGAGAACGTGACCGTCTCGCTGTCGTGGTGCTCTGACACCAGCGACATCGATTCCACCGCGAAGCCGAACCGCTCGCCGGCCCGGCGCAGCGTCTCGACCGTGCCCGCGGCCTTCTTGCCGAACGTGAAGTTCTCGCCGACCACCACTTCCACCACGTGCAGGTTCTCGACCAGCAGCTCGTGGATGTAGCGCTCCGGAGTCAGCTTCATGAAGTCGGTGGTGAACGGCATCACCAGGAACACGTCGATGCCGAACTCCTCGGCCAGCTCGGCGCGCCGCGTCAACGTGGTCAGCTGCGCCGGGTGACTGCCGGGGAACACCACCTCCATCGGATGCGGGTCGAAGGTCATCAACACGGTCGGCACGCCGCGCGCCCGGCCCGATTTCACCGCGTGCGCGATCAGCTCCGCGTGGCCCCGATGCAGCCCGTCGAACACCCCGATGGTGAGCACGCATCTGCCCCAGTCCGTGGGTATCTCGTCCTGGCCACGCCACCGTTGCACAACCGCAAGCCTACGGCGCGGGGCTTAAACTTCGGTGTGTGCGCCCCGATGACGAGCCTGGCGAGCTCACCCCCGTTGCCCAGGACTACCTGAAGGTCATCTGGAACGCCCAGGAGTGGTCTCGGGACAAGGTCAGCACCAAGATGCTGGCCGACCGGATCGGGGTGTCGGCCAGCACCGCCTCGGAGTCCATCCGCAAACTCGCCGAGCAGGGCTTGGTCGACCACGAAAAGTACGGCGCGGTGACGCTGACGGAGTCCGGCCGCCGCGCGGCACTGGCGATGGTGCGACGGCACCGGCTGCTGGAAACCTTTCTGGTCAACGAGCTGGGCTACAGCTGGGACGAGGTGCACGACGAGGCCGAGGTGCTCGAGCACGCGGTGTCCGACCGGCTGGTGGCCCGTATCGACGCCAAACTCGGCTATCCGCACCGCGACCCGCACGGCGACCCGATCCCGGCGTCCGACGGCCAGGTGCCGACGCCGCCGGCGCGCCAGCTGTGGGCCTGCCACGACGGCGAGGCCGGCACGGTGGCCCGCATCTCCGACGCCGATCCGGAGATGCTGCGGTACTTCGATTCCATCGGCATCAGCCTGGATTCGCGGCTGCGGGTGCTGGCCCGCCGCGAGTTCGCCGGAATGATCTCGGTGGCCGTCGAGTCCGGTGACGGCGTGGCCAACACCGTCGACCTGGGCAGCCCCGCCGCGTGCGCGATCTGGGTGGTCTAGATCCCTGGCGGTGATCGCAAGCGCGCCGAAGGCGGGCGCTGCGGGTCGCCGCCCGGAACCTAACGCTCCGCGCGCCGATAGGCGGTGACGACGGCCGCGCCGCCGAGCCCGATGTTGTGCTGCAGCGCAGCGCTCACATTGTCGACCTGACGCTTGTCGGCGGTGCCGCGCAGCTGCCAGGTCAGCTCGGCGCACTGCGCCAGACCCGTCGCCCCCAGCGGGTGGCCCTTGGAGATCAGGCCGCCCGACGGGTTGACCACCCAGCGGCCGCCGTAAGTGGTGTCGCCGTTGTCGATCAGCTTGGGTGCCTCGCCCTGACCGCACAGGCCCAGCGCCTCGTAGAGCAGCAACTCGTTGGCCGAGAAGCAGTCGTGCAGCTCGATCACCTGGAAGTCCTCGGGACCGAGGCCGGATTGCTCGTAAACACGTTGTGCGGCTTGGACATTCATGTCATAGCCGATCAGGTTCTTGGCGGTGCCGTCGAAGGTCGAGGCGAAGTCGGTCGTCATCGCCTGGCCAACGATCTCGGTCGCCTGGCCGGCGAGCCCGTGCTTGTCGACGAACTTTTCGCTCGCGAGGATCGCCGCGCCCGAACCGTCCGAGGTGGGCGAACACTGCAGCTTGGTCAGCGGATCGGAGATCATCCGCGCCGCCAGGATGTCCTCGAGGGTGTAGGACTCCTGGAACTGCGCGAACGGGTTGTTCACCGAGTGCTTGTGATTCTTGTAGCCGATCTTGGCGAAATGCTCTGCGGTGCTGCCGTATTGGCGCATGTGTTCGCGTCCGGCGGCGCCGAACATCCACGGTGCAACGGGCATCGCGAACTCGTCGATCTCGGCCATCGCCTTGACGTGCCGGGCCATTGGCGACTCACGGTCCTGGGCGCCGCCGCCCAACGACCCGGGTTGCATCTTCTCGAAGCCCAGCGCGATCGTGCAGTCGGCGAGCCCGCCGCGGATAGCCTGCGCCGCAAGGAAAAGCGCCGTCGAGCCGGTCGAGCAGTTGTTGTTGACGTTGACGATCGGAATCCCGGTCATGCCCAGCTCGTAGAGCGCCCGCTGCCCGGACGTCGAATCGCCGGCCACATAGCCGACGTAACCCTGCTCGACCTCGCGGTAGTCGATGCCCGCGTCTTCGAGCGCCTTGGTACCGGACTCCCTCGCCATGTCCGGGTAGTCCCAGTTTTCCCGGCGGCCCGGCTTCTCGAATTTCGTCATCCCGACGCCGACGACGTAAACCTTGTTTGTCATCGCCCTAGCGTACGGCTTGTTCCTCGCGCACCTACAGCGTGGCCGGGCGGATGACGACGACCGATTTCGTTCGGGGACCGTCGTCGCGCAGCAGCGCGATCACCCGGCCATCGGCGGCACAGGCGGCGTAGACGCCGTCGAGTCCGGCCGGCGCCAAGGCCCGCCCGTTGGCAGCAGCCTCGTCCTCCTCAGCGGTGAGCTGGCGGCGCGGAAACAGCTGCAGACACGCCTCGTCGAGGTCCAGGCTCAGGCGCGGCTGCTCAGCCAGCTCCTCGAGGGTGCGAGCCTGCTCCAGTCCGAAGCGGCCTACCCTGGTGCGCCGCAGTGCCGTCAAATGCGCGCCGACTCCCAGCGCGTCGCCGAGATCGCGGGCCAGCGCGCGGATGTAGGTGCCCGACGAGCAGTCCACCTCGACGTCGAGGTCGACCAGCCGGTCGTGGCGGCGCGCTGCCAGCAGGTCGAATCGGTCGATGCGCACCGGGCGCGCGGCCAGCTCGACTGTCTGGCCTTCGCGCGGGAGCCGATAGGCCCGCTGGCCGCCGACCTTGACCGCGCTGACCGCCGACGGCACCTGCATGATGTCGCCGCGCAGTCCGGCCATCGCCGCGTCAATCGCCTCGTCGGTCAGACGTGCGGCCGAAACCTCTTGCAGCACTTCACCTTCGGCGTCGTCGGTGGACGTCGACTGGCCGAGGCGGATCGTCGCAGCATAGGACTTCGACGCCCCACTGAGCAGTCCGAGAATCTTGGTCGCCCGCTCGACCCCGATCACCAGCACGCCGGTGGCCATCGGGTCCAGCGTCCCGGCGTGGCCAACCCGGCGGGTGGCGAAGATGCGTCTACACCGGCCCACCACGTCGTGGCTCGTCATTCCGGCGGGCTTGTCGACGATGACAAGGCCAGCTGTCATAACACGATCGCCGTGAGTACCAAGTCGTTTCGCACCGACCACCGCCCCCGCAGGGCGGTCAACGGCGGGCCAGACAGCGCGGCGCCGTCGATCAGGATCTTCGAGACGAACGCCCCGGTGGAGCCCTCCGGATCCACGTCGAACACGATATGGGCGTCTTCGAAACCCAGCCATCGCCGCGTCAGCGGGAACCAGGCTTTGTACGTCGCCTCCTTGGCGCAGAACAAGACTCGGTCCCAGTGCAGCCCCGCGGGCAGCGCACCGATTTCGTGGCGTTCCTCGGCCAGCGTGATCGCGTCCAGCACCCCGTCTGGCAACACGTCGTGCGGTTCGGCGTCGATGCCCACCGAACGCACGGCGCTGCTGCGGCCAACCACGGCGCCGCGATAGCCGGTGCAGTGTGTGAGGCTGCCGACCACGCCGTCCGGCCAGCACGGTTCGCCCTTCTCGCCCTTGAGAATCGGCACCGGCGGTAACCCGAGTTCGCCCAACGCGACCCGGGCGCAATGGCGGGCGGTGATGAATTCGTTGCGCCTCTTGGCCACCGAACGGGCGATCAGCGGCTCCTCTTCGGGCAGGGGCGCCAGTCCGGGCGGGTCGGAATAGAGCTCGGCAAAAGCCAGATCACGAGCGTCGGGCAGCACCGACGACATCAGCGTCGTCTCGGTCATCGGGACTGCCGCTGCCGCAACCGTTCCCGGAACTGTTCGGCCTGCTTGCGCATTTCGGGGGTGATGACGAAGTGGCCGCCGAAATCGTTGAGATAGCCGGGGGCATACTGCGGGTCGGGCAGCACCTGACGCAGCCAGCTGAACGGCTTGCGACGCCGCCATTCTCGCGGGTAGCCCACGGATACCTCCTCGAATCGCACCCCGTCGTACCAGGTGGTGCGGGGAATGTGCAGGTGTCCGTAGACCGAGCAGGTCGCGTTGTAGCGGGTGTGCCAGTCGGCGGTCTCGGTGGTGCCGCACCACAGCGAGAACTCGGGGTAGAACAGCGCGTCGCAGGGCTCGCGCACCAGCGGGAAATGGTTGACCAGCACGGTCGGGGTCATCCAGTCGAGGTCTTCCAGGCGCTTGCGGGTGGCCGCCAACCGATCCCGGCACCAGGCCTCGCGGGTGCCGTACGGCTCGGGCGACAACAGGAATTCGTCGGTGGCGACCACGTTGCGCTCGCGTGCGATCGCCAGGCCTTCGGGTTTGGTCGTCGCACCTTCGGGCAGGAATGTGTAGTCGTAGAGCAGGAACATCGGCACGATCGTGGCCGGGCCGCCCCGCTCCGTCCACACCGGAAACGGATGCTCCGGCGTGACGATGCCCATCTCGTCGCACATGTGGACCAGGTAGTCGTAGCGGGCGCGGCCGAACACCTGCATCGGGTCCTTGCCGGTGGTCCACAGCTCGTGGTTACCGGGCACCCAGATGACCTTGGCGAACCGCCGCCGCAGCACATCCAGGGCCCAACGGATCTCGTCGGTGCGTTCGGCGACGTCACCGGCGACGATCAGCCAATCGTCCGGCGACGACGGGTGCAGCGATTCGGTGACGGGCTTGTTGCCGAGGTGACCGGTGTGCAGGTCGGAGACAGCCCACAGCGTCGGCTCGTGCCGCGTCGTTTCCCCAGCCACGACTCCTCAGCGTAACTGCCAACCGGGTGCGGACTGGAACACGTTCTCGTTAGACTGCCCGCCATGGCCGGAAACTGGCTCGTCAAGATGCGTCGGACCGCCACGCTTGGCGCACTGCTGATGGCGGTGATCGTGGTCTGGCAGAGCGCCCCGCCGGCCGGCACAGGCGGCGGCACGACTGTGCAGTTGCGCTCCACCGGCGCACCGCTGGAGCCGGCCACCACGATGAAGAGCCCGGTCGTGGCCACCACCGACCCCCGGCCGTTCGACCCCTGCGAGGACATCCCGTTCGACGTCATCCAGCGGCTCGGCCTGTCGTTCACGCCCCCCGAGCACGAGGAGGGCCTGCGCTGCCACTACGACGCGGGCAACTATCAGCTGGCCGTCGAGCCGATCATCTGGCGCAGCTACGAGCAGACGTTGCCGGCCGACGCCCTCGAGACCACGGTCAACGGTCACCGCGTCGCGCAGTACTGGGTGCTGAAGCCCACCTACCACAACAGCTACTGGTACGTGTCCTGCATGGTGGCGTTCAAGACCAGCTACGGGCTGATCCAGCAGGCGCTGTTCTACTCGACGGTCTACTCCGAACCCGACGTCGACTGCCCAGCCACCAATTTGCAACGGGCAAAAGACCTTTCGCCCTACTACGTGTTCTGATGCGGTGACGACGGCAGCCACCCGGTCTCCCGAGTCGATGCTGCGCACGCTCACCCGCCGCGCCGGCGGCCGTGTCCTGCGCCGGTGGCTGCACCTTCCGCCGGAAACCACCGGTTACACGGTGCGCCGGGTCGGGATCCCGATGCGCGACGGCGCCGAGCTGGCCGCCGACCACTACGCGCCCACCGGCACTGAGCCCGTCGGCACGCTGTTGGTGCGCGGGCCCTACGGTCGCGGGTTTCCGTTCTCGCTGATATTCGGCGCGCTGTACGCCGCCCGCGGCTACCACGTGGTGCTGCAGAGCGTCCGGGGGACGTTCGGGTCGGCGGGGGTGTTCGAGCCGATGGTCCGTGAGGCCGACGACGGCGCCGACACCGTGGCGTGGCTGCGTCAGCAGCCCTGGTTCACCGGCCGGTTCGGCACCGTCGGACTGTCGTATCTGGGGTTCACCCAGTGGGCCATCCTGCAGGATCCGCCGCCGGAACTGGCCGCGGCCGTGATCACCGCAGGCCCCCACGACTTCTGTGCATCGTCATGGGGAACCGGCTCGTTCGGGCTCAACGACTTCCTGGGTTGGAGTGACTTGATCGCCCACCAGGAAGAGCCCCGGATCCGGGCCGGGATCCGCCAGTTGCTCGCCCGGCGCCGCGTGGTCCGCGCGGCCGGTGGGTTGCCGCTGGGTGCGGCGGGCCGGGCGCTGCTCGGCGACGGCGCACCGTGGTACGAGTCCTGGCTGCAACACCAGGACCGCGACGACCCGTTCTGGGAGCCGATGCGGTTCACCGCGGCGCTGGACAAGGTGCAGGTCCCGGTGCTGCTGTTCGGCGGCTGGCAGGACCTGTTCCTGCGACAGACGCTCGAGCAGTACCGGCGCCTGCGTGACCGTTCCGTCGACGTAGGGCTGACCGTTGGGCCGTGGACCCACACCCAGCTGCTCACCCGGGCGCTGGGCACCATCTCGCGCGAGTCCCTGGCCTGGCTGGACACCCACGTGGGCGGCACGCCGGGCAGGCCGCGGCGCAGCGCCGTGCGTGTCTTCGTCACCGGCGAAGGCTGGCGCGAGCTGCCGGACTGGCCGCCGGCCACCGCGGTGCGGCCGCTGTACCTCCAACCCGGCGGCGGGCTGGCGGGCAGTCCGCCCGGCCCTGCCGCGCCGGCGTCCTTCCGGTTCGACCCGGCCAACCCGACGCCCACGATCGGCGGCCCGCTGCTCTCGCCGAACAGCGGATACCGCGACGACAGCCGGCTCGCCCGACGCGACGACGTGCTGGTGTTCACCGGCGACGCACTCGCCCAGGATCTCTGCATCCACGGCACCCCGGCCGTCGAGCTGGCACACACCTCGGACAATCCGCACGTCGACGTGTTCGTCCGGGTCAGCGAGGTCGACCCGCGGGGGCGCTCGCGCAATGTCAGCGACGGCTACCGGCGGCTGGCCGAGCCGTCCGACAGCGTGCGGCTGGAACTCGACCCCGTCGCGCACCGGTTTCGCGCCGGCTCCCGTATCCGCGTTCTCGTTGCCGGCGGTTGGCATCCCCGGTATGCGCGCAACCTCGGCTTCGGTGAGCCGGTAGTGAGCGGCAGCCGAATGACACCGACCACCCATAGCGTGCACTTCGGCATGTCGCGGCTGCTGCTCCCCGTCGAGCGGACGTCAGCCGACGGCGTCGCGGACCCGGGCGGCGATTCGCGCTAGCACGGCCTTGTCGTACACGGGTGACGCCAGCCTCGGCGTGATCGGAACCTGCACCCAACTGGTGCATCCCGCGTAGTCCGCAGTCCGTGCCAGCGTTACCGGTTCGGCCAATGGGATGGCCTGCACGACCAGCACGGCCAGCCTGTGCTTGGGCCGGAAATCAAGCCGGTCTGCGCGGACCGATGCGGTGGTCCAGATATGCAGGTCCTCGATCGCCTCGAGGTGCTCGGGCCGGTTAACCGGCAGCGCCGCAACAACTTTCGCGGCGGCACGGACAACCAATCGGTCGTCGGTGCTGTCGGCGGCCGCTGCAGTGAGCATATCGCGGTGCTCGGGCCGGACCCGCTCGGTGTGGCTGTGCGCTACTGTCGGGAACAACACGAACTCGTCGGCGGCGACATCGAAGCGCTTCTCGTGAATCCCGCCTTTGCGCAGCAGCACAGTCTGGCGACCGTCCAGCAGCGCTTGCACGACCGCGCTCCACTCCTTGAGCGCGGGCACGGTCGCGGTCTGCGTCATGTCGCCGCGAGCCGGCGCAGCGGCGGCATGGTTGTCGGAGGTTGACGCCGCGCCGGCAATGCGGCCAGCAGCCGCGTCGTCGCCTCCGTGACTTGGGCGACCGCGGACTCGAAGGCTTCGGCGGTTGCCGCCGAGGGGCGGGTGATGCCGCTGACCTTGCGCACGTATTGCCGCGCCGCCGCCTCGATCTCCACGGCCGTGGCCGGCGGCTCGAGGCCGCGCAGTTCGGTGATGTTCCGGCACATGGCTCAACCATAGGTGCGGCTGGTTACGGTGTTGCGATGAGCGACATTCTGCTGATCGACACCGACGAGCGCATCCGCACGCTGACCCTGAACCGCCCCGAGTCGCGCAATGCGCTGTCCGCGCAACTGCGGGACCGGTTTTTCGCCGCTCTGGCGCAGGCCGAGGAGGACGACACCGTCGACGTCGTGATCCTCACCGGCGCCGACCCGGTGTTCTGCGCGGGACTGGATCTCAAAGAGCTGGGCGGGCAATCGGCGCTGCCGGACATCTCGCCGCGCTGGCCCGCGATGACCAAACCGGTCATCGGCGCGATCAACGGCGCGGCCGTCACCGGCGGGCTGGAGCTGGCGTTGTACTGCGACATCCTGATCGCCTCGGAGCACGCCCGTTTCGCCGACACGCATGCGCGGGTGGGCCTGCTGCCGACGTGGGGGCTGAGCGTGCGGCTCCCGCAGAAGGTCGGGGTCGGCCTGGCCCGCCGGATGAGCCTCACCGGCGACTACCTGTCCGCCCAGGACGCACTGCGGGCCGGGCTGGTCACCGAAGTGGTGGCGCACGAGCAATTGCTGCCCGCCGCCCGGCAGGTGGCCGCCTCGATCGTCGGCAACAACCAGAACGCGGTGCGCGCACTGTTGGCGTCCTACCACCGCATCGACGAGTCGCAGACCAGCGCCGGGCTCTGGTTGGAGGCAAGCGCGGCCAGGCAGTACCGGACCACCGGTGACGACATTGCCGCCAATCGGGAAGCCGTGTTGCAGCGCGGCCGGGCGCAGGTGCGGTAAGCCGCCGGGGCGGCCACCGTTACCCCAATTCGGCGACGGCCTACTGGCCACGAACCGCCGAGGTGGCCTTGACCAGCAGGTCCGACAGCAGCTGTTGCGGATTGAGCTGCGTGTCGGTACTCCCCATCACCACGACGGAGGTCTGGTTGTCGAGCGCCGCCGTGTAGAGGTAGTCGGGGTCGTCCGAGGCATCGGCGCTCAACTTGACCCCGGTGGTGGTCACGCCGTCGATGTGCGGGGCGGGGATGCGCTCGGCCGTTCCGGCCGCCTGCGGGTCGCCGGACAAGGTGACGCGGTCGCAGCCCGCCGGGGCCTGGCCGGCCGGCACCGGCTGGGGCAACCGGAGCGCGACGACGTAGATGTTGCCCTGATCGCCTTCGCCCCGGACACCGGCCGCCTGGGCGCCGACGGAAGGTTCGACGTTGGGCGGGATGACCATCGAGCGGCATTGCGGCGGATCGATCTGAGCGCCGGTGAACGCGGTGATGCCGGAGCTCTCGATATCGTGTTGCGCCAACGTTTTTGGTGGTTCGGCCGTCGGCGCGAACCCGACCGGAAAGTCGTTTTTGACGTTGTCGACGCGTCCGATGTCGTAGGCCGCGGGTGCTGCAGCAGCCGGCGCATTGGTCGCCGATGGCGGTTGCGACTGCGACGACGACGTGCCGGGCGGCGACTGTTCCGCCGAATGGCTGCACGCCGAGATGGCAAGTGTTGCGCCGAGTGCTACCAGCAGGCAAGGGATTTGACGGGAAGTCATTGCATGATCCTTAAAGGTAGGTCTGCCTGGAAGGTCTGCGAAGCCGCTGCGCCCGACGGGCGAACACCCGGCCCCCTTCGGGCCGGGTGTTCGCTTCGGCGAGGCTGGGCATCGCGCGGGTCACCACCACCACCACCAGTGATGCCACCAACGGTGGTGATGGCGCCACCAGTGCTCCGGCATGGGTGCGTCGTGCCAACCCGCGGCGACGGGGCCGGACGGATTGCCGAGGGAAGCCGGGATGACTGTGGTGGTTGCCGCGGTCGGCGCGGCCTGCGCCGACGGGAGGGCGCCAAAGAGCATCGCACCACTGAGCGCACCGGCACCGATAGCACCGACGACCGCCCGGCGCGCCGAACCCGCCCAACTCGACATAACAACCTCCTTGAGACAATTCCTTGCTGGTTCGATAACGAACTTAATGCAGCAAATTGACATGTAGCAACCTCTGCAGCGACCTTTAAGCAATTTCACAAGTTTTCATCTCGATTTGGCATCTCAGGACCGCTGCAATTTGAATTTCAGGAATTCAGTAGACACTGCGTTCCAGTGCTTACCCGCTCAATATGCTTGATTACCAGCATCTACTGGTCGCCTGAACATAGGATTGTCGTATTTCAGTATCCCATGATCGGCGGAGACATTAAGCGGTTGACCGTGGTGCCGACAACAATTTGTTGAAGTCGGCTGTCGTTTGTCCAGCAATGCTAATTAGACGGACTTATTCAGCAGCGCTTCGGGGTCGCCGACTTCCATTCGGAAGACATACTGATATGCTGACTCACCAGTCCGGCTCAACTAATGTCCCGTCAGCCAATGGAAGGTTCGCATCAATGAGCGCTGCCGCCGATCGCTTCGAGGCCGACGCCGAACGGTCCCGCACACCTGGCAGGGCCGCCCCGCCCACGTTCCCGGGCTCGGCTGCGGCAACCGAACGCATCGCCGTCGGCCAAACGCGCGGCCGCCGAACACGCCGTACGGTCGATCTCACCCCGACCCAGCACCGAGCCCTCGACATCTGGCAACGAGATGCCGCCGATCGCCTCGGTCTTGCCCGCGTGACCGGACAAGAGGTGCTGACCGCGCTGATCGACCAGCTGCTGGTGGATCGCGAGCTCTCCGCCCGGATCCAACGCGCCATCCAAGCCGGGCGGCGCTGAACTCCCGCGACTAGCGCCGGTCGCCAATTTTCCTGATGACTCGGCACGGATTGCCGGCCGCCACGACTCCCGCCGGCACATCCCTGGTCACGACACTGCCGGCGCCGACAACCGCGTTGTCACCGATGGACACCCCGGGACAGACGATGACTCCGCCTCCGAGCCATACATTGTTGCCGACCGCTATGGGAGACGCGGATTCCCAAGCCGCTCGGCGGGTTTCGTAGTCGTCGACCGGGTGCTGCGCCGTGAGCAGCTGCACTCGGGGACCGATAGACACGTCATCGCCGATGGTGATCGGCGCGCAGTCCAGCAGAATCGCGTCGTAGTTGAGAAAACTGTTGGCGCCAATGCTGATGTAAGTCCCGTAATCGCATTGGAATCGCGGCAGTATCACCGAACCCTCCCCCAACGATCCGAGCAGCTCGTGAAGCAGCTGCACTCGGCGCTCGTCGTCGTCGGCCAGGGTCGTGTTGAAGGTGTCGAGCAGACGCTGACAGGCCCGACGGCTTGCGACGAGCTCGGCGTCGCTCGCCCGGTAGAGCGCTCCACTGAGCATTCGATCACGCTGACTGTCCATGCATCCTCACGTTCCGATCACCGCCCAGCGGCCCGAGACGGTGCGGGCGCCGACGAACAACAGCCGTAGCACGATGAAACTGGTCAGGCCGGACCAGATTCCGGCGAGACCCCAACCGAAAACCAGCGAAAGCCATGTCAGCGGCAGGAACCCGACCAGCGCACTGATTACCGTCGCGCTGCGCATGAACGCGGCGTCGCCGGCGCCCAGCAGCACCCCGTCAAGGGCGAAAACGATTCCCGCGACGGGTAATTGGGCCACCAGAAACCACCACGGCACACCGATCACGGCCAACACCGCACGGTCGTCGGTGAACAGCTGCGGCAGCACCGCGGCGCCGGCGGCGAACACCACGGCCAGCAGCGCCGCGGCCACCGCCGAGAACACCGTGACCCGCCGCGCCACCGACTTGGCGTGTTCGACGCGGCCGGCCCCCAGCGCGGCACCCACCAGCGCCTGCGCCGCAATCGCCAACGAATCCAGCACCAGCGCAAGGAAAGTCCACAACTGCAACACCACCTGGTGTGCGCCCAGCGCGGCGGCACCGAACCGGGCCGCCACCGCTGCCGCCGACACGAAGCACGCCTGGAACGCCAGCGTGCGCAGCATCAGGTCGCGGCCCATCACCAGCTGCGCCCGCAGCGCGGCGCGGTCGAGTCGCAGTGCCACCCGCTCCGCCAACAGCGCGCGCCCGAACAGCAATGCGGCCAACCACTGTCCCACCAGGTTGGCCACCGCCGAACCGACCAGCTCCAAGCGCGGCAGCCCGAGCCAGCCGTACACCAGCAGCGGACACAGCAGCGCCGAAAGCCCGAAACCGGCGACCACGTAGCGCAGCGGCCGTACGGTGTCCTGCACGCCGCGCAGCCACCCGTTGCCGGCCAGCGACACCAAAATGGCGGGGGCACCGAGGATCGCGATCCGCAACCACGGCACTGCCGCCGAGGCAATGTCCCCGCCGGACGCGATCACCGACACCAACGGCACCGCTGCGGCCTGCACCACGACGACGACCAACGCACCCAGACCCAGCGCCAACCACGTCGCCTGCACACCTTCGGAGACCGCCGAAACCCGATCCCCGGCACCGAAATGCCGGGCCGATCGGGCCGTCGTGCCGTAAGACAGGAACGTCAGGTCGGACGCGACCAGCCCGAGGATCAGCGCGCCGACGGCAAGCCCGGCCAGGCTCAGCGCGCCCAGCCGGCCGACGACCGCGGTGTCAAACAACAGATAGAGCGGTTCGGCCGCGAGCACACCCAGCGCGGGCAATGCCAAACCGGCGATCTGGCGGCCGCCGGCGGCGGGTTGTCCCGCCTCGCTCACCCGAGGGCGGCGCGGAGTCTGGTCACCACGTCGTCGACCGGGCCGGTGATCGAATATCCCGCGGCCAGCCGATGACCGCCGCCGCCGAACGTCGACGCGACCGCGGCCAGATCCACCGCGGACTTCGCCCGCATCGACACCGTCCACTGTTGCGGCGCAACCTCTTTGAACACCGCAGCCACTTCGGCCTGCGCGGTGGTGCGGACAATGTCGACAATGCTCTCGACTTCCTCCGGGCGGGCCCTGACCCACTCCTCGTTCGGAACGACCGCGTACACCAGGCCGCGGCCGCCCACGGCGTCGGACATCAACTGCGCCGAGCCCAGTACCCGCGACAGCATCATCAGCCACGCAAACGGATGGGTGTCCAGCAGGGCGCGGCTGATCGAGGCGTTGTCCACACCGAGTTCGACCAGCCGAGCCGCCAATCGATGCGCGCGAGCGCTGGCCCACCGGAACGACCCGGTATCGGTGGTCAGCCCCGCGTAAAGACAATGCGCGACTTCGATATCGATCGGCTTGTCCCACGCGTCGAGCAGGTCGGCGACCAGCATCGTGGTGGAATCCGCCGACGGGTCGACGAAGTTCGCGGTGCCGAACAGCTGATTGGAGGCATGGTGGTCGATGACCAAAAGCTCCTGCCCTGCGCCTGCCAGGTCACGCAGCCCACCGAGCCGGTTGACGCTCGGAATATCCACGGTCACAACCAGTTCGACGTCGCGGCGGAAAACCTCCGGATCGACCAGCAGCCGACCACCGGGCAGCGATTGCAACGACTCCGGAAGGGTTGCCGGCGCGGCGAAGCTGACCTGTACTTCTTTGGCGCACTGGTCGAGCACCAGCGCCAGCGCCAACCCGGCGCCGATGGTGTCGGCGTCGGGGTAGACGTGACAGACCACCCCGACGCTGGCGGCGGCGGACAGCAACTCGGCGGCACCGAGGGCATCGACGCGCCGGCCGGTGGTGGCCGGTTCAGTCGTCGGATCGACCGTCGTCACCGGCGTCTCCCTCCCCGCCGGCGTCCGCCGGACTCACGCGGTAGGGGTCGGGCTCGCCCGCCGGTTTGGCACCCGCGCGGACCCGGGCCAGATCGGCGTCGGCGGCGCGGGCGCGGGCCAGCAGCTCCTCCATCCGATTTGCGGCATCGGGCACCGTGTCCCTGGTGAACGTCAGCGTGGGAGTGAACCGCACGCCGGTGCCCGCCCCGACTTTGCTGCGCAGCACACCCTTGGCGCTTTCCAGCGCCGCGGCCGCTCCGGCGTAATCCGGCTCGTCGTCGAGGGTGCGACCGATCACCGTGTAGTACAGGGTCGCGTCATGCAAGTCGGCGGTCACCTTGGCGTCGGTGATCGTGACACCGGCCAGCCGCGGGTCTTTGATCTCGTACTCGATCGCCGACGCGACGATCGTCGAGATCCGCTTGGCGAGCCGGCGTGCGCGGGCCGGATCAGCCATGCTTAGTGACGCTCCTTTTCGACCAGCTCGTAGGTCTCGATGACGTCGCCTTCCTTGATGTCGTTGTAGCCCAGCGTCAAACCGCATTCGTAGCCGTCGCGGACCTCGGTGACGTCGTCCTTCTCCCGTCGCAGCGAGGCCACCGTCAGGTTCTCGGCGACCACGATGTTGTCACGCAGCAGCCGCGCTTTGGCGTTGCGGCGCATCACACCGGAGGTGACCAGGCAGCCGGCGATGAGGCCGACCTTGCTGCTGCGGAACAGCGCCCGGATCTCGGCGCGGCCCAGCTGGTTCTCCTCGTAGACCGGCTTGAGCATGCCGCGCAGGGCCTTTTCGATTTCGTCGATCGCCTGGTAGATCACCGAGTAGTAGCGGATGTCCACGCCCTCGCGGTTGGCCAGCTCGGTGGCCTTGCCCTCGGCGCGCACGTTGAACCCGATGATCACCGCGTCGGACGCCGAGGCCAGGTTGACGTTGGTCTCGGTGATGCCACCGACACCGCGGTCGATGACGCGCAGCGCCACCTCGTCGTCGACCTGGATACCCATCAGCGCCTCTTCCAGCGCCTCGACGGTACCGGCGTTGTCGCCCTTGAGGATCAGGTTCAGCTGGCTGGTTTCCTTCAGCGCCGAGTCCAGGTCCTCCAGGGAAATCCGCTTGCGCGACCGCGCCGCCAGCGCGTTGCGCTTGCGCGCGCTGCGCCGGTCGGCGATCTGGCGGGCGATGCGGTCCTCGTCGACCACGAGGAAGTTGTCACCGGCGCCGGGCACCGACGTGAAGCCGATGACCTGAACCGGCCGCGACGGCAGCGCCGCCTCGACGTCCTCGCCGTATTCGTCGACCATCCGGCGCACCCGGCCGTAGGCGTCGCCGGCCACCACCGAGTCACCGACGTGCAGCGTGCCACGTTGCACCAGCACGGTGGCCACCGGCCCGCGGCCGCGGTCCAGGTGTGCCTCGATCGCCACACCCTGGGCCTCCATGTCGGGGTTGGCCCGCAGGTCCAGTGCCGCGTCGGCGGTGAGCAGCACCGCCTCGAGCAGTGCCTCGATGTTGGTGCCCTGCTTGGCGGAGATGTCGACGAACATCGTGTCGCCGCCGAATTCCTCTGGCACCAAACCGTATTCGGTGAGCTGCCCGCGGATCTTGGCCGGGTCGGCGCCTTCCTTGTCGATCTTGTTGACCGCCACCACGATCGGCACGTCGGCGGCCTGGGCGTGGTTGATGGCCTCCACCGTCTGCGGCATCACGCCATCGTCGGCGGCCACCACCAGAATCGCGATGTCGGTGGCCTTGGCACCGCGGGCCCGCATCGCGGTGAACGCCTCGTGACCAGGGGTGTCGATGAAGGTGATCAGCCGCTGGTTGCCGTCGAGCTCCACCGGCACCTGGTAGGCGCCGATGTGCTGGGTGATGCCGCCGGCCTCGGCCTCGCGGACGTTGGCCTGGCGGATGGTGTCCAGCAGGCGGGTCTTTCCGTGGTCGACGTGACCCATCACGGTCACCACCGGCGGGCGGGTCTGCAGGTCTTCCTCGCCGCCTTCGTCTTCCCCGTAGGTGAGGTCGAACGATTCCAGCAGCTCGCGGTCCTCGTCCTCTGGGCTGACGACCTGCACGTTGTAGTTCATCTCGCTGCCGAGCAGCTCGAGGGTTTCGTCGCCCACCGACTGGGTGGCGGTCACCATCTCGCCGAGGTTGAACAGCGCCTGCACCAGCGCTGCGGGGTTGGCGTCGATCTTCTCGGCGAAGTCGGACAGCGACGCCCCGCGGGCCAGCCGGATGGTTTCGCCGTTGCCGTGCGGGAGCCGCACGCCACCGACGACGGGGGCCTGCATGTTTTCGTATTCGGCACGTTTGGCCCGCTTGGACTTGCGGCCACGCTTCGGTGCGCCGCCGGGACGGCCGAAGGCGCCGGCCGCGCCACCGCGCTGACCGGGACGACCACCACCGCCACCTGGGCGGCCGCGGAAACCGCCCACGGGCGGGGCTCCGACGCCGCCGCCCCCGCCGCCGCCTCGGTAGCCGCCGCCACCGCCGCCGGGACGACCGCCGGTGGGCGCGCCGGGACGACCGCCTGGCCCGCCGGGCCGCGGGGCGCCGGGACGCGGCGGACGGCCCTGACCTGCGGCTCCACCCGGACGCGGCGGCATGCTGCCCGGCGACATGCCGGGACGCGGCGCGCCCGGCCTGGGGGCCCCTGGACGCGGCGCGGGCGGACGCGGAATGGGCCGCTCAACGGGCTGCGCCGACGAGAACGGGTTGTTGCCGACGCGCGGGGTGCGGGCGGCGGGCTTGGGTGCCGGGCTGGGACCCGGACCAGGACGATGCCCGGGAGTCGCGCCCGGCGTGGGGCCCGGGCGCGTCGGGGGCGGCGCGGCCTGAGGTTGCGGGGCTTGCGGCTGCGCAGTGGGCGGGGCCGGCGGCGTGGGCGGCTCAGCGGCAGGCGCCGACGGCTTTTTCTCCGGCGCCGGGGCGGCCTTGGCAGCGGCCTTTGCCGCCGCGCCGTTGCCGCCCGCCTTCTCCGCTGCCTTTCCGCCGCCGAACGACTCGCGCAACCGGCGCGCGACGGGCGCCTCGACGGTCGAGGATGCCGATTTGACGAATTCGCCCTGTTCGCTCAGCCGGGCGAGAACTTCCTTGCTGGTAACACCGAGTTCCTTGGCCAACTCGTGTACGCGGGCCTTGCCTGCCACTACTTCTCCTGTCCATGAGGCGACAGCGGTGTGGTGGGCCGCGCCTCGGGTTTAGCTATGACGCATGGTCATCGGGACTTCACGGTGTGCTCATGTTCTTTGCTACCTGTCCTGTTGCCGGGTGCGCCGAGCGAATCGACATGCTCGACCACCGCGGATGTGTCCGGTGAACCGGTGATGCGCAGCGCTCGGGTGAAAGCTCCCCGCCGGATCGCTTCGCGCGTGCACTGCGGTGAGGGATGCAGCCACGCACCCCGCCCCGGCAGGTTACCTGCTGTGTCGACGATTACGGCGTATTTGCCGTTCCCGCTCGACACCGCCACCACTCGAAGCAGCTCGACGGCCAACTCTCGCTTCCGGCAGCCGACGCATGTCCGCACCGGTCCTTCGGTGCGTCGATGCGCCGAGGCCGAAGTCTCGCGCTGGATCACGGCTCAGTTTACCTGCACCGGGCCGGAGCTCAGCACCGGCTGGCCCGTTGGCTTACGACGCTGCTACCGGTCGTGGGCCATGCCGTGGCTGGCGCCGCGGTCCGGCTGTCCGGCGGGGTGCTCCGGCGAATCACCGCGGATGTCGATGCGCCAGCCCGTCAGCCTGGCGGCCAGCCGCGCATTCTGGCCCTCCTTGCCGATGGCCAGCGACAACTGGAAATCGGGTACGACCACCCGCGCGGCCCGCGCGGACTGGTCGATGACCGTGACCGACACCACCTTGGCCGGCGAGAGCGCGTTGGCGACGAAGCGGGCGGGATCCTCGTCGTAGTCGATGATGTCGATCTTCTCGCCGGACAGCTCGCTCATCACATTGCGCACCCGCTGGCCCATCGGGCCGATGCAGGCTCCCTTGGCGTTGAGGCCGGGAACGTTCGACCGCACGGCGATCTTGGACCGATGCCCCGCCTCCCGGGCCACCGCGACGATCTCCACCGAACCGTCGGCGATCTCGGGGACCTCCAGCGAGAACAGCTTGCGCACCAGGTTGGGGTGGGTGCGCGACAGCGTGATCAGCGGCTCGCGGGCACCGCGGGTCACCCCGACCACGTAGCAGCGCAGCCGATCGCCGTGCTCGTAGGCTTCCCCGGGAACCTGTTCGGCCGCCGGGATCACCCCTTCGGAGCCCTTGGTCTCACTTCCCATCCGCACGACGACCAGACCGCGTGCGTTGGCGCGGCTGTCGCGTTGGATCACCCCCGCGACGATTTCGCCCTCGCGAGTGGAGAACTCGCCGTAATTGCGCTCGTTTTCGGCGTCGCGAAGGCGCTGCAGGATCACCTGGCGGGCGGTGGTGGCGGCGATCCGGCCGAAACCCTCTGGGGTGTCGTCCCATTCGGAGAGCACGTTGCCGTCTTCGTCGACCTCGCGGGCGATCACGCGCACGACGCCGGTCTTGCGGTCGATGTCGATACGGGCGTCCTGCTGATGTCCTTCGGTGTGCCGGTAGGCGGTGAGCAATGCCGATTTGATGGTTTCCACCACCACATCCACGGAAATGCCTTTGTCCGCTTCGATCGCGTGCAGCGCGGCCATGTCGATGTTCATCAGCGCCGCTCCTCTCCCCCGCAAGCGGGAGGTACCCCCACATCGCTCTGCCGGCCCGATTGCGTCGCCAGGTCCAGCTCGCGTTTGGCCGGCGACGAAAACTCAACTTGCACAACGGCTTCCACGATCTCATCGAGCGCGACGCTACGCAGCACCCAGTCGCGGCCGTCGCGGACGACCACCGTCACCGTGTTGTCCCGCGTTTCGCCGAGCCTGCCGACCAGCCGGGATCCGTCCGCCAGGGCCACTTCGACCTTGCGGCCGCGGGCGCGACGAAAATGCTTTTCGCTGGTCAGCGGGCGCTCCACACCGGGCGAGCTGACCTCGAGCACGTATTGGCCGTGAATGCTTTTGACGCCGTCGAGCACCCTCGACGCCGATCGGGACAACGCGGCTATGGTGTCCAGGTCCAAGGCGGTGTCGCCGTCGGCGATCACCGTGATCCGCGGTGGACGGGTCCGGGTGTCGATGACGACGTCTTCGATCTCGTAGCCTGCACGCGCGAACTCACCATCGAGTAGCTCGATCACCTGCGTCTGCGAAGGTAGCCCGGTGGCCACGGCGAGCTCCTCATCTTGAGTTGTCCGGTCATCGAAGTTCCAGGGAACCAGCAACCAACGATACGCCAGGAATCCGCCGTCAGCCGTGGACTGCGAGCGCCCGCTCACCGCTTAGTACCTGCGCCGCGCGCAATGGCAGGATGTTGCTGTGCCACCGACAGTGCCGGTCGTGACCAGGCGACGCGTGCTAGCCGGCGGTGCCGTATTGGCGGCGTTGGGCATCACCGCGACGGCATGCGGTTCGCGCCAGGACCAGCCCCCCGCCGTCGACCCACTGGAAGCGCAGTTGACGCTGGCCCGCCACGACAGCGACCTGGCCGCGGCCGCGGCCACCACCGAGTCGTCGCGCGTTGCCGCCGCGTTGAAGCAGGTCGCCTCCGAGCGTGAGCAGCATGCGACCGCGCTGTCGGCCGAGATCGCGCGAGTCGCGGGCATCACCAGCAGCACCTCCAGTTCGACGACGACAACGACCACGACCAGCGCGGCGACCAGACCGCCGCCGGCACTGTCCGACGTCGTCGGCTCGCTGCGCGCGTCGGCCGCCAGCGCGGGTCAGCTGGCCACGACAGAGTCGGGATACCGGGCCGGGCTGATGGGTTCGATCGCCGCCGCCTGCACCGCGGCGTACACCGTCGGGCTGGTGTTCGGAGACGCCGCGCCGTGAGCGCCTCCGACGACGCGCTGTGCGCGGCGCTGTCCACCGAGCATGGCGTCATCTACGGCTACGGCATCGTCTCTGCCCGCTGCGCGCCGGCCGTGAACGACTTGGTGGCATCCGCGATGACGCAGCACCGCGAACGTCGGGACCAGGCCATCGAAATGCTGGACGCGCGAAAGGTCACCGCACCCGTTGCCGCCGCCGGCTACCAGCTGCCCATGCGGGTGGACAACGCCATCGATGCGGCCCGGCTCGCGGCGCGGATGGAAAAAGACACCGAGGTGGCCTGGCGGGCGGTGGTCGAGCAGGCGGAAACCCCGCAGGACCGCGAGTTCGGCGTGACCGCATTGATCCAGAGCGCCGTGCTGGCCGCGCGGTGGAACCGGGTGGTGGGCGCCTGGCCGGTCACCACCGCGTTCCCAGGCGGCAACGACTAAAGCGGGCTACCCCGCCACCGTTGTCGTGATGTCGGCGGGCAGCCCGGCGGTTACCGACAGTTCCCGGGTTTCGCCAGTGAATCGGTTGCGCAGCTCGACCACGCCGTCGGCCCAGCCACGGCCCACTACGACTATCCAGGGCACCCCGAGCAGTTCGGCGTCCTTGAACTTCACCCCGGGCGATGCCTGGCGGTCGTCGAGCAGCACCTCGATGCCCAGCCGGTCCAAATCGCGGGCGAGGGTGGTGGCTCCGGTGCGCGCTTCGGCGTCCTTGTTGGCGATCACCACATGCACGTCGAACGGCGAAACGCTCGACGGCCAACGCAGACCCAGCTCGTCGTGGTGTTGTTCGGCGATCACGGCCACCAGCCGCGATACCCCGACACCGTAGGAGCCCATGGTCAGCCGGACCGGTTTGCCGTCCTCGCCGAGCACGTCGGCGCTGAACGCATCGGTGTATTTGCGGCCGAGCTGGAAGATGTGAGCGATCTCGATGCCCCGGGCCGCGACCAGCGGCCCAGCGCCGTCCGGTGACGGGTCGCCGTCGCGCACCTCGGCGGCCTCGATGGTGCCGTCGGCGGTGAAGTCACGGCCGGCGACCAGTCCGACCACATGTTTGCCGGGTTGGTCGGCGCCGGTGATCCAGCTGGTGCCGTCCACGACCCGCGGGTCGACGAGATAGCGAATCCCGTTGTCGCGCAGTGCTTTCGGGCCGATATACCCCTTGACCAGGAATGGGTACCTGGCGAAATCGTCCTCGTCGAGCATTGTGTACTCGGCCGGTTCGAGGGCGGCGGCCAACCGCTTCTCGTCGACTTCGCGATCGCCCGGCAGCCCGATGCCCAGCAACTCCCGCTCGCCGCCGGGGTGGTGGACCTCGAGCAGCACGTTTTTCAGAGTGTCGGCGGCGGTGATCGTGCGGCCCAGGTCAGCGCGGTTGGCCCAGTCCACCAGGGTCGCGATCGTCGGGGTGTCGCCGGTGTCGTACACAACGGCCTCCGGCTGCCCGTCGATGGGCCGGCTCTCCGGGCGCGCCGTGATGACCGCCTCGACATTGGCCGCATACCCGGATTCCAGGCAGCGCACGAAGGTGTCTTCGCCGATGGGGCTTTCGGCCAAGAACTCCTCCGACGCGCTGCCGCCCATCGCGCCGGACACCGCCGAGACGATGACATAGCGGACCTGCAGCCGGTCGAACATGCGCTGGTACGCCTCGCGGTGCGAGTGGTAGGCGGCCTTGAGTCCGGCGTCGTCGATGTCGAAGGAGTAGGAGTCCTTCATCACGAACTCCCGGACCCGCAGGATGCCGGCCCGGGGGCGCGCCTCGTCGCGGTACTTGTTCTGGATTTGGTACAGCACCAGCGGAAAGTCCTTGTAGGAGCTGTACTCCCCCTTCACCGTCAACGTGAACAGCTCTTCGTGGGTGGGGGCCAGTAGGTAGTCGTTGCGACGGCGGTCCTGCAGCCGAAAGATGGTGTCGCCGTATTCCGTCCACCGGTTGGTGGTCTCGTACGGGCCGCGCGGCAACAGCGCGGGGAACAGGATTTCCTGCCCGCCAATCGCATTCATCTCCTCGCGGACAACCCGTTCGATCTTGCGCAGCACGCGCAGCCCGAGCGGCAGCCAGCTGTACAGGCCGGGCGCGATCGGGCGGACGTAGCCGGCCCGGATCAGCAGCTTGTGGCTGGGGACCTCCGCGTCCGCGGGATCGTCGCGCAGCGTGCGCAGGAACAACTCGGACATCCGGGTGATCACAGCGCGCAAGCCTAAGCGGCGGCTGCGAGCGCGGCGAAGCCGGGCGCGGCAGGTCGCCGCCAACGGCTTCTGTGAGCGTTGACGATCCGCGAAACAGCAGCTACGGCTGTGATCCGCGGCGAATCACGACCGTGGCTTCCGTTTCGCGGGAGGGAGGCTACAGCTCGCCGGCGTCGAGGGCTTGCTGGACTTCCTGGGCGTGCGCCACCTGCTGGGCGCTGTAGCCGATCAGCAGTGACACCCCGCCGACGAGGAGTGCCACGCCGGCCACCCACAGCAGCCCGTAGGTGTAGCCGTGGTCCAGCGCGTGCAGCTGGGCGGCGTTCATGTCCTTCACCGGCCCGTTGACGCCGCCCAGGTACAGCGTGCGCGACGTGATGACGGCCTGGATGACGGCCAGCACCACCGGCCCGCCCAGGTTCTGCAGCATCAGCGCGATCGCCGAGGTCGGGCCGATGCGGTCGAACCCGACGCCCGCGATGGCCGACAGCGCCAGCGGGACGATGATCATGCCGATGCCGATGCCGCCGACCACGACCGGCATCACCAGGTTCGGGAAGTACGGGATGCTGGCGTTGAGCGTCGAGCCGTACAGCATCGCGCCCAGCACCAGGATGCCGCCGCTGATCACCACAACCCGCGGCGGGAACCACGACACCAGCTGTGACGCCGCGCCCAGGCCAATGCCCATGGCGATCGCGAACGGGATGAAGCCGACGCCGGCGCGCAGCGCGCTGTAGCCCATGATGTCCTGCACGTACAGCCCGATCAGCACGGTCAGGGTGAACAGCACGCCGCCGCCTAGGAACATGGCCGCGAACGTGGCCAGCCGATTGCGGTCGAAGAACAGGTCGAACGGCACGACGGGATTCTCGGCGGTGCGCTCCACGACCGCGAACGCCACGAACGCGGCCATGGCCACCAGAGCCGAACCGATCGTGGTGACCGAGATCCAGCCCTTCTCCGGTCCCATCGAGAACGCGAACACCGCAGCCGTGCAGGCCAGCGTGGCCAGCACGGCCCCGGTGGCGTCAAGCTTCATCCGCGCCTTGACGGTTTCCCGCAGCGTGGTGCGGGCCAGGTAGATCATCACCAGCCCGATCGGCACATTCACCAAAAACGCCAGCCGCCAGGACACCTCGGTCAGCGCCCCGCCGACCACCAGGCCCATCACCGAGCCGACGCCGGTCATCGCGCCGAACACTGCCGTCGCGGCGTTGCGTGCCGGCCCCTTCGGGAACGTGGTCGCCACCAGCGCCAGAGCGGTCGGCGAGGCGATCGCCGCGCCGATGCCCTGCAGCAGCCGGGCGATGACCAGGGTGGCCTCGTCCCACGCGATCCCGCACAGCGCGGACGCGATCGTGAACAGGGCTACGCCGACGATGAACGTGCGCTTGCGGCCGATGGTGTCGCCGAGCCGGCCACCGAGCAGCATCAATCCGCCGAACGTCAGCACGTAAGCGGTGATCACCCAGCTTCGCCCGGCGTCGGACAGGCTGAGCTCGTTTTGGATCTTCGGCAGCGCGACGATGGCGATGGTGCCGTCCATCGTCGCCATCAGCTGCATGCCGGCAATAGCGATCACTGCGGCGAAGAACCGGCGCGACGGGCGCCACTCCGGCAAGTATTTGCTGAAACGGCCTAACACCGATTGCGGTGTGGGCGTAGGCATGGAAGGCATCGGGACCGCTCGTTCGGGGCGTTCGGTTGTCCAGCTCTGGACAGCCTGCTCTGCGTCATTAAGAGCCGTCATAAGGCGCTACCCTACAGTAATCTTAATATTCGCTTAAGTACCGAAAGCGGCCACTGCGCCGATCACGATGATCGCCGGAGGTCGAATACCTTCCGCTCGAATCTTTTCCGGCGCGTCGCCGAGCGTCGCCCGCAACGTGCGTTCGGCAGCCGTCGTCCCGTGCTCTACCACGAGCACCGGTGTATCCGCAGGTCGGCCGCCTTTCAGCAGGGCTGTGGTGAAAAGTTCGATGCGCTCGACGGCCATCAGCAAAACAATCGTGCCGGATAGCGCGGCCAATGCGTCCCAATTCACTAACGATTCGGGCTCCCCCGGGGCAATATGCCCGCTGACCACCACAAATTCGTGGTTGACGGCGCGATGAGTGACCGGCACACCCACCGATGCGGGCACCGCTATGGCGCTCGTCACACCCGGCACGACGGTCACCGGAACGCCGGCGTCGGCGCAGGCCAGGACTTCCTCGTAGCCGCGCGCGAACACGAACGGGTCGCCTCCTTTGAGGCGCACCACGAATTGCCCGGCCTTGGCCCGCTCGATCATCACCGCGTTGATGGTGTCCTGGGCCATCGCCCGCCCGTATGGGATCTTCGCGGCGTCGATCACCTCGACGTGCGGCGGCAGCTCGGCGAGCAGTTCCGGTGGCGCCAGCCGGTCAGCGACGACGACGTCGGCCTGGGCGAGCAGCCGGCGGCCGCGCACGGTGATCAGTTCCGGGTCGCCGGGGCCACCGCCGACCAGCGCCACCCCGCCGCGGATCACGTCGTCGCTTTCGGCGGTGATGAGCCCACGCTGTAGCGCCTCCCGGATGGCCGAGCGGATCGCCGCCGATCGGCGGTGTTCACCGCCGGCCAGCACGCCTACCGACAGCCCGGCGTAGTCGAATGTCGCCGGGGTTACGGCGCTGCCCTCGACGGCGATGTCGGCGCGCACGCAGAAGATCCGCCGCCGGTCGGCTTCGGCGACCACCGCCGCGTTCACCTGCGCGTCGTCGGTGGCCGCGATCGCATACCAGGCGCCGTCGAGGTCGCCGTCGCGATACTCGCGCAGCGACAACTGGATTCGGGTCATCGCTTCAACCGCGGGGGTGGCCGAGCGGGTGATGACGTGCACGTCGGCGCCGCTGGCAACCAGCAGCGGCAGCCGGCGTTGCGCGACGGTGCCGCCGCCCACCACGACGACCTTCTTGCCGGTCAGCCGCAACCCGGCCAGGTAGGCGTTCTCGGTCATCGGCTAACTCTAGAGGCCGCGGCGCGGGCCACGAAGCGCGCCACCGCATCCGGCGCCGCCGCGGGATGGGTGTGCAGGTATGCGGCGTGCACGCCGTCGTGCACGGCGCCGTCACGCGTGCCGTTGTCCCGGTAAACCCACGCCGGCTCGTAGGTTGTGCTGAAAGTGACTGTGGTGCGGTGGAATTCGTGTCCCACCACCCGCTGGCCGGCCCTGTACAGCGGCGAATCGGCCACTGCGACCGCGTCGCGGTAGCCCAAGGTCAGGCGCTCGGTGAACCACGCCGATCCGGCCAGCACGTCGCACATCGGGTACCCGTCGAGTTCGGACACCAGATACACCAGCCCGGCGCATTCGGCGTGCACCGGAGCCCCGGCCGCGGCCAGTGCATTGATCTGCCGGCGGGCGACGTCGTTGCCGGACAATTCCGCGGCGAACTGCTCGGGGAAACCTCCGGGCAGGAGCACTGCGTCGGCGTTGTCGGGCAGTGGGTCGACCAGCGGATCGAATTCGGCCACGTCCGCCCCGGCGGCCCGCAGCAACTCCGCATGTTCGGCGTAGCCGAAAGTGAACGCCTTTCCACTGGCCAGCGCGACGGTGATGCCGTGGGGGGCCGCGCCGATTTCAGCCGCCGGATCCCACGGCGCGTCGGTCACCCGGTTTCGGGCTGCGGCGAATACGGCTTCGACGTCGACATGGCGAGCGATCAGCGCCGTCATCGCCTCCACGCACCGCTGCGCGCGACGGCCGTACTCGGCCGCGGTGACCAACCCGAGATACCTTGTCGGCACCTCGATTTCGTCGCTGCGCGCAATGGCGCCCAGCACCGGGATGCCCGCATGCTCGCAGGCCTGCCGCAATACCTGTTCGTGTCTGGGCGAACCGACCCGGTTGAGAATGACACCGGCGATCCGGGTCTTGCTGTCGAAGGTCGAAAACCCGTGCAGGAGTGCGGCGACGCTGTGGCTCTGCCCGCGGGCGTCGACCACCAGGACGACCGGGGCACCCACCAGGGCGGCGACGTGCGCGGTGGACCCCGTCGCCGGCAGGCCGGCGCCCGCGTCGATGCGGCCGTCGAAAAGCCCCATCACGCCCTCAATCACGGCGATGTCGGCACCGGCGGCGCCGTGCCTGTACAGCGGTCCGACGAGGTGTTCGCCCACCAGGACCGGGTCCAGGTTGCGGCCGGGGCGGCCGGCGGCCAGCGTGTGGTAACCGGGGTCGATGAAGTCCGGGCCGACCTTGAACGGCGCGACGACGTGGCCGGCTTGCCGGAGTGCGCCGATCAAACCCGTTGCGACCGTGGTCTTTCCGCTGCCCGAGGCGGGGGCGGCGACGACGACCGCGGGCGGGGTCATGGTGTCCCCCCCTGCCGCGAGCGTGCGCAAACCCGGCCCTCGACACGGCGTGTCGGCCGGGGACACGCACGCTCGCGGCAAAAGGGGGTCACCACTCGATGCCCTTTTGGCCCTTACGACCGACATCCATCGGATGCTTGACCTTCGTCATCTCGGTGACCAGATCGGCGGCGTCGACCAGCCGCGGCGGGGCGTCGCGTCCGGTGATCACCACATGCTGGCTGCCGGGGCGCGCCAGCAGGGTATCCACCACCTCGTCGACGTCGACCCAGCCCCACTTGAGCGGATAGGTGAACTCGTCGAGCACGTAGAAGTCGTGCCGATGTTCGGCCAGCCGCCGCGCGATCTCGGCCCAGCCGTCGGCGGCCGCCGCGGCGTGGTCGTCGTCGCTGCCGGCCTTACGCGACCAGGACCAGCCGGCCCCCATCTTGTGCCATTCCACCGCTCCCCCGACGCCGTGCTCGTCGTGCAGGCGGCCGAGCTGTCGAAATGCCGCCTCCTCGCCGACCTTCCATTTAGCGCTCTTGACGAACTGAAAGACCGCCACGCTCAGCCCGGAATTCCACGCCCGCAACGCCATGCCGAAGGCGGCCGTCGACTTTCCCTTGCCCGGGCCGGTGTGTACCGCCAGCACCGGCGTGTTGCGCCGGGCCCGGGTGGTCAACCCGTCATCGGGAACCTGCAGTGGACGGCCTTGGGGCATAAGCGATTACCTTCCGATGCTCAGGCCGCGCCGCGCACGGCCCGGGTCAGACAGTCTGCCCGCAACTGCTCCAGCCGCACCGTCGGCGCTCCGAGCTCACGGGCCAGCTGCTCCGCCAAACCCAGCCGGACAAACGACGTCTCGCAGTCCACCACCACCGAGGCAGCGCCTTCGGCGACGAGCAGAGCGGCCGCGGCGCGGCTGCGCCCCAAGGGATCCGGACCGGCGGTGGCCCGGCCGTCGGTGAGCACCACCACCAGCGGGCGGCGTAACCGGTCGCGGATCTTCTCGCGGAGCACCAGTTCGCGGGCGGCCAGCAGCCCCTCCGCGAGAGGGGTTTTGCCGCCGGTGTCGAACCGGGACAATCGGCGTCCGGCGATGTGCGCCGACGACGTCGGCGGGAGCAGCAGTCGTGCGCCGTCGTGGCGGAAGGTGATCACCGCGACCTTGTCGCGGCGCTGATAGGCGTCGCGCAGCAGCGAGAGCGTGGCGCCGCTCACCGCGGCCATCCGGTCCCGCGCGGCCATCGAGCCGGACGCGTCGACGACGAAGATCACCAGGTTGCCTTCTCGGCCTTCGCGCACGGCACGACGAATATCGCTGGGCTGCAACCGAAGCCGGCCAGCCCCGTCCGAGTGTTCGGCGGCGGCCAGCACGCTGGCGAACAGGTGCAGGCCGTGACCGTCTGTGTCGCTGGAGGCCACCACGGCGCCGGTGGCGTTGCGGGCCCGGGATCGGCGGCCCGGTGCTCCTTCGCCGACGCCGGGGACGGTGAGCGCGCGGATCCGGAAGGTGGCCGACGGCGGTGCACTGGGTTTCGGGGCTTGCGGTGCGGAACTCTGGTGTGGCGCCGCATCTTCGGCGCTCTGGCCACCGCCCGGCGGGTCAGGGTCGGGCTCCGGGTCATCCTGGCCGGCTTGCTCGAGTGCCGTGTCGAGTTGCTCGCGGTCGATGCCGGGCTCGTCGAACGGGTCGCGGCGGCGCCGGTGCGGCAACGCCAACTCGGCGGCCACCCGGATGTCGGACTCGTCGACCGTGTCGGCGCCGCGCCAGGCGGCGTGCGCCACCGCGGTGCGCGCCACCACCAAATCGGCGCGCATCCCGTCGACGTCGAATGCCGCGCACAGCGCCGCGATGCGGCGTAACTCGGTGTCCGGCAACACGATATCGTCAACCTGAGCCCGGGCCGTGGCGATGCGGTTGGCCAGCTCGGCGTCCGCGTCGGCATACCCGGCGGCGAAGCCCTCCGGATCGGACTCGTACGCCATTCGTTGCCGGATCACCTGCACCCGCACGTCGACGTCGCGCGAGGCGTGAACGTCGACGGTCAGCCCGAAGCGGTCCAGCAACTGCGGACGCAGTTCCCCCTCCTCCGGGTTCATCGTTCCGATCAGCACGAACCGCGCCTCGTGGGAATGCGAGATGCCGTCGCGTTCGACGTGCACCCGGCCCATCGCGGCCGCGTCGAGCAGCAGGTCGACCAGATGGTCGTGCAGCAGGTTGACCTCGTCGACGTAGAGCACGCCGCCGTGGGCGCGGGCCAGCAGCCCCGGCGAGAAGGCGTGCTCGCCGTCGCGCAGCACCCGCTGCAAGTCCAGCGAGCCGACAACCCGGTCTTCGGTGGCGCCGATCGGCAGTTCGACCAGCCGAGCGTCTTCGGAGGCGGCCGACAGCAGCGCGGCCAGCCCGCGCACGGCCGTGGACTTGGCGGTGCCCTTCTCGCCGCGGATCAGCACCCCGCCGATCTCCGGGCGCACCGCGCACAGGATCAACGCCAGGCGCAGCTGTTCGTGGCCGACGATCGCGCTGAACGGATAGGGCTTCACGGGTGGGCCTCGGCTCCGGTCCCGGGCCCGCCCGCCGACGATGCAGGCCGTGGAACGGCCTGAGGAGGAGGCGGGCTGGCCGGCCGCAGCATGGGCACGTGCGGAATGCCGTCCTCGACGAAATCCTCACCGGCGCGGACGAAGCCGTGCCGGGCGTACATGTCCGCCAGGTATGCCTGTGCGTCGATGCGGCACGGGTAATCGCCCACCTCGGCCAGTGCGGCGCGCAGCAGCCGAGTGGTGTGCCCCTGTCCGCGAGCGCGGCGCTGGGTACACAGCCTCCCGATGCGGAACGCCTTCTCGCCGCCGGCGTGTTCTTCCATCAGCCGCAACGTGCAGATCACTTCTCCGTCGGGAGCTTCCAGCCAGAAGTGCCGGGTTTCGGCAAGCAGATCACGCCCGTCAAGCTCGGGATACGGGCATGCCTGCTCCACGACGAACACCTCCACTCGCAGCTTGAGCAGCTCGTAAAGGGTGCGTGCGTCAAGGTCTTTGGCCCACGCGCGGCGCAGCGAGACCGTCATAAGCCCAACACCTTGCTGCCCCACGACCACACCTCCTCGAACAGCGCCGGCTCGTGCGACAACGTAGCCCCCAGCGACGGCACCATCTCCTTGAGGGTCGGCAGCCACGACTGGTAGCGCCCGCCGAAGCAGCGCTCCAGCACCTCCAACATTGCCGACACGGCCGTGGACGCGCCCGGCGAGGCCCCGAGCAGTCCCGCGATGCTGCCGTCGGCACCGATCAGGACCGTGGTGTCGAATTCGAGCGCTCCGCCCCGGATCACCTGCACCCGCTGGCCGGCGACGACCAGCTCCCAGTCGGAATCCGTTGCGTTGGGGGCGAATTCGCGCAGCGCGTCCATCCGCTCGCGGTGCGACAGGGGCAGCTGGCCGATCAGGTAGTTCACCAGCCTGCGCTGGCGGACGCCGACCCTCAGCAGCGACGCAAGGTTGTCCGGCCGCACCGAGCGCGGGAGATCGCTGACTCGGCCCTGTTTGAGGAACCTCGGCGACCAGCTGGCGAACGGCCCGAACAACAACCAGGACTTGCCATTGACGATCCGCGCATCCAGATGCGGCGCGGTGATGCCGGGCGCGCCGGGCGCGGGAAGGCCGTACACCTTGGCCCGGTGCCCACCGGCAACCGCGGGATTGCCACTGCGCAAGAACTGCCCGCCGATCGGGAAGCCGCCGAATCCGCCGACCTCCTTGATGCTGGAGCGCTGTAGCAGCCGCAGCGCGCCGCCGCCGGCGCCGACGAACACGAATTTTGCGTTCAGCATGAGATTTTCGTCGGTGCGGCGGTTGCGGACCATCAGCGTCCAGCTGCCGTCGCGCTGACGGTGCAGGTTGCGCACCTCGTGCCCGAACAGCGCCGCGGTGCCGCGCTGCTCGCCGTAGCCGATGAGTTGGCGGGCCAGCGCACCGAAGTCGACGTCGGTGCCGTCGGTGGCCCAGTTGAGCGCCACCGGCTCGGTGAAGTCGCGCCCGGCCGCCATGAGAGGCAGCCGCCGCGCGAACTCGTCGGCACCGACAATGAATTCGGTGTGGGCGAACAACGGGTTGGCGGCCAGCGCCTCGCGGCGCCGGCGCAGGTAGTCGACCCGGTCGGCGCCCTGCACGAAGCTGACGTGCGGGATCGGGCTCAAGAACTCCCGCACGTCGGTGAGCATGCCGTTCTCCGCCGCGTACGCCCAGAACTGGCGGGTGACCTGGAACTGCTCGTTGACCCGCACCGCCTTGGAGATGTCGATCGAGCCGTCGGGCCGTTCGGGTGTGTAGAACAGCTCGCACAGTCCGGAGTGGCCGGTGCCGGCGTTGTTCCATGCCGCGCTGCTTTCGGCGGCGGCGCCGTCGAGGCGCTCGACGATCGTGATGGACCAGTCCGGTTCCAGCCGCCGCAGTAACGCGCCCAGCGTGGCGCTCATGATGCCCGCGCCCACCAGCACGACGTCGGTCTTCGCGGTCGTGGTCATTGGTCCTCAGGTTATCCCGGCGGGGTCGGGCGGGATCGGGCACGCTTTAAGCTGGCGGACGTGACTGGCTGGCAGCGCGATGTCCTGCCCGGTTACTGGCAGCACACCATCGGCCTGGGCCCCGATCCCGACGGCGAGGGTGAGCTCTTTGCGACCCTGGTGCGCCGCGGGGACGCCGCGCCGGCGGCAGACGCGGTGCTGGCCGTGCACGGCTACACCGACTACTTCTTCCACACCGCGCTGGCCGACCACTTCGCCGACCGCGGCTTCGCCTTCTACGCGCTGGACCTGCAGAAATGCGGCCGCTCGCGACGGGCCGGCCAAACCCCGCACTTCACCACCGACCTGGCCCGCTACGACGCCGAACTGGACTACGCGCTGCGTGTCATCGGCGAGCAGACCGAATCGGCCCGGGTGCTGGCGTACGGCCATTCGACCGGCGGGCTGATCGTGCCGCTGTGGCTGGACCGGCTGCGACGCCGCGGCGCCATCGAGCGGGCAGGTGTCGGCGGGCTGGTGCTCAACAGTCCGTTGCTGGACCTGCCCGGGCCGGCCGTGCTGCGCTGGCCGCTGACCTCGGCGATGATCGCCGCCATTGCGCGGGTCGCCAAGTGGCGGGTGGCCCGGGCGCCCGGGCCAGGCGGGTACGGGGCCAGCCTGCACCGCGACTACCACGGGGAGTTCGAGTACGACCTGGCATGGAAGCCGCTGGGCGGTTTCCCGATCACCTTCGGCTGGCTGCACGCCGTTCGGCGAGGCCAGGCCCGGCTGCACCGCGGACTCGACGTGGGGGTGCCCAACCTGATTCTGCGTTCGGATCACAGCGTTCCCGAGGACGCCGATTCGGTCGAACTGCAATGCGGCGACGCGGTTCTCGACGTCACCCAGATCGCCCGGTGGGCCGGCTGTATCGGAAACTGGTCCACCGTCGTCCCGGTCAAAGACGCCAAGCACGACGTGTTTCTGTCCATGCCAGGGCCGAGGCAGGCGGCCTACCAGCAGCTCGACACCTGGCTGGACGACTACCTCGGTGCCACTCAACCCGTACCGTCGCCGAATGGATGAAGATGGAAACCTACGACCTCGCGATCATCGGAACCGGTTCGGGCAACAGCATTCTCGACGAACGGTACGCCGGTAAGCGCGTCGCGATCTGCGAGCAGGGCACTTTCGGCGGCACCTGCCTCAACGTGGGATGCATCCCCACCAAGATGTTCGTCTACGCCGCCGAGGTCGCCCAAACCATCCGTGGCGCAGCCCGTTACGGCGTCGACGCGCGCATCGACGGGTTGCGCTGGGACGATATCGTCTCGCGCATCTTCGGGCGTATCGACCCGATCGCGATCAGCGGCGAAGACTACCGGCGGTCCTCCCCCAACGTCGACGTCTACGGCCAGCACACCCGATTCGGTCCGGTCCAGCCGGACGGGCGCTACCTGCTGCGCACCGACGGCGGCGACGAGTTCACCGCCGACCAGGTGGTGGTCGCGGCCGGATCGCGGCCCGTCGCACCGCCGGCCGTCCTCGAGTGCGGCGTCGAATACCACACCAGCGACACGATCATGCGCATCGCGGAGCTGCCCGAGCATCTGGTGATCATCGGCGGCGGTTACGTGGCAGCCGAATTCGCGCACATCTTCTCCGCGCTGGGCGTACGGATCACGCTGGTGATACGGGGCGGCACGCTGCTGCGGCACCTGGACGACACGCTGTGCCAACGGTTTACCCGCATCGCGTCGACGAAATGGGAGTTGCGCACCCACCGCAACGTCGTCGGAGCGCATCATCGGGGCTCGCGGATCGTGCTGGAACTCGACGACGGGTCGACGCTGACCACCGACGCGGTGCTGGTGGCCACCGGCCGCAAACCCAACGGTGACCTGCTGGAGGCCGAGCAGGCAGGAATCGAGATCGCCGGCGGCCGGGTGGTGGTCGACGAATACCAACGAACCTCCGCGCGTGACGTTTTCGCGCTGGGCGACGTGTCGTCGCCGTACGAGCTCAAGCATGTCGCCAACCACGAGGCCCGCGTGGTGCAGCACAATCTGCTCTGCGACTGGGACGACATCGAGGCGATGGTGGCCACCGACCACCGCTACGTTCCTTCCGCGGTGTTCACCGACCCGCAGATCGCCAGTGTGGGTCTAACTGAAAACCAAGCTGTAGCAAAGGGTTTCGACGTGTCAGTAAAGATCCAGGATTACGGCGACGTGGCCTACGGCTGGGCGATGGAGGACACCACCGGCATTGTCAAGCTCGTCGCCGAATGCGGTACCGGTCGACTGCTGGGCGCGCACATCATGGGCCATCAAGCGTCGTCGATCATTCAGCCGCTGATCGGTGCGATGAGTTTCGGGCTGCCTGCCCACCAGATGGCCCGCGGCCAGTACTGGATTCACCCGGCGCTGCCGGAAGTCGTCGAGAACGCGTTACTCGGATTGCGCTGAGCCGTCCTGGCATTGCGGGCACAGGCCGTGCAGGGTCAGGCCGGCCCGCTCCGACAGCGAGAAGGAGCTGCCGGCCATTGCGTGTTCCAGCGCCGAGGTCAGCTGCTGCGCCGGCACTTCGATGATCGACCCGCAGCGCGTGCATACCGCGTGATGGTGTGGGTCTGTGGCCAAACCGTAGGTGGTGACACCGGTTTCGAGGGTCAGCGCATGCAGCACGCCCTGCTCGACCAGGGTGGTCACCGTGCGATAGATCGTCGCCAGGTCGGGGGGCGGTTCGCCGGCAGGCAGGCAGTCCCGCAGCCGCTGGTCGATCTCCGCGACGGACAGATGGCCGTGGACCGGCTCGAGCACCGCCAGCACCGCGATCCGCGACGCCATCCGCCGTAGCCCGTGGGCGCGCAGCACCTCACCGATCCGCTCGGTGACGGCCGGATCCAACGCCGATGGCCTGGTCACACTTCCAGTATCGCCCAGGATGCGAAACGCGGCTGCCAGACTGACGTCGTGCCGAGTTTGTCGCGCGCCGACCCGCTGCGCCCGGCTCCGCCGCGCTTGCGATCGCCGCGTTCCATCTGCGACATACTTCCGGCTGCCGCTGCGCTGCTCGGGGCGCCGGATGCGGTCGACACGCTGGGGGTGACCGAGCGGATAGGCGACGTGCGTCGCGTCGCGGTGGTGCTGGTCGACGGGATGGGCGGGCACCTGCTGCCGGAGTTGGCCGCCGATGCTCCACTGCTCGCGTCGGTGCTGGCCGGCGAAGTGGGCCGGCTCGACGAGCTGGCCTGCACGTTCCCCTCGACGACACCGACCAGCCTGGTATCCCTTGGCACCGGGGCGCTGCCCGGCGAGCACGGGATCCTGGGCTTCACCGTCAAGCTGCCCGACTCCGACCGGGTGCTGAACCACATCTTTTGGCGCGACGATCCGCCGCCCGATCAGTGGCAGCCGGTCCCCACCTGGTTCGAGCGGCTGGGCCGGGCCGGGGTCCGCGCGCGGGCCCTGCTGCCGGCGCACTTCATCGGCAGCGGGCTCACCGAGGCGGCCTATCGAGGCGCCGAGTTCCACGCGACAACTACCCGCGAGGACTACGCGGGACACTTGGCCGACCTGCTGGCCGCGGAGCCGGGTCTGGTGTACGGCTACACCGCCGAACTCGACACCGCCGCGCATGTGTTCGGTATCGGTTCCCCCGAATGGCACGTCGCGGCAGCGAATGTCGACGCGCTGCTGACACGGCTGGTCGAGGCACTGCCGGCCGATGCGGCGTTGCTGGTCACCGCCGATCACGGCGGGCTGAACGTGCCGACGGCGGCGCGGTTCGATCTCGACGCCGACCCGCAGCTGGGCGCCGGCGTCCGGATGGTGGCCGGCGATCCGCGGGTGCGCTACCTGCACACCGTCGACGGCGCGACGCCCGACGTGGTTGCCGCCTGGAGCGAGGTGCTGGCCGGCCGGGCCGAGGTATACAGCCGCGACGACGCGGTAGTGGCCGGATTGTTCGGACCGGTGCGCGCCGACCACCTGCAGCGGATCGGCGACGTCGTGGTCAGCTGCACCGGCGACACCGCGGTGCTGGCCACCGGTTACGAACCACCGGAAGTGGCGCAGCTTGTCGGCATGCACGGCGCCGCGACGGCTGCCGAAATGGCGATCCCGCTGATCAGCTTCCGCGGTTGACGGCGGGCTAGGCCGCGCCGGTCGCCGGCCGGCTGTCGATCGACCACAGATGGCCACAGTCGGGGCATTGCAGGTGCAGCAACCACGCCTCGTTGCTCAGCAGGTACTGCCAGTGGTCACCGCAATTGCGGCCACTGATGCACTCGTCGCAACCGACGCCGTGGTTGCACTGTGGGCAGCCGAACCAGGCGCGGCGACTCCCATCGGCGGTGGGGTCAATCGGGAACACGCCCGGCCCTCCGATCCGGAAGCACGCCGGCGGCCACCAGATCGTCGTAGATCCGCTGCTGTTCGTCATCCAGGCCGGAGTACAGCATCGCGTAAGCGCGATCCTCCTCGGCCAGCACCTCCAGCGGATCCCAGTCGTCCCCGATCGCCTCAAGCACGGCGGCGCGCCGACGTGCCTCATCAAGGGTCAGGTCGTATGCAAACGCCACATGACTTGGCTCAACAGCCACCGGTTCTCCCCTGAACAAGAATGTCGATCGAGTCAGGGTGGGTAATGAGGGCCGGGCCCGGCAATGGCCTCGGTCACATTCGGCCCTTGACATTGGTCACAATTCCGCGCGGGTTCACCACGTCGGGGGTGCGGCTCCTCTGCCGAAGCCCCACGTCGACTGGCCCAGCCTTGGCTTGCGCGGATCGTCGGCCGGGCGCCGGCGAAATCGTCGTGCCAGCAGCGGCTCGGGGTCGGTTCCCTCGGTTTGGGCGCGGCACGGGCCGCTGAATTCACATGTCTGGCAGTGGGGGGCGAATGTCGGATAGATCGCCGGCTCACTGGTCATGTCGATGGCTTCGGCGCCGATCAACATGCCGACCGCGCCGATCTCGGCTCCGCTGCGGCGGATGTGGGTCCGCCGCAGCAGGCCCGCGGTGCATTGCTCGACGCGGTTCGTCTCGCCGGTTCGCGCAGTGCGCGCCGATACCCGCCGGTGCTGCGGTATCGCCCGGCCGCCGCCGCTGGGCTCGTTTTGGCGAACCCGACTCGACGCACCGCTCGTGGGACCGGTAGCCGGCGGCTCAGGCGCGCCAGCGATGCACAGCTCGTTATGGATCGTGCCGACGATCTCCATGCTCAGGTATTCCTGCTCCCAGGCCCAACAGGCTGCGATGGCCGCCTCGTCGCGAATCAACGCATCCAGGTCCCGCCACTGCTCAACGATCAGGTGGCGGACCACCCAGTACTCGTCGGCGGCGTCGACTGCCAGCAAGTCGATCCTGCAGGCGTAGATCACCGGAGATCCGTCCGCGGTCATCAACCCGCGTTCGGGATCACGCGGATCGGGCACCAGCCCTTGAACGTCATGGTCGATCTTCACGGGCGCGAAGTCGTCGACGGTGCGCGCCCAGGCGTCATAGGTGTCGAGCAACGCCGTCGCGGTCGGCAGCCGGTCCGGCACGCGGGCATCGTTGAGTGCGCGTTCGGCGGCCTTGTGGACCAACGATTGCTTCAATTCGTGCGGCCAGTCCCAGGTGCCCGGGTAGTAGTAGACAGCGAGCGCATCACTGAGCGCGGCAGGCAAGGCATCCACAACTCCGACAGGCTCAAGTCCGCGGCGGTGCGGCGAGGCGAAATCCCACTGCCGCCGACAGCGTTTGAATCGGGCGCGGTCGTCTGGAGTAATCCGGTAGTCCATGGGTGGTCCCGATCAGTGGGTGTGCGGCCACGGGTCGTCAATCGGCCAGCGGCATCGATCGGTGTGGACCGCCATCGACTCCAGCTCGGCGAGCAGATCGTCGAAGAACGCTTGCAACTGTTGCGGGTCGTCGAGGGGCCACTCCGCGGAGAGCGACATCCACACATCGGGTTCAACCGCGGGCCGAACACCGCTGCCCGCTTTGCCCGGCGGCACGATCCGCCACTCGTATTCGTCGCCGCGCCGGGCGAGATACACGATGTCATCGCGACCGGGGCGCGCCGCCTCGATCGAGGCGAACAACTCGTCACGCTTCATGGTGCGCCCCGCCGGGTTCAGGATAGCGCTGCCATTCCGCCAGATCGCGTGGCAAGCCGTTGCGGATAGTTGGCCTCCGGCGACGAGCTGCCAGGTGTAGAACGGTGTTCATGGGCCTGCCGGCGATCAAGGCTCTGTGGGAATGGCGGTGAGTCACCGTGCATGAGCTGTCGCTGTGTCAGGCCATTGCAGGGGTGGTCAAACCGTATGCCGACGGCCGCCATGTCGACGTCGTCCGTGTGCGGATCGGCGCCCTGCGTCAGGTGGTTCCCGAATCGCTGTCGTTCTGCTGGACGCTTGTCCGCGATTTCGAGGACATGCCCGACGCCGAGCTGGAGCTGGAGTTCGTCGCCGCGGAGGTGCACTGCCGGTCATGCGGACGGCGCTCGACGGTTGCCTCGCAGTGGTGTTTGTTGTGCCCGCTCTGCGAGAGTGGGGACGTCGAGGTGCTGCGCGGTGACGAGTTTTTGGTGACCTCACTGGACGTTTCATGAAAGGCGCTCACCATGGGTAGGTTTCATCGCCACGACGACGGAACCGTGCACACCCACGACCACGACGACGCGCCGCACACCCACGAGCACGACCACGGGGACCACAGCGGCTACGACACCGGCACGCAGCGCATCGACGTGCTGGAGTCGATCTTCGCCGAAAACGACATCCGCGCCGGCTATAACCGGGAGGCGTTCGAGCGCAACGGGGTTCGAGCCCTCAACCTGATGAGCTCACCTGGCTCGGGCAAGACGACGATCTTGGAAGCCACCCTCGACGAACTCGCCGGCGAGTTCGCGGTCGGGGTGATCGAAGGCGACATCGCCACCGACCTCGACGCGGCCAAGCTCGGTGGCCGCGGCGCTCAGATATCGCTGCTGAACACCGGCAACGGATTCGGCGGTGAATGCCACCTCGACGCGCCGATGGTCAACCGCGCGCTGCAGGGTCTGGACCTGGGCACGCTGGATCTGGTGATCATCGAAAACGTCGGGAATCTGGTGTGCCCGGCAGAGTTCGACGTCGGCGAGCATGCCAAAGCCATGGTCTACTCGGTGACCGAAGGTGACGACAAGCCACTGAAGTATCCGGTGATGTTCCGCGCCGTGGATGTGGTGCTACTCAACAAGATCGATCTGGTCCCGTATCTGGACGTCGATGTCGACACGTATATCGCCCGCGTCCGCGAGGTCAACCCGACTGCGACGGTTCTGCCGGTCAGCGCCCGCACGGGCGCCGGCATGCCGGCATGGTTCGGCTGGCTGCGGCGATTCGTGGCGGGGTGACGGGGCGGGTCCCAGAGTTCGTGACCGGTGAAAGGGAATGACTCGATTACCTTTTCAGATGCAATCGATTCGCAGGACCACGGAACGACCCGATTAATTTGACACGTGAAAAGCAGCGCCCCGCCGCTGATGATGTGCGTTCAGGATACCCTGTCCCGCGGCGAGATACGGCGAATTCGATAAGCCCATCAAAGGTTTTCACGATTGCCGAAAGCCGTTGACAATGCAACTAGACGGGAGTAGACCCGAAAATTAGCGCCGCGTAAGCGGGCCGACCGTCGACCCCGGCGGTGTCAGGGGCCACAGCCCAGAGCCCCCTGGCCCCGGAAAGCTGCGGTATGCCAACGGAAGCAGCAGTCAAGGCAGAAGAAACATTGATCCACGTCCTGTGGATCAACGCGGGTCTGAGTTGCGATGGCGATTCGGTGGCGTTGACTGCCGCCACCCAGCCCAGCGTCGAGGAGATCGCGCTGGGCGCCCTCCCCGGTCTGCCCAAGATCGCCGTCCACTGGCCACTGATCGATTTCGAATGTGGGCCCACCGGTGGGGCCGACGATTTCCTCGAGTGGTTCTTCAAAGCCGATCGCGGCGAACTTGAACCATTCGTCTTGGTCGTCGAGGGATCGATCCCCAACGAGGCCATCAAGAGCGAAGGCTATTGGTGCGGGTTCGGGAACAACCCCGCGACGGGACAACCGATGACCACCAGCGAGTGGCTGGACCGGCTTACGCCCAAGGCGACCGCGGTGGTCGCGGTAGGGACCTGCGCCACCTATGGCGGCATTCATGCGATGGCCGGCAACCCCACCGGGGCGATGGGTGTACCGGACTACCTCGGGTGGGACTGGAAGAGCAAGGCGGGAATCCCGATCGTCTGCGTCCCGGGCTGCCCGATCCATCCGGACAACCTGTCCGAAACGCTGACTTACCTGCTGTACATGGCCACCGGACAGGCGCCGATGATCCCGCTCGACGACGCGCTGCGGCCGCAGTGGCTGTTCGGCCACACCGTGCACGAAGGTTGCGACCGGGCCGGCTACTACGAGCAGGGCGACTTCGCCACCGAGTACGGATCTCCCAAATGCATTGTGAAGCTTGGATGTTGGGGTCCAGTCGTCAAATGCAACGTACCCAAACGCGGCTGGATCAACGGTATTGGCGGTTGCCCCAACGTCGGTGGCATCTGCATCGGATGCACCATGCCGGGATTCCCGGACAAGTTCATGCCGTTCATGGACGAGCCGCCGGGCGGCAAAGTTTCGACAACCGCGTCTGGGCTTTACGGCTCGCTGATCCGCAACCTGCGCGGCATCACCGGGCGCACCGTCGACAAGGAGCCGCGCTGGCGGCACAAGGGCACCGAACTCACCACGGGCGCCCGGCGCACCTGGTAGCGGCCCAAACGCTCACCACAGATTAGAGAGTGAATTTCGATGACAACGATCATCCCCGAGCCGTCCCAGGCCAAGCGCGAACCCGGCCAACTGGTGGAGATGGCCTGGGACCCCATTACCCGGATCGTCGGCAGCCTGGGCATCTACACCAAGATCGACTTCGACAACAAAGAAGTAGTCGAATGCCACAGCACGTCGTCGATCTTCCGTGGCTACTCATTGTTCATGAAGGGCAAGGATCCTCGCGACGCGCACTTCATCACCAGCCGCATCTGCGGGATCTGCGGTGACAACCACTGCACATGCTCGTGTTACACCCAGAACATGGCCTACGGGGTCAAGCCGCCGCATTTGGCCGAGTGGATCGTCAACCTCGGCGAGGCCGCGGAATACATGTTCGACCACAACATCTTCCAGGAGAACCTGGTCGGCGTGGACTTCTGCGAAAAAATGGTCTCCGAAACCAATCCGGGCGTGCTGAGCAAGGCCGAGAACACCCCGGCGCCGCACGCCGACATGCACGGCTACAAGACGATCGCCGACATCATGCGGTCGCTCAACCCGTTTTCCGGCGAGTTCTACCGCGAAGCGCTGCAAACCAGCCGCTACACCCGGGAAATGTTCTGTCTGATGGAGGGCAGGCACGTCCACCCCTCCACGCTGTACCCCGGCGGGGTCGGCACCGTCGCGACAGTTCAACTGATGACCGACTACATGACCCGGCTCATGCGCTACGTCGAGTTCATGAAGAAGGTCGTTCCCATGCACGACGACCTGTTCGACTTCTTCTACGAAGCGATCCCCGGTTACGAGAAAGTCGGCCTGCGCCGCACGCTGCTGGGTTGCTGGGGTTCTTTCCAGGATCCTGAGTACTGCAACTTCTCCTACAAGGACATGGAGTCGTGGGGCCGCAAGATGTTCGTCACGCCCGGGGTGGTCGTCGACGGCAAGCTGGTCACCACATCGCTGGTCGACATCAACCTCGGCATCCGGATCCTCTTGGGCAGTTCGTATTACGACGACTGGACCGACCAGGAGATGTTCGTCAAGACCGACCCGCTGGGCAATCCGGTGGATCGTCGTCATCCTTGGAACCAGCACACCAACCCCCACCCGCAGAAGCGGGACATGGACGGCGGCAACTACAGCTGGGTGATGTCCCCGCGCTGGTTCGACGGCAAAGACCACCTCGCGCTGGACACCGGCGGCGGGCCGCTGGCCCGGCTGTGGGCAACCGCGCTGGCCGGCTTGGTCGACATCGGCTACGTCAAGTCGACCGGACAGAGCGTGCAGATCAACCTGCCCAAGACCGCGCTCAAGGGACCCGTCGAACTGGAGTGGAAGATCCCGCGGCACGGGTCCAACACGATCGAGCGCGACCGGGCGCGGACCTACTTCCAGGCCTATTCGGCGGCCTGCGCACTGCACTTCTGCGAGCAGGCACTCGGCGAGATCCGGGCCGGCCGCACCAAGACCTGGGAGCGCTTCGAGGTGCCCAAGGAAGGCATCGGCTGCGGGTTCACCGAGGCGGTGCGCGG
Organism: Mycobacterium celatum; assembly: GCF_002101595.1. Lineage (GTDB taxonomy): Bacteria > Actinomycetota > Actinomycetes > Mycobacteriales > Mycobacteriaceae > Mycobacterium > Mycobacterium celatum. The sequence continues at coordinate 52,234 of NZ_LQOM01000035.1, forward strand.
AGTACTGAGCCATCACATGGTGATTCGCGACGGCAAGATCGCCAACTACCACCCCTACCCGCCCACGCCGTGGAACGCCAACCCGCGCGATGTCTACGGCACGCCGGGACCGTACGAGGATGCGGTACAGGGCCAGCCGATCTTCGAGGAGAACGACCGAGAGCACTTCAAGGGCATCGACATCATGCGCACGGTGCGCAGCTTCGACCCGTGTCTGCCCTGCGGGGTGCACATGTATTTGGGCAAGGGCAAGACGCTGGAGCGGTTGCACTCGCCGACCCAAGCGACGGAGTGATGCATGGCAGATCGCCCCGAGCAGTCACAGGGGGACGCGCAATGGCGCACGGCGGGCGATCGGATCCAGACGCTGCTGGACGCGACCTCGACGGGCGGGGTGGCCGCGCGTGAGCGCGCCGAACAACTGGTCCGCGAGGTAGTCGGACTCTACGGTGCGGCCCTGTCGCGGATCGTGGATCTGGTCGCGGACGCGGCGGTGATCGAACGGCTGGCCGGCGACGACTTGGTGGCCAGTCTGCTGCTGGTGCACGGGCTGCACCCGCACGACGTGCACCGCCGAATCTCCGATGCGCTGGACCGGGTGCGTCCATACCTGGGGTCGCACGGCGGGGACGTGCACCTGCTCGAGATCGTCGGCGATACGGTGCGCCTTCAGTTCTCGGGCAGCTGCAAGAGTTGTCCGTCGTCGGCGGTGACGCTGGAGTTGGCCGTCGAGGACGCGATTCGCGCTGCGGCACCCGAAGTTTCGTCGATCGAAGTCATCGCCGCCGATGCCGACGCGGTGATCCCGGCGGAGTCCCTGCTGACCAAGGTCCATTCCAACGGCAGTGGGCCGCAGTGGCATCCGGTGCCCGGCTTTGCCGAGCTCGCGCCCGGCGAAATCGGCGGCTTCGTGGTCGCCGGGGTGCCGGTGCTGGCATGCCGGGTAGGTGACCGGCTCTACGCCTACCGCGACCACTGCCCGGGCTGCGAAGGTTCGCTCGCGGGCGCGCAACTGCAGGACGCACTGTTGCGGTGCCCCCGCTGTCACGCCCGTTTCGACGTCGTGCACGCGGGTGCCGGGCTGGACGACACGACAGCACACCTGGATCCCATCCCACTCCTGGTGCGTGACGGGGTGTTGTCGCTAGCGGCTCCCGCCGAGTCGACGGGTGTGTCGGCATGACCAGTCCCTACGACGTCTTGGCCCGCATCAGCGGCAACCGCCGTGCGCCCGAGCCTGCGGGTCAGCGGTGCGAGATGTGCTCGGAGTGCATCGCCGATGCGCATCAGCACGTCGTGAACATTGCTGCCCGCCAGCTGATGTGCGTCTGCCGCGGGTGCTATCTGTTGTTCACCGACTCCCAGGCCGAGCTGCGCTACCGTGCAGTGCCCGACCGGTATCTGGCTTTCCCGGACTTCGCGCTGGATCGCCGCGCGTGGGAGGCGCTGCAGATTCCCGTGGGGCTGGCGTTCTTCTTCCGCAACTCGGCGCTGGACCGCACTGTTGCGTTCTATCCGGGGCCGGCGGGAGCATGCGAATCCGAACTCGACCTCGACGCGTGGACCGCGATCAGTGCCGCCGAACCTCGAGTGAGCCTGGTCGCCGACGACGTCGAGGCTCTGCTGGTGCGCGTGCCCGAGGAGGGACCGCCCCTGTGCTATCTGGTCCCGATCGATGCCTGCTACGAATTCGTGGGCCGGTTGCGAAAGTTGTGGCGCGGCTTCGACGGTGGGCAGGAGGCTCGCGAGTACATCGACGAATTCTTCGCGACGCTGGCCTCGCGCAGTGTGGAGCGACGACGATGAGCGCAGCAGATCTGGCGTTCGCCGTCGTCGACGTCGCCCCGGAACCATACGCCGTCACCCCTGCGCTGACTGCGCGTGTCGACGTTTCGACGTCCACGCAGGAACAGGTGCACGCGATCGCACTGCGCTGCCAGGTACGGATCGAGCCCTTGCGGCGCGGCTATTCCGATGACGAGGCTGCCGGACTGACCGATCTGTTCGGGCCCCGGGAGCGCTGGGCAACCACCCAGCGCACATTCCTCTGGCAGCACTGCACCGCGATGGTGCCGGGGTTCACCGGTGCCACCGACGTAACGCTCTCGTTGCCGTGCACATACGACTTCGAGGTCGCCGCGGCCAAGTACTTCCACGCGTTACGGGACGGCGCCGTGCCGCTGCTTTTCCTGTTCAGCGGAACGGTGTTCAGGGCCGGCACGCGTGGCTTGTCCGTCCAGCAGGTGCCGTGGGACTGCGAAGGCCGCTACGACATGCCGGTGGCGGTGTGGCGGGATCTCATCCGGCAGCACTACCCCGACAGCGGGTGGGTGCGGCTGGGCCACGACACGGCGACGGCGCTGGCCGCCTACAAGTCGGTGCACGGCCTGTTGTCGATCGACGACGCCATCACCGCGCTGCTGGCAACGGCTCGCCAGGAGGTCCCATGAGCACCGGTTGGGACCGGGCCCGCGCGGTTGCCGACGCGGTGCTCTACGAGGGTTACCTGCTCTACCCGTACCGCGCCTCGTCGAGCAGGAACCAATCACGTTGGCAGTGGGGCGTTCTGGGCCCACCGGGTGCGGTCGAGGCGGGCGTCGGCGAGGACGACGGGCTCTCGGCGCAATTCCTGGTGGCCGCCGATGCCATCACGCTGGTGCTGCGCTTCCTTCACCTTCAGCACCGGGGAGCCGAACAAGACACGGGCGGTGGGCGCTACCGACCGGTCGACGAGCTGAGCACGCCGTCCGGCCGCTGGCTTTCCTGGGATGAGGCTGTCGAACGTGAGTTGTCTTTCGGGCCTTTCGAACTCGACGAGCCGGACCGTCGATGGACGTTGCCGGTGACGGTGTCGTCGGGAACCGACATCGAGGCGGTCCCAGGTGGCAGGCTGGTGCGCACCCGCCAAGAAGTACGCGCGTCGCTGACCGTCGACGTCGAGCGTGACCACGGCCTGGACCGAGTCACGGTGTCTGTGCGCAACGGCGGCACCGCAGCGACCGACAAGCACGACGCCATCGCCAGATCGCTGATCGGCACTCACCTGATCGTCGACGCCGTTGGCGGAGAATTTGTTTCGTTGCTGGAGCCACCGGAATCCGCCTCGGTCGCCGCCGCGCGCTGCCGGCAACACCGGTGCTTTCCGGTGCTGGCGGGCCCACCCGGCGAGCACGACCTGCTGCTGATCTCGCCGATCATCCTCTACGACCACCCCGAGATCGCCGAGCAGAGCGAAGGCGCACTCTACGACGCCACCGAGATCGACGAGATCCTCACCTTGCGAGTGATGACCATGACCGAGGAGGAGAAGGCGCAGGCCCGCGCCACCGATCCGCTGGCTGCGCAGATCATTGACCGCTGCGACGCGATGTCGCCGGAGGCGATGCAGCGCCTGCACGGAGTGCTGCGCGATCCGCACACTGGCAGCGCAGCCGGCCGGCCCGGACTGATTCCCGAGATACCCGACGGTGTGCAGTGGTGGGATCCCTTGGCCGACAACGCAGTCCGCCCCGACAGCGATGCCGTCCTGGTGAACGGTGTGCGAGTGGCGCGCGGCAGCCGGGTGCGGCTGCACCCGGCCCGACGTGCCGACGCCCAAGACCTGTTCTTCTCGGGCAAGACCGCTCGCGTGACCTCGGTACACGAGGACGTCGACGGCAACCAGCATGTCGGAGTCGTGGTCGAAGACGACCCGGCAGCCGAGCTGCATGACTGGTACGGCCGCTACCTGTACTTCGCGCCCGACGAAGTCGAACCGCTCGAAGCTCACGAAGAAAGGAAGCCGACATGGAGATCTTAGGTTGGGTGTTCATAGCCATCCTGGCGGCGATCGGATTGATCGCGATTGGTTTAGGGCTGCGATCGGTTCCGGATGCCAGACGGTATCTGAAGATCCGGCACATGTAGCGGAGTCATCGTCGGCGTAATGACGTCCCGCATCTTGATAGCCGGGATCGGCAACATCTTCCTCGGTGACGACGGCTTCGGTCCCGAGGTGATGCGCCATGTGTGTGATCGGGTCGACGGCTCAGATGGGTTGCGCGCCACCGATTACGGAATCGGGGGCATGCACTTGGCTTACGACCTCCTTGAAGGTTGGGACGCCCTGGTGCTCGTCGACGCGCTGCCCAACCGGGGCTCACCGGGCACGCTCCACGTCTTCGAGGCCGACCATGGCGAGCACGAGTTGACCCCGGCGCTGGATGCGCACGGCATGGACCCGGCAGTGGTGTTCGCGAGCCTTCGGGCCCTTGGCGGCGTTGCTCCCCGGACTGTCGTGGTGGGGTGCGAAGTTGCCGACGTCACTGACGGCATCGGCTTGAGCGAGCCCGTCCAAGCCGCCGTGCCGGGCGCGGTGACGGCGGTCGAGTCGGCGGTGGCGATGCTGCGCGCCGCGGACCACAGCCTGCGAGAGGTTTGACAGATGTGTCTGGGGATCCCGGGTCAAGTCGTCCAGATGCTCGACGGCTACGACGGACAACTCGCGCTGGTCGACGTCGCCGGCGAGGCCCGCAAGGTCAATGTGGGCATGCTGCCGGATGAGACGTTAGTTCCCGGTGACTGGGTGATCATCCACATGGGCTTCGCCGTCGAGAAAACAGACCGGGCCGGCGCCGAGCAGGCAATGGCCGGTCTCGAGCTGATGGGCCGGAGCCGCGACGCACCGCTGCCGGGCAGTGGTTGATGTGACCGACACGTTGTTGCGATCGGGCGATGTTCGGCAGCGGTTCACCGTGACCGGTGTCGTTCAGGGAGTGGGTTTTCGTCCGTTCGTGCACCGGATTGCCAGCGAACTGGGCCTGGCCGGGTTTGTCGGAAACGATTCCGGCGCGGTGTTTCTCGAAGTGCAAGGTCCGGCCGCTCGCATTGACGAGTTCGGCCGCCGGCTGCGTGCGGAGGCGCCGCCACTGGCCAAGATCACCGGAGTCTGCGTCGTCGACGCCGAGACCACGTGCGATGCGGGATTCCGCATCGTCGACAGCCAACCGGCTGCCGGAGCCACCACGCCGATTCCGCCCGACATCGCGGTCTGCGACGACTGCGTGCGGGAGCTGTTCGACCCCGGGGACCGGCGTTACCGGCACCCGTTCGTCACGTGCACCAATTGCGGACCGCGGTTCACGATCATCCGGGCGCTTCCCTACGACCGCCCGGCCACGACGATGTCGGCGTTCCCGATGTGTGAGCGCTGCACGGACGAATATCACAACCCGGCGGATCGCCGCTTCCACGCGCAGCCGATCGCCTGCCCCGATTGCGGTCCGTCAATCTGGTTCTGCTCGGACGCCGGCCGGGTCGACGGCTCGGACGCCGCGCTGGCCGCCACCCAGCGGACGCTGGCCGGCGGGGCCGTGGTGGCCATCAAGGGCATCGGCGGCTACCACCTGGCCTGTGCCGTTGCCGACGAGACGGCCGTCGGTGCGCTGCGTACCCGAAAGATGCGCGGCGCCAAGCCGTTCGCGGTGCTGGTGCGTGACCTCGACGTGGCGCGCCGCTTCGCGTGGATCGACGACACCGAGGCCGCGATCATGTCCAGCCCGGCCCGCCCCATCGTATTGGTGCGGCGGCGCCCCGATGCGCCGGTCGCCGAGGCCGTCGCGCCCGGTAATCCGTTGCTGGGATTGATGTTGCCGTACTCCCCCATTCATCACCTGCTGCTCGCGGCCATACCCGCCGTCGACACACCGGTGCCCGATGCGCTGGTGCTGACCAGCGCCAACCGGTCCGACGAGCCTCTCTGCTTCACCGAAGACGATGCTTTGCGGCGACTTCCGCCGCTGTGCGACGCGGTGCTCGACCACAACCGGTCGATCCATGTGCCCTGCGACGACTCGGTGGTACGCGTCCTCGACGGCCGGGAACTGCCGATCCGGCGTTCCCGTGGTTATGCGCCGCTGCCGGTCGACCTCGGCCGTGAGGGTCCCACCGTGCTGGCGGTGGGGGGCGAACTGAAGAACACCTTCTGTCTCACCGATGGCCCGCGCGCGTTCATGTCCGGGCACATCGGCGACATGGAAACACTCGAGACGTTGCGGGCATTCGAACGCGCGGTGGGTCAGCTCAGCGAAATCCGGCATCAACCAATGCGATTGGCCGCCGATCTGCACCCGGGCTATCAGACCCGCGCTTGGGCCGAGCGGCACGCCGGCGACCGCCCGCTGGACCTGGTGCAGCACCACCATGCGCATGTCGTCTCGCTGCTGGCCGAGCACGGCCGACTAGGTGAACCGATTATCGGTGTCTCCTTCGACGGCACCGGATACGGCTGCGACGGGACGATTTGGGGCGGGGAGATTCTTGCCATCGGTCGCGACAGCCACTGTTTCGTGCGGGTCGGACACTTGTTGCCGGTGCCGCTGCCGGGTGGCGATGCCGCCGTGCGCAATCCGTGGCGCATGACGCTGTCACAGCTATGGATGGCCGGTATCGCATGGACCCCGGATTTGCCGCCGGTCACCGCGGCCACCCCCGCCGAGCTGTCCGCCGTGCGCTCCCAGCTGGACACCGGTGCGGGCTGTGTGCCGTGTTCGAGCATGGGCCGCCTCTTCGATGCCGTCGCCTCCCTGCTGGGGGTGCGGCACCGGATCGACTACGAGGCTCAGGCCGCGATCGAATTGGAGGTGCTAGCCGAAACCGCCGGCGCGATCCAGTTGCGAATGGACGTGCACGACGACGGGGTGATCGACCCGCGCGGCATGATCCGCGCGATGGTGTCGGAGCTGCGTGCGGGAGCCGAACCGGCGGCGCTGGCGGCCGGCTTCCACGAGGCGGTCGCGAACGCCGTCGCCGAGGCGGTTGCCCTGGTCGCCGGCCCGCTGCAATTAGTGGGCCTCACCGGCGGGGTGTTCCAGAACGTCCTGCTGCTGCGCGCATGCCGAGAACGGCTGCAGCAGGCGGGATTCGAGGTTCTGACTCATCACACGGTGCCCCCCAACGACGGTGGCCTCGCGCTCGGCCAGGCGGCCGTTTCCCTGCTGACCGCGCTTGATGCGCAATCAGATTCTGTGGAGGCCCAATGACTACCACCGCGATTGACCGTGGGCTCGGCGCCGACCTGACCTCCGATCTCGCCGCTACCGCGCTCACCCTGGCCAGGCGGTTCGCGGCCGGCGCCACCATGTGGTCCATTGCACCCGGTTGGGAACCGCACGCCCTGCACATCGCGGTCGAGTTCATCCATCCGGTGATCGTCGGCAAGCGGGCGTTGCCGGCAGTCGCGTTGACCGGGCCCGACGTGGTGGACCTGGTAAGGGTTTCGGTCCGTCCCGGCGACATCGTGGTCGGCGTCGTCGGCGCCGACAATCCCGAGGTGGCTTCGGTGATGCGTCGATGCCCGGCCTGGGGTGCCACCACCGTCTGGATCGGCAGCGGTGAACGGCCGTCGACCGGAATGGCGGATCACGTGCTGTGGCTCGACGACCCCGACCCGCGCGTCCCGGCGACCGGTGGGTTCGTGCTGTTCTACCACCTGTTGTGGGAACTGACCCATGTTTGTTTCGAGCACCCGGGACTACTGAAAGCTCCTGCCGCAGAAGAGGTCTGCACGACCTGTAGCGACGAGGGCCGCCTCGGTGAGGTGACCGCGGCGTCGGCGGACGGCATCGCCGAGGTGCGCACCGCCGGCGGGTTCGAAACGGTTGCGACCGCGCTGGTCGAGCCGGTCGTGCCAGGCGATCTGGTGCTCGTACATGCGGGGACGGCGATCAGCAAGCTGACCGAGGAGGACGTCTGATGAGTGACGAGCCCACCAATTTCCTGTACCCGTTCATCGACGCGCAGGAAGACGACGCCACGTCGCTGCTGGCCGACCTCACCGCGTCGGCGCAGGCCAAGGCGGCCGAAAGCCTGGCGCTGCGCCGGTCCACGGTGGACTCCAATGCGGAACTGTTGGCCATTGCCGCCGGCGAGATGGCGCGCCGCTTCGCGGCCGGGGGGCGGTTGTTCACCTTCGGCAACGGCGGCAGCTGCACCGATTCCACGACGCTTGCGAAACTGTTCGCCCGACCGCCGCTGGGCAAGCCGCTGCCGTCCTGGTCGCTGACCGCCGATCAGGCGATCCTGACAGCGCTGGGCAACGACGTCGGATACGAGCTGGTGTTCGCCCGGCAGCTGATCGCACGGGCGAAGGCGGGCGACATCGCGATCGCGATGTCGACCAGCGGCAGCTCGCCGAATCTGATGGCGGGGCTGAAGGAAGCGCATAACCGTGGCATGTACACCATCGGTTTCGCCGGATACGACGGCGGGGCGTTCGCCAAAAGCCCAGATGTGGACGCTTGCTTCGTCGTTCGTTCGCAAAGCGTGCACCGCATCCAGGAAGCCCAAGCGCTACTGGGCTACGAGCTGTGGCTGGCCGTGCACGAACGGCTGGAGACACCGGGAATGGTGGCCTGATGAGCAGATCCGCACGCGAATACCTGGCGTCGGGACCGAAATTCGCCGAGAGCGATGTGATCGAGCGGATCGAGTCGTTCCGCAGACGGCGGCCCCGGTTGCTCGACGACCACGTGACGTTGGCGCACGGCGCCGGCGGAAAAGCCTCGGCGGCACTCGTCGACGCGGTGTTCCTGGACGCGTTTCGTAACCCGCTGCTCGAGTCGCTTGGCGACGGCGCCGTCATCGCCTTACCCAGCGGCGAGCGGATGGTGTTGTCGACGGATTCGTTTGTGGTGCAGCCCAGGCGTTTTCCCGGAGGCTCGATCGGCGAGCTCGCGGTGCATGGCACCGTCAACGATCTTGCCGTGGCCGGTGCTGTGCCGCAATGGATTTCGGCAGCGTTCGTGCTCGAGGAAGGCTTGCCGATCGCCGAGCTGAAGGAGATCGCCGCCGACATGGCCGCCGCCGCGGCGGCCAGTGGAGTGCAGATCGTCACCGGTGACACCAAGGTGGTGCCCAACGGCGCGGCCGACGGCCTGTTCATCACCACCACCGGCGCCGGCGTCATTCCGGCGGGACGGCAGTTCTCGGCGGAGTCGGTCCGCGTCGGCGACAAGGTGCTGCTGTCCGGATCGATGGGCGATCATGGGATGGCGGTGATGCTAGCCCGCGGTGATTTGGCGATCGAGGCGGATATCCGCTCGGACACCGCCTCGGTGAGCCCGCTGGTGGAGCTGCTGCTGGCCGCCGCACCGTCCACCCGGTGGCTGCGCGATCCGACCCGCGGCGGCGTGGGCACCGTCTGCAACGAACTGGCCCAGTCCTGCGGTCTCGGGGTGCTGCTCGAGGAGGAAAAACTGCCGGTGCACCCGATGGTGGCCGGCGCCTGCGAACTACTCGGCATCGACCCGCTCTACGTCGCCAACGAAGGCAAGTTCGTCGCCGTCGTCGCACCGCAGGAAGCCGAAGCCGGACTGGCCGCGCTGCGGTCGCATCCGTTGGGCGCCGAGGCGGCCGAAGTCGGCGAGATCATCGCCGAACCAGAGGAGACCGTCGTGGTACGCACCGGGTTCGGCGGTACCAGGATCGTCGACATGCTCGTCGGTGACCCACTGCCGCGGATCTGCTGACGAGGAGAGAACCGAAATGTGTCTTGGGATTCCCGGCCGGGTCGTCGAAATCACCGACCCTGCCAACTATTTAGCGAAGGTCGACGTCAGCGGGGTACAGCGCACGATCAGTGTGCGGCTGCTGGAGAAGGACATGCCCGAGCCCGACGACTGGGTGCTGATCCACGTCGGCTTCGCGATGGCCAAGATCGACGAGACCGAGGCATTGCTCACGCTGGCCGCGGTCAAAAAGATGGGTGACGCCTACGCCACCGAGATGGAAGCCTTCGACAAGTCCGCGATCGTCTAGGAGTGACCATGAAATTCGTCGACGAGTTCCGCGATCCGGCGGCGGCCCGCAAACTGCTGGTGGCCATTGAGCACCTGGCCGACGGCGGCGAGCACTTCAAATTCATGGAGGTCTGCGGCGGGCACACCCACACCATTTATCGGCACGGCATCGAACACATGCTGCCGGAGAACGTGGAGCTGGTCCACGGCCCCGGCTGCCCCGTGTGCGTGATCCCGATGGGCCGCGTCGACGACGCGATGTGGCTGGCCAAGCAACCCGACGTGATCTTCACCTGCTTCGGCGACATGATGCGGGTACCCGGCTCGGACGGCAGCCTGCTGGACGCCAAGGCGCGCGGCGCCGACGTACGGTTCGTGTACTCGCCGTTGGACGCGCTCAAGATCGCCGTCGACAACCCGGGCAAGCAGGTGGTGTTCTTCGCGATCGGTTTCGAGACCACCGCGCCGTCGACCGCGGTGACGCTGGTGCGAGCACGCGATCTGGGCTTGCGTAATTTCAGCGTGTTCTGCAATCACGTCACGATCATTCCGCCGATCAAGGCCATCCTGGAATCGCCGGACCTGCGGCTCTCAGGGTTCATCGGTCCCGGTCACGTGTCGACCGTCGTCGGGAACCGGCCGTATCGATTCGTGCCCGAAGTCTACGGAAAGCCTTTGGTGGTCTCGGGATTCGAGCCGCTGGACATCCTGGCGTCGGTCGCGATGTTGTTGACCCAGATCCGCGAGGGCCGCTGCGAGGTGGAAAACCAGTACAAGCGCGTGGTGCCCGAAAACGGCAACCCGGCGGCGCTGGCGCTGATGGGCAAGGTGTTCGCGCTGCGCCCGCACTTCGAATGGCGCGGGCTGGGCTTCATCTCGCAGAGCGCGCTGCGGCTGCACGACGACTTCGCCGAGTTCGACGCCGAGCTGCGCTACGACATGCCCGGCGTGCGGGTCGCCGACCCCAAGGCGTGCCAATGCGGTGAGGTGCTCAAGGGTGTGCTCAAGCCTTGGGAATGCAAGGTTTTCGGCACCGCCTGTACTCCGGAGACCCCGATCGGGACCTGCATGGTGTCACCCGAGGGCGCGTGCGCGGCCTACTACAACTTCGGGCGCATGCACCGCGACGCGGTCAAGCTGGTGGGCTCCAGGACGTGACCGTGTCGGTTGATACGCGGGGGGCGGAAATGTTCGCCCGCTACGCGTACGCGCCCAATGCCCTCGGCTTTTGCGGTCCGCCCCTGGGCGCAACGCTGCGGGACGGTTCGGCAGAAGAGGTGCGCACGGCGGCGACGATGTTTTCCGGCGCCTGGCCATATCTGCAGGTGTTGTCGACGATGACCGGTATCGCCGACCCGCTGGACTACCGGCTCGTCGAATCGTATTGGCACGGCGGCGGTGTCGGTGCCGACCTGGACCCGAAGGCATTCTTCGACGAGCTGCTCGCCATCATCGGTCCGCAGGCGGGCCGTTACTGGTCGCATCTCGGGCCAGATTTGGCATGTGAGGCGGCCGCCAATCACTGTTTCCATGTGTTCGGGGTCTACCCGTGGTCGCGGTTGCTGGGCCAAAAAGGGGGAAGCCTCGACGAGCATCCGCGAAGCATCCTGGACAATTGCCGAATCACATGGGGCACAGTAGTTTCCCGCGGCGGCGGCACTGTCGAGGTGTCGTGCCGACGCCTGCTCTGGGACGGCCGTGCACTGGAGCTCTCGGAGCCGTCGCCGCGTTCACTCGATATCTGGGTGGACGGATACAGCGCGGTGCCCGACGTGGCCGTCGGGGACGACGTCGCAATCCACTGGGGCCGACTATGCGGGCAACTGCGCCCCGAGCAGATCGAGGCGCTCGCGGTCAGCACGGCCCGTCAGTTGCGAGTGACGAACCAGCGGCTGGTGCAGGCGTAGGTTCGTGGCGACCATGCAAGACCTGGCCCATGCCTGCACCCCCGTGATGATCGCGGATTTTCTGGGGAACGTCGAGCAATGCCCGCGGCTGTGAGCCGCATTCACGGCCTACTTGCGAGAAATTTGCAGAATACTTGCAAATCGCATGCATGAAGGCGCGGCGTGCGTTACCGTCGTCGCGGTCGGGGTTTTCTTCTCAGCGCAGGAGAAGCGACATGGCCGGTGATGCGCTCACCCGCCAGAAATCGTCGTGGTCGGGGCCGCGGGCTGCTTTGACGCCCAACGAGTGGTTGCACCTGGGCGCGATGTCCGCGGTGATCGTCGCGCTGCACGTCGTCGGCTGGTGCACCCTGGTGCTCATCGTTGCGCCGGCGCACTTTTCCTTCGGAGACAAGGCATTCGGTATTGGCATCGGTCTCACCGCCTACACACTGGGGCTGCGGCACGCTTTCGACGCCGACCACATCGCCGCCATCGACAACACCACCCGCAAGCTGATGAACGACGGGCAACGCCCGCTGGCGGTCGGGTTCTTCTTCTCGCTGGGCCACTCGTCGGTGGTGTTCGGGCTGGCGCTGCTCTTGGCGATCGGCGTCAAAGCCATCGTCGGGCCGGTCAAAGAAAACTCGTCGGCACTGCATCACTACACCAGCCTGATCGGCACCAGCGTCTCGGCCGTCTTCCTGTACCTGATCGCCGCCATCAACGTGGTCATCCTGGCCGGGATCCTGCGGGTGTTCGCCCGGATGCGTCGCGGCGTCTACGACGAAGCCGCGTTGGAAGAGCAGTTGAACAATCGCGGATTCCTCAACCGGTTCCTGGGCCGGTTCACCAAGTCGATCACCGCGTCGTGGCACATGTATCCGGTGGGCGTGCTGTTCGGGCTCGGTTTCGACACCGCCACCGAGGTTGCGCTGCTGGTGCTGGCGGGCACCAGCGCGGCCGCCGGCCTGCCCTGGTATGCCATCCTCTGCCTGCCGGTGCTGTTCACCGCCGGAATGTGCTTGTTGGACACCATCGATGGCTCGTTCATGAACTTCGCCTACGGCTGGGCGTTTTCCAATCCGGTGCGCAAGGTCTACTACAACATCACCATAACCGCGCTCTCGGTTGCGGTCGCTCTGCTCATCGGCAGCGTCGAGCTGCTGGGCCTGCTCGCCGACCAACTCGGCTGGAGCGGCCCGTTTTGGGACTGGGTTGGGGGCATCAACCTCAACGCGGTCGGCTTCGTGATCGTCGGGCTGTTCGTGGTGACCTGGGTTGTCGCCTTGGCTATTTGGCGTTACGGACGCATCGAGGAGAAGTGGAGCCTGCAGGCCGAACGCGTCGGCTGAAACGCGTCGACAAATCGGTCTGGATTGATGTCAGGCCGCGTTCACCACCGTGCCACATGCGGTACTCACTCACACGGTGCACGGGCACCGCCGCAAATCACTGACCGTACCGTTTCGTTCGGTCCCGGCACGACGCCGTCAGCGTGACATAGCTTGCGACTAGCCAAATCTCGGGCAGGCCTGTGTCTTCATCGGCTGTGTCGGGGTCGATCTTGTACTCCGAGGGAGCCGTTCAATGTCATTCGTCAACATCGTACCCGAAATGCTGTCTGCGGCAGCAGATAACCTGCAATCTGTCGACTCGGCAGTGAGTGCCCAGAACGCCGCAGCGCTCGCCCCCACCACCGGGCTGATTCCCGCTGCTGCTGACGAGGTATCAGCGCTGACCGCAGTGCAATTCTGCGCGCACGGCCAGCTGTACCAAGCGGTCAGCGCCCAAGCGTCCGCGATTCATCAAACGTTCGTGACGATTCTGGCGGCCAGCGCCGCTTCGTATGGCCTCACTGAGGCCGCCAACGCGGTCTGCACGAGCTAGGGAGGGTAGCAATGGATTTCGCAGCATTGCCGCCGGAGATCAACTCTGCCCGGATGTATGCCGGCGCGGGCTCGGGACCGTTGTTGACCGCGGCAGCGTCCTGGCATGCTCTTGCCAACGAGTTGTCCTCGGCTGCCGGAGATTACGGCTCAATAGTTGCCAGCTTGGTTGACGGGCCGTGGCGCGGCCCGGCGTCGGCGTCGATGGTGGCCGCCGCCGCTCCCTACGTGGCCTGGATGGGGCAGGAGGCCGCACAGGCTGGGCATGCTGCAATGCAGGCCCAAGCGGCTGCGGCTGCTTATGAAACCGCGTTCGCGATGACGGTGCCGCCACCGGTGATCGCCGCCAACCGAGCACTGTTGGCTTCGCTGGTTGCCACGAATTTCTTGGGTCAGAACACTCCGGCCATCGCAGCGACCGAGGCTCACTATGCCGAGATGTGGGCACAGGATGCCGCGGCGATGTACGGCTACGCCGGATCCTCGGCGGCGGCGTCGACGCTGACACCATTTGTCACCCCGCCGACAACTACCAACGGCGCGGGAGCCGCCGCGCAGGCCGCTGCGGTCGCTCAGGCGGCGGGCACCGCGACGCCGACGGCCTTGTCGCAGTTGACGTCTGGGATACCTCGAACACTGCAAAACCTCGCATCGCCCTCGGCGTCGTCCTCGGGGCTTTCGGGAATCCTGGGCCTACTGACAGGAGGATCCTCGGGCAATACAGCGCTGGACAACTTTTGGAATACCTGGGGTCCGAACGCCAACATCTGGAACACGATTTTCTCGTCCGGGTTCTACATGCCGAGCAACACGATGGCGCCGTTTTTGGGTCTACTGGGCGGTGCGGCGGCTGGCGAGGCGGCTGCCGGAGAGGCGTTGGCGCCGGCCGCGGCGGTAGACGGTCTCGGTGGTGCGTTGGCGGCCCCGCTTAATGGACTGGGCGGGCTGGGAGGTCTTGGCGGCGCCGTGTCGGCGGGGCTGGGCCAGGCCGGTTCGATCGGGGCATTGTCAGTCCCGCCGACGTGGACGGCGCCGATCGGCGCGGCCGCCTCGGCGTTGCCGAACGTCGGCCCGGGCAATGCCCCAAGCGTTGCGGCAGGTGGTCCGGCGAGCATGCTCGGCGGGATGCCGCTAGCCAGTGCGGCCGGGCATGGCGTGAGCGGTGCCATGCCTCGGTACGGGTTCCGCCCGACGGTGATTGCACACCCACCGGCCGCCGGCTAGCCGCCGGATCGGTTGCGCTGTCGTTCCCCTGCGCGCTGCTAGATTTGAGGCACTGTGAATCACAGCGACGCGCCAAGACCGTCACGGTCCACCATCGCCATTGCCGCGGTGGTAGGCGTGCTCGCTGCCGTGGCCGGGTGCTGGCTGCTGCGACTCGAACGCGCCACACCTGACCCGGTGACTTCGCTTGGGGTTGTGAGCGTCGAGCAGGCGCATCTCGACCACGCGTCGGCACCGATAAGCCATGCGCCGTTCAAGTCCGCGGGCCTGCATCGCGATCGGCCACCGACTCCGCTGCGCGTGATGCCGGTATCGCAGGCGTCGTTGTCATCAGTTTTGCCGCTGTCCATCTCGTGCCGGGCGGATGGGGCTCCGGCGCGCGCCCCAGCAACGGATCATTCCGGCCGAGATCTCTTGACCCACTTCTGCATCGCCCGTCGCTGATCGGTCAGCGCCGTGCCGTCGTGTGTCGACGGCCGGTGATCGCTGACCCCGCGAAGCGCCGGCTCGCGACGCGGTGACCGACGCCCGTAGTCACCGAATTCATCGGTGGCTGTGTGAAGCGTCGGATAACCCCATTTCTTTTTCCAGGAGAACTCGATGTCTTTTATCAATGCGATCGCGGCACCACATGGAGGTGTCTAACGATGGACTACGGCATGTTGCCCCCCGAAATCAACTCTGCCCGAATGTATTCCGGACCCGGACCGGGATCGATGCTGGCCGCGTCGTCGGCCTGGGACGATCTGGCCGCCGCTCTCGGCGCGGCAGCGGTCTCCTACTCGTCGGTGATCTCCGGGCTGACCGGCGGGCCCTGGCAGGGCCCGTCGTCGACCGCGATGGCCACCGCCGCCGCGCCCTACCTGGTGTGGCTGCACACCACTGCCGCGCAAGCCGAGCAGACCGCCGTGCAGGCCAAAGCTGCCGTCGCCGCCTACGAAACCGCGTTCGCAATGACGGTCCCGCCGCCGCTTATCGCCGCCAACCGCGCCCAGTTGATGTCGCTGATCGCGACCAACGTGCTGGGGCAAAACGCCCCGGCGATCGCGGCCACGGAAGCTCAGTACGGCGAGATGTGGGCGCAGGATGCAGCAGCCATGTACGGCTACGCCGGCTCCGCGGCCGCCGCTTCGACATTGACGTCGTTCACGCAGCCGCTGACGACCACCAACCCTGCGTCGCTAGCGGACCAGGGCGGCGCGGTCGCGCAGGCTACCGGCACCGAGACGCAAACGGCGCTCTCGCAGCTGACCTCGGCGATGCCGCAGGCGCTGCAGAGCCTCGCCTCGCCCCCGTCGTCGTCCACGTCGCCTATCTCGGTGGTGAATAGTCTGAATACGCTTGCGATGCCGTTGCGGAATGCCGCCTACCTGACCAGCATTCCCATCACCACGACGAATGCATTGAGTTCGCTCGCCAAGAACCTGGGTTCGACGACGACTGCGGCCGCCTCGACGGTCAAGTCCGCGGGATCCGCCCTGGCCGGCGGGTTAGCCTCGGGCGCAGGCGTACTGGGCTCAGCACCGTCCCTGGGTGGCGGCGCAGCAGTGACTGCGGGCATCGGCAGGGCGGTTGCCATCGGCCCACTGTCCGTGCCGCAAGCCTGGGCCGCGGTTCCCAGCGCTGTGAGCCACACCGCCGGTGCGTTCCCGGGAACTGGAGTCAGCGCCGCCCCGGTAGGGGGCAGCGGAGGGGTACCGCCGATGATGCCGATCGCGAATATGGCCGCGCGCACCACCAGCGGAGCCACCCCGCAATACGATATGCGCCCCAGCGTGATTCCGCGGTCACCGTCCGCCGGGTAGTGCCGGACGCGGAGACTACAGCGGGGTGACGTAGGCGGCGGTGATGCCGCCGTCGACCAGGAACGTCGACGCGGTGATGAACGATGCGTCGTCGCTGGCGAGAAACGCGACGGCCGCGGCGATTTCGTGCGCCTCGGCGAACCGGCCCATCGGCACATGCACCAGCCGGCGCGCGGCGCGCTCGGGATCTTTGGCGAAAAGCTCAGCCAGCAGCGGGGTATTCACCGGGCCGGGGCACAGCGCGTTGACCCGGATGCCCTGGCGGGCGAACTGCACCCCCAACTCGCGGGACATCGCCAGCACGCCGCCTTTGGACGCGGTGTAGGAGATCTGCGAGGTTGCCGAACCCATCACGGCGACAAACGACGCGACGTTGACAATGGAACCACTTCCCGCGGGAACCATGTGCCGCAAAGCTGCCCGGCTGCACAAGTACACCGATTTGAGGTTGACGTCCTGCACCCGTTGCCACACCGCCGGTTCGGTGTTCTCGATCAGCTCGTCCTCCGGCGGCGAGATGCCGGCGTTGTTGACCGCGATGTCGACTGCGCCGTGGGTTGCCGCCGCGGTGTCGAACAGCTCATTGACCGCGGCTTCGTCCGAAACATCCACGGGCACAAACGAACCGGCCAGTTCGTCGGCGGCGGCCGTCCCGGCCCGTTTGTCGATGTCGCCGACGACAATCGTGGCTCCTTCTGCATGCAGCCGCCGCGCGGCGGCCAGACCGATGCCGCTTCCCGCGCCGGTGACGACGGCAATCTTGCCGGCCAGCCGCTGCGTCAGATCCATCTGTTCACGCTCGCATAGTCGCGCGCCGCATCCACGACCGCCGCGAACAGCCGCAAATCGTCCAGGCTTTCCTCCGGATGCCATTGCACGGCGAGCACAAAGTCGCCGCCGGGCAACTCGAGGGCCTCGATCACGCCGTCTACGTCCCAAGCGCTGACGACCAGGCCCTCCCCGACGTCGGCGATGGCCTGGTGGTGATAGCAGCGCACCTCGGCCGACTCCCCCAGCAGCGTGGCCAGCCGGGTGCCGGGCACCGTCCGCACCTTCAAATCGGTGAACACCGCGTTGCCGGCCCGATGGCCGCTGTGCCCGATGACGTCGGGCAGGTGCTGGTGCAGCGTTCCGCCGAGTGCGACGTTGAGCACCTGGGCGCCGCGGCAGATGCCCAGCACCGGCAGTTTCCGGTCGAGCGCCTCGCGTAGCAGGGCGAACTCCCAGGCGTCGCGCTCGGGGCCGGGTTCGTCGGTGGCCGGGTGCGGCTGCTGGCCGTAGGCGGCCGGGTCGACGTCCTTGCCGCCGGTGATCACGAGTCCGTCGAGGCCGTCGAGCACTCGCCCGGCGATGCCGGCGTCCACCGGCTGCGGCGGCAGCAACACCGCCACACCGCCGGCTAGCGTGACGCCCTGGAAGTAGGCGGCCGGCAGAAAGCTGGCACGAACGTCCCAAATGCCGGTCTGGGCCTGGTCCAGATAGGTGGTCATGCCGATCAGCGGCGATCGCGAGCGCGGCGCAGCCGGGCGCTGCGGGTCGCCGCCAACAGCCACCGGCGATCGCGAGCGCGGCGCAGCCGGGCGCTGCGGGTCGCCGGCGGTCTTTGAGGCTTCCACGTCACCACCGTAGGCAAGATCCGCCGCTGGGTTACCAGGTGCTGGTGCGCAGGACGATCTCGGCGGCCAGTTGTGCGGTGGACTCCTGTGCGTTGCGCCGGCCCAGCAGCTGCACGATGCGGTAATCGCCGTAGACCCAGCGTTGGCTGGCCCGCGCCACCGCCTGGGAGGCCGGGGTGCTGACCAATGCGGTGGTGTTGATCTCCACAGGTGGGCAGTGCGGGTCGCGGATCACCCCGGTCAGATCGGCCACTCGGGGGTGCCCGCGGTCGATGACGATCAGGCCGGTGAAGCGGTCCAGCCTTGTAGCCGCCAGCTCCCATGCCAGCTCGCCGCCGAGGCGATCGCCGACCAGCACACCCCAGTTGATGTCGAGGACGTCCATGATCCCGACCACCGATTTGGCGGTCAGCCGTTGGTCCGGGCCGATGACAATCGTCCGCAGCGACGCGGTGTGCAGGCGTTCGCACACCGGGTCGTAGGCGGCGAGCGCCCGCTGCGCCGCACCCAACACCACCACAACGGAGCCCTTTTCCGGGCCCGCCAGATTGACCTCGAGGGGGAATCCGTCGACGGTGGTCATCATCGTCGAAGGCACTTGTGCAAGGTAGCGCCAAAAGGCCGCTGCGCGGGCGGTTTCTGCACTGTCTCTCAGGCCACTATCAGGCGCAGATTCTCGGGCATCGTGCATTGAGCGACGGGTGTGGCTGCTGATGTGGCCGTAAACCGCTGGCGCAGCGAGGGTTTGGCTGCGACTAGGCCAGGCCGACCACGAGGGTCGGGCGCGGCGGCGGTCCGCCGTCGAGCAGTCCGATCATGGCATCCGTGTCGGCATGGGCGTCCAATAGGTCGGCCATCAAGTCCAATTGGGCATCGCGGCGTGCCGTCACATTGACATCGTCAGCCACAACGAAACCGTCCCGGCCGGCGGCGGCGGCCGCGACGGTCAGCCACTGCCGCCGGAAGCCGTCGTTGTCGAACACCCCGTGCCAGTGGGTGCCGAACACGTGATCGCGGCGGTACCCCTGCGGAGACTCGTCCGCGCCGAACCAGGCGAACTCGGCGCAGCGGGTCACCCGCCCGTGGTGGATCTCGTAACCCGCCAGCGGGCTCTGCCACCGCTGCAACACCTTCTCGGCGCCGAACACGACATCGGCGTCCAGCAGGCCCAACCCCTCGACCCGGCCTGTGCCCGATTCGACCGGGTCGTCGATCGAACGGCACAGCATCTGGAAACCACCACAGATGCCCAGCACCGGCCGGTCCGATGCGGCGTGCGCCATGATGCCGTCGGCGAGCCCTTGATCGCGCAGCCAGTGCAGGTCGGCGACGGTGGCCTTGCTGCCCGGGAGCACGATCACGTCGGCGTCGGCCAGGTCGGCGGGCTCGGTGACCCAGTGCACCAGCACCCCGGGCTCACAGGCCAGCGCCTCGAGGTCGGTGGAGTTGGAGATCCGCGGCAGCCGCAGGGCAGCGATCCGCAGCCATTGCCGGCCGCGCGGCGGCTGCGGAACGCCCAGGACCCGATGGGCGAGCACCGAGACGGAGTCCTCTGCGTCCAGCCAGAGCTCGTCGGCGTGTGGCAGCACCCCGTAGGTGGGCCGGCCGGTCAGCTCGGCCAGTTGGCGCAGGCCGGGCTCGAGCAGTGCGGGGTCACCGCGGAATTTGTTGACGACGAACCCGGCGATCAGCGCCTGGTCTTGCGGGTCCAGTATCGCGACGGTGCCGTAGAGGTGGGCGAGCAGCCCGCCGCGGTCGATGTCGCCGACCAGGATCACCGGCAGGTTCGCGGCCCGGGCCAGTCCCATGTTGGCCACATCGGTTGCCCGCAGGTTGATCTCGGCCGGCGAGCCAGCCCCCTCACAGATCACTGCATCGAATTCTGTTCGCAGCGTAGACAATTCGTCGACGACGACGTCCGCGAGCTGCTCGCGGTGCGCCCAGTAGCTCGCCGCGGTGACCGTATCGGCCACTTGGCCGCGGATCACCAGCTGCGAGGTGCGGTCGCTGCCGGGTTTGAGCAGGATCGGGTTGAACCTGACGCTGGGCTGTAGGCCTGCCGCCCGGGCCTGCATGGCCTGGGCCCGGCCGATTTCGCCGCCCTCGACGGTGACAGCCGAGTTGTTCGACATGTTCTGCGCCTTGAACGGCGCCACCCGGGTGCCCTTGCGGGCCAGGAGCCGGCACAGTCCCGCCACCACCATGGACTTGCCGGCGTCGGAGCTGGTGCCCGCGACTAGCAGCGCACCGCTCACCTTGGTTGCGCGCCGCGCCGACGCGGTGAGTGTGCGGTTTCATACGCGACACGCCGCGGAGGGCGTATCAATCCGCACGGTCGCGGCGGCCACCTCACGGCAACGTCAGGATTTCGGCGCCGGTGTCGGTGACCAGCAGGGTGTGCTCGAACTGCGCGGTCCACTTGCGGTCTCGGGTGACCACGGTCCAGCCGTCGTCCCAGATTTCGTAGTCCAGCGCGCCGAGGTTGATCATCGGCTCGATGGTGAACGTCATACCCGGCTCGAGGATCGTGGTGACCGACGGCTGGTCGTAGTGCAGCACCACCAGGCCGTTGTGAAACGTGGTGCCGATGCCGTGGCCGGTGAAATCGCGAACCACGTTGTAGCCGAACCGGTTTGCGTACGACTCGATCACCCGGCCGACCACCGACAGGGAACGGCCCGGCTTGACGGCCTTGATCGCGCGCATGGTCGCCTCGCGCGTGCGCTCGACCAGCAGCCGATGCTCCTCGGTGACGTTGCCCGCGAGGAACGTCGCGTTGGTGTCGCCGTGCACGCCGTCAATGTATGCGGTGACGTCGATGTTGACGATGTCGCCGTCTTCGATCACCGTCGAGTCCGGGATGCCGTGGCAGATAACCTCATTCAGCGACGTGCAGCACGACTTCGGGTAACCCTTGTACCCCAGCGTGGAGGGGTAGGCGCCGTGGTCGACCATGTAGTTGTGCGCGATGCGGTCCAGGTCGTCGGTCGTCACTCCCGGCGTGACGGCCTTACCCGCCTCGGCCAGCGCACCGGCCGCGATCTTTCCGGCGACGCGCATCTTCTCGATCACCTCGGGCGTTTGCACCCACGGCTCGCTGCCCTCCCGCGCGGTGGGCTTGCCGACGTATTCCGGGCGCGGGATCGACTTGGGCACCGGCCGTGGGGGAGACAGCACGCCGGGGGACAACGCGGTGCGAACAGGCATGTCGCCAGGGTAGTCGGAACCCGTGGATACATTGACGACCATGCACATCGATGAGGTGGACACGAAGTTCGCCGCCGAGTTCGCCGAGCGGTTCGCCGACACCTGGCGCACCCCCGACCTGGCCAAGCATGAGGCGCTGTGGAGCGACGACATCGAGCTGATCCAGCCGCTGATGGGCACCCTGCGCGGTAAGCAGGCCTGCCGGTCGGCGTTTCACCGGTTGTTCGTCCTGGTGCCCGATCTGCACGCCGACGTGCACACCGTCGGGCATGGCGGGCGAGAGGTGTTCATCGAATTCACCTTGAGCGGAACCTACGGAGGCAAACCGATCGCGTGGGACGCGGTCGACCGGTTCACTTTCACCGACGGCCTGATCGCGCAGCGGGTTTCCTACTTCAATGCCACGCCGCTGGTGCTCAAGCTCCTCGGCCGGCCACGGGGGTGGGGCCGCCTGGCGCGGGCCGGGGCGGCGCTGTTCAAGCGCTAACGCCGGCGCAGCAGCGACCGGCGCGGCCCGCGGATGACCACCGAGCCGCACACCACCCGGCCGGTCAACACCACGTGCGGTGTCCCCTCGGGGGGTGCGTTCTTGCGGCGGTCGCTGGCGCTGCCCGCGTAGACCTCGACGTCGTCGATCGAGGCGCTGGCGCCGTCGGGCAAGCGAATATCGACGCCACCGAACTTCATGTCGAGCTCGATCACGACGACCGGCCCGGCGAAGCGGGCATGCACGAGGTCCAGCTCGCAGGAGCCGACCCGACGCACCAGCGCCAGCCGGGTCGGCACCATCCATTCGCCGTGCCGCTTGAGCGATCCGAGCCAGCCGCGCAGCTCGACGCGGTCGGCCGCCGAGGTGACGATCGCCCCCGGGCCGGGCAGGTCGCCGACCACACTGTCCAACTCGCTGCGGGTTCGGGCGTACGAGACCAGCGATGAACGTTCCTCGAACTCACCGATGTCGATCAGACCGAGCGCGACGGCATTGTGCAGGCGCCGCAGCGTGCCGTTGCGGTCGGCGTCCGACACCCGCAATTCGGTCAGCTCGCCGTGTGTCATAGCGGTATCAATCTACCGCCGCCAGATAGACCATCAGGCCAAATAGTCGGCCGGCAACGTCTGGAACATCCGCTTGGTCATCCGGACCGCGTGTTCGGAGCTGCCGCCCCCCACGATCAGCGCCGCGAACGCCATGTCGCCGCGGTAGCCCGCGAACCAGGAATGCGACCCGCCGGGGAACTCGGCTTCCCCGGTCTTCCCGAACACCGCGCCGCAGTCGGCTATGTCGGTGGCGGTGCCGTTGGTGACGACCAGCCGCATCATCGGTCGCAGACCGTCGAGCATCTTCGGGGTGATCGGCGTCGTGTCGCCGTTGACCGTCGTCGGCCGGCCCTCAATCAGGCGTGGTACCGGGGTTTTCCCGGCGGCCACCGTCGCCGCGACGAGCGCCATGCCGAACGGGCTGGCGAGCACCTTGCCCTGGCCGAAGCCGTCTTCGGTGCGCTCGGCCAGATCGACGGTCGGCGGCACCGAACCGGTGACCGTGGCGATGCCGTCGAGCTGGTAGTCGAGCCCAAGCCCGTACCGGACGGCGGCCTGGCTCAAACCGCGCGGCGGCATCCGGCTGGCCAGTTCGGCGAACGTGGTGTTGCAGGAGCTGGCGAACGCCCGCGACATCGGCACCACCCCGAGGTCGAATCCGCCGTAGTTGGGAATGGTGCGATGCCCGATGTCGATTTCGCCGGGGCAGCCCAACAGCGTGTTGGGGGTGGCCATGTCGCGCTCGATGGCAGCGCCCGCGGTGACCATCTTGAACGTCGACCCCGGCGGGTACAGGCCGGTGGTGGCGACCGGCCCGTCGGCGTCGGCGGCGCCGTTCTGCGCGACGGCCAACAGCTCCCCGGTCGACGGCTTGATCACCACGATCATCGCCTTGCCGGGCTGGGTGTCGACGGCGTGCTGGGCGGCGTCCTGAACGGACCGATCCAGGCTGATCGAGATGGACGGCGCCGGTGACGGCTCGACCTCGTGCAGCACCGCGACGTCGACACCGTTCTGGTTGACGCTGACCACCCGCCAGCCGGCCTCGCCGTCGAGCTGGTCGACCACGGCCTTTTTGACCTCGTTGATCAGGGCCGGGGCGAAATGGTCGTCGGTCGGCAGCAGTTCGGCCTGCGGGGTGATCACCACGCCGGGCAGCTGGCCGATCGCCGGTGCGACGTTGTTGTTGTCGTCGACTCGCAACGTGATCAGATCCAGCGGCTTGGCGGACGAGCTGGCCTGCTCGGCCAGTTGCTGCGGGTCGTTCAGCGCCTCGTCGAAGGGATGCAGCGCATCGACGACGGCGCGGGCCGTGGCGATCAGGTTCGGCCCGGCCCGGGTGGCGTCCAGCGTGTAGTGGTAGAGGTAGCCGGGTGCCAGCACGTCGGTGCCGCCGACTTCGTTGACCGAGGCCCGCCGCGGCGGGTCGGCCCGCAGCGCGAACGTCTGATGCTCGCCCAGCCGCGGATGCAGGTCGGTGGTGCTCCAGCGGACCAGCCAGCGGCCCTCGTCGCGGGCCATCTTCAGCTGGCCTTCGTAGGCCCAGGTCCGGTTCTTGGGCAGATGCCAGGTGTAGCGGTAGGCCACAGTGCCGGTGTCCTCGGTGTAGCGCGAGCCGAGGATTTCGGCGTCCAGGTGGGTGGCCTGCAGGCCGGCCCAGGCCGCGTTGAGCGCTTCGCGGGCATCGCTCGGGTCGTCGCTGAGCTCGGCCGCCGCCGCAGTGTCGCCGGTGGACAACGCGGCGAAGAACCGCTGCGCCGCCGGGGCAGGGCCGTCCGGTCGCGGCGTACACGCCGGCAAAGCGAAAACCGTGAGCAGGCCAACCGTGACTGCTGATACCAATATGGTTTTAGTTGCCATTGAGGCTGATGTTACGAACTGGTATCGCCCGACGGGCGTAGGCGCACCGAAGCAAGTCCTCTGGATCGGCCCGCGGCGAATATCGAGTGTGAATCCTGGGCTTCGAGTGTTAACGCAGGGCGGGAAATCGCCCCTGTCTTCTCCCTGGATGCACAGTGGAATCCCAGGATTCACACTCGGCGCAACAACAAGTGGACTCAGTCCAGCAGGACCGTCGCGAAGCTACCGACTTCGCGGAATCCCACCCGCGTGTAGGCGGCGCGGGCCACGGTGTTGAAGCTGTTGACGTAGAGGCTGGCGATCCGCCCGGTGCCGACGATCACCGCCGCCAGCGTCGCGGTGCCCGCCGTGCCCAGGCCCTGGCCGCGACGATCCGGATGCACCCACACACCCTGGATCTGGCCGACGGCCGGAGACTGCGACCCGACTTCGGCCTTGAAGACCACCTGACCGTGCTCGAAGCGGGCCCATGCCCGGCCCTGGGTGATCAGGTTGGCCACCCGGCGCCGGTAGCCGCGGCCGCCGTCGCCAAGCCGCGGATCCACCCCGACCTCGCCGATGAACATGTCCACCGCGGCCACCAGGTAGGCGTCGATCTCGGTGAGCTTCACCTGGCGCACCTCGGGGTCGATCGCACAGGTGGGCATCGAGGTCAACGCCATCAACGGCTGATGCTCACGCACGTCGCGCGCCGGTCCCCAGGCCGACTCCAGCCGCCGCCACATCGGCATCACCAGTTCGGCTCGGCCCACCAGCGACGAACATCGCCGCGAGGCGCTCATCGCCTCGTCCGCGAAGGCAGTCAAGTCGGCCGGCCCGCCGCGCAGCGGAATCAGGTTCGGCCCTGCGTAGCAAAGGGATTCGTCGACACCGCGCCGGGTCCACAGTTCACCGCCGATCGCCGACGGCTCGATCCCGTGGTCGGCGACCCGCGCGGCCACCATGCACGACCCGACGGGGTCATGGTCGAGAACGCGGCGCACCGCCGCGACATCCCGCACCACCGACACCCGCCGCTCGTCGATCAAGCGATGGATGGGCGGAGCCGACATGGTGACTCTTTCTGCGAGAGCGGGCGTCCCTCAGCTTACGGTCACAACAGGCGAACCGCTTGCAGAAGCGCCCGTGCCGCCCTCGGCCGCCAGCCGCATGGCCTCTTCGATCAGCGTCTCGACGATCTGCGCTTCGGGCACCGTCTTGATCACCTCGCCGCGCACGAAGATCTGGCCCTTGCCGTTACCCGAGGCAACCCCGAGGTCGGCCTCGCGGGCCTCCCCCGGGCCGTTGACCACGCAGCCCATCACTGCGACCCGCAGCGGCACGTCGAGGCCCTCGAGCCCCGCAGTGACCTCGTTGGCCAACGTGTAGACGTCGACCTGCGCGCGGCCGCACGACGGGCAGGACACGATCTCCAGCGAGCGCGGCCGCAGGTTCAGCGATTCCAGGATCTGGTTGCCGACCTTGACCTCTTCGACCGGCGGCGCCGACAGCGACACCCGGATGGTGTCGCCGATGCCCTTGCTCAGCAGCGCGCCGAACGCGACGGCCGACTTGATGGTGCCCTGGAACGCCGGGCCGGCCTCGGTGACGCCGAGGTGCAGCGGGTAGTCGCACTGCGCGGCCAGCTGCTCGTAGGCCGCGACCATGACAACCGGGTCGTTGTGCTTGACGCTGATCTTGATGTTGCCGAAGCCGTACTCCTCGAACAGCGACGCCTCCCACAGCGCCGACTCGACCAGCGCTTCCGGGGTGGCCTTGCCGTATTTGGCCATGAACCGCTTGTCCAGCGAGCCGGCGTTGACGCCGATGCGGATCGGGATGCCGGCGTCACCGGCGGCCTTGGCGACCTCGCCGACCCGACCGTCGAATTCCTTGATGTTGCCGGGATTCACCCGCACAGCCGCACAACCGGCGTCGATCGCGGCGAAGATGTACTTGGGCTGGAAGTGGATGTCGGCGATCACCGGAATCTGGCTGTGCCGCGCGATTTCGGCCAGCGCGTCGGCGTCCTCCTGGCGCGGGCAGGCCACCCGGACGATGTCGCAGCCGGCGGCGGTCAGCTCTGCGATCTGCTGCAGCGTGGCGTTGACGTCGTGGGTCTTCGTGGTGGTCATCGACTGTACGGCGATCGGATAGTCGCTGCCGATGCCGACATCGCCGACCATCAACTGGCGGGTCTTGCGCCGAGGCGCCAAGGTGGGCGCCGGCGGTGCCGGCATCCCCAGTCCGGTGGTCATGACGAGACTCCTACTGGAACAACCTGATCGGGTTGACCAGGTCGGCGGTAACGGTCAGCAGCATGTAGCCGACCACCACGACCACGATGACGTAGGTGGCGGGCATCAGCTTGAGGTAGTTGACGGGCGCCGCGGCGACCATGCCGCGCGCCGACCGGATCATGTTGCGGATCTTCTCGTAAACGGCGATCGCGATGTGCCCGCCGTCGAACGGCAGCAGCGGCACCAGGTTGATGGCGCCTAGCACGAAGTTCAGCTGGGCCAAAAAGAACCAGAACGCCACCCACAGCCCGTGGTCGACGGTGTCGCCGCCGATGATGCTGGCGCCGACGACGCTGATCGGGGTTTCGGGATCACGTTCTCCGCCGCTGATCGAGTGCACCAGCGCGCCGACTTTGGTGGGAATCTTGGCCAGCGACTTCCCCAGCTCCACGGACAAGTCGCCGGTGAACGTGAAGGTGGCCGGCACCGCCGTCAGCACGTTGTACTTCGTCGGGCCCGACAGCGCGCTGCTGCTGATTCCGATAGCGCCGACGGTCGATGCGGCGTCGGCGTGCTGGGACGTGAATCTCTTTGTCTGCGTGACGTTCACGGTGAATTCGAGCCGGCGCCCGTCGCGCTCCACCACCACCGGCGTGGGCCCGTTTCGCGGCTGCACGGCGGCCTGCACATCAGCGAAGCTGCGCACGTCCTGGCCGGCGACCTTGACAATGACGTCGCCGGGTTTGATCCCGGCGATGGCCGCCGGGCCCGGACCGGTGCACTGGCCGAGCTCACCCTTGCTGACTTCCGGTGCCACACAAGCGGTTCCGCCGACGACGGCACGGGTGTCGGGGTGCAGGTTCGGCAGCCCCCAGACGACGGCGATGCCGTAGATCAGCACCAGGCCGATCAGGAAGTTCATTCCCGGCCCGGCCAGCAGCACCGCGGTGCGCTTCCAGGTCTTCTGCTTGTACATGGCGCGGTCGCGCTCGTCGGGCGCCAGCTCCTCGACCGCGGTCATCCCGGCGATGTCGCAGAAGCCGCCCGCCGGGATCGCCTTGAGGCCGTATTCGGTTTCGCCGCGCCGCGTCGACCACAGCGTGGGGCCGAAGCCGACGAAGTAGCGGCGCACCTTCATCCCGGTGGCACGCGCGACCCACATATGGCCGCATTCGTGCAGCGCCACCGAGACGAGGATGGCGAGCGCGAACAGCACGATGCCGACGACGAACATCATCGGGTGGGTATGACCTCCTGTGTGACTCGATCAATGAGACGCCTGGCCGTCTCCCGGGCCCAGCGCTGCGCGTCGAGTACGTCTTCCACGGTAGCGGGTAAGACCGACCATTGGTCGGCGGCGCTCAGTACCTCGGCGATCGTGCGCACGATCGCGGGAAATCGGATCCGCCCGGCCAGGAACGCGGCAGCAGCTTCTTCGTTGGCGGCGTTGTAGACGGCGGTCATGCAGCCGCCGGCCCGGCCGGCCTGCCGGGCGAGGTCGACGGCGGGAAACACCGCAGTGTCCAGCGGTTCGAACTCCCAGCTCGACGCGGTGGAAAAGTCGCAAGCGGCGGCGGCGCCGGACACCCGGTCCGGCCAGCCCAGCGCCAGCGCGATGGGCAGTTTCATGTCCGGCGGGCTGGCCTGGGCGATCGTCGAGCCGTCGGTGAAGGTGACCATCGAGTGCACGATCGACTGCGGGTGCACGACGACGTCGATGCGCTCGTAGGGGATGCCGAACAGCAGGTGGGTTTCGATGAGCTCGAGCCCCTTGTTGACCAGCGACGCCGAGTTCAGCGTGTTCATCGGGCCCATCGACCAGGTCGGATGTGCGCCCGCCTGTTCGGGGGTGACGTGTTCGAGCGCGGCAGCCGACCAGCCCCGGAACGGGCCGCCGGAGGCGGTGAGCACGATCTTGGCGACCTCGTGCGGGGCGCCGGCGCGCAGGCATTGGGCCATCGCGGAGTGCTCGGAGTCGACGGGCACGATCTGGCCGGGCGCGGCGGCCGCCAGCACCAGCGACCCACCGGCGACCAGCGACTCCTTGTTGGCCAGGGCCAGCCGGGCGCCGGAGGCCAGCGCGGCCAGTGTCGGCCGCAGTCCCAGCGCCCCGACCAGCGCGTTGAGGACGACGTCGGCCTCGGTGTTCTCGACCAGCCGGGTGACGGCGTCGGGTCCGCGGTAGGTGACGTCGCCGATGGCCGCGCCCTCGTCGGCGACGGCGATGTTCGTCACCCCGGTCTCGGCGCGCTGCCGGGCCAGCAAATCCGGGTTTGCCCCGCCGGCGGCCAGCCCGACCAGCTCGAAGCGATCCGGGTTGGCGGCGATGACCTCCAGCGCCTGGGTCCCGATCGAGCCGGTGCTGCCCAGCACCAGGACGCGCAGGCGGTCGTTTGTCACCCATTCATTGTGCCGCGCCTGTATCGCTCTTGCGTTTAGCGCCAGACCAAAGCGGGAAAGGGGACGGACACCTAATGGCAGGGAGAGGATGGCAAAAATGAATAGACCGCTTGCCGCGGTCGGCGTCGTTGTGCTGGCTGTGATGGGGGCGACGGCCTGCACAACCGAGGTCCACGAGCCCGTGCAGTCCGCGCCATCGACTGTGACCACCACGGTCGTCGTGACGCCGCCGGCGTCCTCGACCAGCACGGGAACCGCCGCTCCCGCAGGCAATCCCGTCGGCCCCGGCTGTGCCGAGTACGAGCAGCAGGTGCCGACCGGGCCCGGTTCAGTGTCGGGTATGACCAAAGACCCGGTCTCGGTCGCGGCGTCGAACAACCCGCGGCTCACCACGCTGACCCAG
The DNA here is from genome assembly GCF_002101595.1 of Mycobacterium celatum. Classification (GTDB taxonomy): domain Bacteria; phylum Actinomycetota; class Actinomycetes; order Mycobacteriales; family Mycobacteriaceae; genus Mycobacterium; species Mycobacterium celatum. The sequence goes on from NZ_LQOM01000035.1 coordinate 81,557, forward strand.
GCACTGTCGGGCCGGATGAACCCGGACGTGAACCTCGTCGACACCGTCAACAAGGGCCAGTTCACGCTGTTCGCACCGACCGACCAGGCGTTCGCCAAGCTCGACCCCGCCACGATGGACCGGTTCAAGACCGACGCGGCGTTCCTGAACAGCGTCCTGACCTACCACCTGGTCAACGGGCAGCTGACCCCGGCCCAGATCGACGGCGTGCATCAGACGCTCGACGCCAACACCACCCTGACCGTCACGGGCACCGCCGACAGCCTGAAGGTCAACGAGGCCGCCGTGACCTGTGGCGGCATCAGCACCGCGAACGCGCAGCTCTACATGATCGACACCGTGCTGATGCCTCCGCCCGGCCCGTAGGCCAATTCCGCTTCCCCGGCGTGTGCCAGAATGTCGGTGCGTCGCAGTCCAACTGGAGGAGTAGCCGTGGCCGGTACTGAGGTGGAGCGTTACACCGGGGTCGACCTTGCCGAAGTGCCCTCCGCGGAATGGGGCTGGAGCAGGATCAACCACCGCACCTGGCACATTGTCGGGCTGTGCGTCGCCGGGTTCCTGCTGCTGATGCTGCGCGGCAACCACGTCGGCCACATCGAGAACTGGTTTTTGATCAGCTTCGCCGCGCTGACTCTGTTCGTCGTGGTGCGCGACTGGTGGGGCCGCCGCCGCGGCTGGATCAGGTAAGCGTCGCAACGGCTCGGTGGATGTCGACGTCCCCCGAGCCGGTTCGTACCTTCACCGACAGCGTTTCGTCGCCCTCCTCGGGGCCGCCCGAGGGTTCCAGCCGGTTGGTGATGACGCCGGACCCGGTCACGATGTCGAGCCGGGCGGCGCTGCCCTCCGGAACACCGACTTCGACCGCGCCGCTGCTGGTATAGGCGACGACGGCGCCGCTGACAGCGGCCGCGATGTGCACCGAACCGGACGCAGTTTGCGACTTCACCCGGCCGCGCAGCCGACCGAGCGACAGCGAGCCACTGGCGGTACTGAAGTTCACATCACCGTCGAGTTCGCCGATGTCGGCCCCTCCCGAGGCGGTCGCGGCCTTGAGCTGCCCGGTGATCGATTGCGCCGCAAGGCTTCCGCTGGCCGACGCTAAGTCGAAGTCCGCGAATTCGCCGTCGGCGTGCACGTCGGCGGACGCCACGGCCGCGCGGACCCGGGAGCGCGACGGCAATTTGACGATGATGTCGACCGCGCCCATCCGGTACCCGAGGAAGCCGAATTTGGCGGGTGCGACGGCCAGCTGGCCGTTGGCGTAGGACACTCGCGCCTGCTCAGCGGAGCGGACATCGGCCTGGCGGTTCGGGTCGCGTGGGCGGACCTCGACGACGGTGTCGGTCCGGTCGGTGGCGATCAGCCGGATCGAGCCCTCACCCGCGTCGATGCGGGCGGAGATGGGCTCGGGTGTGGCGAACGTGGGCATCGGGCCTCCTTTGTCGGTACTCAGCGCACCCAGCCGGTGACGTGATGGCGGGTGGCGGTTCGTGGTGTCGCCGCTTCGACGCGCGCGGCGGCGGCGCGGACCAACCAGGCGTTCAGGGAGATGCCGTCGCGGCGGGCGGCCGCCTCGATCCCGGCCCGCAGCGACTCCGGCAGCCGCAGGGTGACCCGCCAGGTGCCGCCGTCGTCGTCGACCGCCGGCGCCTCGGCGGGCGACTCGCCGAGCGGGGCGCTGACGACGAACTCCGGGTCGCGGCCTCTCAGCCGAACCTCGACCGAACGCGGCGCCAGCTCACGGGTGATCTCTTCGGCACCGGCCGCCAGCGCCTGGAGCAGCGCCAATCGGATCGCCGACTCGAGCGGAGCAGTCAGCCGATCGGCGAGCGCCTGGGCCTCGTCACCGCCCGCCGCGGCGGCAACACTCAACTCGTGGCGGACCGCGTCGACGTACGGCTGCAAATCCATGGTGTCATGGTGACACCATCATGATGTCATTTCAAGTGTCGCGATGACGTCGGCGGTACTGGGCCGTCGCGAGCGCGCCCGCTACCAGCAGGACCAGCGCCAGCAGCCACGGCCAGGCACCGTGCTGGTGCACCCAGCCGGCCAGGACGCCCTGGATGCGACCGGCCGCCGCGATCACGGCGTCCCGCGGGTGCCCGTGCAGACTGAACAGCCGCACCTCGTAGAGGCCGTAGTAGCCGACATATAGCCCCACGACGACCAGCAGTGCGCCACCGATCCGGTTCACGAACGGCACGACTCGCCGCATGCGATCGGCCAGTGCCGAGCTCGCGCATGCGGCGGCGACGGCCAGCGCACCGACAACCAGGCTCAGCCCGGCGACATACGCCAGATAGATCAACACGCCGCCGAGGATCGATCCGCTCCGAAAACCGGCCGCTGTGACCGCCAAAAACGGACCGACGGTGCACGACAGCGAGGCGATTGCGTAGCTGAGGCCATAGCCGTACATCGATCCCAGCCGAACCGTCGGGGCACGTTGCGCGCGAAGCCGTTGGGGTATCAGCACGCTCAGCTCTCGGCCACATAGCAGCCAAATGCCAAGGGCGACAAGCACAACGCCGATCAACACCGTCACATAGGGCAGGTAGTGCTGCACCGTCGTCGCGGCCGACACGGTGAGCGCCCCAAACAGCCCGAACACCGTCAGAAAACCGAGAGCCATCCCGACGGTGGCCACCAATGCGCGGCCGACCGACGTCGGCCCCGCCTGTCCGCCGCCGCGTACCACCAGAACCAGATAGGCGGGCAGCATGGCAAAGCCGCATGGGTTCAGCGCAGCCACCAATCCGGCGGCGAACGCCAATCCGACAAGTCCCTCGTCTACCAATTACTTGAGCGCTGCAACCCGGTCGGACAACTCTTGCTGGGGCATGGCCGCGGTCGGGTTGTTCACGAATGTCGATGTGCCGTCGGCACGGTAGAACACATACGCAGGCTGCCACGGGACGTTGTAGCGTGCCCAGATGGACCCGTCGGCGTCGTTGAGGTTGGTGAAGTTCAAGTTGTACTTGGACACAAAGTTCTGCATCGCCTCGACATCGGAGTGGGCCGCGACGCCGACGAAGGTGACCCCGGGATTCGCGGCCGCAACCTGGCTGACACCCGGGGCTTCGGCGTTGCAGTACGGGCACCACGGCGTCCAGAACCACAGCACGGCCGGCTTGCCCTGCAGGCCGGCGCCGTTGAACGGAGCTCCGCTCAGTGTGGTTGCGGTGAAATTCAGGCGATCGTCGGCTGCAAGTGCACGCGGTGCGATGCTCGTCCCGGCCGCAAGCGCGACGGTGATGACAACCAGGGCAACCAGTTTCGTCAGGATGGAACAGTGAACCCTCATCGCAGGCCTCCGCTTCATGTCTGCCTTAACCACGTAAAACTGGCCCGGTTTAGTTCAAAATACGCCGAATCACGTCACGTGTTGGGCCGCGAGCTGGCCACAGGCGGCGGCGATCTCCCGCCCACGGGTGTCGCGGACCGTGCAGGAGACGCCCTTGGCCCGCACGCGCCGGACGAACTCGCGCTCCGCGGATTTCGGGCTGGCGTCCCAGTCGCTGCCCGGTGTGGGGTTGAGCGGGATGACGTTTACGTGGGCCAGCGGGCCGAGCACGCGATGCAATTGCTTGCCCAGCAGCTCGGCCCGCCATGGCTGGTCGTTGACGTCGCGGATCAGCGCGTATTCGATCGAGACCCGCCGGCCGGTGACGTCGGCGTAGTAGCGCGCGGCGTCCAGCGCCTCGGCGATCTTCCAGCGGTTGTTGACCGGCACCAGCGTGTCGCGCAGCTCGTCGTCGGGTGCGTGCAGCGACAGCGCCAGCGTCACCCCGAGCCGCTCGTCGGCGAGTTTGCGGATGGCCGGGGCCAGACCGACCGTCGACACCGTCACGGCCCGCGCGGAGATGCCGAAACCTGAGGTGATGCCACGCACCGCGGCGACCACTCGCGCGTAGTTGGCCAGCGGCTCCCCCATGCCCATGAACACCACGTTGGACAACCGGTCGCCGAACTCGTCGCGCAACTCCGCGGCGGCGGCCCGCACCTGTTCGAGGATCTCCGCGGTGGAGAGATTCCGGCTCAGCCCGCCCTGTCCCGTCGCGCAGAACGGGCACGCCATGCCGCAGCCGGCCTGCGACGAAATGCACACCGTGTTGCGTTGCGGGTAGCGCATCAGCACCGACTCGAAGGTGGTGCCGTCGATGGCCCGCCACAGCATCTTGCGGGTCTGGCCGGAGTCGCAGGTGACCTCGCTGGCCGGGACGAGCAGGTTCGGGAACAACGCCTCGGCGATCCGGTCGCGAACCGCGGCGGGCAGGTCGGTCATCTGCCGCGGGTCGGCGATCAGCCGGCCGTAGTACTGGTGGGCGAGCTGTTTGGCACGGTACGCCGGCAGGCCCAGCTCGGCGACGGCGGCCGCACGGCCGTTTTCGTCGAGGTCGGCCAGGTGGCGCGGCGGCAGCGTGCGGCGCGGCGCCTCGAACACCAGCTGCGGCTTCATGATGTGTCCAGTATCAGGGCACCAGGGTCAACACGACCCAAGCGGCCACCGCCGACGGCAGGAAACCGTCGAATCGGTCCATCACGCCGCCGTGACCGGGCAGCAGGCTGCCCATGTCCTTGATGCCCAGGTCGCGCTTGACCTGCGATTCCACCAGGTCGCCGAGTGTGGCGGTGGCGACCAGCATGAAACCCAACAGCACGCCGATCCACCACGGCTTGCCGCCCAGGTAGGTCACGGTCAGGGCGGTGGCGGTCACCCCGAACACCAGCGAACCGACCAGCCCTTCCCACGACTTCTTCGGGCTGATCGCGGGAACCATCGGGTGCTTGCCGAACAGCACCCCCGCCGCGTAGCCGCCGACGTCGGAGGCCACCACGCCGATTGCCAGCGCGAACGCGCGGCCGGGCCCGTCTTGCGGGTAGACCAGCAGCGCGGCGAACGACGCGAACAGCGGGACCCAGGCGGCCAGGAAAACCGTCGCCGACACGTCGCGCAAGTAGTTGGCCGGAGAGGCGTCGGGCACCGGCGCCGCGCGGCGACCGTGGGGGCTCAGCAGCCGCCAGATCATGCACACCACGACGGTGGCGCCGAAGCCGGCCAGCGCGCCGCGCACCCCGAACGGCCAGGTGAGCCACAGGGTGGCCTGGCCGCCGACCACCAGCGGGATGACCGGAATCACGTACCCGGCGGCGCGCAGCCGCCGCACCACCTCCAGCGTGCCCAGCAGCACGCCGGCGGCGACTATCCCGACGAACGCATGCGGCGCGTACACCAGGCTGGCGATGACCGCCCCGCCGAGCAGTGCGCCGACGGTGATGGCGACGGGCAGGTTGCGACCGGCCCGTGAGGTCTTCTGCGCCGACCCCTCCGCCGGGGTGCCTGCGCCGGTATCAGTGTCTGCCACAGACATCGTTGCTGAGTGGCCGCTAGACCTCCAGCAGCTCGCCTTCTTTGTGTTTGACCAGCTCGTCGATCTGGGCGACGTACTGGTGGGTGGTTTTGTCCAGGTCCTTTTCTGCCCGGCCGACCTCGTCCTCGCCGGCCTCGCCGTCCTTGCGGATACGGTGCAGCTCCTCCATCGCCTTGCGGCGGATGTTGCGCACCGAAACCCTGGCTTCCTCGCCCTTGTGCTTGGCCTGCTTGACCAGCTCGCGGCGACGCTCCTCGGTCAGCTGCGGCACGGCCACCCGGATCAGGGTTCCGTCGTTGGTGGGGTTGACGCCCAAATCGGAGTTGCGGATCGCGGTCTCGATGGCGTGCAGCTGGTTGGCCTCGTACGGCTTGATGACGACCAGCCGCGCTTCGGGGACGTTGATGCTGGCCAGCTGGGTGATCGGGGTGGCCGCGCCGTAGTAGTCGATGACGATCCGGGAGAACATTCCGGGGTTGGCCCGGCCGGTCCGGATGGTCGACAGGTCATCGCGGGCCACCGACACGGCCTTTTCCATCTTCTCTTCGGCGTCGAAGAGAATCTCCTCAATCATGTGCGCCGCTCCTCCTCATCGCTGCGCTCTGCATCGTCGCCAGCGCGGATCATCGCGTCTTCCCCCTAGGTGGTGACCAGCGTCCCGATTTTCTCACCCGCGACCGCGCGGGCGATATTGCCGTCGGTCAGCAGGTTGAACACCAGGATCGGCATGCCATTGTCCATACACAGGCTGAACGCGGTGGCGTCGGCCACCCGCAGGCCGCGGTCGATGACTTCGCGGTGGCTGATCGCGGTGAGCAGCTCGGCCTCGGGGTTGACCCGCGGGTCGTCGGCGAACACCCCGTCGACCGCCTTGGCCATCAACACCACCTCGGCGCCGATCTCCAGCGCCCGCTGCGCGGCGGTGGTGTCGGTGGAAAAGTACGGCAGCCCCATGCCGGCGCCGAAGATCACCACCCGCCCCTTCTCCAGGTGACGGCGGGCGCGCAGCGGAATGTAGGGCTCGGCCACCTGGCCCATCGTGATCGCGGTCTGGACTCGGGTGGCTATCCCTTCTTTTTCCAGAAAGTCTTGCAGCGCAAGGCTGTTCATGACCGTTCCGAGCATGCCCATGTAGTCCGAGCGGCTACGCTCCATGCCGCGCTGCTGCAGCTGGGCGCCCCGGAAGAAGTTGCCGCCGCCGATCACCACGGCAACCTGAACGCCGTCGCGGACCACCTCGGCGATCTGGCGGGCCACCTGGGCCACCACGTCGGGGTCAAGCCCCACCTGCCCGCCGCCGAACATTTCGCCGCCGAGCTTGAGCAACACCCGCGAGTACTTGGGCCGGCGTGGCGGTTCTGCGCCGGGATAGCCGTTGTCCGGTGGAAATGCCTCGACGCCGTTGGTACTCGTCGGCTCCTGCTCCGTCATCAGACTCCTCGCATGCGAGAGCGCCTTGCGGCTACCCCCCGGACAGCACCTCCTATCCTGCCTCATGGCAGGTCCGCGCGTTCGAGGTGGAGCAGATTTGCGGCGAACAACCGGCTACGCGGACACCCCAACCGCTACGAAGATCGGGTCAGGCCCCGGGTTGCCGGTCCTTCCAAGAGTGTGCCGTCCGGCGCGAATCGCGATCCGTGCAGCGGGCATTCCCACGACTTGTCCGCGTCGTTCCAGTTGACGATGCCGCCAAGATGCGGGCATACCGGCGAAACCCGATGCGTCACACCGTCAACCGAGCACTGCGCCTCCATGTGCCATGGCAATCCCTTGACCACGCCGCCGTCAGTGGGCACGTCGCGGCCCAATCGGGTCGCCGGCGCAAGCCATCCCTTGGCCATGTGCAACGCAACCTCGAGATTCGCGCGCATGGCGGTGGTGATGCCGGTGATTTCGTGGGGGCTCCATGCCGCGAACGCCTTCGACCAGTCCATTCGGCCGCCGAGGATCCGGCTGCTGAGCAGAAGCGCCGCCGCGACTCCGGCGGCGAGTCCCCACTTGTTGAATCCCGTTGCGATGTAAACCTTTTCATCGCCGGGCAAAATCGGCCCGACGTAGGGCAGATGGTCGATGGGCGTGTAGTCCTGCGCCGACCACCGGTGGGTCTGGACGGCACCGGGATAGTGCTCGCCGGCCCACGACGCCAATTCGTCCAGCTCGGCGGTTGGGCTCTTGCGGCCCACCACGTGGCCGGCGCCGCCGACGATGAGTCGCTCGCCGTCGCCGGCCGGCGCGTATCGCAGCGACCTGGTCGGCGAACCGGCGGAGATGAACATCGGCCGGGTGATGGCGCCGGGAACCTCGAACGCAATGCAGTAGGACCTGTTGGGCTTCAGCCTGGCGAAGTATCCACCGCGGTCCAAAATCGGCATGCCGGTGGCGAGCACACACTGCGCCGCGTCCACGTCGACCGTGCCGTCGCCGGTCCGGGTGGTCAGTCGCACGCGATCGTTGCGGTGCGACAGCCGCTGCACCCGCGCACCCTCGACAAGTCGGCCGCCACGCTGAGTGAGCTCACCAATCAGACTGTCCAGCAAGGGCATTGGATCGAACTGCGCCTGGTTGGCCAGCCGTACCCCGCCGTGGTAGGGAAACGGCACGTCGGCGTCGTCGTCCCACTCGGCGTCTAGACCCGCCAACCGCGCCGCAGCCAGTTCCGCACGCGCCGTCTCGACCTCGCCCGCGGACCGCGCGTAGGTGTAGGCGTCCTCCCGCTGAACCGCAACGCCGTTCGCCTCGCAGTAGTGCAGCAGCCAATCCTGGCCTTCTCGATTGCCCCGCACGTAGTCGCGCGCGATATCGGCGCCGTGGTGGGACACGATCTGCGAGAGCATGGTGCCCTGCAGCAGGCTGATCTTCCCGGTGGTGTTGCCGGTGGTCACCGCGCCGGCGCTGCGTGCCTCCAGCACCAGCACGTCCTTGCCTGCCCGGGCCAGCAGCACGGCGGTGGTCAGCCCCGTGATGCCCGCACCGACGACCACCACGTCGGCGGACGGTTGCCCCAGGTTGGTTTGCGTGTTCGGCCGAGCGCGGTCGGCCAGCCACAGCGAGGTAGTCATCGCCTCCAAATACCCGGCCCGGCCCCGACGAAACAACGGAGGTTTGAGCGTGCGCCGCGGTGGGAATCCGGCCAGACGCGGCGGGAAGAGCGCGGAGATGACGAAGTCTCTGCGCCGCGCCGACACAAACCGGTCGAGACGTTGGCCGGTCCATGAGCAGGACAGCCAATGAGGAGGAATCCATGGCGGAGGACAACAAGAGCGGACCCGCGGAAGGCGTCAAGGGCGTCGTCGAGGACGTCAAGGGCAAGGCCAAGGAAGCCGCAGGTAACGTGCTCGGCCAGGACGAGCTGGCCCGCGAGGGTAAAGCCCAGCAGGACAAGGCCGAAGCCCAGCGCGACGCGGCGAAGAAGGAAGCCGAAGCCGACGCCGCCCGTGGCAGCGCCGCTGCCTCGGAAAAGCGCGAGCAATCTCACCAGCAGTAGCTGGATACAAGGACGGGCCCGGTCTGCAGTGACGGACCGGGCCCGTCGCATGTCCGCGGTCCGACAATAACGTCCAATATTCCGGAATAATTTCGAGTGGATCGGGGTAACCTGTGGCTGCCCTACCAGGGGGTTGGAGGCTCGGGTGGATGTCCTGCTAATTACCGATCAGGCCGATTTCGCATCGGTTTTGCCGACGCTGGAGCTGTTCGCCGAGGACGTCCGCCAGATCCCGCTCAGCGACAGCGCCGCCGGTTACCACGAGCGCGCCGACGTCGCGATCATCGACGCGCGCGCCAACCTGCCGGCCGCTCGCACGGCGTGCCGGCGGCTGACCGCGACGGCGCCCGCGATCGCGGTGGTAGCCGTCGTGGATGCCGCCGATTTCGTGGCGGTCGACTTCGACTGGCATCTCGATGACGTGTTGTTGGCCAACGCCAGCGCCGCGGAGTTGCAGGCGCGGCTGCGGCTGGCAATCGCACGCCGCCGCAGCACGCTGGAGGGCACCTGGGAGCTCGGTGACCTGGTGCTGCACCCGGCAAGCTACACCGCCACGCTTGAAGGCCGCGAACTGGACCTCACGCTCACCGAGTTCAAATTGCTGAATTACCTTGTGCAGCACGCCGGTCAGGCCTTCACCCGCACCCGGCTGATGCACGAGGTGTGGGGTTATGAATGCGACCACCGGGCCCGCACCGTTGACGTGCACGTGCAGCGCCTGCGTGCCAAACTCGGCCCCGAGCACGAGTCGATCGTCGACACGGTCCGCGGAGTCGGCTATATGGCAGTGACTCCACCGCACCCACGCTGGATCGTCAGCGAGCGTGCGATCAGCCCCGTGCGGGCGTCGTAGTCAACCGAACAGGGGCAACGCCCGCTTGCGGGTCAACGCGTCCACTCCGCGCTGAATGCTGTCCTGCACCTCGCGGTACTTGGCGTCGACGTACGCGTCGTCGTCGGCCCGGGCAGGGTCGTGGTCCAACTCGACCGGCGGCATGAACCGGGTCCGGATCTTGGCCGGCAACGGCAACTGGGGCAATGCCGCAGGGGCGATGCCCCACGGCAACGAGACCGCCAGCGGAAACACCTTGAGCCGCAACAACTTGTCGAGCCGCAGGGCATGGGAGAGCTTGTCGCCGCGAATCAGCACAGGCATGGCGTCGGCGCCGCCCACCGTGGCGATCGGGACGATCGGCACGCCGGCGCGAATTGCCATCTTGACAAAGCCCTTTCGGCCGGCGAGGTTGGCCCGGTCGCGCTCGCTCCACGGCCGCAGCGAGTCCACCTCGCCACCGGGCCACAACGCGACGTCACGCCCTTCGGCCAGCGCGGTGGCGATGGCGTCCGGCGCCGCCGGCAGCACACCCATCGAGCGGAAGAACCGGCCGAAGCCCGGGATGGCCATCAGCGCATCGTGAGCAGTGCCGTGCAGGGTGCGCTCGGACCCGAACCGTCGCCACCATTGCAGCCCGACAGTCCAGGCGTCCCACACGAACGGCGCACCGGAATGGATGCCCACCAGCAGCACCGGCGGCTCGCCGACATTCTCCCAGCCGTCGATCTCCATTCGGAACCAGTAGTCCACCAACAAATTCCAGAAGAACTTCTGGCGGTGCAAGCTGGCCTCGTCTTGGCGCGAAAGGTCCCAGCGGCCGGCGCGGCGGGCCACCCAGCCGGAAAGGCCGCCCTGCTGTCCGCTGCGGCGGTCCTCCATCGCGGCACGTGCCTGGTCGGCCTGTTTTCGCGCCTGCCGGCGCACCTTGGCGGGTCTGTGGTCGGTAGTACCCATGGCGATTCGGATACCCGATCCGGTTGCAGGCAATGCCCTTGAATACAAACTCCCCGCGTCGGGGATGACGCGGGGAGTTCGCCGATAACCGGTCAGGGATGGGTGACGTTGGACGGTGTCGTCCAGATCAGAACGTCCTCTGTTCCGTCGTTGTAGACAACACCGTTGGGCGGCGGACCGGTGACGTCGAAGTACATCTCACCGTTGACCTGCTGACCCTGATTCAACGGCGCCGGCGGGACACCGTTCGGAACCGGCACTGTGTCGATCACCCGGTAGGTCGTCCCGTCGGCGGCACGGGCGTTGAAGTCCGAGATCAGCGGCGTGATGGTGCCGCTGTCCGAGCGTACGGTGACGTCGGCCTGGTAAAGCTTGCCCTGCGGGATGTAGCCGGGAATCGTCGCGTTGCTCGGTTGCAGGTTGCTCACCGTGTAGTTGGTGACCAGCGGGCCGTCGAACAGCGCTTCGCTGGTGCCCAAGGACTGGACGGTGGGAGGCGCGGCCGCCGCCGTACCCATGCCCAAGACTCCGGCTGCCGCTATGGCGGCGGCACCAATTCCCGTTTTCACAGTCGTCGAGGTGAAATTCACGCTGACCCCTTTCGTTCGCGTCGTTTCAGATTTCGGTCTCGATGCGACGGCCACTTCACCTGGTAGCCGCCGCCCGCAATCGCCGCATACCCACACGCACCGACCTCAAACACCATGTGGGCGCACGGCGGCAAACACGCCTCTACTGCCGTGTAAACGCCTGCATCGGTGATTAGCCGCTTGTCCCCGGGTAGCCGACTTCTGGCTCGATATCAGTGACGGATGCGCGACGGGGAGGAGACGATGCGCAAGGCAGTCGAGCTGGTGCATGCGCAGCGCAGCGAAGAACTGGAATTAAAAGCGGGCCAAGAGAATTGGCGTCATCGGCTGATGGCGATCGGCCACGACCCGTTGAAGGAGCCAGGCTAACCCGGATTTTTCGCGGAATGTTGTGAGTGTCGGGGTGTAGATAAGCGAAAGTGCCTGTCCTGCAAGGGATAATTGGACTTCTCTACGGTTCAAAGATCCTGACGGGAAGGCACTTCGCAGGTGAAGAATATCGCGGTGGCATCGCGGATGAAAGTGTCCGCCGACGGCCATGGTGTCGTGTCGCATGCCGGGATGGCCATGGTGCGTGAGCTCGCCGACCGGACCGGGTTATCGGCGCAGGTCACCGCCGCGTTGGCAGACACCTATCGCGGCCCGTGGGTGTATGCGCCCGGGGATGTCTTCGCTGATCTGGCTGTCGCGGTCGCCGACGGGGCGGACTGCATCGACGCAGTCGGACAACTGTGCGGCGACCGTGAGCATGTGTTCGGTGCGAAAGCCTCGACGACCACGATGTGGCGGCTGGTTGATGAGCGGATCGACGCCGCGCACCTGCCGCGGGTGCGTGCCGCCCGGGCTGTGGCGCGAGCGGCGGCGTGGGCCGCCGGAGCCGCTCCCGCACCGGGTGGCTGGTTGCACATCGACATCGACGCCACCCTGGTGATCGATCACTCCGATAATAAGGAGAAGGCGGGGGCTACCTGGAAGAAGACCTTCGGTCTTCATCCGCTGCTGGCGTTTCTGGACCGACCGGGGATCGCCGGCGGGGAAGCGCTGGCCGGGCTGCTGCGCGCCGGCAACGCCGGCTCCAACACCGCCGCAGACCACGTCACCGTCCTGGCTCAGGCGCTGGCGTCGCTGCCCGCGGCGTGGCGGCCCGACCCCGACGATCCTGACGCGGCCCAGGTGCTGGTGCGCTGCGACACCGCCGGGGCGACCCATGATTTCGCGACGGCCTGCCGCTCCGCGGGGGTGGGGTTCTCCTTCGGATATCCCGTCGATTGGCGGGTGCAAGACGCGGTGGACACCCTCAACCTCGGTTCTGCCTGGTATCCGGCGATCGACACCGACGGCGCTATCCGCGACGGCGCGTGGGTTGCCGAGGCCACCGACCTGGTCAACCTGTCATCGTGGCCGGCCGGCACGAGACTGATCCTGCGTAAGGAACGCCCCCACCCGGGCGCACAGTTGCGGTTCACCGACGCCGACGGCATGCGGGTCACTGCCTTCATCACCGACACCCCGGCCGGTCTAGTGCCCGGGCAAGTCGCCGGTCTGGAGCTACGGCACCGTCAGCACGCCCGCATCGAGGACCGCATCCGCGAACTCAAAGCCACCGGCCTGCGTAACCTGCCGTGTCACGCCTTTGACGCCAACGCCGCCTGGCTCGAAATCATCCTGGCCGCAGCCGACCTGGTCACCTGGGCACGGCTCATCGGATTCACCAGCCATCCCGGCCTGGCCCGCGTCGAGATCACCACCTTCCGCTACCGAGTCCTGCACGTCGCAGCCCGCATCACCCGCGGCGCCCGCCAACTACGGCTACGCCTCGACGCCACCTGGCGGTGGGCATCACAGATCGCGGCCGCCTGGCAACACCTGCGCACCGCCTTTGGATAACCAGCCGATCACCCGACCCACCAACCCTGAAAGACCCACCGGCCCCAGGAAAGCCCGCCCCACCCGGCGACACGGGACCACTCAACCACGCCAACACACCAAAACCACTACCCACCAACACAATCCAGCGATAGAACCGACTCCGCATCAATTCGATGCAAAATCCGGGCTAATGGGACGAGAAAGCGCCAAACACAACCCCCGTGAGGATGACCAGCTCAAACATGAGCTGCGCGGGACGTCACAAGGGAACCGTCCCAGTCGCGCCGAGGAATGGCGCGACCCCGAGCCGCCGGCCGACGACGACCCGGACGTCCCGACCGCCGGTCCGGCGGCCCCGTAACAGGCCGCCGGCAACGGCGATTCGACTCCTGCGCCGACACCCAAACCCGTTTGGGGGCAGTGGGATTGGTGTAGACTGGTGTTGTGCGGGTGGAGTGACTCCCGCCGCTCCTTAAGAACATAATGTCAGCCCGCGGTTAGGCGGCTCATGCGTCGTCGGACGGTCCTGAAGCTGCCGGTGGTGCTTGTCGCAGGCGCAGCACTGGCCCAAATACCGCGTGCCAGCGCGGAGGAACCGGGCCGGTGGCCGGCCGACCGTGCGCACCAGTGGTATCGAGCGCAAGGCTGGCTGGTGGGCGCCAACTACATCACCTCCAATGCGGTCAACCAACTCGAGATGTTCCAGGCCGAAACCTTCGACCCGCGCCGCATCGATATCGAGTTGGGCTGGGCCCGGTTGCTCGGGTTCAACTGTGTGCGGGTCTTCCTGCACGATCTGCTGTGGGTCCAGGATTACCGCGGCTTCCAACGACGTCTCGCGCAGTTCGTCGGGATTGCGGCGCGCCACGGCATCAAACCGCTGTTCGTGTTGTTCGACTCGTGCTGGGATCCGCTCCCCAAACCGGGCGAGCAAGCCGCACCGCGGCCCGGGGTCCACAACTCCCGCTGGGTGCAGAGCCCGGGCGCCGAGCACCTCGGTGACCCCGCATACGTCCGCGTCCTCCGGGAATATGTCACGGGCGTGTTGGCCCAGTTCCGCGGCGATGACCGCGTTTTGGGCTGGGATCTGTGGAACGAACCCGACAATCCCTCCCGCGTGTACCGTCAGTTCGAGCGAAAAGACAAGCAGGAACTCGTCGCAGGCCTGCTTCCCCAGGTGTTCCGGTGGGCACGTTCTGTCGACCCGAGTCAGCCGTTGACAAGTGGGGTGTGGCGTGGCGTCTGGGGAGATCCCTTGCGGCGCAGCGTCATTGCGGACGTCCAACTCGGCAATTCGGACGTCATCTCGTTCCATAACTATGGCCGGCCGGCAGCGTTCGAGGCGCGGATCGCCGAGCTGCTGTCATTCGGGCGACCGATTCTGTGTACCGAGTACCTGGCCCGGCCACTGGGCAGCACCATCGAGGGAATCGTGCCAATCGCGAAGCGGTACAACGTCGCAGCGCTCAACTGGGGTCTGGTGGCCGGCAAGACCCAGACCTACTTCCCGTGGGACTCGTGGGAGCACCCCTACACGGCGATGCCGAAGGTGTGGTTTCACGACCTGCTCCAGCCGGACGGGCGGCCCTACCAAGACACGGAGGTCACAGCGATTGCGCCGATCGATCGGCTGGTCATGCCGCCGGGCGCGCGGGAGCAGAGCCACTGACGAGCGCCTCTGGCGGCCCCGCCGGAAAAGTTCGCAGAAAATCAGCGAAAGTCTGTTTCGAGCTGTTCAATTGTGGGTAGGCGGCGACCATGGACGTAACTGCGCCCGGGCACCAGCGCGCAGGTGGTCAACGCCCAGTCGGTGGCCCACCGCTTCCGGCTGACTGAGAGGTACGGCAATGGGAACGGCGTCTGCGACACACGGCGGCACCACTGCACTGACGGAGCCGGCGACGGCGGCGGAGCTACTCCGACTACTCCACGTCGAGCATGAGCCGGTCGCCAAGCAGTGGCCGGTAATCACCGAGTGGTTGACGGATCATAAGGCGACTATTTCGTTGAGGTGCAGCTTGCGCGCCAACGGCTACGGATACCTGCTGAGGAAAGCGAGGCAGGGGGCTCCCCCGATCGGCAGCATCACGGCGCCCACCCACCATCCATAGGCTGCATTTCTTTCGGACAATTCCCAGAAAAGCCTGGACATGGTGGCCCGTCGGGGTTACTAATGAGTATCCCCTGTCTTCAGAAGCGTAGGGCCGGCATCCATCGGAGGCGTCCACGTGGCGCACGGTAGGAGTGCGTCGATGAGCTCTGCGACAATCAAAGTTTCTCGCTCCCGGGCTAATTCGCGCCCGCGGTCCCTTTCCCAACCCGCTGCGCCGCCCGGCGCGCTGAATGCCACCACGTCGCAGCGCGGCCGGGCGGTGATCATCTCGGTTGCGGGTGAAGTAGACGCGAGCAACGAAGGCGACTGGAGATACCTACTGGCCGAGATGGTCGCGCTCGCCACCGTGCCCGGTCGGGTCGTGGTCGATGTTCGCGACCTCGACTTCATGGGCTGCTGCGCATACACGGCGCTGGCCCGCGAGGCGGAACGCTGCCGGCGCCGCGGCCTGAACCTGTGCCTGGTCAGCCAGGACCCGATCGTCGCGCGAATCGTGGCGGCTTGTGGGCTGCGCTGGCTACTGCCGATGTATCCGACCACCGAAGCCGCGTTGGGCATCCAGGAGCGGTAAGCACCAGCTTGACTGCCGACACATCGACGGCGAAAAAGTGTGGCCACCAACGCTTTACGTGCGGCGTCAGGCAGCTCCTGCTCCGGCTCCCAGCGTGCTTTGCATGTCCGGCTTCATGGCTGCCAACTGGGCACCCCAGTAACCCCAACTGTGCACGCCGTTGCTGTCGATGTTGAACGTCGCGTTGTGACCGCCGGCGCCGGTGTAGGCGTCCCGGAAGGTGACATTGCTCTGCAGAATGATTTGCTCGATCACCTGGCCCGGCAAACTGCCCTGACCGATGGCTTCCGACGGTGTGCCGTTGCCGCTGTAGATCCACAGCCGGGTATTGTTGCCTGCCAATCGTCCGGCCTGCACAGTGGGATCGTTGCGCTGCCAGCCCGGGCCGCCGACTGGTCCCCACATGTCCTCGGGGTTGAAGCCGCCCTCGTCGTTCATCGCGAGCTTGATCAGGCTGGGCCCATTGCCGCTGGAGGGGTTCAACAGCGCCGACAGCGAGCCGGCATAGGCGAATTGCCCCGGGTGGTAGGCCGCCAGGATCAACGCGGACGACCCGGACATGGACACCCCCACCACCGCGTTGCGGTTCGACCGGACGCCTTTGCCCGACAGATAGCCGGGCAGCTCACTGGTCAAAAAGGTTTCCCACTTGTAGGTTTGGCCGTTCGCCGACCCATACCAATCGGAATAGAAGCTCGAGTGCCCGCCTACCGGCGCCACCACCGATATACCGGAACCGGCGTAGTCGTTGAATGCGTTGGTTTCGATGTCCCACCCGCTGCGGTCCTCACGAGCCCGCAAGCCGTCGAGCAGGTAGACCGCCGGCGCTCCGCCGCTTTGGAATTCGACGGTGATGTTATGACCCATACTCGCCGAGGGCACCTGCAGAAATTCCGGCGCAGCCGCCCGTGCGCGCGGCACGCTCCCGACACCGGCGAGCCCCGGCAGTGCGGCGACCGCGACGCCGGCAACCAGTAGTCGACGTATCCAGCGCTCCTTGTTCCCGTTCATCCCCGCTCCTTTCCATTCAGGGGGATTCCCAATTGGGTTCTCGGCCGCCCGGCCAAGTCATCTCGGTACCGCGGTGGCGCGCTGGGACAGCCATTCGGCGGCCCGCCCTGCCATCCCGTCACCTTTTGTCTGCGCACCCTGGATCCACCGACCCGGAGGTTCTGGGAGTACCCATCGCAGCGCTGTTTCTACCGCTTCTGCCGCCGATGAATCGCCGCGATGTGTCGCGTCAAACGGGCCGTTTCAGAGCTGGATTCAAGCCCTCAATAAATTGCCAAAAAAATTTCAGTTTGGGCGGGCGCTTGCATGGGCACCTATGCGGCATGATCGCACATCACAACATCATTCGTTTCCTTGGTCCCGCGGCGATCGCCGCAGGCGGCCTCGGCGCTTCCGTCCTTGCCGGCCTTGCTGCCGCCCCATCCGCGTCTGCCCAACCGTGCCCCGACGTAGAAGTGGTCTTCGCCCGGGGAACGGGCGAAGAGCCTGGCGTGGGCCCCACCGGGCAGGCGTTCGTCGACGACCTGCACAACCGGGTCGGCCCACGCTCGTTCGACGTCTATCCGGTCAACTACCCGGCCAGCGACCAATGGGAGACCGGCCTCGAGGGCATTCGCGACGAAGGTGCTCACGTCGTTTCCACGGCACGGACCTGCCCCAACACCAAGATGGTGCTCGGCGGCTATTCCCAGGGCGCGGCGGTGACGGGCTTCGTCACCTCGGCGGCAATACCAGACGGGGTAGACCCGGCGACCGTCCCGAAACCGCTGGACCCCAGCATCGCCGACCACGTCGCCGCCGTCGTGCTGTTCGGAATGCCCAATGTCCGGGCCATGAACTTCCTCGGCGAGCCGCCGGTCGTCATCGGCCCGGCCTATCAGAGCAAGACCATCAAGGTCTGCGCCCCCGAGGACCCGGTCTGCTCGGACGGCATGAATTTCGCCGCGCACAACGCCTACGCCGACGACGGCGCAATCATCGACCAGGGCGCGGCGTTCGCCGCCAGTCGCGTCGGCGCAAACTCCACCGGGCTGGCGCCGGGCACGTCGGCTGGAGGCTTTGGCGAGTGAGTTGAGGGCAGCTACCGGCCGGCTCACCTGCCCGAGCGGCCTAAGCCGAAAAGTCAATACCAGGAAGCTATTTGAGCTTCCCGGAACTGATGCGCGCGTCGAAGCGGTTCGTGTCCCAGTTCGGTAACAAACCGTGGCGAGTGGTTTAGCCGTTGCGCCGCAAGCTGATTCATAATCATGAAAAGCCGGTTCCAGTACGAGCTGTCGGGACTAACCGCACAGCTCGCACAGATGTGTGTCATGGCCGGGCAGGCAATGAACGATGCCACGCTCGCCTTGCTACAGACCGACGCGGGCGTGGCCGACGGTGTCATCCTGCGTCACGAGGACATTTCGGCGATGGGTTCCAGCGCGGAGGAAACCGCGTTCCTTTTGCTTACCTCGCAAGCGCGGATGGCCGCCGACCTGCGCTCGGTCGTCAGCGCGCTCCACATCACCACCGATGCGGAACGCATGGGCGAATTGGCGGTGCGGGTTGCCGAGATCGCACGCCGCCGCCGCTCAGGCCACGCGGTGCCCGACGAAGTGGTCGGCCCGATCGCCGACATGAGCGCATTGGCGGTGGCACAAGCCCGAACAGCCCAGGAAGCGTTGCTGTCCGGAGACCGACGAACGCCCGCGCACGCGCTGCATGACCATGCCGTCGTCAAGGAGTTGCACCGCCGGCTGCTGACGGGGCTCATCGACAAGGGCCGGGCCGGCACTGCCGACGTCGACGTTGCCCTTGCGGGCTGCCTATACGAGCACTTCTCCGACCACGCCGTCCACATCGCCCGCCACGTGGTTTCCGGACACCCTGCACACTACGAGCGTCCGGCGCTGAGCGGCTAGCACATCAAAAGAGCGTGCCGCAATACGGTGCACGCTCGGTACAAAAGGCCGCATCGAGGTCATGTAGCGCACCAACATTCAGCTCGGTGATGCGATTCGCTCGATGCAACTCCGAGGCGCGATGCGCACCCATGTAGATTGTTCCCAGTTCCCCCAGCCCGATTCGGATGTCCGGCGATCCTTCATGCGGGACGCATTTGCCGACGCCGTCACGGGTCTGCAGCAAGAACTGTCCCCCGGCGACGCCCAGCGGATCCATGACGTCCAGCACCACGTCGACGTCGGCGGAGTACACGCGTGCCCCGAGCGCCTCGGGCACATTCATGATCCTCAGCCAAAGGAAATCACCCAGGCATGTCGTCTGGGCGGCGGCCTGGTCTTGGAATTTGAGCGGAAGCGGATCGTCGACCGGGACCTCGATCTCGATACTGTCGAACATCTCCAAGCCCGACAACGTCGCAAGAAGCTCGGTGTGGGCTTCGTCCGTGACAGGGCAGAAATCTTGGATCACCACAGAGCCGAAAGGTGGCCGAAAGGCATGCGCCGGTGCACCAACCACGCGGTACGTCAGGAAGCCGTCGGGATGGATGACGAAATTGAGCGACGATCCGTTGTCGCGCTGCGTCACTCGGTCTTCCAAAAAGTCGGCCCACCACGCGCTGTCCCGGCTCAGGGCCCCGGGTGTTTTGGCGCACCATCGGTCATAAATCTCGGGTAAGTGGCTTTCCGCCTGGGCGGCACGAACCTCCCGGGCCGGGTTTTGCGTGGGCGCAGCCCGCAGTCTTGTTGAATGCGGATCGATTTGGTACGTCCGGGCATAACTTGCCACGCCGGCGCCCAAGATTTCGTAAACTGGCGGCCGGGTCGGAACACCGCACAGGATCGGATAACCACGGTCTTGAAGTATTGCGAAGCCCTGGAAGCTGACCTGCTGCCAAATTCCCCTTCGCTGATGTGTTGCCGCGACCGTGATCATCGCCAGCCATGCGGCCTCGAGGCTGGCACCACCCGGCACGGTGAGCCGCAGCCGGTAGTACAGAGAGGTACCGACCAGGAAAGGGTGCTCCGGATCGGAGATATCCTCGGCGACCAGAATGTCCTCGGGTTTGACCTTGCGTTTCCAGGCCTCGATATCCCGCGGCTCCACAGAATTGCCGTATACCCGGGCCTGGTTCTCGTAGACCGCATCCAAGTCGTCGTCGTTGGCAAATCGAATTCTGATCGTGTCATCCATGGAGTTTCAGCTCGCCTTACTGGTCGAGGCCTCTTAAGGGTGCAGCTTCGGTCTGCGTACCCACCCGGCGACGCGGCCAACCACGATGACACCGGGCCATGCGTGGTCCGGCAGCCCGGATCGGGTATAGCGGTAGGGGCCGGGAAATCGACCGCGGGAGGACGCCGAGATGCTGCACGCAATCACCCGACTGGCCATCGCGGCGCCGCGACGCATCATCGGGGTCGCCGTCGTGGTGGTGCTGGCGGCCGCCGTGTTCGGGGTCCCGGTGGTCAACAGCTTGTCGGCCGGGGGTTTTCAAGACCCGACGTCGGAGTCGGCGCGGGCAACCGAGCTGCTCCGGGACAAGTTCGACCAAACCGATCAGAAGATGATGATCGTGATCACCGCACCCGCCGGCGCCCGCAGCGATCAGGCGCGCCGCGTCGGCACCGACATCGTCGACCAGCTGAAACGGTCGCCGTGGGTGCTCAACGTGTCGTCGGCGTGGACGTCGCCGCCGCAGGCCGCCGCACGGTTGATCAGCAAGGACAACAAGTCCGGACTGATTGTCGCCAACCTCAAGGGCGGAGAAAACGACGCGCAGAAGTACGCCAAAACGCTTTCCGCACAACTGGTGCACGACCGCGACGGCGTCACCGTGCGCGCAGGCGGCATGGCTGTGGCGTACGCGGAGGTGAACCAGCAGAACGAGCGCGACCTGCTGATGATGGAGGCGATCGCGATTCCGCTGAGCTTCGCGGTACTGGTCTGGGTATTCGGCGGTCTGGTGGCGGCCGCACTGCCAATTGCCTTGGGCGGACTGGCCATTGTCGGCACCATGTCGGTGTTGCGGCTCATCAGCTTCGCCACCGACGTGTCTACGTACGCGCTGGATCTGAGCATCGCAATGGGTCTCGCGCTGGCCATCGACTACACCCTGCTGATCATCAGCCGCTACCGCCAGGAGCTGGTGCAGAGCAGCAGCCGTGAACAGGCGTTGTTTCGCACCATGGCAACCGCCGGGCGCACCGTGCTGTTCTCTGCGACCACTGTCGCGTTGTCGATGGCGGTGCTGATGGTGTTTCCGATGTACTTCTTGAAATCGGCCGGCTACACCGTGGTCGCCACGGCAGTCATTGTCGCGATAGCGGCCGTCGTCGTGACCCCGGCGGTCATCGTGCTGCTGGGTCCTCGGCTGGACGCGCTCGACGTGCGTCTGCTGGTGCGGCGACTGCTGCCCGCGCGGCCCGACTACGCGCGCAAACCGGTCAACCCGATGTTTTGGTACCGCTCAACGAGATTCGTGTTGCGCCACGCCGTCCCGGTCGGACTGAGCGTCGTCGCTCTACTGCTGTTGCTGGGGCTCCCGTTTTTGGGGGTGCGCTGGGGTTTTCCCGACGAACGCGTGCTGCCGCCGTCGGCGCCGTCGCGTCAAGTCGCCGACATGCTGGATCACGATTTCGCCGTCGACCTGGGCACGTCGCTGTTCGTCGTGGTCCCCGACGCCCGTGGGGTAAGCCTCGCCAACCTGGAACGCTACGGCGCCGAGCTGTCGCGCGTGCCGGACGTGCCGGCGGTGACGGCGCCGACTGCCACGTTTGTGAGCGGACGCCGGGTGGGCCCTCCCGGCGCGCCAACCGGCGTCGCGCACGGCAGCGCATTCTTGACGGTCGCCAGCACCGCGCCGCTTTTCTCGCACGCCTCGAACTCTCAACTCGATCGGCTGCACGAGGT
The DNA here is from genome assembly GCF_002101595.1 of Mycobacterium celatum. Taxonomy (GTDB): domain Bacteria; phylum Actinomycetota; class Actinomycetes; order Mycobacteriales; family Mycobacteriaceae; genus Mycobacterium; species Mycobacterium celatum. The sequence goes on from NZ_LQOM01000035.1 coordinate 103,210, forward strand.
CGCCGGACCGGGCGGGCGGTCGGTGCAGATAGCCGGGCTGGCCCAGACCAACCGCGACAGCGTCGACGCGCTGACCAAGCGATTGCCGACGGTGCTGTTGCTGATCGCCGTCATCACCTTCGCGCTGTTGTTCTTGCTCACCGGCAGCGTGGTACTGCCGCTGGAGGCGCTGGTGTGCAACGTGTTGTCGCTGACGGCCGCGTTCGGCGCCATGGTGTGGATCTTCCAGGCCGGTCATCTGGGCGCACTGGGGACCACCCCGACGGGAACATTGAATGCCAACATCCCGGTGTTGTTGTTCTGCATAGCATTTGGGCTGTCCATGGACTACGAGGTGTTCTTGGTCTCGCGGATCCGCGAGTACTGGCTGGCCTCCGGAGCCGCCCGGGGATTGCCGCCGGGTGCGGCCGATGCGCGCGCCGCCAACGACGAGAGCACGGCGTTGGGCATCGCCGGCATCGCCCGGGTGGTCACCGCCGCCGCACTGGTGATGTCGATTTCATTCGCCGCGTTGATTCCGGCACACGTGTCGTTCATCCGCATGCTCGGCCTCGGGCTGACTCTTGCGGTGCTGGCCGACGCCACCCTGGTGCGAATGGTCCTGGTGCCGGCCTTCATGCACCTGTTCGGTCCGTGGAGTTGGTGGGCGCCGAAACCGTTGGCGTGGCTGCACGAACGGTTCGCGCCCGGCGAAGCCGCGGCCGCCAAAGTGGCGCGCCGACATTGGGTGACCGAGGCGCCGACGCCCGCGGAAGATCTCGATCAGGAGCCGGCTTCCGCGGTGACGGAGGGCAGTTAGCGGGTCACGTGCGTCAGCTGCAGGCGCCGCCGGGATCTCTCCTCGGCGCCCATACGCGCGGCGATGGCCTCCACGCGCGCGAGCTGGACGATGGCGGTCATCATCGCCAGGGCTGCGAGCGTCAGACCGACCATCCCGGCGGGACCGGTGTTGAGCGTTTCACCCAGAACGACGACACCCAGCACTGCGGCCACCACCGGCTGCGACACCTGCAGCGTCGGCATCGACGCGGTCAGCGGCCCGGCCCGAAAGGCCGACTGGCTCCACACCAGACCCCCCAGCACGGCCAGGAGGCAGGCATACAACTCAGGTGCCCACACCAGCGCCCATCCGCCGTCGCCGAGCCGAGCGACCACCTCCTTGGTGAGCACCGCGAAAACCCCCCAGAGCGAGCCCGACACGAAGGCGAACAACACTGCGGCCACGGCGCCACCCCGGATGCGGCCGACCACCACGCATCCGGCCAGCAGCGGCCCCAACACGACGGCCACAGCGGCCCAGGTGTGCAGCGATGCGCTGGAACGACCGGCCTGCGGGTGACCGACGGTGACGATCACCGCCACCGCAGCAGTCAGCAGGCCGGCCCAGAACCACTCCTGGCCGGTGACCGCGCGCCGCGACAGTCGCGCGTTGATCGGCAGCGCGAACAGCAGCGAACACGTCAGCAGCGGCAGGACCAACAGCACCGAACCCTGACCCAGCGCGGCCGCCTGTAACCCGATGCTTGCGATCAGCACCAGGGCGCCCAACCACCAGCGGCCATCGCGCAGCAGCTTCGCCAGCAATTCGATGTGGCCGACCGGTCTGTCACTGATCCGGTGCGCCGCTCGTTGCTGCACTACGTCGCCGATCGCCACGCACAGCGCAGAACTCAACGCGAGCAGGGCCGCGAGCTGCATCGGGGTCATGGGCCCTGGTTACCCCATTTTTCGCGGCTACGAGAACCACATACCGCGGAAGAAGCGCAGGATGGGGTATGCGGATCTCACCGTCAGCGCTGATAGCGGAAACACCGTTTCGCTTCCGAATTGACCGATCCGGCGCCATGTTGGTGCCCGGAGTGATCTTCGCCTCGCGCTCGCTGCTGCCCGAGACCAACCTGGACCCGCTGCTACAACAAGTGGCGAACGTCGCGACCCTCCCGGGCATCGTCGAGGCGTCGTACGCGATGCCGGACATCCACCTGGGATACGGGTTTCCGATCGGTGGCGTGGCGGCCACCGATGTGCGCGACGGCGGCGTGATCTCGCCCGGCGGAGTCGGATTCGACATCTCGTGCGGTGTTCGGCTGCTGGCCGCCGACCTCGACCGGCAGGACTTCGGCCCGGTGGCCGGCAAGCTGATGGACGCGTTGAGCAAGCGGATCCCCCGGGGTGCGGGACCAGGGGCGGTGTGGCCGGATGTGAGCGGCAGTGAACTGGACGCCGTGCTTCGCGGCGGTGCGCGCCATGTGGTCGAGCACCGTGGCGGCTCTGCGCTCGACTTGGACCGCTGCGAAGACGGCGGCGCGTTCGACGACGCCGACGCCGGCGCGGTGAGCGAGCAGGCGCGCGCACGGGGAATGCGCCAGCTCGGCAGCCTCGGCTCGGGAAACCACTTCCTGGAAGTTCAGGCGGTGGCCGAGCTGTTCGACGAGCCGGTTGCCAAGGCGTTCGGGCTGCGCGTCGGGCAGGTTTGCGTGATGATCCACTGCGGCTCGCGTGGCCTCGGGCACCAGATCTGCACGGACGAGGTGCGTGCCATCGACCGCAGCATGGCCCGACACGGCGTTCGCGTTCCGGATCGCCAGTTAGCCTGCGCACCAATCGATTCCGGCGACGGGCGGCGTTACCTGGCGGCGATGTCGGCTGCGGCCAATTACGCTCGGGCCAACCGGCAGCTCCTCGGATCGTCGGCAAGCGATGTGTTCAGGTCGATCACCGGGACGAAGCTGGAACTGGTCTACGACATCTCGCACAACCTGGCCCGCATCGAGCGGCATGAGGTCGTCGGCCACACGCTCGAGCTCTGTGTTCACCGCAAGGGTGCGACCAGGGCGTTGCCCCCCGGACATCCTGATTTGCCAACGGATTTGGCTGACGTCGGGCAGCCGGTGCTGATTCCCGGCTCGATGGGGACGTCGTCGTATGTGCTGGCCGGGGTGCGGGGCGGCGCTGCGTTTCATTCGACATGTCACGGCGCCGGCCGGCGGCTGAGTCGTCATCAGGCGGCCCGCTCGGTGTCGCCGAAGGCCCTGCGGGACCAACTCGAGCGGCAGCAGGGAATTCAGGTCAGGGGCGCGTCTGCCCGCGGGCTGGTCGAGGAAGCGCCGTCGGCCTACAAGGACGTCTGCGAGGTCGTTGCCGTGGCCGAACAGGCCGGTCTGTGCCGCACGGTTGCCCGACTGGTGCCGCTGGGCGTGGTGAAAGGCTGACCGTGGCCGGCAGCGGGCATCGAACGGTGCCGCATCCGGCCGATGTGACGATCGAGGCGTGGGGACCCACACGCGAGGCATGCCTGGCCGAGGCGGTTGTCGGGTTGGCGGCCAGCTTCGTCGACCTCTCCGATGCGACCCCCGTCGACACCGTAACCCTGGAAATGGCCGCTGACGACGACGAGGACCGGCTGGTGGCGGCGCTCGACCAGCTGATCTATCTGGTTGACACGCAAGGAGTTGTCCCGCTGCGCGCCGACGTCGACATCGGTGCGCAAACCTTCCGGTTGACCGTGTCGGTGGCGTCGATAGACGAGGTCACACCGATCGGCGCGTCGCCGAAGGCGGTTGCTCTTTCCGGACTGGAGTTCCGGCACATCGGCAACGAGTGGCGCTGCCGCGCGACGATCGACGTGTGACAGCTAAGCTGCCAGGGAGACAGGCTTTTTGGCGAACCGCAACCCCTCGTCGTCGACCTTGCCGCGCCTGATCAACTGCACGTCGAGCAGATAGTTCTGGTTCAGCCGCCACGGCTTGCGTGAGCCCTGCTTGGGCAGCTCGTCGAGTTTGCGCAGCACATAGCCCGGGGTGAACTCCAGGAACGGCCGCTCCTCGACGTCCGGGGCCGGATCCTCGGGCACGACGACGTCGTAACCGTTGGCGTCCATGTAATTCAAGATGCGGCAGACGAACTCCGACACCAGATCGGCCTTGAGCGTCCACCCTATGTTCGTGTAGCCGACCGTGTAGGCCAGGTTGGGCAGGCCCGAGAGCATCATGCCCTTGTAGGCCATCGTCTGGGTCAGGTCCACCTCCTGCCCGTCGACCGTGCCGGTGGCGCCACCGAAGAGCTGCAGGTCGAGACCCGTTGCGGTGACAATGATGTCAGCGGTCAGTTCACGGCCCGAGCTGAGCTTGATGCCGGTCCGGGTGAACCGGTCGATGGTGTCGGTGACCACCTCGACTTTCCCGTGCCGAATGGCGCGGAACAGGTCGCCGTTGGGCACGACACACAGCCGTTGGTCCCACGGGTCGTAGCGGGGGCTGAAGTGCTTTTCGACCTCATAGCCTTCGGGTAGCTGGCGTTCGACAAGCCCCATCAAGATCTTCCGCATCCGCTGCGGGAACCGCCGGCACAGCTGATACAGCGCCACCTGCAGGACCACGTTCTTCCACCGGACGATGGTGTAGGCCTTGCCGTCGGGCAGTAACCGGTTGAGCCCGGCGGCGATTGGGTCACGCTCGGGCTGCGAGATGATGTAGCCCGGCGAGCGCTGCAGCATCGTGACATGCTTAGCGCCCGAATTAGCAAGTGCGGGAACCAAAGTCACCGAGGTAGAGCCGCTCCCGATGACGATGATGTTCTTGCCGGTGTAGTCCAAGTCCTCGGGCCAGTGCTGCGGGTGGATGATCGGGCCGGTGAAGTCCTCCGCGCCGGGAAAGGTTGGCGAGTAACCCTGCTCGTAGTTGTAGTAGCCGCTGCACAAAAACAGGAACGAGCAACTGATCGTGGTTTCCTGCCCCCGCGTCTCGACGCGCACGCTCCAGCGGCTCTCCGCGCTCGACCAGTCGGCGCCGACAACCTTGTGGTTGAACCGGATGTGCTTGTCAATGCCATACGTGGCCGCGGTGTCCTTGATGTACTCCAGGATCGACTGGCCGCCCGCGATGGCCTGGCTGCCGGTCCACGGGCGGAAACGGAAGCCCAAGGTGTACATATCTGAGTCGGAACGGATGCCCGGATACTTGAATAGGTTCCAGGTGCCGCCCATGTCCGGCCGCTTCTCCAGGATGGCGTAGCTCTTGGTGGGACAGCGCTCCTGCAGATGCCAGGCGGCACTTATCCCCGAAATGCCGGCTCCCACGATTACGACGTCGAAGTGTTCGCCCATAGCCCACGGTAGCAACAGATTGAGCAGCGGTTTTGGTTATCCGGCACGGCCCCGGGTGGTCGCCGCTTGCGGGGGTGACCGGGATCGCGGCCATTGCCGATGTGCCAGCTGACACACCAGATGAACCCAAACAGCGCACAGATGATCGACGTCGTGAACACCAAAACCGGCAACGCCACCCACGACGGGTTGTCGAACTTGCGGCCCATCCAGTCGGCGGCGCGAGCAAGCCAGCTGATCCGGTGCGTGCGGTGCGCATACCCGGTCCACAGCATCGATGCGGCTACCACTGCCGCGGCGATCGACAGACCGATCACCTGGTTCAGCCCGGCACCACGCGCCGGCGCTTCGGCAAGAACAGCTACTCCCACGTCATTGCCTCCCGATCAAGACCACGAGTCTCAACTAGCGGGACAAGGCGTCGCTCACCCGCTGACACCACGCGCTCAATCTAATGAGCACGGATGTTCACTGAAAGTGACCGTACCACCACAATACCGATGCTCAAGCACTTAGCTGGTTTTGCCAGCTAGAGGTACAGGCGTTCACTCATCGAGGGTGAGCAGGGCGTGGTCGACATGCGCCGCGGAACCGCCAGTGCCCCCCGGTTAGCCCGTCGCGGCAGACCGTGCCGCGACAGCGCAGGGCAGTGCGCACGCCACGGCCACCGCCGTTTCGGCGGCGGTGACGACGTCAGCGTCGCCAGCTAGACCAGGGCGGTGATCACCCACCACAGCAGGATTTCGGTCAGCGCAGCAAACCGGTCACCGGGCCCGGGCACGACGGTTGGCCTTCTTGATCGCGTCGACCAACTCGGCCTTGTTCATCGTGGAGCGTCCCGGAACGTCGAGCCGGCGCGCGACGTCGAGCAGATGCTTCTTGCTGGCGTTGGCGTCGACGCCCTCCGCCGAGGGGATCGGGTTGCGCAGGCCACCACGCTCCGCACGCTTGTCCGACGGGCCCTTCTTTTTCTTCGGCTCCCAGTGGTCGCCGACCTTTTCGAAACTGCGCTTGAGCGCGGAATAGGCCACCCGGTGGGCCCGCTGCTCGCTGCCGTACTCTTCGGCGGCCGCATCGTGCGCTTTGGCGAACGTTCGCTGGGCGTTGGCGCTCGAGCGCTGAAGTGTGCTGGGCAGCTCGCTCTTCTTGGCTTTGCCGCCCTTCGTCGTCTTGGGCATGAATCCTCCTTGTTTTCTCAACCCTGCGCGGACTGCTGCGCCATCGCGTACGCGAGCTGCAAGAAGTCGGCGCCTGCCAGTGCGGTGAAACAGCCCGCCACCAGACGGGTGAACCGGGGCGCAAAGATCAGGCCGATGACAAATGCAGTGGCCACCCACATGTCCAGGCAGAACGGGCAGGTCAGCAGCTCGCCCAGGCTGTGGCGCAGTTGGCTGTCCTGCCGGGTTTCCTCCTGCACCTCGGCGGGTCCGCCGGTCCCGGCATACTCGGCCAACGGTGCCCGCAGCGGGCTGGTCACCGCGTCCTTGGTCAACGAACGTGACAGCTTGTGGGTCCCGCAGGTCACCGTGAGAAGGTCTTGAGTCCGCCACCGATCGGGCAGCTTGCGCCCGGTGAGCGAGGCGACGAGCGCCGTCACGGCTACTACCGTGCCGTATACGAACAGCACGACCAGGTATCCACCCAACGGCCGTGGGTTGTCGCCCCGGTAAGCATCGGCCTCCCGACGCGCGCGCTTGCCGATTTCCTTTACGTCGCCCACTACCCACTCCTCGAGGTCGGCTCCGGCACCCGGTTACCCGATGTCGGAGCCCGGCAATCACGCTTGAGTTGCGGCGACCCGCAGCGCCCGGCTGCGCCGCGCTTGCGATCGCCGCGATGGGTTGGCGGCGGCCCGACGGGGTATTCACGGGCAGGCAAACCACCGAGGAGAAAGGATCGCGCGGTCATGGTCGAACCCAAACCGGCTGTGCTCTTCGACGTCGACGGAACGCTGGTCGATTCCAACTTCCACCACGTCGTGGCCTGGCATCGAGCATTTCTCGACGTCGGCAAGGAGGTGCCGTGCTGGCGCATCCACGGGCTGATCGGCCGGTCGGGCTCGGAACTGGTTCAAATTCTGCTCGGCGACGAGTTCGCCGAGCTACACGGCGCCGACGTCGAAAAGCGCCACACCCGCTACTTCCTCGAGAGCGCATCCACGCTTCGCACACTTCCGGGTGCGCGCGAGCTGCTCGGCGCGATCTCCGAGCACGGCTGGCGGGCGGTGCTGGCGACATCCGCGGGCGAAGACGAGTTGGCCGTATTGCGCGACGTGCTCGACGCCGAAGACCTGGTCAGCGCTGTGACGTCGGCGGCCGATGCCGACAAGAGCAAGCCGCACCCGGACATCGTCACCAGTGCGCTGAAATGCATCGGCGCCCAGCCGGGCCAGGCCGTCTTTCTCGGCGACACCGTCTGGGACGTCCAGGCGGGCCGCCGCGCCGGTGTTCCGACCGCCGCGGTACTCAGCGGCGGTATCGCCCGGGAGGCGCTGGAACATGCCGGCGCGGCGGCGATTTACGCCGGTCCGCTCGACGTGCGGGCCCGCCTCGAAGAGTTCGGCCAACTCCTGCGGTTGTGACCGCCCGTCGCTCAGCCCAGGTGCGCGGACAGCAGCCAGGCGGGCACCGACTTGCGTCCGTTGCCCTCGTCGCGCAGATCCACCATGGGGAACTCCGGGGACGGGCCGTCCGGGAAGTTGGCGTGGATCCGTGCGGGCCGGATTTCGTCGATCGCCCAATACTTGGACACCACGTCGCGTAGCTCGTCTTCGGTGACCGGATTGGCCGGGCTCTCCGGCATGCCGGCGCGGTCGAAGACCAGCACAAAGTACGACGCGCCCGGCGCCGCGGCGCGGACGATCGACTGCTGGTATCCCTCGCGAAGCTCGACCGGCATCGAATGGAACAGGGTGCTGTCGATGATCGTGCCGAACCGGCCGTCATAGCCGGTGAACGAAGAGATGTCGGCGACCTCGAACGTGGCGTTGGTCAACCCCCGCCTGGCGGCCTCCGCGCGGGCCAACTCGATAGCCGTGGGCGATGCGTCCAGCCCGACGGTGTTGTGTCCCAACGCCGCTAGGTGCAGCGACACCGCCGCCTCACCACAGCCCGCGTCCAGCACGTCACCGTGGACCTTGCCCGCATCGATCAGCGCCGCGATCTCCGGTTGCGGCTCGCCGAGACTCCACGGCGGCCGCACGCCTTCGCCGAACTGGGGAGCCTCGCCGCGGTAGGCCGGGTCGAAATCGAAATCGAACTTCTGCGTTTCAGTCATGCCGTCCTGTATATCAATCTGGTTGATATATGTCAAGATGGTTGATGTGGGTCAGACGAACGACGCTCCGCTCGGCTATTTGCTGCACCGAGTCGGGGCAGCACTGCGTCCGGAGGTGACCGCCGCGCTGCGGCCGCTGGGGCTGTCGCTTCCCGAATTCGTTTGCCTGCGAATACTTTCCCTGTTCCCGGGGATGTCCAGCGCGGAGCTGTCGCGCTATGGCAACGTGACGCCGCAGGCGATGAACACGGTGTTGCGCCGGCTCGAAGACCTCGGCGCGGTGTCTCGGCCGGCTTCGGTGCCGTCCGGGCGGGCGCTACCGGCCACCCTGACCAGTGCCGGCCGGGCGCTGCTGAAACGCGCCGAGGCCGCGGTGCGCGACGCCGATGCCCGCATCCTGAACAAACTGTCCGCGGCCGAGCAGCGTGAGTTCAAACGGATGCTCGACGCACTGGGGTCTGACTAGCGCGTCGAGCGTGAACTTAGCTTCACTTTCGGCATCGAACGTGAACCTAATTTCACTTTCGCCCGCAAGCTAGGCCGCGCCGTCCTGGATGCGCGGCCAGGGTCGCGCCTCTTCGAGTTCGTAGCTCAACTCCAGCAGTCGCGCCTCCTGCCCGAGGTCGGCGGAGAGCATCATGCCCACCGGCAGACCGTCCGCCGATTGGGCCAGCGGCAGCGATATCGCGGGTTCGCCGGTGACATTTTGCAGCGGCGTGAAGGCGACCCAGTCGATCAACCGGTCGATGATCTGCTGATAGTCGGCGGTCGGGTCGAGGTGACCGACCACCGGCGGCGGGTCGGCCACGGTCGGGGTGAGCACCGCATCGTAGGTCCGGAAGAACTGCGCGGTGCGCCGCCGCATCGCGCGCAGCCGCATGATCACCAGCGGCATCCGGTGCAGGTTGCGGCTGGCGTGTCGATACAGGCCCAGCGTCAGGTTGTCCAGCCGGGCGCGGTCAAAGCTCGCGCCGAAGAAATGCCGGCCGGTGCGTACCTGCAGGAGTGACAACAGCGACCAGTACAGCACAAAGTCTGCAATGAAACTGGTTGGCACCGGGGGGTTTTCGACGTGCTCGACCCGGTGGCCCAGTTCCTCGAGCAGGGCCGCGGACTTTAGCGTGAGGTCGCGGACTTCGGCGCCGCATTCGCGTTGCACCGAGCGGGTGATGACCGCGATCTTCAGCCGCTGCGTTGCGGGGTGCCGGATGTCGCCGACCGGCGGCAGCGCGGAATGCCGCCGGACCCGCTCGGCCTCGCGGTAGAAGGCCGCGGTGTCGCGCACGGAGCGGCTGAGCATGCCGTTGGCGACGATGCCGACCGGCAGCCGGCGCAACTCCCCATCCACCGGCAGCCGGCCCCGCGACGGCTTCAACCCCACCAACCCGTTGCAGGAGGCCGGGATGCGGATCGAGCCACCGCCGTCGTTGGCATGCGCAATCGGCACCACCCCGGCCGCAACGAACGCCCCAGACCCCGACGACGACGCGCCCGCGGTGTAGTCGGTGTTCCACGGGTTGCGCACCGGTCCCAGCCGGGGATGCTCGGCCGATGCGCTGAACCCGAATTCCGACATCTGTGTCTTGCCCAGCGGCGCCAGGCCGCTGAACAGATACAGCCGGGCGAAGTCGCTGTCGGCGCGCGCCGGTCTGGGCAGCCACGCGTCAGTGCCGTGCATCGTCGGCATACCGGCGACCTCGACGTTGTCTTTGACGAATGTCGGCACGCCGGAAAAGAATCCGGGCTTGGGTGGCTGTGCCGCCTCGGCGCGCGCCCGGTCGAACGCCTGATAGGCCAGGCCGTTCAGCGCCGGGTTGACCGCTTCGGTGCGGGCGATCGCCGCCTCGACGACCTCGGACCGGGACACTTTTCCGGACGTGATGGCGTCGGCCAGACCGACCGCGTCCAGATCCCCGAGGGCGTCGTCACCGAAGGCGTGCACGTGTCGCATGCCCGCACGCTATGCGATTTCGGCGCGATTATGTGCGCTGGGCGACGATTATCGCGCCGAAATCAGCTTTGGCCCACCTCGAAACGGACGAATCGGGTCACGGTGACGCCGGCCTCGTCGAGCAGCGCCTTGACGGTCTTCTTGTTGTCGGACACCGACGGCTGCTCGAGCAGCACGACGTCCTTGAAGAAGCCGCCCAGTCGGCCCTCGACGATCTTGGGCAGCGCCTGCTCGGGCTTGCCCTCGTTCTTGGCGGTCTCCTCGGCGATGCGGCGCTCGTTGGCCACCACGTCGGCGGGCACGTCATCGCGGCTCAAGTAACGGGCCTTGAGCGCGGCGATCTGCAGTGCGGCCGCGTGCGCTGCGTCTTTGTCGGAGCCGGTGTACTCGACCAGCACGCCGACCGCCGGCGGCAGGTCGGCGGCCCGCTTGTGCAGGTAGGTCTCGACGGTGCCGTCGAAGTAGGCCACGCGGCGCAGCTCCAGCTTTTCGCCGATCTTGGCCGACAGCTCGGCGATCGCCTGCTCGACGGTCTTGTCGCCGACCTTGGCTGCTTTGAGCGTGTCGACGTCGTTGGCCTTGGCGGCCGCCGCGGCGCTCACGATGTCATCCGCCAGCTTCTGGAACTCGGCGTTCTTGGCGACGAAATCCGTCTCGGAGTTCAGCTCGATCAGCGCGCCGTCCTTGGCGGCCACCAGACCCTCGGCGGTGGCGCGCTCGGCGCGCTTGCAGACGTCCTTGGCGCCCTTGATGCGCAGCGCCTCGACGGCCTTGTCGAAGTCGCCGTCGGTTTCGGCCAGCGCGTTTTTGCAGTCGAGCATGCCTGCGCCGGTGAGCTCACGCAGCCGCTTGACGTCGGCGGCGGTGTAGTTCGCCATCTCAGCCTTCCGTGGTGGTCGGGGTGTCAGTGGTGGTCTCGGCGCCGGCCACGGGGGTCGCCGAGGCCAGCAGCTCCTGCTCCCATTCGGCCAGCGGCTCGGCGGCCTCGGCCTCGGGCTTGCCGTCGCCGCGGCCCAGCCCGGCGCGGGCCTGCAGGCCCTCCGCCACCGCCGAGGCGATCACCTTGGTCAGCAGGGCGGCCGAGCGGATCGCGTCGTCGTTGCCCGGGATCGGGTAGTCGACCAGGTCGGGGTCGCAGTTGGTGTCGAGGATCGCGATCACCGGGATGCCCAGCTTGCGGGCCTCGCCGACGGCGATGTGCTCCTTGTTGGTGTCGACGACCCAGACCGCCGAGGGGACCTTGTTCATGTCGCGGATACCGCCGAGGCTGCGCTCCAGCTTGTTCTTCTCCCGGGTCAGGCCCAGGATCTCCTTTTTGGTGCGGCCCTCGAAGCCACCGGTCTGCTCCATGGCCTCGAGTTCCTTGAGGCGCTGTAGCCGCTTGTGCACGGTGGCGAAGTTGGTCAGCATGCCGCCCAGCCAGCGCTGGTTCACATACGGCATGCCGACGCGGGTGGCCTCGGCGGCGATGGACTCCTGCGCCTGCTTCTTGGTGCCGACGAACAGGATGGTGCCGCCGTGGGCGACGGTCTCCTTGACGAACTCGTACGCCTTGTCGATGAACGTCAGCGTCTGCTGCAAGTCAATGATGTAGATGCCGTTGCGGTCGGTGAAGATGAACCGCTTCATCTTGGGATTCCAGCGACGGGTCTGATGCCCGAAGTGGGTGCCGCTGTCAAGCAGCTGCTTCATGGTCACTACGGCCATGGGTGTGCCTAGCTTTCATGTGTCGGTTGTCGCCCGGCGACGGGTGAAGCCGGGCCCTGGTGTCTGCGGGATGCCGGACCCTTCGTTGCCGAGGGGACCGCGCGGCATCCGGTCGGCGGCAGACACGCGAAGTCAGCCCGCTTGACGCGAACTGCGCGGCCGAGTTTACACGCTGGTAGAAGGTGCTTTGTCCACAGCCCGGCTGGCGCGGTCGTCGCAACCGCATTGGACTGGTGCGGTGCGGTCGATTGCGGTCCTGTTGGCGACGGCGGTGCTGTGCGCTTTTCCGGCCGTCGCCGACGACGTGCGGCTGGACTGGCCGTTGCGGCCGCGCCCGGCGGTGGTGCGGGCGTTCGATGCTCCGTCGCCGGATTGGAACCGGGGCCACCGTGGCGTCGACCTGGCCGGTGTAGCGGGCCAGCAGGTGTACGCGGCCGGGCCGGCGACCGTGGTGTTCGCCGGGCTGCTGGCGGGCAGGCCGGTGGTGTCATTGGCCCATCCGGGCGGTCTGCACACCAGCTACGAGCCGGTACGGGCCGTGGTCCGGGCCGGGCAGCGGGTTGACGCCGGTTCGGTGATCGGCGAGTTGGTGGCCGGCCATGCCGGTTGCGGGGCCGCGGCGTGCCTGCACTGGGGAGCGATGTGGGGTCCGGCGTCGCGCGCCTACTACGTCGACCCGCTGGGTCTGCTGACGTCGACGCCGATCCGGCTCAAGCCGCTCCATTGATCGCCGAGTGTGGGATTGAGGCACGCCGCGGGCGGAAAAGCGTGACACAAGCCAACATTCGGCGGTGGAGCGATCAAGCCCGGGGGTGGGCCTGGTCGTGCACCTTACGTAACCGGGCGACCGTCACGTGCGTGTAGAGCTGGGTGGTCGCCAGACTGGAGTGGCCGAGCAGCTCCTGGACGACCCGCAGATCGGCCCCGCCCTCCAGCAGATGGGTGGCAGCGCTGTGCCGCAGCCCATGCGGGCCCATGTCGGGCGCGCCGTCGACCGCGGCCACGGTCTGGTGCACGACGGTGCGCGCCTGCCGCACGTCAAGCCGCCGGCCACGCGCGCCCAGCAACAGCGCCGGACCGGACTGCGCGGTGGCCAACGCGGGACGCCCGTCGGACAACCACGCCTCCAATGCCTCGGCCGCCGGCTCGCCGAACGGCGCGGTGCGCTGCTTGTCACCCTTACCGAGCACGCGCACCAGCCGATGGCCGGTGTCGACGTCGTCGATGTCCAGCCCGCACAGCTCGCTGACCCGGATGCCGGTGGCGTAGAGCAGCTCGACAATCAGCCTGTCTCGCAGCGCGAGCGGATCACTTTGCTGCGTGCCGGATTTCGCTGCGGCCATGGCGGCCAGGGCCTGATCCTGGCGCAACACGGCCGGCAGCGTGCGATGCGCCTTCGGCGTCTGCAGCCGGGTGGCCGGATCGTTGCTCAACAGGCCGCGCCGGGTCGCCCACGCGGTGAACGCCTTGACCGCCGAGGTGCGACGGGCCAGCGTGGTGCGGGCCGCACCAGATCCCGCTTGCATCGCCAGCCAAGAACGCAGCGTCGGCAGGGTCAGCGCGTCGAGACCCGATCCCGCGGCACGCTCTTCGACGAACGCGAACAGCGACCGCAGGTCACCGAGGTAGGCCCGCCGGGTGTGCGCCGACCGCCCGCGCTGCAGCGCCAGGTAGTCGTCGAACTCAGCGAGGATCGCTTCCACTCCCCCACGGTGGCAGACGCGGCCGGCCGGGCTCAGCTGACGCGCCGCAGCGCGTCGCGATCCAGATCGCCCAGCGTCGGGTAGCCGTCGACGGCCATGATCAAGTCGGCTTCGGCGAGCAGCGTGCGCAGCACGTGCACGATCCCGTCGACCCCGCCGAGCGCCAGCCCGTAGGCATACGGGCGGCCGATGCCGACCGCCGTCGCACCCAGCGCCAGGGCCTTGACGACGTCCGCGCCGGTGCGGATCCCGGAGTCGAACAACACCGGCAGTCCGCCGGCGGCGTCGACGACCGCCGCCAGGCAGTCCAGCGCGGGCAGGCCGCCGTTGGCCTGCCGTCCGCCGTGGTTGGAGCAGTAGATGCCGTCGACGCCGCCGTCTTTGGCGCGACGAGCGTCGTCGGGGTGGCAGATGCCCTTGACGATCAGCGGCAGGCTGGTCAGCGAGCGCAGCCAGGGCAGGTCGTCCCAGGTGAGGGGATTGCCGAAAAGCTGCGCCCAGCGCAGCACCACCGCCCGCGGGTCGGCTTCCGGGGCCTGTTGCAGGCCGGCCCGGAACACCGGGTCACTGGTGTAGTTGGCGAGGCAATGTCCGCGCAGCTGCGGGAAGTTGGCAGTGGTCAGGTCGCGCGGTCGCCAGCCGGGCACCCAGGTGTCGAGCGTGACGATGATGCCCTGGTAGCCGGCCGCCTCCGCGCGGTGCACCAGGCTGGCCGCCAGCTCGCGGTCTTTGGGGGTGTACAGCTGGAAAAACCCTGGCGTGTCGCCGAATTCGGCGGCGACGTCTTCCAGCGGGTCGGCGGTCAACGTCGACACCACCATCGGTACACCGGTGCGGGCCGCCGCGCGGGCGGTGGCCAGGTCGCCGTGGCCGTCCTGGGCGCAGATGCCGATGACGCCGATGGGCGCCATGAACAGCGGCGCGGGCAGTGTGATCCCGAACAGCTCGACGGACAGGTCCCGGTTGTCAGCGCCGACGAACATCCGCGGTATCAGTCCCCAGCGCTCGAAGGCCTCGCAGTTGGCCCGCTGCGTGCGTTCGTCACCGGCCCCGCCGGCGACGTACGACCAGACCGACGGCGACATCGCGGCCCGCGCCTTGGCCTCCAATTCGGCGTACGCGATCGGCAGCGACGGCACCACGCCGGCCAGGCCCTGCAGGTAAATCTCGAACTGGTAATCGCCGAATGCCATGCGCTGAGAATGCCAGGCCGCGCTCAGTCGCCCGCCTCAGCCTCGGCCAGTTCCTTTTTCCACTGGCGAAATGTCTCCTCGGTGCGGCCGCGGCGCCAGTACCCGGAGATCGATGCCCATTTGGCGTCGACCTCGCGCTCTTTGCGGATGTAGGGCCGAAGGTTGTGCATCACGGTCTGGGCTTCGCCGTGGACGAAGGCATGCACCTGCCCGGGTAGCCACTGCGTGGTCGTGACCGCCTCGATCAACGGGGCATGGTCGCCGGCGCGATCCTCCGGAACCAGATCGGCACGCCCGCCACGGTAGATCCAATTGATCTGCACACCTTTCGGAGCGGTCAACGCGATCTGGTCCTCAGGATCGGCCACCTCGATGAACGCCTTACCGATTGCGTTGGCGGGCAAGGCTTCCAGGGCCACGCTGATCGCCGGCAGCGCGGTTTCGTCGCCTGCGAACAGATGCCAGTCGGCCGCCGGGTCCGGGGCGTAGGCCCCGCCGGGCCCCATCAGATACGCCGGCTGACCGGGCTCGGCCGCCACGGCCCACAGCCCGGCCGCCCCGTGCTCGCCGTGCACCACGATGTCGATCGCGATCTGCCGGTTGGCCGGGTCGACGCGGCGCACGGTCATCGTGCGGATGACGGGCTGTCGTTCGTCGGGCAGTTCGGCGAAGCTGTCCAGCGTCAGCGGCTGCGGCAAGCCGGCCACGTCGACGTCGTCGGCGACGAACATTAGTTTCACGTAGGAGTCGGTGAACTCGCTGGGCCTGAACGTGTCGAAGCCACTGCCGCCGAGCACGACTCGGACCATGTGCGGCGTGAGTTCTTCGGTGCGCACGACTTCGAAGGTGTGTACTGGTCGACCGGCCACACGAGAGACTATACGGACACCTCCTTTCGTCGCCGGACAATGCGCCAGCCGCCGTCATGCCGCTCCGCCAGCCCCGCCATCTCCAGCATTGCCAGCGGGCCGAGCACCCGTGGCGGGGGCAGGCCGGCGGTGACGGCGATCTGGTCGACGGTCGCGATGCCGCGGCCCGGCAGTGCTTCGTACACCTGCCGCTCGCCATCGCCAAGCCCGTCGAGCGCTGTGGCCGGCCGGGGCTGCTCGGTCGCCAGCTCGCCGATGCGGCCGACGAGTTCGACGACGTCCGCGGCCCGGGTGATGACCTCCGCGCCGTTTCGCAACAGGACATGGCAACCCGCCGACGCCGACGACGTCACCGGCCCGGGCACCGCGCCCACCACCCGGCCCAGCGCCCGGGCCCAGGCCGCGGTGTTGGCCGCGCCGCTGCGCAGCCCGGCCTCCACCACCACGGCCGCGCCGGCGAATGCGGCCACCAGACGATTGCGGGTCAAAAACCGGTACCGCGCCGGTCGCACGCCCGGCGGGTATTCGGTGACCAGCAGCCCCTGCCCGGCGATGCGGTGCAACAGCGCGGAATGCCCTGCGGGATAGGGAATGTCGATGCCACCGGCGAGAACTGCGATGGTGATGCCGTCCGCGGCGAGCGCGGCCCGGTGGGCCGCGCCGTCGATCCCGTAGGCCCCGCCGGAGACCACCGTGACGTCACGCTCGGCCAGCCCGGTCGCCAGGTCCGCCGTGACGAACTCGCCGTATGTGGTGCACGCCCGGGTTCCGACGAGGACGGCGGCGCGCTGCGTGATCTCGTCGAGCCGCTCCGCGCCCAGCACCCACAACGCCATCGGCGGGCCGCCCCGCGGTTTGGTAGCCATCGCCGGGCTGGCGAAGGCGGTGAATGCCAGCAGCGGCCACTCGTCGTCCTCCGGCGTGATCAGTCGCCCGCCGCGACGGAAGAGCAACTCGAGATCCTCTGCAGCCTGGTCGATTCCGCGCCTCGCTTCGGTGTCCCGGGCCAACGTGTCGTCGACCTGCCCGCGCCGGACCCGTTCGGCAGCCTCCACCGGACCGACGAGGTCCACCAACGCGGCCAGTTCCGGGCACGGCGGTTCGGCCACCCGCGACAGGTAGGCCCATGCCCGCAGCGTCGGATCGCTCATCGCGACGCTCCCGCTTGCCGGAAGCTCAACGCGGCGGCAACCTCGTCAAGCCCCGGCGAGGTACGGCCCGCCAAGTCGGCCAATGTCCAAGCGACTCTTAATGTTCGGTCCATGCCGCGGATGCTGAGCAGTCCGCGGTCCAGCGCGGCGCGAAGCGGCTCCATGACGGCGTTGCCGAGCCGGAATTTTCGCCGCAGCAGCGGCCCGCTGACTTCGGCGTTGGTGTGAAAACCGTGTGCGCGCCAGCGTTCGGCGGCGGCCGCGCGAGCTGCGGCCACCCTTGCGCGCACCTGGGCCGTCGACTCGGTCTCGGTGGTCACGAAGGCTTCCCTACGCACCGAATGCATTTCGACGCGCACGTCGACGCGGTCCAGCAGCGGACCGGACAGTCGTCCCAGATAGCGGCGTTTGACCGCGGCTGCGCAGATGCAGTCGCGGGGGTCGGTCGGCGCGCACGGACACGGGTTAGCGGCCAGCACCAGTTGGAATCGGGCCGGGTAGCACGCCACACCGTCGCGGCGGGCAAGGCGAATCTGCCCGTCCTCCAGCGGTGTTCGCAGTGCCTCCAGCGCGCTGACGCCGATTTCGGCGCACTCATCGAGGAACAGCACGCCGCGATGCGCCCGGCTGACGGCGCCGGGCCGGGCCAGTCCCGACCCGCCGCCGACCAGTGCGGCGACGCTGGAGCTGTGATGCGGCGCGACGAACGGCGGCCTGGTGATCAGCGGCGTGGCGTCCGAGAGCAGGCCGGCGACCGAGTGGATCGCGGTGACCTCCAGCGACTCGCTGTCCGACAGCGGCGGAAGCAGGCCCGGAAGACGTTGGGCCAGCATCGTTTTGCCCACTCCGGGTGGCCCGGTCAGCATGAGGTGGTGCGCGCCGGCGGCAGCGACTTCGACGGCGAACCGCGCCTGCGCCTGTCCGACGACGTCGGCCAGATCCGCCGTCGGCTCCGGTGCGGTGACCGCCCCGCTGATGCGACCGGTCAGCTGCGCCGAGCCACTGAGCCAGGCCTTCAGCTGGCCCAGCGTCTGTAAGCCCAAGACCTCGACGTCGTCGACCAGGCTGGCTTCGGCCAGGTTCTCGAGCGGCACCACCACGGTCTGCCAGCCGTCGTTCTTGGCCGCCAGTACGGCCGGCAGCACGCCGCGCACCGGCCGGACCCGGCCGTCCAGTGCCAATTCACCCAGCAGCACCACCGATTCCAGCCGCCGCCACGGTGTCCTACGCTGCGCGGAGAGCACCGCCGCGGCCAAGGCGATGTCGTAAACGGAGCCCATTTTCGGCAGCGTGGCCGGTGAGAGCGCCAGCGTGAGCCGGGCCTGCGGCCACTGGTTGCCGCAGTTGGTGACCGCCGCCCGCACCCGGTCGCGGGACTCCTGCAGCGCGGCGTCGGGCAGCCCGACCAGGTGCACACCTGGCAGGCCCGAGGTGATGTCGGCTTCGATCTCCACAATCTCGCCGTCCAACCCACGCACCGCCACCGAGAATGCGCGTCCCAGCGCCATCAGCCGACTCCCTGCAGATGAGTGATTTCCGGGGTGCGGCGTCGGCCGATCCGCACGCCGACCACATCGATCCGGATGGCCGCCCACCGTTGGTCCTGGCCGGCCAGCCACAGGCCGGCCAGCCGACGCAGGCGTCGCACCTTCTGCTCGTTGACCGCGTAGGCCAGCCCGCCGAAGCCGTCCCCGGTGCGCGTCTTGACCTCGACGAAAACCACAGTGCGCGTAGAGGGCACTGGTGGAAGGCACGTATTCGAAGTGTGCGCTATTCGTCGCGTCAACATCTGAGTCACTCATCGCGTGTTATGTCGGGAAGTCGTATTCATAGCTAGCGATTGCGGTGACTTCGGCGCGGATCCCGCTCTCGACGCTGCTAATGGTGTGTGCGTGGCTGATTGCTGAAATCCGAAAGGTGTTCAGATTCGTTTCGGCGTCGTGAATCTGTCGATCAAGTAGTCGAGTTACTGTGGCCAGCGCCGATTGGAGTGCCGCAACTGCGTCGTGACCAGTCTTGACCGATACGGCATGAAAGGTGCCATGAGGCAATGTCGTTCTCCTGTTCATCAGCTTGCTCCGGGTTGGGCTGTGGATTGGTATGCCTCGAGGTAGGCGGCCCAGCTGCTTTGGGCGTACTGCGCCCACTGGTAGGCCGTTGTCGGGTGTATGCCGAAGAGTTCTGCCACCACTGGTGGTGGAAGTGTGGCGGCGTTGGTGATCATGGCGGTGTTGCGTGCGTGGATGACCGGCAGTCCGTGGTTGGTCAGCCGTTGCTGCAGGGAGCGTGGATTTACCGGTCTGCTCGGCGGCCGGCCTGCCAGTAGGTAGGCGGGATTGTCTCCAGATACGTTGTGCAGCAGCGTGTTTACCGGCCCTCGTGCGATGAGCTGTTCAATAAGACGGGCCAGGGTTGGTGGTAGCAGGACCGGGTGGCGCCCGATCGTGAGATACGAGCCGTCATCGTCAGTGTGGTATCGGTCGGTGGTCAGTTCGGCGATGCGCACCAGGGGTGGGGCGTAGAGCCTGACCAAGGCTCCGACCACACGAACATCGAGTGGCAGCGTGTCATCGGTGAGGCATCGCTTGAGTTGCTGCTCGAGTTCGTCGTCGGAGAGCAGGCGCGACGGGCGCTGGGATCGGCGTTGGGGAACGACGAGCTCTGCTTGTGTCAGGCGCTGCTTTTCCAGCCAGCCGATGAATGCGGCCAGGTATTTGTGTTTGGTGGGATGGGCGTCCAACCAGCGGTCCAGGTGAAGTTGGGTGACGGAGCCCAGCGGGACTTCCTGGTCATCAAGCCAGGTCAAAAATGTGATGGTGGTGCTGATCTTTTGGCGGTCGTTGGCTGCTGAGCCGATGGTGTAGCGGCGTCGCGCGGCGCGTTTTCGTGCGTCACGGATGATGCGCCATTCGGCGAACGGTCGGACGACACGAGATTGATGTGCTGGAAGGTCTTGGATTTTGCGGCTCGCCCAGATCTGCAGTTGCGCGAATTCTTCTTGGCGCGATGTGAGGATCCCAGTGGTGACCAACAATTGGCGGATATAGCGGGTGGCGTTGTCCTGGTCGAGTTCATCGAGGAGCTCATGGGAGATCGCGCGGCGCTCAGCGACGAGCTGCGCGAGCAGTCGGGCAGACGAACTTGCTTGCAGCCAGGTCTGCACCGATTCGGGATTGGCCGCCGAAAGAGCATCGGCCAACGGCTGCAGCTGCGGCACCACCGTACCGTCGTCGCAGCTGAGGAGGTCATTGACGCGGCCGGTCATTACGCAGCGCGTGCACTTCCCGTCGGCGTAGTTCAGGCCCTCGATCCCGCATGTCCTGCAGGAAAAGTCGAGGTCCACCCCAGAGCACGCGGCGCAGATGTCCTGGCCATCCGGGTTGCGGCCAACCATCACCGCGGTGCGCTGACAGTTAGCGCACGGTTGCGGGTGCAGGCGTCGACGGTGATAGCAGTCCCGGCATACGGTCCCTAATGGCCATGTGGCGCAAGCAATCCCTGGTTTTTCGCAGCTGTGGCAGTGCCGTGGGTGGTGCGGCCAGCAGGTAACGCAGTGAAACGGCCCTCCGCGATATTTACCGCCGGCGCGGGTTCGCCGGCAGACCACACACTCGCCGATGTTGCGGTAGCAGCGCATGCAGGTATCGGGGTGCGTGTCGGTGGCGCGAGCCTGGATTGGCGCGATCTGCCCGCATACACCACATTTCCGTGCTGGTGATCGGTAGCAGCTCCGACAGATCGGGCCGTCTGCGCTCTGGGCGTGGACCCGGCGCACATTGCCGCAGCGGCAACACGATTGTGGGGGCGCCAGGCTGCATCCTTGGCAGAGCACAGTGCCGTCGTCGCGGCGAACATTGGGCGGGCGTTTCCGTCCGCAGTCGGCGCATACCTGAAGGAACTGGGGGTCTTTGTTGTAGCAGCGACGACAAACCGGGCCGTCTGCACGACGAGCGATGATGTATCCGTGTTCGCCGCAGCGTGCGCAGGGCCGCAGTTCGGTGCGGATCACACACCAGGGACAGCAGCGCCCCTCGGGGCTGTTTCGCCGCAGCGCCAGATCGGTGCGACCGCATTTCGCGCATCCCAGTAGCCTGACCGCATCCGCGTACCCGGCCGCGGCAAGCAACACCAGCAGGCGGGGAAAGGCTGCCGGGCACTGATGAGTGGGCGCGGTGAAGGCGCCCGGATTCTCGCCGAGATATTCGTGGAGGTGCCGGGCGTTGGCCGTGGACCACGCCTTAGCTTCCGCTAGCAGCTGTTGGGCTCGTTCACGGGTGATCGCCGGTCCGATCGCGGTGATCACCGAGGACACCAGCGCCTCGCGCACCTGCGCGATCGGCGCCGTCGAGCGTGGCCGTGTCATGACTTGCCAGGCCGTCGTACGACTGTTTTTCTGGGGGTGACCGCCGGCGCACCCACTGTCCCCCCTGCGCCGGCGGTCTTGCGGACGGGCTTGTTGACGACCTCGAGGACGATGAGGTCATTGGGTGTGCATCCGAGGATGTCGCACAACGCCACCAACGTGTCCATGCTCAAGCGCTGAGGAGGCTGAGTCACCAATCGAAAAACCTGCTCGCGTGAGAGCGTGATCCCGCGCTCCACCAGGTGCGGAATCAGATCAGTGGTCTTGAACATCTGCTGATCGGCCATCAAGTCACGCAGCCGCCAGCGATAACCCATCTTCTTGATCATGTCGGTGCTCCATCCCAGTGCTCGCCGAGGCGGCCCATCAGCGAGGCCTTCAGCAGTTTGTTGCGGTATTCATTAGAGACATGGGTGTAGATCGACGTCGTCGACGCGTGCGCATGACCTACCTGTTCCTGGACAAACCTTGCGGGATAACCGAATTCGGTCCAGTGAGTTACTGCAGAGTGGCGAAGGCAATGCAGATTCAGTGAACGGTCCAGTCCCGCGTCGTCACGAGCGTCCACAAACGCTTCGTTGATCGATCGCGGAGATAACCGGCCCCCGCGCTCGGTCACCCACAGCGCCGGATGACGATCCGGCGGTGAAAACCGTGGACGGATCTCGGTGATCCACTGATCCAATGTCTCGACCACCCAGTCCATCTCGGGGACGAGCAGCACAGTGCGCCGCTTAGGCGGTGCCCCCTTCGGGGCCTTGCCGTAGCGGACCATCACCGCCCCGAAGCCACCGAACTGTGGTGCTTGGCTGTTACGGCGCAGATCGACCAAATCCAGCCGAGATGCCTCGGTTCGCCGAAGGCCAAAGGCGTAGATAGTTTTCAAAACCGCGGCATCCCGTGCGGCTCCCAACGCGCCCTTCACACCGCGGTCCCGAATCGTGCCTGAGCGGGCATCGGCCGCGTCAAAGAGCGCTTGGATCTCGTCATAGCTAAGCGGGCGACGCCGGGGATCACCCTCGTAGTCCAGCTTGTGCTGAATCGAATTGCCTTCATGAAAGATCGCCTGCGGGACATCGCCGAACTGATCGGCACACACGCCGGCCCACTCGTAGCGGGGATCCAGTAAGTACTCCATAAACAGGCTGATATCGATCTCGTAAGACCTCGCCGTCGACACCGCCTCCACAGTCGTCGACCGCAAGTGATCGATGAACGCCTCGCCGTCGGCCGGCGCCCATTGCCACGGATACAGCCCGCTGAACGCTTCCAGCCGGCGAATCAACCGCAGCCTGGCGCCGATCGTGCCCGCTCGCAGGAAACGCGCTGACTGCTGGCGGCGCCAGCCCTCCAACATCGCCTCGAACACCGCCGCAGCAGGATCGAGGTGAACCACATTCTGCGCCAACACCAGATGCGCCGAACCAGGCGCCGATAACGTCACCGCTCTGTTGTATCAGATGCAATGACGATGCGTTGGAAGTGACATGGCTGATCACGGCTCCAACGCTCCGATCCCGGAATCCGCGGCGGGTCTCCACCACCTGGCACTACGCTGATCCCGCGACAGTCCGAAATGTTGCATCCAATGCAATTCCGCGCATTTCTCGACGGCGATGACGTCGAGCTCGCCGTACCGGCAGCGCCAGTTGCGGGCCATGACCTGCAATCCGCGCCCGGTCAGGTGGTCGACGGCCAGCCGCTCACCGAGCGCTCCGAGTTCGGCCCGCGTCAACATCGTCATGCCGCCACCCTGCGCGATCGCGCCGACACAACGGGGCGAACGCGGCGCCTCAGCGGCCGGTTATCCCCAGTTGCGCATCAGTCCACAGGGCTCGCGCCCGGCTTGGCGGCGCGGATGATTGCGGCGTGCATCCCGTGGGCCACTCGGTGTGTGAATGTGACTGTGGCGTCTGTGAATCCGGCTGCGGTCAGCCCGTCGAGGTACTCCTGCCTGGACAGCGCCCCGGCGATGCAGCCCACGTAGGAGCCGCGTTCAGCGCGCTCTGCCGAATCGAGGTGGCCTTCGGCGACGACGTCGGAAATCCCGATCCGGCCACCGGGAACCAGAACGCGGAACATCTCGGCAAGCACGGCGGGTTTGTCGACCGACAGGTTGATCACGCAGTTGGAGATGACGACGTCCACGGCGCCATCGGGCAATGGGATGTCCTCGATTGTGCCCTTGCGGAATTCGACGTTGGCGGCGCCCGCTTTGACCTTGTTCGCTTCGGCGAGGGCGAGCATCTCGTCGGTCATGTCCACGCCGTAGGCGAACCCGCTCGGGCCGACCCGGCGCGCGGACAGCAGCACGTCGATGCCGCCGCCGGAGCCCAGGTCCAACACACGTTCGCCCTCGCGCAGCTCGGCGACCGCGGTGGGATTGCCGCAGCCGAAGCTGGCCGCGACGGCCTCGGGAGGCAACTCGGCTTGCTCGTCGCCGCCGTAAAGCGAGGCACCAAAGGCCTCGTCCAGGTTCGTCGGCTCGCCCGATCCACAGCAGCTCTCGGCCGCCAGCAGGTCGCGGTTGGTGCCACCGCCGGTCACTGCGGTGGCGGCTTCGGCGTAGCGGGAACGAACCTGCTCGCGCAGCTCGGTGTCTCTGTTTGTCATTCGGTACCCCTCACATCGATAGTTATCTATGTGACGGAAGCGTGGCCCACCCATCGATGTTTGTCAATACGTATGGAAGAATCGAGGCATGCCGCGCGCCGCTGCTCCACCGTCCGCTGGTTCATTGCTGGTCGCCGACTTATCGACCTGCTGCCGACCGATCACCGGGGCCGTTCTCGATGGCGCGGTCGCAGAACGGCTGGCAGCAGTGCTCAAAGCACTGGGCGAGCCGACGCGGCTTCGACTGGTGTCGTTGATCGCCGCGTGTGACGGCGCCGAGGCATGTGTGTGCGATCTGACCGGCCCCGTTGGCCTCTCCCAGCCCACGGTGTCGCACCATCTGAAGGTCCTCGTGGACGCCGGACTGATCGAGCGCGAGCAGCGTGGCAAATGGGCGTACTACCGTCTGGTGCCGGCTGTCCTCGATGCGCTGGCCGGCATGCTGACTGGCCGTGGGCGTCGACGCGAGCTCAATACCTGACGCCTTGCGGAGCGTTATGGGGTGTTGCCGGCAGGCAGCAGTTCAGTGATCAGGGCGTGGACGCGGCCGGCGATCTCATCGCGGATACCGCGGACAGTTTCGAGGGATTGGCCGGCAGGGTCGGGCAGTTTCCAGTCGCGGTAGGTGACTCCGGGGAAGTAGGGGCAGGCGTCACCGCAGCCCATGGTGATCACGACGTCGCTGGCCCGCACCTGTTCGCCGGTGAGCACTTTCAGCGACGCGGTGGTGATGTCGATGCCCAGTTCGGCCATCGCGGTCACAGCGACCGGGTTGATCTGGTCGGCGGGTTCGGTGCCGGCGGAGCGGACCTCGATGCGGCCATCGGAAAGGTGAGTTAGCAGCGCGGCCGCCATTTGGGACCGTCCCGCGTTATGGACGCAAACGAACAGAACACGCGGCTTGTCGGCCATCAGCGCGTACTCGCCGGCTCAGAATGGAACAGCCTGGTGCGCAGCGCCAGCGAGACGTAGACCAGCGCAACCAGCACCGGCACTTCGATCAGGGGTCCGACGACTCCGGCCAGGGCTTGCCCCGAGGTGGCCCCGAACGTGGCGATGGCTACCGCGATCGCCAGTTCGAAGTTGTTGCCGGCGGCGGTGAATGCCAGGGTCGTGGTGCGCGCATAGCCAAGCCGCAGGGCGGCGCCGATCAGGTAGCCGCCGCTCCACATGATCGCGAAGTAGGCCAATAGCGGCAGCGCGATGCGCGCGACATCCAGTGGCCGGTTGGTGATCTGATCCCCTTGCAGCGCAAAGAGAATCACGATGGTGAACAGCAGGCCATACAACGCCCACGGCCCCACCCGCGGCAAGAACTGGGACTCATACCAGTTGCGACCCTTGGTCTTCTCCCCGAGTCGCCGCGACAGATACCCGGCAAGCAGCGGAATGCCGAGGAAGATCAGCACCGACTTGGCGATCTGCCACGGCGAGGTGGAGATCGTTGTCTGGTCCAGGCCGAGCCAGCCCGGCAGCACCGACAAGTAGAACCACCCCAGCACCGCGAACATCGCAACCTGGAAGATCGAGTTCAGCGCGACCAGCACCGCGGCGGCCTCGCGGTCACCGCAGGCCAGGTCATTCCAGATGATGACCAT
Source organism: Mycobacterium celatum (assembly GCF_002101595.1). Classification (GTDB taxonomy): domain Bacteria; phylum Actinomycetota; class Actinomycetes; order Mycobacteriales; family Mycobacteriaceae; genus Mycobacterium; species Mycobacterium celatum. The sequence goes on from NZ_LQOM01000035.1 coordinate 128,738, forward strand.
CGCGATGCAGCGGGCCAAACCGACGATGATCAATCCGGTGCGATACTCGGCCAGATCCGGCAGCAGCAGCCACGCTAGGGCGAACATCAACGCGGGGCCGGCCAGCCAGTTCAACAGCAGGGAACTGATCAGCAGCTTGCGATCGCCGGTGACTGTGTCCAGACGGTCATAGCGGACCTTGGCCAGCACCGGATACATCATGATCAGCAATCCCAGGGCGATCGGCAGTGAAATACCGTCGATCTGAACGCTTTCCAGAGCGGTGTTGAGTCCAGGAATCCAACGACCGAGTACCAGACCGGCCGCCATGGCCAGGCCGATCCACACCGGTAAGAAACGATCGAGGGTGGGAAGCTTGCCCACCACCGCTGGCACGGTGTCAACCGCGACGGTGTCGGTCATGCCGGCGCCCCCACGGGCGCGGGATCGGCGTTGACGCTGAGTAGCGTCGACAATGCGGTGAGCGCCTCGGGTACCACGGCGTAGTACACCCACGAGCCGCGGCGCTGACAGGTCAGCAGTCCCGCGACGCGCAGCACCTTCAGATGATGCGAAATCGTCGGTTGAGACACGTCGACCCCCGCGGAGATGTCACAAACGCAGGCCTCGCCGCCGGCATGACTGGCCACCGAACTCAGCAACCGCAATCGCACTGGATCTGCCAGAGCCTTAAACCGTGCCGCCATTTCGGCCGCATCGTGTGAACCCAACGGTTCACGCACCAGCGGCGCAACCTCGCAGCATGGTCCAGCCGCAGAGAAAGCTTGATTCGACATACATCGATATTGACAGATATAGAATCCAGCCGCAAGCTGCGCGGCAGGCCAGGATCCATTGAGCCGGTGCGCTTTCAGCGCCGGTTGATCGGCGACGCGTCGCGGCAATGCGACGATTGGCCCTATCGTCGGTGGGCCGGCGCCACGGCGGAGCGTCGGCGGACGAGCAGGATCAGCGGGAATGCGGCGAGTTGGGCGACCGCCGAGACTACGACGCCCCCGAGGGACACACCAAACAGCGCACCGAGGGCAGTGCTGCCGGCGAACCAGGCAGATTGCGGATCGCGATCTGCCAATTGCCAGCGAGAGCCAGCAACGATGCGACCGACATCTGCAATTTGCAGCCGCCGATCGTGATCGGCCAGTACAGTCCGGGGCGAAATGGGTCGCAGCGGCGAACTCACCCCGGCTCCTGCTGTGCTCTATTAGACATGCACATTATTAATTCCCAGTAGATCTCTAGGGACTGTCGGCGACATCGCGGTTGCGGCGAGCGCCACCGCCGTTCTCCAGTTATTCGCTACGAATCGATCCCGACAACCGATTGCCAGCCGCGACGGCTGAAGTGTAACGTCGGCCTCAGGCGATGAAGCTCGCCTTAACCGCCGAACCGGCTGATGGCTTCTACCCGTGACTGAGTCAGGGTAAAGGCAGGTGCCGGATGGTGGCGAACCCGAATCGCTTCGTATTCTCGCTCCCTCACGCAATTTCCGATGCCTACGCGCGCGCAGACCAGGGGCGCAACGTATTCCGGCTGTCGATTAACCGACGCACGCCGAAGCACTGCAAAACTCGCCGAAAGCGCTGCCGCTACGGCATTCTCGCCTGATTACGGCGTTGTCCACAGTTTCATCTCACGCTGCAAAGAAAGGGAAATCCATGTCATTCGTCACAGCACAGCCGGAAGCACTGACGGCAGCAGCAGGCAGCTTGGCGGGTATCGGCTCAGCGATGAGCGCCGAAAACGGGGCCGCGGCCGCTCCCACCACCGGAGTGATACCCGCAGCCGCCGACGAGGTATCGGCGTTGACTGCGGCGCAGTTCGCCGCACAAGGCCAGTTGTATCAAGCGGTCAGCGCCCAAGCCGCAGCCATCCACGAGATGTTCGTCAGCGCTCTCGGTACCAGCGCCAGCTCTTACGCGGCCACCGAGGCGGCCAACGCCATCGCGACCGGCTGAGACGGAGGGTCTATGCTGGATTTCGGAGTCTTACCACCTGAGATCAACTCAGCCAGAATGTATTCCGGTCCCGGGCCTGGTCCGATGATGGCGGCCGCGGCGGCCTGGAACGTACTTGCTGCCCAGCTGTCGGCCAGCGCGGCGGCATACGGATCGGTTGTCTCCGAGCTGACCGGCGCGGGGTGGTCTGGACCGGCGTCATTGTCGATGGCCGCAGCCGCCGCACCGTATGTGGCGTGGTTGCACAGCACCGCTGCGCAGGCCGAGCAGACCGGCGCCCAAGCCATGGCGGCGGCTGCGGCCTATGAGCTTGCGTTCGCAATGACAGTCCCGCCACCGGTGATCGCCGCTAACCGCAGTCTGTTGATGACTTTGGTGGCGACGAATTTCTTCGGGCAGAACGCGCCGGCGATCGCGGCCACCGAGGCGCACTACGCCGAGATGTGGCTTCAAGACGCGGCCGCCATGTACGGATATGCCGGATCCTCAGCTGCCGCAAGTCAATTGACTCCATTCACGCCGCCGCAGCCCACCACCGATCCGGCCGGGCTGGCCGCCCAATCGGGAGCGGTCGCTCATGCGCTGGGTAATGCCGCCGCGACCCAGTCGACGACGGTGCCACAGTTGCTGTCCACGATGGCCGCCCCGCTGCAAGCGCCCGCCCCGCCCGCGGTTATTTCCCCGCTGTTCCTTGTGGGCACGGTGGAGCGCATCCCCAACGTGATCAACACTGCACTGTCCTTCACAAACGCCGCAAACACGGCACGCGGCATTTCCATCCTCAACGCGCGCCTGGCATTCCAAGAAGCTCAGGACGCGGAAAGGTCTGCCGCAGCCGGTGGCCGCCTCGTCTCGAGCAGTCCAGTGCGGCTTAGCGGGATGGCGGCGCCCGCAGTGTCGGCGGGAATGGGCCGAGCCACCACGGTGGGATCCTTGTCGGCACCGCCCGGCTGGGCTACGGCAGCACCGGAGATCCGAACGGTCGCATTGGCATTGCCGGAGTCCGGCGCTGCTGCTGCCCCGGCAGCGGCCACCGGCATGCCGCCTCTTCCGGGGAGTGCATTCAGCCAGTCGGTGCTGGGCATGCTTTCTCCGCATGGCTTTGACGGTCAGCGCGCAAAGAGCAAACCCGTAATTGTGCGCTCACCGGCCGCCGGATAGCAGAAACGACCACCTACTTAGAAGCTTGACTCTAGAAAGGATTTCAGACATGGACTTCGGAGCGCTTCCCCCGGAAATCAACTCGGCCAGAATATATTCCGGTCCTGGCTCAGGCTCTATGCTGGCCGCCGCCGCGGCGTGGGGCCAGCTCGGCCATGAACTGAACGCTTCCGCCGGCGCCTACGAGTCAGTGATCGCCGGGCTGACCGCATCCGGATGGCAGGGCCCGTCCTCGATGATGATGGCGAATGCGATCGCTCCCTACGTAGCATGGATGCGCAGCACCGCTGCTCAGGCTGAGCAGACCTCTCTACAAGCCCAGGCCGCTGCGGGTGCCTACCAGTCGGCGTTCGCGATGACAGTTCCGCCTCCGCTGATCGCGGCCAACCGCATGCGCCTGACGTCGCTGATCTCCAGTAATTTCTTTGGCCAGAACAGCCCGGCGATCGCAGCTACCGAAGCGCATTACGACCAGATGTGGGCCCAGGATGCCGCGGCGATGTACAGCTATGCCGCGTCGTCGTCCACCGCGTCGAAGCTGACACCGTTCGCCGACCCACCGCGCACCACCGACCCGGCCGGAGTGGTCGCACAGACTGCTGCCGCTGCACAATCAGCGGCCAGTCCGACGCAGACCGCCACGCCGCAGTTGCTTGCACAACTACCCATGGCGATGCAGCATCTCGCCGCGCCGGCGCAGGCCCCTGCGCCACCCGCCCTGCCGACGCCAACAGACCTGCTGCTACAGATCCCGTCCATCACGAGCGCGACAGCATCGATCTCGAGTTCGTCGTTCTCGGGAGCGTCTATCGCAACAACGAACCGCGCCATTGCCATCAACGCAATGCGCGACGAAGCCCAAGGAATCGGACCGTTCTTGGCGGGATCGACTGGGCCACTGGCTCCGTCCGGTTCCGCGGGTGTCGGCGGGCCGGTAGTTTCGGCCGGGATGGGTCGCGCCAGTTTGGTCGGCACCCTCTCAGTGCCGCAGACCTGGGCGGCGACTGCCACGCTGCCCACTAGCTCGGCGACCGTATTGCCGGCCGCCAATACCGCAGCCGCGCCAGCGGTTTCGACGACTATGTCACCCGGCATGTTCGGCGAAGCCCTACTCGGCGCGTTGGCCGGGCGGGGCGTCAGCAACGTTGCCGCGAAGCTGCGCACCAACAGCGTGGTACCGCGTTCTCCGGCGGCGGGCTGACAGGAAGGAGGCAGCCGTTAGCTGCACCGCGACAACACAAATCCAACGATCACGAGCACAAGGAGGATTCCATGACTGCCCGGTTTATGACCGATCCGCACGCCATGCGGGATATGGCGGGCCGTTTTGACGTGCACGCCCAAACCGTCGAAGACGAAGCCCGCAAGATGTGGGCGTCCTCGCAGAACAT
>NZ_LQOM01000036.1 GCF_002101595.1 Mycobacterium celatum
CTCATCACCATCCAGCGTCGCCAACCCCGCCGCCCGCTCGACGCCCTCACGACCCACCGTCCCGGCAAAACCCAACGACCCGGCACCCTGCCCGGAGGTGGCAACCGGCTCGTAATCCATGTACTCGTAGCGGTGGCCCCGATCCATCTCCGCAGCCCGGCGCCGCCGGGCCCGCGCCTGCTCGCGAGCCGACGCAGCGGCGGGCGCCGCCGCGTCGACGTCCTCCGACGACGACTCCTTGGTCCGGCTGCGTGCGCGACTGCTGGCGCTCGTTTGCGCCGACAATCCCGCCGCGCTCACCGCGTAAAAGCCTTCGCTCATTCCGGTGGTCGGGCCGAAGCCGACTTCCGGGCCACCCCCTGCCGGTCCCGCGCCGCTCGGCATGGCCGAGCTCGGCGTCGCAGCGCTCGACGTCGTCGGGGTATTGCTCACGCTTGATTCGACGCCCGTCACCGTTGACATCGCCGGCGCTGAGCCGACAGGGGCCGGAGTGGCCGCGGCCGCCGGCAGGTCCGCCGCCGGAGAGACCACGACATCGGCGACTCCGGCCACGCCGGCCAGGCCCGCCACTCCCGCCAGGCCGGCGACCGCGGCGCCGGCCAGCGCAGGAACAGCGGCCATCAGCAATGCCGGGGCCGCCTGCACCAGGGGCCAGACAAGCATCAAGGAATGAAAGACGAACCAACCGAGGGCGGTGGCCAGCGCCGGCGACATTCCGGGGAAGATTTGCGTCAGCAACGAGGCGACGCCGTTGGCGAAAGGAACTGCGGGAATTGGCCATCCGTCGGGGTAGATCAGCTTGCCAAGCGGCCACAGGATGTTCTGGGTGATGTCAGAGATGCCGCTCGCCAACTGGTCCTGCCACGACGAACCACTGGTCGCCGCCGTGGCGACCTGCTGCTGGGTAGCGGCCGATTGCGTTGCGGCAGTGCGGGTTTCGCCGCCCGGCGCGACGATCTGCGGCGACGGCGCGGTCGGGGGGACGGCCGCCAGAGCCGATCCCGCGACGGCCTGATAGGTGCTCATCGTGGTGGCCGCCTGAACCCACATCCGCACATAGTCGGCCTCGTTCAGCGCGATCGGGATGGTGTTGATACCGAAGAAGTTGGTCGCGACCAACGTCGCGTGGACAGCGTGGTTGGCCGCCAGCTCCGCCAGCGTGGGCATGGCGGCCAGCGCGGCGGTATAGGCGCCGGCGGCGGTCTGGTGCAGAGTCGCCGCCACCGCGCTTTTCTCGGCGGTATCGAGCAGCCAGCTCAGGTACGGGCCGTGCGCCGCCACATACTCTTCCGCAGTCGGGCCCTCCCACACCGCCTGCGCGCCGGCCAGCGTCGCGGTGAGTTCGTCTGCGGCCGAGGCGTATTCGGCGCTCAACGAGGACCACGCCCCGGCGGCCGCCAACAGTGAGGCCGGTCCCGGGCCGGTGCTCAGCAGCGTCGAGTGCACCTCCGGCGGAAAGGCCATCCAGATTGGCGCCGTCATAAGCCGCCGGCAACCGGGTACGACGACGCGGCTGCCGCGTCACCGGTGGCGTAGCTGCCGGCGGCCTGGCCGACGCCGGCGCCGGAGCGGCCCAGCTCCTCGACGCCCTGCGCAGCCGCGACGCCATGCTCGTTACCGGATGCGCTGAACCCCACCGCCGTCTGCAGCGACACCGGATCGACGGCGGGCGGCACCACTGCCGAAATCAGCGGCGCCGCACCGGCCTCCGCGGCAGCAAGCCGCGCTGTCAACGCTGCCACGGCAGCGCTGGCCGCGGTCAGGCCCTCGGGAACAACTCGCAGGGACACAAATACCTCTTTCGGGATCAGTTCCGGTTGATCGTGCGTACCTACAAGTGGTCGGCGCGCGCCGCGAATTAGTTCCGGCGGGGTTTTCGCGCGGCGACCCGCAGCGCCCGGCTCCGCCGCGCTTGCGATCGCCGCGGGGCCACCTTTGTGCGGGGCTCAGGAATGCGCGACGATACAGCGATGCGGTGTGAGGTTGCGCGGGAAGCGCTGTCGGCGAGGTTGGATGGTGAGGCTGCGCACGTGCCGGCCCAACGGGTCGACGCCCATCTGGGGTCGTGTCACGACTGCCGATCCTGGCTGATCGGGGTGGCGGTGCAGACCCGCCGGCTGTCCTCGGTCGAGGTGGGTCGCGCACCGGACCTGGTCAAACAGATCATGGCCAGCGCCGGCGTCGCGCCGACGCCGCCGTATCGCCGCTGGCTGCGGGATCTGGTGTCGGACTACCGGCGCTGCGGGCTGATCGTCGTGGGGATGGTGCAGGTCGCGGTGGCGTTGGCCCAAATCGCCGGCCTCGACTTCGGGTTGGTGTCCACCCACGGGCATGGGGCCGCGACCGGGGCACACCTGCTGCACGAGTCCACCGCATGGTTCCTGGCCTTGGGTGTGGCGATGATCGCCGCCGGCATCTGGACCGCGGCGGCGGTCGGCGTCGCGGCGATCGCCGGCGCGTTCGCGGTGGCCCTGCTCGGCTACGTGACCGTCGACGCCTGCACCGGACAGGTCACCGCGGCGCGCATCGCCAGCCACCTACCGGTGCTGCTCGGCCTGCTGTTTGCGTTTTTGGTGGCCCGCGAGCACGTCGGGTCGACCAAGCCCGAGGCCGAGGGCGGCGCCCCGACAACCGAGCTGGTGCTGACTGCGCCCGCTCCGGCCGCTCGACGCCGCGCGCACCTGTGGCCCGTCAACCGCTCCGCTGCCTGACGGTGCGTTCTACTACAGCGCGTCGTATTAAAGTGGGTCGTCATGACCGCGCGTAGCGACGACGACGCCGTTACCGCACATGCCCTCGCCGCTGCGCGCGGCGAGGCCGGGGCGCTCGAGACGTTCATCAAAGCCACCCAGCAGGACGTGTGGCGCTTTGTCGCCTACCTGTCGGACGGGTCCCACGCCGACGACCTGACCCAGGAGACGTTTCTGCGGGCCATCGGCGCCATCCGGCGATTCTCCGGACGATCCAGCGCCCGCACGTGGCTGTTGGCCATCGCGCGCCGTGTCGTCGCCGACCATGTGCGCCACGCCCAGGCCCGCCCACGGACCGCGCACGGCGCCGACCCCGAACAGCTGCTCAACCGCGACCGGCCCAGCCGCGGATTCGAGGACGTCGTCGAGGTCAAGACGATGATCGCCAACCTCACCGCCGACCAGCGCGAGGCCCTGCTGCTCACCCAACTGCTGGGACTGTCCTACGCCGACGCTGCCGCGGTGTGCGGCTGCCCGGTTGGCACCATACGGTCTCGCGTCGCCCGCGCCCGCGGGGCGCTGCTGGCCGGGCTCGACCCAGACGAGGCGACCGGCTAGCCGGTTTAGTAGCGGTAGTGGTCGGGCTTGTAGGGGCCCTCGACGTCGACGCCGATGTACTCGGCCTGGTCCTTGGTCAGCTTGGTCAACTGGCCACCCAGGGCTTCGACGTGGATGCGGGCCACCTTCTCGTCGAGGTGCTTGGGCAGCCGGTAGACCTCGTTGTCGTACTCGTCGTTCTTGGTCCACAGCTCGATCTGGGCGATCACCTGGTTGGAGAAGCTGTTGCTCATCACGAACGACGGGTGGCCGGTGGCGTTGCCGAGGTTGAGCAGCCGGCCTTCGGAGAGCACGATGATCGAGCGGCCCGTGTCGCCGAAGGTCCACACGTCCACTTGCGGCTTGATGTTCGTCTTCGTCGCGCCGGAACGCTCCAGCGCGGCCATGTCGATCTCGTTGTCGAAGTGGCCGATGTTGCCCAGGATCGCCTGGTCCTTCATCGCCTTCATGTGCTCGAGCGTGATGATGTCCTTGTTGCCGGTCGCGGTGACGACGATGTCGGCCTCGCCGATCGCCTCCTCGACGGTCTTGACGTCGTAGCCCTCCATCAGCGCCTGCAGCGCGTTGATCGGGTCGATCTCGGTGACGGTCACCCGGGCGCCCTGGCCGGCCAGCGACTCCGCGCAGCCCTTGCCGACGTCGCCGTAGCCGCAGACCAGCGCCTTCTTGCCGCCGATCAGCACGTCGGTGCCGCGGTTGATGCCGTCGATCAGCGAGTGCCGGCAGCCGTACTTGTTGTCGAACTTGGACTTGGTCACCGAATCGTTGACGTTGATCGCCGGGAATGCCAGATCGCCGGCGGCCGCGAACTGGTAGAGCCGCAGCACACCGGTCGTCGTTTCCTCGGTGACACCCTTGACCGACTCGGCGATCTTGGTCCACTTGGTCTTGTCGTTCTCCAGGCCCTCGCGCAGCCGGTTCAGGAAGATCTTCCACTCGGCCGAGTCGTCCTCCTCGGCGGGCGGCACCACACCGGCCTTCTCGTACTGCATGCCGCGCAACACCATCATGGTGGCGTCGCCGCCATCGTCGAGGATCATGTTGGCCGGTTCGCCGGGCCAGGTCAGCGCCTGCTCGGCAGCCCACCAGTATTCCTCGAGCGTCTCGCCCTTCCACGCGAACACCGACGTGCCCTTGGGCTCCTCCGGGGTGCCGTGCGGGCCGACGACCACCGCTGCCGCGGCGTGGTCCTGGGTGGAGAAGATGTTGCAACTCGCCCATCGAACTTCAGCACCGAGGCTCGTCAAAGTCTCGATCAACACCGCGGTCTGCACGGTCATGTGCAGCGACCCCGAAATCCGCGCGCCCTTCAGCGGTTGCACCTCGGCGTACTCCCGGCGCAGAGCCATCAAGCCCGGCATCTCGTGCTCGGCCAGCCGGATCTCCTTGCGCCCGAACCCAGCCAGCGACAGGTCGGCGACCTTGTACTCGATGCCGTTGCGGACGTCGGCGCTCAGCGCGTTTTCGGTGGTCGTCATCTATGGCCCAATCCCTCGTCGGTTCAACTAGTTAGCTTGCATATACATTAGTCCTCGACGCGGCGCGCATGCGAGGCCGGGTCAGGGTGTTTCGATGACACCGTAGCGTTCAACGGCCGGCGTCATCAGCCGCGCCAGATCGACGGCGACGTCGTGGTCGGCTTCGGGCGGCATCGACACATAGCTCATCGCCAGCCGCACGATGGCGCGCGCGATGATCCCCGCATCCTCATCGCTGGCCTTGACCCAGCTGTGCTGGAAGGTGTTCGTCAACCGCTCCGAACAATGGGTGATGATCGGGCCGCTGTCGGTGGTGATCAGCTGCAGCAGGTCGGGCTTGGCGACGCCGGTCAGCAGCGAGATCACCAGCGGGTCGGCGGCCGACTCGGTGAAGAACATCCGGAAACCCTGCAGGAACGCCGCATAGACGTCGCCGACGTTGGAGTAGATGGCGTCCTCGACGGCGTCCACCAGCCGGTCGGCGAGCCGCAGCGCGTAGCCCTGGGCCAGGCCCTGGCGCGAGCCGAACTCGTTGTAGATGGTCTGCCGGCTGATGCCCGCGGCGCGGGCCACGTCGGCCAGCGTGATCGCCGACCAGTCACGGCTCAGCAGCAGCTCGCGCATCGCGTCGAGCACCGAATCGCGCAGCAGGACCCGCGACGCCTCGGCGTACGGGACCCGTTTCACATGCGCGACACTAGCCGTCACGAACGCGCGACTTCTACCATCTCGAAGTCGGACTTGGCCGCGCCGCAGTCCGGGCAGCTCCAATCGTCGGGAATGTCGTCCCAGCGGGTGCCGGGCGCGATGCCGTCTTCGGGCCAGCCCTTGGCTTCGTCGTACTCGAAGCCGCACTGCACGCAGACGAACAGCCTGTAGTCACTCATGCGTTTGCTCCCTTGATTGTCCGATTCCTCCTCGTGCCGTGCCGGCACTCGTCGTCGTCGGACGCATCGGTTCGAAGTCGACCTTCTCGCGGACCGCACAGTCCGGGCAGCACCAGTCGTCGGGAATCTGATCCCAACGTGTGCCGGCCGGAAAACCCTCCCGCGCAGCGCCTTTGGCCTCGTCGTAAACGTAGCCGCAGCCCGGGCACTGGTACGACGCCATCACGCCACCGCCCCGTAGCGGGCCAGCACCCGGTCGCGGACGCGTGGGTGGATGTTGGCGCGGGTGACGTCGCCGTCGTAGTGCGCCAACACCCGGTGATCCATCACCCTGCGCCACAGCGGCGGCAGGTAGGTCAGCCCGATCAGCGACGCGTACCCACTGGGCAGGTTCGGTGCGCCGTCCATGCTGCGCAGCGTCTGGTAGCGGCGTGTCGGGTTGGCGTGGTGGTCGCTGTGTCGTTGCAGGTGGTACAGGAACAGGTTGGTCACGATGTGATCGGAGTTCCAGCTGTGCTGCGGGGTGCAGCGCTCGTAGCGGCCGTTGGCGGTCTTCTGCCGCAGCAGACCGTAGTGCTCGAGGTAGTTCACCGACTCCAGCAGCGAGAAGCCGTAGACGGCCTGGATGACCACGAACGGGATCAGCGCCGGGCCGAATACCGCGATCAGCACGCCCCACAACGCCACCGACATCAGCCACGCGTTGAGCACGTCGTTGGACGGATGCCACGGGCTCTTGTTCAGCCGGCGCAGCCGCTGCGCCTCCAAGTTCCACGCCGAGCGCAGGCTGCCGATCACGCTGCGCGGGAAGAACTCCCAGAACGTCTCGCCGAACCGCGCCGACGCCGGGTCTTCAGGGGTGGCCACCCGCACGTGGTGGCCGCGGTTGTGCTCGATGTAGAAGTGCCCGTAGCAGGTCTGGGCCAGGGTGATCTTGGACAGCCAGCGCTCCAGCGTTTCCTTCTTGTGGCCCATCTCGTGGGCGGTGTTGATGCCGACGCCGCCGAGGGTGCCGGTCGAGAGCGCCAGTCCGATCTTGGCCGGCCAGCTGAGCGACCCCTCGAAGCCCAGCCAGCTCAGGTCCGACGCGGTGAACAGATACGCGCCCAGGACCACGCTGAGGTATTGGAACGGGATGTAGATGTAGGTGCAGTAGCGGTAGTAGCGGTCGTTCTCCAGCCGCTCCATCACCTCGTCGGGCGGGTTTTGCCCGTCGGACCCGAAGCGCAGATCCAGCGCGGGCAGCAGGAGGTAGATCAGGATCGGGCCGATCCAGAACAGCACCTGCGAGGCGCTCCGCCAGCCGGCCTGATCCATCGCCCACACGATCGGAAGGATCAGCAGCAGCGCCGTCGGCGCGATCAGGCCGAGCAGCCACAGGTGGCGCTTCTTGTCCCGCCACACGGTGACGTCGGGGCCTGTACTGGTGGTCATGTCGCAACCTCCGTTGTGAGTCACAGCACTTGAGATTGGACAATACAGGCGAATATGTCGGCTGTCTAGACATAGAGGTATCGTTTGTAAAGACGCCTGCTCGCCGAACGTGTACTCAGGGCGAAAAATCGCTAGAAAACTCGCCGCCAGTGCACGCTCGGTGCCCAGCTGCGGTTAAGACGCAACCTCCGCGGCGGCCTGCTCCTCGGCCGCCCGGCCCGCCAACACCGAGTGCCGGCGGCCGTAGCCGTAGTAGATGGCGACGCCGACGACCATCCAGACGCCGAACCGGATCCAGGTCACCCCGGTCAGGTTGAGCATCAGCCACAGGCACGCGCACACCGAGGCGATCGGCAGCAGCGGCACCCACGGCGCCCGGAAGCCCCGCGGCAGGTCGGGGCGGGTGCGGCGCAGGATGATCACCCCGGCGGACACCAGGACGAACGCGAACAGCGTTCCGACGTTGACCATCTCCTCGAGTTTGGCCATCGGGAACACCGATGCCGCCAGCGCCACCAGCAGCGCGACCAGCACGGTGATCCGCACCGGCGTCCCGCGCGAGCCCGTAGCCGCCAGTTGCCGGGGCAGCAGCCCGTCGCGCGACATCGCGAACAGCACCCGGCACTGGCCGAGCATCAGCACCATCACCACGGTGGTCAGTCCGGCCAGCGCTCCGATCGAGATGACGCCGGACGCCCAGTGCACCCCGTTGGCCGCGAACGCGGTGGCGAGGTTGGCATGCTTGCCGCCGGGGCGGTCGCGAAGCGCGGTGTAGGGCACCATCCCGGACAGCACGACCGACACCGCGACGTAGAGCACGGTGACGATGCCCAGCGTCGCAAGAATCCCGCGCGGGACGTCGCGTTGCGGGTGCTTGGTCTCCTCGGCCATGGTGGCCACGATGTCGAACCCGATGAACGCGAAGAACACTATCGACGCCCCGGCCAGCACGCCGAACCAGCCGTAGTGGCTGGTGTGCGCCCCGGTCATCAGCGAGAGCACCGACTGGTCGACGCCGGTGCCGGCGTGATCGGCCTCCGGCGCCGGGATGAACGGCGAGTAGTTGTCGGCCTTGATGTAGAAGGCGCCGACCACCACCACCAACGCCACCACGGACACCTTGATCGCAGTGACCGCCGCCGAGAAATGCGCGGACAACTTGGTGCCCAGCGCCAGCAGCGTCGCCACCAGCGCCACGATCAATAGCGCGCCCCAGTCGAGTGTGAGCGAGCCCAAAGTGATTGTGCCCCTGGCGATTCCGAACATGGTGTCGAGGTAGCTGGACCACCCCTTAGCCACCACCGCTGCGCCGATGGCCAACTCGAGCACCAGGTTCCAGCCGATCACCCACGCCAGGAACTCGCCGAAGGTGGCATAGGAGAAGGTGTAGGCGCTGCCCGCCACCGGCAGCGTAGAGGCGAACTCCGCGTAGCACACCGCGGCCAGCCCGCAGGTGATCGCCGCGATCAGAAACGAGATCCAGATGGCCGGGCCCGTGATGTTGCCCGCGGTCGAGGCGGTGACCGTGAAGATCCCGGCGCCGATCACCACCGAGACACCGAACACGGTCAGGTGCCACCAGCTGAGGTTTTTGTGCAGTCGACTGTCCGGCTCGTCGGTGTCGGATATCGACTGTTCGACGGACTTGACGCGCCAGCGATCGGCCATGCACCGGGACAGTACCGACTACTGTGCGGACATGCGCGCCGTCGTGATAGGTGCCAGCATCGCGGGCCTGTGTGCCGCGCGGGTGCTGGCCGACTTCTACGACCGGGTCACGCTGTTCGAGCGCGACGAGCTGCCGGCTGCACCCGCCAACCGCGCGGCGGTCCCGCAGGGCCGGCACGTGCACCTGCTGATGGCGCGGGGCGCGGCGGAATTCGAGGCGTTGTTCCCGGGCCTGCTCGACGACATGGTCGCCGCCGGGGTGCCGATCCTGCCGAACCGCCCGGATGCCATCTACTTCGGCGCCGCCGGCCATCTGCTCGGAACCGGCCACACCCTGCGCGACGAGTTCACCGCCTACGTGCCCAGCCGGCCGCAGTTGGAATGGCAGATCCGGCGGCGCGTCGTTGCGTTGCCCAACGTCGAGATCCAGCAGCAGCGCACGGTGGTCGAACCGCGCTTCGACCCCGTCGCGAGACGGGTGAGCGGCGTGTCGCTCGATTCAGGCGAGCTCGTCGCCGCCGACCTCGTCGTCGACGCCGCCGGGCGCGGCACCAGACTGCCGGTGTGGCTCGAGAAGTGGGGATATCCGCGGCCACCCGAGGAGGTTGTCGACGTCGGTATCGGCTATGCGACGCAACAGCTTCGGATTCCCGATGGCATGATCAACCAGAAGGTGGTGGTCGCCGGCGCGTCCCGCGAGCAGCCGCTGGGGCTGGGCATGCTGCAATACGAGGACGGCACCTGGACGCTGACCACCTTCGGTGTCGCCAAAGTCGAACCGCCGCATACTTTCTCGGAGATCCGGGTGCTGGCCGAGAAGCTGTTGCCCGCGCAGTTCACCGCCGCGCTCGAACAGGCCGAGCCAATCGGCGAGGTGGCCTTCCATCGCTTCCCCACCAGCCGCTGGCGCCGCTATGACAAGCTCGACCGGTTTCCGGCCGGGATCGTGCCGTTCGGTGACGCGGTGGCCAGCTTCGATCCCACCTTCGGGCAGGGGATGACGATGACGTCGCTGCAGGCCGGTCATCTGCGCCAGGCGCTGGCCAACCCGGGCGCAGATTTGGCCCGTCAGCTGAACCGGGCCACCGCGAAGACCACCTACCCGGTGTGGGTCATGAATTCCGTCGGCGATTTCACGTTCCACCACGCTGCCGGTCCGATGCCCTGGTGGTATCGCCCGGTCGGTAACCTCTACGACCAGCTGCTCGGCGCCGCGGAAACCGATCCCGTTCTCGCCGAATGGTTTTTGCGCCGGTTCTCGCTGCTGGACAGCCTCTACATGATCCCCTCAGCCAAACTGATCGCGCGCACGATCCGACACAACATGCGGCTGTGGTTCGCCGAGCGTCGTCAGCTACTGCGCGAGCGGGCGCGATCCAAATCGGGCTCGAGGTAGATGACCCGGGCGGCCGGTACCGCCGCGCGAATGTTGGCCTCGGCGGCGTCGATGGTGGCCGCCACCGTGGCCAGTTCGACCTCCGGACCCACCGCGATCTTGGCGCCCACGAGCATCTCGTCGGGGCCCAGGTACTGCGTGCGCAAATGGATCAGGCGGTCGACATGTTCGGTGTTTTCCAGCGCCGCCCGGATAGCCTCGACTTCCGCCGCGGTGGCGCTCTCCCCGATCAGCAGGCTGTGCATCTCGACCATCAGGATGGTCGCGATGACGCCCAGCAGCAGACCGATCGCGATGGTGCCGACGCCGTCCCAGACCGGGTTGCTGGTGGCTGTCGTCAAACCGACGCCGGCCAGCGCGAACACCAATCCGATCAGCGCGCCGGTGTCTTCCAGCAGCACCACCGGCAGCTCCGGATTGCGGGAGTTGCGGATGAACCGCCACCAGCTACCGCTGCCCTTCAGCGGCCGGGACTCGACCACCGCCGTGCGGAAACTGAACGCCTCCAACGTGATTGCCACCGCCAAGATCACCAGCGCCACAGCCGGCGATGTCAACTCGGTGGGGTGGACGATCTTGTGATAGCCCTCGTAGAGGGCGAAGACTGCGCCGAGCGTGAACAACACCAGCGCCACCACGAACGACCAGAAGTAGCGGCTGCGGCCGTAGCCGAACGGGTGCAGCGCGTCGGCCTGTTTGCGCGCCGCGCGCTGTCCGAACAGCAATAGCGCCTGGTTGGAGGTGTCGGCCACCGAATGCACCGCCTCGGCGAGCATCGACGAGCTGCCGGTGACCACAAAGCCGACGAACTTGGCCGCGGCAATGCCGGCGTTGGCGGCCAGCGCAGCCAGGATCGCGCGGGTGCTGGCAGAGGTACTCACAGGCCGACGGTGGCCCGGAACAACTTCGTCGGCTGGTGTGCCACCAGCCGGATCGGCCCGTCGTCGGCGGCCACCCAGGCCGCGGCCCCGCGCTCGAGTGTCAGCGTCCCGGATTTTCCGTGCACGGTGGTGCGGCCCTCGGTGCACAACAGGATCTGCGGGCCGTCGTGGCGTGACGGCGCGTCGACCTCGTGACCGACGTGCTCGTCGTCGAGAGTCAGCACGCACACCGCGAATTCGTCGGTTGGGGTGTCGTAAACCAGCCCAAGCCCGTCGCGATGCGTCGGCGGCCGCAGCTGGTCCTCGGTGGTGGGCGTGAAGTCCAGCACGCGCAGCAGCTCCGGCACGTCGACGTGCTTGGGGGTCAGGCCGCCGCGTAACACGTTGTCGGAGTTGGCCATAACCTCCAGCGCAACCCCCCGCAAGTACGTGTGCAGGTTGCCGGCCGCCAGGAAGAGCGCCTCCCCGGGGGCCAGGCTGATCCGGTTGAGCAACAACGCCGCCAGCACACCGGCGTCTCCCGGGTAGCGCTCACCAAGCTCCAGAACGGTCTTGGCTTCGGCCGCGAATTCCGTTGCACCGGAAGTGATGTAGTTGATCGCACCGTCGAGCACGGCGGGGATCAGCACGTCGATGTCGGGCTGCGGGGCGGTGATCCAGGTGGTGAACAGCGCGCGCAGCCCGTCGGCGTCGGACTGGTCGTTGAGCAGATGGATGAACGGATCCAGGTCGGAGACCGCCAGCGCCCGGAGCAATTCGACGGTGCGGGCGGCCGGACGGAACCCGGCCAGTGCCTCGAACGGGTGCAGCGCCACCAGCAATTCGGGCTTGTGACTCTTGTCGCGGTAGTTGCGTATCGGCGAGTTGATGGGGATACCGAGCCGCTCCTCGCGCAGATAGCCCTCGGCGGCTTGCTCGGCGCTGGGGTGCGCCTGCAGCGACAACGGCTCGTCGGCGGCAAGCACTTTCACCAGGAACGGCAGCACGTCACCGAATCGGGCACGAGTTGCCGAACCGAGCTGGCCGTCGGGGTCGGCGACCAGGGCGTCCAGCAACGACGTTTCGCCGCCGGCGGTCTCCAGCCATGCCGGGTCGGCCGGATGCGCGCCGAACCAGAGTTCGGCTTCGGGGTGAGCCGCCGGGACGGATCGCCTGGTGAATTCGGCGATGGCCGTACGCGATCCCCAGGCGTACGTCCGTATCGCTCCGCGTAGCAGTTCCACGTCTGTTGTCTATCCCCGCACCAGTCGCAAGTAAACGGCGGCCATCTCCAGTCGAACGGCCAATATTGCCAGCTGCTGCTCGGCCCGCTGCGCGCCGACCTGGCCGGCAGCGCCGACCGACACGTCGGGTACGTCCTCGGCGCCGACGATGTCGACGTCGTCGAGCGGGGCGACCCGGGCGGCGACGACGGTCCGGTCGGCGGCCAGCGTCAGCGCCAGCACCCGCAGCCGCTCGGGCAGCGGTCCGTCGATCGCTTCGTCGTGAAACAGCGCGTCCGTCGCCTCGGCGAACGTCGGCGCAGTGCGCAGCGCCACCAGCGCGTCGGCCAGTCCGGTGGCCGCCACTACCTGATGGCCGATCCGCAGCAACACCGACGATCCGTGCCGGGCCAGCGCCAGCGTCGCTCCACAGTCTCCCGCCAGCACGACGCTGCGCCCCGCCATCCGCTGGGCCAGCGCCTTGGCCGGATTGGTGAACACTTCGCGTCCCGCGCTGTTGCGCAGCGCCTCGGCGTCCAGCTCGTCGGCCAGCACAGCCAGATCCGTCCGCAGCTTGGGGTCGATGCTGTCCAGTGCGGCCAGCCCGGCGGCCAGGTAGCGGCACAGGCCGAATTCGTCAGGGACCCGCATCCGCGGCTCCAGCACCGCGACCCGCCCGGCCGTGGTGTCGCGCAGCGGGCCTTCGTAGGGTGCCGCGACGACCACGCGGGCGCCGCGGCGCACCCCGGTGGCGGCGGCGCCGACCAGTGCAGGATCGCCCGGGTCGTCGCCGGCGATGATCAGCACATCGAGCGCGCCGATCCACGGTGGGGCCTCGGCGGCGACCACGATCGGCGCGGCGGCCGAGCCGCCCAGCGTCGCGGCCAGCATGGTGCCGGCGGTTTCGGCGGTGCCGCGACCGGCCACCCAGATCACTGTGCGGGGGGTATCTCCGCGCACCGCGTCGAGCGCACCCTCCTCGGACGCGGCGGCGGTGGCCCGCACCTGTGCGCCGGCCATCGACGCGGCCCGCAACAGCCCGTCGCGGTCGGCGGCGATCAGGGCGTCGGTGTCGTCGATGTCAATGGTGGCGTGGATGGCGTTCACGTGACTGCCTGTGTCAGCCCGGCTATTTCCGCGGCAACCTGTTGAACCACCGCGTCGACGTCCTCGGCGCAGCGTGCTTCGACGTTGAGCCGCAGCAGCGGCTCGGTGTTGGAGCTGCGCAGGTTGAACCAGCTGCCGTCGCCGAGGTCGACGGTCACCCCGTCCAGATGGTCGATGGAGTGGATGCGGCCGCCGAAGGACTTCAGCACCGCCTCGGTGGCCGAGGCGGCGTCGGTGACCGTGAAGTTGATTTCCCCGGAGGATTCGTAGCGCTGGTAGTCGGCGGTGAGCTCGGAGAGCGGCCGGTCTTGTTCACCGAGCGCGGCCAGCACGTACAGCGCGGCGAGCATCCCGGAGTCGGCGCCCCAGAAGTCGCGGAAGTAGTAGTGCGCGGAGTGCTCGCCCCCGAAGATCGCGCCGGTGTCGGCCATCAGCGCCTTGATGTAGGAGTGCCCGACGCGGGAGCGCACCGGTGTGCCGCCGCGCTCGACCACCAGCTCCGGTACCGCGCGGGAGGTGATCAGGTTGTGGATCACCGTCGCGCCGATCTCGCGGGACAGTTCGCGGGCGGCGACCAACGCGGTCACCGTCGACGGCGACACCGGCTCGCCGCGATCGTCGACCACGAAGCAGCGATCGGCGTCGCCGTCGAATGCCAGCCCGATATCCGCACCGCTCTGCTGCACGTAGGCCTGCAGGTCTTTGAGGTTCGCCGGGTCCAGCGGGTTGGCTTCGTGGTTGGGGAACGAGCCGTCGAGCTCGAAGTACAACGGCAGCAGCGTGATCGACTCGATTGCGCCGAGCACCGCCGGGGCGGTGTGGCCGGCCATCCCGTTGCCCGCGTCGACGGCCACCCGCAGCGGGCGCAGCGTGGAGAGGTCCACCAGCGAGCGCAGGAATTGCCCGTAGTCGGCGAGCACATCCTTCTCGGCGATGCTGCCGGCCGGCCCGTCGTAGCTCGGCACACCGGCGATCAGGTCGTCGCGGATGGTGGCCAACCCGGTGTCGGCGCCGACCGGCTTGGCGCCCGCCCGGCACAGCTTGATCCCGTTGTAGGCGGCCGGGTTGTGGCTGGCGGTGAACATTGCGCCCGGGCAGTCCAGCAGCCCCGAGGCGAAATAAAGCTGATCGGTCGATGCCAGACCGATCCGGATCACGTCGAGCCCCTGCCCGGTAACCCCGGACGCGAAGGCCGCGGCCAACGCCGGCGAACTGTCCCGCATGTCGTGGCCGAGGGCTACCCGCCCCGCGCCGTCCTCACGCACCAGCCTGGCGAACGCCGCGCCGACGTCGGCGGCAAACGGCTCGTCGATGTCCTCACCGACGACGCCTCGCACGTCATAAGCCTTGATCACACGGTTGACAGCCGCGGCGGGCCGAGACATGAAAGGGCTCCTGACTATCGGGACTCTATGGTGGTCAGCCTAACGGTTTCGGGGGGACCGGCTGACAGCTAAGCAGGCTTCTAGTCGGCGGGGTCGGGCAGCACCCGCAGATGGCCGCGGCGGCGCCCGGTGCCGGCGGGGCGCTGCCCGGCCGGGGTCAGCACAGCGGCGCTCGGAGCCGGTGCCGGCGCCGCGTCGGGGTCGGCGAATCCGTTGACCGGTGGCGCGGCAGGGACCGCGGCGCGGCCCTCGCGCACTGCCTCGGCCAGCGCGACCAGATCGTCGTCGTCGGACGGGATGGACAGCGGGCCGGAGTGGCGGACGAGCTCCCAGCCCCGCGGCGCGGTGATGCGACCGGCGTGGCTGACGCAGAGGTCCCAGGAGTGCGGCTCGCGGGCGGTGGCGAGTGGGCCGATCACCGCGGTGGAGTCGGAGTAGACGAACGTCAGCGTTGCCACCGCGTAGTGCGGGCACCCGGGCCGACAGCAGCGACGCGGAACATTCACGATCGAGAGGCTATCGTGCGCAAACGTCCTGGCATCGGGTGACACGCGCATACCTGGGGACCACGATGTCCAACCGTTACCATCGGCCCGTGAGCGATTCGCGCAGCTCCGGGCGCTCGGTGCGCAGATCTGCGTCACGGCGGGGGCGCGAAATGCGCGGTCCGCTACTGCCGCCCACGGTGCCGGGGTGGCGCAGCCGCGCCGAGCGGTTCGACATGGCGGTGCTGGAGGCCTACGAGCCCATCGAGCAGCGCTGGGCTGACCGCTTGTCCGGGCTCGACGTCGCCGTCGACGAGATCCCCCGGATCTCCGCCCGCGATCCCGAGAGTGTGCAGTGGCCGCCGGAGGTGATCGCCGACGGGCCGATTGCGCTGGCCCGGTTGATCCCCGCCGGGGTGGACGTGCGCGGCAATGCCACCCGGGCCCGAATCGTGTTGTTCCGCAAGCCGATCGAGCGGCGCGCGAAGGACACCGTCGAACTCGCCGAATTGCTGCACGAAATTCTGGTGGCTCAAGTGGCCACGTATCTGGACGTCGAGCCCTCCGTCATCGACCCGACGATCGACGACGACTAACCGGGCGATCGCAAGCGCGGCATAGCCGGGCGCGGCGGGTCGGCCGCCGACTAACCGGGCGATCGCAAGCGCGGCATAGCCGGGCGCGGCGGGTCGGCCGCCGACTAACCCTGCCTGCCGGTTAGATGATGCCGCGCTTGAGGCGACGGCGTTCCCGCTCGGAGAGGCCGCCCCAGATGCCGAACCGCTCGTCGTGCGCCAGTGCGTACTCCAGGCACTCCGTGCGCACCTCGCAGCCCAAGCAGATCTTCTTGGCCTCGCGGGTGGAGCCGCCTTTCTCGGGGAAGAACGCCTCGGGATCGGTTTGCGCGCACAGCGCGCGGTCTTGCCATTGGTCGGCGTTAACCGGCGCCGGCTCAAGGACTTCGGGCACTTCGGGCGCGATGGGCACCAAACTCAAGTGGGGTCGTGCTGCGGCCCCCGCCGTCGCCGCGCCGGTAGTGGTGTGCGGTGTGCTTCCCATCAGGCCCCGTAGGTGCTCATAGGACATGCTCCGCCTCCTCACCTGATTTCGTTGATTCGTGAATGTCGCCCACTGTTTTGATGTGCGGCCATCTCAATTCGAACACTTGATCGAATCTCGGTCTGCGACACCGAATCCGGCCGGCCAACCGGGAAATGACACTGATGAGATTACACACGTGTTATCAGCCGTGGTCAAGCTATTGGGAAGATTTCCATACCATCTCGTGACCGATTTTTGACGGCACTGCCACCAATTCGGCCTCGGCGTGTCGGCGTAGGGTCGTGCGATGTGAAGGTCACGGTTCTGGTCGGCGGGGTCGGCGGCGCCCGCTTTCTCCTTGGCGTGCAGCAGCTGCTCGGCCTGGGGCAGTTCGCCAACAAGGGTGCGGCCGGCGATCACGAGGTGACGGCGGTCGTGAACATCGGCGACGACGCCTGGATGCACGGCGTGCGGATCTGTCCGGACCTGGACACCTGCATGTACACCCTGGGCGGCGGGGTCGACCCACAGCGCGGCTGGGGTCACCGCGACGAAACCTGGCACGCCAAGGAGGAACTGGTCCGCTACGGCATGCAGCCTGACTGGTTCGAGCTCGGTGACCGCGACTTGGCGACCCATTTGGTGCGCACGCAGATGCTGAGGGCCGGCTACCCGCTGTCGCAGATCACCGCTGCGCTGTGCGACCGCTGGCAGCCGGGGGCCCGGCTGCTGCCGGCCAGTGACGATCGATGCGAAACGCACGTGGTCATAACCGATCCCGCCGACGGCAATCAGCGCGCGATCCACTTCCAGGAGTGGTGGGTACGCTATCGCGCACAGGTGCCGACCCACAGCTTTGCCCATATCGGGGCCGAAAACGCCCATGCCGCAACCGAAGTGCTCGATGCTATCGCGGACGCCGACATCATCCTGGTGGCGCCGTCGAATCCGGTGGTGAGCATCGGCGCCATCCTGGCCATCCCCGGGATCCGCGGCGCGCTGCGGTCGGCGGGTGCGCCCGTCGTCGGCTACTCGCCGATCATCGACGGAAAACCGTTGCGCGGCATGGCTCAAGAATGCCTGTCGGTGATCGGCGTGGAGTCCACCGCCGAGGCGGTCGGCCGGCATTACGGCGCGCGTGCGGGCACCGGCATCCTGGACTGCTGGTTGGTCCACGAGGGCGACCACGCCGACATCGACGGTGTGGCGGTGCGCTCGATACCGCTGCTGATGACGGATCCGAAAGCGACGGCCGAGATGGTGAGCGCCGGCGTGGAGCTCGCGGGCGTCGCGGCGTGAGCGAACACGGTACCGCGTCGGCGGTGCAGATCCTGCCCGTCACCGGCCTTCCCGAATTCCGCCCCGGGGACGACTTGGCCACCGCGATTGCCGGGGCCGCGCCGTGGCTGCGCGACGGCGACGTGGTGGTGGTCACCAGCAAGGTGGTGTCCAAATGCGAGGGCCGGCTGGTGCCGGCACCCAACGACCCGGAGGCGCGGGATGCGTTGCGGCGCAAGCTGGTCGACGCCGAGGCGGTTCGTGTGCTGGCCCGCAAGGGCCGCACGCTGATCACCGAGAACCGGCTCGGGCTGGTGCAGGCCGCCGCCGGCGTGGACGGCTCGAACGTCGGGTCAGCCGAACTGGCCTTGCTGCCAACAGATCCCGATGCCAGCGCCGCTGCGTTGCGTGCCGCGCTGCGCCATCGGCTGGGCGTGACGGTCGCGGTGGTGGTCACCGACACGATGGGCCGGGCATGGCGCAACGGTCAGACCGACGTCGCCGTCGGCTCGGCCGGCCTGGAAGTGCTGCACGGGTACGCCGGAGCGGTCGATGCCCACGGCAACGAGCTGATCGTCACCGAGGTGGCCGTCGCAGACGAGATCGCCGCGGCCGCCGATCTGGTCAAGGGCAAACTCACCGGAATACCGGTGGCCGTGGTTCGGGGGTTGCCGGTGTCCGACGACGGCTCGACCGCGCGCCGGTTGGTGCGCTCCGGCACCGAGGACCTGTTCTGGCTCGGCACCGCCGAAGCGATGGAACTGGGCCGCCGCCAAGCGCAGCTGCTGCGCCGATCGGTGCGCCGGTTCGCCGGCGAGCCGGTGCCGCCGGATCTCGTCGAGGAGGCGATGGCCGAGGCGTTGACCGCGCCGGCCCCGCACCACACCCGCCCGGTGCGGTTCGTGTGGCTGCAGACTCCCGCGCTGCGCACCCGGTTGCTGGATCGCATGCGTGAGAAGTGGCGCGCCGACCTGGCCGGCGACGGCAGGCCCCCCGACGCGATCGAGCGACGGGTGGCCCGCGGCCAAATCCTTTATGATGCACCGGAAGTCGTCATCCCGATGCTGGTGCCCGACGGCGCCCACAGCTATCCCGACGCCGGGCGGACGAACGCCGAGCACACCATGTTCACCGTCGCGGTTGGCGCAGCGGTGCAGGCGCTGCTGGTCGCGCTGGCGGTCCGCGGCATCGGCAGCTGCTGGATCGGTTCGACGATCTTCGCTGCCGACCTGGTCCGCGACGAGCTGGGGCTGCCCGCCGATTGGGAACCGCTGGGCGCCATCGCGATTGGCTATCCATCCGAGCGGTCGACACAGCCGCGGGATCCGGTGCCCGTCGCCGACCTGCTGGTGCGCAAGTGAGCGTCCGGGAGTCGGCGATCGCGCTGCTGTCCGGCTGGCAAGCCCCGGATCCGGCCCAGGACTCGGTGCGCCACGCTGTGCTTGCGTTCCTGTATGCCCGCGACGACGCCTGCCGGCGCGAGTGCGTGCCCGGTCATGTCACCGCCTCGGCGCTGGTGCTGGACGACTCCGGCAGCCGGGTGCTGCTCACCCTGCATCCGCGGCTCGGCCGCTGGGTCCAGCTCGGCGGGCACTGCGACGACGGCGACGGCGACATCGCGGCGGCCGCACTGCGGGAGGCCACCGAGGAATCCGGCATCGCGGGTCTGCGGCTGGGCGAGTTGGCGGCCATCCACGTCCATCCCGTCACCTGCTCGCTGGGCGTGCCGACCCGCCACCTCGACCTGCAGTTCGTCGCCCACGCGCCGCCCGGTGCGCAGATCACGATCAGCGACGAGTCGGTGGATTTGCAGTGGTGGCCGGCCGATGCGTTGCCCGAGAGCGCCGACGACGCGCTGGCCTACCTGGTCGCCCGCGCGCCGAGTGTGGGATTGTGACACGCGTTCGCCGAAAAATCGTGCGTCAAGCCCACATTCGGCGCAGCTAGACGTCGGACGAGTAGCGGATCCCGCCGTCGGGAATCGAGACCCCCGGCCACACCCGGGCGCCGCGCAGCAGCTCGCAGCGTGCGCCGATGTCGGCGCCGTCGCCGATCACGCCGTCGCGGATCAGCGCCCGCGGGCCGATCCGCGCGCCGAAGCCGATGATCGAGCGCTCGATCACGCTGCCGGCCTCGACCTTTACCCCGTCGAAGATCACCGCGCCGTCAAGCCTTGCGCCCGGGCCGATTTCGGCGCCACGCCCGACTACCGTCCCGCCGATCAGCACCGCGCCAGGGGAGACCGCCGCGCCGTCGTGCACCAGCTGCTCGCCGCGGTGCCCGTGCAGCGCCGGCGACGGCGCGATGCCGCGCACCAGATCCGCGGAGCCGCGCACGAAGTCTTCTGGCGTGCCCATGTCGCGCCAATACGACGCGTCGACGTAACCGCACACCTGCACCCCGTCGGACAGCAGCGCTGGAAACACCTCACGTTCCACCGAGACCTCCCGCCCGCGCGGTATCCGGTCGATGATGTCCCGCGAGAACACATAGCAGCCCGCGTTGATCTGGTCGGTCGGCGGATCCTGTGTCTTCTCCAAAAATGCTGTGACCCTGCCGTTTTCGGTCGGCACGCAGCCGAAGGCGCGCGGGTCGCCGACGCGCACCAAATGCAGCGTCAGGTCAGCCTCGTTCGAGCGGTGGTAGTCGAGGAGCTGACCCAGATCGACCCCGGAGAGCACGTCGCCGTTGAACACCATCACCGTGTCGTGGCGCAAACGGCCGGAGACGTTGGCGATTCCGCCACCGGTGCCCAGCGGATGCTCTTCGGTGACGTATTCGATCTGCAGCCCCAGTTTGGAGCCGTCGCCGAACTCCGCCTCGAACACCGCCGGCCGATACGACGTACTCAAGATCACGTGCTCGATTCCGGCGGCGGCGATCCGCGACAACAGATGCGTCACGAACGGCAACCCGGCGGTCGGCAGCATTGGCTTGGGCGCAGACAGCGTCAACGGCCGCAACCGAGTGCCTTTGCCGCCGACCAGTACGACGGCGTCAACCTCAATCACGAGCGCCGCTCCTCCTCATCGCTTCGCTCTGCATCGTCGCGGGCGCGAATCACGACCGTCGCCTTTCTGCGCCCCGCACCATCAGGCGCGCGCGGATCGCCAGGCCGGCGCGGAACGCCCAGCGCAGCGGCGCGCGCCACCACCCAGAATGCCGGTCGGCGAGGAAGAGGTAGGTGCTGTTGTGGTGAGCGATCAGGTTGCGCGCCGACTCGCGGCCGGTTGCGTGGCCCTTGTGGTGCAGGACTTCCGCCGACGGCACATAAACGTTCAGCCAGCTGGCCCGGCCCAGCCGGTCACCCAGGTCCACGTCTTCCATGTACATGAAGTAGCGCTCGTCGAAGCCGCCGACCTGGTCGAACGCCGCCCGGCGGACCAGCAGGCACGACCCGGACAGCCACCCCACCGGCCGCTCGCTGGGTTCCAGCCGCTCCTGGCGGTACGCCGTCGACCACGGGTTGCCCTTCCACAGCTGGCCGAGGACGGCGTGCATGCCGCCGCGAATCAGGCTGGGCAGGTGGCGCGCCGACGGGTACACCGACCCGTCGGGGTCGCGAATCAGCGGGCCCAGGGTCGCCGCGCGCGGCCAGCGGGCGGCCGCGTCCAGCAGCGCGTCGATGCTGCCTGGCCCCCACTGCACGTCCGGGTTGGCCACCACCACCCACTCGTCCGCCTCTGGGAGCTGCGCGATCGCCCGGTTCACCGCGCTGCCGTAGCCCAAGTTCGCGCCGGTGGGGAACAGCCGAACGTTCGGGTAGCGCTCGACGGCCGCCTGCGGCGCCCCGTCGGTGGAGCCGTTGTCGGCCATCACGACGCTCAGCGGCCGCTCGGTGGCCAGGGACAGCGAGGCCAGGAATCGGTCCAGGTGCGGGCCCGGCGAATAGGTCACCGTCACCACCGGCAGGACGTCACTCACGCGTAGAGAGTAACGGTCAGGAGGCGATCGCAAGCGCGGCGGAGCCGGGCGTAGCGGGTCGCCGACCGACGGTCAGGAGGCGATCGCAAGCGCGGCGGAGCCGGGCGTAGCGGGTCGCCGACCGACGGTCAGGGCCGCGGAGCCGCCCCGAGAGCAACTGCCAGCGCGTCACG
Organism: Mycobacterium celatum; assembly: GCF_002101595.1. GTDB lineage: Bacteria > Actinomycetota > Actinomycetes > Mycobacteriales > Mycobacteriaceae > Mycobacterium > Mycobacterium celatum. The sequence continues at coordinate 21,648 of NZ_LQOM01000036.1, forward strand.
CCACGGCCGCAGCGGCGTAAGGCCTCCCTCGGTCGAGAGCCGGGCGCCCAGCGCGGAATAGCGGGGCCGCGGCGCCGGCCGCGGCTTCTGGTCGCTGCTGATCGGCCGCACCCGCTCCGGGTCGGCCCCCACCCCGGCGAACACCGCGCGGGCCAGCTCGAACCGGCTGACCGCGCCTTGGTTGGCGGCATGCACCACGGGCGCCCGCACGCCGTCGTCGGCCACCTGCAGCAGCGCAGTCGCCAGATCGGCGACGTAGGTCGGTGAGCCGGTCTGGTCTTCGACCACCTCGACGGCGCCGTCCCCGGCGGCCAGTCGGCGCATGGCGGCGACGAAGTCGTTGCCGGTGCCGCCGGTGTAGACCCAGGCGGTCCGCACGACGGTGGCCTCGGGCAGCGTTTTGCGGACGGCCACCTCGCCGGCCAGTTTGGTACGCCCGTACACGCTCAGCGGCCCGGTTTCGTCGTCGGGCTCGTAGGGGCGGCGTTCCGAGCCGCTGAACACGTAGTCGGTGGAGATGTGGATCAGCCGCGCGCCGACGTCCGCGCACACCCGCGCGATGTGCTCCGGGCCCACCGCGTTGACCGCGTGCGCGTTGGCCTCGTCGCTTTCCGCGCCGTCGACATTGGTGTAAGCGGCGCAGTTGACCACCACGTCGCCGCTGCGGATGATCCGCTCGGCGGCGTCGGGGTCGGTGATGTCCCACTGCGACGACGTCAACGCAAGCACGTCGCGCCCGCGGCGGGCGGCTTGGGCCGCCAGAACGCTGCCGAGCTGTCCGCCGGCGCCGGTGATCACAAGCCTGGGCTGCATGCCGTCGAGTCTGGCACGCCGATGCGCAGCTACCGGCGATACCACTGTTACGCAAGTAGCCTGAAGTGATGCCTGCGCAACGTGTGGTTCGTGTGGTTGCCACCGTGGCGGCCATCGTCATCGTGTTCGGCACCGGGGTGGCGTGGAGCCAGGTCCGTTCGTTCGAGGACGGGATCTACCACATGTTCGCCCCGTCGCTGGGCCAGGGCGGCGACGACGGCGCCGTCGACATCCTGCTGGTCGGCATGGACAGCCGCACCGACGCGCACGGCAACCCACTCTCGGCCGACGAACTGGCGACGCTGCGGGCCGGCGACGAGGTGGCCACCAACACCGACACGATCATCCTGGTCCGCATCCCCAACAACGGGAAGTCGGCCACCGCGATCTCGATTCCGCGCGACACCTATGTCTCGGCGCCGGGATTGGGCAAGACCAAGATCAACGGCGTCTACGGACAGGTCAAGGAGGAGAAGCGGGTCAGCCTCGTCGAATCCGGCGTCGACCCCGCCGAAGCCGAGGCGCGCGGGACCGAAGCCGGCCGCGAGGCGCTGATCAAGACCGTCGCCGACCTGACCGGCGTCACCGTCGACCACTACGCCGAGATCGGGCTGCTGGGCTTCGCGTTGATCACCGACGCCCTCGGCGGCGTCAACGTCTGCCTCAAAGAGGCAGTGTACGAACCGCTTTCGGGCGCCGACTTCCCGGCCGGCTGGCAAAAGCTCAACGGTCCGCAGGCGCTGAGCTTTGTCCGCCAGCGCCACGACCTGCCGCGCGGCGACCTGGACCGGGTGGTGCGCCAGCAGGTGGTGATGGCGTCGCTGGCCCACCAGGTGATCTCCGGCAAGACGCTGTCGAGCCCGACCACGCTGGAGCGGCTGCAGGGCGCTATCCAGCGCTCGGTGGTGCTGTCATCCGGTTGGGACATCATGGATTTCGTGAAGCAGCTGCAGAAGCTGGCCGCCGGCAACGTCGCGTTCGCCACCATCCCGGTGCTCGACGAGGCCGGCTGGAGCGACGACGGCATGCACAGCGTGGTGCGGGTCGATCCGCACCAGGTTCAGGAGTGGGTCGGCGGCCTGTTGCAGGATCAGGCCCAGGGCAAGACCGAGGAAATCGCCTACACACCCGCCAAGACCGCCGCCAGTGTCTTCAACGACACCGACATCAACGGGCTAGCCTCTGCGGTGTCACAAGTGTTGAGCGCCAAGGGCTTTGGCACAGGCCCCGTCGGCAACAACGAAGGCGCGCACGTGCAGCGCAGCCAGGTGCAGGCCGCCAAGGCCGACGACCTGGGCGCACAAGCGGTGGCCAAAGACCTCGGCGGTCTGCCCGTCGTCGCCGACGCGTCGGTGCCGGCGGGTACCGTGCGGGTGGTGCTGGCCAACGACTACACCGGCCCGGGATCCGGGCTCGACGGCAGCGCCTCGCCGATGGCGGTGTCGTCGAACTCGGGCACGGGCACGGGCAACCCCGACGCTCCCCCGCCGTCGCCGATCCTGACGGCGGGCACGGATAAACCGGAGTGTGTGAACTGAGCACGCTCAGTGCTGCGATTCTCGACCCGATGCTGCGCGCCGACCCGGTCGGCCCGCGCATCACCTACTACGACGACGCCACCGGCGAGCGCATCGAGCTCTCCGCGGTGACGCTGGCCAACTGGGCCGCCAAGACCGGCAACCTGCTGCGCGACGAACTGGGCGCCGGGTCGGGCAGCCGGGTGGCGGTACTGCTGCCGACCCATTGGCAGACGGCCGCGGTGCTGTTCGGGGTGTGGTGGATCGGCGCCGAAGTCCTGCTCGGCGGCTCCTGGGACGCCGACGTCGCGTTGTGCACCGCGGCGCGGCTGGAGGAGGCCGACGCCACCGGGGCCGGCGAGGTGGCGGTGCTGTCGCTCGATCCGTTCGGCAGCCCCGCATCCGACCTGCCGGTCGGGGTCACCGACTACGCGACCGCGGTGCGGGTGCACGGCGACCAGATCGACGGCGAACGCAATCCCGGCCCGGCGCTGGCCGGCCGAGCAGTCGACGAGGTCCTCGCCGACTGCCAAATCTCCGCTGCCACAAGAGGTTTGACAGCCTCCGACCGGCTGCTGTCGTCTATGTCATGGGACCGGCCCGCCGGGCTGATCGACGGGCTCTTGGCAGTGTTGGCGGTCGGCGCGTCGCTGGTGCAGGTGGCCAACCCCGATCCGAAAGCGATACAGCACCGGATCGACACCGAGAAGGTCACCCGGGTCCTCGACTAGAGGCCCACCCGCCAATCCATATTGGTATCGCAATATTTCTATGTTAGCGTCGGGTGCGGATCGACGTAACACAGGAGGAATGTGGCGATGGTGGTGCACGGGCTACTCGCGAAGGCGGCCGGGACGGTCGTCACCGGACTCGTCGGAGTAAGCGCCTATGAAGCGTTGCGCAAGGCCGTGCGCTCGGCTCCGGTGCACAACGCGGCAGTGACCGCGACGGAGTGGAGCCTGCGCGGAACCCGGCGCGCCGAGGAAGCAGCGGAGTCGGCCCGCCTCAAGCTCGCCGATGTGGTGGCCGAAGCACGCGAACGCATCGGCGAGGAAGCGCCCCCGCCCGCCGCCGGAGGCAACCACGACCACGAGCACTGACGTGCTCGTCGTTTCCGACGCGGCCGGGCGGATGCGGGTGCACGTCCCCTGGGTGCGTTCGAACTCGCGGCGCGCCGTCGCGGTGGAAGAGGCCGTCGACAAACAAAACGGGGTGCGCACAGTGCACGCCTACCCGCATACCGGCTCCGTCGTCGTGTGGTATTCGCCGAAGCGCTGCGACCGCTCCGGTGTGCTGGAGGCGATCAAGTCCGCCGAACACGTTGCGGCCGAGCTGATTCCCGCGCGCACGCCGCGCTCGTCGGATGTCCGCAACGCCGAGGTGTTGCGGATGGTGATCGGCGGTGCGGCGCTGGCCTTGCTCGGGGTGCGCCGCTATGTCTTCCAGCGCCCGCCACTGCTCGGCCCGACGGGCCAGCTGGTGGCGACCGGCGCGACGGTGTTCATGGGCTACCCGTTCCTGCGCGGCGCGCTGCGCTCGCTGCGGTCCGGGCGCGCCGGCACCGACGCGTTGGTCACGGCGGCGACGGTGGCCAGCCTGGTGCTGCGTGAGAACGTCGTCGCGCTGACCGTGCTGTGGCTGCTGAATATCGGTGAGTACCTGCAGGACCTGACGTTGCGACGGACCCGGCGGGCCATCTCCGACCTGCTGCGCGGCACCGCCGACACGGCGTGGCTGCGTCTGGACGACGGCAATGAGGTCCAGGTGCCGATGGACACCGTGCAAGTCGGCGACGAGGTGGTGGTGCACGACCACGTGGCGATACCGGTCGACGGCGACGTTGTCGACGGCGAGGCGATCGTCGACCAGTCCGCTATCACCGGCGAGACCCTGCCGGTCAGCGTCGTCACCGGCGCACGGGTGCACGCCGGTTCGGTGGTCTTGCGCGGGCGGCTGGTAGTGCGCGCCAGCGCCGTCGGCAACGAGACCACCATCGGCCGCATCATCACCAGAGTCGAAGAGGCCCAACATGATCGGGCCCCGATCCAAACCGTCGGCGAGAACTTCTCCCGTCGCTTCGTGCCCATCTCGTTCGTCGTCTCGGCGATCACCCTGGCGATCACCGGCGACGTCCGGCGGGCGATGACCATGCTGCTGATCGCATGCCCATGCGCGGTGGGCTTGGCGACACCGACCGCGATCAGCGCCGCGATCGGCAACGGCGCCCGCCGGGGCATCCTGATCAAGGGCGGTTCGCACCTGGAGCAGGCGGGCCGGGTGGACGCGATCGTGTTCGACAAGACCGGGACGCTGACCGTGGGCCGTCCCGTCGTAACGAATATCATTGCGCTGCACCAGGATTGGCAACCCGAACAGGTGCTCGCCTATGCGGCCAGCTCGGAGCTGCACTCGCGGCACCCGCTGGCCGAGGCGGTGATCCGCTCGACCGAGGAACGCCGGATCATCATCCCGCCGCACGAGGAATGCGAGGTGTTGGTCGGCCTGGGCATGCGGACGTGGGCCGACGGGCGGACCCTGCTCTTGGGCAGCCCGTCGCTGCTGCAGTCCGAAGACGTCGAGGTGTCCCGCGAGGCGGCGCAATGGGTGGACAAGCTGCGCCGGCAGGCCGAGACGCCGCTGCTGCTGGCGGTGGACGGTACCCTGGTAGGGCTGATCAGCCTGCGCGACGAAGTTCGCGCCGAGGCACCGGAAGTGTTAACGCAGCTGCGCGCCAACGGAATCCGCCGGATCGTCATGCTCACCGGCGACCATCCGGAGATCGCCAAGGTGGTGGCCGCCGAGCTGGCCATCGACGAGTGGCGCGCCGAGGTGCTGCCCGAGGACAAGCTCGAAGTGGTGCGCCAACTCCAGGACGACGGCCACGTCGTCGGGATGGTCGGCGACGGCGTCAACGACGCGCCGGCGCTGGCGGCGGCCGACATCGGGATCGCGATGGGGCTCGCGGGTACCGACGTCGCCGTCGAGACCGCCGACGTCGCGCTGGCCAACGACGACCTGCAGCGCCTGCTCGACGTGCGGGACCTGGGTGTGCGGGCCGTCGAGGTGATCCGGGAGAACTACGGCATGTCGATCGCCGTCAACGCCGCCGGGCTGCTGATCGGCGCGGGCGGCGCGTTGTCGCCGGTGCTGGCGGCGATCCTGCACAACGCGTCGTCGGTGGCCGTCGTCGCCAACAGCTCCCGGCTGATCCGATACCGGATCGCCTAGTGGCGATCGCCAGCGCGGCGAAGCCGGGCGCAGCGGGTCGCCACAAATCGCCTAGTGGCGATCGCCAGCGCGGCGGGTCGCCACAAATGGCTTAGGTGGCGATCGCCAGCGCAGCGTCCAGCGAGGCGAAGATCTTCAGCCGCTGAGCCAGGCCGGTGGCCTCCAGCGGCCGCAGCACCGCCCGCTGCACGGCCACCAGCACCAAATCCAAGCCGTTCGCCTGTGCCTGCACCAGCGCCGCCACCGCAGCCATCGACAGGAAGGTAATGGCGGTGGCGTCGATGATCACCCGCCGCGCAATGCCGGAGCAGATCTGATCGAGCGCCAGTTCCAGAACTTCGACATTGGACAGGTCGACCTCACCGCGGAGTTGCAACAGAACCACGTCGTCGAGTTCTTCCCGGTGAACATCTAGCAGAGTCGTCGCGGGCTCCTTCCCCCGTCGGTGATCAGGTAGGGACCGACGCCGGGGAACCGCGATCACGACCACTGAACCAGCCAGGTTCGGGTACACCGAACGTCGTACGGGCTGTTGGTCCAACCGCGCCACCAGACTATCAACCGTTTGCGTTCCCCAACGCGGGGGCAACCACGTAGCCTGGGCCGATGAACGAGCAGCTTCATTCGCTCTCCCGCGAGTTGGCGGAAGTGGGCCGACTGGTCGACGACGACGACGTCGTCAGTGTGGTCGACCGGATGGTCAGGCGTGCGGTGCGCACGATTCCGGGTTGCGAACACGCCACGGTCACCGTGGAGGTTGCGCCCGGCAAGCTCGAAACGGTGGCCGGCGGCGAGATCGCCGCGCTGGCACACCATCCCGGCGAGCTCCGCCCGTGGGAAGGCCCGATTCTGGACGCCATCCGCTACCGCGAGCCGCGCCGGGTCGAGGACGCCGAGACCGAGCAGCGCTGGCCGGGATTCCCCGAACGGATGCGCAGCGCCGGCTTCCGCAGTTGCCTCGCGTTGCCGCTGCCCGCGTTCCGCCGGCCGTCGGTGGGTTGCACGTTGTTCTCGCCGCGCCCCAACCAATTCACCGAGCACGTCATGGATCTGGTGATGCTCTTTGCGTTGCACGCGGGCACCACCTTCGACAACGCCGCGCTCTACGACGATTCCCGCCGCCTGGTTGACCACCTGCACGCCGCGCTGGCCACCCGCGACCTGATCGGTCAGGCGAAGGGCCTGCTCATGCGCCACTACTCGTGCGACTCCGATGAGGCGTTCGACCGGCTGCGGCACGCCTCGCAGCACCACAACGTCAAGCTTCGTCATCTGGCCGCCGAGCTGGTCGAGGCTCAAGAGCAGGGCCGCCTGGAGCCGGTGCTGAACCGATGGTTCGCCACCGGCGAAGAACCCAGCATCGCGGCTGCCACCTGAAAAGCGCGCCGCCGTCGCCCAGTTGCGAACGGCATGCAACAATGTCGCCCGTAAGGCGATGACGACGCAGGAAGCCGGTGCAAATCCGGCGCGGTCCCGCCACTGTCATCGGGGAGCGACCCTCACACGCCACGGCCAGCGAGCTGGAAGGCGAGGCGAGCAGCGATCCGAGAGCCAGGAGACTCGCGTCATCGCGTCCTGCGACCCGGGGCGGTGTACCCCGAGAGAGCTGACCGACGTCCGTGTCCCGCGTGTCATGGGCGGCCCTCGCCGCTGCCATTGCCCTGGCGCTGATTCCGAGCGCCTGCGCTTCGCCTGCCGTTACCAGCGGCCCGCGCCCGGGCTGCATCACCGACTTCGACCCGCAGGCCGACTACTTCCCGGATAAGTCGACGATCGTCGACGCCACCAACTTCACGCTCAGCTACCACCGCAGCTATCAGGTCCTAACCGTCAGGCAGCCCTACCCCAACGCCTCCCCCGAGTCGTACGTGCTGGTGCGCTGCGGCGCCCCGGCCCCGCACCTGACCGGCGACCTCGCCCACTCTCAGCAGATCACGGTGCCGGTAACGAGCCTGTATTCGGCATCGACCACCCATTTGGGCATGCTCGTCGAGCTCGACCGGACCGACGTGGTCAGCGGTGTCGCCACTACCGCCAACGTCGTCAATCCGGTCCTGCGCCAACGCATCCACGCCGGCAAGGTCGCCGAGTACGCGCCCGGCGGGCAGGTCGACGTCGAAGCCGTCGTCGCCGCCCACCCCGGCGTGCTGGTGACCGCGGGCACCGACGACCCGAGCTACGCCAGGCTGCGCGACGCCGGCGTCGACGTACTCGCCGACGCCGAATGGCTGGAGGCCACCCCGTTGGGCCGCGCCGAGTGGGTCAAGGTGTTCGCCGCGCTGACCGGCACCGAGAAGAAGGCCGGCGAACTGTACGGCAAGCTGCGCGGCGACTACGGCAAGGTCGCCGAAAAGGCTGCAGCCGCACGGCCTGTCGAGGTGCTGTCCGGAACCATGCACCAGGGCACCTGGTCGATGCCCGCCGGCGGTGGCTACGCCGGGCAGCTCATCGTCGACGCCGGCGGCAACTACCCGTGGGCCGGCGACACGAGAACCGGCAGCCTGCAGTTGAACTTCGAATCGGTGTATGCCAGGGCCGGCCACGCACCGCGCTGGCTGGTCACCAGCGACTGGACAACGCTCGACGACGCGCTGGCGGCCGACATCCGGTACGGCGAGCTGACCGCGGTCCGCACCGGTCAGGTGTGGACGGCGGGCACCGACTACTGGGAGCGTGGTGTGGCGCGCCCCGACCTGGTCCTGGCCGACCTGGTGGCGATCCTGCATCCCGAACTCGGCCCCGGCCACGAATTCGTGTTCTACCGACAGGTGACTCGCGGATGAGCCGGGCGGCGGCGGTGTTGACCGCCTTGGCCGGCGGGGTGGTCGTGCTGGGTCTGCTGGGACTTGCGCTCGGGCCGGTGCGGGTGCCGCTTGCCGACACCGCCAGGGTTCTCGTCGGCGCGGCGCCGTCCGACCCACGCTGGCAGGTGATCGTCGCCGACATGCGGCTACCGCGGGCACTCACGGCGATTGCCGTCGGCGCCGGGCTCGGGGTCGCGGGCCTGCAGATGCAGACGCTGTTTCGCAACACGCTCGCCGACCCGTACGTGCTGGGCGTTAGCTCCGGCGCAAGCCTGGGCGTCGCGGTCGTGGTGATGGCCACCGGAACGGGTTTCACCGCAGGCGGCCATGCGGGCGTGGTTATCGCCGCGGCGCTGGGCGCGGCGCTGGTGCTGGGTGTTGTTCTGCTGCTCGCCCGCCGGGTGCGCTCGGCGTCGACTCTGCTGCTGATCGGGGTGATGGTCGGCGCGGCCGGCGCGGCGATCGTCAGCGTGCTTTTGGCCCACGGCGATCCGCAGCGCGTCCAGCAATACTTGCTGTGGGGGCTCGGCAGTTTCGCGGGCACCAGCTGGGCCGACCTGCGGCTGCTGTTGCCGCTCGTGGCAGCGGGGCTGGCGGCTTGCGCCCTGACGGCGCGTCCCTTGAATGCACTGCTGCTCGGCGAGGACTACGCCCGCACGATGGGCATCGACGTGCGACGGGTACGCGTGATCACCGTCGCGTCGGGGTCACTGCTGGCGGGGGTGACGACGGCGTTCTGCGGGCCGATCGCCTTTCTGGGGCTGGCGGTTCCGCACCTGTCGCGTCTCGCATTGGGCACTTCCGATCACCGGGTGGTGCTGCCGGGTGTGGTGTTGATGGGCGCGGCGGCCGCGCTGGGATGCGGGATCGTCAGCCAGGTTCCGGGCAGCGACGCGGTGCTTCCGGTCAACGCGGTCACCGCGCTGATCGGGGCGCCGGTCGTCGTCGCCGTGCTGCTGCGCAGCCGCCGCGGTGTGGGAGTGGCGCAATGATCGAATTGCATGATCTCGCAATCGGTTACCGCGGACGACGTCGCAGCAGGGTGATCGCCGCCGGCCTGCACGGGCGGGCGGGCCCCGGCGAGCTCACCGTGCTGCTGGGCCCCAACGGCTGCGGCAAGTCCACACTGATCCGCACCCTGTGCGGGCTGCTGCCCGCGCTCGACGGGCGGGTACTGCTCGACGGCGACGATCTCGCCCGGGTGGGGTCCGGCGAGCTGGCCCTGCGGGTGGCGGTCGTACTGACCGACCGGATCGAGCCCGGACTGCTGTCGGCGCGGGAACTTGTTGCGCTGGGCCGCATTCCGCACCTCGGCGTCACCGGCCGGCTCACCCGCGACGACCACGCCGTCGTCGACTGGGCGTTGCGCGCCGTGGGTGCCGCGCACCTGGCCGAGCGGCCCGCCGTCGAACTCTCCGACGGCGAACGGCAGCGAGTGCTGACCGCCCGCGCGCTCGCGCAGCAGCCGTCGGTCCTGGTTCTCGACGAGCCGACCGCCTTCCTCGACGTGCCGTCGCGCGCCGGCCTGGTCGAGGTGCTGCGCGGCCTGGCCCGCGACCAAAACCTGGCGGTCGTGATGTCCACGCACGACCTCGAACTGGCGCTGCGCGTGGCCGACCGGGTGTGGCTGCTGGCTCCCGACGGCACGCTCGTCGACGCCATCCCGGAAGAGCACCTGCTGTCCGGCCGCATCGGCGAGCTGTTCGCGGTGCAGGACAACGGCGGGCGGGCTGCGCGTGTCGATGCGCCGGGCCCGTTGCGCAGCGCGCTGCAGCGAGTGCTCACCCGGGAAGGCTGGCGCACGGCTGAACCCGCCGAGATCGTGGTCACCGCGGCCGAGCCCGAGCGAATCACCGTCCGCGCCGCCGGGTTCGCCGCGTCGGCCGCACTGAGTAGCCTGCCCGCGCTGCTTCGCGAGCTTCCACAGAGCAGCCATCGATGTGCACCCGAACCGCAGATCACGGCGATGCTGGACGAATTGTCCACCGTCAGCCAGTATTTCGCGATCGGGGCGGGGCCGGTCGACGCCGGCTGGTGGCCGGTGCAGCGGCTCTACGCCGACACAGAATTGCTCGACGGCATTGTGCGCCGCGTGCAGACGCGCATCGACGCCCCGGAGCGGAGGGTGGCGGCCTCGACGTTGTTCCTCGGTTTCGCTGCCCGGTTGTGGTCGGTCGGGCTCGGCGGCGTGGTCGGGTATCGGTTGCTGCCCGACCTGGCCCCCGAGCAGCTGCTGTTTCGGGAGACCGACGGCCGGATCGAGCTGCACCTCGAGCATCCCATCGCATGGCAGGGCGACGATCTCGAGCCGCTGCTGGCCGACACGGTCCTCGACACACATTTGACCCCGCTGGCGGCGGCGCTGCGCCGGCTCGGCCCGATCTCGGAAAAGGTGCTGCGCGGCAACTCGGCAGCCGCGCTGCTGGGCGCCGCACGCGTCTTCGACCGCGAGCCTGGCCGGCACCTGGCCCGCAGGTTGTGTGCCGACGAAAGACTCTCGGGCGCAATATGTTTCGACAGTAGCGGCTACCGCCGGACCAGCTGCTGCCTGTATTACCGCACGTCCGGAGGCGGGTTGTGCGGCGAGTGTGTGCTCACAGCCAAGCCCGACCGCAGAAAGGATGCGTCATGACCCAGACCGCCAGGCCGCCCGTCGTCGAGACGGAAGGCGGAGGGCGAGAACAGATCTGGCCGTTGCCCACCGACGAGCAGCGGGTGCTCGACCTGATCCACCTGTGCTTCGACGAGTACTGGGACGACATCTGGTTCGGCGTCCTGATCGAGGGCGCGGCCTGGGAGGTGGCGGCGCCCTGCCCGCCCAAGCGCATCTCGATGTACGACGGGTACGCGACGGTCGACTTCGGCCGCTGGCATTTCCATCTGTGCATCGGCGAGCACACGGCGAGCGGGCCCGAGCTCGGCCGGATCCGAAAGTGTTCGCGGGCCGAGATGTATCGCCGGCTCGGCAGCGACGGATGCCCCACGTCGTGGGGTGTGCGCCTGTTCAACGGGCGCGACGAACAAATGATGACGCTGATGCTGCCGAACCCGTTCCTGACCAACGACCAGCAGATCCGCGACAAACCCGCCTGGGGCCAACTGGAGCTGTGGGACCGGCTGCGCGCCATCTATCTCGGGCTGGGCCCCGATCCACTTGACCGCGCCGGCAAGGGGTTTCGGCACGGATGACCGCGCCCATCTGGATGGCCTCGCCCCCGGAGGTGCATTCGACGCTGCTGTCCAGCGGCCCGGGCCCGGGCTCGTTGCTGGCGGCCGCGGGGGCATGGAGCTCGCTGAGCACCGCGTACGCGGAAACGGCCCAGGAACTCACAGCGGTGCTGGACGCGGTGCTGGCCGGAGCGTGGGACGGCCCCACCGCCGAGGGCTATGTGGCCGCCCACGCGCCGTATCTGGCGTGGCTGACGCAGGCCAGCGCCGACAGCGCCGAGACCGCCGCCCAACACGAAACCGCCGCCGTCGCCTACACCACCGCCCTGGCGACCATGCCGACGCTGGCCGAGCTGGCCGCCAACCACGCGGCCCACGCGGTGTTGGTCGCGACGAATTTCTTTGGCATCAACACGATCCCGATCGCACTGAACGAGGCCGACTATGTGCGGATGTGGATCCAGGCGGCCACCACGATGGCCACTTATCATGCGGTCGCGACCGCGGCGGTGGCGTCGGCGCCGCAAACCGGACGCGCACCGCAGATCGTGAAATCCGAAGCGGTGACCACGTTCGCCGACCAGGGCTCCGCAGGGGAACCGCAAAATATCTTCCAATCGCTCGACCAACTGATCCAACAGCTTCTGCCACCCGAGCTTCGCGACCTGATCGGCAGCCCGTTCTACAGCTTCGAAAACCCCGAACAGTTCCTGAGCTGGTTCAACTGGAACCTGGTGCCCCAGCCCGGGGTGACGCTGGCCGATGCGATCAACGAATTCCTCGCCGGGCCTGGCTACTACCTCGAGTTCTATCCGACGATCGTGCAAGCCGCCAACGGCAATGTCGCGGTCTTGGTGTTCGCTTCGCTGATCTATTTCTCCGAGATCGGGTTCGAGATGTTCAGCGAGACGCTTCGGGTGATCACCTACTTGGTCGCGACGACACCGTTCGTGCCGCTGGCAGCCGCCGCTGCGCTCCCCCTGGCGGCAGCCCCGGTGGGCGCGGTCGCCGGCTTCGCGGGCCTGGCGGGACTTGCCGGCCTGGCTCATCCGGTCACGGTGACCATCGCGCCACCCGCGCCGTTCGCCCCGGCCGTCATCGCACCCGCCGTCCCCGCTACCGCCCCGGCAGCCAGCCCGGCCGGGGTGCCGGCCCCGGCTCCTGTATCGACCGTTGCGTCCTCGCCGCCTCCAGCGCCCGGCGCACCACCGCCGCCACCGACACCGGCGGGGCCGGAGCTTTTCTCCTACGCGGTCGGCAACCTGGGCATTGGTTCCCAAAGCGCCGCCGGCTCCGGCGCCAAGAAGAAGACCCCCCGCCCCGACGCCGCCGCGGCTTTGGCGGCCGCAGCGGCGCACCCGGAGGCGGCCGAGGCGCGTCTGCGCCGACGGGTGAAGGTCAGCCAGCTCGGCCGCGGTTACGAATACATGGACCTAGAACCCGACGAGGCGCTGGCGTCGGATCGGGGTGCGGGAACCCTGGGCTTCACGGGAACGGTCCCAAAGGAGACCGCTACCGCGGCGGGACTGACCACCCTGTCAGACGACTTCGGCGGCGGCACGCGCATGCCGATGATGCCGGGCACCTGGAACGCCGAGGGCTGACGATCAGCAGGCGCAGTTCTCTCCGCGCCAGGAGCGGATGCCCTGCCAGACCGCGACGACGGCGACAACCAGCCCGATCGCGGGGTCCAGCCACCAACCGCCGGCCCACCACGCGGTTACCAGCAGGCCGAGCATGACCGCGGCGGCCTGGGCTCCGCACAGGTAGTTCTGTGTGCCCTCGCCGGCGGTGGCCGCCGAGCCCAACCGCACGGCCAGGACGTGCTTGGCCCGGCCGAGCGTCGGCATCAGGACCAGGGCGATCGCCGTCAACGCAATCCCGATCACCGAGGTGTCGGCATGGCGCTCGTCCAGAAGGTGATGCAGGGATTCCGCGGCGATGTAGGGGGCGGTCAGCCAAAACGACAACGCGACGCCGCGCTGGGCGCGTCGTTCGGCGGTGTCGGACAGGGTGCGCCGGCCGCTGAACCGCCACACCACCATTGCGCTGGCCAGCCCCTCCGGGGCGCTGCCCAGCGCCCAGCCGGTCAGCGCGATCGATCCGACCGCCAGGCCCTGCCACAACCCGATGACGCCCTCTGCGAGCATCGCGACCAGGCTGACCCAGGCCAGCCGTCGCGCCCACCGGGCCCGCCGGTGCCAGACAGCGTCCCTGGGCGGTGCGACGTGTACGGACTCGTCGTGACAGACGTGGTCGAGGCCGGCGGGGCTGGAGGAGGTCACCAGGCGATCCTAAAGGTCGTTAGGCTGCTGAGCATGGCGCGTACTGACAACGACACCTGGGATCTGGCGACCAGCGTGGGTGCCACCGCGACGATGGTGGCCGCGGGACGGGCCCGCGCCACCAGGGCCGGACTCATCGACGACCGGTTCGCCGAGCCGCTGGTTCGGGCCGTCGGCGTCGACTTCTTCACCCGGTGGGCCGCCGGCGAGATCGACCCCGCGGAGGTTGACATCCCCGACCACCCGTGGGGCATGCAGCCGATGACCGACCTGCTGACCGTGCGTACCCGCTTCATCGACAGCTTTGTCGCCGACGCAGCGGCGGCCGGCGTCCGCCAGACGGTCATCCTGGCCTCCGGCCTGGATGCGCGCGGCTACCGGCTGTCGTGGCCCGCCGATATGACGGTGTACGAGATCGACCAGCCGCAGGTCCTGGAATTCAAGGCCGCGACGGTGGCTCGGCTGGGTGCCGCGCCGACGGCCGAACTGCGGGCGGTGCCGGTCGACCTGCGCCACGACTGGCCGGCCGCACTGCGACAGGCCGGGTTCGACGCGGCGCGCCCCGCCGCCTGGATCGCCGAGGGGCTGCTGGCGTTCCTGCCGCCGGAGGCTCAGGATCGCTTGCTGGACAACATCACTGCGCTCAGCGCCGACGGGAGCCGGCTGGTCGCGGAGATATTTCTGAATTCCCCGGAATCCCTGCAGGTCATGCACGCCGCCGCGCAGAAGTGGTACGAGCATGGTTTGGACGCCCACATCGACGACCTGTGGTATGCCGGCGGACGTCACGACGTCGCAACCTACCTGAACGAGCGAGGCTGGCGCACCGCGCGCACGCTGGCCAGTCAGTTGTTGTCCGACAACGGGTTACCGGTGCCGCCGCGCAGCGACGCCGAATCCGCGGAGAACTACTACTGCACCGCGGTGCGGGGCGCGGGGTCGTGAACACCAACGCCCCCAAGCCTCTTGACGGTTTCCGGGTGCTCGATTTCACCCAGAACGTGGCCGGGCCGCTCGCGGGTCAGGTGCTGGCCGACCTGGGCGCCGAGGTGATCAAGGTGGAGGCGCCCGGCGGCGAAGCCGCCCGGCAGATCACCTCCGTCCTGCCCGGGCGCCCGCCGCTGGCGACCTACTTTCTGCCGAACAACCGCGGCAAGAAATCGGTGGCGGTGGACCTGACCTCCGACGAAGCCAAGCAGCAGATACTGCGATTGGCCGACACCGCCGACGTGGTCCTCGAAGGTTTCCGGCCCGGGGTGATGGAAAGGCTGGGGCTGGGTCCGAGCGAATTGCAGTCGCGCAACCCGCGATTGGTCTATGCGCGGCTCTCGGCGTTCGGCGGCAACGGTCCGCACGGCGACCGGCCCGGCGTCGACCTGATGGTGGCCGCCGAAGCTGGCATGACCACCGGCATGCGCACCCCGGACGGCAAGCCGCAGATCATCCCGTTCCAGCTGGTCGACAACGCCAGCGGACATGTGCTCGCCCAGGCGGTTCTGGCCGCGCTGCTCAACCGCGAGCGCCACGGCGTGGCCGACGTCGTCACAGTCGCCATGTATGACGTCGCGGTGAGCCTTCAGGTCAACCAGTTGACGGTGCACCTGAATCGGTCCAGCAGCGACCAACCACCGAAGCCCAAGGGGCCCAAGAGCGTTGGCTTCGCCACCCAACCGTCGGACGCCTTCCGAACGGCCGACGGCTACGTCGTCATCAGCGCGTATGTACCCAAGCACTGGGAACTGCTGTGCCGAACGATCGACCGCCCCGATCTGCTCGACGACGAGCGGTTCGCCGACCAGCGCTCGCGGTCCATCAATTACAGCGAACTGACCGACGAACTCGAGTCGACGCTTTCTGCCAAGACATCGGCCGAGTGGGTGGAGCTGTTGCGCGGCAACGGCTTAATGGCGTGCCTGCCGTACACCTGGAAGCAGGTCGTGGACACCCCGCTGTTCGCGGAGAACAAGCTGGCGCTTGAGATCGGTAGCGGCGAGGACGCCGTCACGCTGATCCGCACCCCGGCCCGCTATTCGACGTTCACCGCCGCAGCGACGAATCCCCCACCGGAAGTGGGCGAGCACAACGGCGAGTTCCTCACGGGCATCAGCTGAATGAACAGTCGGTAACCGGCTGGTGTCGTTGTTCTATGAACCGCTGCTCGTTAAATATGAACACACATAGGTTTGCGGCGGCCGGAAAAAGGCCCGCTGACGTGCTGTTATAGTTGCGCCACTGTGACTTTCAGCGACCGACCCAGACCGCGATGGTGGCGGTCGGCCATTGCCGTCGTTGTCGCGATTTGCACTCTGGTCGCCGTCGTCGGATACGGGCTGGTGCGATTCGAGTTCGCGGAATCTGCCCCGCCGCCCTCTGTGGTGGCGTTGTTGGCCGCTGACGACGCCGAACGGGCGGAGACGGACCACGGTTCGTCACCTGTCGCCCAAAAGGCGTTCGACGCAATAGCGTTGCACCGCGCGCTACCTCCGCGGTTGCGCTCGATGCCGCTGTGGCGGTGGTCTTCGCTGTCGATCTCCTTGCCGGCAGGCTGGTCCCGGTTCGGCGCGGCTCATCCCGGCGCGCCCCCGACTTCCCTTGCCGGGCAACAACTCTTGACCCAATTCTGCATCGCTCGCCGCTGATCGGTCAGCGTTCGACCGCTTGATCTGATGCTCGTCTGCGTTTATGCAGCGCGAGCTGCTACCCCTATGTCTTTTTTTCTCGAGGAGAGTTTCATGTTCTTTGACTTTGGGTCATTACCACCGGAAATCAATTCCGCCCGAATGTATTTAGGTCCAGGTTCGGGATCGATGTTGGCTGCCGCGGCGGCTTGGGACGAGCTGGCCGCCGAGCTGCACGCCACCGCGTCGGCCTATCAGTCGGTGGTCTCGCAACTGGCCGGCGGGCCGTGGCTGGGGTCGGCGTCGGCGTCGATGGCTGCCGCTGCCGCACCCTACGTCACATGGATGCGCGCGACCGCGAAACAGGCCGAGCAGGCCGCGGCTCAGGCCAGCGCCGCCGCGGGTGCCTACGAATCGGCACGTGCGACGACGGTGCCTCCACTGGTGGTTGCCGCCAACCGCGCACTGCAGAAAACACTGGTGGCCACAAATATCTTGGGCCAGAACACTCCTGCGATCGCGGCCACCGAGTTCCATTACGGCGAGATGTGGGCCCAAGATGCTGCGACGATGTACGGCTACGCCGGCGCCTCCGCCGCGGCTTCGAAGGTTACGCCGTTTACGGCGCCTCCCCCCACCACGAACCCGGCCGGTGTGGCAGGCCAGGGCGCCGCAACGCAGGCGGCCCTGTCGCGGCTCACGTCGACCATCCCAATCACGTTGCAAGAGGCTGCATCTCCCTCGTTGTCTACCTCGCGTATGTGGGAGAACGTAGAGGAGATGTGGACGACGATCACGATGGATCCGCATTTCTGGTCAAGGACAGGTTCGACGATAACGTCGGTGATTTCGACCGGAAAGTCACTGATGCCTGCGGCCAAAGCTGCGGAAAGCGGCGTCAAGGCGTCGGCGCTGGGCGGGCTGGGCTCACTGGTGAGCAGTAGCGCGGGCGCGGCGGGCTCGGCCGGCTGGGCAGGTGCAGCCGGGTCGGGCGGGTCAGGCGTCGCGGCGGGCCTGCGCCGGGCCGCCTCGCTCGGGGCGCTGTCGGTGCCCCAGAGCTGGTCTGCGGCAGTGCCGGCGACGAATTCCGTTGCCGCGGCGTTGCCGACGGGCTCCGGCGGCTTTAACACCGTCCCCGTGAGTGGCCCCGCAGGGCCGGCAGGTGTGCCCGTCATGCCGATCACGGGTATGGCCGGGCACGGCGCCGCCCGGTTGGCCGACGCTGCCCGATTCCTGCCGCGGCCCAACATGCTTCCGCGCTGGCCGGCCGGCGGGTGAGCAGGCCTCTGCTCCAGCTGGATCAGTGCGATGCTGCCGAGATGACCCGGTCGGGCCCGCTGGCGCGGGCGGCCGTCATGTAGACGGTCGGCCGGGCCGCCTTCACCAGGGTCATGGGGTGTCGTTTGCGACATGTGAGGTAGGTCAAGTTCGTCCGCCTGAAACACTTCTTGAAGACGCTCTTCTCGATCCGCCTATGTCGCCCAAAGCATCGGAGATGCGATTTCGAGTGTCGAGAGTTGCCACGGCTCCGGCGCGCATGGATCCTATGACGCTGCAGTCGGGAAAAGATACGTCGTGGCGACGCTCCTCTCATCGGGCGTAGCAAGATTCTGAGCGCTTACGATTATCGGATTCTGCGTGTCCGCAGGCGAATTGACGGGCAGCCTATGCATGGCCGTGATCGGCGATGACAACTGCGCAGGACGCAGTGCCGCGTCGCGTACATACGCGCTCACACTCAGGCCGCGGGCAGTAGCCTCCGTTTGTACGGCGGTCAACTCTTCCGCCGTGAGCCGAATGCTAATCATCGCGGCACGGTGCCTCTTCTCCGACCGCAGATGCCGACTCTCTCGAATCGGCTCACCCCACTCGCTTGGATCCGCCATAGCCTTCTCGAGCTCATCAGCAAGCTCGCTCTCGTCTTCAACCCTGCGATCGTTGCTCATATCAACTACTCCTTAGAGCCATTTGTTGATCTCTGCCTGGGTGCACTCCCGGACCGAGATCGGTCGAACCACTCGCCGCATTTCGTCATAAAATACCGCCGCAATGACCGGCCGCCCACCAAACGTCCGCCCAACCATCAAATAGGTGGCGGTGCGCCCCCGCCTGTTCGGCGCCCAGACGGGATAGTTCTCGAACACTTGTTCAAGTTCTGCGGCGGTTATTCCGTGCTTTGTTATATGAAGTTCATTGCGCTCATCGATCTCAAGGAACTCGGCATCGGCGGGCGATCCCACGACTCTCCTTGGTGGCGGTCATACCGCTTTCGTGTTACGGTATTACCGAATAGTCTAGCACGTATGACACGGAGAAGGCGATGGAGTTAACCGCACTGCTGTGCAACCACGCGGAAGCGCAGAACAACTTGCTATACCTCTCAGGAGGCGGCATCGATCGAGTCCTGATTCCGGCTGGCCAACCCGGGCCATGGCCCGTGTCTCTCGCAGTGGGAATGATTGTTGAAGTCCCTTGGACGCAGACGAACCAGGAACACAGCGTTCGCATCGCTCTGCAGGATGCGGACGGCCATCCGGTCGAAGTGCTGACGAGTCCAACTGATCGTCAGCCGTTCGGAACTGAGATCCGCTTCAATGTTGGTCGTCCGCCACAACTTGAAGTCGGCGAAAGTCAATCAGTCGCGCTGGCGGTCAATGTGCCAGCCCTGCCGTTCGAGAAGCTCGGCCAGTACACGTTCGTCATCAGCGTCGACGGCGCTGAGTTGCAGCGCCTGTCTTACCGACTGGTCGGCCAGCCAGGTATCACCATTACGCCGAGCGGCCTCGGTGGCGCTCAAGTCGCCAGCTGACCACTTGTTTGGAGGCGTACACATGCCCGCCTCCCAAGATGTGCCGGATCCAGAGGGTAGCTTAACAAGTCCTCACCAACCTAAAACCATTGTGCCGAAAACATCAGTCTGTCCAAACACTACAGAGCTAGCCGTGATTGCGTCTGCGCCATTTCCTCCAGAGAATTACCGATGAATCGCCCTGGAAATTTTGGAGGCTCCTGATTTTGGAAACGAGGATGGAGTCATGCCGAAGGACAGTCGACGGGCAAGCCGACCGCTCGTAGGTACAGCCCGGAGGAGAAAGCGGGTGCGGTGCGGATGGTGCGCACCCTGTGTGCGGAGTTGGGCACCGAGCACGGGACGGTCGGGCGGGTCGCCCGCCAGCTGGGCTACGGCGTGGAGTCGGTGCGCTCCTGGGTGCGCCAAGCCGACATCGACGACGGATACGCCCCCGGGGTGTCGACTACGGAGTCTCGCCGAATCAAAGAGCTTGAACAGGAAAACCGAGAACTCAAGCGCGCCAACGAGATTCTCAAGCGAGCGGCCAGTTTCTTCGGGGCGGAGCTCGACCGCCAACACAAGAAATAGTCGAGTTCATCGACGCCAACCGTGACGAGTTCGGGGTCGAGCCCATCTGCACCGTCCTGCGCAGCGCAGGGGTGTCGGTGGCCCCGAGCACCTACTATGCCGCCAAGACGCGTACCCCCTCGGCGCGTGCCTGCCGGGATGCACGGCTGGGG
>NZ_LQOM01000037.1 GCF_002101595.1 Mycobacterium celatum
CACCGGCGCCTCACACCCCGCGAGCCAGCCAACCCCGGCCCTCGCAACCGAATAGGAACAAAACTTGGGGTACTTCACTAAGTCGTTCTGCGGCCGTACAGGCCAGTGGTTGGCGGCATAGCCGCGAGCAAGATGGGCTCTAGCATTTCTGTCACCGACCCCTCATTACCCGTGGAGGTAGAACCTACGTCAGCAATCGGGTGCGGGATCCCACAGCCAGCCGCGGTGAGTTTGTCGGTCAGCTGCACATGCCAGTAGTGACCAATCCGTACCGCGCCAAGCGAAGACGGCGACCTGCCCGAATCGTCGGCCCAACGCCCGGGCTTGCCCATCGTCGAGGCCGAACACGGCACGGCTGTCTTCGCGATGACGGCCGTCGAGGCTCGCCCCAACCGCCGGCAGCGCTTGCAGACCAACGTCGCGCAGCTCGCGGTCCAACACGGCCATCCGCGCGATGTTCTCCCCGTTATCCGGCTCGGCCTCCGGCTGAACCACGGCGATGACGTGCAGCGGCCCGAAAGGTGGGGTCTCCTCACCAGTTCCGGGTGCAACGGGAAGGACGGTCCCGCTGCAGTTCGGTCCGCTGAACTGCACCACGGTCCTCAAGTAGTGGCGCCAGGGAAACTCATTGCGGGCCAACAATGTCAGCCGCGCGGGGGTGGTCCACTCGAAGTCGTCGTAGGCCGGGATCACCAGTGGGCTCTCGACACGTAATGCTCAGGGCGGATGTGCTTTTCCCCGGACCAGCGGTAGGCGGTCAGTGTCCCGCCCATGACGGCACTGAAATCCACACACGCGGTGTAGTCCGTCCAGTCGCGCCCGCGTTGGGGCAAACCCTGCCGCCAGTAATGGCCGTAAAACACTGGAATTTCGTCGGCGTAGACGTACGAGTGGGTGCCCTCCGGCAGAGTAAGTTCGGGCAGCTGCGGGTACGGCTCACCGGACGCGGTCCTGAATTTGGCCCCTGTTTCGGCGATCTCGCGAAGCGTGCGGGCGCTGCTGTTCCACCATTGGACTCGCGCATGGTCCCGCGGGGTGCCGTCCTTGTCGTAGTACTCGGGCTGGCCGTGGTCAACCAGACTGATTTCCGGACCCTTAAGCAGCGTCTCCACCGCCCGGTGCAGCGGATCCTCCTCCTCACGGTTGGCCGCTGCCACGAGATGATCCGGCTCAGTGAACGGGGTGCTTGAACCGCACCGCTGCTGGACGAGCGCAATCGAATCGTCATGCCAGCAGGCGTGTACGACGCGTAGCTCGCCGAGATCCAGCCAAAGTGACATGGTCTTGAACCAATCAAGGTAGAGGCGGCGATCAGCGCCGGTGACCTGATCGAGGAAGGCTCGGTGCTGCCTGGTGTTCTTCTCCGACCAGGGGCTCTCCGGGTCGTCGTGTGCACGCAGATATTTTCCACTGCCGTACGGCCATTCGGTGTGGTAGGCGATCGCGTTGAATTCGTGATTGCCCATCACAATTTGGGCGCTGCCCTCGTCGACCATGGGCTTGACGAGTTGCAGCACGCGAAGTTGTTCGTCTCCGCGATCGATGAGGTCGCCGACAAAGATGGCCTGCCGACGAGGGTGCCGATACCCGGCCCCGCCGGCTTGCCGGTAGCCGAGTTCAACCAGCAACGCTTCGAGCTGGGTGGCGCATCCGTGGATGTCTCCGATGATGTCGTAGCCCTCCGCCGCGGCGTTGGCCATGGCGCACCTCCTGTCGTGATACCCGATCGACCGTTGAACTTGGCGAGAATCATTCCAGTATCCACTGACAAGTACGTCAGCAGTTTTGTCGCGAGCGCACCGCCCTGGCTGCGGCGCCCACGGACATGGAGCCAGTTGCAGCCCAGGCATTCAGCCTTCGCACCTGGCCACCTGGCGGTCGCGTTGGAACTGTTCCGGCAGAGTAACTTTCGGCGGCCTGACACTGGTGGCCCTCACTCCTCGGCGTACTTCGGCACACCGCCGCCGACCAGGTACCCAGTCTTCGGCGTCGCACTGAATGGATCGACCCAACTTCGGAGACGGGCCAACTCAGCCGCGAAGGCGATGGAGGCGATCGAACCGCTCTTGGTCGCGGCGAAGGCGCTTTGGCCGACCGCTCGGGCCGCCGCATCAATCGCGTCACCCTCGGTATCGATGTCGGCGGACCTCCTCGCGTGTAATGCGGCGTTTCTGACCGGGTCGCTGCCATCACCGCTCATGAACCCGGCCTTAGCGAGCACGGCCACCGCACTGGCGGGGCCGCTGCCACTGAGCCGCAGCTCGCTCGGGTCATCCACGTTCGCCTGATCGCGGAGCACACGTACCGTCTGCTCCGCGACCTGATTCAGTTGCTGACGTGAAACTTGGACGGCCGCGCCATCCTCGTCACTCCATGACAGCGCGCCGACACTGAACCATAGGCGGCCGGCGGCATCGCAGCGGAACTCCACGAGCGGAGGTGCCACCGCAGACTTCCGCGAGATGGTGAAGACATCCCGGGAATGCAACATCCCCGCGAGGTACGCCGCGACGAAAGTCTGGAACGATCGCCACTGGTCGTCCGAAGTGAACTCACTCATAAAACGCCACCCTTTCTCTCGCGTATCCTGCGCGCGTCGATGGCCTCACGACGCACCTCCGGGGTGGGATGCAGTCGCCGCAACGCCCTGCGGAACTCAGCATTCGGGTTTGCCTCCTGCAGAACGGCGAGCACGTCGCGCAGCGCATCGTCAATGTCGCTGTGCTGCTTTCGAGCTCCGTAAAGTGCCGCGATGGTCGGCGTGCGACTGTATGCCTGAACGCAGTGCAGGAACACCGTGCGGCCGTCGGCTCGCAGTTTCTCGATGGCTCTAACGGTGTCGAGCAGCACGAAGTACAGGTTCGCGTTCTTGCCCGGCTCGTCGATCAGGCGGACGTCGAGGTGTTCGGCTCCGGCCGGCACATGCTCGTCAGCGACCCGACACAGCGACACGACCGCATCGATCTCCGTAGACAACTCCAGCAGCGCGGCGATACCGCCGATCCATACACCCTCGTCGTGGGGATGCCGAACAGCCTTGCGGGCTTGCGGAAAGCCGCCGTAGGTGTAGTCGAAAATGTCTAGCTTTCCCTTGTCAATGATCTTGTCCGCCAGCTGGATCAGGCCGCGGCTCGTCAGACCGGGCCAGCCCTGCAGCATCAACCGCCAGTGCGACGGCACCGCTGAGGCACCGTAGGCCGCGCCAAGCAGGCCGCCCGCGATGGCGGCGACCGTGTCGGTGTCCCCGCCGCCGCGCACCGCGGCTTCCAGCGCCAGCCGCAAATGATCGACACGGAGCACCCCTGCCGCGGGATCCTCCTGTGGAACCGGTGTGCAATGTATCGCCGACCAAGCCCCCTGCAGTGCCGCAACCACCCAACCGTTCTTGTCTGCGAACGCCGCAGGTCCCGACTTCTCCGCCTCATCTAGGCGTGATGCCCACAGGCCGCGGCGCTCGTCGTCGATGTGCCGCAAGCCGATTCGTGCGTCCATCTCCCCCGTCAGCACCGCGTGGCGGATCGCGGCGCACCACAATACGCAGGCGTCACCGGCTTCGGGGTCGTAGTGAGTGAGCTCGCTGATCACGCGTGCCGCCTTGACCAGACCCGCCTCATCGTCTAGGAATGCGAGTGCCACCGGTGCGGTGCGCATCAGCGACCCGTTGCCCGCCGTGCGCCCAGTGCGTTGGTGCAACGCAGCCGACTCATCTCGTGCGGCTTGCGCGGAGATACCCCGCTGGCCCGCACCGGTCAGAACCGAGCGTGTTTGCACACCGACATCCGGTGCGGTTCTGGACCACTCGCGCCAACGTTCGACGATGTGGTCCAGCGCCGACTCGGAGCACAGATCAGTTCCCGTAGCGGCAATCTCGGCGATCGCGATCGCCATCGAGGTGTCGTCGGTCCACTCGCCGGGCTTGAACGGGCCTAGACCGCCGCCGACCATTGCGACCGGCTCATTGGACGCGCGCGGGCGGCCGAATTCGTAGCCTGCGCCCAGTGCATCGCCGGCAGCGGTGCCGAGCAGTGTGCCGCAGGCCCGATCACGTTGTGAGGTAGTCAGTTCCATAGGTTCTCTCCTTCAAAGCAGTAGCGGTAGAACGGCAACGGGCAGCTCCACGGCAGGTCATCGGTGTCGCCGTCCGGTACGGCGTCGAGATCGACCAGCCAGCGCGCCGGCACCGTGTAGCCGTAGTAACCACGCATCGCCCGTTCGATGAACTGCCGGGTGCTTTCTGCCGGATGCCGGGAAATCGGTGGTACGCATGGCGTCACTTTGCCCGGACTGGCGAGGCTGAAGAGACCGCCCGAAACCACAGACAGCACATGGTATTTCGGCTTCCATTGCGCATCACTGCCCACCGCCCGGCGAAGACTGCTGGGAACGTGATACCAGAGCGTCAGTTCTAGGTCGGCGCCCTCGATGTCGACGCGACCGTCGTCGTAAACAGCGACCACTTCGACCTCGATGACCGGTTGGCCGGGCTCATGCGATTTCTTGGCCTGGATCCAGTGCGGGCAGTGGCCAGGCCGATACGAGGCGCAGGACATTGCAGTACTCCCGATAACTCGGGCCTCCGTCGCGGGAGGCGCTCTTGCCGGTGCCGGTTGGCGTCGGCCGCTTCGTCATCCGAGCCACCCACGAGCGTGGGGTTGGCGTGCCGTCTAGTCGGAGCTTGGCGACGACATCTCGTGAAGCAAATTCAGATTATCGCACCGGACCGACAACCGGGGCCGAATTCGGACTGCGGCAGCGGATTTCTCACATGCGGGCCTCCGCCCCCTGGTCGTAGCGACCGTTGAGCAGAGCCGACACCGTCGTCGGCCGCCAGAGGTGGCCTTTAGCGGTGCGCTGGCCCGCCGAGTTCAGAACACGCGCCGTGGCCACTTGCGTGACGCCGCATCCATGCACGAGCCAACGGACGTAGCGCTTCAGCGCTGGCTGCCGCTGCGCCCAGGGCGCCGTCGGCGCCGGAAGCATCGGCGGCAAGGCGCTTTCCGTGCGCGGACCAGCATCGCTGCCCATCCCGCGCTGAGCCCCTCGCGTCCCCGGCGTGACGGGCGCGGCGGCACCGGCGGCAACCAAGGCTAATTCGATTTCACGGCCAAGGCTTTCGGCTCCGACCGCAGCCAGGGCTGCGATGTCGAGTCCGTCGACGGCTTGGACTTCGCGTCGGAGAGCGAAGTCGATTTCGCTGGAACCGCCAGCCGTCGGGCATGACGCGAGTTCCCGACCGAATCGGAGATTGAGGCCATGGCGCTGCAGCACCAAACTCAGCCGCCGCCAGTGCTGCTCACGTCCGAGATCCGGCCCCAGGAAGGGCACCCAGATGTCCATGCGGTCAGCGATTGCGCGACCCAGCGCTGAGACAACGGCATCGACCTGAGTTAGGTCGTCGCTCGCCATCGGCACTCCCGGCGAGAACGAGAACGCCTCTTCGATGGCGCATCCGTGGTGCGCGGCAAGTTCGGACAAGTCGTCGCGGTGGCGCAGCACAGTGTCATGGTCGCCGAGCAGAATGACGTGAGATTCCGCTGGCGAGTGGTCGGGGGAATGCGCCATGGATACCTCCTGATGTTCGAACCTCCGCTGTGGAGGCGCTCTTACCGGCCGTTGGAGCCGGCCGCTTCGTCATCCGAGCCACCCACGAGCGTGGGGTTGGCGCGCCGTTCAGTCGGAGCTTGGCGACGGCGTCTCATGAAGCTGAAGTAAACGTAGCGCGAGGCACCGACAAGTCCTGGCCAGAGCGTTGCCCCCGCCGGCCGCTGGCCGGCGAGTGACAACTACTGCGGAGCTTTTGGCAGCAGCGCGGCCACCATGGTGCACAGGTGCTCGATCTCGGCGGACGAGGGCTGCATCTCGTAGGCGTGTACGTGGCATGCGTTGCTGAGACGGTTCCACGCCCGCGCGACACGGTCGGCTGCCTCGTCGGTATCCAGCGATCGAAGCACTAGGAGTCGGCTGCGTGCGGTCGCCGACGGAACCGACGCACCGAGGTCGGCGCAGCGTTGCTCGATGATCTCCTCCAACGCCTGGCGGGCAAGGAATGCCGCTAGCCGCGACGACAACCCTTCGACATCGGATCCGCTGAGGATTCGCTGGGCATGGCCGAGTAGTTCTACAGCGCTCATCGCAAAGCCAGCACCTCCGCGACCGTCCGTTCGAGGTCACGCGCGTCCTCAATAGAGACCGCACCGGCGTTCCCATGCACCGCGTTGCTGATCTTCAGCGATCGCCTGCGCGCAGGCTTGGCATCGAGCCAGCTCGTCAGATCGGCGGCAGGGTCACCGTGGACGACTAAAGCCAGCCTCGTGGCGGTCTTCTTCGCGGACAGCCACCTCTCCTCGGATTCCGCTCTGGGTCGTCCTGCCAACGCCTGCTTGGTGTAGTACGCCTGCCGCGCGGCGGATTCGAGCGCCATCCTGAACAGACCGGGTGCCACCCGCTTCTTGACGTCGTCGGGCATGCGGTCGTCTTTGATCAAGGCAAAGACATCACTCACCTGCCGGAGAGCTGGATTGACGTTGTCACGCAAGGTAATCCGTGATCCGGTCTCGCGTACAACTTCGACCATACGCGCGTCCGCACCGGTTTCTCGGATAACCGAGGCGAGCCGGTCATCGTGTGAGAAGACGACTACTTGATGGGTCTGCGCAATTTCGGAGAGCACCCGGACGAAGCCGTCGATCTTGGCGGGGTCCATCGCCTGGATGGGGTCGTCGAGTACGACGAATCGGAACGGACTCTTAGCGGTAGTGGCGCGCGGGAGGAAAAGCGCCAATGCCAGGGCATGCAGTTCGCCCTGGCTCATCACCGATAGCGCTTTGGTGGGCTCGCCGTCCACGGAGCCGCCGAGGACCACTTTGCGCCGGTTTGCGGTTCCTTCCAGGGTGATGTCATCAAGGTCGACGTTGCTTTCTTGACGGAGTTGACTCCAAATGTGCCGTGCTTGTGCAGCAATGGGTTTCAGTCGCAGATTTCGAAATAGGCCGGCGTGATCGGCCACCCACTTCTTGGCATCGGTCAGGGTCTTGACGGTGCTGTCAAGGTCGCGGGCTTGCTCTTCGAGGCGCACCCAACCGCCGAGCTGGGCAGCCAATGGCGCCCAGGCGCTCTCCCGTCGCGCCAACGCGGCGTCTGCCTCGGCGCGCAGCGTCTCCGCGGCAGCGATGACATTTGTCAGCTTGGACTCGAGGTGGTCCGCCAGCGCGTTGTCGTCTGCAGGTACCTGCTTGGCGGCGGTGACGGCGCGGTTGTATCCGGGCACCGCCGGAAGGTCGACTCCGGAGATTTCGTCTGCTGAGCGCAAGCCGGTCAGGAGAGCCGTCGCCACGGAGCGTGCGGCTGTGAGTTCTTTTGTTGCAGACCGGTATTCGGCTAACTCGCCTTGGCTTCTGGCGACGAAGTCGCGCGTCCGCATCGCCCAGTCGGCATCTAGTTGGCCCTGTCCGCAGACCGGGCATTCGGTGTCACCGGCGTGGTCGTGGAAACGCAAAGCGTCCTGCAGTAACTCCACGCGTTGATCGGCGAGGTCGATCACGGCGGTCGCAGCGTGAGCCGCAGCCTGCGCTGCCGAGCGGAGCCGACTGGTAGCGGCCTCAACTTCATCGAGTGTCGGAGTTTCGAGGTTCGTCAGCGCGCGTAGCACGGGGACTACTTGTAGTTGCGCGTCTCCGGCCCCAGTTGCCAGGGCCAGCACCTCGTCTGTGGGCACACTCCGTTTCCGTAGCAGCGTGGACGCACGCTCGGCGCGCTCGTCCGTGTGCTCGGCGAGCACGGTGAGCAATCTTTTGCGTTCGTGGTCGGCGCGGCTGCGCGTGTCCTTAGTTTCCTTTAGTTTGGCGGCAAGCCATTTCTCAGTGTCGGCCAGCACTTCCAGACCAAGTACCTTGGCAAGTGCGTCATAGAGCACTGACGGCCCACCGTCGAACAGTCGGCCCAGTTCGTCGTAGGACAGAACGGGCCGATACACCTCAAGGGGGCGAGACCACCCGAGGCCATCGGTGCCCTCGACCCGTTTTTCCGTGCCGGTCTGGGTCCAGGATGTGCGAGCCGTCAGCGAGTCCTCTGCTTCCCATTCCATGCCGACGGTAAACGGGCCGGTCCCCTCACGGGTGAACCCGATCAGGATCTCGCAAGGGTTGGAGTGATGTAGGTTCCGCCAGGTTTCAGCCCATAGTGCCTCCTTGTTCCGCCAGCGGTAGCTGGTACCGGTCAATGCCAGCTCAATGGCCTCGGCGAAACTTGACTTGCCGCAGCCGTTTCGGCCGCTGACCACCATCAGTCCCGGGGCCGGGTAGAGATCCAGCCGGGCCGCCGGCCCGATACCACGGAAGCCCTCTACCGAGATTGCGGTGAGAAAAGTTGCCGCCGGATCGGCTTCGTCTGACCCGACGGTCTGTCCGATAATCTCGGCGAGCGCTTCCAACACGACGTCTTTGACGGTGGTGTCGACCGCAAAATCGTCCTCAAGCATCTCCAAGATGACGTCTTGAACGGAGCGGTCCACTTGTTCGACAACCGGTGGCGCACTCAATTTGTGCTTCCTTCGCTGAAGATCAGGCCATTGTCGGATTGCCGTAGTAACCCCTTCGCCAGTGCGCGTTTGAGCGCAGCCTCCAGGCGAGAACCGACAGACTGCGTAATTCTGCGTCCTCCAAACAGATTGAGCGCTTCCCGCTTCAACTCCTCGGCTGCGATCCCCCCAGCCTGTTCGGCGACCACGATCATTGCGTTTCCGATCTCGATGAGGCAGACCTCTTCGAGCGCACGACTCGAACCATCCCGAGGACAGCGGATAGTCCGCCACGCCTGGGGGTCCAGCCCGGGAGGCCAGTAGAATCCCTCCTCGTCATTGCGGGTGTACTCCGACGGGACGACGCGCTGGATGGATCGCCGCCGTTCCTCGCTAACCCGGTTCAAACCGAATGCGCCAGCGACAATCTTGGCTAAGCGATCCGGGTGGATGGGAGCCTCGGCATCGATCGCGGCGTGAATCGCCATGCGGACTTCTGACTTCGCCCATGAATCGGGAAGGTGATCGAGCGTGCTGACATCACCACTAACCTGCGGAACCCACTCGTGGTAGTCCCGGATCATCGGATGCCGTTTGATTTCCTGCGGTCGAGTCGGCGCCACGGCAATCTTGGTCGATGCGACAACCGTTGGCGCGACCTTAATCGGCGTCGGTTCCGGTGCTCGCCGTGAAGGATCCGGCTGAACGTCGTGCCGCAGTACCCGTTGCCTTGCCTCGTCCACCGTCTTCCGGACGCGGGCAACGATCTGTTCCTTGTTTCGCAGCCACCCCGGCAGCCAAATCCGCTCTACCGCAGGCCAGTGCATCAGATTCTCCAGGACGTCGACCGGTAGCCCATCACGGTCGGCGGCCGTCTTACGGGAATACCAATTGGGCCCGTCGAGCAGAACGGCGACCAGCGGCTGCTCGGGATTATCGGGGTCCGCGATAACGAGGTCGACTCTAAAGTCGGAAAGCCCTACATCTGTTCGCACCGGTAGCCCTTCAGCCCGCAGCGCCTGGGCAATGTCATCGCGATGCCGGTCGATCACCGGCAGGCGTCGCCCACCTTCAGAGAAGGCCTGCACCCCATGGGCTGCCATTTCGAGATAGGCCTTGAGGTGCTTGGTGCCGACCTGCGTTGTCTCTTCGGCACGCAGCGCTTCGGGGTCGAAACTTGAGTACAACACGACCTCGCGACGGGCACGCGTAACCGCCACATTGAGCCGGCGTTCGCCGCCCGGTTTGGATAAGGGGCCGAAGTTCAGCGGTACCACGCCTTTGTCGTTTGCACTGAATGCAACCGAAAACAGGATGGTGTCCCGCTCATCACCCTGCACGTTCTCGAGATTCTTGACGAATAACCCATCGGGCTCATCCAGCGCCTGCAACAGTCGTTCATCACCGCTGTCCCGCAGCAGATTTTCAATCAGATCACGCTGCTGCGCGTTGAAGGTGATTACACCCAAGGACGGTGGCGCCCCGGGTGACGCAGAGAATCGTTGGCGAATATCCGCCACGATCTTTCCTGCTTCCACACGGTTGGTGCGCAAGGCTCTTCCGCGGCCGGTCCGGTCAAAGACGCCGTTGACGCGGATCAGCGAAATGCCGTGTCCAGCAGCAGAAGTCGTCGTACCCAGCGGCGCCGGGAATGACGCGAGTCGCCCTTCGTAATATTGATGGTTGCTGAATGCGATGAGCGACTCATCTTGACTGCGGTAGTGCCATGACAGCCATTGCCGCGGGACCTGAGCCTGTACGCACTCAGTCAGGATCGACTCCTCGTCAAACACAACGTCAGGGTTGTACTCGTCCTCGTCTTCGAGGCTTGCGTTCGCCTCGGCGAAGCTTGTCGGCGGCATCTGCTTGCTGTCTCCGACAACGACGACCGCCTTCGAGCGCCCCATCGCCCCAACGGCGTCGGCGACTCTAATCTGCGATGCTTCGTCGAAAACTACGATGTCGAAGGTTCCCTGTTGGGCCGGGAAGAACCGAGCTACGGAATCAGGGCTCATCAATGTGCACGGCAGAATCTGAGTGATCAACTCGCCGTAATTCTCCATCAGCATGCGCACGCTCATCCCACCGCGCCGGCGTTCCAACTGCCGTCGCAGACCACCGATTTGACCACTCGCCGTATTGGCATCGAACCTTCTGTTGCCGACCACGCGAGCCGGAATAGCCCTGGGTAACTCATGGCGTATCGCGCGAGTGCTCTCGGTGAACCGTCGTATTGTCTTGCTGTGCGCGACCACGTCGAAATCGTTAAGTGCGCTTGCTTCCAGGCGTTCTGAGACGGAGGCGATAGCTGTCCCGCGGTCGAACGCCAGTGCAGCGTCTTCAGCGGCAATCTTTCCTCGGAGGATGGCAGTCCTGGCGGACTCCATTCCGGCGCTCCGCAATGGTTCCACATGTCGGATCAAGTCGATCCAGCGCTCGAGAGTCGCGGCCGTTTCCAGCCGGCGATGTGGTCGCGTGGCTAACCACTGCGCGATGAACGTTTTTCCATTGCCCCAGGCCCGTTGTCTTCTAACCGAAGCTTCGGTCATCTCCTCGAGTGCCTGCCAGGCGGCTGCGAGTCGCATAAGCGGCTCCGCCAATGTTCCGGCCGGTGTTCGCGCGTAGTACTCGCGCAGATCACAAACATGGGGGTCGTTCGGTTCCGCGCACAACGCGGAGGCAGTCCAGCTGACCGATTGCAACCCTCGTCTCAGTTGTTGCACATGCTCATCGATCAACGGGTTCCACCCGGCGCCCACAAGGGTCACCGGCAGTTTAGCGACGCAGCACCGCAGGTTGGTAACAAGTGCGTGCGTCTGGGCGATCTCGGCAGCCGTTGACGACAGTGATTTGAGATCAATAGCTTTGGGATCCACTACCAACACATCCATCAGCTGCGCGAGGACCGCTCTGCGCCGTTTCTTTCGACCGAAGAAGCTCGAATGATCGGCGGCGACCGTCGCTTCGTGGATCGCTGGTATGTCGAGGTCCATTGCTGCGGGACTTGCGATCGCCAACCAACCAGGCTGCGCATCGGATGTTTCCGCCATCGACTGGCGGAGGGCTTTCAATGCGCTTTGCCACGCGTCGCTGTGGAGCTTATCGAGGGCTGCAAGCGCGTGACGGGGCGCCGTCGCGAGCTTAGCCCACTGGTTCATTGCGGCCGACGTCTCAGTTCGGCTGAGCTGGTCAAGCCCGACGCCACGTTGCAACAAGTCTTCGAGCGCCTTGTCAAACTCGACCGCGGCGGCGTGAACCTTGACCACATCCAGCTTGTTTGGTGAATCATCGATGAAACCCCACGCGTGGTTTTCACCTGGACGAGCCAGGTCAGCCTTCTCGGGAAGTTCACGAAGGGCACGTCCAATTGCGTCAAATGTTTCGGGGGCGCCGCTGGCGACGAGGTCGTGCGGAACATCTAATGGTGGGACTTCTTGGTCAGCCGCCAATTCCGAAGTCCTCGCGGTGTACAGGGATTGCCCCGCAGCGTTTAATTCATGCAGACGGTCCGCATAGCGCGCAAGGCTTCTGCGAGTGGATACGGCAGTCTCAGTCTGAGTACGCAGAAGATCCGTGTCCTGACTGACCCGAAGGTCGAGCGCCTCCTTGATTTGAGCGCGCACCGCCGCCGGCCGCGCAGATTTGTCATGAAGGTTGAGCGAAAGCTCGCCTAAGCCAACGGCTTCCAGGCGCTTCTTCACGACTTCAAGCGCGGCCCGCTTTTCAGCGACGAATAGCACGCGTCGCCCCGACGACATCGCATGGGCCAGCAAGTTGGTGATCGTCTGCGACTTCCCGGTGCCGGGAGGCCCCTCGAGCACGAAAGTTCGCCCGCCAACCGCTTCTGCGACCGCCCGAAGCTGTGACGAGTCAGCGGGAACGGGCAGCATCGAGCCCAGGTCGTCGAGATCGACCTCAGTAACCTCGCTCACCGGATCGACATACTGATCGTTCGGCGTCTCGATAAGATGAGATACCAAACTGTTGTGTGACAGCAGCTTCCACGACTCGTCGAGGTCTTTCCACAAAGGGAACTTGGCGAACTGGAGTATCGACAGATGAACCGATTCTTCGACACGGAAGTGCAGTCCGGCCTCGGCGATTGCGCGACGCACTGCGTTGAAGGTCTCACTGAGATCAATGCCAGACCCATCGTCCGAGGGGTTCGCCAGACCAGGGATCTCCAAACCAAATGCCACCCGAAGCTTTTCAACAAGGCAGTAATTGGGCGTCGAAGCTCCCATTTCATCGATCGTGAGAAGGTACTTTTCACCCAGATTTGCGGTCGACATCGACACCGGTACCAGCACCAGGGGCGACCGCAACTCCCTGTCGTTGAACCGCCAGCTCAGCATTCCGAAAGCCAGATACAGGTTGTTAGAGCCTGTTTCCTCGACAATGGTCTTGGCCTTGTACGCCAAGTACCGCAGCTTGCTCTTGTACGACGCACTGCTTATGTCGATGTATGCGCTGTGCTTCTCGGCTAGCAGAAATTCCCGTTCCTGCTCGGGTAAGTCTCGCCCGTAACGAATGCCCCGCGCGAGATCGATCTCGTTGATCGCGTCTGACGCCAACAGCGCGATGCGCGCCGACGCGTTGACCATGTCTTCGAACCGGCCGGGCGCCGGCCCTGGCACTTCGAGCCGGTATCCGGAACGCTCGGTGTAGTTGATCAGCTTGTTGCGCAGGCTCAGGTCCAGCAGCGCGTTCTTCCATTGGCTCACCCGCGCCGGTACCGCCTCGAAGTTCCCACTCGGCTTAGTGCCTTGGGTGGGTGTATACGGTGCCACCACGCGCTTGGGCGCAGGTTCGTATCGGGTGACAACGACGTTGCCCTCCCCGTCGACCGTTCTGCTCGGCAAGGGAAATATTTGCGCCTCGCGTGCCTGGCGGATACCGGTTACACCAACAATCGCGGACAAGTCATCCGAGAGATGTTTTGTCCGTGGCGCATTGACAGCCTCAGTGAATGAATGCGGTTCCTCGCTAGCGGTCACCATCGTTGTCTCGACAAGACGGATGTGCCCCAGATCAACCAGATTCACCGCGTCCACAACGTCTGTGGACGAAACCGTGGCGAGGCTGGAATCGATCCGCCAGTAGCCCAGGAAGGCGTGGTTCTTCAGCACCCAGACCGTCGAGTTGATGCCGGCCTGTTCGAGCGCCGCAGCCATCGTCAGTGTTGTATCCAAACAAGTTCCGAGCCGGCGTTCGAGAACCTCGGCGGGTGTGCGGACCTTTTGGCCGTCAAGGCCCCAACTGGCGGGCGGTTCGGCGTAGCGGATGTCCTTCGCCCGCATGGCTTCGAAAACCGCCTGCGCGATCGCATCCACTCGATCGGGATTTTCGCTTTGATATCCGTCGATCGCGGGATTTCCGGTCAGTGCCTTCAGGCGGTCGGAGACCTCTGTCATCAGCGCTGCTATCGCAGCCGAGTTGGGCTGCACATGCGCGGCCAGCATCTCGAGAGCGAGTTGAGGAGGTACCGCCTTCCACTGGTTGGCGGCCAGAATGTTGACGTTCTTCAGCGCTTGAGCTAGCACGTTTCGAGCGGCGTCGCGCAGGACCACCCGGATAGAACCAGGGCGTTGCTCGTCAATCCGTAGCATTGACGCCGGGTCGAGAACCAGGTCGATGTCGCGCAGAATGGTGGGCTTGTGTGCGGCGAGGTCAAGGTACACCTCTCGGGGTCCTCCGTGAGAGCCCTCGGCGCTCAGGACGTCGACTTCGACGACGGCGCCGTGTATCTCTCCACCGACGTTGTCGACGGTGACATGGTCGATCACCGGCACGCGGCAATGCGCCATCGCGTAACTCAAGTCAGTGACCGCTTGTAGTTCGATCCGCGGCGCGGGCTCTTGGTGCTGCGCGGGCGGCACCTGAGGTGCCGATACCGCGCTCGCGTCGATTGATTGCTCGGTGGCTGGGGCCTCCCTCGTGACGGGTTCAGCGGCGGCATGCTGTCCACGGCTGGGTGCGACCGAGGCCTTCAATTGTGCAGCTTGACTTGCCGCCGTCGCGGCGCCCACAGAACGCAGCAGCAATTCGACCGTGTCGATCGCCCTATACGCCTCAGATTGGGTGAACGCCTCGTTGTGGGCCCATCGGTTGCGCACATCGCGTAACTCGCTGGCGTAGTTCTGCCCCTGCCGCGACAAATGCTGGCTGAACGGGTAACCGAGCTCGCCGAGCCGCTCGGTCATCGCCCGAAGCATCAAGGACAAATCGCGGTTTCGGTACATGCCGACCCGCCGGCCGACGGCGAGGTCCTTCCGACGAAGAAGCTCGGTCCACTCAATGCTGGGCGGCAGAGTATCTGCAAAAACTTGCTCAACGAACGGCGTCAAGCCTTGGACGAGGATTCCCAGCGCATCGCCTACTGCCGAGTGATGGTCAGCGTTGTCCATCGCGTGTTCTCCTGCTTGAGGTGTCCTCGAGCCACCGGCGGTGTGCCGAGGTCTCAGCAGCATAAGTCTCCGCACTGACAGTCGGGGGCGCATTATGCAGCACGAAGGCGCCGGCTTCGCGTCGGATTCCGGTACATAAATAGGGCTCCCGATCGAATGGGGACCAGCACCTCTGTGCGGGGCTGGGTTGGGATGGACCGAACCGGCGGCGTTTAAGTCCGCATCCGGAATTAACCATCTGCGTGCGCGTGTCGGCTCCGTTAGTTTCACTTCCAATCAACTCACAGCGACGCCCCGTCGGCGCCGCCGCTGGAGGTGGGGTTCGGCAACGCTGGGCCGCATCTGTGGCAAACAAGCGCGGATCTCGACACGGCGATACATACCGCGCCGTGCAGGCGACGCCGTCGGGGCAGACGTTAACTTTCCGCACCGAATGACGGTGGTGCGGAGGACTCGGCGAAGCCCCACAGGATGTTGCGGATCGCGGAGAGTGAAAAGGTGATGTCGCCGCCAGTCCGCACGAACGACTCCGGCAGATACGTCTGATCGGTGGGCCGGCCGTCGACGCTCAGCCCATCGATGTACTTCAGCCCGCTCGATGCGCCCGGCGCCGAGATTCGGATGAATTTGTCTGCAGGAAGCCGAATCTCGACGCGATCGAACAACGGGGTGTTCGCCGTGAGAAGCGCGGTGCCCGGAGTAATCGGATACAGGCCCAGAGCGGCCCAGACGTACCAGCTCGACATTGCGCCGAGGTCGTCGTTGCCCGGCTCACCGCCCGGCGTAGGGCCGAACAGTTCGCGGCGCACCCGGTCGACCGTCTCCTGGGTTTTCCACGGTTGACCGACGTAGTTGTACAGCCACGGCACCCCGAAGTTCGGCTCGTTGCCGAGCCACAGATTCGGCTCGTCGGGGCCCGCGTTGAGCCCCGTCGTGAACCGGTCCAGCCGCTCGGCCACCGCCTCCCGACCGCCCAACGCGTTCACCAGCCCGGCGATGTTCTGCGGCACCATCCACAGGTACTGCTCGGAGTTGCCCTCGTCGAATCCGTCCTCCCCAAGGTCTGACGTCGGCCCGGTGAACCCGGGGTTGTCGAGGAATGCCCCGTCGTCGCCCCGCGGCGTGATGCGACCCGTGGCCGGGTTGAACAGGTTCTGCCAGAACTGTCCCCGGCGCAGGAATTCGGCTCCAATCGCCTTCTCGCCCAACGCATCCGCGATTCGTGAGATAGCGAAGTCGTCCACCGACCACTCCAGCGTGATCGAGGCCCCATCGATCCCGTGATCGCCGCGGAACTCTTCGGTCTGCGGCGCGTAGCCATGCTCCAGGTAGCTGGCGATTCCCGGCCGCTCCATATAGCCGCCCCGCCCCACACCCCCGTCGGTCGCGCCCTTCACCATGTAGTACAGCGCCCTTTTGGTGTCGAAGTCCTTGGCGCCGAACGCATACAGGCTCGCGATGAGCGGCACCACGTTGTCCCCTGTCATCTCGCCGGTCGCCGAATTCGCCAGCGCCCAGCGAGGCAGCGATCCGCTCTGCTCGGCGTCATTCACCAGCGACTGTGCCATGTCGCTGGCCCGATCCGGGAACAGCAGCGCCTGCAATGCGGCCAGACAGCGGTAGGTGTCCCAATCCGAGAAGTTCGCGTACCGCGTGTGCCCGGTGGCCACGGTATGCACCACGCCGTCGAAACCGAGGTAGCGTCCGTCCGCGTCGTTGAACGTGTTGGGATGCAACAGCGATCGATACAGCGAGGTATAGAAGGTCTCGATGTCGGCGCTATTGCTGCCCGCCACCGCCACCCGCGACAGCACGGCGTTCCACTCGCTCGACGCGGCAGCACGCACATCCTCGAAACTCCCGCCACTCTCGGCGGCCAGGTTGGCCCGCGCCCCCTCGACGCTCACATACGACAGCGCGGTCCGCACCTCGATCACCGAGCCGGCCGGAAACTCCACGTACCCGCCGCTGCTCCACGAATCCGCTTGCCGGGCACCAGCGAAGACCGATTCGCCGTCCCAAGTGCCGAACGACGTGAACGGCTGGCTGAACCTCATCGCGAAGTACACCGTGTAAGTGTTGTCCCTGCCGCAGAATGCTCCGGTGGTCGCCGAGCCGGTGATCGTGGTGTTGTCCGCGCCGAGCTGGATGCTCGCCGCGTAATTGCCCGCCAGCGACCCACCGGACCGCACATGGAACAGTGCGGGCCGACCGTCGTCGGGATAGCTGAACCGGCCCACACCGGTGCGAGTGGTGGCGGTCAGCTCCGCCGTCACTCCGGTATCGGGAAACCGCACCGTGTAGTAGCCGGGCACCCCGATCTCGGTGTCGTCGTGGGCGATCGTCTCCCAGGCGTACCAGGGCTGCGCGCCGATCGGCGTCGTCGTCGGCAGCATCGGGAGGTCGCCGAACGCCGCGCAGCCCACCGAGGCGTGGGTCATGGAAAAGCCGGTGGAGCGGTCGTTGTCGTGGTCGTAGCCGGCGTAGGTGTCGGTGGTGTCCGGCGAGTACTGCACCATGCCGAACGGCACCGAGGCACCCGGGAAGTTGTTGATCTCTCCCCACGTCTCGTTGCCCGTCCCGGTGCCGTCGAGCGTGTCGACGTGCTCGACCGGGTTCGCGACGAAGGCGGCCTCTTCGGCGTGCACCATCGGCGTCGGCCATACCGTCAGGCAGACAACCGCCAGCGCGGCGATGGCCCTTCGTGACCGCATAGCTGTCTCTTACTGCATACGTGTCACGACCGGGGGGTTTTCGGCCTTACCTGCAGCCCGCGCGCCGCTGGCGCGGATATTTCAGGCAATATTCGGCTGCGCCGGCTGCTTTTTCGCAGGTTCAGAATCAGGTGCTTCACCGAATCGGGCCAGTACCAGTGCTCCGGCAACTGCTATGGCGAATCCCGCGAAAACCATCCAGCCGAGGCCGCCGCGAGTGCGGTCACCCAGCCAAACCACTCCGACCAGCGCAGGCCCGATCGTTTCTCCCACGACCATTCCGGCGACGGCCGTTGTCACCGATCCGCGGTTGAGGGCAGACGTCAGCAAGAGAAACCCTGCCGCCCCGCCGGCGAGCACCGCGTACAGCGCCGGATTGCCGTAGAACGTCGCTTTGGTGGGATCGATGGGATCGACCAGGCGCACGCCGACCTCGACGACACCGAAACCGCATCCGGCGCCGACCCCCAGCGCCAGCGCGCGCGAGCGGTCGCCCAATCGGCCTCCCGCGACGCCGGCGAGAAATATCGCGACGACCACGCCCAGTAGCCCCCATGCGAGTCCGGCCGGGCCGTGCCGGGAGCTCTCCGGTCCGGCCGCGAACCCGAGCATCGCGAGCCCCACACAGACGACGCCCACGGCCGCCCACTCGGTTGATGACAGCCGCGCCGACAGCAGCCACGCCGCCACGATGGCCGTGACCGCCAGCGAGGCCGCTATCGCCGCAGCGACGACGTAGATCGGCACCAGGCGCAGCGCCACCACTTGCAACAGAAAGCCGAGGCCGTCAAGCCCGAAGCCCGCCAGGTAGCGCCACTGCCGAACGGCGCGCAACAGCAACACAGCGTCGACACCCGAGCCGCTGCCGACTTCCACCGATCGCGTCGCCACGGCCTGCAACACCGTCGCCGTGCCGTAACACAGCGAGCAGCCCAGAGCGAGCAGTAACCCGATCAGCACACACCGACCTTAGAAGGCAGGTCGGTTGGCTACACACCCCAATGCTGAAAATCCTTGTCGCGCAGGGATGCTGCGCTCGTCACCACAATTCTCGACATCCGGCGGACTGGACGGCCCGGCGTCGCCAGGCTAGGACACGTCGGTGACGAGTGCGGCTATTTGCTTGACGAAGCCCTCAAGGTCGCCGACGTCGCCAAGCCGGGCGATCACGACCTCGTCCGACACCTCGACATATTCGTGGACGAGAACGCTTCGAAAGCCAACAGCTTTGCGCAGCGGTTCGGCCAGGTCAGCCGCGAGGACACCATGCCTGCCGAGCAGACGCATCGCGTCGCCGTTGTCGGCCGGCGGGCCCCAACCCTCCGCGGCACAGATGTGCTGCGCGATGTCGATGCACGCCTCAATCGCTGTTACGAACGTGTACTTGATGCCGCGCAGCCAAATCGGGTCCGCACGCCGAGCGTCGTCGGCCGCCGATTCTCGATGCAGTATTGCCAAGTCGTCGGTGACGCCCCGCAGCAGCCGCAAGACTCGAGTCTCATCGACCACGACGCACCGCTTCAGCGAACTCGCGGTGTGCCCTTGTGATTCTCGGCAGTTCATCGAGGTAGATCTTGCGGGTCGTCGCTTCCCAAGCCACTCGCCTCGCGCGATCGGTCTCGAAAAGAAGTTTTCCGCGCATCGCGACGCGGCCCGCAAGTTCAAGGGGAGCATTGTCCAGGACCAGGAGGTCAACACCGCTGGGCAACATAATCTCGAACGCCTCAGGTTGCTGCGCGCCGAAGTACGCAGCGATGT
Source organism: Mycobacterium celatum (assembly GCF_002101595.1). Lineage (GTDB taxonomy): Bacteria > Actinomycetota > Actinomycetes > Mycobacteriales > Mycobacteriaceae > Mycobacterium > Mycobacterium celatum. The sequence goes on from NZ_LQOM01000037.1 coordinate 19,395, forward strand.
CGATGTCGGAGGTTGGCCGAGCCGAGTTGTCGGCACGGCTGCCATGCAGGTAGGCGAACACCGCGCCGTGTCGCCGCAGCGCCTCGCTGGCCTCGGCGGTTCGCTCTGCGACATCGCTCACGTGGGCAATTGTCTCATCGCTGCCCGGCCGCACGCTAAGGATGCGGTCATGGCGAGTTCCGTGGAACGACCACCCGCCTCCCAGGGTGATCCGCACCGCTTGGCAGACTGGTCGCCATGGCACAGATCACGTTGCGCGGAAACCCCATCAACACCGTCGGCGAGCTGCCGGCCGTCGGCTCGCCGGCGCCGGACTTCACGCTGACCGGCACCGACCTCGGCGCGGTCAGCAGCGACCAGTTCCGTGGTAAGCCTTTGCTACTCAACATCTTTCCGTCCATCGACACCCCGGTCTGCGCGACCAGCGTTCGCACCTTCAACGAGCGCGCCGCCGGAAGCGGTCTTTCCGTGCTGTGCGTCTCCAAGGACCTGCCATTTGCCCAGCAGCGGTTCTGCGGCGCCGAGGGCATCGAGAACGTCACCACCGCATCGGCGTTCCGCGGCAGCTTCGGCGACGACTACGGCGTCACCCTCACCGACGGCCCGATGGCCGGGCTGCTGGGGCGGGCCGTCGTGGTGATCGACGCGGACGGCAAGGTCGCGCACACCGAGCTGGTGCCCGAGATCGCCCAGGAGCCCAACTACGACGCGGCGCTGGGCGCGCTGAGCTAATCGGTCTGCCGGGCGTCACACGCCCGGTTAAGTTGTTGGACCATGCGAGTCGACGGGCGCGAGGTCGCCGTTTCCGGCAGCCTGCTGCAACCGCTGACCCGCCGCACCAACGACATCCTGCGGCTCATCCTGGCGGCGCTGTTCCTGGCGACGGTGATCACCAGCTCGCTGATCACCCGCACCCAGTGGGTCGCGCTGGAGAAGTCGATCTCGCAGATCGTCGGGGTGCTCACCCCCGCCCAGTCCAATCTGGTGTACCTGATCTACGGCATCGCGATCCTGGCGCTGCCGTTCGTGATCTTGATCGGGCTGATCGTCGCCCGGCAGTGGAAGCTGCTCGGCGCCTACGCGGCCGCCGGCATCCTTGCGATCCTTGCGCTGTCGATCAGCGGCAAGGGCATTGCCGCGCCGCGGTGGCACTTCGACCTCTCCGACCGGCTGTCCACGATGCTGTCGCAGTTCCTCGACGACCCGCGGTGGATCGGGATGCTCGCCGCGGTGCTCACCGTGTCGGGTCCCTGGCTGCCCGCGCGCTGGCGACGCTGGTGGTGGACACTGCTGCTGGCCTTCGTGCCGATCCATCTCGTGGTCAGCGCGATCGTGCCGGCCCGCGCCCTGCTGGGGCTGGCGGCGGGGTGGTTCGTGGGCGCCTTGGTGGTCCTGGTCGTCGGGACACCCGCGCTGGAGGTGCCGCTCGACGGCGCGGTCCGCGCGCTGGCCCGCCGCGGCTTCGTCGTGTCCGCGCTGACGGTGATCCGGCCGGCCGGGCCTGGGCCGCTGCTCCTTTCGGCCCAATCGCACGATCCCGCGGTGATCGAGCTGTACGGCCCGCACCAGCGAAGCGGCGGCGCGCTGCGCCAACTGTGGCGCAAGCTCCGTCTGCGCGGCACCGAGACCGCGCCCCTGCACGCCTCGATGCGCCGCGCCGTCGAGCATCGCGCTTTGATGGCCATTGCGATCGGCGCGGCCGGTGTGGCAAACACCTCGACGGTTGCCGTCGCGTCCCTCGAGCGCGGATGGACGCTCTACGCGCACAAGCCCGTTCGCGGTAAACCGATCACCGAATGCGCGACGACGACGCCGGTCACCCGGGTATGGGAATCGTTGCGGCGGCTGCATGATCAGCAGATCTCCCACGGCGACTTGCGCAGCAAAGAGATCACGGTCAACGACGGCACTGTGCTGTTCGGCGGCTACGGCAGCGCCGAATACGGTGCCACCGACGCCCAACTGCAATCCGACATCGCTCAACTGCTGGTGACAACCTCGTCGCTCTACGACCCGCAGTCCGCGGTGGCCGCGGCCATCGACACCTTCGGCAAAGACGCCGTACTGACCGCGTCGCGCCGACTCACCAAAACTGCTGTGCCCAAACGCATCCGGGACTCGGTGCCCGACGCGCGGAAAGTCATCGCCGACAGCCGCGCAGAGGTGAAGCGCCAAACCGGGGCCGATCAGATCCAGGCCGAAACGATCACCCGGTTCACCCGCGGCCAGCTCATCCAACTGGTGCTCCTCGTTGCGCTCGTCTACGTCGCCTACCCGTTCATCAGCACGGTGCCGACGTTCTTCTCGGAGCTGAAGACCGCCAACTGGTGGTGGGCGCTGCTGGGGCTGGCGGTCTCGGCGCTGACGTATGTGGGTGCGGCCGCCGCGCTGTGGGCCTGCGCCGACGGATCGGTGAGCTTCGTCAGGCTGTCAATCATGCAGGTGGCCAACACCTTTGCCGCCACCACGACCCCGGCCGGGGTCGGGGGGCTCGCGCTCAGCACCCGCTTTCTGCAGAAGGGCGGGCTCAGCGCTCTGCGTGCCACCACGGCGGTGGCGCTGCAGCAGTCGGTTCAGGTGATCGTGCACGTCGTGTTGCTGATCATCTTCAGCACCGCCGCGGGCGCGGGAACCGACCTGTCGCACTTCGTTCCGAGGGCGACGGTGTTGTATCTGATCGCCGGTGTGGCGCTGGGCATTGTCGGCGCGTTCTTGTTCGTGCCTACGCTGCGGCGCTGGCTGGCGACCGCGGTGCGCCCGAAGCTTGCCGAAGTTTCCCGCGACCTCGTCGAGCTCGCGCGCGAACCGCAGCGCCTCGGGCTGATCGTACTCGGTTGCGCCGGAACAACTCTCGGCGCGGCGCTGGCACTGTGGGCCAGCGTCGAAGCGTTCGGTGGGACCACGACGTTCGTCACCGTCACCGTGGTGACGATGGTCGGCGGCACCCTCGCCTCGGCCGCCCCCACTCCCGGCGGCGTCGGCGCCGTCGAAGCCGCACTGATCGGTGGGCTGGCCGCCTTCGGCGTCCCCGCGGCCGTCGGGGTGCCGTCGGTGCTGCTGTACCGGGTGTTGACGTGCTGGCTACCGGTTTTCATCGGCTGGCCAGTGATGCGCTGGCTGACCGACAACGAAATGATCTGAGGGCGACTACAACCGCCGGTGAAGTGCGCGGGACACCCCGCCTCAGTAGCGTCATCGCGGGTGCTCCGCCTTAATTCTTGACAATACGCAAGAGAATGGGCATTGTGAACAGCGACATTCACCACATCGCCAAGTGGGCAGTGTCGCAAGGCTGGCGAGTCGAGGACGATAGCAAGGGCTATACCCGCTTTCATGACCCGCACGGCAATTACGTGGCTGCGTACCCGGCGACACCGAGCAACCCGCGCCGACGGATGCACGACCTGCTGGCAAAGCTGAAAAAGGCCGGACTGACGTGGCCTGCACCCAGCAAGAAAGAACAACGCACACAGCGCAAGAGAGGAGTGACGTGACCGCCGATTGGGTTATCTCACTCACTTTCGATCTCGACCCATCGATGGAAACGATGGACCGCTGGGAGAGCAACCTCAGCACGGTCGACGGATCGGTCGCACGCATTCCGGGCCGTGGCATTGACGTGACTGTATATGCTCCGGGATCACTTGGCGTGTTAGATGCGGCCGCGAAGGCAGCAAGCAAGGTCGCCCATGTCGTAAATGCTGAGCCGGTCGGCATGGAAATCTTGCGGGAAACTGAGTGGCGGCGTCGAGCTGAGGCACCGACTATGCCCGAGCTAATGTCCGCGACGGAGATCGCCGAGGAACTGAGAGTGTCGCGTCAGCGGGTACACCAGTTGCGTGAATTAACTGCGTTCCCCGCCCCTTTAGCTGAGCTGCGTGGTGGCGCAGTTTGGGACGCGGCAGCGATACGGAAGTTCGCGCAAGAGTGGAAACGAAATCCCGGCAGGCCCCGCGCCGGGGTGCATTAACAGCAAATTGCCTGCCGATTGGAGATGCGATGCCGGTTATCACAGTGCGCAACTTGCCCGCAGAGGTGCACCGCGCGCTTAAACTGCGCGCCGCCCGGCAGGGCCGCAGTATGGAAGCCGAGGCGCGCGCCATCTTGACAGAAGCGGTAAAGCCAGAGCGGCGCAGCAAGTTTGGTTCCGTACTTGCCGACATTGGTCGCGAGGCCAAACTCACCGATGAGGAGTTTGCCGTCTTTGGGCAGCGCGAGAGAACACGAATTCAGCCGGTCAGCCTGCAATGATTATCGGCGTTGCCAATTCCTACAACCGCTGCGCGGACACAAACAGACTGCGCGGCGACGAGTCCTCGATGTCGGCGGGCGGGCGGCGGTAACTGGCCATCAACTCCTCGGCCGGGACCACCGAGACCTCCCAGCCGTGGTCGCGCAGCCAGTCGCCGACGTCGGCGCGGTCCTCGAGGTACCACAGGTCCTGCACGTCGGGAATGTCGCGATGCTCGCCCAGCCTGGCCGCGAGATCGCGGATGCGCTGCATCTGCTCACGCTGGCGCGCATGAACCTCCGGGTCGTTGAAACCGGGGCCATGCGCCTCCACGGCGATACGGCTGCCGGGTGCGCTGAGCGCGGTCACCCGCTCGAAGAGCAGATCCTGGGCGGCTGCCGGCAAAAACGGCAGCAGCCCCTCGGCCGACCAGACGCTGGGCGCCGACGGGTCAAAACCCGCGTCCTGCAATGCCTTCGGCCAATCCTGGCGCAGGTCGACGGCGACATTGACCAGCTTGGCCGTCGGCTCGGCGCCGTGCTGCTGCAGCGTCGACGACTTGAAGTCCAGCACCTTGGGCTGGTCGAGTTCGTACACCGTCGTCCCGTCCGGCCACGCCAAGCGCCATGCACGCGAATCGAGGCCGGCCGCCAAGATCACCGCCTGGCGCGCCCCGGCCTTGGTGGCCGCAAGGAAGAACTCGTCGAAAAACGCTGTGCGCGAGGCCATGTAGTTGCGCATTGACCGCATCCGCAGCGGCAGGTCAGGCTCGGCCTCGACGATCTCGGGGGGCAACTCGGGCCCCGCGAACCAATTCCACATGCCCTCGCCGGCCGCGTCGAGGAAGACCCGCGCGAACGGGTCGTTGATCAGCGGGTCCTCGCTCTCGGTGTCAGCGGCGCGGGCCGCCGCCACGCCCAGCGCCGTCGCGCCCACGCTTTCGGTGATGTCCCAGGTGTCGTTGTCGGTTCGTGCCATGGCCTCGACCGTACGCGAGCTTCCTGTGAGTGTTTCAATTGTTTCAATCGATGGTAGTATTAGGGCATGCCCACTGCCGTTGCCCCGCTTGTCCGCCAGGTCGCCGAGCGCGCCCAGAAGGATTCCGGGTTCGCCGAGGTGCTCGACGCCATCCTGGACGCACCGACCGCCCCCCAGGGGACGCTGGAACGCATCGCCGCGCGCAGCCTCAACGACGAGCGTCGCGGCGCCCTGGTACACGAGTTCGTCGACGGCTCGCTGCCGACGCCGGCCGTGCAAGCCCGGCTGGGGCTGAAATCGCCGCAGGCAGTGCACCGGCTGCGCAGCCGAGGCAAACTGATCGGTTCTGCTGTCGGCAACCAAACATGGTTCCCGGCTTGGCAATTCGACGACGATCGGCTGCGGACGGATCTGCCGCGGATCCTGGAGTTGCTGGTGCGGTTCACATCAGATCCGCTGGCCGCCGACCGGATCATGCGGCTAAAGCACGACGAGCTCGGCGGCTCGTCGATCGCCGAGGCGCTGCGCCGCCCGAAGACCGCCGAGACCGCGTGGCGGATGCTCGCCGCCGTCGGTGCCTGACCTTCCCGACGGTTACCGGGCGCCGCTGCCCGAGGCCCGGCCCGTCGGGCTGCGCCGTCGACGCGTCGAGGCGGGCACCGAACTGTGGCGCGTGGAGGCTGCCGCGCCGGCGGAGTGGACATGGGACGGGTTCCCCACCCCGCGCTTTCGCTTCGATCCGGAGTCTGGCGCGTTCCGAACCCGCTATGCCACAAGCACACTCGTCGGCGCGTTCCGCGAGCGCTACCGGCCGACGGGACTGATGATTCCCGCCGACCATGCGGCGCACTATCTGGTGCGGCTGGTCGCGGTCCGGCATCTGAGGGTGCTCGACCTGCGCACCGAGGCGAACCTGGATGTCCTGCACGTCGACGACCAGATCAACACCGGCCAGCACCCCGACGTGTGGGGCACGTGTCATCGGCTGGCCGATGCGGTGCGGCGATGGTGGACCGGGCCCGACGCTCTCGACGCCATCGTATACCGGCCGCGCACCACCCCGGAGACATCGATCAACTACGCCTTCTTCGCCCTCGACGCGTTCACCACCTCGTCATCGACATTGGCCGAGCGCACCGACGTTCTTACCGAACTTGTGCTGCGCCATGGGTTTACCGTCGGCTGGGATATCGGCGGCTAGTGCCGTGTAGGCAGACCATCGGCACCATGTATAGCCAAACCGGCGCCCCGTACTTACGGTATTGGCATGGCCGAACAGTCACCCGCGATCACGGTTTCTCACCACCCGACGGCAGTGCTCCGTGTCATCAACCCGGTCGTCCGGCTCTTGCTGCGTCTTCCCGTTGGGGCGGCCCGCAAGCAGCTGATGTTGTTGAGCTTCACGGGACGAAAGACCGGTCGCCAGTATTCAATTCCCTTGACTGCACACCGGCTCGGCAATGACCTGTATGCGCTGACCGACTCGGGCTGGAAGTGGAACTTCCGCGGCGGTGCTCAGGCGCAGGTTCTCCACGACGGCAAGACCAGCACGATGCGTGGCGAGCTCGTCGAAGACCCGGTGGTCATCGCAGATCTCTACCGCCGCTGTGCGCAGTCATCTCCGGGCAAAGACCCACAGCGCGCAATGGGATTGAAGTTCCGCGATGGCGAGATCCCGTCGGTCGAGGCCTTCACCGAAGCGGTGGATCGGCTCAATCTGGCCGCGATTCGGTTGACTCCCGCTTAAAGCTGCTCGCGCAGCCGCTCGACCAGCCGGACCAATCCGGTGTGATGCGACCCGGGCCAGTAGATCCGGCCACAATCCGCGCAGCGTCGAAAATCGTTGTAATAGCGCCTTGTTAGCGGTTCCAGGTCCTCGATTACCTCGTCCTTGGAAACCGTGACCAGCGGGCCATTGCAGCGCAGGCATCGGGTCAGCGGCGCCAACCGTTGCGCCAAGTCCAGTCGCCGGATCACCTCCAGCGTCTGCTCCTCGGCGTGCTCCGAGTACACGAACAGACCATGGGTGATCGTGCGTCGCTTCAGCAGACCGCGGTCGCGGGTCAGCAGGATTCGCTGTCGGCTCAGGCTGATATCGGTCAGGGTCTGGTCGTCGGCGTCATTCGACCACCACACGTCGAAGCCGAGCACGCGCAGCAGCCGCGCCAACCGGCCGAGGTTGACGTCGACGACGAAACGCGGCTCCCGTAGCGGCACCGGCCGCAGCTGGGCCGTCGACCCGACGTCGAGCGCCTCGAACATCGGGTAGGCGGCGATGCGGTCGCCCACCGCCGGGCGGTGCGCGAACCCGACCGGATCCCCGTTGACGAGGATCAGGTCGACCTCGGTGTGCGGCACGCCCATCGCCTCGAGGATGTCCTTGACCGTCTGGTGCGACCGGAACGGGCGGCGCACCGTCACGCCGCGGGACTCGGGCCCCAGGAACTCGTTCAGCTCGGCGTATGCCCGGACGTCTACGTAGCCGGCCATTGCTCCATGCTCTCCCCGCGGGATCGCGGGGCACAAGAATAGGTGGACGTCGATGTGCCCGCCTCGCAGCGACAACCGCCGGTACGACGCTCGTCGACGCGCGCGAATTGCTCACCTACGCCACTGGTGACTCGCCAAGCACACCAGTGGTCCCGAAAAGGGCGGTTTCGGCCTGCCCGGCTATCAGCGACAACTTGGCTTTGTCGCGCAACGCCAGCACCCGCTTGTGGATCCGGTATTCAGTGCTGCGCGGCATTCCGCCGGGGCCATAGCGACCGCGGCCGAGCCGGCGCACGCGGCCGTATCCCATCTCCCAGCGCAAGGCATCCGAGATCGCCTTCGACGCGCGCCCGCTCACGGCAAAGCCGTGCCACCTGAGCGCCTCGGCCAACTCGGTAATGGTTGCCGGCCCGTGCAGGGCCAAATGCCATGTCAGTACATAGCGGAGTTCGGTACCCCGCAGCTGCAACGGTTCATTCATCATCGAACCCTCGCAGCTGCCACCGACAACTCCAGTCGTTGTCGCTGATAGCCGGGCACCCCGAAATGGCCGAATCTGCGGTAACAGATGGGGCGCACCAGCTTTGAGTGTCTGGTGTGACGACTCGGTCACCGGCTGAGCCCGTCAAACCCCGGTTTGTCGCTAGGAGGAGGGCACATCGTGCATCCCTTCTCGCCGGTGACTCATGTGACGCGTGGGACTCCGGCGCCTTGTGCCGCATACGTCCGGGTAATCACCGGCTGCTCGTACCCCGCTTCGTGCACCGCCCCTCGTACCGCGGAAGCGACGGCATCCACCCGCTCAACCGGAACCAACGCGATCACACAGCCACCGAACCCGCCACCGGTCATCCGCGCCCCGAGCGCGCCCGCGCCCACCGCCGCGTCGGCGATCACATCGATGTGCTCCGTGGTGATTTCGAAGTCGTCCCGCATCGAGGCATGCGACGCGGTGAAGATGCGCCCCGCCTCGGAAAAATCCGAGTCGCCCAGCGCCGCAACGAAATCCAACACCCGCTGGTTCTCCGTCAGCACGTGCCGGGCACGACGCGCATCGACCGCATCGCCGACAGCCGCCAGCGCCGACACGTCAGAAACCTCTCGCAGCGACGACACCCCCACCGCGGCGGCCGCCCGTTCGCACGACGCACGACGGGCCGCATACTCGCCGCCGGCGTGGGTATGCCGCGCCCGAGAGTCGACCAACAACAGCGCAACCCCCGCGGCCTCGGGATCGAACCGCACCGGCCGCACGGTCAGGTCGCGAAAGTCGATCAGCAAAGCCGTCGCCGGCTCACCGAACAGCGCAGCCAACTGGTCGAGCAAACCCGTTGGCGCGCCAACGTATTCGTTCTCCGCGCGCTGAGCCAGCCGCGCCTGCGAGATGCGGTCGACGCACACACCGGCGGCCGACACCAGCGCGCCCAGTACCGCGCACTCCAGCGCCGCCGACGACGACAGGCCCGACCCGATCTCGACGTCACTGCTCACCGATATCGCGCCGCCGGGCACCGAGTAGCCGGCGCAGCGCAACGCCCACACCACCCCGGCCACATAGCCGGCCCAGCCCGTCACCTCACCGGGAGCGGTGTCGAGCGGAATCCGCACCGAGCCGTCCATCCGGTCGCTGCGCACGGTAATCGCACGGGCATCCGAGGGTTCGAACGTCACCGTGGTGCGCTGCGGCAGCGCGATCGGCAGCGCGAATCCGAGGTTGTAATCGGTGTGTTCGCCGATCAGGTTGATCCGCCCGGGCGCGGCGTATCGGACGGTCACCCGAGTTCTCGCAACCGCTGCGCGACGGCTTCCGGCATCACGTCGCTGATGAACGCGTCCATCGCCGACTCGGAGGCCGCCAGGTATTTCAACGCGGTGGCGCTGCGCCGGATCGACATCAGCTCGACGTGAAAGTAGCCCTCCCGCTGCGCGTCGGTGTCGGTGTACTGGTGCAGCGCCGACATATACGGCAGCGGAGCGGAATACAGCCGGTCGAATCGCCGCAGCAGGTCGAGATAGATCTGTGCAAAATCGTCCAGTTCAACGTCAGAGAGATCACCGAGGTTGTGCACGAACCGATTCGGGTAGATGTGCACCTCCACCGGCCAGCGTGCGGCAAACGGCACGAACGCCGTGAACGACGTGGTGCGCGCAACGACACGACTGCCGTCGGCGACCTCGCCCGCCAGCAGATCTTCAAACAGGTTGCGGCCACACCGGTTTCGATGCACACGCGCCTGCTCCAGCATGGTGGCGGTCCGCGGCGTCAGATACGGATAGCCGTAGATCTGACCGTGCGGGTGGCTCAGCGTCACCCCGATTTCCTCGCCGCGGTTCTCGAAGCAGAACACCTGCTCCACACCCGGCTCGGCCATCAAGTCGACCGTGCGATGCCGCCACGCGTCCACGACCAGCCGGGCGTGCGCTGAGTCCAGGTCGCAAAACGAACCGGTGTGATCGGACGAAAAGCAGATCACCTCGCAGCGGCCGTAGCCGGGCACCGGCACGATCCCGTCGGGCACCTGAAGCTCCCCACTCCCGCACAGGCTCGGGAACCGGTTCTCGAAAACCACGACGTCGTACTCGGGCGCGGGCACCTCGCTGGTAAGACCGGTCGGGCCCGGGCACAGTGGACACTGGTCGGCGGGCGGCTTGTAGGTGCGGTCCTGGCGCAGCGCCGCGACGATCACCCACTGCCCGGTCGTCCGGTCGAACCGCAACTGCGACTGGCGCGGGTCACGCTCGGGCAGCGGCCGGCGGTCTACAACCGGCGCCGGCGTGTGACCGGGCAACGAGAAGAACAGCAGGTCGCGGCCGTCGGCCAGCTTCGCCCGGGTCGGCGCCGTCACGATGTCGAAGACTAATCGACCGCCGCGTTTGGACCACGGCGCCACAGTGCAGTAACGATGAGGAAGGCAGAAGGAGGCGGTCACAGGTGCGCGGTCGGTTCGAGCGAGCCCTGAACTGGCTGATCGGATCCGACCCCGGGGCGCTCCGGCTGCGGATGGCCACCCGGACGACGGCCGCGCTTGGGTGCGCGCTGGCGATCCTGTTCCTGCTGGCCAAGGCCACCGGCCAGCCGGTGACCGTCGCCCTGCTCGGCGTGCTGATCACGATGGTCGCGGCGCGGTCCGTCAACGAGCCCGACCCTCGTCAGCAGAAAATCACGATGGCGCTGCTTCCGCCGCCCGCCGCGGTGGCCATCTCCGCCGGCACGCTGCTGGCGCCACACAAGCTGGTAAGCGACATCGTGTTCGTGGTGGTGGTGTTCGCCGCGGTCTACATCCGCCGCTTCGGCCCGCGCGGACGGGCGCTGGGCATGGTCATGTTCATGGCCTACTTCTTCACGTTGTTTCTGCGGGCCACGACTGCTGAGCTGCCCTGGCTGATCGGGGCCGTGCTGGTGGGCACGCTGTGCAGCTTTGTCTTCGCCACCTATGTGCTGCCCGATCGGCCCGAACGCGTGCTGTCGGCAACCCTGCGCTCCCTGCGGGCGCGGATGGCCATCGTCGTCGACACCACTGCAGAGGCAGTCCGGGCCGGGCGGCTCGACGAGCGACGGCGCCGCCGGCTACGGGCCCGGATCGCCCGGCTCAACGAGACCGCGCTGATGGTCCAGAGCCAGATCGAAGACAAGGTCAACCCCGCGACGCTGCCCGGCATCACCGGCGAGCAGCTGGCGCTGTGGCTGTTCGACGCCGAACTCACCGTCGAGCGAGTCGCCACCGCCGGGGCGCGAGCCGCGATGGCCGACATTCCGGCCACGGACCGTGCCGAAGCGGCCGCGGCGCTCACCCAGCTGGCCACTGCCATCCGCCTGCCCGACCGCGGCGGGCTCGAACAGGCCGCGACCATGGCTCAGCGGATGCTCGACCAGCGGCCACCCGGCCCAATCAGGCGCCTCGCGATGGCGGTAATCGCAACGACCACAGCCACTTCCGAAGTTCGCGCGCGCATCGAGCACCAGGAAAGCAGAGCGCCGACGCCGCCCGACACGGAACCGCCCGAACCCGGTCTGCGGCCAACCACCCGGCAGGCCATTCAGGTCGCCGTCGCCGCATCGTTGGCGATCGTCGTCGGCGAAGCGGTATCCCCGGCGCGCTGGTATTGGGCGGTGATCGCTGCGTTCGTGATCTTCGCCGGCACCAACTCCTGGGGCGAAACCCTCACCAAGGGCTGGCAGCGGCTGCTCGGCACCGCGCTCGGTGTGCCGAGCGGCGTGCTGATCGCCACGCTGGTCTCCGGCGACCGCGCCGCGTCGCTGGTCCTGATCTTCGTGTGCCTGTTCTGCGCCCTCTATGTCATGAAGATCGCCTACAGCATGATGATCTTCTGGATCACCACGATGCTGGCGTTGCTGTACGGCCTGCTCGGTCAGTTCACCGTCCACCTGCTGTTGCTGCGCATCGAGGAGACCGCGATCGGCGCGGTGATCGGCGCCGCGGTCGCGATCCTGGTGCTGCCGACCGACACCCGAAGCGCCATCCGCGACGACGCCCACGCCTTCTTGACGACGCTGTCTGCCCTGATCGAAGCGTCCGTGTCGTCGCTGCTCGGAAAGGCCGAGGGCAACCCGACAGACCTGGCCCGTCAACTCGACCGCAACCTGCAGCAGTACCGAGTCACGGCCAAGCCGATGATGGCCGGGGTCGCCGGCCTCTCCGGGCGCCGCAGTATCCGTCGCGGCCTCCGCATGCTCTCCGCCTGCGACCACTACGCGCGGACCCTGGCCCGCAACAGCGCACCGTACGACGACGCGCCGTCCGCGCTGGCCGATGCCGTGAGCGCAGCTGCCGCGCAGGTCCGCCGCAATATCGACGCGCTGGACGCCACCCGCGACGGCACCGCAACAAACGTAGCGCCCGCCACCGACTACCTCGACGCCGCCGAAACCCTGGCTCGTGAAAACGAGCGCCCCAGCCTGCTCGCCGCCCTCCACGCGCTGCGTCAGATCGACCGGGCTGTCGTGACCGCGGCCGTCGAACTGGGTGCCGACGACGCTGCTACCAGACCCGTAGCCAGTCGATGAGCATCTCGGCCGGGTAGCTGCCCGGGCCGGGGTCGCCGCCGCCTGACCCGGCAACGGCCAGGTTGAGCACCGGAAACACCTGGTAGCCGGGGTCGTTGAACGGCCAGTCCGCGATCGAGCGCGCCGGGACGGTGAAGTACGGCGCCGCGCCGTCGGTGTAGTCCTGCCAGAACCGCATACCGGCGTCGTCCCATTGGCACCGCCAGGTGTGCCACCCGCTGTCCAGCGCGATGTTGTGCGTCGCCCACTCGGCGCCGTTCGCCTTGGTGTGCACCGTGGTGGCCGACGGCCAGCTGCCGTTGCCGTACCACTCCATGACGTCGATCTCGCCGTTGTTGTCGTTGCCCAGCCAGAACGCGGGCCAGCAACCGGCGGTCAGGCAGTTGAGCTTGATCCGGGCTTCCCAGGTGTGCCCGATGCCGCCGCGCCACGAACTTTGCACCTTGCCGCTGTAAAAGGTGTTGCCCTCTTTTGCGGCGCGCAGCACCAGGTTCGAATTGCCGTCGAGGAACACGTTTTTGCGGTCGTCGCGGTACTGGCCGACGTTTTCCGGCCGTTCCCAGTACGTCGGGTCCTTCATCGACTCGCGGGCCCGCGCCACCGTCCACTTCGACCGGTCGGGCGCCGAGCCGGCCGGGCCGTCGAACTCGTCGTGGAACAGGTAGTTTGCGGATGCCGCGGGTGGCGCGGCGCTGGCCGTGGGAACGGGAACGGCGGCGGTCAGCAGGCCGAATCCCGTCATCAACATCATGCTGCGTCGGTCCATCTCAGGCAGACTACCCATTCGAGTACCGGCCGACCGTGAAGCGGGTAGACGCCTACTCCACTTGTGTCGATTTGCTGAACATCGCTGGTCACACGCGTACCCTTAGGCACCCAGGGGAGCCTTCGGGGGCCGGAGGCGCATGTGAGCCCATCTAATACCGCGATCGACGATTTGCTGGACCGCGCAGTGCGGGCCATCAACGCGGGCGACCGCGCGACCGCGACCACCCTTGCCGGACAGGTCCTGTGCGTCGACCACGGCAATCCGGAGGCCGAGGACCTGCTCGCCGCTCCCGACCGATACGGCGAAATCCGACGCCTCACAATCATGTTCGCCGATCTGGTGGATTCGACGCTGCTGTCCACCCGGCTGGAACCGGAGACCTACCGGACGTTGGTCGGCCGCTACCGCGACGAGGTGTCCCGGCTCATCGACCGGTACGAGGGCCATATCTGCTCGATCAAGGGCGACGGACTGCTGGCGGTATTCGGCCACCCCAAGGCACACGAGGACGACCTGCGCCGCGCCATCGCCGCCGGACTCGACATCACCCGGGCGGTGGCACGGCTCAGCGAGCAGGCCAGCCGCAAGTTCGGGGCCCCGATCAGTGTGCGGGTCGGCATCCACCGCGGCCTGGTCTACCTCGACACCGGCCAGGACGACGTCTACGGATTCGCCGCCAATCTGACGGCCCGCATCTCCGGTCTGGCCGACCCGGGCACCGTCGCGGTATCCGATGCCGTCGCGCCGTTGGTGCGCGACGCGTTCGAGCTCACCGCCCGCCCACCGGCTGCGGTGAAAGGCGTCGACGGCCTGATCCCCCACCATCGGGTGGTCGCCGAGCGGCCGGCCGCCCCGCCGCTGCGCCCGCTGCCGCTGATCGGCCGGGACCGGGAACGCGACTGGCTGCAGCAGAGCTGGCAGCGGGCCTGCGACGGCGTGCTGACCACTCCCGGCGTCGCATTCCGCGGCGAGCCCGGAATCGGCAAGACCCGGCTCGCCGGCGAGGCCGTCGCATTGGCCCGCGCCTCGGGCGCGCCGATCGTCGAGCTGATCGGCTCGCCGCTGCATACCGACAGCGGCCTGCACCCGGTGCGAATGCTGTTGCAGCGGCACTGCGGCATCACCCGGCTCACCGACGGCGCGGAGCGGCTCCGGCTATTGGAAAACGAATTAGCCGCCCGCGCAATGGATCCCGAAAGCACAGCGCCACTGCTGGCGCCGGTGCTGGGCGTTGGCCCCGAGCACGGTTATCAGCCGGCGGCCGCGGAAGGCCGCACCCTCTACGAGTCCATCGGCGCGGCCGTCCGGCAGTACGTGCTGGCCTGCATCGGTGACCAACCGGGATTGGTGGTCGCCGAGGACCTGCACTGGTTCGACCCGTCCACCCTGGAACTGATCACCGCGCTGCTGGGCACCGCCGACGGCCGCCTGCTGGTAGTCCTGACCGGGCGCGAGGACGGTTGGATGCAATCCGATTGGCCGGTAACGCTTTTCGACCTTGCCCCGTTGACCGACGAGCAGTCCGATGCGCTGATCGATGCGTTGGAACCCGAGCTCAACGATGCGCAGCGGGTAGCGGTGCGCAGCCGGTGTGACGGTGTGCCGTTCTACCTCGAACACGTGGTCGGCGAACTCGACGCCGAGGTCGGGGTGCCCGAGGCGTTGTACGAGTCGCTGTTCGCCAGGCTGCATCGCCCGCACGCCGACGTGGTGCCGGTCGCGGAAGCGGCCGCCGTCATCGGGCGCGCCGGCGACATCGCCTTGCTTCGCGCCGTGGTCGGCCGCGACGCCAAGGACGTCGACGAAATCGCCGCCGAACTCGTACGCGCGCGGGTGCTCGAACTCATCGGAAACGACGGCTGGCGATTTCGCCACGAGCTGCTCCGCGAGGTGGCCGCCGAGTTGGCCCCGCCGTCGCTGCGCCGCGAGCTGCACGCTCGCACCGCCCGCGCGCTGGTCGACGCGGCGGCCACCGTCGAACCGGATTGGCGTGTGGTCGCAAGCCATTTCGAGCAGGCCCAGCAGCACGATGAGGCCGTCGCCGCCTACCAAAAGGCATCCATCGACGCCCGTCGCCGCGGTGCCGCCGCGGAGGCGCTCACATGCCTGACCAACGCACTCGAGCAGCTGACCTGCTGTCCAGCAGGGCACGGGCGGGATCGCACGGAGATCGGTATCCGGCTGGAGCGCGGATTTCTGGCCGGCGCCGTGCAGGGCAGCATGAGCGGCGAGGGACCCGCCGACTTGGAACGCTGCCTGGAATTGGCGAGTAGGGGCAGGCACGAGGAAGAGCTCTTCCTCACGATGGCTGCGCTGATCGGCTACTACGTGCCGCGGGCAGACCTGCGCCGAGCCAACGAACTGCTCGAATCACTGTCGAGCCACCTCCCGCGGCACTGGCGGTGGTGTTACCCGGCGATCGCGTCCACGCTGGGATCGGTCAAATGGCTGGAGGGCGATTTCGCGGCCGCCCGCAGGCAGTTCCAACTGGCCTTGGCGGATCGCTCGGCGGCGGATCCGCAGGAGCTTGCTCATGCGTGGTGGCTTGCCGACGACCCGATCTCCTCGGCACACACCTACTTGGCGCTGACGAATGTGCTGTCCGGCGACCTGGATCGCGCCGACACGGAGCTGGCCGAGTCGTTCCGGCGTTGCGATGCCCTGGAATTTCCGCAGAACGCCTCCAACCGGGCCCACACGTACTACACGGCGACGTGGGTCTGCCTGGAGGCCGGCCAGATTGAGCGGGCCGCCACGCAGGCGGTCGAGCTCCGCACACTGAGCGATCGGACGGGGCTGGACTTGTGGCGAGCGGTCGGCGCGGCCGAACATGCGACCGTCAAGGCGCTCGCCGCGCTCAGCGCCGGCGCCGACCCGGCTACGTTGACGGCCAGCGCTGAGCGACTGTCGTGGTGGGTGGACGGGTCGCGCCTGATGCACCTCAACCTGTACCTGACTTTCCACGACGCGGTTATCGGCCGCCTGCTCATTGCCGCGGGCCAACCGGACAAGGCGCGCGAGCGGTTGCAGACGGCGCTGCGCCACGCGGAAGAAACCGGAATGCACTTTCAGGACGCCGAGCTCAGGCGCCTCCTGGCACACACGTTCACCGAGCCGCAACCGCGCCGCGAGGCCCTGGCCGGCGCGCTCGAGTTGGCACGTCGGCAAGGTGCAGTGTTGTTCGAATTGCGGTGCCTCCTCGATGGTTTCGACCTGTTGGGTGAGGGTGACAGGTCAGCGCTGGCCGATGTCGTCGGCCGCTTTCCCGGTGACGCCCGTTGGCCGGAATACGCCCGGGCGGAAGAGATCCTGTCATGACATCGGTGGCGGTGCTGGGCGGTGGAATCGGTGGGCTGACGGCCGCGCACGAACTCGCTCAACGCGGATTCGACGTCACCGTCTACGAGCTGCGCGACGCATTCGGCGGTAAGGCCCGCTCGATGCCGGTGCCGGGCTCGGGAACCGGTAAGCGCGATGACCTGCCTGCCGAACACGGATTTCGGTTCTTCCCAGGCTTTTACCGCCACATCCCGGACACCATGGCACGAATCCCCTACAAGAACCGGACCGTCGCAGACCATCTCACCGCGTCAAAGCGAATGCTGTTGGCCCAGGCCAACAATGGAAATGAGCTCATCGGAATTGCCGAACGACCGTCGTCGCTCGACGACGTCGAGGTGATGATCCGATTCATGTGGGGAGTCGGCGTCGGGCTCGGCATCCCACCTCCGGAAATTGCCTGGTTCTTCGACCGGTTGTTGACGCTGTTGTGTTCCTGCGACGAGCGCCGCTTCGGCGAGTGGGAGCTGGTGAGCTGGTGGGATTTCATGGGTGCCGAGCAACGGTCACCGGCTTTCCAAAAGTTCCTGGCCGACGGGATGACCCGAACTCTCGTCGCCGCACGGGCGCACGAGATGTCCGCGCGCACCGGCGGATTGATCCTGTGCCAGCTGATGTACGACCTGGTGCGCGGCGGCGGACGGATGGACCAGGTGCTCGACGGTCCGACGAGCGAGGTCTGGATCGACCCATGGATCGCGCACCTGACCGGGTTGGGTGTGAAGCTGCGCAGTGGCTGCCAGGTCGCCGCGATCGACTGCACAAGCGGCCGGATAACCCACGTCATCATTGGCGGTGCGGGCGGCCCGGAGCGGGTCGTCGCAGACCACTACGTGGCGGCATTGCCGGTCGAACGACTGCGCACGTTGGTCTCGCCGGCCCTGTGCGAGGCCGAGCCACGGCTGGCCGCGCTGCCGCAACTGGTCGTGCGCTGGATGAACGGCGCGATGTTCTACCTGTACCGCGATGTGCCGCTGGTGCGGGGCCACGCCATCTTCATCGACTCGCAGTGGGCGCTGACCGCGATCTCGCAGGCTCAGTTCTGGCCCGGCATCGACCTCTCGCAGCGCGGCGACGGCAGCGTCCAGGGCATCCTGTCGGTCGACATCTCGGAGTGGAAACGCAAGGGCCGGCATGTCAAGAAGACGGCAATGAAGTGCTCCCCCGCCGAGATTCAGACCGAAGTGTGGGGGGAGCTCGTCGACGCCATCGACGACGGCTCGCTGGATCCCGCCAACGTACACAGCTTCTTTCTCGACCCCGCGATACAGCCGCCGAACCCGACCAAGGCGGCCAACCTCGAGCCACTGCTCGTCAACACCAAGGGCTCGTGGGCGGACCGGCCGGACGCGGTCACCCGGATACCCAACCTCTTCCTCGCCGCCGACTTCGTCCGGACCTACACCGATCTGGCGACGATGGAGGCCGCCAACGAGGCGGCGCGCCGCGCGGTCAACGGCATCCTCGACGCAACCGGTTCGACAGCTCCGCGCTGCCCGATCTGGACGCTGCGTGAACCCGGTGTGCTGGCGCCATTTCGCAAATTGGACCAGGTGCGGTGGCGGCTGGGCCGGCCCGTCACCAAGCCACCCATCCGGGTGAAGCCGGACGGCAAACCGGTGCACAGCGGCCCGCTGGCCCGCGGACTGCTCGCCGTCATGCGCCGCATGCATACCGGGCGCCGCAAATAGCTCACAGGAAGGCTCTAACCAGCGCCTTCTCGGGTTTGTCCGTGATTCCTGCGATCGCTCTTATGTTGGCGGCAACGTCACGGCTTTCACGTTTGCCGACGACGCGAACGAGGACGGGAACCAGCGTCATCCGCGCGGGCGGTTGCAGATACCAGGCGCCCATCGCGGCCGTCCACGATGCGTGGTTGACTTTCGTCCCTCTCGCATTTTCGGGATGCAGAGCGAGGTCGGTGGCGAAATCCCAAGCGGCAGCACGGAATTTGAAGAGCACCCGTTTGATAAACCAAATCTCGTTCGGCACCACTCGGCGGATCCGGCGGAGTTCCGGGGAAAGCTGGTCGACGACGCCGAGCATGCCCGGGATCTGGCCGGCCAGGATGGCGTTGACCCGGTTGAAGTCCTGCGCCAGGCTCTTCAATGCGTTGGGCGAGACCTCGGCCGCGGCGATGCCCAGGTCGAAACCGATGTGTACGTTGATCGCCGCCATCAGCTGCTGAATCATCGTGGCCTGGCTGTCGGTATGGCCGATGAAGGCCACCTCCCACGGAAGCGTCAGCCCGTCGTATTGATGCACGTGGAAATAGGAGTTCAACGCATTGAAGTAACGCTGGGCGAACACGATGTCGAACTTCTGCATCCGCTGTGGGTCGTCGAACTTGCCCTCTTTGACCGCTTCCCGAATCGCGACCGTGGTGCGCTTGTACAAGGAAGCGAAGTAGCCGATGGTGCTCTGCGCTTTGATCGACCAGGCGATGACCTTATCGAGATTGTCCACGACGTCGTCGATCGATTTGACTTTGTTCAGACGTTGCAATGGCAACACGCGACCGGCCATGTCGAGAGGGTTTCCTTTGCTGCGCTAGCTGGGGAAACGATTCTCTCAACGAAAGCAAGGACCGGCTAGGGTAGCCGGATACTCGAGCTATGGCAGGTCCAGGATTCGAACCTGGGTAGGCATACGCCGACGGATTTACAGTCCGCGTATCTGGCCGTTTGTACGTTCAAGCTTTGACGGCTTGCGGAAAAAACCGCTGGTCAGCCCGTTGTGTTTGGAGCAGCTTCCGGTAACCATCCAAACCAACTACGGGCGATCTGCGGGCGGACTGACGAGCACCCGTGCAGTCGGCACCTAACGGCGGCGTGACAGCGAATGTTGCTGAGCTAGCAGATATGGCCCGGGCGCTGCTCGTG
This sequence comes from Mycobacterium celatum, assembly GCF_002101595.1. Taxonomy (GTDB): domain Bacteria; phylum Actinomycetota; class Actinomycetes; order Mycobacteriales; family Mycobacteriaceae; genus Mycobacterium; species Mycobacterium celatum. Next base: position 39,110 of record NZ_LQOM01000037.1, read on the forward strand.
AAAGATTGATGGATGCCCGAACACAAGCACAGTTGGGTGGAGGTTGGACAGCCACAACCGGTCGACGACGGGAGCGGCAGAGTGGTTGAAGTTATCAGGCAATTCCGCTGCAGCGTGTGTGGCCGGATTGAAACGGGCAACTACCCGCCCGGTACGTCACCCAAGCCATAGCCATGTCAATGCACGGCACGCGCAACGGCGGACGCGACGCGTTGGTAGCCATCAACCGGCGGGCACGCCGAGGCGTGATGCGCAGCGATGATCTGAGCACCAATCCAGCGACACTGGGCGGGTGAACTACTGCTACTGGTTGTATCCGTGGCCGGTGGAAATAGTCAGCAACCCATCACCGTGGACATGGCTGGGACCAGTGCTGACGTTCTTTGGGTCCGTACTGCTGTTTGTGGGTTCATTGATCGTGTTACAGCGAACCAATGATGCCGCAGACCGGCGTACCGCCGAGGACCGCCAGAATGAACGCCAGCGTGACTATCGACTGTTTCAGCGAGACACGTTGTTGCGCATTGGTGATGAGGTTGTGGAGGCCGCAATCGAAACGTGGGATCAGTTCGTCACAATCCGCAACTCGCCTGCGCCCTTGCGGGATGAGCCGTTCAAAGAGATCGCTGTGTGGGGTCGGAAGATTGCAGGAAATGTCGTACGTCTGAGTCTTATCGGTGCACATGAAACATCGCAGCGCTGCATAGAGTTGCGGGACGCGGTAAATAACCCCGAGCTACAGCAAACGATCTTGGACCTCGACGTGGTGGAGCGAACCACTATCGGTGCTCAACTGCATGGCAAGGAGGCCGAACGCTTGGCCCGCCAACAGGAACTAAGGTCGAAATTTGAGGAACTCATGGAGGGTCTTAATGACGCACGCAAGGCTTTCAGCGACTCGGTCGAGCGTGAACTTGCCCGAACCAACCAACCTCCTCGATAAATGCATAACGCACTGCAGCCGGTCCTACCAGCACCCGGCCAGGTTAATTGACGTGCCGACGGAACCTGTGGCCGCCTTACGATGTCCAGGTGGTACCTGAGCCATTGCAGGTCGACCCCGAGCGGCTCGCCGCTGCGGCGTCGCTGCTGTTGGCGTCGGCGGGCGAGATACCGAGCGCACCCGCGCCCCAGCCCGTGTCTGGCAGTGATCCACTCAGCCAGGCCATCGCGGCGCAGGCGGGCAAGGTTGAGGCTCCGGTGACTGAGGGCCTGCCAGCTGTGCAGAAGGCCGCGACCGAGAACGTCGAGAATGTCGCCAAAGCGGCGAAGGCTTACGAACAGACAGATCAGCGACTTGGCGACGACATCAACCGGCGCACGTTTCCCGTTGACAACACAACGACAACCACACCCACGACTCCCTCTACGGCACCAATGCCTGAATGCGATCTTGACGAGATAGCCAAGCTGCACCGGAAAGTGGATGACCTTGATCGTCGAGAAGCCAACCTGAGAACGGAAATAGAAGCATTCAACAAGTTGCCGCACGATTTCGACATGACTAACCCGGCGGCAGTGAAGGCTGCCGCTGAGTACGAAACAAAACGGGCTGCACTAGTGAAGCGCCGTGACGCCCTGGCGCACGAGGAAATGGACCTTCGCCGAGAGCTAACGGAGTGCGGAATCAAGATGTATTCGAAGAACGGGCAAGAGATCATCGAGTGGCCTGACGGATCAACAACTCCCACCCCTACCCCGAGTACGCCAGCTCCGAACACTCCAACCCCAACCCCATCGGCCAGGCCCCGCTAAGGTGTCGCGGTTTCGATTTTCGCCCTCGCGGTGGCGTATTCGCACCGTATTGATTTGCGCCGCAATCATTGTGCTGGTGATCGCAGGCGTGGTCGTATACGAGCGCCATTCGCACAGCACCCTGCCTTGGCGTGACAGCCACGTCGCGACATCACCGGCACCTGTCCAAACGGTCGTGCCGTTTACCGGACTGTCCGGTCCTGGTGCCTTGGCTGTCGATTCTGCCGGGAACGTCTACGTCGCAGATACCGGCGACAACCGTGTGGTAAAGCTGGCTCCCGAGTCTGCGGCGCAGCAGGTAATCGGGTTCACCGACCTTAACCGCCCGATGGACGTAGCGGCTGATCGGGCAGGCAACGTCTACGTCGTTGACTTCAAGGACCGACTACTGGAATGGGTTTCGGGGCGTAACACCCAGCGGGTGATTCCGTTTTCTCACCGGGAGTCACCGGTCGCGGTGGCGGTGGATCCAGCTGGAAACGTCTACGTCGCAGAACAACTCAGTAAGCGGGTTGTGAAGCTGGCAGCGGGAACCGATACGCCACAGGTGTTGCCGTTTACCGGCCTTGAATCTCCAGGTTCATTAGCGGTCGATTCGGTCGGCAACGTCTATGTCACCGATTTGGTTAATGGTCAGGTAGTTGAATTGGTTGCCGCGTCGAACACTCAGCGTGTGTTGCCGTTTGCACGCAACGCCAACCTGTCCACCGACCTCACCGATCCTGGTGCGCTGACAGTTGATTCGGCGGGAAACGTCTACGTCACAGACAACCTTCTTCGCCAGGTATTGGAGTTGCCAGCGAGCGGTAGCACTCAGCGCGTGGTGCCGTTTTCCGGTCTTGACGGTCCAGGTGGGCTGGCGGTCGATTCCGCCGACAATGTCTATGTCACCGACACGGGCCACAACCGAGTGCTCAAATTGACAGTGCGTTCGCAATGATGAACCTGCCGACCGCGTTTCGCTCACCCAGTTGGTGCTTTAGGCGGTCGTTCTCCCCAAGCAATCACGTTTGTCAGCGCGGTTTGGACTTAGCGACAGGACAATCCGCATGAACCATCATAACCGAAAGCGAGAAAACGTATGCCCGACGTGAAGCCACTAACGTCCGATTACCTGAAGCTCTGGGTTGATTCGTGGTCGCAGACCTACCCCGTAGATCACGATACGCTGCTGGCCAAACTACGTGACTTGCCGCATTTCACGATTGAGCAGATGGCCGCTCTTGTCGATTGGAAGTACCCCCCCCCCGCCCTTGACTGGTCGGCGTCGGGTGCGCCATGAGAGAATACGCGGCCTGGTCGAAAAGAACAGTGAGCAAGCCGTGATCGACGCAACCGCAGCGACATTCGCGGAAATCGACGATGAGCGGGCGCTCAAATTGCTGACGAAGCTTTCCGGCATTTGGACGGCGATTGGCAGTACCGCGCTCATGGCGCATGACCCGGCGCGGTTCACGGTCTATGACGGCCAAGCATCAAAGTCGTTGCGGGCGTTGAATTATCCAGCCAAGCGGGATTCATGGATTGACCATCTGCACGGATGCCGCGCTGTAGCAGCGGATACGGGCCACAGCTTACGTACCGTTGACCACGCGCTATTCACGGCCAAAGGGCGGCTGACGCTGCCGGGGCTTAAATAACAGGGTTCCGATAGTCATCAAGCCGGAGGACGACAGCGCCGTCGAGCAACCGTGCTATAGCGGCGCACTTGTCGTGACAGTGGGCTAGCCATCCCCGCGCGGCTGCGCGTTCGGATTCGTCGACGTCACCGGATTCGCGGGCCAGGGCATCGGCTGCGGCCTCCGCTCTGCAGTGCCAGCCTTCCAATTCGGCGTGGAGTTCGCGGCATGACTCCAAGGGTAGGCCGCTGGCCCCTCTATCCGGGCCAAGGTTTTTTACATGATTGTGGTTGCATTTTCTTCGCCGAACACCGGTTGATCAAGCTCGCCGAGGCATACGCTGCCAGCCAGTAAGGCCAGGTCATCCAACGGTGAGCTTGGGAGGTTCGCCATGACGAGTAAAGCGGGGTCCGAGAATCCACTCGGGCTGGGGCTGGTGATGGTCGGTGCGTTTGCCATAGCTGTCGCGGCGTTCTTACCGCTCGACGAACCGACCGGCATATTCCGCAGGGTCGAAGACAACACCCTCATCCAGCACGGCGGCTGGATGCTTGTCGCGCTTGCGCTGGGAATTGCCGCCAGTGGCTACCGGGTCAGCCAGGGCGGGCGAGGCTTACGCTGGCTGCCCACCATCCTGTCTGTCATCGCAGCGGCGCTAGTCGTCTACATGGCCAACGATACAGACTTCCGAACTCTTTACCCGGTGCGTCCCGACGGAACCGTTGATTCCAACCAACCCGGCATGGTCGCCAGCCTTGGCATCGCTATCTACGTTGCGGGTGTGGGTGTGGCTGCCGCACTGATTGGCTCGCTGATACTTCTTCAGACCGCGAAGCAACATGCTCTGGATGATCCTTTAGTTGCTGATTGGGAGGAAGCCGCAACGACGAAGAAGTGTCCCGATTGCGCCGAGACAATTCTCGTTGACGCCAAGGTCTGCAAGCACTGCGGATACCGGTTCGCCGCTGCGGCTGCGTCTTCCGCACCATCGCCAGCGCTGGCAACGAACAAGCCGAAACCGGCTCCGATAAAACAAAGCTCAAAAGCGCCGCCGAGCCAACGGAAGCCAAAACCGACCTTGGGGCCACAGCCTGACCCGAGTAGGCCGGGTGGGTTGAAAGGCTTTGTGCAAGATTGGAAATCGGTGCCAGCATGGCAAACGCCTCCCAAGCCACAAGGGAAAAGGCAACACAAGTGAACATCACGTCCGGTCTCATCGTCTTCTGACAGTGGCTAAAGATGCCCATCGGACGTAGCACGAACTCGCAAGGTCAGAGAGTGTTGACCAAAGCGCTACTTGCCATTGCGTTGGTCGCGACAACGGCATTACAGCCCGCTCTTGCTTATGCCGATCCCGACAGCGACTTCTTGAAGGCACTCAATATGTACGGGATCGACCTCTCAGTGATGATGGGGCATACCATCACCCCGCAAGACGCTATCGAGCTTGGGCACGATATTTGCAACGATCTGCACTCAGGGAAGTCGGCAGAGGCCGAGACCAACGAGGTGTACCGGATCATGCCGAAAATAACCGACAAACAGGCCGGGAACTTGGTGTCAGCAGCTCAGCTCACGATTTGCCCCGACACCGAATCCTGACGAGCCGACCGGAAGCTAACCGACCGTGTTTTTATCCTCACCCTGAGAATGAAGCTAACGCCGGCTGTCGCAACAGTTTTCGCAGCGCTGACACTGAGCGTGCCTGTGGCGCGGGCTGACCCCTATGCCGATCTGATCTGCAACAGTCTGCGCGAGCAACTAAACGGCAACGTGGGCCACGACGACTGTGTCGTCCTAGGTGGCTGGTGTTTTACACGGTTAACGATCTCGGGCCGCCAAATATCGTGATCTCCGGGCGGGTGATTTGGTCGGCGGGTCGTCGAAAGTCGCTCAGCGTCCATTCTGGCGATGCCGGTTTTGCCGATTTCGCAGCGGCGCATGAAACTGCCCGTTCAACACCAGCCACCTAGGCATAACTTACGCGTGGGGCAAGCAGTTCGACCTTTCACCAATGGCGTCAGCGGCGATCATCAGATACGCGGTTAGCGAATACTGTCCCGTGTATCTGCCGCAGGTGCAACACACCTACCGGGTATCCGGATTGTGAGGGCATCAGTTGTTGGTCGAGTTGGAGAGATGCCAGCGCCAAGATCACGCTCAGGGGTACCTATGGTGAACGGGCCAGCGGTGCCGGGCGATGATCGCGGTGCCAAGTGCAGCAGGCTGTGCTGATGGCGTAAGCCATTCATTACTTGGGGTTATGAGCAATCCTGAGCCACCTTCGCGGGTGGGCAGGACGACCTCGGCGCGGTGGCCGACGCTTTCGACACGGCAGCGCGATCTACTGCGGGCGACCTGCGGGCGGTCGGCCCGTTGAAGGTCGTTGCGTCAGAGGGAAATAGCCTCTGACCTGGGTGGCAGGTCCAGGATTCGAACCTGGGTAGGCATACGCCGACGGATTTACAGTCCGCTCCCATTGGCCGCTCGGGCAACCTGCCTTGGTGCGACTAGCACCCTACAACGAGGATGTACTCAGGATACAAACGGCCAAGCAACCAATCGAGAGGGGACGGATCCAATGGCGGATTCATCGTTCGACATCGTCAGCAAGGTCGATCGCCAGGAGGTCGACAACGCCCTCAACCAGGCCGCCAAGGAACTGGCCACCCGGTTCGACTTCCGCGGCACCGACACCAAGATCGCCTGGAAGGGCGACGAGGCCATCGAGCTGACCAGTTCGACCGAGGAGCGCGTCAAAGCCGCCGTCGAGGTGTTCAAGGAGAAGCTGATCCGCCGCGACATCTCCCTGAAGGCATTCGAGGCCGGCGAACCGCAGGCCTCCGGCAAGACCTATAAGGTGACCGGCACACTCAAGCAGGGCATTTCCAGCGAGAACGCCAAGAAGATCACCAAGCTGATCCGCGACGAGGGCCCCAAGAACGTCAAGACCCAGATCCAGGGCGACGAGGTACGGGTGTCCAGCAAAAAGCGCGACGACCTGCAGGCCGTCATCGCGATGCTGAAGAACGCCGACCTCGACGTGGCCCTGCAGTTCGTCAACTACCGGTAGACCGTGCGATTCGTGCGATTTAGCATAGTGCACGAATCGCATGTAGAGTGGTCGCTATGACCACCGTCGACGACTTAACCGCAGCTACGCAACGCGTTCGCGAGAGCGCACGAGCCGTGGGCGCCGCCTTGTCGTCGGTGGCGGTGCACACCGAGCCCGCAATCGCCCGGGCGGTACAAGCGGAACACAACCTCTACGCGCGCATCGAGGCCGAGTTCGGCCTGCTGACCAGTACCGAAGCCGGCAAGCGGATGGGGTCGCGGTCGCGTGCTCCGCGCAATCTCGCTGCCAGCGCGCACCGCAATAACCAATTGGTCGCCATACGCCGGGGCAACCAGCTCGTCTACCCCGGGTTTCAGTTCGGGCCGGATGGACAGCCCCTTGCTGTGATCGGCCGCCTCCGCGAGATCGCGGAGGCCAACGACTGGTCGGAGGCGGGCCTAGTGCAGTGGCTGTGCTCACCCACGACCTACTTCGACGGGGACCGGCCCGTCGACCACCTCACCGAGGATCCGGACCGCGTCGTCGCCGTGGCGGCGGACGACATGGGTATCGAGTGGTAAAAGCGCCACCGACCCCGTTCAGACTGCCATCGAGAAACTGCCCGCGGGACACCTGCTGTATCGCGTCTTCACGGCGACCCGCACGCCCGCCGAGTTCAATCCAGGCGTCGGGGCCCCGACCCCGTTCGGATTTTTCGGTAAACCCGTGGTCCCCATCATGTACGCCGCGGAAACCGAGGAGGCGGCTGTCGCCGAAACGCTGCTGCACAACGTCCCGGCCGAAGGGGGCGTGCTCACCTATGACAGGTACTCCTCCAAAGCGCTCGCGCTCCTCAAGGTGACCCGCGAACTTCGCCTCGCTATCTTGCACGGCATTGACTTACGACGCCTCAAGGTCGCCCCCGACGAGGTGACGACGAGCCCGGCCTCGACCTATCCGGACACAGTGCGCTGGGCCGAAGCCGCGCACGGCATCGGCGTGGACGGCATGGTGTGGATGTCGCGGTTGTGTAATGACGCCAAGGCGTATGTGTTCTTCGGCGACAAGTGCGCGAACGCGTTCGCCCAGGACACCTCCCATGCGCGCATCTTCGCCAGCCCTGCCGATCAGATCTGGCTGATCGACTTGTGTGCACCGCTGCACATCGATGTGCTGCTGCAGCCCTCGTGATGCTCTGGCCCAATCAACCGGTGGGTGCCTAATCTGATGGGCATGACTCCCGAACACGACGGCGACTACGACGTCGTCATCATCGGCGCCGGCATCTCCGGGCTGGGCGCGGCCTACCGGCTCACCGAGCGAAACCCCGGGCTGAACTACGTGATCCTGGAGCGGCGCGAGCAGATCGGCGGCACCTGGGACCTGTTCCGCTACCCCGGCGTCCGCTCCGACAGCAGCATCTTCACGCTGTGCTTCCCCTACGAGCCGTGGACCCGCAAAGAGGGTGTGGCCGACGGCGTGCACATCCGCGAGTACCTGACCGAGACCGCACACAAGTACGGCATCGACAAGCACATCCGGTTCCACAGCCATGTGCGCGCGGCAGACTGGGATTCGAGCAGCGACACCTGGACCGTCACCGTCGATCAGGACGGGACCGAGAAGACCTACCGAGGGCGCTTCGTGTTCTTCGGATCCGGCTACTACAACTACGACGAGGGCTACACCCCGGAATTTCCCGGCATCGAGCAGTTCGGCGGCACCGTCGTGCATCCGCAGCACTGGCCGGAGGACCTCGACTACACCGGCAAGAAGATGGTGGTGATCGGCAGTGGTGCGACGGCGATTTCACTGATCCCGTCGCTGACCGAGAAGGCCTCGAAAGTCACCATGCTGCAACGCTCCCCGACGTACATGTTCTCGGCGTCGAGGTACAGCTGGTTCGCCGACGGCCTGCGAAAGCTGCTGCCGCGCAAGGTTGCCCATCCGATCATCCGGCTGCGCAACGCGCTGTTCGAAGGCGCGATCTGGTTTCTGGCCCGCAAGACGCCGGCCTTCATGAAGTGGTGGATCCGCCAGATCGCGGTGCGTAACCTGCCCAAGGGTTATGACGTCGACACCCACTTCAAGCCGCGGTACAACCCATGGGATCAGCGGCTGTGCCTGATCCCCGACGCCGACCTGTATGTGGCGATCAGCGAAGGCCGTGCCGACGTGGTCACCGACCACATCGACCACTTCGACGCCACGGGCATCGCGCTGAAATCCGGCGGGCACCTCGACGCCGACATCGTGGTCACCGCCACCGGTCTGCAGTTGCAGGCGCTCGGTGGCGTAACGCTGTCGCTGGACGGCGCCGAGATCAAGCCGCAGGACCGCTTTGTCTACAAGGCGCACATGCTCGAAGACGTGCCCAACCTGTTCTGGTGCGTGGGCTATACCAACGCCTCCTGGACGCTGCGCGCCGACATCACCGCCCGCGCGACCGCAAAACTGTTGGAGTACATGCGGGCTCGCGGCTACACGCATGCCTACCCGCATCTCGGTGGCGAGCCGATGCCCGAAAAGCCGTCCTGGGATATCCAGGCCGGCTACGTGTTGCGATCGCTGCATGCGCTGCCGAAGTCGGGCACGAAGCGGCCGTGGAACGTGCGGCAGAACTACTTCGCCGACGCCATCGACTACCGGTTCGACCGCATCGACGAAGCGATGGTTTTCGGTCGGTGTCGCCAGTCACAAGTTGCTTGAAAACGGCACCATCGGCCGTGCATTATTAAGTAATGCTAAGCACACGGAAGTTCGTCAGATCGACGGTCGTTGCGGCTGCTGCCGCGACAGCGATCGCGGCCGGACCGATGGCCGTGTTCCTCACTGCCCCACCGACAACCGCCAGCCACCAGGTCGTCGTTGCCGATCCCGGTGGCACTCAGGGCGGCGGCGGCCCCGACGGCCAGGGCGGCGGCGGTGGCTGCGGCAGCGGTCCCGGCTGGAACGGCTGCGGTAGCTGGAACCCCTTCCAGGGCGCCATTGTCAACGCGTGCACCAACGGCGCATGCGGCGGCTGGGACGGCCAGCGCGGCTGGGGCCACTTCTAAGAAGACGGCTCTCAACTCCCGGCGATCTCGTCGGTGATGTCGTGCCAACCGCTGTCGTTGCGGTGGTCGTTCATGTTGCGGCACTCGCCGAATAGCTCAATACTGCCGCCGTTGGAGGGGGCCGGCCCCATCGTGATCGTGACGTTGCCCTTGTGCAGATTCTCGCCGTGCGGCTGCATGCCGGGCGCAGCACCGCTGGCCCAGCCGGGCTGCTTTGCCATGGTCGCGGTGATCTGACGGAAAAAGGCGTTTCGATCGGTACCTGCTGGAATATCGAATGTCATGTCGACGCGGCCGTGGTATGGCGGGTCGCCCTGGTCGTTGCACCACTCCCAGGCGAACGTCGCATAGGTGACATGCAACCCGGTGGTCTTGACGATCTCCTTGGCCGGGTCGACTACCTGGGCCCGGGATTGCTCATCGGAGAGCGGCGCGACGTCGGGTGAGGCGCGGTGCCGGGACGGAAACATCAGCGAGCATCCTCCTAGGACTAGGACCAGGGTAAGGGCGACCGGCAGCACCCGTCGCCGCCGAAGGTGGCTAATTCGGTTTGTAGTCATGACCAAGCGTTCCGGGTCGGTCCCATTCGGGGTCGTAGATCGGTGATTCGAGTTTCGGTACGGGGATGTTGCCGAACGGAGTATGCATCTGGCCCGCGGTGACCGGCGGTACGTCGACCCGCGGTTTGGCCAGCAGTCCTTCGTCTCCCAGGTTGGCGCCGTGGCCGGTGGCGATGTCGGTCATGCTGCGCAGCGATTCGCTGCCCATGTGGTAGTAGAACGAATGGTCGCTCGGGTTGAGGTGGGTGGTGCCGGGAACTTCGGCTTGAAACCGCGTCGCTCCGAAACCGTCATGCGCGGGGTCGGCGCCCAACCCGGCCGAGGCTCCGATCGGGTGACCCAACATATCGTTGAGCGGGTTCGTCAAGCTGTGGCCTTCGCCGATCCAGCCGACGGGATCGGTGGAGGCGTCGCCGACGTAGAGCTTGCCGCCGTCGAGATGGAAATCGGCGGCGCTGTGCGCCATATCGGTTCCGGGACAACCCAATAGCACGGCGTCATTGGCATGCATGCCGCTGCGGGCGAACGCGTCGGCCACCGTTGTCGAGCCGTAGGAATGCCCAATCACGGTGACATGCTGCGGAATTCCACTGTCGTGGGTCACGCCGAGCCCGTTGACGTCCCATGCCAGCAGATCGCCACCCGCTCGCGCCAGACCCGGGTTGGCAATGTTGAGGTCGGTGAAGTCCGCGGGGGTGTCGTAACCCATCCACGCGATCACCGCGGTGGGATGGTCCGGATCCGCATAGTAAGACTGCTTCCACAGGTTGATCGCGTCGTTGTGGCCGTCGGAGAGCCAGCCGCCCTTCACACTGCTGCTGGTGCCCGGCACGATCATCGCGGTGTTCGGCGATTTGTCGGGGTTGCCGATCGCGATCGCGGCCTTGCCCTTACCGTTGAACGCCGTGGGGTCGTACGCCCACAGCATGGTGGGGCGCAGGTGCCGCGCCGCCTTCTCCTCGTCGCTGATCTCGCTGTAACGGCGGTGGTCCTTGCTGGTGTCGATACCGAGATCGTGCAACAGGCCCTCTTGCGTCTTCTGCGCATTCTGATAGCGAGTGACGTCGTTGGCCGAAAGCCCATAGCGCCCCGGGTCTTTCACGACGTCATTCGCGGAGACGCCGTGCTGTTGTGCGGCGTGCTCGACCCGGCTGAGGTCGTCGTCCATCACCTGCACATTGACCTTGTCACGCACATCGGCCGGAATACCATTGAGGTTGCCCAGGATCGGCGGATGCTGCGCAATCAGAGCCTGCCGCTGCTCGTCGGTCAGCGAATCCCACCACTTCTTGACGTCCTCCGGGCTGGTATCCGGGGACGGGATCGCAATGTCTTGTCCCGACACCTTGACCGGTGGATTGGGAATCGACGAGCCGCACGCTTCGGCGATCGCCGCCGCGGTGGATTGGTCGGTCTCGTCGAACACCTGCAGGAGCTTCTGCAGAAACTTCGTGAATTTGTCCGCCAGTCCGTTCAAGAACCTGCCGATGAGCCACTGGTGTGGCTTGACCACGCCGTCGTCGCTGACCGAGAAACCCATGGTCTGCAGGCTCTCGACCAAGTCCAGGATGGCCTTGCGGAGGGCCGACAGTTGGTCGCCCCCGTTTTGCAGCGCCGACTGCAGTTCCTGCAGCCGGGTGTGGAACCTCTCCTGCTTGCCCAAGATCTGCAAACCCTTGGCGATCGCGGCTTGCGCGGCATCGCCGTGCCAGGACTGCTGAAGATAGGACAGCTCTTCGCGCTCGCCGGCCATGATGGTTTCGAGCTGGGTGATCTTGCCGCCCAAGGCACTGGCAGCATCGAGCAGCTTCTCGGGATGCGACGCCCTCACGGTCGAAACCGATACGCTCACGTCGCTAGATCTCCCCGGCCTGACTGCGAACTGCAGGTTTTCTGAAGTTACCATCGGTTCGCCGGGTGGCGGCGCAGCAATTTCCGCGCACTGGCACCAACGCGACGATCCCGGCAATACGCTGATCGCCATGGCAGCTTTGCGCGAACCGAAGGTCGTCGTCCTGGGCGGCGGTTCCTGGGGCACCACCGTCGCGTCCATTTGCGCGCGACGCGGACCGACGTTGCAGTGGGTGCGCTCGGAGGACACCGCCAAGGACATCAACGATAACCATCGCAACACCCGCTATCTGGGCGACGACGTCGTGCTCAGCGACACCCTGCGCGCCACGACCGACTTCTCCGAGGCCGCCAATGCCGCCGACGTCGTCGTGATGGGGGTGCCGTCGCACGGGTTCCGCGGGGTGCTGACCGAACTGGCCGCCGAGCTGCGGCCCTGGGCGCCGGTGGTGTCACTGGTCAAGGGCCTCGAGCAGGGCACGAACATGCGGATGTCGCAGATCATCGACGAGGTGCTGCCCGGGCATCCGGCCGGAATCCTGGCCGGCCCGAACATCGCGCGCGAGGTGGGCGAGGGGTACGCGGCCGCGGCGGTGCTGGCGATGCCCGACCACCACCTTGCTGCCCGGCTGGCAGAGTTGTTCCGCACCAGGCGTTTTCGGGTGTACACCACCGATGACGTCATCGGTGTCGAGATGGCGGGTGCGCTGAAGAACGTCTACGCGATCGCCGTCGGCATGGGCTACTCGCTGGGCATCGGCGAGAACACCCGCGCATTGGTGATGGCCCGATCGGTGCGCGAGATGTCCAAGCTGGGCGAGGCGATGGGTGGACAGCGCGATACCTTTTCCGGGCTGGCGGGGATGGGCGATTTGATCGTCACCTGCACCAGCCAGCGCAGCCGTAACCGCCATGTCGGCGAGCAGCTCGGCGCGGGCAAGCCGATCGACGAGATCATCGCGTCGATGAACCAGGTGGCCGAGGGGGTCAAAGCCGCCAGCGTGATCATGGAGTTCGCCGACAAGTACGGGCTGAACATGCCGATCGCGCGGGAGGTGGACGCGGTGATCAACCACGGCTCCACCGTCGAGCAGGCCTATCGCGGGCTGACCGCCGAAAAACCCGGACACGAGGTGCACGGCGCCGGCTTTTAACAATCACCCTTGTGCGTATGTATTTCCTATGTATTGCACCGGTGCGGTTGTTGCCCTGCTGAACCGATAAATAGGCTGGCCCATAGCAATTGGGATTCGGCTCGCGGTGATCGTAATCACGATATCTGTAATGGGTTGTGCGCGAAGAGTTTTACTTCGCCGCAATCTTGGATACCAAAATGTTAACGCCTGGCCGTTACCCTTACACTCATCGCGTCAATATGGGTTGGGGAGTCGGATGTTCGCCGTGATCAGTGCCGCAGTGGAGGCGCGGTGATTTCTCGCGGCGCAGGAAGAGTTTCGCGGATGCGGCCGATCAGCGCGCTCGCGGTTGCGATCTGCGTCCTCGCTGCCGCAATCGGATATGGGGTAGCGCGGGCCGACCATGCGGTCTCCGCCCTGCCACAGCCGGTATCGACATCCTCGAGCGGTCCCAACATCGCCGACGAACGTCTTGACCACCATGTTGAAGACGCCTCTTCACGCACCATTCACGCGGCGTTGCACATGGCGGTCCTGCATCGCACGCGGCCATCGACCTTGTCACCGTCGACGCAGTCGGCTTGGTGGTCAACGTCGCTGGGTCTTTCACCCACGAAGCGGTATGGGTTGGGCACGGCCGGCTCCTGTTCGGCTGTCACGCCCCTGGCCGGACGAGAACGTCTGACCCAGCTCTGCGTCGCCCGGCACTGATCGACCCCAGCCAAGCCGTTGTGCAGTCACTGCGGCCCGCGCCTGCCTGCGTGACCCTTGCGGCAACCGCGATATGACGCAGCGACTTGCACAATCAGCGTGAATAAGACTGCACCGCAACGCTGTACGCCATGCGTTGTGTGGTCGTGCCATCGGCACGCCACTAGCCCAAGTCTTTTGACGAGAAGTTCGAGAAAAGGGATAGCTCATTTCATGACTGAGCGCACCACAGCGGAAATCGGACAAGTCGATACCATCGACATGGCGGAATCACCTCACACGAATGACCGGCCGCGACGAGTCAGGCGCTCGACTTGGGCGCGTCTATTTCGTCTTCGTCGCGGCGTGGGCGATACCGCGAAATCCCGGGCAGCGCTACGTGAAATCTTCGACAGTGAGGCACGATTGTCGTGGATCCTTGCCTGGCTGGCGGGCCTTGTCGGTGCGGTGACGTTCACCCACTCGGCCGGCTACTTCGTGACCACCGCAACCGGCAACACGCAACGCGCAGTGGCGGGTTTGTTCATCGACGACCCATGGCTGTCGATATCGGCCACATTGCTGGTGTCGTGCTTTCTGGGCGGCGTGATTTTCGGGTCCGTGTGCCGCCGGCGAATCTGGCGAGGGCATCCGCACGGACCCACCGTGATCACCACGGTTTGTCTTTTTCTCGCGACTATCGGCGATGTCCTGCTGCAGGGCTGGTCGACGGCACCTGTCGCCTTCATACCAATCTTGGTTGTTGCCTTCGGCATTGGCGCTTTGAACACCACGTTTGTCAAGAACGGCGAAGTGTCGATAGCGCTGAGCTACGTGACGGGAACGGTTGTGAAACTCGGTCAGGGCATCGAGCGCCACCTCAGCGGCGGATCGGTTGCCGACTGGCTCGGACACTTCCTGCTCTTCGCCAGCTTCGTCGGCGGCGGACTGACGGGCGGGTGCATTTGCTCGCTGGTCAGTGGTTCGCAGCTGCTGGCGGCCGCCGCCGTCGTCTGCGCGTTCACAACCGCATACACCTACTTCTTCACCGACCGGCGTGCTGTGGCGCAGCAGTAGTCTCGCCTGGGACTTAGCCGCGCGCCATCGCCTCGAGCCGGCGAATGCGGTCCTCGATCGGCGGGTGTGTGGAGAACAGCGACCCGATCCGCTCGCCCGTCCGGAACGGGTTGGCGATCATCAGGTGGGCCTGGCTGGCCAGCTGCGGTTCCGGCGGCAACGGTGCCGCCTGCACACCGCCCGAGATCTTGCGCAGCGCCGACGCCAAGGCCAGCGGGTCACCGGTAAGCACCGCACCGGACTCGTCGGCCTGGTACTCGCGCGAGCGGGACACCGCCAGCCGCACCACCGTCGCCGCGATCGGACCCAACAACGAAACCAACAGCAGCGCAAAGGGATTGCCACCATCGCGGTTACCGCCACCGAACATTCCGGCGAACATCGCCATGTTGGCCAGCGCGGTGATCACCGACGCCAGCGCGCCGGCCACACACGAGATCAGGATGTCGCGGTTGTACACATGCGAGAGCTCGTGACCCAAAACGGCACGCAGCTCGCGCTCGTCGAGGATTTGCAGGATGCCGGTGGTGCAACACACCGCGGCGTTGCGCGGGTTGCGGCCGGTGGCGAAGGCGTTGGGCGCGTTGGTGTCGCTGATGAACAGGCGCGGCATCGGCTGGTGGGCGCCGGTAGCCAGCTCGCGCACGATCCGGTACATCGCCGGCGCCTGTACTTCCGACACCGGCTGGGCGTGCATCGCCCGCAGCGCCAGCTTGTCGCTGTTGAAGTACGTGTAGGCATTCATGCCGACGGCGAAGAGCACCGCCAGCCACATCATCGTCTTCCCGAACAGCGCGCCGACGAACACGATCAGCGCCGACATGACGACCAACAGCGCGAAGGTCTTGAACCTGTTGGCGTGCGGATGCCAGGTCATCAGCCTCCTCCTAACACGGGTTCTTGCTGATTAAACGCCGACGCGGGCCCGCCCGGTTCCGGATCAGCCGTGCCGGTTGACGGTGTAGTCGACCAGGGTGGCCAGCGCGTGGCGTCCGGGCAGGTCGGGTAGCGCGGCCAGCTCCTCGCGCGCCTGCGCCGCGTACCGCGCGACGGTGTTCTTGGCCTGCGCCATGCCCGGCGACCGGCGCAGCAGCGTCAGCGCCTCAGCCAGCACCGCGTCGTCAGAGACGGGGCCGGCCAGCAACTTGCGCAGCCGGTCGGCGTCCGGGCCGGTCTCGCGCAACGCGTAGAGCACCGGCAGCGTGTGCACGCCTTCGCGCAGGTCGGTGCCGGGCAGCTTGCCGGACTCGTCGGGGTCGCTGTCGATGTCGATGATGTCGTCGGAGATCTGGAATGCGGTGCCGACGATGCCGCCGAGCCGGTCCAGCCGCTCGATCTGGTGCTCGTCGGCGCCGGAGAACATCGCGCCGAACCGCCCGGCGGCGCCGATCAGGCAGGCCGTCTTCTCGTGCACCACCTTCAGGTAGTGCTCGATCGGATCCGCGCCGCCGGCGGCGCCGCGGGTCTCGCGCATCTGCCCGGTGACCAGCTGGGCGAACGTCTCGGCGATGACCCGCACCGCTTGCGGGCCCAACCGTGACACCAGTCGCGAGGCCGTCGCAAACAAATAGTCGCCGGCCAGGATCGCGACGTTGTTGCTCCAGCGCGCGTTGGCGCTCTGCGCGCCGCGGCGCACCTGGGCCTCGTCCATCACGTCGTCGTGGTACAGGGTCGCCAGGTGCACCAGCTCGATGACGGCGCCCGCGATCGTGACTTCGGGCGCGTCCGGCCGCGGCCCGAGCTGGGCGGACAGCACGGTGAACAGGGGGCGGAACCGCTTGCCGCCGGCCTCGAACAGGTGCAGCACGGCCTCGGTCATCAGGTCGTCGGCGCCGCGCAGTTCGGTCTCCATCAGGCGCTCGATGCGATCGACGCCGTCACGCACGTCGGCGGCGAATTCGGCGTCGCCCAAGTCGACGCCCGCCACCACAGTCGCCGGAGTTCTCACCCAACCAACATACTGGTGGATGTGGAGACCAGCGCGGACGTGGTGGTGGTCGGCGCCGGCCCGGCCGGGTCGGCGGCGGCGGCCTGGGCCGCCCGGGCGGGCCACGACGTGCTGGTGATCGACGCGGCGAGCTTTCCCCGCGACAAGGCCTGCGGCGACGGGCTGACCCCTCGGGCGGTGGCCGAGTTGGAGCGGCTGGGGCTGGGCGACTGGCTGGATGCCCGGATCAGGCATCGCGGCCTGCGGATGAGCGGTTTCGGCGGCGCGGTGGAGGTGGACTGGCCCGGGCCGTCGTTTCCGTCGACCGGCAGCGCGGTGGCGCGCGTCGAGCTGGACGACCGGATTCGCAAGGTCGCCGAGGACTCCGGTGCCCGGATGCTCTTGGGCGTCAAAGCCGTTGGCGTGCATCGTGATTCGTCGGGACGAGTGGCATCGGTGGAGCTGGCCGACCGCTCTACGGTGGGCTGCCGTTCGCTGATCGTGGCCGACGGCGCCCGCTCGCCGTTGGGCCGGGTGCTGGGGCGACGCTGGCATCAGGAGACGGTGTACGGCATTGCCGCGCGCGGGTATCTGGCCACGCCGCGCAGCGAGGAGCCGTGGCTGACGTCGCATCTGGAACTGCGCTCCCCCGATGGCTCCAAGGACAAAGTGCTGCCCGGCTACGGCTGGATTTTCCCGCTCGGCAACGGCGAGGTGAATATCGGCGTCGGCGCGCTGTCGACCTCGAAACGCCCGGCCGAGCTGGCATTGAAGCCGCTGATGTCCTATTACACCGACTTGCGCCGCGACGAGTGGGGCTTTGACGGGCAGCCGCGGGCGGTGGCGTCGGCGCTGCTGCCGATGGGCGGCGCGGTGTCAGGGGTGGCCGGGCCCAACTGGATGCTGATCGGCGATGCCGCGGCCTGTGTCAATCCGCTGAACGGCGAGGGCATCGACTACGGACTGGAAACCGGGCGGCTGGCGGTCGAACTGCTGGGCGAATCGCCGGCGTGGCCTTCCGTGCTGCAGTCGCATTACGGCCGCGGGTTCTCGGTGGCGCGCCGGCTGGCGCTGTTGTTGACCTTTCCTTGGTTCCTGCCGGCGACCGGGCCTATTGCGATGCGCTCGACGAGGCTGATGAGCATCGCGGTGCGGGTGATGGGCAACCTGGTCACCGACGACGACGCCGACTTTGTCGCGCGCGTATGGCGCGGCGGCGGGTGGTTGTCACGCCTGGCGGATCGCCGCAAACCTTTTGGGTGATTGGCCTTTTTCTTGCGCGAGCGTGCGTGTCCCCGGCCGACTCGCCGACAGTATTCCCGGGTTTGCGCACGCTCGCGTCAAAACCGGCGCGCACATATCAAGACTATTGACATATATCAGGCCGCTTGATATACCTGCTGCATGACTGGACCCCTGGACTTCGAATTCGAAACGGCCTACCGCGGCGAAACCGAGCAATTCGGCGCGGGCGCCAAACCGCCGTGGAGCATCGGCGAACCACAACCCGAGCTTGCCGCGCTGATCAAGGCCGGCAAGATCCACGGCGAGGTGCTCGACGTGGGCTGCGGTGAAGCCGCCATCTCCCTCTACCTCGCCGAGCGCGGCTACACCACCGTCGGCATTGACCTCTCCCCCACCGCAATCGACTTGGCCAGGCGCGAGGCCAAGAAGCGGGGGCTGACCAACGCCAGCTTCGAAGTAGCCGACATCAGCTCGTTCAGTGGCTACGACCGCAGGTTCGACACCATCGTCGACAGCACGCTGTTCCACTCGATCCCGGTCGAGGCCCGCGAGGGCTACCAGCGCTCGATTGTGCGCGCCGCCGCGCCCGGGGCGTCGTACTTCGTGCTGGTGTTCGACAAGGCAGCAATGCCCAACGGCCCGGCCAACGCCGTCACCGCCGACGAACTGCGGGCGGTGGTCTCGAAGTACTGGGTGATCGACGAGATCAAGCCGGCCCGCCTCTATGCCAACGCACCGGACGGATCGACCGACCTGTCCTCACTGATGGGCGCCGAGTTCCGGCCCGAGCCCAACGGCCGCATGTCAGTAGCAGGCTGGCTGCTGTCTGCACACCTGGGGTGAACAGATGACTGACCCGAAGCCCCCACGCTGGCTGAAGCTGACCAACAAAGTCATGATCCGCATGCAAAAGCTCGGTATCCCAACGGGCCCGCCGATGGTGTTGACGGTGCCGGGCCGGAAGACCGGCCAGCCGCGCAGCACGCCGATGACACCGTTCACGTTGAACGGCCACCTGTATACCGTCGCGGGATACCCGGGCGCCGACTGGGTGCGCAACGCCCGGGCCGCCGGCTCGGGGACGCTGGCCAAGGGCCGAAAGTCGCGGCGCGTCAAGATCGTTGAGCTGTCGCCCGAGGACGCCCGGCCGGTGCTACGAGCGTTTCCGGTCGAGGTGCCCATCGGCGTGAGCTTCCTCAAGCGCGCCGGCCTGGTCCGCGAAGGCACCCCGGACGAAGTCGAGGCGTTGGCCGGCCGAATTGCGGTATTCCGCCTGGACCCGATTCCCGCGGGCTGATGCACACCGCCTATCTGGTCGTGACACTGATCGCGATCGCGCTAAACGGGTTCTCCGGTGTGGCTGCGCTGGCCCACTTCGCGCCGATCATTCCCGGCATGGAAGCGGCCGGTGTGCCGTTGTCCTGGCTGACGTTTCCAATCGGCACGCTCAAAACGCTTGGCGCACTGGGACTTGTTGTGGGCCTGTGGGTTCCAGCCATCGGCTTAGCTGCCGCGGGTGGGCTGGTCGTCTTTTTCGTGTGCGCGATGTACACCCATGTACTGGCTGACGACATCTCGTCGCAGTTCGGGCTCGCGTCGCTGTTCCTGGCTCTCAACGCAGCGACGTTCGCGTTGACTGTTGCTGTTTTGTAGTGGCGAGCAGACGCAGAATCGCACCCGCGGCCGAAGATTCGTGCGAGTTTGCGTCTGCTCACCGTTTAAAAGCGGCGTGCAGCGCGACGATGCCGCCGGTCAGGTTGCGCCAGCGCACCGCCGACCAACCGGTGCGGGCTATCTGGTGCGCGAGGGCAGCCTGGTCGGGCCAGGCGCGGATCGATTCGGCCAGGTAGACATAGGCTTCGGGATTGCTCGAAACCGCACGGGCCACCCGCGGCAGCGCCTGCATCAGGTATTCCTTGTAGACGGTGGCGAACAGTGCGTTTGTGGGAGTGGCGAATTCGCACACCACCAGCCGGCCGCCGGGCCGGGTGACGCGCGCCATCTCCCGTAGCGCCGTTTCGCGGTCGGCGATGTTGCGCAGCCCGAAGCTGATCGTCACCGCGTCGAAGACGTTGTCGCCGAACGGAAGTCGGGTAGCGTCTGCGGCAACCTTGGGTACTTGCCTGCCTCGGCCCGCCGCGAGCATCCCGACCGAGAAGTCCGCCGCCACACACCACGCGCCCGAGCGCGCCAGCTCGACCGTCGACACCGCGGTGCCGGCGGCCAGGTCCAGCACATGCTCGCCGGGGGTGAGCCGCAGCGCCGAGCGGGTGGCGCGCCGCCAGTACCGGTCCTGGCCCAGTGACAGCACCGTGTTGGTCAGGTCGTAGCGGCGGGCGACGCCGTCGAACATCGACGCCACCGCACGGGGGTCTTTGTCCAGGGTCGCGCGGCTCACGCCGACGACGCTACCTGTGAACTTCGCGGAGCGGGAATGCGGCGCCGACTCCGACGTTGCACACCGGCGTGAGTGAAAAAGTTTGGTTCATTACCGGGACGTCGCGCGGCTTCGGTCGCGAATGGGCGATCGCCGGGCTCGAGCGGGGCGACAAGGTCGCCGCGACCGCACGAAACACCGCGACGCTCGCCGACCTGGCCGCCAGGTATGGCGACGCGATACTGCCCATCGAGTTGGACGTCACCGACCGCGACGCGGATTTTGCAGCGGTCAAACGGGCCCACGATCATTTCGGTCGGCTCGACGTCGTCGTCAACAACGCGGGCTACGGGCAGTTCGGCTTCATCGAGGAACTGTCCGAGCGGGAGGCCCGCGATCAGATCGAGACCAACGTGTTCGGCGCGCTGTGGATCACCCAGGCCGCGTTGCCGTATCTGCGCGAGCAGCGCGGCGGGCACATCATCCAGGTGTCGTCGATCGGCGGTATCGTCGCGTTCCCGTTGGTCGGCATCTACCACGCCTCGAAGTGGGCACTGGAGGGCTTCTCGCAGGCGCTGGCCCTGGAGGTGGCGCCGTTCGGCATCAACGTCACCTTGATCGAACCGGGCGGCTTCGACACCGACTGGGGCGGATCGTCGGCCAAGCACGCCGAGCGGTTGCCGGCCTACGACGACGTGCGCGCCTCGGTCGAGGCCGAGCGGCGGCGGCGGTGGGCTGACCCGGGCGATCCCGCCGCATCGGCGGCTGCGCTGCTGAAGGTGGTCGACGCCGAAAAGCCGCCGCTGCGGGTGTTCTTCGGGGCATCGCCGCTGCAAACGGCTCGCGCCGACTATGAAAGCCGGTTGCGCACCTGGGAAGAGTGGCAGCCGGTGTCGATCGAGGCGCAGGGCGGCAGCACCGCCTCGTAGTGCTCGAGCAACTGGTCGCAAATCGCCGGCCACGACCGCTCCAGCACGCTGCGCCGGGCGGCTAGCGAATAGCGCGGCCGCTCCGCGATCAGGTGCGCGACCGCGGCAGGCAGTTCAGCCTCGAAATCCTTGACAGGCAGCAGCATTCCGGTGCGGCATGGCGTCACCAGGTCACGCGGGCCGCCGGCGTCGGGGGCGATCACCGGCAGCCCCGACGCCAGCGCTTCCTGCACGGTTTGGCAAAACGTCTCATGCTCACCGGGATGCACGAAGACGTCCATGCTGGCATACGCCGCGGCGAGTTCGTCGCCGTACAGCGCGCCGGTGAAAACCGCTGTGGGCATTGCCGATTGCAGCTTGGCCCGATCGATCCCGTCGCCGACGACGACCAACTGGACCGCATCACTCAACGCCGCCAACCGCTCGACATGCTTCTCCGGCGCCAGCCGACCCACGTAGCCGACGATCGGTTTGCCGTCCGACGACCAGAGCCGTCGCAGCGCCTGGTCACGCGCCGACGGCACGAAGCCGGTGATGTCGACGCCGCGCGCCCAGTGGTATACCCGCGGAACACGATGTGCGGCAAGGCTTTCCATCGCCGACGTCGACGGGGCGAGGGTTCGGTCGGCAAGCCGGTGCAGGTGGCGGATCCACGTCCACGCCGCCCGGGAGAGCCCCCCGATACCGTAACTGGCGGCGAATCCTGCGACGTCGGTTTGGAATACCGCCACGGTCGGCACGCCGAGGCGGCGGGCGGCCCGCAGCCCGCCGTAGCCGAGCAGAGCCGGCGACGCCAGATGCACGACGTCGGGCTCGAAGCCGCGCAGTACCCGCAGCATTCGCGGGAGCGGCACGCCCAGCGGCAGCGTCGTCACCTTGGGGAACATCCGCGACGGCACGCGGTGCACCCGGATGCCGTCGTGAAGCCGCTCGGCGCGTGGCTCGCCGGGCGGGGTGTCCGGAGCGATGACGAGGGCTTCGTGGCCGGTGCGGCGCAAGTGCTCGAGGATGCGAACCACCGAGTTGCACACGCCGTTGACGTGCGGGAGGAAGGACTCCGCGACGATGGCTACGCGCACACCGTTACGGTGGCAGCGCCGCCTGTCGATAAGGTTGCCGACGGGCATACGGCGTGCGACAAATGCGCGAGCAGACGCAAAAGGCCCCGACACGCCGGTCGAAACGGGACTTTTGCGTCTGCTCGGCAGAAAGGGGTGACCCATGCGGTCCTGGCTGGGAGTGGTAACGGCCGCGGTGTGTTTGGTCACACTCAGCGCGAACCCGGCTCACGCCGATGTTCCGCGAAGCAGCGACGGCACCGGGATCCTCGTCGGATCTGCAATTGCCCCAGTGCAGTTGGAGATCTTCATCGATCCACAGTGCCCGCACGTCGCCGAGTTGGAATCGGCTGACGGCGACCAGATCGCCGCCGGTATCAGCGACGGCCGGCTGGCGGTGACGTACCGGCCGCTGACCTTTCTCGACGACCGCAAGCACACCGACGTGTCCGCCCGGATCAGCAACGCGCTGTTCCTGGCCGCCGACCCTGCGACATCGCCGACGGCGTATCAGGCTTTCGTGCAAGCCCTGTACCGCAACCAAACCGGGCCTGACAACGCCGACATCGCGTCGATGGCCCGCGAAAGCGGGTTACCGGGCGCGGTGGCCGACCGGATTGCCGCGGGCGACTACGCCGTCGACACCGCCGCGGTGAACGGCGCCAACCGGGACCGCCTCAAAGAGGAAAACCCGGAAAATCCCGGCACCCCGACGGTTTACGACCTGAACACGAAAACCGTTGTGGACATTCAGGACTCGGATTGGCTAGACAAACTGCTCGCGTGACGGCCGACCCGCTTTTCCAGTAACGCCAAGGCGGCCAGCGCGGCGGCAGCAACCAGCCAGCCGACCACCATGATGGAACCGGCCGGGATGATCGCCAGCTTGGCGGTGCGGTGCTGCACGCGGACCAGGTCGGGATTCTTCTTGTCGTACTCGACGTAAATCCGCATCCCCGTGGCCAATTCGGACGGGTAGAGCACGCCGAGTTCGGGGCGGTAGGTGACCCGGTCGGGTGTGACGAACTCGATGGTGGAGCGCCGCGGCCCGGCGCTGAGCACCTCGGCCTGCGCAACCCCCATGTTGTTTTGGATCGACAGGTCGTTGCGCCAGGCTCCGGCGACCAACAGCACCGACTGCAACGTGACAAGGCCGGCGGCGATCAGCACCCCGATCCGCGTCCAGCGCAGGATCCGTCGCGCCGGGGTGTCGGGAAGCTCGTCGGCGCGGCCGTGGATCAGGATGCGCGCCAAGGTTTTCGCCGTGTTCAGCGCCCTCACAGTGCAGCCTTGATGGCGGCGTGCAGCTGACGTAGCGAGGACCGGTCGGCCTTGACTTCCAGCACTCGCATGCCGGCAGCGGGTTCGTGCAAGGCGGCGCCGAGCTCGTCGACCTCGATCTGGCGGCTCTCCACGTGGTAGGCGCGGCACAGCGCGCCGACGTCGACGTCGTGCGGGGTGCCGAACACCCTCGACGACACGTCGGAGAACCGCGGGTCACCCTGCTCGAGCAGTTCGAAGATGCCGCCGCCATTGTCGTTGGACACCACGATGGTCAGCTGTCGCGGCGTCGGCTCGGTGGGACCGATCAGCAGCCCGGAGCTGTCGTGGACGAAGGTCAGGTCGCCGATCAGCGCGACGGTGCGGCCCTCGTGGGCCAGCGCGGCGCCGATCGCCGTGGACACCGTGCCGTCGATGCCGGCAACGCCACGGTTGGAGCGCACTGTGATCTCTCCGCGATGCCTCGCGGAAGCCAGCCCGACCAGCGCCGCGTCGCGCACCGGGTTGGAGGCGCCCAGCACCAGCTGGTCGCCCGGGCGCAGCGCGTCGGCCACGGCCGCGGCTACGTGCAGGCCGGTGGTCAACGGGTGCGCTGCGAGCTGCGTGCGCACCGCGTCGACCGCCTGCCGGTTCACCTGAGAACAGCGGCGCAGCCAGGCCGGGCTGGGCTGGCCGCTGGTGACCGCGCGGGTGCCGGTGGCCTGCGAGTTGCCCGACACGTCGGGCCAGCGCGGGCCGGTGGTCAGCGCGTAGACCGGCACCGACGGATCGGCCAGCAGCGCCGACACCGGCCGGTGCAAGGTGGGACGGCCCAGCATGATCACCTGCTGTGGGTGCAGCAGCCGCAGCGCCAGCGGATGCAGCGGATTGGCCGGCGCCGGTGCGGTCGGCTCGGCGACAGTCGGCAGCGCGGCCAGGTTGGGGTGCGCGCCGGCGCCGTGGCCTGCGATGACGACGGTGTCGAGGCTCAGGTCTATGTCCAGCGGCTGGTCGAAGCTGACCGGCGGCGTGTGGGTCCACGGCTTGCCGCCGGGGCGGCCGGGCGGTGTGGGCGCGGTTTCCGGGTCGGGCACCAGCGGCTCGCGCAGCGGGATGTCGAACTGCACCGGGCCGGCGTTGGCGGTACGGGCGCCGGTGGCGGCCACCAGCACGCGGCAGGTGGCCGATCGCCAGGTCGCGTTGAGCGCGTCCATCCGCTCGGGCGCGTCCTCGGCCAGGCCGAGGCTGATGGCGGCGCGCACCTGGGTGCCGAAATAGCCCAGCTGTTCCATGGTCTGGTTGGCGCCGGTGCCCAGCAGCTCGTAGGGCCGGTTGGCCGACAGCACAATTAGCGGCACCCGCGCGTAGTTGGCCTCCACCACGGCCGGGCCCAGGTTCGCCACCGCGGTACCCGACGTCATCGCCACGCACACCGGCGCCCCGGCGCCGATCGCCAGACCGATGGCCAGATAACCCGCCGTGCGCTCGTCGATGCGCACATGCAGCCGCAGCCGGCCGGCCCGGTCGGCGTCCTGCAGCGCGAAAGCCAGCGGCGCGTTGCGCGATCCGGGACACAACACCACGTCGCGGACCCCGCCGCGGATCAGTTCGTCGACGACGACGCGGGCCTGTGCCGTCGAGGGATTCACAGCTAAAGCGTAGTCGCGCGGCCTCAGGCCGCCATGCCGGCGAAGAACTGCAGGATCGCGGCGTTCACCGCGTCGGGGCGCTCGAGGAACCCCAGATGCCCGGCGTCGGCGATCTGCAGGTAGCGGCCGTTGGGGATGGCGTCGGCGACCTCACGGCCCAGATGCGGCGGAGTGACCAGGTCGTCGGCGAAACCGATCACCAGCACCGACGCGGTGATCGCCTGATACGCCGGCAGCCGGTTGCTTTGCGGCGAGACCTCGAGCTGGCACCGCAGCCCCGGAGTCATCTTGTTGGGCCACATCGTGAAGATGTCGATCCATTCGGCGACCGCAGCGTCGTCGTTCAAGGTCTTGGGTGAAAAGCTTTCCAGCAGACGGACTTTCGCGTCGTAGGCGGCTGGCAGCCGGGTCTCCGAGGCGGCCAGGTCGGCCTCAGCGGTGTGAAAGAACTGCCGGGCACGGTCCAACCGGCCGCGGGTGGCCAACAGCACGGCTTTGCTGACCAGATGCGGGTGCGCGACCATGAGCTCTTGGGCGATGAACGCGCCCATCGACGCGCCGACGATCCGAGCGGGCGCGGCGCCCAGGTCTTCGATCAGCGCCGCGGTGTCGGCGACCATGGTTTTCGTCGTGAAACCCGATGCGTTCTCGGTGGCGCCGATCCCGCGGTTGTCGAAGGTGATGGTCCGATATCCGGCCGCCAGAAAAGCCGGGACCTGGTGCAGATGCCAGCCGCGCCCTGCACCACCACTGCCGGAAATGAAAACGACGGGCTCACCGGTCCCGCGGTCGTCATAAGCAAGGTTGATCACCCGTGAGAACCTACGGGACGCGACGCGACGCTCCTCAGCCTGGGATGCGCTCCAGGATCCGTTTTGCGATCAAGGTGGCCTCGTCGCTCAGGTTCATCCCGAGGACTTGGAGGTCGACGACAACGTTGGACTTGGCAGCCAGCACCCGCTCCAAGCCGAGGCTCTGCTGGCGCACAGCGGTGTTGCGGATGGTGGCCACACCACCGGACTCGGCCGGGTCGCCGAGTGCCCATGGCACGGTACTGCCGTCGGGCCACGTCCAGACGAGCTGCTTGCCGGCACATTGGCGCCACTGGGCGGCCCATTTCGACACGAAGTTCTTTGCGGCCGCCGCGTCGTCAAACGTCGCCACGCCCTCGTCGACATCCGGAATACCCTGCGGATCTGCCTGCCGCACAATGTAAATCGCCGTGAAGCCACTGCCGTAGTACGCCGACGCCTCGCCGCCGAACGCGGCGCTCGTACACTCGACGGGGTCAACCTTGGTGTCGGTGCTGTCGTCGGGCTTGTTCCAGGTCTGCTGGGTGACGATGTTGGGCGACTTCATGACGTCTTTGATCTCGTCGACGGTGGCCAATAGTTTGGGCAGGTCCGCGGCGGTCACTGCGGGCTTGGCCTGCGTTGTCCCGGGGCCATGGCCGCCGGCGGGAACCGCTGTCCCGCCGACGGTGGACACGCAGCCGGCGGTCATCACGCACACCGCCCACGCACAAACCGCTTTCAGACCGAGTCGCAGCACGCTGTCAGCTTACGGAGCGGGCAAACCTTTCGCGCCGGGATCGCACTGTACGCAGCGCTTGCCCCCAGGCCAGTAGTGTCGCGGCCTTGAGCTGAGCGGGTTTCACGAGGTCCCGGGCCATCAGCGCGGTGGCGGCGGCCTTCGTCGTCGCCGACGCCTTGGACATGTGGCCGGAGTCGAAAGGCGGCTGCGGGTCGTACTCCATGCCCAATTGGATGGCCTTGGCGCGGCTTTCGCCGCCGATCTCGCCGGCCAGCCACAACCCGAGGTCGATGCCGGCCGACACCCCGGCGCAGGTGACGATGTCACCGGATTGCACGATGCGCTCGTCGCCAACCGGGTTGGCGCCCAACGTTTTCAAGACGCTGAGCGCCATCCAGTGCGAGGTGGCGCGCTTGCCGTTCAGCAGCCCGGCGGCGGCCAGGATGATCGAGCCGGAGCACACCGACGCCGTCCATGTCGCCGTCTCGTGGGCGCCACGTACCCAGTCAAGCAGCTTCTGGTCACGCGCGTGCTCGACGGACGTCATCCCGCCCGGCACCAAAATCACTCCGGGCGAAGGGGTTTCGTCGAAGGAATGGGTTGCACCGACGACCAGCACGCCGGAGTCGGCGGTGATCGGTCCGGGCTCGTGCCAGACGAAGCGGACGTCGGCTTTCGGCAGCCAGCGCAGCACTTCGTAAGGCCCGATGAAATCCAATGCGGTGAAGCCGGGATACAGAACGATGGCGATTTGCATGTAGTTCTCCTATCAGGCGAAGGTTTTGCGATATTGATCGGGCGAAATGCCGATGCGTCGAACGAAGTTGCGCCGCATGGTTTCCGAGGTGCCAAAGCCACACCGTGCGGCGATCGCCACGACGGTGTCGTCGGTTTCCTCCAGCTGGCGGCGCGCCGCGTCGATGCGAATGCGTTCGACGTAGGCCCCGGGCGATTCGCCGACTTCGTCGGTGAAGACCCGGGTGAAGTGCCGCGGGCTCATCCCGGCCAGGCTGGCCAGCTCGGTGATGCTGTGCGCGTCGGAGGGATTCGATTCGATGGCGTCCTGGACGTCGCGGATCGGTTCGCGCTTGGCACGAGGCATCCACACCGGGGCGGCGAACTGGGTCTGCCCGCCGGGGCGGCGCAGGTACAGCACCAGCCAGCGGGCCACGGTCTGCGCGACGTCGGTGCCGTGGTCGTCTTCGACCAGCGACAGCGCCAGGTCGATGCCGGCGGTGACCCCCGCGGCCGTCCACACCTTGTCGGAACTGCGCACGAAGATCGGCTCGGGATCGACGGTAATGGAGGGGAATTCACTCGCCAGCCGGTCGGCGAACGCCCAGTGCGTTGTGGCGGTGCAGCCGTCGAGCAGACCGGCTTGCGCGGCCAGGAACGCGCCGGTGCAGACGCTGACGACCCGGCGTGCGGTTTTGGCCACGGCCTGGATCCAGGCGATGACCTCGGGATTCCGGCGGGCGGCGTCCACACCGCGGCCGCCTGGCAGCACGACGGTGTCCACCGGCTGACGCGGGTCGGGTAGCCGGGTCGCGGCGAACGTCAGGCCCGTTTCCGTCGTCGCCGATTGCCCGCCGACCGAGGCCAGCACCGGTTGGTAACCGTCGCGTTTGTGTGCAGCCAGGTAGCTAGACGCCGCCGCGAACACCTCGAACGGGCCGACGACATCGAGCCCCTGGATGCCCGAATAGCCGAGGACCACGACCGATCGCGTCATTGGTTCAGTGTTGGCCACCCGGGGCCATGGCGTCTACGCCACGTACCCCACAGATCAGGACATGAGCCGGTAGCAGGCCTTGACCCGGTCGATCCACCACTGCCGCCGTTCCGGCGGGGCGGCCAATCCTTGCAGCCGGGCAGGGTCGGGTGTGCGTGGCGCGACCGGAAGATAGCCGTCCTGCGGCGTTATCGGTTCGGCGACGTCTTCGACGAACAACCCGCCGGTGCCCAGCCCGCACGCATGCTTCAGCTCCGGCAATGCGGCAGCTGCGAGCAGTCCGACACCGATCCCGACCGCCGAATCCAGCGCGCTGGAAACCACCACCGGGATGTCGATCTGCTCGGCGATGTCCAGCAGCGCCGAAATACCACCCAGCGGAGCAACTTTGAGCACCGCGATGTCGGCGGCTTGTGCGCGGACCACGCGCAGCGGGTCGGTGGCCTTGCGGATGCTTTCGTCGGCCGCGATCGGCACGTCGACGCGCTTTCGCAACTCGGCGAGCTCCTCGACTGTCTTGCAGGGCTGCTCGAGGTACTCGAGAGGTCCTGTTGCGGTCAAGGCATCTGCGGCCTCGACAGCTTGCGCGACGGTCCACGCGCCGTTGGCGTCGACCCGCACGGTGGGCACCAGGGCACGCACAGCATCGACGCGCGCGACGTCGTCGTCGAGCGTCTGCCCGGGCTCGGCAACTTTGACCTTGGCGGTGGACGCGCCCGGGAAGCGCGCCAGCACATCGGGCACCTGAGCCGCGGGCACGGCGGGCACGGTGGCGTTGATCGGGATGCGATCACGCCGTGTAAGCGGCGGTGTGGCGTAAGCGGATTCGAGGCCCGACGCCAGCCAGAGGGCGGCCTCGGCAACGTCGTATTCGAGGAAGGCGCCGAATTCGCCCCAGGCGGCCGGGCCGTCGATCAGCGCCAGCTCGCGGCTGGTGATACCGCGGAACTGCACCCGCATCGGCAATGCGACGACGTGCAGCCGGTCCAGGATGTCGTCCAGTGACGGCGTCACTCGCCGTACACCTGCCGGCCCGCCAAAAACGTTGCGCGCACGTCGAGATCGGCGATGTCGTTGCCGTCGCGGGGTTTGGCGTCGTTGCGCATCCGCGGGTTGAGCGCCTCGGCGGTGGGCCGCGCGTCGTCGACGGTCAGCACGGTGCCGGTGATCACGAGGTCAGCGTCGGCCATGTGCGGACATGCTAACGATCCCGCGATGAGAATTGCCGGTTCTGCGGGTCAGTCGTGATGAAACGTTCCCACCGAGAGGAGTTAGCGATGCGCTACATGATGATCATGCGGTCCACCGCCGAGGCGCAGGAAGCCACCAAGGATGTCCCGTTCGACGAGATCCTGACCGCAATGGGCCGCTACAACGAGTCGCTCATCGAAGCGGGTGTGTTGCTGGCCGGCGAGGGGCTGGCCGGGCAGGAGGAAGGCTTCGTCGTCGACTTCGATTCCAACCCGCCGGCGGTGTCCGACGCACCGTATCCCGGTGAGCTGTTCAACGGGTTCTGGATCATCGGGGTGGCGTCGAAGGAAGAGGCTGTGGCATGGGCGACCCGCTGCCCGCTGGGCCCGGGCGTGACGCTCGAAGTGCGTCGCGTCCAGGAGGCCGAGGACTTCCCGCAGGACAACGAGTACGTCCAGAAGGAAATCCAGTGGCGCGCTGAGCTGGCAAAATAGCCAAATTTCGGCGGGGGCTCGGCTCTTTCTGTAACACGTTCTAGTCTTGAGCGCATGAGTGACGAGCTGCTGCGCAATCCCACCCATAACGGTCACCTGCTGGTAGGCGCTTTGAAGCGTCACCGCGACAAGCCCGTGCTGTTCCTCGGTGACACCACGCTGACCGGCGGCCAGATGGCCGACCGGATCAGCCAGTACATCCAGGCGTTCGAGGCGCTGGGCGCCGGCACCGGCGCCGCCGTCGGGCTGCTCTCGCTCAACCGGCCCGAGGTGCTGATGATCATCGGCGCCGGCCAGACCCAGGGCTATCGCCGCACCGCGCTGCATCCGCTCGGTTCGCTCGACGACCACGCCTACGTGCTGTCCGACGCCGGGATCAGCTCGCTGATCATCGACCCCAACCCGATGTTCGTCGAGCGGGCCCTGGGGCTGTTGGAACGGGTGGACTCGCTCAAGCAAATCCTGACGATCGGCCCGGTGCCCGATGCGTTGAAGGATGTGGGCGTCGACCTGTCGGCGGAGGCGACGAAGTACGAGCCGCAGCCTCTCGTGGCCGCTGATCTGCCGCCTGATCAGATCATCGGGTTGACCTATACCGGCGGCACGACGGGCAAGCCCAAGGGTGTGATCGGGACGGCGCAGTCGATCTCGACGATGACGATGATCCAGTTGGCGGAATGGGAATGGCCGGAGCAGCCGCGCTTTTTGATGATCACCCCGCTATCGCACGCCGGTGCGGCGTACTTCTTGCCGACGTTGATCAAGGGCGGCGAAATGTACGTGCTGCCCAAGTTCGACCCGGCCGAGGTTCTGAAAACCATTGAGGAGAAGCGTATTACGGCGACGTTCGTGGTGCCGTCGATGCTGTATGCGCTGATGGACCACCCGGATTCGCACACCCGCGACCTGTCGTCGCTGGAGACGGTCTATTACGGCGCCTCGGCGATCAACCCGGTGCGGCTGGCCGAGGCCATCCGCCGGTTCGGGCAGATTTTCGCGCAGAACTACGGCCAGTCCGAGGCGCCGATGGCGATCACCTATCTCGGGAAGAAGGATCACGACGAGAAGCGGCTGACGTCGTGTGGGCGCCCGACGCTGTTCGCGCGGGTGGCGCTGCTGGACCTCGACGGCAAGCCGGTTCCGCAGGGCGAAGTGGGCGAAATCTGTGTCAGCGGAACGCTTTTGGCGGGCGGCTACTGGAATCTGCCGGAGGCGACGGCCGAGACGTTCCGCGATGGGTGGTTGCACACCGGCGACATGGCCCGCGAGGACTCCGACGGCTACTACTACATCGTCGACCGGGTCAAGGACATGATCGTCACCGGCGGCTTCAACGTGTTCCCCCGCGAGGTGGAGGACGTCGTCGCCGAGCACCCCGCCGTCGCGCAGGTGTGCGTGGTCGGGGCACCCGACGAGAAGTGGGGCGAGGCCGTCACCGCCGTGGTGGTGCTGCGCCCCGACGCGCCGCGCGACGACGACGCGATCGCGACGATGACCGCCGAAATCCAGGCCGCGGTCAAGGACCGCAAGGGGTCGGTGCAGGCGCCCAAGCGGGTGGTGGTCGTCGACTCGCTGCCGGTGACCGGGCTGGGCAAGCCGGACAAGAAGGCGGTGCGCGCGCAGTTCTGGCAAGGCGCGGGCCGGGCGGTCGGCTAGGTTTCCCCGCGCCGAGCGTGAAACTGGCTTCACGCTCGCCGCCCGAACGTGAAACTGGCTTCACGCTCGGGCGAAGAGGGGCTAGGTTTCCACTCCGGCGACCAGCAGATCGAGCATGCGGCTCGTCTGTTCCGGCGAACCGCTGGCCAGGAAGATGCCGATGAGGCTCGTCACCACATCGTCAGGTGACACGTCGGAACGCAGGCTGCCGTCGTCGACACCGGCGCAGAGCAACTTCTCGACGGCACCGACGATGCTGTCGCGAGTCCGGCTGGGCTCCATCGCGCCCGAGGCGAAGATCGCGTGTAACGACTCGGCCATCCCGCGCTTGGTGGCCACAAAACTCGCGTAACGGTCCATCCAGCGTCGCAAGGCAGCCTTGGGCGGATGCCGCTTGAGCAGCTGTTCGGCCGCGGCGGCCACTTCGGCGAGCTCGGCACGGTAAATCGCCTCGACGAGAGCCTCCCGATTGGGGAAATGCCGGTACAGCGTGCCGATCCCGACGCCGGCGTCGCGCGCAATCGACTCAAGCGACACCGGTCGCCCCTCCGCGGCGGCGAACGCTGCGGTGGCCACCTCGAGCAACTTCTCCCGGTTACGGCGCGCGTCGGACCGAATTGGTTCGGATACCAAAGCGGAGGCTCCTCCGGTTATGCTACGGTTCGGACAAGCGGAGGACCCTCCGCCTTTCACCAGTGTGACGGGAGCACCATGACAGATCAATCCCACCCCGGCGGTACCGGCAGGATCGGCGCGGCGACGGTGGCCCGCGTCGGATACGGCGCAATGCAACTGTTCGAGCCGTCGTCTGCGGAGGCGGCCGCGGTGTTGCGTCGCGCGGTGGAACTCGGGGTCAACCACATCGACACCGCGTCGTTCTATGGCCCGGGCGAGGTGAACCGACGGATTCGCCAGGCACTGGCCCCCTACCCCGACGACCTCGTCATCGTCAGCAAGGTCGGCGCGCGATACACCGGCGAAGATCCGGTACCCCTGGCCGCGGCGCAACGGCCCGCGGAGTTGCGCGCCGCGGTCGAAGACGATCTGCGTCAGCTGGGCCTCGACTGCATTCCGGTGGTCAACCTGCGACGCCTCGACCTCGGGCCAGGGCTGCAACCAGAGGGCGACCAAATCGTCGACGTCGACGACCAAATCGCCGAGATGGTCGCGCTGCGCGACGAAGGCAAGATCGGCGCGATCGGCATCAGCGCCGTACCGCTCGACGTGGTGCAGCGGGCGCTGCCCGCCGGCATCGTATGCGTGCAGAACCCCTACAGCCTGCTCGACCGCTCCCAAGAAGCCACACTCGACTTGTGCGCCACCGAGGGCGTCGCCTGGGTGCCGTACTTCCCGCTCGGCTCGGCGTTCCCGGGTTTCCCCAAGGTCGCCGACAACCCGGTGGTGGCCGAGATCGCCGGCGAGCTCGGAGTCACCGGCGCACAGGTGGGACTGGCGTGGCTGCTGGCCCATGCGCCAAACACGTTGCTGATTCCGGGCACCCGGTCGATTGCCCACCTCGAAGAGAACCGCGGCGCGGCCTCCGTCACCCTGAGCGCCGACGCGCTGGCACGGCTCGACGCCGTCGGTGCAACGGAACCCCAACCTCATGGTGTCCAGCCCTTTCGGAGGTAACGTCGCTGCCTGTGGGAAATAGCGCAGCTGCCCGACCGCCGTGGTTTCGGATGTCGCGGCTGGGTTTGCGTTTCGGCGGCGAGGGGGCGCTGGCCGGAATATGCCCGGTGTTCCGCCTGGAGGGAGTCCAAGAGCATTGAGCGACAATCCTTTTGACGCTGATGCGTGGCGACCGGTGGACGGTTTCGCCGGGCTGACCGATATCACTTATCACCGCCATGTCACCGACGCCACCGTGCGCGTCGCGTTCAACCGGCCCGAGGTGCGCAACGCTTTTCGCCCGCAGACCGTCGACGAGCTCTACCGCGCGCTGGACCACGCCCGGATGTCCCCCGACGTCGGGGTGATACTGCTGACCGGCAACGGGCCCTCACCGCGCGACGGCGGCTGGGCGTTCTGCTCCGGCGGTGATCAGCGCATCCGCGGCCGCACCGGCTACCAGTACGCCTCCGGCGAGACCGCCGACACCGTCGACGCGGCGCGCGCCGGGCGGCTGCACATCCTCGAGGTGCAGCGGCTGATCCGCTTCATGCCCAAGGTCGTCATCTGCCTGGTCTCCGGGTGGGCGGCCGGCGGCGGGCACAGCCTGCACGTGGTCTGCGACCTCACCCTGGCCAGCCGCCAGCACGCGAGGTTCAAGCAGACCGACGCCGACGTCGGCAGCTTCGACGGCGGCTACGGCAGCGCGTATCTGGCCCGCCAGGTGGGTCAGAAGTTCGCCCGCGAGATCTTTTTCCTGGGCCGGGAGTACACCGCTGAACAGATGCACGAGATGGGCGCGGTCAACGCCGTCGTCGACCATGCCGAGCTGGAGGCCGCCGGCATCCAGTGGGCCGCCGAAATCAACGCGAAATCCCCTCAGGCCCAACGGATGCTGAAATACGCGTTCAACCTTCTCGACGACGGGCTGGTGGGCCAGCAGCTGTTCGCCGGCGAAGCGACCCGGCTGGCGTACATGACCGACGAGGCCGTCGAGGGCCGCGATGCCTTCCTGGAAAAGAGGCCGCCCGACTGGAGCCGGTTCCCCCGGTACTTCTAGAGGGTGCGCCGTCGAAACCGACGTTTTGCAGGGAAAGCGCGAGAGGCGGGCTGCAAAACGTCGATGTCGGGGCCACACCGCCGGCCCCCTAGACTCCCGACGTGAGCAAAAGTCCACTTCGTCGAATTTCCGAGCAGATCGCCCTGGCCGGCATGCGGCCGCCCATCGCGCCGCAACTGCGCCTCTACAGTCCGGCGGCCAAGCCCGTCGACCTCGACGGCAAACGAATCCTGCTGACCGGCGCGTCGTCGGGCATCGGCGAAAGCGCCGCGGAAAAGTTCGCCCGCCGCGGGGCCACCGTCGTCGCCGTCGCCCGCCGGGAAGACCTGCTCAACGCCGTGGTGGACCGCATCCACGCCAACGGCGGCGCCGCGCTGGCCATCCCCTGCGACCTGTCCGACATGGACGCCGTCGACGCCCTGGTCGCCGACGTCGAACAGCGGCTGGGCGGGGTGGACATCCTGATCAACAACGCGGGCCGCTCCATCCGCCGGCCGCTGGCCGAATCGCTGGAACGCTGGCACGACGTCGAGCGGACGATGGTGCTCAACTACTACTCGCCGCTGCGGCTGATCCGCGGCATCGCGCCCGGCATGCTCGAGCGCGGCGACGGCCACATCATCAACGTCGCGACCTGGGGTGTGTTCAGCGAGGCGTCGCCGCTGTTCTCGGTGTACAACGCGTCGAAGGCCGCGCTGTCGGCGGTCAGTCGCGTCGTCGAAACCGAGTGGGGCCCAAAGGGAGTGCACTCGACGACGCTTTACTACCCGCTGGTGGCCACCCCGATGATCGCCCCGACCAAGGCCTACGAGGGCATGCCGGCGTTGACGCCCCGCGAGGCCGCCGACTGGATGATCACCGCCGCGCGCAGCCGGCCAGTGCGGATCGCGCCGCGCATGGCCGTCGCCGCCAAGGCGCTGGACACCGTCGGCCCTGGCTGGGCGACCGCGCTGATGAAGCGTCAGCGCATCCAACCCAGCTCGTGATAGACACGACCACATGGAAATCCTGGCCAGCCGGATGCTGTTCCGGCCGGCGGACTATCAGCAGTCGCTGAGCTTCTACCGGGACCAGATCGGGCTGGCCATCGCCCGCGAATACGGCGCTGGCACAGTGTTTTACGCAGGGCAGTCGCTGATCGAACTGGCCGGCCACGGTGCGCCCGAGCGCCCCGCCGGCCCATTTCCGGGGGCGTTGTGGCTGCAGGTGCGCGACGTCCGCGCCACCCAGGCAGAACTGGAGGGCCGGGGTGTGCCGATCACCCGGGAGGCCCGCCGCGAACCCTGGGGACTGCATGAGATGCACGTCACCGATCCCGACGGCGTGACCCTGATTTTTGTGCAGATACCGCCGGACCACCCGCTGCGGCGTGACACCCGTGGTGAACGGCGCACTGCCGAAGGTTAACTGAAAGGTAACATCAGGCGACGAGTGGAAATCCACCCGCGTTTCGCATCGCCGTTCGTTAGACACCGCCGGAACCTAGACCCAGAATTGGCCCCGTGAACCTTGAGTTGTTCCTACTGATCATCGTCGTGATCACGGCACTCGCGTTCGATTTCACTAACGGGTTCCACGACACCGGCAACGCCATGGCCACCTCCATCGCCAGCGGCGCGCTCTCCCCGAAAGCCGCGGTGACTCTGTCCGCGGTGCTGAACCTTGTCGGGGCCTTCCTGTCCACCGCCGTCGCGGCGACGATCGCCAAAGGTCTGGTGGACGCTCAACTGGTGACGCTGGAACTGGTGTTTGCCGGTCTGGTCGGCGGGATCGTGTGGAACCTGCTGACTTGGCTGCTCGGTATCCCGTCAAGCTCTTCGCACGCCCTGATCGGCGGCATCGTCGGCGCAATGATCGCCGCGGTCGGCGGCCACGGGGTGATCTGGACCGGCCTGGTGTCACGCGTGGTGATCCCGGCGGTGGTGGCGGCCGCACTGGCCACCGCAGTCGGAGCGGTCGGCACCTGGCTGGTCTACCGAACCACCCGCGGAGTTCCGGAAAAGCGCACCGACCACAACTTCCGCCGCGGCCAGATCTTCTCGGCGGGCCTGGTTTCGCTGGCCCATGGCACCAACGACGCGCAGAAGACGATGGGCGTCATCTTCCTGGCGCTGATGTCCTACGGCGCTGTCAGCCGGAGCGCCACCCTGCCGCCGCTGTGGGTGATCGTGTGCTGCGCGGTCGCGATGGCGGCGGGAACCTACTTCGGCGGCTGGCGGATCATCCGCACCCTGGGCAAGGGGCTGGTCGAGGTCAAGCCCCCGCAGGGTATGTCGGCCGAAACGTCGTCTGCGGCAATCATCTTGCTGTCTGCGCACTTCGGTTACGCGTTGTCGACCACGCAGGTGGTGACCGGGTCCGTGCTGGGCAGCGGCGTGGGCAAACCCGGCGCGGAGGTGCGCTGGGGCGTGGCCGGCCGGATGGCGACCGCGTGGGCGGTGACGCTGCCGTCGGCCGGCATCGTCGGTGCCCTCACCTATCTGCTGGTGCACAGCATCGGCGGATACTTCGGCGTGCTAGTCGGTTTCACGCTGCTATCCGCGGCGGCCCTGGCCATTTGGCTGCAGTCGCGCAAGGTGCGGATCGACCACACCAACGTCAACAACGACTGGGCCGGCAACCTGACGGCCGGGTTGGAATCGACCAACGGGCACGTCCCGCAGGTCAACGGACGAGTTCCGGGCACCGAATCCGTGCCCGCTGGGAGTCTCCACGCGTCATGACCACCTGGTTCAACTACGCTGCCACGCTGAAGATCCTGGTCTTCGGCCTACTCGTCGGCGCTGCACTGCCCGTGCTGTTTGCGGTCGGGGTGCGGCTGGGCGCCGTCGGCGCCGGGGTCACCGGCGACGCCGCCACCCGAAAGCGCCCCGCAATGACCGCGCTCAGCTGGGCGATCTTCGCGCTGGTGCTGGGTGCCGTTGCGCTCGGTGTGCTGTTCATCGCTCGCGACTTCATCGCCTACCACACCGGCTGGTTCATCCTCGGCGCCAGGTCCACGTAGCATCGAATCTGTTGGCTGCTTGATGCGTGACGGAGGCCCAAGCCGGGAAGTTGACGCAGTGTGAACCGATTCCTCAACTCGATCGTCGCGTGGTTGCGGGCGGGATACCCCGACGGGGTCCCGCAAACCGATTACATACCGCTGCTTGCGTTGCTGTCCCGGCGGCTGACCAACGACGAGGTCAAAGCGGTGGCCCGTGAGTTGATGCAGCGCGGCGAGTTCGATCACATCGACATCGGCGTGGTGATCACACAGTTCACCGATGAGCTGCCGTCCCCTGAGGACATTGAGCGAGTGCGGGCCCGCTTGGCCGCCAAGGGCTGGCCGTTGGACGACGTCCGCGAGGGTGAGGAGCGCGAATAGCCGTCCTGCGCGCACTTGCCATCCCGCCGGGCGCCGCGGTGCGCACACTGATGCCCGCGCTGGAAGATGTTCTGTCCGGCCGCGATTCGGCCTTTGTACCGGCGCCGGTTGGGGCTTCAGGGTTGTCACCGCTGCGGATTGGCGAAGCCATCGACGATGACGTCGCGCTGGTGGCGACGACGTCGGGCACCACGGGACCGCCCAAGGGTGCGCTGCTGACGGCCGATGCGCTTCGCGCGAGCGCAACGGCCACCCACGACCGCCTGGGCGGGCCCGGCCGCTGGCTGCTGGCGTTGCCGCCATATCACATCGCCGGCGTGCAGGTGCTGGTGCGCAGCCTGGTGGCCGGGACAGTTCCGGTGGAGCTGGACGTCTCGTCGGGCTTCGATGTGGCTCAACTGCCTTCTGCCGTAGGGCGTTTGGGGCCCAGCCGACGATATGCGTCGTTGGTGGCTGCCCAGTTGGTCAAGGCGCTGACCGACCCGGCGGCCGCCGCGGCGCTGGCTTGCTTGGATGCCGTGTTGATCGGTGGCGGGCCGGCGCCGCGACCTGTGCTGGATTCCGCTGCTAGAGCCGGCATTACCGTGGTACGCACCTACGGGATGAGCGAGACTGCCGGCGGCTGCGTGTACGACGGTGTGCCTTTGAAGGGGGTGCGGCTGCGGGTGGACGCCGACGGGCGCATCGTGATCGGCGGCGTGACATTGGCGAAGGGCTACCGCAATCCCGTCGATCCCGATCCGTTCGCCGAGCCGGACTGGTTTCGCACCGAAGACATTGGCGCGCTTGATGGTTCGGGTGTGCTCACGATATTGGGCCGAGCTGACGAGGCGATCAGCACCGGCGGGTTGACCGTGTTGCCGCAGCCGGTGGAGGCCGCCCTGCGCACGCATCCCGCCGTGGCCGAGTGTGCAGTGTTCGGGGTCGCCGACGATCGGCTGGGTCAGCGGGTGGTCGCGGCGGTGGTGGCCGTTAAGGGTTGCGCCACACCGACACTGGATGACTTACGTGCGCACGTCGCGGGCACGCTGGACGTCACTGCGGCACCGCGCGAATTGCACATTGTCGACGCGCTGCCGATGCGCGGCATCGGCAAGGTGGACCGGCAAGCCTTGGCGCGCCGATTCGGCGGCTAGCCGAGGTTGGTCTGCCGAAAGCGGGTCATGTGCGTCCCACCGCACCTATTGTCCTGCCCGCCGCCGACGAAGCACAGCAGTCAACACCAAAGTCAAGACCCCGACAGACATTAGAGCTAGGCCACCGAGACCAGCGACGAAGGCGCCGACGAAATCACCCATGTGAAGGTCTCCGCCGACGCCGAACGTGTCGGACGAAGACCCTGTGCAGCTGACCGTGTAATCGCCGGACTGGCTGGCGGTGATCGTGAAGTATGCCTTCCACTGATTCAGGGTCAGGTCTCCGTTGTAGTTCGTCATCGCGACGCCGACTCCCGGCGTTACGCCGCAATGGACTCGGTGCCGGGCGCCGGTGTCGGCGTTGGCGATGAAGACGACGTTTGTGCCGCCCGCATCGATGTGCAGGGTGGTGGACTCGCCACTGCCGAAGGTGTGCTCGGTGCGGGGCTGCTTGCCCATGACGTCGATCAACTTGACGCCCGCGCCAACGCCGAACACAACACCCAGGACAATCAGCGCCGTACCGATGGCATACCAGTACTTTCTTGGTGCGGCCTTACCGACCGCCGGATACGGTGGGTAGGCCCCCGGCGGGCGCACGACCGGTGAATTCCAACCGTATCCGGGGTGCGCATCAAATCTTGGCTGGTAAGCCGGCGGCGGCATCAGTGGCGGGTTGCCTCGGTCAGCGCCGGACCAGTCCGGTGGATCAATTGGCATGGGCGCCCCCTGTTCGTCCGTTGGAGATGCCCACAAGCGTCCCACAGCGCGTCGTCAAGAAGGTTCACCGGCGCAAACGTCGGACCGTCGTGCGGCGCCGTACCAATAGGCTGACCGGTGATGAAGATCGGTCGCAGGGAGGCAATCGCGGCCGCAGTCGGGTTCGTCCTGGTTGCGGCCGCATTCGTGTTGCCGCGGCTGCATTTGGGCATCATGTCGCGCCGTCATTCGGCGCCCGATCGATTCGGCTCGCATGCCGGCGCCGCGCCGCTATTCGGTTGGTTCGATGCCCATGTCGGCTGGGGCACCGTCCCGGCCATTGTGATCGGGCTGGCCGCGGTGATCTGGGGGCCGGTAGTCGCCCAGCGACTGCGATGGCGGCTCCTGACGTGGGTGACCTGGGCGACCGCCTTCGCGTGGGCGTTTTCCCTGGCGATGATCGACGGCTGGCGGCGCGGCTTCGCCGGCCGGCTGACCACCAAAGACGAGTACCTGCACGAAGTTCCGGGCATCACCGATATCCCGCGGGCGCTGCGCACCTTTTCTGGCCGCATCCTGGATTTCCAACCACACTCGTGGACCACCCATGTGTCTGGTCATCCTCCTGGCGCGCTGCTGACGTTCGTCTGGCTAGATCGCATCGGCTTGAGCGGCGGCGCATGGGCGGGCCTGCTGTGTCTTTTGGTTGGGTCCAGCGCGGCAGCCGCGATCTTGATCACGCTGCGGGCGGTCGCCGGCAAGGCAACTGCCCGCATCGCCGCACCATTCGTCGCGGTGGCACCGACGGCGATCTGGATCGCCGTCTCTGCGGACGGATACTTCGCCGGGGTGGCGGCCTGGGGCATCGCGCTGTTGGCGGTGGCGGTACACAGCGAGGTGCGACGCCCCCGCTTGGCGGCGGCAGGGTCGGGCCTGCTGCTCGGCTGGGCCCTCTTCCTCAACTACGGGCTGACGTTGATGGCGCTACCGGCGTTCGCCGTCCTGGTGTGCGCGAGAGATTGGCGACCCGCGCTGCGGGCTCTGGGACCGGCCGTGCTGGCGGCCGTCGCGGTGGTCCTGGTATTCGCCGCCGTCGGCTTCTGGTGGTTCGACGGCTATACCCTTGTCCAGCAACGCTATTGGCAGGGTCTCGCGAGCGATCGACCGTTCGGGTATTGGAGCTGGGCCAATCTGGCCGCAGCGGCGTGTGCGACGGGCTTGGGTAGCATTGCCGGTCTGGGGCGGGTGTTCGACGCGGCGGCGATCCGCCGACGATCCGGTATTCATCTGCTGATGCTGGCGCTACTGATTGCGATCGTCTGCGCCGACCTGAGCATGCTCAGTAAGGCCGAGACGGAACGGATCTGGCTGCCGTTCACCGTCTGGCTGACCGCGGGTCCCGCGTTGCTTCCGGCGCAGTCGCATCGATTCTGGCTGGCGGTCAATGTAATTGGCGCGCTACTGGTGAACAGCCTGATCTACACGAATTGGTAGCGACTACAGCCCCGCCGCGCGGGCGGCTTGGGCGAACCGGCTGCTGGCTCGGCAGATTTCGCGTACTGCGGCCACGTCGTCTGCGACATCGAAATCAGCCAACTCCTGCAGCAGTGAGGCCTCAATACCGCTGGAATTCAACGCTTTTAACGTGAGAAGCCCGGTGTCCGGCTGCGACATTGGAACGGCGCGCAGACAGTCGGCGCTCTCCGGTGTGCGCACCCCCAACGCCCACCAACCGCCGTCACGGGCGAAACCGAGCACGGCCGGCGATTCGCACAACCGTCGCCCGCAGTCGACCAGCAACTCGGCGGTCACCTGTGGGGTGTCCATCCCGATCTGCAACACCGGATACCCGTCGGCCGCGTCCACGTGCGCGTTGGCCAGCCGGTCGGCAAAGGTATTGCCGCGCTGAGGAATAACGGTGAACGACGTGAGCCGGCTTCGGATCTCGTCGGCGTCGACAGCCGCGTCGAGCTCACCGGTGAAAGCCACCACCCGCGCAGCGAACGGCGCAGCCGTCACCGCGTCGAGGGTGTCCAGCAGTGCGGCGGCCGCGATCTCGGCGGCGACCCGGTCACCCACCGTCGCGGCCAGCCGCGTCTTAGCCCAACCCGGCACCGGCGCTTTGGCCACCACCAGCACCGTCACCGGCACGACGCTCATGAGATCGCCTTCCAGAAGTCAAGGATCGCGATCACGCTGCCCCGCAGTGAACCGCTCACCTTCGATTTGCCGCCGGTGCGCGCGCCGTAAGCGACGTCGTGTTCGACGACACGCCAGCCGGCGGCCGCCGCCCGCACCAGCAACTCCAGCGGATAGCCCGAGCGGCGGTCCGTGATGCCCAAACCCAGCAGGGCATCGCGACGAAATACTCGCATGGGCGCGATGTCATGCACCGGCAAGCCGTGCCGGGAGCGCAGCCGCCAGCTCATCATCACACTGCCGAGCCGCGCGACCCACGGCCAGTGCAATCCGGGCACCGGTCTTCGACGCCCAACGGCAAGGTCGGCGCCGTTGTCGAGCTCGGTGACCAGCCGGGGCAGGTCGGCGGGATCCAGGGAGCCGTCGGCGTCGATGACTGCCACGATCGGCGTCGTCGCCGCCACCACCCCCGCGTGGACCGCGGATCCGTAACCGGGCCGCGGCTCGGTGACGACGGTGGCGCCGTGGCGGCGAGCCAGCTCGGCGGTGTCATCGGTGCTGTTGTTGTCGACCACCAGCGCGTGGTAGCCGGCGGGGATGGCCGCCAGCACGTTCGGCAGCGACTCGGCCTCATTCATACAGGGCAGCACCACCGTGACCAGACCGTCAGGCATGTCGATTGACCTTAAAGCGTGTCGGACCCCGAGCGCACGGTGTCGGTAAGCAGGACGGGAAGGACATTGCCACCGTCGACGACTACCTCGACCTCTTATCCGACAAGATGCTCAAGCGCGGGTGGACCGTTGCAGTAACTCGGGAACGTGCGGATGCCGTTCGCTTACACGATCGACCTCACCAAATCTTTTGCGCGCCTCGGGTTGTCGCTAGGAGTCGGGCAAACGGTGGACCGGCTTGACCAGAGATTCCTGCGGCAGATGTGACGGCCGGGACACAGCTGATTGGTAACTCGCGTCGATGGCCACAAACCCAGTTGGTAGACGATGGCGGCGTTTCAGTGGCCGAAGCCGCCGAACCCGCCACCGCCGAATCCACCGCCGCCGGAGCTAGAGCCGCCGCCGATGCCACTGCTACCGGAACCGCCGCCACCGGAGCCGGACCCACCGGACCCGAAGCCGCCTGATCCGCCACCGGATCCGATACCGCCACCGCCACTGCTACCGGATCCCCCTCCGCCGGAGCCAAAGCCGCCGCCAGAGCCAGGGCTGCCGGACCCGCCGGAGCTCGTCCCGCCCGAACCAGAGCCGCCACCGCCGGTGCTACTGGAGCCGCCACCCGTGCTGCCGGATCCGCTGCCACCCGATCCGGCGCTGCCCGATCCACTGCCACCGCCGGTGCTCCCCGAGCCGCTTTCGCCGCCAGTGCCACCGGACCCGGTGCCGCTGGAGCCACTGCTGCCCGACCCCGACCCACCGGTGCCGCCGCTCCCGCTGCCACCCGGGTTCGTGCCCGGGTTAGTACCGGGATTCATCCCCGGATTCGTGCCGGGATTCGTCCCCGGATTGGTACCGGGATTCGTCCCCGGATTGGTCCCGGGGTTCGTGCCAGGGTTAGTTCCAGGATTCGTCCCCGGGTTAGTACCGGGGTTCGTCCCGGGATTGGTCCCGGGGTTCGTCCCAGGGTTAGTTCCAGGATTCGTTCCCGGGTTCGTCCCCGGATTGGTGCCCGGGTTAGTGCCGGGATTCGTCCCCGGGTTCGTTCCAGGGTTCGTCCCTGGATTGGTGCCGGGCAGAGGCCCGCTGGGCACATTGATCGGGAGCGGAATCGGTATCGGGATCGGCACCGGGTTGAAGCCCGGCGCAGGCGGGGCGGCTGGCGGCGGTGCCTGCTCGACGGGCGGCGGAGCAACCGGCGGCGCGCTGGGCGCCTGCTGCGGACCCGGACTCGAAACGCCCTGCGGTGAGCCCGGATTGCCGACCACCGGAGCCTGCACTTGCGGGCTCGCGTTGGGTGACGGCAACACCGGCATGAAGTTCCCCGGCACGGGCTTCTGTTGCTGCTGCGGCTGTTGCACCGGCGGGGGCTGAGGTTGACTGGCGGCGCTCGGGCGAACGCCGATCGTCACCGCAACAGCTAACGCGGCACATCCCGCGACCACGATCCCGCCCACGGTGCTGCCCACCAGCAAGGCCCGGCCAACCGGCTGAGCGACGACCTCGGTCTCGCCGTAGTCCTCGTCGTCGCCGTCGTATTCCATCGGCAGCAGTTCGGAGCCGTCGTCGGCCATAGAGTACGCCAGCTGGTGCTCCGCCTCCGGCACCTCTGCCGCCGGCTCGTTGATCGTCGGGTCCTCGACCGGCATCGCCGCATCGGTCATGGCCGCCGCGGGCGCAGCCATCGTCGCGTCCTGGGCGGGCATGGCGGCCTGCGTCATCGTCGCCGGCGCCGCGGCCATCGCGGCGCCCCACGCGACTGTGAGGTCAGGATCGCCCGTCGGCATAGTTGCGGTGGCTTCCGGGCTGGTGATCAGCGCAGTTGCCGCTTCTGACTCGGGCAACACCGCGACGTTCTCGACGCCGGAATCGTCCAGCGCGCGCCGCAGCTCGTCGGCTTGCTGCTCATCCGACCAGCACAACCGAGTACCGACCAGCCGATGGTCCTCTGCGGCCAGCAGCCGATGGGTGCCGAGCACCGTTTCGGTCAGTTTGTCGACCGCATCCGAACCCAGGTCGACCACCGATTCGTCGATCAGGGCGTCGCCGTCGGGTCCCGAGCCGACCAGCGCCAGACGGGCGACCGGACCGCTGACCGCGACGCCCAAAGTCACGTCCACCGTGGCGCTCCTTTCTGACACTGCAGTATCGGCTATTCGGCCGACGAAGGCTGAGCGAATATCCAGATCCAGCCTACGGAAGTGCGCCTCGCGCCGGAGCGGGCCTGCGTAGGCCACACTGGATGACAACCGACGACGACGTTCGCGGCGAGCAGCGCGAACCTGTCATATCGCAAGGGGAAACTGGTGACCGACAGCCGCGACGACA
This sequence comes from Mycobacterium celatum, assembly GCF_002101595.1. Classification (GTDB taxonomy): domain Bacteria; phylum Actinomycetota; class Actinomycetes; order Mycobacteriales; family Mycobacteriaceae; genus Mycobacterium; species Mycobacterium celatum. Next base: position 83,971 of record NZ_LQOM01000037.1, read on the forward strand.
CGAGTACGGTGCGCCACGGCGCCGTCCCGCGGACCGAAAACCAACTGCCGTCACGATCCGTGGTGACCCGCAAGACCATTCAGCGTTGGAACATCGGGCGCGACGTGGTCGCCGGTGTTTTGTTGCTCATCGCATTGGCTTTACCGTGGAACCTTTATTTCGGCGTCGGCGTCCCCGGCAGCCGCGGTGGACTGTTCACGGTAGTTCTTGTGGCGACGCTGCTTTCACTGACCTCCATCGCCGGCTCGTGGCGCCTGGATCCGTTGGCCCGTCGGCTCCGCGCCCCACTCAACATCCCCTACCTGCTGTTGGTGCTGGGATTTGTGGTGTTCGACGTGGTCCAGACGGTCCGGTATGGCGGCAGTGCCAATGTGCCGGGCGGCATTGGACCGGGCGCATGGCTCGGAGTCGCCGGCTCGTTGTTGAGCGCTCAACCGCTGATCACTGCGACGGCCGCCGACAAGGATAGGTTCCGCCGGTGGCTGCTGTCGGCCCGCATCCTGGGCTATGCGTCGATCGTTGGGGCGGCGCTGGCTGTGGGGTTCAACTTGTTCTGGCGGACAAAGGCCGCCCTGCCCACCGGCTCATCGGGTTTCGGCAAGCAGAACGTCGCAATCATCGCCACCGCGGTCGTGTACGGCATTGTGGCGTTGGTTGCCGTCGTCGTCGCAACCCGATGGATCTTCCAGGGCAGCAGGGTAACTCGGCTTGCGGTCATCGGGTTGGGAGCGTCCACCCTGCTCGCCGGAATCGTCGTCTGGGTCTTGCCCATTGGCCGCGAGATTGACGGATTCCACGGCATCGCGCAGAACACCTCCACGTCCGGGGTTGGCTTCGAGGGCTACTTGGTCTGGGCGGCGGCCGCGGCGGTGTTCGCACCGCTGACATTGCTGCGCATCGCCACGACGGAGCACATCCCCGAAAGTTTGTGGCGACCGGCGGCACGGAAAGGCTTGCTGCTCATCATCGTTTGGTGTGCCGGATCGGTGCTGATGCGCATCACCGACATCGTCGTCTCGGTGAGCTTGAACCTGCCGTACTCGCCCTACGACAGCGCGGCGATGGCCGCATTCGATCTGGTGACCGCCGTGCTCGCGGTGTGGCTGTACCTCAACCTCGCCAACTTGTCACTTCCCCGGCCCGTGATCTCCTCGCTGTGCGGAGTTCTCTTCGTACTCAGCGTTTCCCGCATCGTGATCGCCGTCGCGCTGGCGCCGCGGTATGCCAGTTCACCCTCCTGGCTGAGCAACCCGGTTTACGGCAACGACCTCGTCCAGCAGATCACCAGCACGTTCGACGTCGTACTGTGCGGCCTGACCCTGTGTATCCTCGCCGTCGTCATCGTCACCGGTCGAGCGGCTCAACACCGTACCGCCTCACCAGAACCCGTGACCACTCGGCTGGACACCGGCCGACCACGAATCTTTCGGGGTGACAACGCTCCCACGCAGCAGCTGTCCCGTGCGCCCAAGATCTACCGGCCCGGACAACGCTAACCGCGCAGCGGCGCCGACGCGAATTCGCGCAACCCCTGTTGCGGGTCGACGGCCGCGCGGAAGCCCAAAATCCGGGCAGCCCGGGCCGGATCGGCGACGATATGGCGTACGTCGCCGCTGCGATACTGGCCGGTGACGACCGGCGACACACTGCCGTCGCGCGCATCGCATAGCGCTGTCGCCACTTCCAGGATCGAAATCGGCTGGCCCGAACAGACATTTGCGGCGACAAAGCCCTTATGGTCAGACGCCGCAGCGGCCACGTTGGCGGCCGCCACGTCGTCGACGTGCACGAAATCGCGCATCTGGCCGCCATCTTCGAAAACTGGTGGCGCCTCGTCTTTTTCGAGCGCCGACCGGAAAATAGCGGCCACGCCCGAATACGGGGTGTCGCGCGGCATGCCCGGCCCGTAGACGTTGTGGTAGCGCAGCGCCACCACCGAGCCGCCGGTCGACTCCGACCACGCCAGCGCGTAATGCTCCTGTGCGGCCTTGCTGGCCGCGTACAGGCTGCGCGGCCGCAGCGGAGCTTCCTCGTCGACCAGCTGCCACGCCACTTCACGGCCGCAGCGCGGGCAGCGGTGCTCGAATACCCCGGCATCCAGGTCGGCCCGGCTCCGCGGCGGCGGGTCGACGGGCCCGTGCTCGGCGCAGCGGTAGCCACCCTGGCCGTAGACCACCATCGACGACGCCAGCACCAGCCGCCGCACGCCGGCGGCGAACATCTGCGCGAGCAGCACCGTGGTGCCAAAGTCGTTGTGGCTGCCGTACGCCGGGGCGTCGGCGGCATTCACCCCGGCACCGACGACGGCGGCCTGATGACAGACCAGGTCCACCCCGGTCAGGAGCGGAGCCAGTGCGTCGGCGTCGCGGACGTCCACCCGTCGGCATCCCGGTGGCACCACCGCATCTGGTCCGTGCGCGGCCGGTAGCAGGGCGTCGATCGCAATGACCTCGTGCCCCGCCGCTTGCAACGCCGCATGCACCCGGGAGCCGATGAAGCCGGCGGCGCCGGTCAGCAGCACCCTCACGGCAGGTCGAACGGCAGGCCGACGCCGGCGTGTGACTGGCAGTCGGTGCAGGTGCGCTCGGCGGCGACCTGGCCGATGGCCTCGTGCACCAGCTTCTTGAACGGCTCGATGTTCTTCTCGAATTCGCTGAACACGCCGACGGCCGTCACTCCCGCGCCCACCTCGATTCCGGCGTCCAGGTCGGTCACCAAAGCGATTGAAGCATAACACATCTCGAGTTCGCGGGCGAGCACCGCCTCGGGATAGCCCGTCATGTTGATCAGGGTGAATCCGGCGGCGGCGTACCACTGGCTTTCCGCGCGGGTGGAAAACCGCGGGCCCTGGATCACCACCATGGTGCCGCCGTCGACCACGCCGGGCAGGCCGGTGACCGCGGCACGCAAAGCCGGGCAGTACGGATCGGCAAATGCGGCGTGTGCCCCGCCGGATTCGAAGTAGGTGTCGGCGCGGCCGTGGGTGCGATCCACCAATTGGTCGGGCACCACGATCGAGCCGGGCCCGAGATCGGGCGTCAGGCTGCCGACCGCGCACGGCCCGAAGACCCGCCGCACGCCTAGCGCGCGCAGCGCCCACATGTTGGCCCGGTATGGGACGGTGTGCGCCGAATACTGATGCTGCGCGCCGTGACGGGGCAGGAAGGCGACCTCATGCTCGCCGACGACGCCGACGGTGACCGGGGCGCTGGGTTCGCCGAACGGGGTGTCGAGTTTGATGGTGCGCGCGTCGGCCCCGAAAAAGGTGTAGAAGCCGCTGCCGCCGATCACTCCGAGCATGTACGCCGTTCCTCCTCATCGCTCCGCTCTGCATCGTCGCCGGCGGGCATTAGCTCATTCTGGTACAGCGCATGGAACGATCGAGCCATGGCTAGCTTTGCGCAGTGGATCGCCGGTGCGCGGCCACGCACGCTGCCCAACGCCGTCGCCCCGGTGATCGCGGGCACCGGCGCCGCGGCTTGGCTGCATGCCGCCGTCTGGTGGAAAGCACTGCTGGCGTTATTGGTCGCGTGCGCCTTCGTTATCGGGGTCAACTTCGCCAACGACTACTCCGACGGCATCCGTGGCACCGACGACGACCGGGCCGGCCCGGTGCGGTTGGTGGGATCGCGGCTGGCCACGCCGCGCTCGGTGCTGGCGGTGGCTGTGGCGAGCCTGAGCGTCGGGGCGGCGGCCGGGCTGGCATTGGCGCTGACCAGTGCGCCGTGGCTGATCGCCGTCGGGGCGGTGTGTATCGCCGGGGCTTGGCTGTATACCGGCGGGTCAAAACCCTACGGGTACGCGGGTTTTGGCGAACTTGCGGTGTTCGTGTTCTTCGGCCTGATTGCGGTCTTGGGCACCGAGTACACCCAGGCGCTGCGGGTCGACTGGGTGGGCCTGGTTTTGGCGGTGACGACGGGCGCGCTGTCGTCGGCGGTCTTAGTGGCCAACAATCTGCGCGACATCCCGACCGACGCGCAGTCCGGCAAGATCACGCTGGCGGTGCGGCTGGGCGACGCCGGAACGCGGACGCTGTATCACGTGCTGCTGGTGCTCGCCGCGGTGTTGACGCTGGTGCTGATGCTCGCCACGCCCTGGTGCGCCGTGGGGTTGGTGGCCGCGCCGTTGGGTTTGCGTGCCGCGCGCCCGGTGCGATCCGGCCGCACCGGGCCCGAGTTGATTCCGGTACTGCGGGATACCGGGCTGACGATGCTGGTGTGGTCGGTCGCGGTGGCTTTGGCGCTGGCGCTGGTTGACTGCACGTCGAGCGTGTACTGGGGGCGAAATTTCGGCCGGTTTTCCGCCGTGAGTACACGTTCGGCGCCTAGGGCGAAGCCGGGGCGCCTAGGGCGAAGCCGGGGCGCCTAGGGCGAAGCCGGGGCGCCTAGGGCGCGTCAGTCTTCGGGCGGAGCCTCGCCGCGCAGCCGGGCGCGCAGTTGTTCACGGTCGCGGCGTCGTCGCGCGGTGGCCGCCTCGATCCCCGCGGTGGCGCGCCGGCGCAGTGGGCTGAACAGCCAGATGCCAAGCGGCATCGCGATGATCAATGCGAACAAGGCGGCAACGACCAAGGGGAACTCCCGCACACCGAGCAGTCGGGCCACCCCGTAGATCGCGGCGGTCAGGGCCACCGCCAGAGCAATCCGGGCCGCCCCGTAGAGCAGCACGTCGACCACGGCGCGACCAGCGGGGCTTCGACCAACCGGCACGGTCCGAGCCTACGGTGCGCGTATATTCGGATGCAGGAGGTGTCGAGTGCTCTACCTGCTCCTCGTCTTGGTCCTGGGGACGCTGATCTACCTTGGCTTGCGGGCCGCGCGTTCGCAGGTGAACCGCCCGAAGACTCGCGTCATCGGACCCGACGACGATCCGGAGTTCCTGTGGCGGTTAAGCCACGGCGATAACAACCCGCGTTAGATAAACCCTGCGGTGCGGCGGTCGTCGCTCGGGAAACCATCGGCCACAACGGCTGCCAACTCGATCAGCGCTTCGCGCGTCTCCCGCTTCAACCGTTCCAGGCTGATTTCCGCGCCCTCCTCGAGATGCGGGTCGAACGGGATCAACCGCACCGCGCGGCAGCGCCGCGAGAAGTGATCGACCACCTTTTGCATGTCGACCTTGCCTGACCGGGGCCGCACCGCGTTGATCACCGCGATCGAGTTGCGCACCTGCTCCTCGTGGCCGTGCGCGTCCAGCCAGTCCAGCGTCGCCGAGGCGCTGCGGGCGCCGTCGATCGATCCCGAGCTGACCACCACCAGCGTGTCGGCCTTGGACAGCACCGCCGACATCGCCGAGTGCAGCAGCCCGGTGCCGCAGTCGGTGAGCACTAAGCCGTAATAGCGCTCCAGGATTTCCAGCGTGCGGGTGTAGTCCTCGGCGCTGAACGCATCCGACATCGCCGGATCGCTCTCCGAGGCCAGCACCTCCAGCCGGCTCGGGCCCTGCGAGGTGTAGCTGCGCACGTCGCTGTAGCGCTGGATGCCCTCGGCGTCGCGCAGCAAATGCCGCACGGTGGCCGGGGTCTCCAACGGAACCTTCTGGCTGAGTGTGCCGCGGTCGGGGTTGGCGTCGACGGCGATCACCCGGTCGCCGCGGATGGACGCGAAGGTGGCGCCGAGGCAGGCGGTGATCGTGGTCTTGCCGACACCGCCCTTCAGCGACAGCATCGCGATGCGGTAGCAGCCCCGCAGCGGCCGGTTGGCCTGCATGATCAGGTCGTTGTAGCGGTTGACCCGCGGGCTTTCCCCTACGTTGATCAGCTGGCCGGAAAGAATGTAGAGCCATTTGCGCCAGCCCTCCGACGGCGGCGGCTTGACCTGGCGCAACAGGGTGCTGGTGGACAGCTCCGGGTACGGCGACGGCGGGTGGTGTACCGCACCTTGGCGGTACGGCGCGTTCGACGGCTGTCCGCCGTAGAAACCGGTGCCGTACGGCGGCGAGTCGACGACCCGGGGCAGGCCCTTGGCCGGAGTGGCCGCCCAGGCCCGCGGCTCGACACGGGTTGGCGGCGCCAGGCCGCCTACGGTCTCGTTCTCGGCGAAGCGGCGTTCGGTGCGGAACCCGGCGAATGCCTTGGTCTCGGCGTTGCTGGTCCTGGCATCCGGCTCACCGGGGTGCGGCTGTGGCGGCTGTGGCGGCAATTCCGTCGTCGGATGGTCTTCATGCCCTCGAGACGCCCCAGCGCCCTGGGCCGGATGCTCAGACACGTGCACTTCCCCTCGTTGCAGTACTCGGGTCGTTTGTCGATGAACGATCGCCCTGGTCAGCCAACACCCGCATATGAATGCAGGCCAACAGTCACCAGGTTAACGAAGAACAGATTGAAGACCATGGCCACGAAGCCGGCCACGTTGATCCACGCGGCTTTGCGGTCGCGCCAGCCCGCCGTCGACCTGGCATGAAGGTAGGCGGCGTACACCACCCAGGCGATGAACGCCACAGTTTCCTTGGGGTCCCAGCCCCAGTAGCGGCCCCAGGCTTCCTCGGCCCAGATGGCGCCGAATATCACGCCGAACCCGAAGACCGGGAAGCCGAAGATCGTCGTTCGGTAGGCGATGCGGTCCAGGGTTTGGGCGTCGGGCAGCCGTTGCACCACGCGGGCGTCGGCCATCCGCGAGGTCCGCAGCAGGAACAGGATGCTGGCGACCCCGGCCACCAGGAACACCCCGGAGCCCAGGCTGACCACCGAGACATGGATCGGCAGCCAGTAGGACTGCAGCGCCGGCATCACCGGCGCCGCGTTGGCGTACAGCCAGCGTCCGGAGACCGTCAGCAGTATCAGCACCGGCAGCAGCAGGAACACCCACAGCGGGCGATATTGCGGGCGGCGCAGCGTGACCGCACCGGCGACCAACCCGCAGAAGCAGGTCAGGTTGATGAACTCGTACATGTTGCCCCACGGCACCCGCGCGGTGGCCAGACCGCGCAGCACGATGCACGCCAGCAGCATCGCGATCCCGACGTAGACCAGCGCCAGACCGGCCCGCCCGATACGCTCGTCGAACGGGCGCCGCGGGGCCTCCTGCACGACGCCCGGGGTGGCGCTGTCGGCGGCAACCCCGACGCTCACCAGCTCTGTGGCTCTGCGGGTGCGCATGTAGGCGAGTTCGGCGGCCAGCAGCAACAGCGCGACCACCAACACAACCACCGCCGAAGTGAACGCCCAATCGGAGGTGCGCGCCAGGCCGATGTGGACGTGCGCGGTGTTCATCCGACGCCTACCTCCTCCCGGTCGCCCGCATCGAACCCGGCCAGTAAGCGGCTGGTCAGCCGCTCGAATTCGTCGCCCCAGCCGGAGTTGTCGGTGCGGGCCAGACCGCCGAGCTCGACGTTCACCGTATCGGCTGTTCCGGTTGGGACGATCCGCGCCCAGACCCGTCGTCGTCGCACCAGCAGCGATACCAGCAACCCGGCCATCATCGTGATCGCGGATACCAGCACCCAGACCTGGCCCGGGTCGTGGGAGACCTGCAGGTTGACGAACGGCACGGCGCCGTCGAAACGCACCGTAGTGCCGTCCTCGAGCGTTACCGCTTCACCCGCGCGCAGGTTCACCCGTTTGGCCTTGGTCAGCCGGTGCTGCTCGATCAGCCGCGGATCCAGCGTGTACAGCGACTGCGGCCGGCCGGTGTCCAGCCCGGTGTCGCCCCGGTAGATGTCGACGGCCACCGCGGGCGCGTTCAGGGCGGGAAAGCTCGATGACAGCAATGTGCCATCGAGCTGCTCGGTAGGGGCGAGCAGTCCCTGGATGGCGATCTGATGTTTGCGACGCTGATCGGGGTCGGGAAAGCTGCCGGCCGGCGGGTCGATGCGGGCCACGCCCGACGACAGCAGGGTCTGCGGGTTGTCGGGCCGCCACTGCACCGTCGACGTGCGGGTACGCCCGTCCGGGAAGGTCACCGTGAACGTCGGCGCGTAGCCGTGGCCCTGCAGATACACCCGGTCGCCGCCGGTGCGCAGGGGGTGGTTGACCTCCAGCCGGTAGGGCCGCCAGCTGTCGGTCGTCAGGTCGCGGCCGGTCTGGTAGTCGATGTTCGCGGCGAACGACGTGGCCTGCCCCGACGGCAGGTAGTGCGCGTCAAAGTTGTTGACGCGGATGCAGATTGGGTGCAGCGAGGTGCCGTCGACGGTGTTGCCGGCGCGGAACGAGTCGAAGGCGGCCGGCGACGCCGAGCAGAACCCGGGGCCGCCGTCGGCGATGACGATCACGTTGCCCTCGTAGCCGAACATCTTGCCGACGGCCACCGCGAGCAGCAGGCCCAAAAGCGCGAAATGGAATGCCAGGTTGCCGAATTCGCGCAGGTAGCCTTTTTCGGCGGACACCACGACGGTGCCTTCTGGTGGCGACCCGCTGCACCCGGCTTCGCCGCGCTGGCGATCGCCACGGTCGTCGTGGCGACGGGTTACGGTGCGCCAGCCGCGCAGCCGGTGGGTGATCGTCGTTGCTATGTGCTCGGGATCGCCGGTGACCGTGGCGGTGGTGTGCTTGGGCAGCCGCGCCAGGTTGCGCGGTGCGGCAACAGGTTTGGCCCGCAGGCTTTTCGCGTGTTCGGCCATCCGCGGGGTCAGGCAGCCGACCAGCGAGGTGAACAGCAGCACATAGATCGCGGTGAACCAGAAGCTGCCGAACACATCAAACGCCTGCACCGCGTCCAGCCACGGCCCGATCACCGGATGGGCAGTCAGGTAGTCGTCGACCTTGCCGGCGTTGAGGCTGCGCTGCGGCAGCAGCGCGCCGGGGATGGCGCCGAGCGCAAGCAGGAACAGCAGCACCAGCGCGGTGCCCATCGACGTCAGCGCCCGCCAGGTGTTGCGTGCTGTGGCGAGCAGACGCAAAAGGCCCTTACGCCTCGGCGTGTCGGGGGCTTTTGCGTCTGCTCGCGCCACTAGACCGGCAGCCTCACGTCGGTGACGAACGCGTCGCGCAGCCACGAGACGAAGTCGTTCCAGCCGCCGCTGATCAGCGCGACCCCGACGGCGATCAGCAGCACGCCGCCGACGATCTGCAGCGCCCGGGTATGGCGACGCAGCCACCCTAGCCCGGCCACCGCGCTGGCCGACCCAAATGCCAAGAGCACGAACGGAACTCCCAACCCCAGGCAGTAGGCGATCACCAGCGCGATGCCGCGCGCGACGCTGGCGCCGTCGGTCGCCGAGGCGACGGTGATCACCCCGGTCAGCGTCGGGCCTAGGCACGGTGTCCACCCCAGCGCGAACACCGCGCCCAGCAGCGGCGCTCCCGCCACCGTCGAGAGCTGCCGCGGGGTGAACCGGGCCTGGCGCTGCAGGGCCGGGATGAACCCGACGAACACCAGCCCCATCACGATGGTCAGCGCCCCGCCGACCCGTTGCAGCAGAAGCTGATTGGTGATCAGCGTGGTGGTCATGCCGAGTACCGCGACGGTGCCGAGCACGAACACCGCGGTGAACCCGGCGACGAACAGCGCGGCCGACCCGGCGACCCGCCACCGCGCGGCGTGCGTCCGGGGCTCGTCGACGCCGACGACGGCCGCCAGATACGAGAGATAGCCGGGCACCAGCGGCACCACACATGGCGACGCGAACGACACCAGCCCCGCCAGTAGGCACACCGCCAGCGCCACCAACAGCGGCCCAGCGGCGGCGATTTCGGTGAACCCGCTGCTCATTGTGGCCCCGGCGGCGCCTGATCCTCGGTGGCAAGTCGCTGCACGAGCGGCTGCAGGTCCCCGGCGAGCAGCTCGCGCAGGAACACCGCGGCAACCCGATGCCGGCGGTCGAGCACCACGGTCGACGGGATCACCGTGGCCGGGTATTTGCCGCCGAACGCGATCATCGTGCGCATCGCCGGGTCGTAGATCGACGGGAACGTGGCGTGGCGGTCGGTGACGAAGTCCTGCGCGGCCTGACGGTTGTTGTCGCGCACGTCGATTCCGAGGAAAGCCACCCCGTCGGCGCGGGTGGCGTCGTAAACCTGTTGCAGCTGAGCGACTTCCGTCCGGCACGGTCCGCACCACTGCCCCCACACGTTGATGACGACGACCTTGCCGGGAAAGTCGTCGACGGACAGCGTGCGCGCGGGCTCCATCAGGTCCGGGCCGGCCAGCGGCCCGGGGCGACCGCGGTGATCGGGCGGGTCGTAGAAGATGTCGGTCTTTCCGCCCGGCGCGACGAATTCGAAGGTGCCGCCCTGCGCGACGGCGTCGTCGCCGTGAGAGCAGCCGACCAGCAGCGCGGCCAGCACCGCGCTGAGGATGGCCAGCCGGCGCATGTCAACAGCCGCCCGGCAGCGAATACTGCACGTCGACCAGCTGATCGCCGTCGTAGACCAGCGAAGTCACCGAGCCCACCGCGCATTGCCGCCGGGTGGGCCAGTGCCAGAGCCGCCGGCCGGTCAGGTGCAGCCGCACCGTCCAGATCGGCAGCTGGTGGCTGACGCATACGGCTTCGTGGCCGGCGGCCCGGGCCCGCGCCTTGTCGACCGCGGTGGTCATCCTTGCCGCGATCTGGGCGTACGGCTCACCCCACGACGGGGTGAACGGGTTGCGCAGGTGCCACCACACCCGCGGGTCGCGCCAGGCGCCGTCGCCGGGTGAGACTCCCCTGCCCTGCAGGATATTGGTCGATTCGATCAGGTCGGGGTCAGTGTCCACCGGCAGGTCGTGGCGGGCGGCGATAGGCGCGGCCGTCTCCTGTGCACGCTGCAGCGGCGAGGCGATCACCGCGACCACGTCGCGGTCCGCCAGCGCGTCGGCCACGGCCTGCGCCTGCCGAATTCCCTTGTCGGACAGGCGGAATCCCGGCAGGCGTCCATAGAGGACGCCGTCGGGGTTGTACACCTCGCCGTGACGCACCAGGTGAATTCGGGTCAACATCGGGGTTTCGGCTCCTTGGCTTCCTTGGCTGCGGCGGCGGCCGCGGGTAGTGCGCCGGCGATCCGGTCGAAGGCGGCGTCGTCGAGCGCGGCCGAGACGAACCACGCCTCGAACGCGCTGCAGGGTGGGTAAACACCGGCGTCGAGCAGCACATGGAAGAACGGGGGGTAGCGCCAGGTGTCGCTGGCGCGGGCGGTGGCGAAGTCGGTCACCGGCTCGTCGGCGAAGAACACCGACAGCATGTTGCCTGCCCGTGGAATCTGATGTGGCACACCGGCTTCCTTCAGAGCTTCAGAGAGGAGCCCGGCCAACCGGTCGGCGTTGGCGTCCAGCGCCGCATAGACGGCGTCGTCAGCGGCCCGCAGCGTGGCCAGGCCCGCGGCCACCGCCACCGGGTTGCCCGAGAGGGTGCCGGCCTGATACACGGGGCCGAGCGGGGCCAGCCGTTCCATCACCTCGGTGCGTCCGCCGAACGCCGCGGCGGGCAGCCCGCCACTCATCACCTTGCCGAAGGTGAACAGGTCGGCGTCGACGGGATCGATTCCGTACCAACCGCTTCGGCTGACCCGGAAACCGGTCATCACCTCGTCGACGATCAGCAGCGCGCCGTGCTCGGCGGTGATCGTCCGCAGCGCGGCGTTGTAGCCGGGCACCTGCGGGACGACGCCCATGTTGCCGGGGCTGGCCTCGGTGATGACCGCTGCAATCTGGTCGCCGAACCGGGCGAACGCCTCGCCCACCGCGTCAATGTCGTTGTAGGGCAACACGATCGTGTCGGCCGCGGTAGCCCCGGTGACGCCGGGCGACGATGGCAGGCCCAGCGTCGCGACGCCGGATCCGGCGTCGGCCAATAGAGCGTCGACGTGGCCGTGATAGCAGCCGGAGAACTTGACGATCTTCGCGCGGCCGGTGTACCCGCGGGCCAGCCGCACCGCGCTCATCGTGGCCTCGGTGCCGGAGTTCACCAACCGTATCCGGTCCACCGGCGCCACCCGGTCGACGATCTCGGCGGCCAGCTCGGTCTCCGCGGGCGTCGGCGCCCCGAACGAGACACCAAAGGCCGCGGCTTGCTGCACGGCGTCGACCACCGCGGGGTGGGCATGGCCCAGAATCATCGGGCCCCACGAGCAAACCAGGTCCACGTAGCGGTTGCCGTCAGCGTCGGTGAGCCAGTAGCCGCTGGCCTCGGTGATGAAGCGCGGCGTACCGCCCACGGCCTTGAAGGCCCGCACCGGGGAGTTCACCCCGCCGGGGATGACGGCGCAGGCGTCGTCGAACAGCTTCGCCGAGGTTTCGGTGCTGTACATGGCCACCAGTGTCCCAGTTGCGGCAAAACGGTCGACTACAGGGTGTAGTTCTGGGCCGACGGGGTTGAGTTGGGCAGGCCGCGGCAGGTTGGATGGCTACATGCAACTACCGCAGCGGCTCGCCCGATTCAACCGGCACGTCACCAACCCGATCCAGCGAATGTGGGCTGGCTGGCTCCCCGGATTCGGGATTCTCGAGCACGTCGGGCGGCGCTCCGGCAAACCGTATCGCACCCCGCTGAATGTGTTCAGCGCCACCATCGACGGCAAGCCCGGCGTGGCGATCCTGCTGACCTATGGCCCGGACCGCGACTGGCTGAAGAACCTCAACGCTGCCGGCGGCGGGCGGATACGGCGCAACGGCAAAACCTTCGGCGTCGTCCAGCCGCGGACGGTCACCAAGGAAGAAGCGGCCGAATACATCAGCAGCCGATCGCGGGCGCTGTTCGCCCGGCTGCCGTTCGAGCAGGCGGTTCTGCTCACCCGAATCGACTAGCGTGCTGTTCTCGCGAGCGCATGCCCGGTTCAACCGCCGGGTGACCAATCGCATCGTGTTGCCGATTTCCGGCTGGCTACCGGTGTGGTCGGTCGTCGAGCACGTGGGACGTCGATCCGGCAAGACCTACCGCACCCCGGTGTCGGCCTTCCGCACCCGCGACGGCGGCGTTGCCATCTTGCTGCCGTACCGGCCGGACCGTGATTGGGTGAAGAACCTGCAAGCGGCGGGCCGCGGGCGAGTCAAGCTGTACGGCAAGACTTTCGACGTCGCCGACCCACGAGTTGTCCCGACCGGGGAGGCGGCCGATTCAGTGAAGGCGCCCTGGCGCCAGCTGCTGGGGTTGTCGGGGGTCGAGTCGACGCTGCTGCTCTCCCGCGCCGGCTGACGCGGGGGTAGCCACGGTGAGAGGGAGCCGACCATGACCGAAACGGGACGAGAGCAACGCCTGGTTCGCCGCATCGAGGAGCTGTACGCCACCGACCCGCAGTTCCGCGCCGCGGCGCCGTTACCGCAGGTGACTGCCGCCGCCCACCAGGAGGGGCTGCGGCCCTGGCAAGTGGTCGAGGAATACCTCACCGGCTATGCCGACCGCCCGGCGCTGGGGCAGCGGTCCCGTGAGCTGACGCGCGACGACGCCCCCGGACGCGCCACGTCGACGCTGTTGCCGGGTTTCGAGACGATCACCTATCGACGGTTGCGGGAACGCGTGGAGGCGCTCTCCAGCGTGTGGGACTCGAACCTGCGGGGCGGCTTTGATCCTGGCGACTTCGTGGCCGTCCTGGGTTTCACCAGCATCGGCTACGCGATCATCTACCTGACCTGTATCCGGCTCGGTGCGGTATTCGTCCCGCTGCAAACCAGCTCGACGGCGCAGCAGCTGAAACCGATTGCCGCCGAGACGGGCCCGCGAATATTCGCAGCCAGTATCGAGTCGCTGGACACCGCCGTCGACGTGGTGATCGACACGCCGTCGGTCGAGCGGCTGGTGGTGTTCGACTACTTCAACTACGACCACGAGCAGCGCGCCAAGTACCAGGCCGGGTGCGAACGCCTCGCTGCCGCGGGCCGCGAGGTGGACGTGATGCCGCTGTTGCCGGAACTGGAATCCGGACGCAACCTGCCGGTGATCCCACCGTTCATCCCGCCGGCTGGCGAAAACCACCTGGCCACACTGATTTACACGTCGGGCAGCACCGGCACCCCGAAGGGGGCGATGTACACCGCGGACATGGTGACAAGGCTGTGGCAGCGTCCGCACAGCCCGTCGCTGGACATCGGCAGGCAGATTCCGGCCATCCATCTGCAGTACATGCCGCTCTCCCACGTGTACGGACTGGAATGGCTGATCGCCACGCTTGCATCAGGCGGGATCGGCTACTTCGCCGCCAAGAGCGACATGTCGACGCTGTTCGACGACATCGCGCTGGTGCGGCCCACCGCGCTGAACCTGGTGCCGCGGGTGTGCGACTTGATCTACCGGCGCTACCGCAGAGAGCTCGACATCCGGTCGGCCACCGATGACAGCTCAGCGGCAGACGAAGTGAAAGCAGAACTGCGCCAAGACTTTCTCGGCGGACGAGTGGTGTCGGCGATGTGCGGCAGCGCGCCGCTGTCCAAGCATATGCACGCGTTCATGGAATCGCTGCTTGACGTCACCGTCGCCGACGGCTACGGCGCCACCGAAACCGGCGGCGGAATCATGCGCAACGGCATCGTCCGTCGTCCACCGGTGACCGAGTACAAGCTCGTCGACGTTCCCGAACTGGGCTACTTCACCACTGACAAACCGCACCCGCGCGGCGAGCTCTATGTCAAGGCAAGCAACGTAATCCCGGGCTACTTCAAGCATCCCGAGCTGTCGACCCAGATCTTCGACGACGACGGCTTCTACAAGACCGGCGACATCATGGAGGAACTCGGCCCGGATCGCCTGAAATATCTGGACCGCCGCAACAACGTCATCAAGCTCTCCCAGGGCGAGTTCGTCGCGGTGTCCCAACTGGAGGCGATCTATGCAGCCAGTCCCTACATCCGGCAGATCTATCTGCACGGCAGCAGCGACCAGCCGTTCCTGCTGGCGGTGGTGGTCCCCAACGACGACGCGGTCGGTGGCGGCGACCCGCGCGCGATGATCGCCGAGTCGTTGCAGCAGATCGCTGCGGCGAATCATTTGCAGCCCTATGAGATTCCGCGTGACTTCCTGCTCGAACGACAGCGGTTCACCCGCGACAACGGGTTGCTGTCCGGGGTCGGCAAGCTGCTGCGGCCGGCGCTGCGGGCCCGTTACGGTGAACGGCTCGACGCGCTGTACGCCGAGATCGCCGCGGGTCAGGAAAACCAGATCGATCAGCTGCGGGCGGCGGCTGCCGAACTGCCGACGATCGACACGGTACGGCGAGCCGCCGTCGCCACCCTGGGCCTGGAGGCCACCGGGGAGGGTATGCCTGCCGATTCGAAATTCGTTGAGCTGGGCGGCGATTCGCTGTCGGCATTCTCGTTCGGATCGCTGCTGGAGCAGATCTACCACGTCGACGTCCCGGTGCAGACCATCGTCAGCCCCACCGCGACGCTGGCCACCATCGCCCGCTACATCGACGGCGAACGCGACGCGGCTTCCACGCGGCCCACGTTCGCGTCGGTGCATGGCCGCGGCGCGACGCAGGCCCGTGCCGCCGAGCTGACACTGAACAAGTTCATCGACGGCGATATTTTGGCTGCGGCACAGGACCTTTCGGTGAGCGGCGAGGCGAGGACCGTACTGTTGACCGGCGCCAACGGCTACCTGGGCCGATTCCTGTGCCTGGACTGGCTGGAGCGGCTCGCCGAGACCGGCGGCACGCTGATCTGTATCGTGCGCGGCGCCGATCCCGTCGCTGCGCGGCAGCGCATCGAGGCCGCGATCGACACCGGCGATGCCGGGCTGTCGGCGCACTTTCGCGCGCTGGCCGCCGACCACCTCGAGGTGCTGTCCGGTGACCTCGGGGCGGCGAACCTGGGGGTCGACAGCGAGACCTGGGACCGGCTCGCGGAATCGGTCGATCTGATCGTGCACGCCGCGGCGATGGTCAACCACGTGCTGCCCTACAGTCAGCTGTTCGGCCCGAACGTGGTGGGCACCGCCGAGATCGTCAAGCTCGCAATCACCAAGCGGCTCAAGCCCGTTACCTACCTGTCGACGGTCGCGGTGACGGCCCTGCCCGACGGCAGCTTCATCGGTGAGGACGTCGACGTGCGGGAGGCCTCGCCGTCGCGGTCGCTGGGTGCCGCGTATGCCAGTGGCTATGCGGCCAGCAAGTGGGCGGGCGAGGTGTTGCTGCGCGAGGCGCATGATCTGTGCGGCTTACCCGTTGCGGTGTTCCGGTCAGACATGATCCTGGCGCACAGCCGCTACACCGGTCAGGTCAACGTGACCGACATGTTCACCCGGCTGATCCTGAGCCTGCTGGCCACCGGTATCGCGCCACGCTCGTTCTATCAACTTGACGCCGACGGCAACCGGCAAAGGGCCAACTATGACGGGCTGCCAGCCGATTTCACCGCCGAGGCGATCACCACGCTCGGTAGTCGAGCCACCGAGGGCTACCGCACGTACAACGTGCTCAACAACCACGACGACGGCATCTCGCTGGACACCTTCGTCGACTGGCTGATCGCGGGTGGTCAGAAGATCGAGCGGATCGACGACTACGGCGAGTGGCTCCCGCGGTTCGAGGCGGCGATGAAGGCGCTGCCGGAGAACCAGCGCAAGAACTCGGTGCTGCCGCTGCTGAGCGCCTACGCCCGGCCGGCGACGCCGACACCTGGAAGCCACCTGCCCGCCGAGAAGTTTCGCGCCGCAGTCCAATCCGCCGGCATAGGCACCGACAACGACGTGCCGCACCTCACCGAAGCGTTGATCGACAAGTACGTCACCGACCTGCATCAGCTGGGTCTCTTGGAGACGGCGGGCGAACACGTGGCCTAGTCGGGGCCGTTGATTCTGCGTCTACCACGACAAAGTGCGAGAAGACTCCCTGGTACACGCAGAGTCAACGCCGGGCCACACCTGCGGGCTCGCGCGACACCACGTGGGTGACCGGGATCGGATACGTCGAGCGCGCCTTGTCGACGAGCCCGAGCCGCAGCCAGGACGACCGGCCTTCGGCGATCACCAGCTGATCGGGGCGGAAATTGCGCACCGCGTGGGCCAGCGCACGCAGCGGCCGGTAGTCGCCAAGCTCTCCCTCGGCATGCAAGCCCATCTCCCGCATCGCGGACAAGATAGTGTCCAGCCGCTGTTGTGCGGCCTGCAGCGTCGCGTCGAAAACATAGACGGGGCCGGTGTTTTCGGCTTGTCCGGTGTCGACCGGGCTGGCCGGCACGCAGACGAAATAGTCCGCTCTTGCCTTGGCGTCGACGCGGCGCAGCACGTCGAAAAGCTCACTGCCGGAGACGTTTTTGTTGGCCAGCACCAACACCCGGGTCGCCTTGCCGGTCGGCGGTGTTTCGCCGCCGGGTTCGGCCGGCCCGCGCCACCATTTGGGCACGAAGTACAGCGCCAGCACCACCGCCCAGGACAGCAGGCTCAGGAACAGCTGGGTGCGTGCCTCATGCTCGAACACCATTTGCACGAGGACGGCGACGATCCCGGCCAGGGTCAGAATCGACAGCGCCGGAAAGCCCCACATCTTGACTCGCAGCCGCTCCGGCGGTGTCCTGCGGCGCAACACGATCTGCGACAGCGCGATCAGCAGGTAGACAAACAGCACGATGGCGCCGGAAGACTTCAGCAGGAAGACGAAGACGCTGCCCGGTGCGATCCACGCCATCACCACACACAAGAACCCCACCACCGACGCGCCGAGGATGGCGTTGTAGGGCACGCCGCGGCGGCTGACCTTGACGAATTGGACCGGTGCCTCGTGACGCGCGGCCAGCACGAACAACATTCGCGACGCGGTGTAGAGCCCGGAGTTCAGGCACGACAGCACCGCGGTGAGCACCACCGCATTCATGATGTGCCCGGCTCCCGGGATGCCCATCGTCCGCAGCGCCGCGACGTAGGGCGAGGCGCCCAGTTCGGTCGAGTTCCACGGCACAATCACCGCGAGAAGGAACACCGAACCGACGTAGAAGACCAGGATGCGGGCGACCACCGACTTGGTGGCCCGCCGCACCGCGCGTTCGGGGTTGTCGGTTTCGGCGGCGGCGATCGTGGCGACCTCGGCGCCGACCATCGCCGAGATGACGACCGCGACCGCACCGAACACCGTGCCGATGCCGTGCGGGAAGAACCCGCCGTGCGCAACCAGGTTGCCGAAACCCGTGCCGTGGTGCGGCCAAAGCCCGACGACGAACAGCGACCCGACGGCGAGGAAGACCATGATCGTGGCGACTTTGATTCCGGCGAACCAGAATTCGAACTCCCCGAACGACGAGACCGAGAACAGGTTCGTCGCCGTCATTGTCACCATCAGGATCAGCGACAGCACCCACAGCGGCGCGTGGAACCAGTAGGTGATCACCCGGCCGCCGGCCACCGCCTCGAAACCGACGACGATCACCCAGAAGTACCAATACAGCCAGCCCACCGAGAATCCCGCCCAGTCGCCGAGAGCGTCGCGGGCATAGTCGGCGAACGATCCGGTTGCCGGGTTGGCGGCGGCCATCTCCCCCAACATCCGCATCACCAGAACGATCAGCAGACCGCACAGCGCGTAGGTGACGAACGCCGCGGGCCCGGTCTCGCCGATGACGACGCCGGAGCCGACGAACAACCCGGCGCCGATCACCCCGCCGATCGCGATCATGTTGAGCTGCCGCTGCGTCAGGCCTTGGCGCAGCTTCGCCGTCGTGCTCATGCGCCCCTCCTGCGTCAGCAGCATGAGCGGACGCTACACCGCGCTACACCGGCGCGGCGCGCAACACGGCGGGCAGGCTGGGCAGGAAGTGCTCGGTGGCAAAGGCGCGGAGGTCGTCGGCGCTGGCCAGCGGTTGGCGGCTAGGCAACAACAGCACCATCGCCGCGTAGCGCAGGATCGTCTCGGCCAGTTCGTCGACCGCGGATTCGCCGATGCGTTCGGCGAACCCGTCGGGGAAGATCACCCGCAGCGCGGCGGCCATCCGCTCGACCGCGGCACCCCAATGCTGCTGAGCCAGTTCGAGCATCAGGCCGGGCTCGTCGGCGATCATCCGGGTCAACACCCGATGCTCGCGGAACCGCATGATCGCGCATGTGAACGCCTCGACGTAGTAATTCGATTGCGGCCGGCGGTTTTTCAACTCGTCGGCGATGGCGGCGAACAGCGCGGCGTTCTCCCGGTCGATGACGGCGGCGACCAGCTCGTCGCGGTTGGCGAAGCGGCGGTAGATCGTGGTGCGGCTGACCCGGGCGCGGCGCGCCACATCGTCGAGCGCGACCCGACGAAAGCCATGCCGCTCGAACTCGACGACGGCGGCGTCGAGGATGGCGCGGGCGGCGGGGTCATCCCCGTGCGTAACCGGCACGAGCAAACCTGTTGTAGCGCAACCGCATCGGCAGATGATCCCACAGCCAGTTGACCGGCCGTGAGCGCCACACCGCGGCGAAACGCTGGTAGCGACGCTCCTGCCGCTCGCTCCACGGCAGGTTCAGCAGGGCGCGGGCCTGCGGCGGCAGACCGCCCGTCGTCAGGAACGCCGCGACCGGATCGAACATCGGCGACACCAGCCGCCACACCAGCGGCGGCACCCCTTTGGGGCATGGGAAGCCCTTGGTGACGTAGCCGACACCGTATCTGGCGGTCTTGTGCGCCACCACGACGTTGTCGAGCATGTCGTTCCAGTACTTTTCGAACTCCGCGTAGTCGGTAGGCATCGCCCGGTCGCTGACCCCGTAACGGCGATACCAGGTCTTCGACTCGAGGTAGATCTGTTCCTTCTCGGCACGGGTGAGCCGCTTGACGAACGTGTCGGCGAAGTAGAGCACCTGCTCGACGAAGGTGGCATGCGCCCAGTAGTACGTTTCCGGGTCAAGCGCGTGGTAGCGCTGGCCGTCGAGCATCTGGCCTTTGATCTCGTGGTGGAAGTCGCGCACTTGCTGGCCCGGATGGCCGTCGTCGGAGCCGTAGACGGTCATGAAGATCGGCGGCAGCGAGCGCTTGACTCGGGCGGCGGTGTCGGAGAAGAACACCGAGTGGTCCAGCACGCCCTGGCCGAGCTCGGCGAGCATGTTCTGCAGCACCGCGGGCCGCGGCCCGATCAAGAACATGCGGTTGTCGCCGAAGTAGCGCCACACCAGCGACTCGGGGCCGAGCGGCAAGGCGTCGACGTCGATGTGCGTTTCCGACAGCTCAGTCATGTGGCACAGTGTTACACATTCTGAACTTTGTACCAACCCCGTGGTGGGCAGTCGGCCGCACCCAGATAACGAAACGATTACGGCGAGTGTTAGAATTGCATGATGACTTCGCAAATCTATCGAATTCAGTTTCCACCGGCGAATTCCGAACGGCTGGCGCAAGACGAGGTCTCGTTCAAGCTTATCGATAATGGCGGATCTCGGGAACTGCGCTTTCACGATTACGCGGAGATCTACAAGCGCCCCGGCCTTTATGAAGAATTGTTTTACGGCCGGCTGCGGTGTAATTCACCCGGTAAGGTGATGGAGCTGCTCGAGCGGGCGTTACAGACCACGCGTGAACCGCTGACCGAGTTGCGGGTACTCGACCTCGGTGCGGGCAACGGAATGATGGGCGATGTCCTCAAGCGCGAGGGGGTGGCCCGGCTGGTAGGCGTCGACATCGTCCCGGAGGCTCGTGACGCCGCCTACCGCGACCGTCCGACCGTCTACGACGCCTACTACGTCGCCGACCTCGGCGATCCCGACTCCCGGCTGCGTGACGAACTGACCGAGTGGAATTTCGACTGCCTGACCTGTGTCGCCGCACTCGGTTTCGGCGACATACCGCCACGCGCATTCTTCAACGCAATGAAACTCATCAAGACCGAAGGGTGGCTGGCGTTCAATATCAAACAATCGTTTTTGAACCCGGATGAGCAGACCGGGTTTTCCCGGCTGGTCCGAGCACTCATCTTCTCCAAATACCTCGATATTTACCATCTGGAGTTGTATCGCCATCGCCTCTCCATGGAGGGCACGCAGCTGTTCTACTACGCGTTCGTGGGCCGGTTGACCGCATCGATCCCGGACGACTTCCTGGAGACCCACGGCATCGAGGACTAGGCCGTTATCAGCCTGTTGTCGGATAGGTGACGCGGCGAGACCTGTCGCGGTCGTCTGCTTGGCATGATGCGCTGGTGAAATCGCTGACCCGCCGCGACGCGCTGCACTTGGGTATCGCCGGGGCGGTGGGTATGGGTGCGGCGGGGTTGTCCGCGCTGGGCGCCCTGCTCGATCCACCGACACCCCGTGCGGCGCCCGACCCAGGACCGGCATCGGCAGCCGGCCCACTGCCCACTCGCGAGTCCGGCTCGTTCATCTCCGCGGCCCGCGGCGGCGTCGAGACCAAATGGATCATCGCCCGCCCGCCGGGCACAACCGGCGTCTTACGACCGGTGATCGCCCTGCACGGGATGGACAGCGACGCCGCCGGCGTGATGAGCCTCGGCGTCGAGGACGCCCTGGCGCGGCTGACTGCATCCGGCCGGCCGCCGTTCGCGGTGGTCAGCGTCGACGGCGGCAACGCCTTCTGGCGCCGACGGGCCTCCGGGCAGGACTCCGGCGCGATGGTGTTGAACGAGCTGATCCCGATGCTGGCCACCAAAAGCATCGACACCTCTCGGGTGGCCTTCATGGGCTGGTCGATGGGCGGTTACGGCGCCCTGCTGCTGGGCTCTCGTCTGGGTCCGGCGCGCACGGCGGCGATCTGCGCGATCAGCCCGGCGCTGTACATGACGTATTGGGGAGCGCCGCACGATGCCTTCGACAGCCTCGACGACTGGCGCAAGAACTCGGCAATGAACCTGGTGCCGCAGCTGGCGGGGATCCCGCTGCGTGTCGATTGCGGCACCGGCGACGGCTTCTACGTCGCGACACGGCAATTCGTCAACGAGTTACCCACACCACCGGCCGGGGGGTTCTACCCCGGCGGGCACGACGCCGAGTTCTGGCACCAGCACCTTCCCGACGAGCTGGCCTGGCTGGACTCCTGAACGGCTAGCGGCCGAATCGCTTGAGCCGCAAGCTGTTTGCCACCACCAGCACCGACGAGCAGGCCATCGCCGCGCCGGCGATCATCGGGTTGAGCAGACCCAGGGCCGCCAGCGGGATCGCCGCCACGTTGTAGCCGAAAGCCCAGAACAGGTTTGCCCGAATGGTCCGCAGCGTGCGCGCCGACAACCGCAGCGCCGTCGGCACCGTGCGCAGGTCGCCCCGCACCAGGGTCAGGTCGCCGGCCTCGATCGCGGCGTCGGTGCCGGTGCCCATCGCCATGCCGATGTCGGCGGTGGCCAGCGCCACAGAGTCGTTGACGCCGTCGCCGACCATCGCGACCCGGGCACCTTGGGTCTGCAACCGCTTGATCACGTCGGCCTTGTCGGTCGGTAGCACTTCGGCGATCACGTCGGCGGGGTCGATGCCGACCTCGGCGGCGACCCGGTGTGCGACCGCGCCGTTGTCGCCGGTGAGCAGCACCGGCCGGATCCCCATCCTTCGCAGCTGCGAAATCGCTTGAGCGCTGGTCGGTTTCACGGCGTCGACCAGCCGGATGACGCCGCGCAACCGGTCGCCCCAGATGACCTCGACGCTGGTGCGCCCGTCCGACTGTCCGGCCTTGACCACGCTGACCGTCACGCCGTCGACGTCGCCGCTGACCCCGGTACCCGGGTCGTTGGCGAAGTTGGAGACCGGTGCCACGTCACCGGCGGCGGCCACGATCGCCGCCGCCACCGGATGCTCGGAGGCCGATTCGACCGCCGCGGCGCGGGCCAGCACGGCGTCGGCGTCCTCACCCGCGGCGGGCTCCACCGCATCGACGCTCAGCACGCCGGTGGTCACAGTTCCCGTCTTGTCCAGCACGACGGTGTCGATGCGCTGCACGGCCTCCAACACCTGCGGGTCCTTGATCAGGATGCCCAGCTGAGCGCCGCGTCCGGTCCCGACCAGGATGGCGGTCGGCGTCGCCAGCCCGAACGCGCACGGGCAGGCGATGATCAGCACCGCGACGGCCGCGGTGAACGCCGCGGCGGCAGGCTGGCTGGCCAGCAGCCAGCCGGCCAGGGTCGCTGCGGCGATCGCCAGCACCGCGGGCACGAACACCGCCGAGACCCGGTCGGGGAGCCGCTGGATGGATGCCTTGCCGTTCTGGGCGTCGGCCACCAGCCTGGCCATCCGCGCCAGCTGCGTGTCGGCGCCCACCTTCACCGCGCGAACCAGCACGCGGCCGTAGGTGTTCACCGCGCCGCCGAGTACCTCGTCGCCCGGGCCGACGTCGACGGGCACCGGCTCTCCGGTCAGCGCCGAGGTGTCCAGCGCCGAGACGCCCTCGACGACGACGCCGTCGGTGGCGACCCGCTCGCCAGGCCGCACCACGAACACGTCGTCAACCTGCAGCTCGGCCACCGGCACCCGCACCTCGGCGCCGTCGCGCAACACGGCGGCCTCCTTGGCGCCCAACGTGAGCAGCGCCCGCAGCGCCGCGCCGGCCGAGCGTTTGGCCCGCGACTCGGCGTAGCGGCCGGCCAGCAGGAACACCGTCACGGCCGCGGCTACCTCGAAATACAGGTGGCCGCTGCCGGTGGTCACCGCGATCGCCGACCACAGGTAGGCGGCCAGCGTGCCCAGCGACACCAGGGTGTCCATCGTCGACGCGCCGTGCCGCGCGCCGGCCAGCGCCGCCCGGTGGAACGGGTAGCCGCCCCAGGCCACGATCGGCGTCGTCAGCGCCAGGACCAGCCATTGCCAGCCGGGGAACTGCCATCCCGTCACCATCGACAGCGCGACGACCGGAATGGCCAGCGCCGCAGAGCCGATCAACCGGGCCGGCAGCTGAGCCTCGGCCACGTCGTCGCGGGCGGGATCGCGGCTCACCGAGGCCTGGTAGCCGGCCGACTCCACGGCGCGGATCAGGTCACGGGCCGACACCGTGGGCCCGTGCTCGACGTGGGCGCGTTCGACCGCGAAGTTCACCGTCGCGCGCACACCGTCGAGCTGGTTGAGGCCCCGCTCGACCCGCGCCGCACACGATGCGCAGCTCATGCCGCGCAGCTCGAGGTCGGTGGTGGGCATACTTCGGTTCTACCGGGCAGAGGTGTTGCGTGCCCGTCGCAGGTTGGCGAAGCCCACCACGGCCAGCACGCCGGCCACCGACGCCAGCAGCAGCGTCAGCAGCAGCAGCGGCGGGTTGTAGACCACCGACGTGGTGACCGGCTGGCCGTCGAGCACCGGCGCCACCGACACAGTGGAGCGCACCTGAGACCACGCCGTCGCACAACCGAGCACCGCGGCGCAGGCCAGCGCGAGTTCGACGACGGCCCGGCTACCGGCGCTCACCGGCGCGACCGTCCTCGTTGTCGTCGTCCGCCCCGGCCGGTCCGACCCGCTCCTCGACCAGCGGGGTCAGCGCTGCCCGCAGCGACTTGTGCCGCCGCGCCCAGGCCTGCGCGGTGCGCCCGTGGGTGAGCCGCAGCCCGATGCCGACGCGGCCCTTCGGCACCCCGACAAGCTCGCCGAGTGCGCGCGCCGACTGCCACCGCGCCGATTCCTGTTCGGAGGCCTGCGGATGTCCGGCCTCCGGGTACACCCGCACGATCTCGGCCACCTTGATGGTCTCGGTGCCCTGACGCAGCGTTTGCGGGGTCAGCTCGACCGAGGTGTGGATGCGCGCCGCTTTCACCTGCAACGCCACGAACCCGGACACCAGCACCAGGAACACCGCCGGGACCAGCGGTTGCCAGCCGTAGCCGCTGGAATGCTCGATCAGCAGCATGGCTCCGGCCGCGAGCGGGCCGGTCAGCACCCAGTACCAGCTGGCCCCGGGCTCGCGGAACAACGGAGCCTGCTTGGTGTCGGTGTCTGTGGTCACTGACGTGAGCCTAACCTGGCGCTCACCTGGTGAAGTAGGTGTGGGCGTCGCCGCGGTGCAGCAGGAACATGCCCCCGGCGATCAGCACGCAGCCGACGATCCCGGTGACCGCGCAGATCACCGCTGCCAGTGGCGGCCAGTCCACGCTGAACAACCGGGTGCCGACGTAGACGACAGCGGCGATGCCGCCGCCGGTCAACACCGTGCGGGCCCAGCGATACCCGGCCCGCATCAGGATCAGGAAGGTCACCACGACTGCGCACAGCACCGCCGCGAAAAGCCCTGACGCGGCGTAGACGATCGGCGAGCCGTGGCCGTGCCGGGAGGCGACCAGGTCCACCACGTAGCCGATCACCATCAGCGGCAGTGCAGCCATCCACAGCCAAAAGCCGGTGTCGACGTCCACCGGCCGGGTCTGCGGCTCCTGCGCCTGCGGCGGTCCCGGCGGGCCGGGCGGTCCCGGCGGGCCGGGCGGTCCCGGCGAGCTCGGCGGTCCGGTCACGACAACCAGCCCGCCGCCTCGGCGGCCCAGTAGGTCAGCACGATGTCTGCGCCGGCGCGACGGATGCCGGTCAGCGATTCCAGCACCGCGGCGCGGCGATCGATCCAGCCGTTGGCCGCGGCGGCCGAGATCATCGCGTACTCCCCCGACACCTGGTAGGCCGCCACCGGCACCGGGGATATGGACGCCGCCGCCGAGACGATATCGAGATAGCCCATCGCGGGTTTGACCATCACGACGTCAGCGCCCTCGTCGAGATCCAGCTGTACCTCGCGCAACGCCTCCCGCGCGTTGCCGGGCTCCTGCTGATAGGTGCGACGATCACCGGACAGGCTGGAGCTCACGGCCTCGCGGAACGGCCCGTAGAACGCCGACGCGAACTTGGCGGCATACGCCAAGATCACCACGTCGGTGTGACCGGCGGCGTCCAGGCCGTCGCGGATGGCGCCGACCTGGCCGTCCATCATACCGCTCGGCCCTACCACCTGGGCTCCTGAATCTGCTTGCGCCACAGCCAGTTCCACATAACGGGTCAGTGTAGCGTCATTATCGACCCGGCCGCGTTCGTCGAGCACGCCACAGTGTCCGTGGTCGGTGAACTCGTCGAGGCAGGTGTCGGCCATCAGCACGGTGGCCTCAGCGAGATCCTTGGCCAGATCCCGCAACGCGACGTTGAGGATGCCGTCCGGGTCGGAGCCGACCGACCCGGCGGCGTCCTTGTCCTCGTCGCGGGGGACGCCGAACAGCATCAGCCCGCCGACTCCGGCTTCCACCGCTTCGGCCGCGGCAGCGCGCAGTGAGTCGCGGGTGTGCTGCACCACGCCGGGCATCGACGCGATCGGCCGCGGCTCGGAGATGCCGTCGGCGACGAACATCGGCAACACCAAATGCCTTGGCTCCAAAGACGTTTGCGCCACCAGCCGGCGCATCGCCGGTGTCGAGCGAAGCCGACGCGGACGCTGCCGGGGGTACGCCATGCTCATTCCTCACCGCGAGGGTGCGCAGAATGCCAGCTTCGACGGCGTGTCGGCGTACAAACAGGCACACTCGGCTGTTGGCCGGCCACTTAGCGCCTGCGGCTCTTCTTACGCGGCGGCGGCAACGCGCCCTCGGCCCGCAGCCGTGCGGCATGCTCGGCCAGCGCCTCGATCAGCGGTCCCACCGCGGCGGTCTCCGGCTGCACGTCGACGCGCAGACCGAATTCGGCTGCCGTCTCAGCGGTTTTGGGACCGATGCAGGCAACGATGGTCCGGGCGTGCGGCTTGCCGGCGATGCCGACCAGGTTGCGCACCGTCGAGCTCGACGTGAAACACACCGCGTCGAACCCGCCGGTCTTGATCATTTCCCGCGTTTCCGCCGGCGGCGGCGCGGCCCGCACCGTCCGGTAGGCGGTGACATCCTCGATTTCCCAACCCCTTTCGCGCAGGCCCTCGGCCAGCGTCTCGGTGGCAATGTCGGCCCGCGGCAATAGAACCCGGTTCACCGGGTCGAAAACGCTGTCGTAGGGCGGGAATTCGTCGAGCAGACCCAGTGAGGACTGCTCACCCGACGGCACCAGCTCCGGGCTGATGCCGAACGCGCGCACCCGGTCGGCGGTCGCCTCGCCGACGCAGGCGATCTTCACGCCGGAGAACGCGCGAGCGTCCAGGCCGAACTCGCCGAACTTCTCCCACACCGCGCGCACCGCGTTGGTGGAGGTGAACACCACCCACTGGTAGCGGCCGTCGACCAGACCCTTGACCGCGCGCTCCATTTGCGCGGGGCTGCGCGGCGGCTCGACGGCGATGGTCGGCACCTCGATCGGCAGGGCGCCGTGCGCAGTCAGCCGTTCGCTCATCTCGCCGGCCTGGTCCTTGGTGCGCGGCACCAGCACGGTCCAGCCGTACAGGGCGCGGCTCTCCCACCAGTTCAGTTTGGCCCGGTTGGCCACTGTTTTGCCGATCGTGACCACCACCGCTCCGGTCAGCGGGCCGGCGGGGTCGGTGCCGCCCAGCGGCGCGCCGTCGGTCAGTGTGCCCAGCGTCGACTCCACTGAACGCTGCGCGCAGGTGGTGCCGGACCCGGTCACCACGCAGGGCGTCGACTCGGTCAGCCCGTATTCGATCAGCGTGCGCGCCGCGTCGGCCACGTGAGATGCGGTGGCCTGCAGGATCAGCGGACCCGGTGCGGCGGCCAAAGCGGCCCAGTCCACATGTGGGTCGCGCACGTCGGCAACGGTGTGCGACGAGCCCAGCGGCAACCCGGCATACGCCGGCACCGCGGAGCTGGGCGCCAGCCCGGGCACGATCTCGAAGTGCAGGTGGTTGCGCGCCACCGCACTCACCTCGGTGATGACCGCGTCCACCGACAGCGGGTCACCGGCCACCAGCCGCACCACGTCGTGGCCCGAACGGGCTTCGGCGACAAGTGTTTTGGCTACTTCGGCCGGATCACCCAGAGCCGGCCGGATGTCGGGCCCTACGGACACAACCGCCACGGCGGCCGGATCGTCGGCGGTGCCCTCTGGGGCGTCCGAGCTCGGCTCGGCGGGCGCTGGGCCGGACACCGGCGGCAGGTCTTTGCCGATCAGCCCCAGCACAGCCTCGGGCACGTCAGGGTCGGTGAACACCAGGGCGGCATTGGCCAGCGCCGTCGCGGCCCGCGTCGTCAGCAGACCCGGGTCCCCAGGACCAGAGCCCACGAACATGATGCGGCCCGGCTTCGGCTTACGCCCTCGCGTCGTCATCTGTCATTCCTCCTCGCGCGGGATTTCACCGCGCCCCCGACATGAGTTCCCGTGCGCCCAACTCGAACAGCTCCGCGGCCACCGAGAGCCCGAGCTCCCGTGCCCGATCCGGACTGCCGATGCCGGATGCGCGGATCACGTCGGATCCGTCCAGCGCCGCCACGCAGCTGCGTAGCGACAGCTCCTCGAAGACATGTGAGTCGTCCTCGTCGATGGACTCGACCACCTCGGCGATCGCGCCCACCGGCGCGGAGCAACCTGCCTCCAGTTCGGCGAGCAGGGCACGCTCGGCGGTGACGGCCGCGCGGGTGTCGGCGTCGTCGAGCTCAGCCAACAGTGCCGCCAGACCGGTGTCCCCGGCGCGGCACTCGACCGCCAGCGCCCCTTGAGCCGGCGCCGGCAACATCTGTACCGGCTCCAGCGTCTCAGTAACGGCGTCGAGTCGGCCCAGCCGGGCCAAACCCGCCCTGGCCACCACGATCGCGTCGAGATCACCGCTGCTTACCCTGTTCAACCTGGTATCTAGGTTGCCTCTTAGGGGGCGGATTTCCAAACCGAGACCCAGTGCTCTAAGCTGTGCGGCCCGTCGCGGCGACGAGGTGCCCACCACCGAACCCGTCGGCAACTCCGCCAGCACCAGCCCGTCGCGGGCCACTACGGCGTCTCGCGGGTCTTCGCGGGGCGGTATCGCGGCCACGGTGAACCGAGGATCGTCGGCCGTCGGCAAATCTTTGTGCGAGTGCACCGCGGCGTCGACCCGGCCCTCGAGGATGGCCTCCCGCAACGCCGCGGTGAACACCCCGACACCGATGCTGGCAATCGGATCGCTCGACCGGTCGCCCTCGGTGCTGATCGTGATCAGCTCGGCGGCATGGCCGTTGGCGGCCAAGGCGTCTTTTATGGCGCCGGCTTGGGTGGTGGCCAACAGGCTGCCCCGCGTGCCTATCCGGATCAGGTCGGCCAAGCGGCTACTCGCCCGAATCGGTTGTGACCGTAGGCAATTCACCTGCGGTGGCGACGGCGTCGACAGCCGTCTGGTCGAGTTCGAACAGCTCGCGCAGGGCCTCGGCGTAGCTGTCGCCGCCGGGCGCACTCGCCAACTGTTTGATCCGCACGGTGGGCGCGTGCAAGAGCTTGTCCACCACGCGGCGCACGGTGCGGGCCACCTCGTCGCGCTGGGCGGCCTCGAGGCCCGGCAGCCGGTTGTCCAGCCGCAGCAACTCCGATTCGACGACGTCGGCGGCCCGCTGCCGCAGCGCGGTCACCGTCGGGGTCACCTCGGCCATCCGCTGACCGGCCAGATAGGTGGCGACCTCGGCGGCGACGATGTGGCGGGCGGCTTCGGCGTCGGCGGCCGCGGCCCGGGCCGACGGTTCCCGTTGGATGCGGTCCATGTCGACGACCCAGACGCCGGGCAGGCCGGCCACCGCCGGGTCGACGTCGCGCGGCATGCCCAGGTCGCAGATCACCAGCGGTTGGGTGGTCTCGTCGCGGCGGGCGGCCGCCAGCGCGTGGTGCACGTCGGCCAGCGACACCACCGGGCGCACCGCGCCGGTGCAGCTGACGACGACGTCGGCGTCGGCCAACGCAGCCGGGAGCCGGTCGAGGGCCCAGGCTTCGGCTTCGGCACCGGATTCGCGGACCTTGCGGGCCAGCCGGTGCGCCCGCGGCAGCGACCGGTTCACGACGTGGACGTGCTCGACGCCCGCGCGGGCCAGATGCGCCGCGGCCAGCGCGCCCATCGCCCCGGCGCCGATCACCGCGGCGGTCTTGCCGGTGAGCCCACTCAGTCTGCCGTCGGCCATGCCGAGCGCCACCGACACCACCGAGGCGCCGGCGGCGTCGATCGCCGTCTCGCTGTGCACCCGCTTGCCCACCGCCAGCGCGCGCTGAGCCAACTCATGCAGCACCCGTCCGACGGTGCGGTTGGCCTCGGCGGTCGCGTAGGCGCGGCGCACCTGGCCCAGCACCTGCCGTTCGCCGAGCACCGCCGAATCCAGACCGCTGGCCACCGCGAACAGATGCTCGACGGCGGCCTCGCTGTAGCGCACGTAGGCGTATTTCGTCAGGTCGCCCAGCGACATCCCGGAATGCTCGGACAGCGCCTGCCCGATGACCGACAGACCGCCGTGGAAGGCGTCGACCACGGCGTAGACCTCGACCCGGTTGCAGGTGGACAGCACCATGGCCTCGGTAACCAGGGGCGACTGCAACACCTGGTCGATGATCTTGATCTGGTCGGACTCGTCGGTGGACAGCTGTTCCAGAACGGAAACCGGCGCGCTGCGGTGCGACACACCGAAGAGCAGGACGCTCACGGCTGAATCACCTGGCCTGCTCCCTTGCTATCACCAGTGAACGAACTGCTCTCCACGGTAGACGTTCGGCTGGTGGGCTACCAAATTTCAGCGCTAGGTCGATCCGCGGCGATCCGCTACGAGGTCCGCGCGCAGCCGCTCCTCGTCGACCTCCCAGTAACTGTGCTCGCGGCCGTCGAGCAGGACCACCGGCAGCCGGTCGCCGAATTCCGCCCGCAGGCCGGGATTCCCGGCGTCCGCCGCGGCGTCGACGTCGACGGCCGACAGGTCGAACCCCAACTCCGCGGCCAGCCCGGCCAGTTGGGCGTATGCCCGTGCGCAGATCGCGCACCCGTCGCGGGTCAGCAGCTGCACCTGCGGGCGGTCCACGACCCCAGTGTGCAGCAGTTGCCGGATAGTGTTGTGGCGTGATGGCTTTTGCCGACTCGGGCCGTGAGCAGCCCGGTCGCTCTGACCTCAAGGCGCTGGCGTCCAACGCCAGCGCCGAACGCGCGCTCGACGGCCTGCACGACGACGCCGCGGCCGGGCCCGAGCAGCCGCCGGTCGACCTGACCGCGGCCGCGTTCTTCGACGTGGACAACACCTTGGTGCAGGGTTCGTCGCTGGTGCATTTCGGCCGGGGCCTGGCGGCCCGCAAATACTTCACGTACCGCGACGTGCTGGGATTCATCTACGCGCAGGCCAAATTTCAGATCATCGGCCGCGAGAACAGCGACGACGTCGCTGCGGGCCGGCGCAAGGCGCTGGCGTTCATCGAGGGCCGGTCGACGGCCGAGCTGATTGCGCTCGGCGAGGAGATTTACGACGAGATCATCGCCGACAAGATCTGGACGGGCACCCGCGAGTTGGCGCAGATGCACCTCGACGCGGGCCAGCAGGTGTGGCTGGTCACAGCCACGCCCTACGAGCTGGCGGTGACGATCGCACGTCGGCTCGGGCTGACCGGGGCGCTCGGCACGGTGGCCGAATCGGTCGACGGCGTGTTCACCGGCCGGCTGGTCGGCGACCTCCTGCACGGCACCGGCAAGGCTCATGCGGTGCGGTCGCTGGCAATTCGGGAAGGGCTGAACCTGCGACGCTGCACCGCCTATTCGGACAGCTACAACGACGTGCCGATGTTGTCGCTGGTCGGCACCGCGGTCGCGATCAATCCCGACGCCCGGCTGCGCGCCCTGGCCCGCGAGCGGGGGTGGGAGATCCGCGACTTTCGGACCGCACGCAAGGCCGCCCGCATCGGGGTGCCGTCGGCGCTTGCGCTGGGAGCGGCGGGCGGGGCCCTGGCGGCGGCCGTGTCGCGTCGCCACGAGCGCGGGTAGCGCGCGAGGGGCGCACCGACCGCATAGGCACCGTGTCGCGTCGCCACGAGCGCGGATAGCGCGATGCGGCAATCCCGCTGATAAGCTGCGCCGCTGAGCACCCATACGAGTGGAGAGCAGCGCATGTCAGTGCCCGAAGGCGCCCAAGACCTCATCGGGACGCACTACCGGTTCCCGGATTACTTCGACGTCGGACGCGAAAAGATCCGCGAGTTCGCACGGTCGGTCAAGGACGATCACCCCATGCACTTCGACGAGGCTGCCGCCGCCGAAGCAGGTTATCCGGCGCTGGTGGCTTCGCTGACATTTCTGGCGGTCGCCGGGCGGCGCGTGCAGCTGGACGTCTTCACCAAGTTCGACATCCCGATCAACCTCGCGCGGGTGCTGCACCGGGACCAGAAGTTCATCTACCACCGGCCGATCCTGGCCGGCGACCGGCTCTTCTTCGACACCTATCTGGACTCGGTCATCGAGTCCCACAGCACGGTGATCGCCGAGATCCGCAGCGAAGTCACCGACGCCGACGGCGACCCCGTGATCACCAGCGTCGTCACAATGCTCGGAGAGTCGACGCATCCGGAGGCCAACGCGGAAGCGACGATCGCCGCAATTGCATCGATCCGAGGCGGAGGCCAGGTGGCCGCCGCTACGACTCAGGGGGCTAAGACCAGTGAGTAACAATCTCACGCCGCACTTCGAGGACGTCCAGTCGCACTACGACCTGTCCGACGACTTCTACCGGCTGTTCCTCGACCCGTCACAGACCTACAGCTGCGCGTACTTCGAGCGCGACGACATGACTCTGGAAGAGGCGCAACTTGCCAAGGTCGACCTGTCGCTGGGCAAGCTCGGTCTGCAGCCCGGTATGACGCTGCTCGACGTCGGCTGCGGCTGGGGCGCGACGTTGCGGCGCGCAGTCGAGAAGTACGACGTGAACGTGATCGGCCTGACGCTGTCGAAGAATCAGGCCGCCCACGTGCACAAGTCGTTCGACGAAATGGACAGCCCGCGCTCCAAAGAGGTGCGGCTGCAGGGCTGGGAGCAGTTCGACGAGCCGGTGGACCGCATCGTTTCTATCGGCGCGTTCGAGCACTTCGGCCGGGACCGCTACGACGACTTCTTCACGATGGCCTACCACGTCCTGCCGGCCGGTGGGGTGATGATGCTGCACACCATCATCAAGCCCAGCGACCAGGAGTTCGCCGACCGCGGGCTGCCGCTCACCATGAGCAAGCTGCGCTTCTTCAAGTTCATCATGGACGAGATCTTTCCCGGCGGGGATCTGCCGCAGGCGTGTGTGGTCGAGGAGCACGCGGCCAAGGCGGGCTTCACGCTCACCAAGAAGCAGCCGCTGCGGTTGCACTACGCCCGCACGCTGGACATCTGGGCCAGGAACCTGGAAGCCCGCAAGGACGAGGCCATCGCGATCCAGTCGCAGGAGGTCTACGACCGCTACATGAAGTACCTGACCGGTTGCGCCGACCTGTTCCGCGAGGGCTACACCGACGTCTGCCAGTTCACGTTGGTCAAGCCGTCCTGATAGGCCCGTCGAACGTCGACTTATCGTCGAAATTCGGCGTCTATCAGCTCAACAACTCGACGTTCGCGCTGAAAACTCAGCCGAAGAACATGTTGCGCCGGCCGGCCAAGAGCCGATACAGCGTCTGCTGGATGGTCTCGCGGACCTGGTCGGTCAGCTCGAAGGTGACCATCGGGTCGTCGGCGTCGGCAACGTCGTAGTCGGCGGTGGAAATCGGCTCGCCGAACGCGATGTGCCACTTCGACGGCAGCGGCACCATGCCCGCCGGACCGGCCAACGGGAACAGCGGCGTGATCGGGAAGTACGGCAACCCGAACAGCCGTGCCAAGAGCTTGAGGTCGGCCACCATCGGGTAGATCTCCTCGGAGCCGACGATCGAGCACGGCACGATCGGCGCCTTGGTGCGCAGCGCCGCCGACACAAACCCGCCCCGGCCGAACCGCTGCAGCTTGTAGCGGTCCTTGAACTTCTTCCCCAGGCCCTTGTAGCCCTCCGGGAACACCGCGGTGAGCTCGCCGGAAGCTAGTAACCGGTGGGCGTCGGTGGTGCAAGCCATGGTGTGGCCGGCCTTGCGGGCGGTTTCGCCGATCACCGGCAAGTCGAACACCAGGTCAGCGGCCAACAGCCGCAAGTCGCGATGCGCAGGGTGCTCGTCGTGTACGGCAACCGAGGCCATCAACCCGTCGAAAGGCAACACTCCGGCGTGGTTGGCCACCACCAATGCGGCGCCGGTGTCCGGCAGGTTCTCGATACCGCTGACCTCGACCCGGAACCACGACCTGAAAAAGAATCTCAGCAAAGGCCGCACGATGGCGTCGTTGAAGTGTGGGTCGAACCCGAACTCGTCGACGCTGTAGTCGCCGGTGATCCGCTGACGCAGAAATGCGGCAACCGCACCGACCCGCTGCGCGAGGTCGCTGCCGGGCGTTTCGGTTTCCGGTTTGGCGCCGGCGACGCGGCGGTGCTGGTCGATCTCACGGACGACGGCGGCGATCTGCTCGGCCGACGCCCGCCCGCCGGGATCCGACAACAGCGACGGATGCCGACGCGACGCCTGGGTCCGTTGACCCGCCCGCCGCTGCGCGGCTGCACGACTCGGATTCGTGTGCAGCGGAATGACTTTCGCCTTCGGCTCACCCGCCACGATATTTACTTCCCCCAACCGATGGAATTGGGTTCCAGTGGCCAAAGCGCTGCGCTGCTGCCACGGCCCGACCCTCCAAGGAGACTACCAACTCCGGTTTGATAATGGGAGTCAAACCTCGACCACGCACGTAGTCATCGAAGGCTTCGGCCGTCGTCCACTTGGGCTGGAAGCCAAGTTGGACACGCATCCGCGTTGTGTCCATCACCCGGCCATAGCTGAGATAGTCGAGTTGCTCGCGGTTGATTTCGGTATAGCGATTGGCGCGTCTCAGCGAATCGAGAATCCACAGCCCGAATCCCGGTACCGGCAGCGGAATTCGGCCCGCCCGCCGGATCGCCTGCGACAGCATGATGATCCCGTCGGCGCCGATGTTGAAGGTGCCGGGCTTGCCGGCCATCGCGGCGCGCTCCAGCGCACCCAGCGCATCCTGCTCGTGCAGGAGCTGGAGGCGGGCATCCCGTCCGACCACGGTGGGAACCAGCGGGCCGGCCAAGTAACGAGACAGCGTGGTGTCCATCGCGGGCCCGATCATGTTGGCCAGCCGCAGAATTGTCACCGAGATGTCGGGCCGTCGCCGACCCAGCCCGCGCACATAGCCCTCGATGTCGAGGCTGTCCTTGGGAAAACCCTCGCGGAAGGGCCGGCGGCTACTGCTGTCCTCGGTGAACATCACCGGGTCGTGCGGGCTGGACCCGTAGACCTCCGAGGTGGACTTGAGCACCACGCGGCGCACCGAGGGCGCCTTCTGACAGGCAGCGAACAACTGCATGGCGCCCATAACGTTGATTTCCTTCAACGCCGCGCCGCCGCCCGATCGCGGCGCAAACGACGCCGCCGCGGCATGCACCACGGTGTCGACGTCGCCGTTTCGAATCACCTTGGCGATAAACGGGTTGCGGATGTCGGCGCGGACGAATTCGGCGCGGCCCATCCGCCGCAGCATGTCCTTGCTGGGGGCAATCGCGTCGACGGCGATGACCCGGTTGATCAACGGGTTCTGCGCCAGCCGGGCCGTCAGGTAGCCGCCCAGAAACCGGCAGGCGCCGGTCACCAACACGACTTTGGGATAGTGCACCGTGTCGCTGGTGCCGCCCGACGAATCCACTCCGACAGCCTAACGGCCCGGCGCTACCACGGCGTTACCAGACAATGACGTCCGACCACCAGTCCAGTTGCCGAGATTTACTTTCCGAGTTTTCTGCGCTGCACCCGGGTGCGGCGAAGCAGCTTGCGGTGCTTCTTCTTCGACATCCTCTTGCGCCGCTTCTTGATTACTGAGCCCATAACCCCGCTATCCCTATGGCCGTGCAACAACCCGCACACTCTACCTGGGCGACCGGGCACAGCGAAAAGCGCCGACGTGCACCCCGGGGCGACGGCACGCTCAGGCCTAAGCGCACGTTCGAAGCGGTGACCAGCTAGCCAGCGTCGAAGTAGGAGCTCTCCAGCATGTCGTGCACGGCCTTGGCGTGCACCCGGAAGGAGCGCCCGACGCGGACCGCGGGCAGTTCACCGTTGTGAACCAGCCGGTAGACCGTCATCTTGCTGACCCGCATCAGCGCCGCCACTTCGGCCACAGTCAGAAATTGAGTCCTGGGCTGCTGGCCGTCGGGGGAACCGCTGTCCCGCGCCGATTTTCCGCCAGCTGAATCTCGTGCCGATGGCCCGTTCATAGACGTCATCGCAACCCAATCCGTCAGGCACGCGCAGTCCCAGCGGCTTCCCCTCCGCTGGCACCCACACGTGCATACACACAGGAGAATAGCGGTACTAGTGGGGTTACTGCGACGGGTGGTAGGAATTCAGGGAAAATTTATGAATTACTCTGATGTGATTCGTAGCTGCTCAGAGCGGGTTTTCGCGGCCCGGACCGCCTCGTCGACGGCGCTGCGCAAGCCGCCGCGTTCGAGTTCCCGCAGCGCAGCGGCGGTAGTGCCGCCGGGCGAGGTAACCGTGGCCCGCAGCCGCGCCGCCGTTGTGTCCACACTGAGGTCGGGTGCGACGTCACCGGCAGGCGCCCGGTCCTGCTCCATCCGCTCCAGCAGCATCGCGGCCGACCCGGCCATCGTCTGGGCGACCAGTTCGGTCGCCACCTGACGGCTCAGCCCCACCCCGACGCCGGCGTCGATCAGCGCCTCGACCATCAGGAAGAAGTACGCGGGACCGGAACCGGACACCGCGGTCACCGCGTCCATCTGCGCCTCGGGGACGGTGAGCACGCCACCGACGCAGTCGAACAGCGCGGCGACCTCCTTGAGCTGTTCGGGGGTGACGAAGCGGCCCTTGGCCAGCGCGCTGACGCCGGCGCCGACCAGCGCCGGCGCATTGGGCATCACCCGGACCACCGGCGTGCCGGCCGGCAGTTTCGATTCCAGGTATCCGGTGGTGACCCCGGCCGCGACGGTGATGAACACCTGCTCGGGGCTGTCGCCGTCGGCTTGGGCGGCCGCGTGGGCGATCTCGGTGATGGCCGCCTCGACGTCGGCGGGCTTGACGGCGAGGATGACGAACGTCGCGTTCTCGGCCGCGTCGGTCATCGACGTCACCAGCACCGAATAGGTGTCGGCGAGGTAGCGAGCACGCTCCGGCAGCCGTTCGGCCACCACCAGGTCCTTGACCTGGCGCCCGGATCGCAGCAGGCCCGAGAGCAAGGCTTCGCCCATGCTGCCGCCGCCGATGATCGCGATTCTGGCCATGCCGCACAGCATGGCAGACCTCTCCGTCAGCGAAGAGCGGGGACCATCGCCAGCTGGCGGCTCTGCACCACGATGCGGCCCTCGCAGTCGACGACGGTGTGGTCCTCGTCGAACCAGTCCTGCCCGATCTGCACGCAGGTGCACAGCACGCGCAGCCATCCGTCGGCCGGCAGGCCCCGCAGGTAGGCGGTGAGCTGCACGGTGGGCGCCCAGCCGGTGCGGCCCACGGCGAAGCTCACCGGCGCCGACACGTCACCGCACATCAGCGCGAACAGCACGTCGGGCGCCACCCCGCGCGGGCGCACCCACATCTGGATCAGCGGTGGCCGCCCGTCGGTGGGCTCGAGCGTGGAGACCACCGGCCGCACGTCGCAGCCCTCGGCGAGGTGCACCAGCCCGGCCATCGGATGGCCCGGACCGATCGGAGCCACACCGGGCGGCGGTTCCGGGGCCATCAGCTCGGTCACCGGGTTGGCCGAAAGCAGCGGCGGGACATGATGTTCGGGCTCCCCGAGGGTGACGACGGTGTGCACGGCGGTCCGCTCGCCCTGGTTGAGTTCGACGTCGACCACGCTGATCCGCCTGCCGCGCTTGCGGATCGAGGTCGTCAGCTGCATCGGCCCGGGGTCGGGTGCCCACAGGTAGCTGCCCGACACCGCGACCGGCTGGACGCCGTCACCGTGGGCGGTGCGGGCGGCGTTGGCGCACAACGCCAGCATCGCCCCGCCGTGCACCTTGGGTCCGATGGTCCAGTGCTTGTTCAGTTCGCCCTCGAAAAGGGCGGGCCCGGCCTCGCGCAGCGTCATCGCTTCGGTGAATAACGGGGTCTTGGACACAGCGAGAATTCCTCTGGGCCTCAACGCAACAGGTGTTTCCGGGCAAACTGTAGCGACTCGGCCAGCATCGCCTCGCGCTCGTGGATGGAACGCGCGCGTGAGGTCGACACCTCCAGCACGACGTGGCCGGCGAAGCCGCCGCCGGCCAGCATCTGGCACACCTCCACGACCGGCTGGGTGCCCCGGCCGGGCACCAGATGTTCGTCGGCCGGCAGCCCGCTGCCGTCGCACAGATGCAGGTGCACCAGGCCCGAACCCATCCGCTGGGCCATGTCCAGCGCGTCGCTGCCCGCCGTCGCGGTGTGCGACAGGTCCAGCGTGTAGTGCGCGTGGTTGCCGTCCAGCGGGTCGTAGGACGGTGAGAACGCCGAGATCGCCGGGCCCGGCCCGCCGCCTCGTCTGCGCATCCGTTCCATGGACTGCCGGAAGAATCGGTCGGCCCGGAACGGGAACATGTTCTCCACCGCCACCAGGACGTCGCTCGACTCCTCCAGTGCGGCAACCTGTTCGGCGAACCCCTCGGCGTAGCGGCGCTGCCAGCGGAACGGCGGATGTACGACGACGGTTTGGGCGCCGAGCTTTTCGGCGGCCTGTACGCTGCGTTCCAGCTTGGGTATCGGGTTGGACCCCCAGACTCGTTGCGAGATCAGCAGGCACGGCGCGTGTACCGACAGCACCGGCATCCGGTAGCGCCGGGAGAGCTTCTCGACGGCGGCGATGTCCTGGCTGACCGATTCGCCCCACACCATCAGCTCGACGCCGTCGTAGCCGAGCTTGGCCGCATATTCGAAGGCGGCCTCGGTCCTCATCGGGTAGACCGAGGCCGTCGACAGGCCGACCTTGATGGCTGGGCGCACTGACTGGCTAGCCGGACTGCAGCAACGCCAGCGGCCCCAGTGTGACCAGCGCCCCCACCGCGACCGCGATCAACGTGCTGCCGATGTCCTCGGTCTTGCGCACCACCCGAACCCCGACCACCAGACCGAGGATGACGAGCACCGAAAGCACCAGCGCCACAATGTTGTTCCACCGCCACAGCTGGTCGAAGGCGATGAACAGCCCGGCGCCGAACGCGACGGCCAGAATCGACTGCAGCACAACCAAACCGCCGCGCAGCAAGGCTTCGGTGCGGTCCGGCCACGCGTAGGCGTCCTCGGCATCGTCGGCCAGATCGTCGATGTCGGAGTCGATGTCGGAGTCGATGTCGGAGTCGAGATCGGCGTAGTCGTCGGCCTCGTCGATGTCCGGGTAGTCCTCGTCGGCCTCGACGTCGTCGGCGGTCTTGTCACGCAGGAACCGGCCGAGATAGGACCGCACGTAGGCGGAGTCCTCGGTGGGCGGTTCGGCCTCTCGCACGTCGGTGTCCATGACGTCGACGGGCATGCCGGCGTAATCCTCCAGCGGGTCGGGGTTCATCCCCTCGGCGCCGGCTTGCGCGGCGGGCCGGACGGCTCGCTCCTCGTCGTCGACAGGGGCTTTGCGGGTCGGCAACGGGTAGGGGCTGCGCTCGGGGCGAGCTTCACGCGGGGGCCGCTGCGGCGACGACTCCGGCCAGCGCGGCTGCGGCTCGGACCAGTACGGCGCTGAGTCGGCGGCGACGTCTGGCTCCTCGACCCGGGTGGCCCCGTTGGGGCGGCGGGCATGTGACCGCGGGCCGGGACGGTCGGTGTCGTCGTGCTCGGCGTCCTCGACGACAGGGATCTCGCCGGTCAACTCGGCGACGGTCACTGCGTCGTCGTTGCCGCGGCGGCGGCGACGGCGTCCGGCAGGCGGCGGTGCGCCGATGGTGCCGTTCTTGGCGAGCAACTCGGCCACCGAGATCGGCCGGGTGCCCGGGCTGTCGTTCGGTCCAGTCATGGTGTGCTGCCTCTCGATCGGCCAACCGCAGTCCGATCAGCTTGCTGGCTTCCAGCATCGCCCACGGAAGTCTCGACGAGGGCGGTTCCGTCGGCTTCGCTGTCAAGTTTGCGCAAGATGAGACCTTCCCGCAGCGCCCACGGGCAGATGTCCACCGTTTCTATCGACAGCGCTCGCATACTCGCCTCCGCCACCAGAGCTCCCGCCACGATTTGCGGCGCCCGCTCGGCACTCACTCCTTCCAGTTCGGCTCGGTCAGCCGTGGTCATCCTAGAGATGAAAGATATGAGTTGTCTGAGGCCGCTAGCGGTCAATGTCCGCTTCACCCGCGGGCCCGCCGCCGACGGCGCCGCGCCGGTCAGCCGCGCCAGCGAGCGGAACGTTTTCGACGTTGCTACGGCCAGGTCGGGGCTGCCGGCGTCCAGCAGCGTCACGCTGGCTTCGGCCAGCTCGGAGTCCAGCCAATCCCGCAGCATGCCGACCCGTCGCCGGCCGGGCGGATCGTCTTGCAGCCACTCGCGGGTCAGCCGCCCGGCGCCCAGCGGCAGCGACATCGCGACCTCGGGTTCCTCGTCGACGCCGTTGGACAGCTCCAGCGAGCCGCCGCCGATGTCGAGGTTGATGATCCGCCCGGCGCTCCAGCCGTACCACCGGCGTACCGCCAGGAAGGTCAGCCGCGACTCGTCGACGCCGCGCAGCACCTGCAGCTCCACACCGGTCTCGGCCTTGACCCGGGCCAGCACGTCCTCGGAGTTCTCCGCGTCGCGGACCGCAGAAGTGGCGAACGCCATCAATTCGGCGCAGCCGGAGCTCACCGCGATCTTGCTGAACTCGTCGATCGTCGAGATCAGTTTGTCGGCGCCTTTTCGGGTGATCTTGCCGGAGCTGTCGGTGGCTTCGGCCAGCCGCAGGGCGGACTTGGTCGAACTCATCGGCGTCGGATGCCCGCCGCGGCGTGCGTCCACCACGAGCAGATGGACTGTGTTGCTGCCCACGTCGAGCACACCCAATCTCACGGGGACAACCTACTGCCTGGCGACAATGCAGACCGCGGAGCGGTCTGAGGAGAAGCCAGGCAATCAGGCCTGCGTGGCTCGTAGCTGGTTACCGGCGCAGCCACTACCGTGGACATACGTGACGTCCTCGCAACCAGAGCGCCCCGGCGAAGTCGAATTGGACTTTGCGCGTGAATGGGTCGAGTTCTACGACCCGGACAATCCCGAGCATCTGATCGCAGCGGACCTGACCTGGTTGCTGTCACGCTGGACGTGCGTGTTCGGGACTCCTGCCTGCCAGGGCACCGTGGAAGGGCGCCCCGACGACGGATGTTGTTCGCACGGCGCGTTCTTGTCCGACGACGACGACCGCGCCCGGCTCGACGATGCCGTGTCACAGCTGAACGACGACGACTGGCAGTTCCGGGAGAAGGGCCTGGGCCCCAAGGGCTATCTGGAACGCGACGAGCACGACGGCGAGAAGGCCTGGCGCACCCGTAAACACAAGGGCGCCTGCATCTTCCTGAACCGGCCAGGATTCAAGGCCGGCCCAGGCTGCGCACTGCACACCGCGGCGCTGCGGCTGGACGTACACCCGCTGACGATGAAGCCCGACGTCTGCTGGCAGCTGCCGATCCGGCGCAGCCAGGAATGGGTGACGCGTCCCGACGGCAGCGAGATCCTCAAGACCACCGTCACCGAATACGACCGTCGCGGTTGGGGAGCCGGCGGCGCCGACCTGCACTGGTATTGCACGGGCGATCCGGCCGCCCATGTCGGCCGCGAGCCGGTGTGGCAGAGCCTGGCCGCCGAACTGACCGAGCTGCTCGGCGAGAAGGCCTACGCGGAGCTGGCGGCAATGTGCAAGCGGCGCAGCTCATTAGGACTCATCGCGGTCCACCCGGCGACTCGGCTCGCCGAATAGCTGCTTTGGGCGCCGAGACTGCGTGCCTAGCCGGGGTACGGTCTCCTTGTAGGACGCCACCATCCGCAGTGCGCTGGCTCGCAGGTAGGACTCGACCGTCGCGGCGGCCGTCGAGGCGTCGTGCGCCAGCACCGCGTCGGCGATCGCTCGCAGCTCGGTGACCACGGTGTCAGCGTCGTCGTAGGCGGCGGTGAGCTCGTGTTCACGGCCGCCGAAGGCCTGCTCGACCCAGCGGTATAGCAGCCCCAGCGCCCGGTTGCGGGTCGCGTGGATGAGCACGCTGAAGAACGCCAGGTCGGCCTCTTGGCGGGCCTCGGACGTCTCCGCCGCGCCTACCGCCGCGAGCGCCGCGCGCAGCGCCCGGGCGTCGTCGGGTGTGCCGCGCTCAGCGGCCAGCCGGCCGATGAACGCGCCGAACGCCGCCCGCAGCTCCAGCAGCTCCACCAGGAAATCCGGCCCCAGCTTGCGGACCAGCGCCTCGACCACCGCGGGGTGGGTCAGCCCGCCGGGGTCGCGAACCACGTTGCCGCTGCCCTGCCGGGCCTCGATGAGGCCCATGTGCTGCAGCCGCGCCAGGCCCTGCCGCAGCGACGTGCGGTTGACGCCAAACTGCTCCGCGAGTTCCCGCTCGGGCGGCAGCGTCGACCCAGGCG
Organism: Mycobacterium celatum; assembly: GCF_002101595.1. Lineage (GTDB taxonomy): Bacteria > Actinomycetota > Actinomycetes > Mycobacteriales > Mycobacteriaceae > Mycobacterium > Mycobacterium celatum. The sequence goes on from NZ_LQOM01000037.1 coordinate 126,139, forward strand.
GGAAGGCGCCGTCGAGGATGGCGTCGGCGATCGCCGCGGCGATCTGTTCGTCGAGGCGCTGACGATCCGGCGGACGAAACGGGCTTGACTGGTTCATTGGCCCAACCAATATAGTAGACGCACCATGGACGCCGAACTCCGGTCCGCCGCCGTCCCGCGCTGGCGGGGCAACCCTGGCCGCCTGGAAGTCTGGTACGCCACGCTCTCCGACCCGGTGACGCGCGCCGGGCTGTGGGTGCACTGCGAATCGGTTGCCCCGACGACGGGCTCGGCTTACGGGCATGGCTGGGCGACGTGGTTTCCCGCCGACGGGCCGCCGCGCACCGAACGCTTCGGTCCGGGTCCGATCTCGCCGGCTGTCGAACCGGCGTGGTTCCGGGCCGCCGACGCGCACGTCGCCTTTCAGGAATTGGCCGGGCGCGCCGGATCGCTGGCCTGGGATCTGCACTGGAAGGACACCGGCAGACCACTGTGGACCTTTCCGCGGGTGGTGTGGGAGCGCGAGCTGCTGCCCGGCGCGCAGGTGGTGCTCGCGCCCACCGCCGATTTCACCGGGTCGGTCACCGTCGGCGATGCCGCTCACCGGCTCGACGGTTGGCGCGGCGCGGTAGCGCACATCTACGGCCGGGGCAACGCCAAGCGCTGGGGCTGGATTCACGCCGACCTCGGTGACGGCGACGTGCTCGAAGTGGTCACCGCCGTGTCGCACACACCGGGCCTGCGCAGGCTGCCTCCGATCGTGTTCGTCCGGTTCCGAATCGACGGAAAGGATTGGCCGCCAATGGGTTTGCCGTCGCTGTGGATGAAGACGAGGTTGGGTGTGCGGCACTGGCAGCTGGAAGGACGTATCGGGGGTCGCAACGTCCTGATCCGCGTGGACCAGCCCGCGGACCGATGCGTGAGCCTGGGCTACACCGATCCGGACGGCGCCACCGCGGTGTGCACGAACACCGAGCAAGCCGACGTTTACGTCGAACTCGGCGAGCGGCGCTGGTCGGTGCTGGGTCATGCAGAAGTCGGGTTGCGCGGCGATGCGGCGCCGGCAGTCAACGAAAGGATTCCGTCATGAGTTTTCTGCTCGACCCGCCGATGCTGGTGGTCTCCGGTGTGGCCATCGAACGCGGACTACCGGCAGAGCAGCGCGACGCCGCCGAGGCCGCCACGCTCGGCGTGTTCTTCGGCGGCTCGTTCGGGCTCTACAACAATGTGCCGGGCCTCGGGGTGCTGTGGCGACCGTTCCGGGCCCGCAACGGACGCGACTTCATGTGGAACAGCGGGGTTTTCGGCGTGAACACCGATGAGCTCCGTTGGCCGATGCATGCGCTGGCAGCCGGGATTTTCGCGACGTATCCGTTCTTCCTCAAGCTGGGCCGCGGGCTCGGGCGGCGCTTCGGGTGACGGCCCCGTTCGGCCAGGCGTTGCTGCCCGAGGAGTGCGGCGGCCCGTCGCCTGCGCAGCTGGTCGACCGCGTCGACCGGTATCTCGACCGGCTGCCCACGGCGTCGCGGCTAGCGGTCCGGGCCGGAATGCTAACCGTCGCGGCCGCGAGCTATCTGAGCACCGGTCGGTCTTTGTCGCGGTTGACCCCGCAGGCTCGTACTGCAGTGCTGCGCCGCATTGCCGGGCTCACTCCCGACACCGGCGCGGCGATCGAAGGGTTGAAAGCCGTTGTGCTGCTTGCTAACGGCGCCGACACGTATGCAGCAGAGTTGCTTGAGCGTGCGCGGAAGCACGATGTGGCCCGCCCCGACGCAGCGCTGAACCTCGCTTCCTCGCTTGATATTCCGTCGGTTCTGCGCGCCGACGCGGTGGTCATTGGCTCCGGCGCAGGCGGAGCGATGGCGGCCCGCACGCTGGCCCGCGCCGGAATGACGGTGGTCATCGTCGAGGAGGGCCGGCGCTGGACGGTCGACGAGTTCCGCAGCATGCATCCGATCGACCGCTACGCCGGGCTGTACCGCGGCGCCGGAGCCACCGTCGCGCTGGGACGCCCAGCGGTGGTGTTGCCGATCGGCCGTGCGGTCGGCGGCACCACCGTCGTGAACTCGGGCACCTGCTATCGGCCTCCGCTGCCGGTACAGCAGCGCTGGCGCGACGAATTCGGTTGGAACTTAGCCGATCCGGGGCAGTTGGCCGGCTACCTCGACGACGTCGAGCAGACGTTGCAGGTGGCGCCTGTGCCGGTGGAGATCATGGGACGCAACGGGCGGCTGCTGCTCGACAGTGCGGCGGCGCTGGACTGGCGGGCGGCGCCGATCCCCCGCAACGCGCCGGGCTGCGACGCCTGCTGTCAATGCGCAATCGGCTGCCCGCACAACGCCAAGTTCGGTGTGCATCTCAATGCGTTGCCGCAGGCATGCGCGGCCGGCGCGCGCATCGTGTCGGACGCCCGCGTCGAGCGGGTCTTGCATTCGGGCGGTCGCGCACAAGGGGTTCGGGCGCGTCGGCCCGACGGTACCGCGGTCGACGTGCTGGCGGAGACTGTGGTGGTCGCGGCGGGCGCGACGGAGACGCCGGGACTGTTGCGGCGCAGCGGGATTGGCGGGCACCCGCGGCTGGGCCGCAACCTTGCGCTGCATCCGGCGGCGATGCTGGCCGGCCGCTTTGACCATGACATCACCGCGTGGCGAGGAGTGCTGCAGAGCGCGGCGGTCGACGAGTTGCACGAGTCGCACGGTGTGCTGATCGAGGCGACCTCGACGCCGCCGGGAATGGGGTCGATGGTATTCCCCGGCTACGGCGCCGAGCTGCTCGACTGGCTCGACCGCGCCAGCCATGTCGCCACCTTTGGCGCGATGGTGGCCGACCGGGGCGTCGGCCGGGTCTATTCGGTACGCGGAGAGACGCTGCTGCGCTACAACATCACTCCGACCGACACGGGCAAGGTGATGACCGCGCTGCAGGCCATGGGCCGGCTACTGTTCGCCGCCGGCGCAGTCGAGGTGCTGACCGGGCTGCCGGCCGGTCCGACCGTAACGAGCATGCCGGAACTGCAGGATGTGCTCGGTCGCACGAACCCGAAAAGCTTGCACCTAGCGGCTTTTCACCCAACCGGCACGGCGGCGGCCGGCGACGACGAGCTGCGCTGTCCGGTCGACCCGCGCGGCCGGCTGCGCGGAATTGACGGAGTGTGGGTGGCCGACGCGTCGATCCTGCCCAGCTGCCCGGAGGTCAACCCGCAAGTCTCGATCATGGCGCTGGCGTTGGCGGTGGCCGACGAAATCGTCGAAGAAACCGCCGCGGCATGAAGTTGCGAGAAGAACTCTTACAGATGATCGCCGAGGACGATTCGGTTTGGGCCCGCCTTGCTGCCGATGGTTCGGTGTTCGACGGCTATCACCCGGCGATGGAGGAGGTCCACAACCGCAACGCCGACCGGCTCGAGCAATTGCTCGAAGATGGTTGGCCCGCCGTCGCCCGCGTTGGCGAGGACGGAGCCGATGCGGCCTTCCGGATCGCGCAACATGCGATCAGCCGGCCCGATTTCCAGCGGCGCTGCCGCGAATTGCTGCAGGCTGCGGTTGTCGCCGGTGACGCCGACCCCAAGCAGCTCGCGATGCTCACCGATCGGATCAGGTGTTTCGAGGGTCGAGGACAGCTTTACGGAACCCAATTCGAGTGGGACGACGAGGGATATCTGTCGCCGCGTCCCATCAGCGATCCCGAGGACGTCGATCTTCGGCGCGCGAGCGTCGGGCTCGGACCGTTGGCCGAAGCGATTGCGCACCAACGTCAGCGAGCTGTCACTTGCGGCGCACGGCCGCCGGGAAATCCCGCCGAGCATCGCGCGGAATACGAAAAGTGGCGTCGCCGCGTGGGTTGGAGCTTCAGTTGACGACCGCCACTCGTTGCCGGCGCCCGGTCGACTTCCGTGGAGCGTCCGCCAGCTGCTCGATGGCGCCGCGACTCAGCTTGGATTCAGCGGCAATCTTCTCCGGATCGAAGCGAATCGGTTGCAGCGGCACACCGGTCACTCGCGCTTGCGCTTGCTGAAATTCGGGCAGCGGGCCGGGCAGCAGGTGCGCGCCGTTGAGCATCACCTTCAGTGCTTGCCGAATCGACCACACCGTCAGCGGATCGGGTCGGGTGTGCATGTACAGGTTGCGCGCCCATCGTGGTTGCATGTCGCGAATGAACCAGTTGACGAACGCTTGGGGAGGCCACTGCCAGACGGGCATGGCGTGGCGGTTGTTCGGCCAAATCGCTTGTGACACCGCCGGTAACAGCGCGAGCTTGGGTACCCAGCTGTCGAGGACCTCGAGCACCTCGCCCTTGCTGGCCGGCAGATCGGTTCCACCGAGCGCGTAGCCCACTCGGGTGAACTCGCGGTAGTAGCGGTCCAGGTCGGCGCCACGAAGCGGCGCGAAGTGGTAGCGCTCGTGGGCGGTGGCCAGCCCCCAGACGACGTTGGCGTAGTTCCACCGCAGCAGCTCAGGGTCACGGGCGTCGTAGCGCATGCCGGTCAGCGCGCTCACCCCATGCACGGTTCCGTGCATGGCCCGCACGATCCGCGCGCATCTTTCTGCTGTCTCGGTCGGGCCATAGGCAACACCGAGAAAGAATGCCAGCGAGTGGCCGAACCGGACCGCAGCTCCTTCGGGGTCGATGGCGAATCTGGGGTTGCCGTCGTCGTCACGCTTCAGCGCACGTGAGTGGTGGTAGCCGCCCGAAATCGTCGAAGGGTCAAGCTGTTCCATCGTCGCCGAGGAAAACAGCCCCAGCGCCACCAACGGCATGTGCGAGTGCACGTACCACACGGCGCTGTCCGGTCCGAACCATCCTTGGTCGCCCTTCGGCTCTGCAAAATCGAGGCCTTGGAAGAAGCGGCTCCGCACCGCCTGAGCGAAGATCCTGTCGAAAATCACTGCCACGGGATTCTGCAGAATCGCCATGCTTCCGGCCTTTCTACGAGGATGATTTCATCATGACGCAAGTAAAAACTCGCTTTCAATTCGCGTTCTGATGGCGCGTTCTACCAGCGGTCCGGTTGCTCCGCGGCGTGTCCCGCAACAACAGCGCTCGCGTTTGATGGTGCGGCGGATCCTCGACGCCGCCAAAACGGTGCTGATCGAAAGGGGCTATGACGACGCGACGACCAACCGCATCGCCGAAGCCGCCGGCATCAGCCCCGGATCTCTCTACCAGTACTTCCCGAACAAGGAAACGATCATTGCCGCTGTGATCGATCGCTACACCGACCACATTGCCGACCGGGTCACCGCCCACCTCTCGGCGCACATCGGCGAACCCGAAGAGCCGCAACGTATTTACGCCACCCTCGACATCCTTCTTCAAGCTATGGAAGAAGAGCCCGGTCTGCTACGGGCCCTGATCGAGCAGACACCGCGGCTGGGGCTTGGAAACAAGATCACGGCGTTCGAGGACCGCGTCGGCGAGTTGGCGGCGGCCCACCTGCGGCTGCGCTCCTTGCCTGTCCGTCATGCGCAGACAACTATTTGGCTGCTGGTTCGGACCGTCGAACACCTCACCACTCGCTATTTGCTCGACCGGCCGCCGATCGATCGGGACGAATTCCTCAATGAACTCACTGCACTCGTCATGGGCTATTTCCGAATCCATAGCGAAAGCCGAGGCGACGGGCCGGCAAACGCACCCGAAACGTGATTGCCGCAATTCACGGCGCAGTACGGGGATTCACCCGGCGATGCCGGCAATGCTCTGTCCCGATCTACGGGCTTTGGCCACCAGGTTGAGCAGGTGGGCGGTGACCGCCTCGCGGCGCTCGTATGGCAAGAAGTGGCCAGCGCCGCGAAAGATAACCAGTTGGCTGGCCGGCAATTTCTCCGCGATCCGGCGGGCATGGACGGGTGAGGTCAGTGGATCCCGAGTACCGGCCATGACGACGGCATGGGCATGCCGGAATGCCGGCAACGCGTCGTAGCGGTTGTGCTGCAGTATCGATCGGCCCAGCGCCGCAACGGCCCGTGGATCGCTTTGGGCTGCCTGCAATGTAGTCCGGTTCATGTCGTGGCGTCGGGGCTGCTTCCCATAGGCCGCGCGGCCACCTTGCCGCACGAGCAACAGTGGCTTGCTTGGCAGCTTGACCCGGGCCGCCGGCACGAGTGCCGCTCTCATCGCGGGCTCGGTACCCGGAACCCTCCTGATCGTGCCCAGCAGATGCCCGGCGCTGGTCGCCACGAACGCCACTGCGGCGACGCGTTCGGCGACAATGCCCGGGTGGCGCTGCGCCAACGCCATCAGCGTCATTCCGCCCAGCGAATGCCCACCGAATACGATCGGTCCCGCCGGGACCGCCTGGGTCACCACAACTGCCAGGTCGTCCGCGAGTTGCTCGATTGAGGCGGTGGGCACTGACGCCGAATTACCGTGGCCCCGATGGTCGTACGCGATGACACGCACTGACGGCTCCGCCCTGGCGATCGAGGTGGCGACGTCCTCCCAGAGGCGGCCCGACAGGGTCCAGCCGTGGGTGAGCACGACGGTGACATCAGGCTCGGTCGAGCCCCATTCCCTGATGTTGAGCCAGGCGTCCGGCAGCGTCAGGCCGTACTGCCGGCACAGCACCTCCGATCGATCGCTGGTCATCAGCGGCCTAGCCACGCGAACTGGGCACTGGCGCGGTCTGTACGTCGGTGCGATCGCCGGGCGGGTCGAGCGGTTTGGCGTCGAAGCGCTCCAGCAGTCGAGCGCCAAGCTTTTCGAGGGTGTCCACCGAAAACGGCTGCGTCATGCGGCGGTTGACGCCCGGCGCAATGCGCAGCATGAAATAACCCAGCCAGGCCTCGGTACGCACCGGCACAACCGCGAGGTCGAACCGGACTGCGCGCACAGCAGCACGCGCGACGAGGTTGGGGCTCATCGGGGCGAACGGAAGCCTCTCGGCAAGTTCTTGCAACTGCCGGTTGACCCGCTTTCCCCGATCCATCAGTTCCTGGTCGACACCGACGGTGATCGCGTGTTCGCCGATATTTGTATTGATCACTCCGGGGCAGATCGCGCTGACCCCAACACCTTTGGGTCCCAGCTCCAGCCGCAGGCATTCGGTCAACATCTTCACCCCAGCCTTGGACACCGAGTAGGGGGCCATCACGGGTGTCGGTGTGAATGCCGCGGCCGAGGCGATGTTGACGATGTGCCCGCTGCCCCGTTCCACCATCTGCGCGCCGAAGGCCCGGCATCCGTACACCACGCCCATCAGATTCACGCTGAGCTGCCGCTCCCAGTCGGCCGGGCTGAGCTCCAAAAACGGTCCACCGACCAGCATTCCGGCGTTGTTGACCAGCACGTCGGTATCACCGTGCTCGGCGAGCACGTCACGCGCGAACGCCTGCCAGGCTTCTGGATCGGTGACGTCAAGCTGCACCGCCGAAGCGCTTCGCCCGTTGCCGCGAATCATCGCCGTGGTCGCGGACGCCGCGTCCAGATCGATGTCAGAGACCACCACGTGGGCGCCCAGCTTGGCGAATTTGATCGCAGTGGCCCGGCCGATGCCGCTCCCGGCGCCTGTGACGATGACGAGACGGGGATGCAACCTGTTGATCTTCACGCGTTCTCCTTCGACTTGGCCGCGACGTGCTTGTGCACCGCAGGACCGAGGCTGTAGCGATAGACGTCCAAGTCGTAATGCCGGTTCTGCCAATACATCTCACCGTGCGTCGACGGCCGGAACGGCGAGTCGCCCTTGTTGTCGATGTAATAGGTGTTCGAGCCAGCACAGGTCGGAGTGAACAGGAAGTTGCGCTCTTGACGCTTCAAGCACTTCCGGAAGTACTCGTCGTGCGCTTCCTGACGGATCTCGCAGATCGTCGCGCCGAGGCGCTTGGCTTCCGCGATGGCCCGGCTCAGGTGAGCCGAGGTTGCCTCGATCATCCACAGGTAGGACCCAAGAACGAAGCCGTACGGCCCGGTGATCGTGAACATGTTAGGGAATCCCGGCACCGAAACGCCTTGGTAGGCCTGGTATCGGTGCTCATCCCAAAATTGCCCGAGGTTGACACCGACGCGACCGATGACGGGGAACGGTGGAACTGCGCGGTTGTCCCACAGGCGGAAGCCGGTCGCGCAGATCAACACGTCGACGGAATGCTCCACACCGTCGACGGTGCGCACACCGGTTTCGGTGATGCGGTCGATGGTTTCGGTGACCAGACTGACGTCGCTGCGGTTGAAAGTCTTCAAATAGTCGTTGGACATCGACGGTCGCTTGCATCCCAGCCCGTAGCGCGGGATCAGCTTTTCCCGGATCACCGGGTCGTCGACTTGGCTGCGCATCCAGCGCCGGACCGGGATTTCTGCCAGCCGTCGGCTGGCATCGGTAAGCCAGCGCGGGCCGACCAGCTGGCCGCTCATCGCGATTTCTGTCCCCACCGTGCCCACCAACCGGATCGCCGACCGAAGCCGCCTACGCCCCATGACCCAACGCCCGACGGACTTCATTTCCATGTCTATTTTGGGAAATACCCAGATCGGGGTGCGCTGGAAGACGGTCAGGTGATCGACCTCGTCGACAATGGCCGGCACTACCTGCAACGCGGTCGCACCGGTGCCGATGATCGCGACCCGCTTGCCCTCCAGCGCGACATCGTGATCCCACAGCGCGGTATGCATCAGTGTGCCGCCGAAATCGTCCAGCCCCGGGATATCGGGCATTTTCGGGCTTTCCAGCCCACCGACTGCCATCACCGCGTATCGGCCGGTGATTTGCTCGCCGCCGTCGGTGGTCAACCGCCACAGGCAGTTGACCTCATCGAAGACTGCCGAGGTAATCGTGGTGTTCAGTCGCAGCTTTTCCCGCAGACCGTACTTGTTCACCATATCGTTGGCGTACTCGCGAAGCTCTTCACCAGGGGCAAACAAACGCGACCAGTCGCCGCGCTGCTCGTAGGAGAAGCTGTAGACGAACGACGGGATATCTACTGCCACACCGGGATAGGTGTTGGCGTGCCAGGTGCCGCCCACCTGATCCCACTTGTCTAAGAGGACGAAATCGTGAATTCCTTGCCGCTGTAGCGCGATGCCAGCGCCAATGCCGCCGAATCCCGCTCCTACGACGACGACCTCATAGTCGGGAATCACGCGCTCCTCCGTCGGCGTCGGCACGGATTCGACAGTTGTACTCAATGGAATCCCCCTGCTACTTGAGGTGTCCGACGAGGGCGCCCTCGGCCCCAAACAGTTCCTGGCGCCACCGCTCCACCAGATGGTCGGTTTCAATGTCGTCCGGATGGAAGCCTGGTCTCATGTAGGTGCGCAGGTCGGCCATCAATCCCTTCACCAAGGGTCCTCGGAAGAGCCCGATGGTCTGCCGCAGCACTGTGATCGGGCGCCATCCTCTGGGGTCCGTCGCGATGGACAACAGCACTCCCACAGTCACAACGGGAATGGTGAAGTAGTACATGACCGCCATCACCGAGATACGGAGCCACTCCGGCCCGCCGACCGCCCGATAGACGTCGAAGGCGACAGACTTGTGCTCCAATTCCTCCACGGCGTGCCAGTTGAACAGGTTGCGGACCTCCGGATCCTCAGCGATTGCCTGGATTTCGTCGCTGGACAGCACGCGTTCGGCAAGCGTCGCGGTGTAGTGTTCGGCCGCCGCCGTCATCGCCAAATGCGCCAGGGCCGGGGCTCGATTCTCGATACGCAGAATTAACCGCTGGCGGCGGCTGTCATGGGGAAATGTGAACAGCCGTACGAACGGATAGCCCATCTCGATGAGTTTCTCGTTGAGCCGGCGGTGTTCCTGGCCATGCACCGACTCCTGCCCGATGAACGCGGCCACCCGCTTTTTCAGCACCGGGTCGCTCACGCGATCGGCAAAACGGCGCACCGAGCGGATGAACGACTCCTCACCCGGCGGAAAAGCAGCCGACAGCACGGCAACCAGGTGGCTGAACGGAATATCGCCCTCCACGAAATGGTGGTTCATCGGCTGGGGATCTCCGAACCGGAATCGGATCCGCCGCACCTTTGGATACGGGTTCGCGGGAGCCCTTTCGTTCGTCGCAGTCGTTATCGGATCAGCAGCCATGGCCGTTCTCTCCTTGTAGGTATCGGTAGGTCATTTCAGGTGGTCGACGAGTGCGCCGTTTGCACCGAAAAGCTCCGTCTGCCAACGGTTCAGTAAGGCCGTCGTATCGATGTCATCGGGATGGAAACCAGGTCGCAGGTACTTGGCCAGGTCGCCGAACAAGCCTTTGAACAGCGGGCCACGCAACTGTGCGTAGGTCTCCCGAACCAGTCGGGCGGGCTGTCGTCGCGCGACTGGGTCGCGGGCCAGCGAGACCGCCAGTGACGTCGCGGTCAGCGGAATCGTGAGAGCAATCAGGGCCATCATCACAGCGATGCGCGCACGCTCGGACCCGCCCATCGCGCGGTAGACGTCAAAGGCCACCGATTTGTGCTCGAGCTCTTCCAGAGCGTGCCAGTTCAGCAGATTCCAAACCTCAGGATCGCCTGGTATCGCCTGGATTTCGTCGTTGGACAACACCCGTTCGGCCAATACGGCGGTGTAATGCTCGGCAGCCGCGGTCATCGCCAGATGCATGCGGCTCGGAATCCGCTGCTCGAAGCGAATCTGCCTTTCCTTCCACGGCTTCGAGTCCCACCATTCGATCCGGTACCCCTTTTCGACGAGCTTCTGGTTGAGTCGGCGATGTTCTTGGCCGTGCATGGATTCCTGACCGATGAACCCGGCGACCCGCTTCTTCAGCGTCGGATCGGTGATGTGGTCGGCGAAACTGCGCACCGACCGGATGAACGACTCCTCACCTGGCGGAAAAGCAGCCGACAAGCCCGCCACGAAGTGGCTGAAAACGATGTCGTCGTTGACGAAGTACTTGCCGTAGGTGCGGTCCTCGCCGAAGCGGAAGCGGATCCGCCTGGTCTTCGGGTAGCCGGCCATTTTCCCGACTGCGTCGGCGACGGCGACTGCTGCTCGTCCTGAATGCCCGCTGGCCATAGCCCAGCCCCTTTCTGAACACCTAGTACCTAGTACTAGTAGTACTAGTTACAGACGGTACTGCGCGGCGTTGCCCCGCGCAAGACCCTTCTGTGACAACGGCTGCCGAAGGCCGCACGCCTGTGGTGCGACGTCGACATTCGCATGGAATTTATTGCAGGACAATGGATTTAGCGACGACAGGCATGGAGCAGCACCAGCCATGATTAGCATGCACGCGCCGCCCGTTGGGCGCCGACGGTCATAACGACTTGCGATTGGCGCCGGAGTTGGCCGCATCGTCATCCTCCCGTAGTGGGATGTCCCAAATAATGTGACTGATATGTCACTCTGTCAAGTAGGGCGTCTGGCAGCGCGGTTATTTGCGGAGGTTGTCGGGGCGCTCAGCCGGCGGTGTCGAGCGGCAGCACCTTGTCGTCGGGATCGAGAACAACCCCGCGCGCCGCGGCAGTGGTCGAAAGAGCACCCCACACAAAGCAGGTGAGCTGATCGACGAGAGCACACTTGTTGATCGCCGGACCGTTCAGCCAGCGCAGCACGCCAAGCGTCACCGATCCAAGCGCAGCATCGACGACATACTCGAGATTGGCGCTGCGTCCGCCGCGGGCCCGAAGCACCGCGGCCCAAACCTCGACCATGGCATCCGACAGCGGCCTGCCGCTGTCGATCAACTCCGCGGCCGAACGCCCGTCCCTGAAATGCGAGTCCACTAGGAAGCGAAAGAGAGCGGGGCGCTCGTCGACCAGGTCGACATATCCGGTCAGCGCTGAGCGAACCAACTCCCGCGCCGTTGCGGTGACATCGAAATGCGGCACCACGCGCTCGATGATCATCTCCTGCACGCGTTCGGCGACAGCGGCGAACAACGTCGCCTTGTCCTCGAAAAAGCGATACAGCTTCGGCCGGGTTACAGCGGCCGTCTTGAGAACGTCGTCGATGGACAGATGTGGACCGTGCTCGTCGATCGCGCGAAGTGTCGCATCCACCAACTGGGCCCGCACGGCGGCCCGGTGCTCACGCCACCGGTCGGCCCGGGCATCCCCGGTCAACTTCGGCAGGCGTCCACGACCAGCAGGTGCGTGCGTCGACACGGGGGCAATCGTAATCGACACGCCCGATCAGACCATCCGACCAGCCGAAACGCGTCCGGTTCCCACGCCTGGGCCTCCACAGCTTGACAGAGTGACATATCAGTCCGATTATTTCGGGAGCCACCCATGCCTCGGTGAGTAGTGGAAGGACGCAATGCAGCCAGACGAAACGCCCGACCATGAAGTTGCCATCATCGGTGCCGGCCTGGGCGGGATCTGCGCCGCGATCAAACTGCGCGAAATCGGCATAGACGATTTCGTGATCATCGACCGGGATGCAGGTTTCGGCGGCACATGGCTGCGTAACACCTATCCCGGGGTGGGCGCCGACATCCCGGCGATCGCTTACCAGTTCTCTTTTGCCCCAAAAGGCAACTGGCGACGGTTTTTTGCCGACGGCGACGAGATTCGGCAGTACATCCTCGATTTGGCTATGACCCACCGCCTTTACCCGCACGCGCGGTTCAACACCCGAGTGGAGCGAGAGATTTTCGACGACGAAACCCACCAGTGGCAGTTGCACACTGCCGACGGGGACGTCATCACCGCACGCTTTGTCATCAGCGCGATCGGTGCCTACATCAACCCGAAAACCCAGCCAGACATCCCCGGGCTGAACAGCTTCGCCGGACCCGTACTGATTCCCTCGCGCTGGCAGCATGATCTGGATTTGCGCGGGAAGAAAGTCGGCATTATCGGCGTCGGCAGCTCCACGGTGCAGATCGCGCCGGCGATCGCCCGTGACGTTGCCAGACTGGACATTTACCAGCGCACTCCGCAGTGGTACTTCCCGAAGCCGGACTTCCCGATTCCCATTGTGCTTCAGCGGATGCTGGCGAAACGCCGGTTCGCCAACGCGGTGCACTCGGTGGCGTTGGCGTTTATCGAGGCGGGGCTTCGGGTTCTGATCTACACACCCCGACCGCTATTTCGGGTGGGCGCAGCAGTTTTCGACCGCGTGGCGCTATTGGCCTACATGCTGTGGCTGCGCTACAAAGTCCGCGACCGCCAGGTCCGATCCCAGCTTCGTCCCCGCTTCGGGGCAGGGTGCACGCGAGGCACCCTCGGCGGCGACTATCTTCCGGTGTTCAACCGCCGCAACGTAGAACTGATCAGCATCGGAATCGACCGGATCACGCCACACGGAATTGTCGACACCGCGGGAGTGGAACGGCCAATCGACGTCCTCGTGCTGGCCACCGGCTACGAGATGTTCTCCGACCCGGAAACGTATCGGATCGGGACCGTCCTGGGCAGCAACGGATTTGACCTCGCGGAGTTCTATCATCGCAACGGCTTGCAGGCATACCAGAGTGTGACGGTCCCGGAGTTGCCGAACCGGTTCATGATGGTCGGACCATATTCATGGACGGGCACCAGTTTCCACTACATCCTCGAAAACTCGATGCGGCACATCAGCGCCGTGATCGAGCTGGCCCGTGCCCAGAACGCCACCCGGGTCGAAGTCACCAGGGATGCACTGGCGCGCTTCCAGGCGGGCTTGCGACGCAGCGGCGCCAACCTTCAGCGATACTTCAGCTTCAACTGCGCAGGTTCGAACAGCTACTTCATCAACTCCCACGGTGACACGCCGTATGTGCGGCCGTGGACCATCCTGCAGTCACGCCGCCGCAGCGTGCGGTTCCCGGCGTCAGACTACGAGTTCACCCGCCTGAGTAGTCATGCACGAGAGGTCAGACATGCGGTTTGACGCCATACCGATTACCGCGGAGCGCGCCGACGAATTCTTCGAGACGGCACCTTTCGTCACATACATCCAACGCAGCTTCGCTGCCCCGCCGGAACACGTTTGGGGGGTCATCGCGGGCAGCCGAATGTGGTCCTGGCTGCCGACGGTGTGGGGATGCCGCTACCCGGTGGCTACCGAGCCGGCCGCTGGCGTGGTCCGCGATTTCCAGATGCACGTCCACAAGTGGCTGGTGTTCGCCCAGCACGAGCAGCTCATCGAATTCGATACGACACGAATGATGATGCGCTACACCGCGATCGATGCCACCCTGCCGGTATTCGGGTCTTGGTGCGAGGAATACCGCGTGGAGCCGGCCGATAATCCCGAGCATGCCACGGTGAAGTGGACGCTAGCCTGCGCACCGCGATACCTGCGCCGGATACCAGGTGTGCGCTTTGCGCTGCGCCCGACGGCGGCCGTCCTGCAACCGATCTTCCGGATCGGGTTGGGCGGCCTGGAACGCGAACTGCCGTCGCATGCGCCGCCGCAACTCACTGCGGGAATCCCGCTGGGGCTAAACAGTAAGGACCACATATGAATCCGCAGTGCAACGTGGCTGTCATCGGCGCTGGACCGGGCGGCATCGGAGCCGGGGTCCGGCTCCTCGAGGCCGGCATCGACGACTTCGTGGTCCTGGAACGCGCAGGCGCACCCGGCGGAAGCTGGCGCGACAACGACTACCCCGGCATCGGGGTCGACGTCCCCAGCTTCACCTACCAGTATTCGTTCGCCAAGAACACCACGTGGTCACGAATGTTTCCCACCGGCTCGGAGGTCTGGGCCTACCACGACACGGTCGCCCGCGAACGCGGCGTATATCCGCACATCCGATTCGGGGTGAATGTCGTCAAAGAGGAGTGGGACGACGCAGCCATGGTCTGGCGGCTGCACACCGCCGCAGGCGAGGTGATCACCGCTCGATTCGTGATTAGCGCCGTCGGCGCCTTCATCAACCCCAAACACGATCCTGGCATACCGGGCTACAACGGCTTCGCTGGAAAGATCCTGCGGCCCACCGAGTGGGATCACAACTATGACTTGACCGGTAAGCGGGTCGGCGTGATCGGCACAGGTGCCAGTTCAGTACAGATAACCCCGGCCATCGCACCGCTCGTCGAGACCTTGGCGGTGTTCCAGCGCACACCCGTATGGTGCTGGCCGAAGCCCGATTTCACCATCGGCCGCTGGCTACGGCTGATTCTCGGCCGCCGGACAACCCAGGCGGCCCTTTCCGGAGCGGCACTGATTTTGGTGGAGCTGGCGACTCGCCTGCTGGTGTACACGCCGCCCCTGATCGCCAAACCCGTGATGGCCCTGATGGATTCCGGGGCGCGCGGCCTCTACCGGTGCTACCTGTGGGTTGCCGTTCGTGATCGACGTGATCGGCGCTCGCTGACGCCACGGTACGGCCTGCTCGGCAAGCGTCCCACGATGTCGAACGCGTTTCTGCAAGCGTTCAACCGCGACAACGTCGAGTTGGTGGATTCGCCGATCAGCGAGATCACCCCTTGCGGGGTGCGGACCGCCGACCGCCGCGAACGCCAGCTGGATGCTTTGGTCGTCGCGGTCGGCTACGAACTGTTCTCCGACCCGGAGACCTACAAGCCGGGAATGGTCGTGGGCGTCAACGGGTTCGATCTCGGTGACTTCTTCGCGCAGAACCGGCTGCAGGCCTACGAGAGTGTCGCTGTGCACGGCTTGCCGAACCGGTGGATGCTGGTCGGCCCCTACTCGTGGACCGGCACCGGCTGGCATTTCATGGTGGAGTCGTCCGCACAGCACGCTGTCCGGGCGATTGTCGAGGCCAATCGTCGCGGTGCTGCATACGTCGAAGTCACTTCCGAAGCGCAGCGGGCCTACCACGAGAAGATCCAGCGTCAGGGTCGAAACATTCAGCATTACTTCCAGGTTCGCAACAAGGGTCTGCGCACCTACTACGTCAACTCCCACGGAGACATGCCCTATATCCGGCCGACCACCGCGCTGCAGTCGCGACGCGCAGCGGCCAGCTACCCGTTCGACGACTACCTGTGGCGAGGGCCGGTTGCGCGGACCGAAACCGCGCAGGCCGAACTGGTTGCCGGAGACATTCCATGATCGGTGGATATCCCAAGATTCGGCTGGACGGCGCTGTCGTCGTCGTCACCGGCGCCGCGCGAGGCATCGGCCTAGCCACCGCCAAACGCTTCGCACAGCGCGGTGCCCGAGTGGCCATCGGCGACCTCGATGGCGAGGCGGCCGCCGCGGCGGCGGACTTTGTGGGGCGCGGCATCCGCGCCTACCCGGTCAACGTGGCCCAATTCGATAGTTACCAAACGTTTCTCGACGAGGTCGAACGCGACCTCGGAGAGATCGATATCCTGGTCAACAACGCTGGGATCATGCCGATCGGGCCATTTCTCGCCGAATCCGCCGAGGTCACCCGCGCAGTGTTCGATGTCAACGTGGCGGCACATATGCACGCCGCACGCCTCGCGGCCCCCCGAATGATCGCGCGGGGCCACGGACACATTGTCAACGTCACGTCGGCGGCGGGAAAGCTGCACTCGGCCGGGCTGGCCAGTTACACGGCGTCAAAACACGCCGCGACCGCTTTCAGCCGCAGTCTGCGCGAGGAGCTGCGTCCGCACGGCGTATCGGTCACGGCGGTCCTGCCCTCGGCGATCAAAACCCAACTGGTCGACGGCATTCCGTTGGGGATGTTGAGTATGGGTGTGCTCTCAGCGAATGTTGTGGCGCGACGGGTCGTTTCGACGGTCCGTACCAGGCCGCCGCTGGCAAGCGCGCCGATGGGTCTCACCGCCTTGTTTACCGTGGCGAACCTCATCCCCGAGCGCGTGTGGCTGTTGGGTCGGCGGCTGGTGAATGCGGATCGAACGATGGGGCCGATCGACCGGACGGCGAGAGCCGAATACGACGCACGCATTGCGGCCAATATCGACCAGTTACACGACAGTGCGCCGGGGGTGGCGACGTGACATCCAGTGAATTGACGTCAACCGACACGGACTCGACTCCGGGCCGTCGCCGACCCGACATGCTGGTGGCAATCATCGGGGCGGGCATCGGCGGACTCGGCGTAGCGATTCACCTGCACCGGGCCGGCCACACCGATTTCACTATCTTCGAGCGCGCCGACGACATCGGCGGGACGTGGCATTCCAACCGTTACCCCGATGTCGCGGTGGATATCCCGGGCATCGTCTACCAGTTTTCGTTCGAAAAATCGCCGTTCTGGTCGCGTACGTTTCCCAAGGGGGCCGAGGTCCGCGACTATGTCAACCACCTTGCCGACAAGTACCGGCTGAGGAGCCACCTCAGATTGCGAACCGAGGTCATGCGCCGCGACTGGGACGAGGACAATCACTTCTGGGTCCTGGCTTTGAACGACGGGTCCAGTGTCACAGCACGTTTCGTGATAACCGCCACCGGAGCCTTCGTCGAACCACGTGTTCCCGACATTGCGGGGCTTGAAGATTTCGCCGGAAAAGTGATCCAGACCCAAGCTTGGGACGACGATTTCGATCCGGCCGGCAAACGGATCGCGGTCATCGGAACGGGCGCCACCGCCATCCAGGTGGTGCCTGAACTCGCCAAAACCGCCGCGAGGCTTGATGTCTACCAACGCAGAGCGATCTGGGTGTTTGCCAAGCCGGATTTCCCGATCCCGAACATCGTCCAGGCCGCATTCAAAGCCATGCCGTTTCTGCAGACGCTGGTGCGCGGAATCGCCGCCGCTTTCGTCGAGGTTGGCCTGGTCGCAATAACCGTCTACGGCAAGCAGATCGCGCCACTGGCGCGAATCCCGGCGCTGGCGTGCCGAGCGTACTTGTTCACCCAGGTCCGCGACCGTGAGCTGCGACAAAAACTCACTCCGCGTTACGGATTCGGGTGTAAGCGGCCCAGCGTGTCGAACGTGTATTACAAAACCTTCACCAAGGACCACGTCACGCTGGTAACCGACCCGATCGAGCGGATCACCGCCACCGGTATCCGAACCCGTGACGGCGTCGAACGCGACGTCGACGTGCTGGTGTTGGCAACCGGCTTCGAAATGTCGAACAGTCCGCTCGTGTATCGGATGCGGCCGGTCAAGGGCCGCAACGGGTTCGACCTCGCGTCGTTCTACGACACGCAGCGCGCCACCGCGTACGAAGGGGTGTCGATGCCCGGCTTACCCAACACCTTTATGGTGTTCGGTCCGTACGCGTGGTCCGGTAGTTCTTGGCACGTCATGGTCGAGAACGCGGCACGGCACGCCCTGCGGGTGATCGACGAGGCTCTTCGCCGCGGCGCGACCGCGGTCGAGATCTCCCCCGAAGCCAACGATCGGTTCCACCGGTTCGTCGACCGCCGCGGCTCGGCGACTCTGATGCACGGGCGCGCCTGCATCGATTCCAACAGCTACTACATCGACAAGAACGGCGACTTCTCGTTCTTGCGGCCGACCACTGCCTACCAATCGACGCGTGCGTCAAAGACATTCGACCTCGACGACTACGTCTACGAGTCCTGACCGTCGCGGCTTTGCGCCGTTAGCTCCCGCCACTGCGCTTCGGCCCGGCCGAGCTCGGTGACCGGCCCGGCGCCGTAGATCCACTCCGCCGCGATGCGGAACCAGTTTGCGCCGGCGCCGATTTGACTCAGGGTCCCGAACAGCAGGAAATCCAGTCGACGGGAAAACAAATGCTCCGGTGGCAGCCGTTCGTTGCGCATCGTCTGGAAGGACTCCGCGGCCGGGTTGACCACGCCCAGCAGGGCCGCGCTGACGTCGATCGGCCGTACCACCACGTACTCGTCGACGAAATTCCATCCCGCGGCATCCAGCGTGTATTCCAGGCAAGCCTGCGCCGACACTGTCGATCCCGGCCGCAGCACGCCGTACTCTTCCATGCTCGCCTGCAGACCCTCGCCGTCGCCAGCGATGCACAGTTGCGCCGCGCGCCGTTCGAATTCGACGGCAATGGGGTCCATGTGTTTGTAGAGACCGAAGTCAAGGAAGGCGACCCGACCGTCGGGCAGATACAGGAAATTGCCCGGGTGCGCGTCGCCGTTGAACTCGCAGTCGCGAAACAACGAACCGAGGTAGAAGCGGTAGATGATCTCCCCGATGCGGTCCCGCTCAGCCGTGGGCAGCTGCGCGACGTCGGCGGCCGGCAGCCCCGCCACGTACTCGGTGGTCAGCACCGACTCTGAACTCAACTCCGCGATCGGGCGAGGCACGTGGATGAACGGATGACCGGCATACCGGGCGGCGACTCGAGCCTGGCTGGCCAACTCCTGGCGGTAGTCGACTTCGCGCGATAACTCGTGAGTGATCTCGTCGAGAAACTCACGGGCCGCCACGGTGGGTATGGCCGCCTTCCACATGCGCAGGAACAACGCCAGGTTTTTCAGGTCGGCCCGCACCGCGGTGCGAACACCGGGATACTGCACTTTGACTGCCACGTCGAGGCCGTCGTGCGTCACCGCACGGTAGACCTGTCCGATGGACGCGGCTGCGAACGCGTCGGTGTCGAACGACGAGAACAACCGCTCGACCGGGGCACCGAGTTCGCCTTCGATCACCGGGCGCATCGTCTCGAACGGCATGGCGTTGATCGAGCCCTGCAGTTTGGAAAGCTGTTGGCGGAAGTAGTCCCGCGAGCGTGCGTCGACGATTCCGAGGTCGACCACCGACAGCAACTGGCCGATTTTCATTGCCGCGCCACGCATATTGCCGAGCACGGCGACGAAGTCGCGCGCGATGCGCTCGTTGGCGCGATCCAGCATCGCCTCACGCCGGCTTTCGGTGACAACGATCGATCCGGCTTTGATCGTGACCCGCCGCAACGTCTGCTTGGCAACGAGTCCCCCCAGCCGCGCGCCCCGGCCCAACCGGGACGTCGCCAGCGCGTCGGCATCCTTCGACGGTGCTGGGCCGTTCGACATGGGCTCACCTTAACCAGGTGCTAGATTGGTTCTGACACCGCAGTCCGGGAAATCACGCGGTCGGTCAAATCAGCAGACTCAACCCATCAGCGGGAGGCACACAATGCCATCGGATCGGCGCTGTGGTCGCTGAGGCCGCAAACCCGCCCCGCCGCAAGCGGGGCCGGCCGCCGATCGAGAATCTCGAGGAGCAACGCCGCGCGCAGATCATTGCCTCGGCGGTTGCGGTATTCGCCGAGCGCGGGTTCGAGGCGGCGACGATGTCCGACATCGCCCGCCATGCAGGTGTCGGGCAGGGCACTATCTACCGCTACGTCGCCAGCAAACGGGAACTGCTGGACCTGGTGTTCGACTACTCGGTGGAGGAAGTGGTCCGAGTGGTCCGGCCCATGCTGTTCGTCGACCAACCGCTGAACGGGCCAGCCGATGTGCTGGACCGGCTTGACGCCGCGCTGTCGGCCATTACGGAGACCTTCGACCGCCAGCCGGAGTTGCTGTCGTTGGTGGTTGTCGAGGTCGGTGCGATGGACGAGGAGCTCAAGCTGCGCATGCTCGGGGTGGAAGCCACCGTGGAGCGGATGGCGGCCAGTTTGTTCGAGGAGGCCCAGGATGCCGGGTTCATCCGACCCAGCCTGGACCCCGAGGTGCTGGGCCTGCTGGCCACCAAGCTGTTGCTGCCCGCCGGCCTGCGCGAGGTGATGGGTCAGCGAGACGCCGCCACTCGCGACCGCTACCGTTCGGCGCTAGCGGAATTCGCACGCCACGCCCTGTTCACCGAGGAGACCGATCGGTGACGACGAGCGCGCAACCAGACCGTCGGGTCCAGCTGACCCGCGCCGCATTCGAAGTCTTCACCGACCGCGGCTACCGCAACACCTCGGTCGCCGATATTGTCGCCGCGGCCGGGCTGGGACACGGCTCGTTCTACAACTACTTCGCCAATCGGCGTGAAATCCTCGATGCCGTCATCGATCTGGGGTTGGAAGAGCGAGCGCCGGAACTATCTCCGCCGGAGGAGCTCGCCGAAACCCTCGACGAGTTCCTGGACGCGGTGACCGCACCGTGGCGAGCGTTGCATTCGCTGTCGGATGCCGACAACAAGGTGGTCTCGCTGATCGTCTTTGACGCCGGCGCCATCGACGAGCAGCTCACCCAACGGGTCGTCGAAATCTTCCAGTCGTTCGCCCGCTCGGTGCAGCGGCAGATCGACCACGGCATCGCCAAGGGATTTCTACGTCGCGGGCTGGACAGCGAAGTACTGGGCGAAATGCTGGTCTGTATGAGCCTTGCCATGCTGCTACCCGCGCAAGGCGGAGCTCCCCTTCCGGGCGGCCTCGAGCATGTCATCGGCCAAGCCCGGGAACTGCTGCGAGCCGGCCTTGGCCAACCAACGAGTCCGTGACGAGCGGTTCCCTTAAATAAGGGGTGACAGAGGCCACACCGTGTGGTTAACTCACCCGAGTGACACATCAGTCTGGTAATTAGCCAGCTGGTAGAGCTCGGTTAGGGGTGCCATGTCACTAGTCGCCGGAACCGCTGTTGGCCACACCGGCCGAAACCGCCCCGAGTTGGTCCGCTTTCCTGGCCCGGGGCTGGTGTCGCGCGTCCTGGCCGCCCTGCTGGTGACGTTCGTCCGACCGGTGATCGCGCTCTTCGCGCGCTTCCCCGACGCTCGTTGGCCTTTCGCGCTGGTCGACGGGGCAGCCATCGTGTTGCCGCGCCCGCGCAAAGTACACCACCGCAAGGTTGCGCTGCCCAGCTGCCGTGCCGAGCTCATCACGCCCCGGTCGGTCGCCGACTCCAGCACCGCGATCCTCTATCTCCACGGCGGCGGCTTCATCACCTGCGGGCTGCACACTCACCGGCGGCTCGCGGCCGATGTTGCCCACGCCGCGGGCTGTCCGGCGCTTGCCGTCTGCTACCGGCAGCTGCCGCTGCACGGTCTCGGTGAAGCACTCGAGGACGCCGTCGACGGGTTCCGTGCGCTGATCGCGCTGGGTTATTCGGCGGAGAACATCAGCGTGGTCGGCGACTCGGCGGGCGGCTACCTTGCCGTCGCTACCGCGCTCGCCATTGTGCGGGCGGGATTGGGCCGAACCCGCGCCTTGGTGCTGATGTCTCCCATGACGTGGGTCGACCCTGACTTTCCCGTCGACGACGACGCCGACGACCCCCTGCTCACCGCGTCGACGATCCAGGCGATCAGCCGCAAGCTCTCCGCGGTGTCGGCGAGCCCTGCAGCCGAGTTGCCGCCCGTGCGGCTGGCATCGACGGACCTGACGCAACTGCCGCCGACATTGATTCAGGTCGGCACCCGCGAGGTGCTCTACGACGGCGCCGAAGAATTGGCCGACCGCATCGCGGCCGCAAGGGTGCCATGCCAATTGCAGGTCTGGGAAGGACAGTTCCACGTGTTCCAGGCCGCCGCGCTGCTGATGGCGCCCGCGCGGGCGGCGGTGTCGGAAATCGGCGCTTTCTTACGCACTGTCGAGGTGAACCGGGGAGTTTGCCGTTGACTCCAGCCACGCGCGCAGCGGCCGAGGCCCGACAAGAGGCCTCAGACGCTGCGCGCGGGACCACCGACAGTGCCGACGCCAACGCAACAGTTGACGCCAACGGCCAGAAGCCTGCTGTGCCGGAAGAGCCTGCGCCGCTGACGGATTCGTCGATCAGCGGCCAGGTGCTGGTGATGCTGACCCGGCCGCTGCGGTACGGCCTCAACCAGGCCGACTCGTCGCTGAAGACCCTGGGCCGCTTTCTGGAGTTGGCCGCCCAGTCGGCTGTCTACCTGGCGGCGGATCTGATTCGGTTGCGCCATCCGTGGCGAGACACCGTCAACCAGGCCTGGTTCATCGTCAGCGTCACTGCGATACCGGCGTTGCTGGTGTCCATCCCGTTCGGGGTCATCGTGGCCGTACAGGTGGGCAGCGTGATCCAGCAGGTCGGCGCGACGTCGATCTCGGGTGCGGCCGGTGGCCTGGGCGTGATCCGTCAGGGGGCGCCGATTGTGGCCGCGCTGTTGCTCGGCGGGGCGGCAGGCTCGGCCGTGACCACCGACCTCGGCGCGCGCACCATCCGCGAAGAGGTGGATGCGTTGCGCGTCATGGGCATTGACCCGGTGCAGCGGCTGGTCACACCCCGGCTGGCGGCGATTGTGTTCGTGGCACCGTTGTTGTGCGTCTTCATCATCTTCATGGGGTTGGGCGCGGGTTACCTGATCAATGTTGGCTTCCAGTCGGGCACCCCCGGTAGCTATATCGCGTCGTTCGCCTCGTTCGCGAGCGTTGCCGATGTCGTTGTCGCATTGGTCAAGACGTGGCTTTTCGGCGTGGTGGTGATCCTCATCGCCTGTCAGCGCGGCCTGGAGACCAAGGGAGGCGCCCGCGGTGTCGCCGACGCCGTCAACGCGGCGGTGGTCATCGGTGTGGTCGCGGTGTTCGTGCTCAATTTGGTGATCACCCAGTTGGTCACCATGTTCATGCCGACGAAGGTCGGCTGATGGCGACCCCTTCACGGCATCTCCCCCACGGCTTGGGTTGGGCAGCGCGTGGCCCGTGGTGGGTCGTCGGTACAGGTGCCGGAATAGCCGAAACCCTTGGCCACCAAGCCACTTTCCTGTTCCAGGTGCTTGGAGCGATTCCCCGGACGATTAGCCGGTACCGGCGGCAGACAGGCGCCTTGTTGGTCGACATGGTCTGGGGCAACGGGTCACTGATCGTCGGGGGCGGCACCATCGGGGTTCTGGTGTTTCTCGGCGCCGCGGTCGGCGGATCGGTGGGCGTGGAAGGGTATGCGGCCCTGGACATGGTCGGGATGGGCCCGCTGACCGGGTTCGTCTCGGCGTATGCGAACACTCGCGAGATGGCGCCGATGATCGCCGCGATCGGCTTCGCCGCCCAGGCAGGCACCCGGATGACCGCCGAAATCGGCGCAATGCGGATCTCCGAGGAAATCGACGCGCTGGAAGCTCAAGGCATCCAGTCGATCCCGTTCGTGGTGACCACCCGCGTCATCGCCGGGATGATGACGATTGTTCCGCTGTACGTGCTGACACTGGTGCTGAGCTACGTGTCCTGCGCGGTGGTGGTCAACGTGATCCACGGCCAGTCGTCGGGCACCTACCACCACTACTTCGACTCGTTCATCCAACCGTCCGACGTGGCGTTCTCACTGATCAAGGCGGTCATCTTCGTCACCGTGATCATCGCCATCCACGGCTATCAGGGCTACTACGCCGGCGGCGGCCCCGAGGGTGTCGGACGGGCCTCCGGACGGGCGATCCGCGCCAGCATCATCACCGTGGTGGTCGCCGACATGGTGCTGACATTGCTGTTCTGGGGCAACAACTCTGGCGTGCGGATATCGGGGTAGGGCATGCCGAGGTATTCAGACCAGGCGGGGCGCGGCCCCAGTTCCTTGAAGTTGCGCATCCGCGGCGTACTCGTCGCCGCGGTGCTGGGCGTCCTCGCTCTGGTCCTGCAGCAACTGGCCACCGGCAAGTACGACGACACATTTCCGCTGACGGTGGTGGCCGACACCATTGGCGAGGGCCTGGCGCCCGGCGCCGAGGTGAAGTTCCACGGCCTGGCCATTGGATCGGTGAAGGCACTGCAGTCCGTCGGATACAACAAACAGAAGATGACGGTGCTGCTGGACCCGCGCCAAGCCAAAGCCCTGACCGCCGACACCAAAGCTAAGTTCTCGTCGTCGAACGTCTTCGGCAGCGCCGTGGTCGAACTCGTCAGCGACGGCAAAGGCGGCCCGCTGCGCGCGAACCAGACGCTGGTGATGCCCGCCGGCACTGAGGCTGTCTCCATCACCGGGATGCTGCGCCAGACCCAGAAGCTCAGCGAGATCCTGGACGCTCCCCAGTTCAGTCACATTGTCAAAGTTCTGGGTCAACGCGCCGACCTGGTCGAGCCGGTGGTCAGGTCCGCGTTCGACCTCGCGAAGATCCTGGCCGACGCCCAGAGGGTGCCGTTCTCGCAGTCGCTGTCGATGGTGGCTTCGGTTGCCAACGGCGCCAACGACTTCATCCCGCTTTTCGGGCTGATGAACAACCTGCTCGACGGGTTGGCGTTTTTGGCCGAGCCCGCCGGAGTCGACCGCACGAATCGGGTCTTGACCGAGACCGGTGGGCTGATCATCGATGCCGGCCAGCTGATCGTGGACAACAACTACTGGCTCATCCCAGCGGTGGCCGCGACGCTGAACTTGGCAATCCCACTGACGTTTTTCGTCGGCAGCTGGTTTCCGGCGTATGACCGGCTCCCGGGTTTGTTCGACCGGATCAGCACCGCGTTTCCGGTGATCGACGGTCAGGTTCAGATGCGAACCGAGGTCATCATGAACACGATGCCGGGATTGGCCGCTGCGCTGCCCTCCGAGCCGGCCTCGCTGCCCCCGGGGGGTGGCCAGTGAGGGGGGTCTCCAAAGCGGTGCTGTGGCTGACCGTCTTTACGGTGATCGCCGCGGTGTGCGCGACGATCGTGGTGACCGCGTTGCGCAGCCCTGTGCGCGGGATGGTGTCGCGCTACACAGCGGCCTTTTCCGACGTGTCAGGGTTGTTCACCGGCGACGACGTTCGCATCTCCGGTGTGCAAGTCGGCAAGGTCGAGGCGGTCCGGCTCGATGGGCGCATCGCCAAGGTCGACTTCACCGCGCTCGACGATCACCCGGTGTATCAGAACACCGTCGCCGCGGTGCGTTATCAGAACCTGCTGGGCCAGCGCTATGTGGAACTCGTTCAACCGGCCCGGCCTGGCGCGCGGTTGGCCGCGGGTGCGACGATCCCGCTCGAGCAGACCATCCCGTCGTTCGATGTGGCCAAGCTGTTCAACGGGTTTCGGCCGGTCTTTCAGACACTGGATCCCGCCCAGTTCAACCAGTTCGGGGAAAACCTGCTGCGGGTGATTCAGGGCGACGAAACCGGGATCGGGGCGGTTCTGCATGACCTCGACACCATCTCCGGGGTCGCGGTGAACCGCCAGGCGGCCGTGACCCTGTTGATCCGCAATCTGTCCGAGATTTCCCGCGACCTGGGCGGAAAGTCGGCGCAGCTGTTCCACTTCATCGACACGCTCAACGGCGTGCTGGGCAAGTTCAACTCGCGCGCCGAGGCCTTTCGGGCTTCGATCGACGTGGAGCTGCCGGCTTTTCGAAGCCTCGTGCACATCCTGCAATATGCCGAACGCATCTTCGACGGAACGACGACTCCGTTCTACGACTTTGCGACGCGGACCTCGCCGCAGCTCGCGTGGGCCATCGCGGGGCTGTCCGTGGTGCCGGCTCTGCTCCAAGGGCTGCGAGACTCGCTTGTCGAAGAGGATCCCGCGACCGGCCAACCGTATTTGCCGCACACTCCCGATCATGCGGCGATCCAAGACCGCTACCCGGCAAGGGATTTGACCTGCTCTCACGGCGAAGTCGAGTTGCCGGGCGTCGGGCAGGTGTCGTTCGAGAATCAGAATCTGGTGGTGTGCAAATAATGGAGTTTCGCAAGCGGCGGCGCGGTGTGCTCGACGAGCGCACCGCGGCAGCCCGCAGTCGCCGGCGCGGCATCGTCGGCGTCGTCGTCATCGTCAGCGCACTGGCAGCCAGCGCCTTCGCCTACCTGAACCCGACCGGGCAGACCAGTTACAGCGCACATCTCGCCACTGCGGCCGGGGTCCGCGCAGGCGACGAAGTGCGGATCGCCGGTGTCAAGGTCGGCAAAGTCACCAGTGTCCGGCTGGACGGGACTGTCGTCGAAATGAAATTCGACGTCAAGCGATCAGTGGCCGTCGGTTCCGAATCCACACTGGAGGTCAAGCTCCTGACTCCGCTGGGCGGGCACTACATGGCCCTCGATCCTAAGGGCGCTTTGCCGTTGGGCCGCAAGGTGATTCCTCCGGAGCGCACCACAACGCCGTATGAGATCAACGACATACTGCAGGCGGCGACCCCGCTCGTCGAGCAGGTCAACGGCCAGGTCATCCACGACACCTTCACCGAGGTCGCCAACGCCGCCAACAAGTACCCCGACGCGCTGCGCGACGTCATCGAATCCGCCCATGTGCTGACCCGATCGCTCAGCCAGGTCACCGCCGACTTCTATCGCGGCCTGGATTTCACCAACAACTCTATGCGGGCGCTGATCACCAGACGCAAAGAGTTCCTGTCGGTGGTCGAACAACTCGCGCATCTCGGGCAGCTGTATACCTCGAAGGCCGTCGACATCGTCGAGTACTTCACCGTGCTCGACGAACTGGCCCGCATCGTCGACCGCGCGATCACGTTCTACGGCCGCGAGATTGCGCCGTGGGTCAACGCGATCGACGACATCTTGGATACCTTGTTCGCCGACCCCGCCCCCGAGCGCCTGGCCAAGGCGGCCGCGGGCTACGACCAGCTGATGCATGTCCTGGTGCCGATGCTGAGCGGCAACGGCGTCGCTATCGACCAGCAGGACCGGCTCATGCCGGGACAGGACCTGTGTCTGCCCAGCATCATGAGGCACTGCTGATATGACCGGAATCTCCGCGATCCGCCGCCGGCTGAGCTCCCGGGTAGCGATGGTCTTGGCCCTGGCCGTGGTGGCCGCGATCGCAGCGGCCGCTGTCGTCGGCGCAAAAATCGTGGTGCCCAAACTTGCCAAAACCAGGGCGATGTGCGCCGAATTCACCGATGCGGTCGGGCTTTATCCGGGCAACAAGGTGGCGCTGCTGGGCATCGAGATCGGCAAGGTGACCGCGGTGACCAACATGGCCGATCACGTCCGGGTTGACTTCAGCGTGCCCACCGATCTCGACCTGCCAGCCGATGTCGGGGCCGTCACCTACTCGCAGTCGATCGTGACCGACCGCAACATCGAACTCACCAAACCCTATGCGGGCGGGCCGAAGTTCACCGGCCCCCAGTGCATCAACCTGCGATCGACCAAAACCCCTATCGGTGTCGGCGAAACCTTCTCTGCGCTCGGCAAACTCGCCGATGCGATCTTGGGACCCGGACAAGGCCAGGACCCGTCTGCGGCGCCGGGTGTGCAAGCCCTTAACGACAGCCTCAAGGCGGCCAGCCGCTCGCTGGCCGGCACCGGTCCCGAACTGAACCAGACGCTACGGGATTTGGCCGCCATGGTGGGCGACCCCGCCAAGTCCGACACCGCGTTCCGCCAGCTGTTCGCCAACAGCGAGGCCCTCACGTCGCTCTTTTTGGAGCAGAAGAATTGGGACAGCTTCGCCACCCTGATCCAGACCTTGCCCGACACCGCGAAACTGATCGAGGGGCTGTCGGACAACTTCGCCTCGGCTCTGGAACATGTCGTGCACCTCCTGCCGATCTTGGTGGACGCGCTGAATCGCTTCGCGCCGCGCGTCTATCTCAACCTCACCGACAAGATCATCCCCTGGGTGGGAGCGAACTTGGGCGCCTACTCGCAAAACATCGCGGGCGTCATCAACGGCGTGCAGCCCTACACCGATTGGCTGGGAAGCGTCTACCATCCGGCCTGGGCCAACCAGAATGTAACGTACACCCCTGGGCAGGTGGATGTTTCACCGCAGCAGGCCAACGACATCTGCGCGGTGCTGCGACAGCGAAACACCCCGGGTAGCGCGGCCGCCTGCGCACCCGGGACCGCCTCCAACCCGGCCAGCCTCGGTTTGGCCGACCTCATCCTGGGCGCCGGGCTGCCATGAGCAGGCGATGGCTACGCACCCTCGCCGCGCTGCTCGGCGCTCTTACCATCAGCATGGCCACGGCATGTTCGCTCGACCCCACCCGGCTGCCGGTGCCCGGATCCTATGTGCCAGGCCACAAGTACACGATCAAGATCGAATTCTCGAGCGTGTTGAATGTGCCCGCCAGAACCAAAGTCGACTCCGGCGGAGTCCAGGTCGGCGTCCTTGACCGGGTGCAGCTCGCCGGCAACACGGCGGTGGCCTACGTCGACATCTCCGGTGATGTGCAGCTGCCGCAGAACACCCGCGCCGAGCTCCGCCAAGCTACCGTACTCGGCGACATCTACATCGCGCTGCTGCCGCCGGAGCGTCCGGCGCCGGCGTGGCTGCGCGACGGCGACACGATTCCGCTGCGCAACACCGTCCCGGTTTCCAATGTCGAAGATGTCTTGCGGTCCGTGTCGAACCTGTTGGGCGGCGGCACGATCAGCACGCTGCAACAGGCCGTGATCCACTTCAACAATGCGTTCCCCAAAGACCCCACCGAGGTGAACAAGATCAAGGACAAGCTGGGCGGCGTGCTCAACGACCTGGCAGCCAACCAGGCCATCCTCGACCAACTCGTCACCGACGCAGAGAACGTCAGCAACAGCTTGGCGGCCAATACAGGCACCTTCGACCGGCTGGTCAACGAGGGACCGCCCAAGCTCGCCGGGCTGGAAAGCGTGACCCTGAACATTCTCGCGCTGATCGACGACGCCCAGGACCTCGGCCGCTCTGCGGATCGGTTGGTCACCCCCTACACGCCCGACATCATCGAGCTGCTCTCCTACCTCACCCCAATGACCGAGTCGTTCTTCAACATGGACATGACCGGGCCGGTGATGGGCGACAAGCTGGTCAGGCTGATCCGCGACAAGCTCAACCCGTACTTCGACAAGTTCAACCCGTGGACCCCGCACGCACCCGGGGAGGAGCCGAAATACATTGTCTCCGAAGTACATCCACCCACAGCCAACACGGGCATGCCGGTGCCCGAAACCGGTTCGGGGGTCGGGGCCTTCCAAGCAATCGACGTACTGCGGTCGATGGGACTGTTGCCATGATCAAGGCCAACGCGCCCCTCACCATCGCCATCCTGGCGATCATGACGGTGCTCGGCGCCGGCTATATGTCGTTCGGCGTGCTTCATGCCGGGCCGACCAAACACTTCACCCACGTCACGCTCATGCTGCACGACTCGGGCGGGCTGCTGCCGACATCGCAGGTGACGATGCGCGGGATCAGAGTAGGCCGGGTGACCGGTATTCAAGCCACCCCCACCGGGCTGGCCGCTTCCCTAGACCTCGACGGCGCCTATCCAGTCCCCGCCGACGCCACGATCAGCGTGGAACCCCTCTCGGTCGCCGGCGAGCAGTACGTCGACTTCAAGCCGAAAGTCATTGCGCCGCCCTACCTCACCGACGGCTCGGTGATTCCCGCCGACCGGGTCGCCCCGACGGTCACAGTCAGTGAATTGCTCGCCCGGTTCAACGCGCTGCTCTCGGTCGTGAACCCGGCCGACGTGCACACCATCGTCACCAACGTCGCCCAGGCGTTGACCGGCGACGACGCCGCCCTAGATGTGCTGAGCACCACCGCCAGTTCGATCGCCAAATATGTGAGTGAAAACAAGCAATTGCTGGCAGCGCTCGTCGGCAACATCTCAAGGCTGACGTCCGGGTGGAGTGAAATAGGGCTCGGCGAGGCGTTGAGTTCAACCGGCAAGGTGCTGCCCGACGCCGTGCCGGCATTCACCCGGCTGATCCAATCGTTCGACCACTTCTCGCATGTCGGTGAAAACGTCTTCGGCCCCGGTGATACAGCGAATGTGCTCGTCGCGAAGCTCGCTCAATATTTCGACATGCTCGCCCCTTCCTTCAGTGTGATCTTCGAGTCACTGCAACGAGTTTCGGAACCTGTGCACGACTACAAATTCCACGCCGGGTACTGGGTAGACCTTTGGGAGTCGACCTTCAACGACACCGGCAGTGTGCGCGTCCAAGTAAACGTGCCAGAACAGCAGCAGCGCAATGATGGAGGATGAGCATGACCGAAGACACGATCAATACGGTGACCGACATGGTCACGGACGGCGAGGCTTCGGACGAGGCCCCCGCTAAGCCGGCGGCGAATGGCGACGACACCGACAAGTCCGCCGACGACACTGCACGGACCGAAAAGCGATCGCGCGCTCTGTCCAAAGTGCGCTGGCGGCGGCCACGCACCCCGTGGCTCTGGGTGTCGGCCGTGTTGGCGGCGGCGATGATCGGCGGCGGGGTGTTCGGGTTCTTCAAGTACCAAGGCGTCGCCGACGATCTCGCCGCGATGCGTCGGGCCGAAGCCGACCGCAACGCCGCGGCACAGGTCGCGAAGGACTACGCGAAGAAGTCTCTCACGTACACCTTCGACGACCCCGACGCCTTTTTCCGATCGGTGCAGGGCGGCGTATCCCAGCCGCTGAAGGACAAGTACACCAACGCCGCGGACCTGCTCAAGGGCGTCATGCTGCAGGCGCAGGTCACGTCGAGCGGTGAGGTGCTGGCTGCCGAATCCGTTGCCCAGCCCGGCGGCATGTACCAGGTGGTCGTGACGGCTGCGCAGACCACCCGCAACCTGCAGCACCCGGAGCCTAAGGTGTCGCTCATCGCACTGCAGATCACCGTCAACAAGGTCGGCGACACCTGGCAGGTCTCCGACATCGGCCCCAAGACCGGCAGCCACCCACCGAACACGGATCAGATTCCTCAGCCAGCGCCCGCGCCTGCGCCCGGCCAGCCCTCGCCGCCGGGGAGGTAATGTGCGCCGCGCGATAGCCGTCGCCAGCATGGCTGTGATCATCGCCGCAGCGGTGCTGTGTCCGCCCGCCGCCGCGGACAAAGCCTTGCCCGCGTGCTCGCAGACTGCCACCGTGATCAATCCCAAAACCCAGTTGGCCCACCAGGATTGCCGCCTGCACTCTGGCGATCGCAAAAGCTTGGACTTCGACGTCCGGTACTTCAACCTGCCCGAGGCGCCCGGGCCTTTGGCAGTGAAGGTCATCGCGACCACCCCGTCGGGCGAGGTCGTCCAAACCATCAACGAGCTGATAGAACCGTCGAGTCCGAGCCCCGTCGGCTTGCAGGACCTCGACTGGGACGGCCTTGACGAACTGATCATCCCGATGGCCCAACATCCCTACAACGGCAGCCCGAATACCCGATTCTCGGTGTGGCGAGCAGATGGCGAGCGCCTGCATTTCGAACGCACCCAAATGGAGGGACAGGCGGTCTATCCCAGCGGTGACGGCTACCTCGTGGTGAACGGTGGTGCACTCATCAGCCGCGATCTCTGGTTCTACCTGCCAACCGCCGCCGGCTACTCGCTGGTGACCGTCGTGACCATCGAAGCCGAGCAGCTAGAGCCCGGCACGAACCGGGTGTTGACAGCGAGTTGCCGAATGCACAAGGAGCAGGGGCTTGGGATGGTCGACATGCTCGCCGGCCCCAACTACCCAGGGTCCGGTCAGCTGCCGGTCCCCGAGGCCGAGACCACCTTCTGTAATTCTCCGGCCGCGAAGGCGATCTGGCCCCACGCCGAGCGCGTCGCGATCTGTTCGCCCCCCGAAGGCGGCAACCCTCCCATTTGCAGTCCGGGCCGCGTGCAGTAACCGCTCTACAGGTCAAAGGTAACGCCGGTCATTTTTTCGGACTCTTCCCACAACCGGCGCCACAGCGTTTGATCCCGCGACAGCCTGCTCGACGGCGACGGCCGCACCGGGCCCCTTGTCTGCATCAGTCGTGTTGGACCCCAGTAGATCTGCGGATCCGCGTCCGGTGTCGTCGCCGCGAACAGTGTCGAATGCGCGGCCTGCGCGGGGGGATGACCCACCAGCCGTGCTCCCTGCTTGGCGACCAGGTCCAGCACCGTCTCGGTCTTGGTGAACAAGTCGGTGCCTGACACTCCGGGATGCACTGCGAAGGACCCCTTGGGCGATCCAGCCTCGGTCAGCCGGCGCTGGAGCTCACGGGCAAACATCAGATTCGCCAGCTTCGATTGCGCGTAAGCCAAATTGCGCTGATAGCGCCGCCGTTGGTAGTTGAGGTCGTCGATCCACAACTTGGGCGTCTGTCGGTGGGCGATGCTGGAAAGCGTCACCACCCGGTCCCCGATTTTGTCGAGGAGCAAACCGGTTAGCGCGAAATGACCCAGATGGTTGACTCCGAACTGCGTTTCGAAGCCGTCCTTTGTCCGGGTGAACGGTATGTTCATCAGCCCCGCGTTGTTGATCAGGACATCGAATGGTCCTTGCAGCGACGCAAATTCGTGTATCGAGTCAAGGTCGGCCAAGTCCAATTCGACGACGCGCACGTTCCCGTCGATCGCCTCGGCGACGGCCTTTGCTTTCTCGGTGTTGCGGCAGGCCATCACCACGGCTGCACCGTTGCCGGCGAGCACGCGTGTAGTGATTTCGCCCAAGCCGCCGTTCGCGCCGGTCACGACAAAGGTTCGTCCGGATTGATCAGGGATCTGACTTGGTTGCCACGCCATCGGAATCAGCACATCCCCTTAGTTGCGACAATGGTCTGCGAAAGACCGGCGATGTGCTGTTCAATGCCGGTGAATCCACTATCACCGAGAAATCCGGTGACCTCCTCGCGGCCGAACCAGCGGACACCGCTGACGGCATTCAGTACGGCGCCACCAACTGCGTTTCGGCGTCGACCAGGCAAGAGGCTGGTCAGAATCACCACGCGCCCACCGGGTTTGAGTACGCGGGCAAGTTCGCGGATCGCCTGGAACGGGTCGTTGATCAGGTACAGTGCGGCAAGGCAGCTCGCCGCATCGGCCACGCCGTCAGCGAATGGCAAGTGCTCGGCATCACCGCGTACGTACGCGACGCACGGACCGGAGTTATCGACGACGGCACGTCGCAGCATCGCGTGCGATGCGTCCAGTCCGACGGCGAGGCCCGCCGGGACTACTTGGTCGCCGAACCACCCGGTGAAGTTGCCAGGACCGCAACCGATGTCGAGAACGACCGAGCCTGACTTGAGTCCGAGCCAGCTTGACATTCGCCGTCGATCTTCCTCACGCCCGGGTGCCTTAGGGCCGCCCGCCAACTTGAGACCGATCGGCCGGCCGATCTGGTAACCGGCGGAATATATCCTCGTGCGCATGAGGCGCTGAGGGATGCTGCGTACCTGCGGTCCCGTGTCACCGAGTAGGTCGTAATAGCCGTTGCGCGCGCCGCGGATCCGCGCCAGCTGCTGCGGTTCCAACAGCTCCAGCGTGCGTGCTGTGGCCCCCTGTTGTGCGGTGAACGTCATCGCTTCTTGGCTTTCTGCGCGACGGCCACGATGTAATCCGACTGCAGTGTCGTTAGCCGAAACCCCAGCGGCGTAAAAGAATATCGGATAACCGGATTCACATGCCGCATGTCGGGATCGCTGAGGCGGTTGCGCAGGAATTTCGCTAGCGGTAGGTAGACGTCGTCGGTGATCGACCGCGTTACCGCCTCGGCAAATCCGACGTCGAGCAGCAAGTCTCGGTATCCGGCGAGATCTACCGCGCCCCGCACAGCGCGTCGCGACGCCTTTCGCCAGCCGCGCCGCGCGACCTCGCTGCGTGCCCATGCATTGAGAACGGTACGTTTGGGGACAATGTCGGCGGTGACCAATCGACCGCCGGGTTTGAGCACCCGCAGCGCTTCGGTGAAGAAATCGACGCGCGACGGGAAGTGAAAGGCGGATTCGAGCGCCACCACCTTCGTGCACGATCTGTCGTCCAGCGGCAGATCGGTGGCTGACGCGTTGACGTAGTCGATCCTGTGGGACAACCCGGCTTCGGCCACCCGACGGGTGGCGATGCTGATCTGTTCGGTCGCCAGGTTTACCCCGGTGATGTGTTTGGGCCCAAACTCGTTGATCCACAAGATGTCTTGGTCGCCATAGCCTGGGCCACAGTCGACAATGACGTCCGACGACTTGAACTCGGCGCTCTGCGCGACGAGTCGCGCGAGGTCTCGGCTTGCCTCGTCCAGCGTTGTGGGCTTGTTTCGCCAGTACCCGAAGTTGATGAACAGCGATTCCTCACCGAACAGATTCTGGGTACCGACGATGTCGTAGATCTGGCCGGTCTTGGGACCCTCCGAGCGCGCCAGCGCCACGCCCGCCATCTGCCGCCACTCGTCGGCCCAGCGACGTAGCCGGTCACCGGCCGATTCGTCCTGGATGTGACGCGGAACTGTAACCACGGCTCTCCTATCCCTGGCTTTTCCGGTCATCGGGCGAGCGCAACCGATTTGGCGCTCAGGCGCCCGACCGCCGGGGCCAGCCTGTTGACGTAGTAGGCGATACGCGCCTCCGGTGTCACCGGGACCACCTGCTTGCTCGTCTTGACGGCCTTGACGATCCGTTTGGCGACTTTGTCGGCGCTGTAATGGCGCAACCGGTAGGCGCGGTCGACCATCGCGACCTTTCTTGCGGCCTGCTCGTCGGACAGTCCGGACACGACCGTGTTGCGAACGATGTTGGTGTGCACCACACCCGGGCAGATGGTGCTGACACCGATACCCGCCGAGGCGAGCTCGGCGCGCAGGCAGTCGGAGAACATGAACACCCCAGACTTGCTTGTCGCATAGGCGCTTAGGCCTTGTTGCGGCGAGTACGCAGCCATGCTCGACACGTTGACGATGTGTCCACCCAGGCCGCGGCGTGCCATGCTCGGCCCGAACGCGCGACATCCGTTGACCACTCCATACAGATTGACCTCAAGCACCCGGCGAAAATCCGCAGAGGGGGTGGCCAAAAACCGGCCGGCCTGACCGACGCCGGCGTTGTTGACCAGTACATCCGGCACACCGTGCGCGGAAAGGACCTCGTCGGCATGTGCCGTGACGGTGTCCTCGTCGGAGACATCGAGACGATAGGCGTGCGCGGTGCCGCCCTTCTCGGCGATCAGTGCGGCTGTCTCTTTCGCCGACGACAGATTGATATCGGAGAGCACGATCTCGGCACCTTCCCGCGCAAACGCCAGCGCGGTCGCTTGGCCGATCCCGCTGCCCGCACCGGTGATCACCACAAGCTGATCCTCGAATGGCAGCCGCTGCCTTCCCATCTCGGCGCGACGCAAACCCCTTGCCGGAGGCAGGCCCGAGGTCGCATCGATCAGTTCGACAGTGGCGGTGGCGAGCAACTCCGGATGGGAGAACGCCAGCCAGTGCCCACCCGTGACCACGCGCTGCCACACCGTCGGCGCCCAATTCGGTTCGTCGGCAAAGCTTCCCCGGCGAACCGCCGGATCGCGCGTTCCAACGATCACTTGAACCGGGACCTGGGTGAAGCGTTCCCGAAGCTTCCACTGGGAGAACAAATTGGCGCGATAGATCCGGAGCCCGTTGCCGATGTCCTTGTCGAATGTCGGCCCAAGGTGAATCTGGTCCGTACTGGCGCCCTCGGCTCGATGCAGCCAGGCGCGCCACCGATCCCGCTTCGCCACCAGGCGGAGCGTGACCTTGGGAAGCCACGGCAGCATGAGGAAGAGCATGTAGCTGAGCGACCCCGCCTGTGCCAGCACCAATCCCAAATTCTTCGGCGTCGGCCGCTTCAACCGGTTGCGCGCCCACATCAACAGATGCGCCACGTTCGGACCTGCCACCGAGGTGAAGGAGGCGATCCGGTGTTGCGCGGAACTGTCGCATACCAATTCCCACATCGCGACGCTGCCCCAGTCGTGGGCGAGCACATGGACGGGTTTGTCGGGACTGACGGCGTCGATCACCGCGAGGTAGTCACTGGCCAGGGCATCCAACGTGAATTCTCGGTAGCTCCTCGGATTGGTCGAGTTGCCGTGACCGCGGTTGTCGACGGTCACCACGTGAAATCGCTCGGTCAACAGCGGCGTCACGCCGTCCCACATGTGGTGCGAGTCTGGCCAGCCGTGCAGCAGCAACAACGTCTCACCCGCGCGATTGCCCTGCTCATAGATGGCGATCTCAACGGCACCGTTACGGACCATGCGCGGGCTCGGGGCTTCAGGTGTCGCCTCGGCCGGCCGCCCGACCGTCGTCAATGCTGAGTCCATCCCGATGCTCCGTCCCGGCAGTGCTGACAATTACCTGTGTGACACGTCAGTCTGCATTACTGTCGGTATCGTGTACCGGCTGTAATAGGAATGTCAAGGTGTCCCGGCGGCGAACACCGTCGTCGCTTATGCGTCCGACAGATTTGTCAGTTCGGCGCGATTACCGATGTCGGCGCCGTGTCGCCGACCACACTCGACGCCGCGCTCACCAACGCCGCGGTCCGGCCGATCAACGACTCGCGATCGAGATGCGGCGGCCGTCCGATCGCAATCCGCAGCGCGGTGTGTAGCACGATTCCCATTCCGAGATAAAGTATTTCGTCGGTATCGCGTGCCGACAGCTGCGGATAGCGCTGCAACAAGGCGAGCCGAGCGATGTGGTACAGCTGCTGCTCGATCGTCGGCAGAACGTTGCTTTGGATGCCCATCGGCAGGTCGTTGACAATCGCGGTGATCACGCCGCGATGGCGTTCGAGCGCCTCGACGAGCGTGGTCACCACGTGTCGCCCCGCGGCCGCAGCCTCCATTGCCGATGCCGCGGCGAGCCCGTCGATGAGTCGGTGCATGATGTCGCCTTCTGCCCGCGCCCGCAGTGCCGAGATGATGTCACTCTTGTCGTTGAAGTAGCGGTAGACCGTTCCGATGCTCACATGGGCCTGCTCGGCGATCTGGTTGGTCGACAACTGGTGATAACCGATTCCGTCAAGAAGCTGAGCCGTGGCGTCAAGGAGCCGCACAATCGTTTCCTGGGCCCGCTTCTGTATCGGATCTTTCCTCTTTGACGTCGTCATATGGTCCTCCAGGCTGGAGCCGCGAGCCCTGACAAAACTGAATTGTAAGTGAGTTCTGCTCAGCTTTATCGTGGATTTGTGACGCGGGTCACCAATGCCCGGAAGGACTTCGCGATGACCAAGGCAGCGACCCCAGCCACGACTGTGGCGCCCGGGCGACACCGCTACGACTACTACTACCAACCGGGGATACCGTTGCGGCCGGCGCCCCCGCGGTTACAACCCGACCCGGCGTGGAGTGCCTTGCCGGTATTCGACGCGTTCAAACCGACGTCGCTATCGGAGCGCCAGTCCCGGCTGCTGGCGTTGTTCATCGACCATTACTGGCAAGGCGACCGCCTGA
Source organism: Mycobacterium celatum (assembly GCF_002101595.1). Taxonomy (GTDB): domain Bacteria; phylum Actinomycetota; class Actinomycetes; order Mycobacteriales; family Mycobacteriaceae; genus Mycobacterium; species Mycobacterium celatum. Next base: position 163,750 of record NZ_LQOM01000037.1, read on the forward strand.
TGGACGCGGTGGCCATGAAGTTTCGCGAGATCGGCGCGAAACATGGACGCCGACTGCTCGACCAAGCGCTTGAACACGGTATCGATGCACTGGATGATCCACCGCAAGAGTTGGTGGATCTCTTTGCCAGCCTGGACAATCCACCGGCGTGGCACGATCCGCGAGTATGGGAACGAGGCCGGCGGCTATGGATCGACTGTTCCCTGGCCGGCAAGGTCGGCATGGTGATCCAGGACGCGATCGGCACCTTCGTCGGCGCTGAGGTGTCTTCGGCGGTCGGGGCAACCGGCCGGTTCGTCAATCGATTCACGGTGCGCAATGTCGAAACGGTGCAATGGTTTTTCGACGCAACCAAACCGGGCTTTCTGGATCGTTTCGGCGACGAATTCAAGAACACCGTGCGGGTGCGGCTGATGCACTCTCAAGTACGGATCGGACTCCGGAGTTCCTGGGGCGATGAGCATTTCGACGTTCACGGCAACCCGATCTCGACCAGTCTGACGATGGGTGCGGCCGTCACGTTCGCGTTATTGCCGATGCTCACCGATCACAATCACGGCCGGACGAAGTCGCGCGCGGACATGGACGCGGCGATGCTGTATTGGTCCTACATCGCCTACGTGTTCGGCGTTGCGCCGGAGATTATCCCGACCAACGCCGAAGACGGAATCATGCTGGCCCAGTATGCGACTTCCACTGCCGGCGGCCCGACCGATTGGACCGCCCAGATGGCGGGCGCCGCTTCCGACAACCTCGCTCGGGTTCCCGGAATAGCCGGAATGCTTGCGCGGTCAGCTGTTTCGCCAGCAATCGGCGCCGTCGCGTATTACAGCGGCGATGCGCTGGCCCGGGCATTGGTAGCCGCCACGCCATACCGCGATGTGCCGTTGCAGCCGTGGAAAATGTTGACCGGGCTGGCAGTTCATGCGGCGGTCAAGTCCCGGATGGTGACGGACCGGATCCCCGGTCGGCGGATCAGGATGGCTACTCGCTCGGCATTTGGCGATCCCTGGGAGCTTGCCGGCGTGCAGTTGACCAAGATTGTCGCCAAGCGCGCGGGAGTCAACGGCTCGCCGTTCAAGCATCACGACCAAACACCGAACACGCCCGCGGGCTGCCCAATCCGTTAAGGCGATATCTAGAACCGCCTCGGTAGTTTTCCTGTTTCGCGCAGCCAACCCTTGCGAGCGGTGTAATGCCACTTCAGCGATGCCGGAACATACGGCCACGCCGCGCGGATCGACGCACGCACCGCGGTGTAGGCGCGTTGATCGTAGGTCGTCCAAGAGATTTGGAATCGCTCCCGCACGCTGGCCGGCAGTCCGCCGAAGATCACCAGCCGCATCGGCGGCGCCAGCAGCGCACGCACCGGCCAAGCGGGAAGCAGTCTGTTGGCGATGGGCTTGAGCGCGGGCGGCGCGGGGAAAAACGGCGACGAGCTCATGTCCGGGATCGCGGTGCGGTTGATGAACTCGATCAGGTAATCAGAGGCGGGGTTGGGCTCCAGGACCTCGTCGCAGTAGTGGACCCATTGGGTGTCGAACTCGGCGCGGTCGCGCGGGAGCACGGATTCGGTCATCCCGTACTGGCGATACCACTCGCACCCTTCCCGGCAAAGCTGATCGCGCTCAGTCTCGGTGAGGCGGTGGGTATCCCAGTACTCGGCGACACGCTCCACCATCCGCTGGAAAGTGGCATGCGCCCACCAGTAGGTCTCGGGATTGAGCGCGTGGTAGCGCGTCCCGTCCGGCTGGATGCCCTTGATGTCGCGGTGGTAGTCGCGGACTTGTCGGCCGGTGGTTTCCGCCTGTGGGCCGTTGTAGACGGTGCCGAGAATTCCTGGCAGAGAACGGAATACCCGATCGACGGGATCGTCGAAGAAGTTGGAGTGCTCGATCAGTGCGTACCCGATCGCCGGGTGCATGGTTTGCAACAGGCCCGCGGTGCCGCCTTCGAACGCGATCCGCATGTCTCCGGCCCACCGCCAGATCAGCGAGTCGGGCCCCAGCTGCAAGCGCCCTTCGAGGCGGGAATCCCCTTGGCCGTCCATGATTTACCCACACCCGAAGCTACTGTTGACAACAGTCGATGTCAACGAGACGCGGCTATCGACCTTTATACACAACATGATCCGTTGCCGACGTGGCCGTCAGGGTCGATGTTTCTGCGGCGGTGTGATCCTGACGAGACCGGAGGCCAATCGGGTGAGGGCGACCAGCGCGTCACCTTTGGCTAATTCGCGGTCGGGCGCATCGGCGATGAGCAGGGCGGCCTCGCACAGGCAACTGATCAACATGCTGGCGGTCATTGCAAGCGGCACATCGTGCAACTCCCCGCGATCGCGCAACGCCGAAAGTAGGCGCTGTAGCGGCGGGATGAGCAGTTCCTCGTCGATGCGCCGATAGAGCCGGCTCGTCAGCACCGCGGGCGCTTGTTTGAGCAGTTCCCGATAGGCGCGATCGTCGACGATGGTGGTCAGGTAGTTCTCCATGAGCCGTTGACTGACCGCCCAACCGGGCGCGGCGCCGGTGGTGATTTGCTCAGCCGACTCCTCGATGACCGCTGCCAGCCGCGTGATGCGCGCCCGAAACAAGCGTTCGAATACCGAACGCTTGTCGGGAAAGTGGTGGTAGAAGGCGCCCTTGGTAACCGATGCGCGGGCGGCGATGTCATCGACACTGGCGCCGTCGAAACCGTGACTGACGAACAGCTCATCAGCGGCGGTGAGCAGCATCTCGCGCGTCTGGGCGGTGTAGGCAGCACGCCGGCTCTGGACAACCATGGAAACCAACAGTACCGTACTCTGAGTACGTTACCTACTCAGAGTATGTGGAGTCGCCGTGGCATCGTCGGTGAGGGGTACGGACGCGATGATCGTCCGGCTTTTCGGCAAGAGAGGACGGCGCGCAGTCGAGATAGCCGAAGCCCCGCGACTCGACGATGGCTACTTCGGACCCGGCTCAATCAGTTGGGAGGTGTGGGCCAATCCGGCGATCTTGGCCATGGCCGGCATTCTGGGGTCCATCGTGGCGGTGCTCGACCCTGTCGGCGCCGCGGGCGTGAGTCAGCACAGCAGCTACCCTTCCGATCCACTGGGCCGGGTCCAGCGAAGCAACGCCTACTTCGTAGGCGCCGTGTTCGGTGACTCCGCGACCGCCGACAAAGTCGGACGGGATCTGTTCCGTCGGCACTCGCACGTCAACGGCGTCGAACCCACCACGGGCAAGGCCTACCGCGCCAATGAGCTCGAGTACCTGATCTACACCTACGTCACCGGCTGGCCGTGCCTGTGGGACATCTACAAGGCGTTCAGCGGCAAGAAGTTGACCGAGGATGACGAGCGTGCCTTCTACGCCGAGAACAACATCGTCGGCGAGTTGCTCGGCATCCCATCTGGGATGCTGCCACGCACGCCGGAAGAGGTGGAAGCCTATGTCCGCGACGCCGAGAACAACAAGATGGCGCTCACGCCGGCAGCGCAGGAGTTGATCGACTTTTTCTTGCACCCACCGTTTACCCCGGCATGGCCAATGGCGATCGCCAGCCCGTTCTTGAGGGTGGTCACCTGGGCGGCGCTATCCCAAATGCGTCCCGGCGCACGCGAAGTCACCGGCATTCCTGCTATGCCGATCCGGACAGCGTTCGCCAAGGCGGCCCTGCGGATCGCGGTGCAGGCAGTCAAACTGCCGATCATCGACCGCGTTATCGCCCTCGGAGGGTTCGAGGCATGGGGCTACCGGCACAACGCGTTCCGCCATACTCCCGGCACGGGGCGAGTGCCGTTCACCCACAATCCGGGATTGCGGTTGCAACAAGGCAAAGGCGGCACTTTGCCGGCCCGGACGTAGTGTTCGCGCTACTTACTAGCCCTCGAGTTTGTAGCCCAGGCCGCGCACCGTGACCAGGTGCACGGGGTTGGCCGGGTCGGCCTCGATCTTGGAGCGCAGCCGCTTGACGTGCACGTCGAGCGTCTTGGTGTCGCCGACGTAGTCGGCGCCCCACACCCGATCGATCAGCTGCCCGCGGGTCAGCACCCGGCCGCTGTTACGCATCAGGTACTCGAGCAGGTCGAATTCCTTGAGCGGCAACGTGATCTGCTCACCGTTCACCGACACCACGTGGCGTTCGACGTCCATGCGCACCGGTCCGGATTCCAGCACTCCGTCGGCGACCTCGGAGTCGTCGTCGCCACCGCGGCGCAGTACTGCCCGAATCCGAGCGATCAACTCCCGCGCGGAATACGGCTTGGTCACGTAGTCGTCGGCGCCCAACTCCAGGCCGACTACCTTGTCGATTTCGCTGTCGCGGGCGGTCACCATGATCACCGGGACGCTCGAGCGCGCGCGCAACTGCTTGCACACGTCGGTGCCGGACATGCCCGGCAGCATCAGGTCCAGCAGCACGATATCCGCACCGGCACGGTCGAATTCGGCCAGCGCCGACGGTCCGTCGGTCACCACGGTGGCCTCGAAGCCTTCCTTGCGTAACAGAAACGCCAGCGGATCGGCCAGCGACTCCTCGTCTTCCACGATCAGCACACTGGTCATCGACGTAGTTCTTCCTCTCTTACGTGTGCAAGTGCTTTCTTGGGCCGGATTTGGGGCTCCGGCGGTTTGTCCGGTTGCTCACCAGTGTCCTGATAGGCCGGGATGGACAGCGTGAACGTCGACCCGGTACCCGGCTGGCTCCACAATCCGATGCTGCCGTTGTGGTTTGCCGCGACGTGCTTGACAATCGCCAGTCCCAGCCCGGTGCCGCCGGTGGCCCGCGAGCGTGCCTTGTCGCCGCGGTAGAACCGCTCGAAGACGCGCTCCTGGTCCTTGCGCGGAATACCGATACCCCGGTCGGTGACGGCGATCTCGACGTTGTTGCCGCGACGGCGGCGGCTGATCGACACCAGCGATCCGCGCGGCGAGTAGGCGATCGCGTTCGACACCAGGTTGGCCAGCGCGGTGATCAGCAGGGCCTGGTCCCCGAGGACCCGCAGGCCGCTCGGTTCGTCGGTGCGGACCCCGATGTCGGCGTTGTCCGCGGCCACTTTGTGACGCGAAATCGCTTCGGACACAACGGTATCCACGTCCACAGCACCCAGATCGGGCAACCGCTCGGCGCCCTGCAGCCGGGACAGCTCTATCAGCTCGCCGATCATGTCGCCGAGCCGGTTGGCCTCGACGAGCACCTTCTCGCCGAAACGGCGGACCGTCTCGGGGTCGTCTGCGCAGGACAGCAGCGCCTCGGCCAGCACAGCCATCGCACCGACCGGCGTCTTGAGTTCGTGGCTGACATTGGCGACGAAGTCGCGCCGCGTCGCCTCCATGCGGGCGTACTCGGATTGGTCGTAGACGAACACCACCGCAAAGCGGCGGTCCTCCTCGCTGAGCAGCCGCGCCTGCCCGTGCACCGACAAGTCGGACCGGTCCGGCGCGGTGCGCTTACCCGGCAGCAGGTCGAACTCGACGTCCTCACCGCTGGCCAGCGTCCGCCGCGCCGCATCCCAGGCCTCGTCGTCGAGCAGGCGATCCCGCACCAGGCCCAGTTCCCTGGCGCGGTCGTTGAGATAGACCACGTCGCGGTGGGTGTCCACGACGGCGGTGCCCAGCGGGGTCAGCGCGACGATGCGCTGCAGCATCTGCGCGACGGTGATACCGGCCCATTCGGCCGCCACCCGCTGCCGTCGTTCGACGACGCGCGGCGCCAGTCGGGTGCCGATCGCAATCCCGGTGGCCAACGCCAACAGAATCGAAACCCCGGCCAGCGACAGCGCCGAGAACACAGTCACATAAAAATCCTACAAATCCACATGAACTTCGCCCCAGCAGCGAGAGGCCAAAATCGGACATGTCACACGCTGCGGCGCAGGTATTCGACCGTTGTTCATGTGCTGTTTGCCAAACCGGGCCCCTATGCGCGCGTCTGGTGGCCAATTGTTGCACGCTTTTCGCACCATCGCGTGTCACAACTGGCCACTCGACGGGGCTACTTGGCGCCCTGGCTTGCCACCGCGGCCGCTCCGGCGGCGGCGGCTTCCGGATCCAGGTAGGTGCCGCCGATGACGGTGGGCCGCAGGTCGTCGTCCAGGTCGTAGCGAAGCGGGATCCCGGTCGGGATGTTGAGCCCGACGACCTCCTCGTCGGACATGCCGTCGAGGTATTTGACCAGCGCACGCAGCGAGTTGCCGTGCGCCGCGATCAGCACGGTCTTGCCACTGCGCAGGTCCGGCACGATGACGTCGGTGAAATAGGGCAGGAACCGGACCACCACGTCGGCCAGGCATTCGGTCAGCGGACCGCCGCCGATGTTGGCGTAGCGCGGGTCGGTGTCCTGGCTGAACTGGCTGCCCTTCTCGATCGGTGGCGGCGGCGTGTCGTAGCTGCGCCGCCACGCCATGAACTGCTCGTCGCCGTAGCGGGCCTTGGTCTCGGCCTTGTCCAGGCCCTGCAGCGCACCGTAGTGGCGCTCGTTGAGCCGCCAGCTGCGCCGCACCGGGATCCAGTGCCGGTCTGCGACGTCCAGCGCCAGATTGGCGGTGGTGATCGCCCGGCGCAGCAACGAGGTGTACACCACGTCGGGCAGGAGGTCGTGTCCGACCATCAGCTCGCCGCTGCGGACCGCCTCGGCACGGCCCTTGTCGGTCAGGTCGACGTCGACCCAACCGGTGAACAGGTTGAGGGCGTTCCATTCGCTCTCGCCGTGGCGGAGCAGAACCAGCCTGGAAGTCTCTGCCATGCCGGAAAGTTTCTCACGACTCTTCATCGTCGATCAGGTGGGCGAAGGCTTCCAGGTTCTTCAGCGACTCCCCGCGCGAGACCCGCCATTCCCATTCCTTTTGGATCGACGAGCGAAAACCCAACTCCAGCAACGTATTAAAGTCCGAATCCACCGTCTCGAGCACTTGCCCGAGCACCCGGTCGACCTCGGCGGCGCTCACCGACGCCAGCGACATCCGGCCCACCAGATAAATGTCGCCGACATTGTCGAGCGTGTACGCGACACCGTAGAGGCGGCGGTTGCGCCTGAGCAGAAACCGGTAGACGCCCTCGTGGTTTTCGTCGGGCTTGCGGCACACGAACGCCTCGACGCGCACCGAGTGCTCGCCGATGCTCAGGATGGTGTTGGTCTTGAGTTTGCGTTCGCCGGGCAGCTCCACAACCACCCCGGGCGAGCCGCCGTGCGCACCCTCGTGCCGCGAGTAGGTCAGCTTGCTGGCCTCGAGAGCGTCCTCGATCACCTTCTGCACGTCAGTCATGCGCGCATCAACTCGCGGACCGGACCACGGGAAGCGAACTCGCCGATCGCGCGGCGGTAGCTGGCCAGCAGCGCGTCGACGGTGTTGTCCCACGAGAACGTCGCGGCATGCTCGACCGCGGAGCGGCTCATGGCACCGTCGAGCCGCAGCACCTTGTCGATGGCGTCGGCCCACCTGTCCACGTCGTGCCCGGACACCAGGGTGCCGCTGACCCCGTCGCGCACCGCCACCGGCAGCCCGCCGACAGCGGCCGCCACCACCGGCGTCCCGCAGGCTTGCGCCTCCACCGCGACCAAACCGAACGACTCCGAATAGCTGGGCACCCCGACCAGATCGGCCGCCTGGAACAGCCTGGCCAGGTCCTCGCGGGACTGCGGCGGCAGGAACGTCACCCGGTCGCTGATACCCAATTCGTCGGCCAGGCGAACCAACCCGTCCGGGGCGGCAAGACCGCTGCCCGACGGCCCGCCGGCCACCACGATGTGTACCCGCGGCAGTTTCGCGGCGGCGCGCAGCAGAATGTCGGGCGCCTTGAGCGGCTGGATCCGGCCGACGAAGGCCACCACATGCTGGTCGAGCGGCAACCCCAGCGCGGCGCGGGCAGCGCGGCGGTCCCCGGGCCGGAACACGTCCAAGTCCACGCCGGGATGCGCGACGTCGATCCGCGCGGGATCGGCATTGTGCAGCGAAACCAGTTGTGCCGCTTCCTCTTCGGTGTTGACGATCAGCCGGTCCGCCTCGTCGACAACCTGCTGTTCGCCGACCGTGCGCAGCGGCGGCTCGGGAGCGTCCCCGTCGGCCAGCGCCGCATTCTTCACCGCGGCCAGGGTGTGCGCGGTGTGCACCAGCGGCACCGCCCAGCGGTCCCGGGCCAGCCAGCCGACCTGCCCGGACAGCCAGTAGTGCGAATGCACGATGTCGTAGTAGCCGGGCTCGTGGGCGGCCTCGGCGCGCAGCACCCCGGCGGCGAACGCGCACAGCTGGGTGGGCAGGTCGTATTTGTCCAGGCCCTCGAACGGCCCGGCCACCACGTTGCGCACCAGCACACCGGGCGCCACCGGCACGACGGGCGGATCGGTGGACGCGGTGGCCCGGGTGAAGATCTCGACCTGAATGCCGCGGCGCGCCAGATGCAGTGCGCTTTGCAGCACGTAGACGTTCATTCCGCCGGCGTCCCCGGTGCCCGGCTGGGCCAGCGGCGAGGTGTGCACCGATAGCACCGCCACCCGGAGCTCGGAGACGTCCAGCCGGGGCAGCGCGTTATGTGGCACACCGCCATCTTTGCAGCACCGCCCGACGGGCCACGTCAGGCGGACGATTCGGCTGCGGCGACCGGCAACACCGGGCCCTGTGCGCGCCGCATGGCACCGAGCGGATCGGCATACAGCCCGCCCAGCGACACGATGCCGGCCCCGGCCTCCTGCACCCGGTTACCGAACGCAGTCACCCGGATTTGCCGCCGCGGCAGCACCGAGCGCGCGGCGAATGCCGCCTCGACGTGCGCCATGCCCTCGGGGTATTCGGTGAACGCCTGCCCGCCGACCACCAGGTCGTCGGGGTTGAGCAGGTCACGCAGCAACGCGACCGCTTCACCGAGGACCCGGGCCCGCTCGGCCAGCAGGTCTTTGGCCTGCTGGTTGCCGCCCCGCGCGGCCTTGATCAGCTCCGTGATGCCCGAGCCGTTCCGCCCCGGCACCCGGACACCGGCCGGCAGACCCAGCCGCCTGGCCGCGGCCAGCACGGCCTCGTCGCTGACCGAGGACTCCAGTTGCCCGGAGCCGCCGAGCAGCTGGGACGTCGCGGGCAAGGTGGCGATGGTGCCCGGCCCGCTGGCCGGGCTGTGCACCCGCCCGTCGATCATCAGCGCATAGCCCACGGTTTCGCGGGCGTAGACGTACAGGCTGGTCGACGAATTCGGCCCGAACTGGCGCATGCCCAGCAGCAGCTCGGCCCCGGCCATCGCGTCGACGTGCGAGGCCACCGACACCGGCAGTCCCAGCGCCTCGGCCAGCACCGGGCCCACCGGCGCGTCGCGCCAGCCCAGCCGCGGATGGTCGACGTGCCCGGTGGCGCCGTCGACCGCCCCGCCGATCGCCACCCCGGCCCACAGCGGCCGCCGCCGGTGCCAGCGCCGCAGGTAGCGGCGGGCGCCGTCGGCCAGCGACGCCAGCGCTGACGTGTGCCCGTTCAGCGGTGTCGCGGTCTCGACGGCGTCCAGCGTGCGGCCCAACAGGTCGGTGGCCACGATGCTGGTGGTTCGCGCCCCGATGTGGATGCCCAACGTCAGGAACGGCTCGTGGTTGACCTCGACGGGCACCCGCGGGCGCCCGATGGCGCCGGCAACCGCGAGGTCGGCGCGTTCGCGCAGCAGACCGGCGTCGAGCAGCGCGATGACCTGGCGATTGACCGTGGCGATGCTCAGCGAGGTGGCTTGGGCGATGACGTCGCGGCCGATCGGGCCGCGCAGCCGCACCGCCCGAAACACCGACGCCGCGGCGGAGTCGGAGAGGTGCAGCGACGGCGCCACGACGCGGCGGGCCCGCAGCGGGGTCTTGCGGCTGTGCGAGTGGCTGGTGACGGTACTGAGAGTGGTGGTGCGCACGGGCGTGTGTCCTTATCCGAGTTCCGATGGCGGGTCCTGGCCGCACGCCGGCTTCGGTGGTTCTGCAAGGCCGGTCAGGCGCGGCAAAGTGCGCAGCGACAACATGCGCAGTCCGCGAACAGACACGCGGACGTCAGACCGAACACAGCGCTGGAGTACACACCAGGAATTTAGCACGGTTATTAAAGTGGTCCCGATGACGACTTCGAAGCGCGTCGCCGTGGTCACCGGCGCCAGCGCCGGAATCGGCGAGGCGACCGCGAGAACCCTTGCGGCTCAAGGCTTTCACGTGGTGGCGGTGGCACGCCGGGCCGACCGGATCGAGAAGCTGGCCGCCGAGATCGGCGGCTCCGCGGCAGTGGCAGACGTCACCGACTGCGCCGCGGTGGACGCGCTCGCCGCCGGGCTGGACCGGGTCGACGTGCTGGTCAACAACGCCGGCGGGGCCAAGGGCCTGGAGCCGGTGGCCGAGGCCGACCTGGAGCACTGGCGCTGGATGTGGGAGACCAACGTGCTCGGCACGCTGCGAATGACCCGCGCGCTGCTGCCCAAGCTGATCGCATCCGGCGACGGCCTGATCGTCACGATCACCTCGGTCGCGGCGTTCGAGGTGTACGACGGCGGCGCCGGCTACACCTCGGCCAAGCACGCGCAGGGCGCGCTGCACCGCACGCTGCGCGGCGAGCTGCTGGGAAAACCGGTGCGGCTCACCGAGATTGCGCCCGGCGCCGTCGAAACGGAGTTCTCGCTGGTGCGCTTCGGCGGCGACCAGCAGCGCGCAGACGCGGTCTACGAGGGGATGACACCGTTGGTGGCCGCCGACATCGCCGAAGTGATCGGGTTCGTGGCGTCGCGGCCGTCGCACGTCAACGTCGACCAGATCGTGATCCGGCCGCGCGATCAGGCTACCGCTAGCCGCCGGGTCGGACGCTCGTAGTCGGGGTGCCCGAGAGCGTCGGCGCATCCTTGGGCGTGGCCGGGGCACTGCGCGGCAGCGATGCCGGTGACGGCTTGGACCCGTTGGCCGGCGGCAGCGCCGACATCGACACCCAGGTATCCCAGTCCACGGCCCAGTCCCAGATGTCGCCGTCGGCGTAGGACAGCTCGATCCGGCTGCCGGTCACCTCGACCGGGTCACCGTAGATCGCGCTGTTGAAATACTGCTCGGCGTCGGCCGTCGACAGGTTGATGCAGCCGTTGGTCACGTTCGAATTGCCTTGTGCGCCAGCACTTGCCGGGTTGGCGTGGATGAATTCGCCGTTGTTGGAAATGCGGACCGCCCAGCGTTCGTGGATGTTGCTGTACCCGGCGGCCGGGTTGGACATGTAGAAGTCGGAGTATTTCTCGCTGACCACGTGGATGCCGTTGCGGGTGACGTTGCGCGGCTTGTCGCCCTCGCCGTAGCTGCACGGGAAATCCATGATCACGCCCTCGTCGCGGACCACCTGGATGCGGTGCGACGAGATTTCGGCCTTGACCACCTGGCGCCGGCCGATCGAAAAGCTCAGGCTCATGTCCTGCTTGCCGTAGGCGCCGTCGCCGAACGCCAGCCCGTAGAGCTTGGCCTCGACATTGACCTTGGTTCCGGCCGGGTAGTACTCGCGGGTGCGGTAGTGCACCCGCGCTCCCTCCGCCTCGTCGGGCAGCCAGGCCCAACTGCCCTCGACGGGCGGGTCGGTGGTGACCTTCAGTGCACGCTCGACGGCGGCCTTGTCGGAAATCGGCGAGTCGAACTGGATGATGATCGGCGCCGCCACCCCGACCGTCTGCCCGTCGGCCAGCTGGAATCCACCGTCGATCACCCTGGTGGGCGTGACCGTGGTGAGCTTGCCGGCCACCGGCACGGCCTTGCCGTCATGGCCGACAACGGAGCCGCTCCACGTGTAGGTGGCGTCGTAGCCGAGCGGCTCGGTGATGGTGTAGACGGTGCGGTCGCGGTTGAGCGCCCCGGCCACCACCTTGCCGGCCGAATTGGTCAGTGCCACCTTCTGAAACCAGCCGTCGCGCACCTCGACGCTGATCGGTGCCGTGGGCACCACGTCCTCGGCCTTGTCGGCCGGATGGAACGTCAAACTCGGCGCCGCCGGTGGCTTGGCCTTCTCGGCCTGCTTGGTCGACCCCCCGACACAAGCGGCCAGCACGTTGGGCGCCAACATCCCCACCACCAGCGTCGACAATGCCCGGCGCCGGTTGATCGACGGCAGGTCGCGCGCTGTGTTCACGACAGACAAAGATACCGGCGAAAACGACCCTCCCCGCGCACGTGCGGCTACAACTCGCAGCCGACCAGCACCGGTTCGGGTACGAGTGTGATGCCAAACACATCGCGGACGCCGTCGCGTACCGTGCGCGCCAGCGCCACCACGTCGGCGGCCGTGGCGGCTCCGCGGTTGGTCAAAGCAAGCGCATGCTTGGTCGACAGCCGGCAGGGCGCGCCGTCGGTGTCGGGGTAGCCCTTGCCGAAGCCGGCTTGCTCGACCAGCCATCCGGCGGCCAGCTTGACACCGTCGGCCGCCGGATAGTGCGGCACCGGCCGGTCGGCCTGATCCGCCAGTCGTTGGTAAACCTCTTGCGGGACAACGGGATTCGTGAAAAACGAGCCCACGCTCCAGGTGTCGTGGTCGGCGGCGTCGAGCACCATGCCCTTGCGGGCCCGCAGTGCCAGCACGGCGTCGCGCACGGTTGCCGGATCGGCGCGCTGGCCGGCCGTCGCATTCAGCGCCGCAATCAGCTCGCCGTAGCGCAGCGGCGCGCTGCGGCCCGACGCGTCCAGCGCGAACTCCACTTCCAGGACGACGGCATCCTGCGAATGCTTGAGCACGCTGGTGCGGTAGCCGAACCCCAGTTCGCCGGGCGGCACCCAGCGCACGTCGCCGCTGCGGCGGTCCAACAGACGCACGCGGGTGATGGAGTCGGCCACCTCGGCGCCGTACGCCCCGACGTTCTGCACCGGGGTGGCGCCTGCGGAGCCGGGGATGCCGGACATGCACTCCAGCCCGCCCAGGCCGGCGGCGACGGCCGTGGCGACGACCTCGTCCCACACCGCGCCGGCCTGCGCGCGCAGCAGGTTGCCCTCGATGCTGATGTCGCTGTTGGCCAACCGCACCACGGTCAGGTCGGTCAGCGTATCGGCGATCACCACGTTGGAGCCGCCCGCCAACACCAGCAGCGGCCGGCAGTTCTCGGCGTCGAGGTGCCGCAGCGTGGCGATCGCTTGTTCGGTGCTGGTGCAGGTGATCACGCGTTGCGCGACGGGCCCGACGCGCAACGTGGTCAGCGGCGCCAACGGCACCCTTTCGGCGACGCGCGCACCGGCGAACAACGTTCCCGCCACGGGCCGTAACGGTAGCGTGACCAGCTATGCCGCGTTCATTCGACATGTCCACGGACTACGGGGCCACCGTCGAAGATGTACTTGGCGCATTCGGCGACGAGAAGTACTGGCGGGCCCGACTGGCCGATTCCGGTGCCGACGACGCGACGCTGGACGTGCTGCGGGTCGACGGCGACGGCGGTATCGATGTGGTCACCACGCAGGTGCTGCGCAGCGACCGGCTGCCGGCTCTGGTCACCCAGTTCCACCGCGGCGACCTGCGCATTCGGCGCGAGGAGAAATGGACGGCGATCGCCGACGGGATCGCCAATGCCACTGTCTCCGGGGCGATCATCGACGCGCCGGCCGCGCTGAGCGGGACTGCTGTGCTGGAGCCGGTGGCCAAGACGGGCGGCGCCCGGCTGAAGTTCCGGGCAACCGTGGAAGTTCGCATCCCGCTGGTCGGCGGCAAATTGGAGAACTTCATCGGCAATCAGCTGGTCGAGCTGCTGATCGCCGAGCAGCGCTTCACCACGATGTGGATCAGCCAGACCGCCTAAGACCGCCGAGCGTCGACTTGTCGGGGAAAATCTGGGGAGTTTCGCCCGACAACCCGACGTTCGATGAGGCCCTAGGCTGGCCGTTATGCGGATCGCGGTAGCCCAGATCCTCAGTGGCACCAAGCCGGCCGACAACCTGAACCTGGTGCGCGACTACACCAGCCGGGCCGCCGACGCCGGCGCGGCGCTGGTGGTGTTCCCCGAGGCGACGATGTGCCGGTTCGGGGTGCCGCTGGCCCCGATCGCCGAACCGGTCGACGGGCCGTGGGCCGACGCCGTGCGCCGCATCGCCGCCGACGCCGGGATCACCGTGATCGCCGGGATGTTCACCCCGGCCGGCGACGGACGCGTCACCAACACCCTGCTGGCGACGGGCCCCGACACCGACGCGCATTACGACAAGATTCACCTCTACGACGCGTTCGGGTTCACCGAGTCGCGCACGGTCGCGCCGGGGCGAGAGCCGGTAGTGATCACCGTCGACGGCGTCGGGGTCGGGTTGAGCACCTGCTACGACATCCGCTTCCCCGCGCTCTACACGACGCTGGCGCGCCGGGGCGCGCAACTGATTGCGGTCGCCGCGTCGTGGGGTGCCGGGCGCGGCAAGCTCGACCAGTGGACGTTGCTGGCGCGTGCCCGCGCGCTGGACTCCACCAGCTACATCGCGGCGGCCGGGCAGGCCGACCCCGGCCCGCCGCTGAGCGGCTCGGGCGCACCGACCGGGGTCGGGGGGAGTCTGGTGGTATCGCCGTTCGGCGAGGTGGTGTCCTCGGCCGGCGCCGACCCGCAACTGTTGGTTGCCGACATCGACCTCGACCAGGTCGTCGCGGCGCGGGACACCATCGCCGTGCTGCGCAACCAGGCCGACTTCCCCCAGGTCGATAAGGCAGAATCGCCCGGGTGACGAACCCGCAGGGACCACCGCACGACGACCCGTCGATTTGGGCTCGCCCGGGCAGCGGGGATCCCGCCGCGCCACCGCCCGGCCCGTCCGACTCACCGCAGACCACGCCGGAGCAGCAGCCCGCGGACGCGGCCTGGGCCCCGCCGCCGGGTGTCCAGGAGTACCCAGCTGAGGACGCCGCAACCGTGAAAATGCCGGGGAAAATCAAACGCCGCTTGTTCCGCGACCCACTGTCGATCGCGCTGGTCGCCGTCATCGTGCTGTTGCTGGCCGCAGCCAGCGTGGTCGGCGCCGAACTGTACGCCCGTCACCGCGCCGACAGTGTGGTGGCCGCCGCAACCGAATGCGTGGTGCAGGACAAGGCCAGCGTGTCGTTCGGCCCGTATCCGTTCCTGCTGCAGCACTTGGCCGGCGACTACCGCGACATCTCGATCAAGACCGCCGGCAACCAGATCCGCAGCGCCAAGGGCATGCGAGCCGACATCGAAATCAGCGAGGTCAACCTGCACGGCGACGCCAACTCCAAGGGCACCATCGGCGCGCTCGACGCCGCCATCACCTGGACGTCGGAAGGCATCAAGGAAACAGTGGCGGACGCGGTTCCGTTCGTCGGCGGCCTGGTCAACAGCGTGACCACCAATCCGGGCGCCGGCACCATCGAGCTCAAGGGCGCACTGGGCCTGGGCAGCGTCACGGTCAAGCCCGCCATCGCCAACAACGGCCTGTCGCTGAAGGTCGTCTCAGTCACCGCGATGGGCGCCCCTGTGCCGGCGGAGACCGCGCAGGATGCGCTGGACGTCTTCACCTCGAGGCTGATCAACGACTACCCGCTCGGTATCCACGCCGACAGCGTGCACGTCACCGACGACGGTGTGACAGCACACTTTTCGACGCGCAACGCCTCGATACCGCCCGGCCAGTCGGACCCGTGCTTCGCCAAGCTGTGACCGACCTTGGACTTCGCTGCGTTCGATAGGGCAAAATCGCGCTAGTGACGACTCCGCAAGGTCCCTCTCGCGGCGACGGGTCGGAATGGGCTCGTCCCCCAGGCCGCCCGCAGCCGACTCCCGGCCCGTCCCAATCACCCACGCAGCGGATCCCGCAGAGCGGCCGACCGCAGGAGCCCCGCCGGCCCGCTCCGCCCCCGCCGCCGCGCCAGCCCGGTCCGCCGCCACCGCCGCCGCGGCAGGCCGGCCCGCCGCCGCATCAGCCGGCGCCGCCGCCCAACCCGCAGTCGCGTCAGGCCGGCCCGACGCACAATGTGCAGGAGCAGGCCACCACTCGGATCTCGACCCAGTCACAGCCGAAGGACACGCCGGTGCAAGCCCATCGCAGCTTCTTCCGAAACCCCACGTCGATAGCGCTGATCCTGGTCATCGCGTTGCTGCTGGTGATCGCCGGACTGATCGGCGCGGAGCTCTATACCCGCCACACCGCCGACAGCAAGGTGGCCAGCGCGGTCGAATGCGAGGCGCAGGACAGCGCCACCGTGAAGTTCGCGGTGACCCCGCCGGTGCTGTGGCAGTACATCACCAACCGCTACACCAACATCTCGGTGCAGACCGCCGGCAACCAGGTGCGCAGCGCCAAGGGCATGACGCTGAGCCTCGACATCCACGACGTCAACCTGAACGGCGCCAACAACTCCAAGGGCACCATTGGCTCGCTGAACGGCACCATCACCTGGACGTCGGACGGCATCAAGCAATCGATCGAGGATGCCATCCCGGTGCTGGGCAGCTTTGTGGCCAGCAAGGTCACCACCAACGCCGGTGACGGGACCATCCAGTTGAAGGGCCTGCTGGACAGCGCCACCCTCAAGCCGCAGATCGTCAACAACGGGCTGTCGCTGAAGGTGGTCGACCTGAGCGCGCTGGGCTCGAAGATGTCGACGGACACGGTGCAAAAGAACCTCGACGACCTCACCTCGAAGGCCACCCAGAACTATCCGCTGGGCATCCACGCCGACAGCGTCAAGGTCACAGATTCCGGTGTGCAGGCGACGTTTTCGACCCAGAACGCCACTATCCCGGCGTCGTCGCAGTCCAGTCAGGACTCCTGCTTCGACAACCTCTGACCTAGCGCGACCAGACGTAAAGGCACCCTAAAACCGCAGGTTTTGGGTGCCTTTACGTCTGCTCAGCGAGTCCGTCGAGCACTGCGCGGGTGCCGGACAACCCCAGCCGGGTGGCGCCCGCGTCGAGCATCGTGACGGCGTCGGCGGCGGTGCGGATGCCGCCGCTGGCCTTGACGCCGAGCCGCCCGCCGACGGTTTCGGCCATCAGCGCGACCGCCGCCACCGAGGCCCCGCCGGCGGGATGAAATCCCGTGGACGTCTTCACGAAGTCCGCTCCGGCGTCCTCGGCGGCGCGGCACACGTCGACCAGGGTGCGCTCACCGGCCATGCTCAACAGCACCGCGGACTCGACGATCACCTTGAGCACGGCGGTCGGCACGGCGGCGCGCACCGCCGCGATATCGGACCCGACCGCCGCGATCTCACCGGCCAGCGCGGCGCCCACGTCGATCACCATGTCGATCTCGCCGGCCCCGGATGCGACGGCCAGCGCCGCTTCGCGCGCCTTCACCTCGGGCAGGTGCTTGCCCGACGGGAATCCCGCGACCGCGGCGATCCGCACATCACCGGCTTTGGCCGCGACCGGCACCATCGACGGCGAGACGCAGACGGCGTAGACGCCCAATTCGGCGCCTTCGGCGACGACGGCGGCCACGTCAGCGGCGGTGGCCTCGGGTTTGAGCAGAGTGTGGTCGACCAGGGCTGCGACCTGGTTTCGGTTGGGCGGCATCAGATTTCGGCGCCGCCGGGGTTACAGCCCGACGCGAGCATCGTGGCATCGTCGACGACGGGGCGCCACGGCTCGAGGTTCCAGCTGGTCTTGCCCGGTTCCGCGAACTCGGCCACCTCCCAGTGACAGACGAACTGCGCGCGCATCCCGGGAGTGTCGGCGCCCGGCGCCTTGGCCAGCACTTCGGCCCAGGCCTCGTCGCTGCGGTATTGGCCCTGCCGGGCGGCCGCCCGCGCCGACGGGGTCGGATACACCCGCAGGCTGGCTCCGCTGCCCCACTGCACCCATTCGGTGTGGTCCACAAATGGCGGCGTTGCCGTTTCCGCGGACGCGGGAGCCGCGGCAAGCAGCGCGAAAAACACCACCCCCAGCACAGCGAAAGCTCGCATACGACTAGCGCGATTTGCCTTGAATCTCAAGGAGTTTGGGACGCACATCGACTAGGTAGAGGCCAGCCGCGCCAGCGGCGATCGCCATCCCGAGTACGCCCAGCAACCAGGCCAGCGGCATGGCGACGCCCAGGATCACCAGCCAGATCGGTTTGGTCATTTTGTCTGCGGCGGTGTAGGCGTCCGGTGGCTGCATTGCCGCGTGCACGAACGCATACAGCGTTGTCAGGAGCACGGCGATCAGCAGGCAGGTCAGGACGCTTTGCACAAGGCTCACCCTCTAAGGGTATGCGGGCAGCCGTAAAAACGTCGACTCCGAGTTGCCCGGCCGGGCAACTCGGAGTCGAGGTGGTAGCGCTGTTACTTCTGCGTGACCTTCTTGGCCGCCGCCTTCTTGGCCGGAGCCTTCTTGGCCGCAGCCTTGGCCGGGGCCTTCTTGGCCGCCGTCTTCTTGGCCGGAGCCTTCTTCGCCGGAGCCTTCTTACCGGGCAGCTCGATGCCGACCAGCTTGGCGGCGCGCTCGCCGACCGCGCGGGTCTGCGAAGCCACGGTGCCCAGCGCCTCCTGGGTCAGCTCGACGGCCTGGTCGACGTAGCCCTCGGCGCGTGCCGACACGTCCTCGAAGCTCTGCTGGCTGCGCAGCCGCTCCAGCGCGGCCTCGCCGCGCTCGACCAACTCGTTGTAGCGGTTGGTCGCCGCCTCCAAGTAGCCCTCGGCGGCCGAGCGCAGTTCGTCGGCGGTGAACCGCTCACGCAGCTCGCGCAGTTGCTCACGCAGCTGCTCGGGCAGCTCTTCGCGGCGCTTGGCCAGGCGGGCGCGGCGCTCCTCGACCCGGCTGCGGGTGTCGGTGCGGGTCTCTTCGGCGCGCTCGCGCAGTTCGATGAGCAGGTCGTTGACCGTGGCCAGCGCCAGGTCGGCGGCGCCGAGTGCGGCGAGCAACGGGGCCTTCAGATCGTCAACGGTCGGGTTGTCGGCCATGGTGTGTGTTTCCTTTCGATGGATGGTTTCTCGTAGCGGCGGGTCGAACAGTTGGCATACCCAACGCTTAGGCAGGTGTCGGTTCCTCACGCGCCGCTTCGTTCTGTTGGACGAAGGACGTGTAGATGTCGAGCAGAACCTGTTTCTGCCGCTCGGTGATCGCCGTGTCGGTGACGATGGCGTCGCGGACCTCACTGGTCGGGCTGGGTTCGAGAATCCCGGCCCGCACATAGAGAACCTCGGCAGAGACCCGCAGTGCCTTGGCGATCTGGTTGAGTACGTCAGCGGACGGTTTCCGCAATCCGCGCTCGATCTGGGACAGATACGGATTGCTGACACCGGCCTTTTCCGCCAACTGCCGCACCGACACCTGGGCCGCCTCACGCTGCGCCCTGATGAAACTGCCGATGTCTGACGCAGCCGTGGACACCACTGCAGCAAGCTTCTCGTCCTGCGGCATTGGTGCTCCTCGCGTCTGATCGTCGGTGCTGACGCGCACCACAGTACGACCGAGTGCTAACTATTGCAAGCACTGTTAGCAGAGCTCAGAACATTAGCTGGGCAATCGTGTAGATGACCAGGCCGGCCAGCGAGCCCACCACGGTGCCGTTGATCCGGATGAACTGCAGGTCGCGGCCGACGTGCAGCTCGATGCGACGGCTGGCCTCGGCGGCGTCCCAGCGCTCGATGGTGTCGGTGATGATCGTGGTGATCTCAACCCCGTACTGCGAAACCAGGTGCTGGGCGGCGCGCACGATCCAGTCGTCGACCTTGTCGCGCAGGTCGGCGTCGTCGCGTAGCGACTCACCGATCCGCACCACCGTGTCGGCAATGCGGGTGCGCAGCGCGCTGGACGGGTCGTCGACGCCCTCGAGCACCAGCCGTTTCAACGTCTTCCAGGCCGTCGCGGCGGCATTGGTGACCTCATCGCGGGCCATCAGCTGCTCCTTGACCGCCTCGGCCCGGGCGATCGTCGCCTCGTCGTGCTGCAGATCGTCGGCGAACTCGAAAAGGAAGCGGGTCGCTGAGCGGCGCAGCTCGTGGTCGGGGTTGCGGCGCACCTTGTCGGTGAAATCCATCAGCTCGCGGTGGATGCGGTCGCCGACGAGGTGGTCGATAAACCGCGGCGACCAGCTCGGCGAGTCCCGCTCGACCACGCGCTGGATGACCTCACCGGCATTCAGCGACCACTGGAACGCCCTGTCGGCCAGCAACTGGATCAGGGCCTCCTGCCGGTTCTCCGCTAGCAGGGTGGCCAGCACGCGGCCCACCGGCGGGCCCCATTTCGGTTCGGCGATGCGTCGCACGATCATCCGGTCGATGACATGCTGGACGTCCTCGTCGCGCAGCAGTTCCATCAGCACCCGCAGCACCGTCGCGCTCTCGGCCGCCACCCGTTGTGCGTGGGAGATGTCCGACAGCCACTTGCCCAGCCGGCCCGCGATCTGCGCATCCCGCAGCTTTGTCTCGACCACCGGCGGTGACAGGAAGTTCTCCCGCACGAACGTGCCCAGGCCCTCGCCGAGCTGGTCTTTCTTGCGCTTGATGATCGCGGTGTGCGGGATCGGAATGCCGAGCGGATGCTTGAACAGCGCGGTAACCGCGAACCAGTCCGCCAGGGCACCGACCATGCCCGCCTCGGCGGCCGCGCCGACGTAGCCGACCCAGGCGGCCGCGCCACCGCCTGACTGGGCCCAGCGGCAGCCCAGAAATATCCCGGTGGCGCCGACCAGGAAGCTCAGCGCCACCACCTTCATCCGGCGCAGGGACCGGCGCCGTTCGGCGTCGGCCTGCGGATCGGCCGCGACGAACGACTCCGCCAGCGACACCGGGGTGCGCTGCACTCCGATCGCCAACCTCCCCCGTTCCGGCCGTGCCGCCGGATTGGCTCGATGTACCACCCCCCCATCATCCGCTATGAAAATGGATAGTTACCTGTTACCGGCCCAGCTGCGAGGCTACGAGGGGCCAGGAGAAGCACGTAGTATCGACAAAGTCTGATGAATTGGAATCCGCGATAGTGGCACAGCAGGTCCCGGCCGGCGCCGTAAAGACTGATGGCCGGAAGCGGCGTTGGCACCAGCACAAGGTGGAGCGCCGCAATGAGCTGATCGACGGGACGATCGAAGCCATCCGCCGGCGCGGTCAGTACGTCAGCATGGACGAGATCGCCGGTGAGATCGGGGTCTCCAAGACCGTCCTGTACCGCTACTTCGTGGACAAGAACGACCTGACCACCGCGGTGATGATGCGGTTCGCGCAGCAAACCCTGATTCCCAACATGGCGGCCGCACTGTCGTCGAACCTCGACGGCTTCGACCTCACCCGAGAGATCATCCGGGTCTACGTCGAGACGGTGGCCGCGGAGCCGGAGCCGTATCGGTTCGTGATGACGAACAACTCGCCCGGTAAGAACAAGGTGGTCGCCGATTCAGAGCGAATCATCGCCCGCATGCTCGCGGTGATGCTGCGCCGCCGCATGAAAGAGGCCGGGATGGACATCGGCGGGGTGGAACCGTGGGCGTACATGATCGTCGGCGGCGTACAACTGGCCACCCACTCGTGGTTACTGGATCCGCGGATGACCGCCGACGAGCTGATCGACTACCTGACCATGTTGAGCTGGAGTGCGTTGTGTGGGATCGTCGAGGTCGGCGGATCGCTGGAGAAGTTCCGCAGCCAACCGCACCCGCCGCCGATCGTCCCGCCGCTGCCGCACTGAGCTGATACCGCTACGGGAAGGGACTGCGCCTGTGAACGACGGCGATGACGCCTGCGCGGATGAAGGATCGGGTCTTGAGCCTCCCGTGTCACCCCGGGTGCGCAGGGCGTTCGGCATTCTGGAGCGGTTCGCTCCGCGTCTGGGTGCCCGCTGGGCGATCGAGTTGTGGTGTTCGCCGCCCGAGCCCAAGTCGACTCGCATGCCGCCCGGTGTAGGCCCAGGCGAACCTATCCGGGCATGGTGGTCGGGGCACCGCGTCACCGGCGAGGCGTGGGGCGAGGGACCGCCGGTTTACCTGGTCCACGGGTGGGGTGGATGCCGCGCGCACCTCGGCGTCTTCGTCAAGCCGCTCGTCGCGGCGGGGCACCGTGTTGTTGCCTTCGACCTACCCAGCCACCACGAATCCGGGCCGGGTGAGCTGGCACCGGGCCGCACCACGATCGCCGAGTGTGCGCGTGCGGTGCAGGCGATGGTGGATACCCACGGCCCCGCGCGGGCGATCATCGCGCACTCCCTCGGCGCCAAGGCCACGGCGCTGGCGCTGTCATGGGGCGCATCCGCTGAGCGGCTGGTGTTTTTAGCCCCGATGGGCGGTTTTTCCTTCTACCTCGATTGGTTTGCGCGCCGCCACGGTTTCGGCCCGCGCATCCGCGATGCGCTGCACCGACGGCTCGACCACCGGCTGGGTTTTCCGCTGCTGCACTCCGACCTGCTGCATTTGGCATCGTCCATTGCGGATCCGCCGCCGCTGCTGGTTGTCCACGACCCGGACGACCCAGATTCACCCCTGGCAGGCAGTGAGCAGTTGGTGAGTGTGTGGCCGGGCGCGAGCTTGACGTCGACCCGCGGTCTCGGACGTCTCGCGCACTACCGCATCCTGCGGCACCCACCGGCTGTACGCGCCGGTGTGGAGTTCGCAGTCCGGGCGCCGTCCACGCCTGCAGCAATGCCCGAAACAACCACGTAGCCGCCGGCTGGTCAGCTCAACGGCAGTTCGGCGAAGATCTTGCCAGTGGGTTGCTGTGAGCCACTCCCGGGTTCGACCGTGAACGCGAGCGCGCTGGAATCACCCAGCCTGGACAACACGGCGGTGGTCGACGGTGCAACGGCGGCGGTGCTCATTGTTCCGGCCGAGACGGGGCCCTTGTTACTCAGTAGCCACATTTGGTAGACGGTGCCCGGCGATGGCGGCGGAACATTGTTCATCACCAGCACGCCCGCGTTGCGCTCGCGGGAGAACACCACCGTCGCTGTGCCCCCGTCGGCGAGCGGACGGGAGACGGACCGCACATCCGGTGCGGCCATGACCTGCTCGGCCACCGTCGGCGTTGCGGGTGGTCTCAGCGCAATTCCCGCGCCGAACGCCCCGACTCCCACCACAATTGCCGCTGCTGCAGCCAATGCTGCTGTGCGCCTACGCGACCGACGCGGCTGCTTCGCTACAGCGAGCACCGCTTCGCGCAGATCGGCCGGCGGCTCGGCTGCGGTTACCGCCGACATCACCGCCATCGTCTCGCGGACCGCACGCACTTCTTCGCGGAACGCCTCGACCACCGCCGGAGAGGCCGCCGCGAGTTCCCGGTCAATCGCGCTGCGTTCCTCGTCGGAGATGGCGTGCAACGCATAGGGCGTGGCCAGCTCGAGCAGTTCGAAATCGGTCGGCTCGGTCATGACACACCCAGGCAATTCCGCAGCCCGCGCAACGCGTCGCGCATTCGCGATTTGATAGTCGACAAGTTGATCGAGAGTCGTTGTGACACTTCGACATAGGTTAATCCGCCATAGTAAGCCAGCTCGATGCACTGCCGCTGGGCGTCGGTCAGCGCGTCAAGGCACTCGGCCACCCGCCGCCGTTCGTCGCCGGTGATCGCCGAATCGGCGACGACGTCGCTGGGTGGGTCCACGGCGGCCGCACCGTAGCGCGATTCGCGCAGACTGGCGGCCTGTTCGGAGCGGACCCGGTCGACGGCGCGCCGGTGCGCCATGGTCAGCAACCAGGAGAGGGCAGACCCCTTGGCGGAGTCATAACTGCTCGCGGTTCGCCAGGCCTCGAGGTACACCTCCTGGGTGGTCTCTTCGCTGTATCCCGCGTCGCGCAGCACGCGCATCACCAGTCCGTAAACCCGCGCCCTCGTGTGGTCGTACAACGTCGCGAACGCGTCGGCGTCGCGACGCGCGACCCGGCGCAGCAATGCGTCGAGGTCGCTGCCTTGCCGCGACGGTCCGGTCATCGACCGGTAGCCTATCCTCTCCGCCGCGACGGTCGTCATCTCCTGGCCAAACCGGGCGGGCGCGGAACGAAAAACGGCGTCCGCGCCTGGTATTCGGCGAAACCAGGGCGGTCCGCCATGTACTTCTCGGTGCGCCGCGCGCCGGTCGCATACACCAAGAAGTAGGTCATCAGCAGCGGCGAAGCCGCGGTCGCCAGCGCCCCTGCCCCTGTGATCGTGATCAGCCATAATCCCCACCACACGCACGCGTCGCCGAAGTAATTGGGATGCCGCGTCCACGCCCACAGGCCGCGATCCATCACCATGCCGCGATGCGCGGGGTCGGCCTTGAACACCCGCAACTGACGATCGCCGACGGCTTCCACGACGAGGCCAACGGCCCACAGCAAGACGCCGACGACGGTAACCACCAGCAATCGCCGCGACGTGGGGCCGGCGACCGCCGACGCCTGCAGCGGCAACGAGACGAACCACGTCGCGAACCCCTGGAGCAGGAAGACCTTCCGCAGCACCCGGCCCACCGACGGCTCGGCACCGAGCAGGTCGGCATAGCGCGGATCCTCGCCCTTGCCGGCCGACTTGCGGTACATGTGCCAACTCAGCCGCAGGCCCCAGATCGCGACCAGAGCCAGCAGCAGCCACCGCCGGATCACGTCACCACCGCCTACGACCGCCGCCACCGCAGCAACGGCGATGAACCCGATTCCCCAGGCCACATCCACAACGTTGTAGCGGCCGATGCGCCGGCCGATAACGAAGGTGACCGCGTGTACCACAACCAGCGCCACAGCCGACCCAGCAGATACCACGACAACGCTCATCGGACGAACGTCCACTGGTAGACGTCGAGATAACCCGACCGGAAGCCGGCCTCAGCATATGCCAGGTAGAACTCCCACATCCGCGCAAATACCTCGTCGAATCCCATGTGCGACAGGGTAATTCGACGCTGAAGGAACCTTTCCCGCCACAACCGCAGCGTCTCGGCGTAGTGGCAGCGCAACGAGACCGTATCGACGGTGCGCAAGCCGGTGTGCTCCGCGACTATCCCCCGGATTGCTTCCGCCGAGGGGATCAGGCCCCCTGGAAAAATGTACTTCTGGATCCAGGTGTGTGTCTTGCGGGTGGACAGCATCCGGGCATGCGGCATTGTGATCGCCTGGATCGCTACCCGTCCACGGGGCATCAGCAGCCGCTCGAGCGTCCGAAAGTAGTTGGGCCACGCGTGAAATCCAATCGCCTCGATCATCTCGACGGAGATGACCGCGTCGTAGTTGCCGCCGACGTCGCGGTAATCACGCAGGTCGACATGGACGCGGTCAGACAGTCCAGCGGCGGCAACTCGTTGTTGTGCCAGCTGTTGCTGCTGCACCGACAGGGTCACCGAGCGGACCTGCGCTCCGCGCCTTGCCGCGCGAATGCACAGCTCGCCCCAGCCGGTGCCGATCTCGAGCACGCGACTGCCCGCCTGCACCCCTGCTGCATCCAGCAGCCGATCGATCTTGCGCCGCTGAGCATCGGCCAGGTCCGGCCAGGACGCTGGTAGGCGGTTGAACAATGCGCACGAGTACGTCATCGTCTCGTCGAGGAACTCCCCAAACAGGTCGTTCGACAGGTCGTAGTGCGCACCGACGTTGCGCCGATCCCGTTCACGACTGCTGTAGGGCGAACGGGGTTGACGCGCAAGGGCGATCGGTCTAAGCCAGCGCAACGCTGCCGGCACGAGTTCGCCAACCTGCGTCGCCAAAATCGTGAGCGCTGCGGTCAGATTGTCCGACTCCCATTCGCCGGCCATGTAGGACTCACCGAACCCGATCAGGCCGTGACGCCCGATCCGTCGGGCCATCCGGCCGGGCTGGCGGATCGCCAGTGTCGGTGAGGTCAAGTCGCCGCCGCCGACCACCGTGCCGTCGGGATAAACCAGTCGCAGCGACAGCCGCGCAGCCGCTCGGCGCAGCAACCGGTCGGCGACAACCGCCGACACCGCGGCCGCCGGGCCGGCCGGCACGTTTGCCACCGCTGGCCAGCGGTGCGAATCGACTGCGGGCGAGCAGGTTTCGTTCGTGGCAGTGCTCATCGAGGCACCACCGGGACTCGTCGTAGCCACAGTTTGATCCCCTGGATCCGAATGCGCAGGGCCACCATCAGCGGAGCCAACGGCGCGCGCAACTGCATTCGCAGGACGTTCGCCGCGGTTGCCGGACGCCGGGTACCGCGCAGGGTAGCCACGAAGGCCGGCCGGCCGTCGCCGCAGAGCGTCACCGTCACGTTCAGCCGGTGCTCGGGGCGAGGCGCCAACACCAGATAGTGGCCGAACACCGGGTTGAACGGCGAGACGTAGAACTTCTTGGTGACCAGCACCGCCCTGTTCGCCGGGGGTAGCAGGTAAGCGTGGCGTTCTCCGTAGGTGTTGTGGACCTCGGCGACGACGTGACGGAGCACGCCGTCGCGGTCGTGACACCAGAAGATACTGATGGGATTGAACACGTAGCCGAGCACCCGCGCCTGCAGCAGCGCAGTCACCCGGCCCGGGGCGGGCACGTCGCGGTCTGCGAGAAAGGCATCCACCCGCTGGCGCAGCGAATCACCGGGCCGGCCGGTGAGGTGGTCGCCGGGATCGAACCGCGCGAGCGGCCGCAGCCACCGGGGCAGCGACGGCAGTTCGTCGATGTCGACATACCAGCTATAGCTGCGGTATTCGAAAAAGTGCCGCACCGGCGCTTGGCGGTCGTGCGTGATCGTGGTGCGGTAGATCGCCGGTGTCATCAACACGCCATCACCTCCGTACGCCCGACACGTGCCGGCCAATCGGCGCCCAGCCGTCGGGCGGCCCGCACCCCCGAGGCCGCACCGTCCTCGTGGAATCCCCAGCCGTGGTAGGCGCCGGCGAACGTCACCCGATCGTCATCCAGCGTAGGCAATAGCCGTTGGGCGGCAACGGATTCCGGCGTGTATAGAGGATGGCTGTAGGTCATCTCGGCGATCACGGATCGCGGGTCGACGCGGCCGTGGCCACCAAGTGACACCAAGAACCGGCGGTCGGCGTCGATCCGCATCAACCGACTGACGTCGTAGCTGACCACGACTTGGTTGTTGTGCGACGTGATCAGGTAATTCCACGATGCGCGGGCCCGCCGGTGCCGGGGCAGCACCGACTCGTCGGTGTGCAGTTGAGCGCGGTTGGTCGAGTACGGAATCGCGCCCAGCACCGCCCGCTCGTGCGGGGAGGGGTCGTCGAGCAAAAGCAGTGCCTGGTCAGGGTGGACGGCCACGACGGCCGCGTCGAAAAACCGCGGCGCCGCGGCGCCGGCCTGTACCAGCACCCCGTCGGACAACCGGCGCAGCAAGCGCACCGGGGTGCCCGTCGCGATTTCGTGAAGCCGTGATGCGACGGCCTCGACGTAGCGCGCCGATCCGCCCGTCACCGTCCGCCACGTCGGCGAGCCGAAGACCGACAGCATGCCGTGGTGGTCGAGGAAGACGAACAGGTAGCGCGCCGGGTAGCGAAGCGCGTCGTCGCCGCTGCATGACCACACCGCCGCCACCAGCGGTCTGATGAAGTGCTCGACAAAAAACGCCGAAAACCGGTGGCGGCTCAGGATGTCGCCCAACGTCTCCAGGTGGTCCTCGGCGCCGTCCCGCAAAAGCCGGGTCGCGACGCGGTGAAAGCGGATGATCTCGGCGAGCATGCCGAGATAGCGCGGTCGCAGCGATTGCCGGCTCGCGAAAAGCCCGCCCACGCCGAGCGCGCCGGCGTATTCCAGTCCGGTGTCGTCGGCGCGCACAGACATCGACATCTCCGATTCCTGGGTGGCCACGCCGAGCTCGGTGAACAACCGGCACAGCGTCGGATATGTGCGGTCGTTGTGCACCAGGAAGGCCGAGTCGACGGCGACAACGGTGCCGTCGCCGCGGTCGACGATGTGTGTGTGGGCGTGGCCGCCCAGCCGGGTGTCCGCCTCATACAGGGTGACCCGGTCCCGTGCGGACAAGACGTAGGCGGCAGTAAGTCCGGCGACGCCGCTGCCGATCACCGCAACCGAACGCCGGAATGACCCTTGCACACCAGGTATTCGGAGAGGCCGGCGACACGGATGGACTCCCGACCCGTCCGTGACGGCGGTCACTCCGAATGACCTGTGTCCGACCCGAAAGCGGCGGCTGTTTGCCGCCATGACCAAGGAGCCAAGCGGCATGAAGCATCTTCAGAGCAAGACACTCGCGGCGGGCCTGGCCGCCCTCGCGGTCGTGGGGTTCTCCGCGTGTTCGAGCAACAAATCCGAGTCCGAGAAACAGACGAACACAAGTCCGGCGACCAGCACGGCAGCGCCGGTGACGACGTCGGCAATGGCGGGTCCGGCCGCCGATCTGATCGGCCCGGGCTGCGCGGATTACGCCGCACTGCATCCCAGCGGCCCGGCTTCGGTGGCAGGAATGGCGCAGGACCCGGTCGCCACGGCCGCGTCGAACAACCCGATGCTGAGCACGTTGACCTCGGCGCTCTCAGGCAAGCTGAACCCGAACGTGAACCTGGTCGACACCCTCAACAACGGCCAGTACACGGTGTTCGCGCCGACCAACGACGCGTTCGCCAAGCTGCCGGCCTCGACGATCGACGAGCTCAAGACCAATGCCGACATGCTCAAGAACATCCTGACCTACCACGTGGTGCAGGGGCAGCAGAGTCCGGCAATGGTCGACGGCACGCACAAGACGTTGCAGGGCGCCAACGTGAACGTCACCGGGCAGGGAAACGGACTCAAGGTCAACGACGCGGGGCTGGTGTGCGGCGGGGTGCACACCGCGAACGCGACGGTGTACATGATCGACACCGTGCTCACGCCGCCCGGGCAATGAACGTCTAACTTCCCTAGGCAAGGCAGCTCGCAGCGGCGGGCTGCCTTGTCGCATTCATGCGGTTCGCGACACCCATCCAAGCCGGACGCGGCACCGAATACCAAACATGTTGTCTCTAGTGCTGATTGGTCTGGTCGGAGGCCTGATCACCGGTATATCGCCGTGCATACTTCCGGTGTTGCCCGTGATCTTCTTCTCCGGCGCACAGAACACCGGCGAGCGTGCGCGCCCGTACCGGGTGATCGGCGGCCTGGTGTGCAGCTTCAGCTTGATAACGCTGGCCGGGTCGGCATTGCTGTCGCTGCTTCACCTGCCGCAGGACGCGATTCGCTGGGTCGCGCTCGTGGCGTTGGTGGCGATAGGCATCGGCCTGATCTTCCCGAAGTTCGAGCAACTGCTCGAGCGCCCGTTCTCCCGCATCCCGCAAAAGCGAATCGCCACGCGCACAAAGGGCTTCGGTCTCGGACTGGCGTTGGGTGTGCTCTACGTTCCGTGCGCGGGCCCGGTTCTCGCAGCGATCGTGGTGGCCGGGGCCACCGCGAACATCGGGTTTCCCATCATCGTGCTGACCGTGGCGTTTGCCGTGGGCACAGCGATTCCCTTGTTGTTCTTCGCGCTGGCCGGCCAACGAGTCGCCGAACGGATCAACGCGTTTCGGCGTCGCCAGCGGCAGATCCGCATCGCAGCGGGGGTCGTGACGATCCTGCTCGCCGTGGCATTGGTGTTCAACCTGCCGACCATGTTGCAGCGAGCCGTCCCCGACTACACCGCCTCGCTGCAGAACAAGCTCGGCGGCGATGACCAGATCCGGCAGAAGCTCAACCTCGGTGGCATCGTCAACGAGCAGAACAAGCAACTGGCCAACTGCACCAACGGAGCCTCCGCCCTGCAGAACTGCGGGCCGGCCCCCGACATCAAAGGCATTGCCGCATGGCTGAATACGCCAGGCGACAAGCCGATCGACGTGCACTCGCTGCGGGGCAAAGTAGTACTGGTTGACTTCTGGGCGTATTCCTGCATCAACTGCCAACGCGCAATTCCGCACGTCGAAGGCTGGTATCGGGCCTACCGGGACAAGGGTTTCGAAGTCATCGGCGTACACACCCCCGAGTACGCCTTTGAAAAGGTGCCCGGCAACGTCAAAAAGGGCGCCGCCGATCTGGGCATCACTTACCCGATCGCGTTGGACAACGGCTACTCCACCTGGACCAACTACCGCAACCGATACTGGCCGGCCGAGTATCTGATCTGTGCCGGCGGCAACGTGCGGCACATCAAGTTCGGCGAAGGAGACTACAGCGGCACCGAAAAGCTGATCCGCCAGTTGCTGACCGACGCCCACCCCGGCGTCAAGCTGCCCCCGCCGGTTGACGCCCCGGACACCACCCCGCCGCCCGGGCTGACACCCGAGACTTACTTCGGAGTCGGCAAGGTGGTCAACTACGCCGGAACCGGTGTCTACGACGAAGGTTCGGCGACGTTCGCATTCCCACCCTCCTTGCCGGACGACTCGTTCGCGCTGCAAGGCCCGTGGAAACTTGACTACCAAGGAGCCACGGCCGACAGCAACGCCTCGAGCATCGAGTTGAACTACCACGCCAAGGATGTCTACGTCGTCGTCGGCGGTACCGGAAACCTGACCGTGACGCGGGCCGGTGAGACCACCACGCTGCCGGTCAGCGGACCGCCGACATCCCACCAAATCGTCGCCGGCCACGACGTGACACGCGGAAGCCTTCAGCTGCAACCCAGCCAGGGACTCACCTTGTATTCGTTCACCTACGGGTAGTCACCCAATCCGGCGTCGCCCCGGCTTCGAATAACCGGTGTCGAGACGACGAAGGGAGCCAACCGAAATGAACAACCAATACAAGTCGATTGCAGCGACCGCTTTCGCGGCAGCCGCCGCGGTGAGCCTGGCGGTGGCCGGCTCGCCCACCGCGGCCGCGGCGGATCTGGTCGGCCCGGGCTGCGCGGACTATGCGGCGATGCATCCCGATGGCCCGGCGTCGGTGCAAGGAATGTCGCAGGACCCGGTGGCGACGGCCGCGTCGAACAACCCTGAGCTGACCACGCTGACCGCGGCGGTGTCCGGCCAGCTCAACCCCAACGTGAACCTCGTCGACACGCTCAACAACGGGCAGTACACCGTGTTCGCGCCGACCGACGCCGCGTTCAACAAGCTGCCCGCGTCGACCATCGACCAGCTCAAGACCAACTCCGACCTGCTGAACAAGATTCTGACCTACCACGTCGTGCAGGGCCAGCTGAGCCCCGCCAGAGTCGTTGGCACCCAAAAGACTCTGCAGGGCGGCACCGTCAACGTGGCCGGTCAGGGCAACGATCTGCGGATCAACAACGCCGGTTTGGTCTGCGGCGGCGTGCCGACCGCCAATGCCACGGTCTACATGATCGACACCGTCCTGATGCCACCCGGCCAGTAAGGGGCGGCACCGACACCGTATGACAACAGCGGTTGCGCCCACGCTGGCGGCCACAATCGAGCCGCTGATCGGCGGTGAGTTGCCGGTACGTCTAGTCGGCTGGGACGGCAGCACCGCCGGGCCGGCGAACGCCCCGACCGTGCGGCTGTGCAGGGCAGCCGCACTTCGTCGCATGCTTTGGCACCCCGGCGAGCTCGGGGCCGCGCAGGCCTACGTCTGCGGCGACCTCGACGTCGACGGCGATCTCGGGTCGGCACTGGCCAGGGTGTGGTCACACATCACCGAACGCCGACTGATGACCACCCGGCGATCACCGTGGGCGCTGGTCCGGCTGGTGACGGTTGCGGCCCGGCTGGGCGCGCTCGGCGGACCGCTGCCGCCACCGGCCGCTCAGGCCCGGGTGCGCGGCAGACGGCACAGTCCGGCTCGCGACAGGGCGGCGATCAGTCACCACTACGACCTGTCCAATGCGTTCTACCGCCTGCTCCTCGACCCGTCGATGAGTTACTCGTGCGGCTATTGGGAATCATCCGACCCGAACGCCACCCTCGCGCGGGCCCAGCACGAAAAGCTGGACCGGGTCTGCCACAAGATCGGCCTGCAACACGGCATGCGGCTGCTCGACGTGGGATGCGGCTGGGGCTCGCTGAGTCTGCACGCCGCCGAGCATTACGGCGCGCGGGTCGTGGGCGTAACCCTCTCGGGTGAGCAGAAGGCCTACATCGACGCCGCACTGGCCGAGCGCGGACTCGACAACCGAGTGGAAATCCGCGTCCAGGATTACCGCGCCCTCACTGATGGGCCGTTCGATGCGGCAGCGTCGATCGAGATGGGCGAACACGTGGGCCGGCGCAACTACCGGGCCTATGCCCGGATCCTGCACGCGTGCGTTCGCCCGGGCGCCCGGGTGGTGATCCAGCAGATGTCACGGCGTGGCCGCCACCCGGGCGGCGGACCGTTCATCGAATCGTTCATTGCCCCAGACATGCACATGCGACCCCTCAGCCAGACCATTGCGCTGTTCGAAGAAGCAGGCCTGGAGACGATCGCGGTCGAAGGCATGCGTGAACACTATGTGCGCACCGCGGGGGCCTGGATCGACAACCTCGAAACCCACTGGGATGTCGCGGTAGCACTGATCGGCGAGGAAGCCGCCCGCGTCTGGCGACTGTACTTGACCGGGGGACGGCTCGCGTTTGCGCAGGGCCGCATGGGCGTCGACCAGATCCTGCTTGCCCGGCCCGAGAAGCATCACCGCCGACCGGTGGCGCCATGAGTGATTTTGACCGGCCGCGCGGGGTGCATCGGTGGCGCAGCCCGCTGCGCGGACCGTGGCTGACTTCGGTGTTCGGTTCGGTGCTGTTGGTGGCGCTGCCCATCGTGATCCTGACCGGGCTGCTGTCGTATATCGCCTATTCGCCGCAATTCGGCCAGGCGCTGCCCAGCCACGTGGGCTGGCTCAGGCTGCCATTGTTCGATTGGCCCACTCGCCCGGCCTGGCTGTATCGAGTCAGCCAGGGCGTCCACGTCGGGCTGGGACTGGTGCTGATTCCGGTGGTGTCGGCCAAGCTATGGTCGGTGATCCCGCGCCTGTTCACGTGGCCGCCGGCGCGTTCGATCGCCCAAGTGCTGGAACGGGTTTCGATAGCCATGCTGGTCGGCGGAATTCTGTTCGAGATGGTCACCGGAGTGCTCGACATCCAGTACGACTACATCTACGGGTTCAGTTTCTACCCGGCGCACTATTACGGCGCATGGGTGTTCATCGCCGGCTTCGTCATGCACATCGTCGTCAAGGTTCCGCGGATGATCAGCGCGCTGCGGTCGGTGCCGTTTCGGGACGTGTTGCGCACCAACACCGTCGATACCCGTCCCGAGACGCCCGATCCGGACGGGCTGGTGGCCGCCGACCCGGCACCGGCGACCATGAGCCGCCGCGGTGCGCTCGCGCTCGTCGGTGGCGGCGTGGCGCTGACCGCCGTCGTCACCGCCGGACAGGCGATCGGCGGTATTGCGCGCCACCTGCCTCTGCTGCTCCCTACTGGAGACACGACAGGAAAGGGGCCCAACGACTTTCGTATCAACAAGACCGCTGCGGGAGTCGGTGTCGATCGGGCGGCCACCGGTGAGCGCTGGCGGCTTACCCTGCGCGGCGGCCCCGCACCGGTGTTGCTGGACCGCAACCAGCTGACCGAGATGCCCCAACACAGCGCCCGGTTGCCGATCGCCTGCGTCCAGGGTTGGTCGACTGTGCAGGCGTGGAGCGGGGTGCGACTGGCCGATCTGGCCGCGCTGGCAGGCGTGTCCGCGCCACGCTCGGCCCGCGTAGCCTCGCTGGGTCGCAGGGGCAGCTTCAACGGAGCAACATTGCAAGCCAATCAGATTGGCCACCCTGATGCCATGCTGGCGTTGCGGGTCAACGGCGCCGACCTCTCACTCGATCATGGCTACCCGGCCCGGGTCATCGTCCCGGCGCTGCCCGGTGTGCACAACACCAAATGGGTGGCTTCCATCGATTTCGAGGCAAGCTGAAATGCCCCGGCTGACCACGCGTTTCCGCAGCATGTACGGATCCGGTCCGCTGCATCTGCTGACGATGGTGGGCGGCTTCGCGCTGCTCGCCTACCTGATTGTGACGGCCGGTCCTTCTGCATTGTTGAAGCCAGAGGGGGCGTGGTGGAAATCGATAGCGCTGTGGTTCGGCGCAGCGATCGTCTTCCACGACCTCGTGCTGTTTCCGGTCTACTCGGTGGCCGATCAACTCCTGGGTGTCGCGGTCAAATACTGCCGCGAGCCGCTCGTTCCGCTGCGCAATCATCTGCGCGTGCCGGCGCTTGGATCCGGGCTGATACTGCTCATCTTCTTGCCGGACATCATCGAACAGGGTGCGGAAAAGTATTTCGAGGACACCGGTCTGACCCAGCAACCTTTTTTCGGTCGGTGGCTGATGCTGACCGCGATCATGTTCGGCGCCAGCGCCGTCATCTATACGATCCGGGTGACGGTGACACGTCGGCGTGCAAGCCGAACCGCCTCAAAGGTGCTCCGTTGAGCACCGAGACCGTCGGCGAGATCAGCACTGCCCGGCGCTGGTCAATGCTGACGGTGTCGTTGGCTGCGACGTTGTCCGCCAACGTTTTCATCAACGGTGTCGCCTTCTTGATCCCTGCCCTGGCCCGACGGGGTACCGGCCTGGCGGAGGCGGCCCTGCTGGCGTCCGCGCCGAGCTTCGGCATGATGCTGACCCTCATCCCGTGGGGCTACCTACTGGACCGTTTCGGTGAGCGGATTGTGCTCACCACGGGTTTAGGGGTGACTGCCGCGGCCGGTTTCGCCGCGGCGTCGGTGCACTCGATAATGGCAATTGGTATATTCCTGGTCCTCGGCGGCATGGCTGCCGGCGGCTGCACCAGTGCCAGCGGCCGGCTGGTAACCGGTTGTTTCCCGAAACATCAGCGGGCCCTGGTGATGGGAATACGGCAGACAGCGCAGCCGCTGGGAATTGCGGTGGCCGCCTTGGCAATCCCCGAGTTGGCCAAACGCAACTTCTCGGTGGCGCTGTTGTTTCCGGCGGTGCTGTGTGCGGTGGCGGCAGCAACCAGCGCCCTGGGCGTGCATGACCCGCTACGACCCGATCGGGGCGACGTCAAATTTTCCGAACTCGGCAACCTCTACCGCGGCGCCGTGTTGTGGCGTATTCATTTGGCGTCGGCGCTGCTGATGGTGCCGCAGCCGGTGGTCCTGACGTTCATGCTGATCTGGTTCATCGGCGAGCACGGTCTATCGATGGCATGGGCCGGTGCGCTGGTGGGCGCGTCGCAGCTGCTCGGCGCGGTGGGCCGTATCGCGGCCGGCCGATGGGCCGACCGCGTTGGCTCGCGAATGCGGCCGGTCCGCAAGATCGCCATGGCGACCGCCGCGGTCATGATGGTGCTGGCGCTCACCGATCACTCGGGCTCCGCGTTCGCGATACCGGTCATGGTGGTCGCGTCGGCGATCACCGGCGACAACGGGCTGCCATTCACCACGATCCCGGAGATCGCAGGACCGTTCTGGAGCGGATGGGCGCTGGCCAAGCAGAACACCTTTGAGCGGCTGGTGGTGGCAGTCGCACCGCCCGTCTTTGCGGAATTGATCGTGGCGGCCGGTTATCCGGTGGCGTTCGCGGTATGCGGGTTGTTCCCGCTAGCGGCGCTGCCGGTTGTACCGGTCCGCTCTCCCGGCACGACGCCTGACGACCGGAAAGCCGCCAGTTGATGCCGCCGTATTCTGCACTTACGTCAGGGGCTGCGGCACTGCCCGACCCCCGGTGGGACCAGAACGACGGCGGGCATGCAACAAAACGCATCGGGGTAGTTCATGGTCATGTTCGGGAACAGTCTTGACGCCTGTGAATGCCTGTGGGCGCTACTAGGAAGGCACACGCTATGCCGCAAAAATTGAAACCCCATTTCGAGGACGTCCAGGCTCATTACGACCTGTCCGACGACTTTTTCGCGCTGTTTCTCGATCCCACCCGGACCTACAGTTGCGCCTACTTCGAGCGGGACGACATGACGCTGGAAGAAGCACAGATCGCCAAGATCGACCTGGCGCTGGGCAAGCTGGGTCTGCAGCCGGGCATGACGCTGCTCGACGTCGGCTGCGGCTGGGGCGCCACCATGCGCCGGGCGATCGAGAAATACGACGTCAATGTCATCGGCGTGACGTTGTCGAAAAACCAGGTCGCCCACGTGCAAAAGATGTTGGACGAGATGGACACCCCGCGCGGCCGGCGGGTGCTGCTGCAGGGCTGGGAACAGTGGGACGAGCCCGTCGACCGGATCGTGTCGATCGGCGCGTTCGAGCACTTCGGCCACGAGCGCTACGACGACTTCTTCACGATGGCCCACGACGTGCTGCCCGACGACGGGGTGATGCTGCTGCACACCATCACCGCGCTGACCGGCCCGCAGATGGTCGAGCGCGGCATGCCGCTGACCTTCGAGCTGGCCCGCTTCATCAAATTCATGATCACCGAGATCTTCCCGGGCGGCCGGCTGCCGTCGATCGAGAAGGTGCAGGAGCACTCGGCAAAGGGCGGCTTTACGCTCACTCGCCGTCAGTCGCTGCAGCCGCACTACGCGCGCACGCTCGATTTGTGGGCGGCCGCACTGGAGGCCAACAAGGACAAAGCCATCGAGATCCAGTCCGAAGAGCTCTACGAGCGCTACATGCGCTACTTGACCGGCTGCGCCAAGGGTTTCCGGGTCGGCTACATCGACGTCAACCAATTCACATTGGCGAAGCGGACGTAATTGCAGGGTGCAAGGCGTGACGTATAAGGTCGGCGAATATGACGGACGGGAACACCGAACTGAAGCCGGATGTCGACCACATCCAGTCGCACTACGACCGGTCGAACGAATTCTTCAAACTCTGGCTCGATCCTTCGATGACATACAGCTGCGCGTACTGGGAAGATGGCGCCACGACACTGGAAGAGGCGCAGTACGCCAAACGTGAGCTGGCGCTCGGCAAGCTCGGGTTGAAGCCGGGCATGACCCTGCTCGACATTGGTTGCGGCTGGGGCTCGACCATGCGGCACGCGATCGAGAAGTACGACGTCAACGTCATCGGTCTGACGTTGAGCGAGAACCAGTTGGCGCACTGCCAGCAAAAGTTCGACGAGATGGACAGCCCGCGGCGCAAAGAGGTGCGGCTGCAGGGCTGGGAGGAGTTCGACGAGCCGGTGGACCGCATTGTGTCACTGGGCGCGTTCGAGCACTTCGCCGACGGCATCGGCACCTACGAGCGCTACGCCGACTTTTTCAAGATGACCTACAACGTGATGCCCGACGACGGCGTCATGCTGCTGCACACCATCGTGGTGCCCACCGCCGAAGAGGGCGAAAGGCTCGGGCTGAAGCGGACGATGTCGCTTATGCGGTTCATCAGCTTCATCCGCAAAGAGATCTACCCGGGCGGACGGCTGCCGCAGGTGGACATCGTCGACAAGTACGCCACCGAGGCGGGGTTCCATATCAGCCGCCACCACTTCATCGGTAAGAACTACGTGCGCACCTTGGACACCTGGGCAAAAGGCCTGGAAGCCCACAAGGACAAAGCCATTGAGCTCAAGGGCGAGCAGATGTATGAGACCTTCATGAAATACCTGACCGGCTGCCGAGAGCTCTTCCGCGACGGCTACACAAACGTGTGCCAATTCACCATGGAAAAGCAGGCCGCCTAAGCGTCTTGCGTTCGCGCCACATCTGACGACGCTCGGCGAGCCACAATCGCATATTGTGCCGGATGGTGCGCAGGACCAGCCTTGCTGAAGGCACCATGTAGAGGCTGTCCAGTAGCGAGAACCGGCGCAGGAACCATTCGGCCAGAACGGGATCGGTCTCTGCGGCGCCGAGTAACTGGTCGAACAGGTTGCCCACCGGGCGGTACCACCAGGGCGCGGGTCCGCTCGCATGATGGAAGCTGAAATCGGCGACGGCGTTCATGATCCAGACTGGATAGGTGGTCTTTGCCGTGGCCCGGTTCAGTTCCCGCGCCAGATCATGCTGCGGCATTTGCAGCGCTTCCCGCAGATGGCCGGCCTGCAGCGACGCCATCGTCATACCTTGGCCGAAGGTGGGGTCAAAGCTGGCCACAGCGTCGCCCAGCGGCAGGATGCCGGCGGGGAAGCGGTCCAGCTTGTCGTAGCGCCGCCATCTGCTGGCGGGGAAGCGATGCAAGGCCACCTCGCCGAGGGGTTCGGCCTGCTCCAGCGCTGCGGTGAAGTGGGCGGGCAGTAGCTTCTCGGCGAGTACACGCATCTCGGAAAAGGTATGCGGCGGCTCGACTTCGGCTACACCGAAGGTGGTCAAGACCCAGGTGCCGTCCTCGTAGCCCAGCATGCCCAACCCCAGCGGCTGTGCTCCCGGGAGGCCCCGGCAACCACGACCCGCTGGTCGATCAGGCCATCGGGGATTCGGAACTGATGCGACGCGTAGCCGATACCCACGTCGACAATATCCTCGCGCGGCCGGTCAAACCCCCACTGTTCGAGCCATAACGGCAACCGGCTGCCGCGCCCAGCGGCGTCGACGACCAGATCGGCGGGTACAAACTCCCCGGAGTCGAGGAACACGCCGGTTACCCGCTGCCCAGCGGCATCGAAGCGCGGTTCGATCACCGCCAGCTGCTGAATCTCGACAGTGGGGATTGCGTCGACCCGGCGGCGGATCTGCCATTCCAACTGTGGCCGGCTGGGCACATACGCGGTGAACTCGTCGCGCAAGGTGTGCCCGACACCCAGCACGTGCCCTGCCGCTCCGAAGTAAATGCAGTCCGGCCGGTTCTCCAGTATCGGCACGCCCGCAGCCACCATTTCCTTGAGCAGCCCCGGAAACAAGCCATCGAACTCCTGCGCCCCTCGCGCCATCAAAAGGTGTACGTGCCGTCCTTGCGGGACGGCCACGCGATTCGCAGGTGTGTTCGGTAACCGATCGCGTTCAAACAGTGTCACCCGGTCATGGAAATCAGAAAGCACCCGTGCGGCGCACAGTCCCGCGATACTGGCCCCGATGACGATGGCATGTCCGCCCGGACTTTGGGTACTTTTGCGCATCCCCGCACGGTAGCCGTTCTACGCTTGAGTGATGCCAGAAGTATCGGCACCGTCCCGGCTGAAGTCGTGGGCATACGCCCTGCGCACCACCAATCCGCCACCCGGCGGGCCGGTCGACGTCGTCACCCGCTGGATCGTCGTCACCCGCGCTGCCGTACTCCCGATGACGCTCTTCGCCGGACTCGTCGCCGCACTGCTGGCGGTCGGCAAGCCGGGACTGGATTGGCGCTGGCTGGTGCTCGCGATCGCCGGAATCACGTTGGCGCACATTGCCAACAACCTGATGAACGACCTCTACGACACGCAGACGGGAACCGACAGCGCCAGCTATCCGCGCGCCCTCTACGCCCCGCACCCGGTGCTCTCGGGTCTGGTCAGCCGTCGCACCCTGCTCGTTGCGATCGCCGTCGTGAACGTGGCCGACCTGGCGATCCTGATCGTCTTGACGTGGGCGCGTGGCTGGCCGGTGGTGGCGTTCGCGTTGTCGGGTTTCGTATTGAGCGTCGCCTATACCGCGCCGCCGGTGCGGCTGAAGAAACGCGGCCTGGGCGAACCCGACGTCTTCGTGGTGTGGGGTCCGTTGATGGTGTGCGGAACCTACTACTCCGCGGTCGGCACGGTCGGCTGGGATGTGCTGCTGGCGTCGCTGCCATACGGGCTGTTGTGCACCACCGTGCTGATGGGCAAGCACATCGACAAGATCCCCTACGACGAGCCGCTCGGCATCCACACGCTGCCGGTGATCCTCGGCGAAACCCGCGCCCGCGCCGTCACGCTCGGCATGATGGTCGGCTGCTACGCACTGGTGGCCGTCGCCGTGGCGGCGGGCGCGATGCCGTGGCCGGCGCTGCTCGTCGTGTTGGCGCTGCCCCGACTTGTCAAGGTGTGGCCGTATTTTCGCCGCCCGCCGCCAGACGAGCCGCCGAAGGGATTTCCGGTGTGGCCGCTGTGGTATGCGGCGCTGGCGTGGGTCCACGTCCGGCAGGCGGGCGCACTGCTGGTGCTCGGCCTGGCGATCGGCGCGCTGCTACGCACCCTCTGACATCGAACACTTCCGCGCGACGACCCGCAGCGGCTAGCATCCAACGAACGCATGGGGGTAGATCATGCTGCTGTCGCGGAACTCGTGAATGCCTCTCGAATCGAGAAAGGCCCACCACTGTAATGCCCCTCCAGCTGACGCCGCGCTTCAGCGACGTGCAGGCCCACTATGACCTCTCCGACGACTTCTTCCGGCTCTTCCTCGATCCCACCCAGACTTACAGCTGCGCCTACTTCGAGCGCGACGACATGACGCTCGAGCAAGCGCAGCTGGCCAAGATCGACCTCGCGCTGGGCAAGTTGCGGCTGGAGCCCGGAATGACGTTGCTCGACATCGGATGCGGCTGGGGCGCCACGATGAAACGCGCCGTCGAGAGGTACGACGTCAACGTCGTCGGCCTGACGCTATCCAACAACCAGGCCGCCCACGTGCAGAAAATGTTCGACGACGTGAATACCCACCGCTCGACGCGCGTGTTACTTCAAGGCTGGGAAGAATTCAACGAGCCCGTCGACCGCATCGTCTCCATCGGCGCCTTCGAGCACTTCGGCCGCCAACGCTATGCCCGCTTCTTCACGATGGCCGCTCATGCATTGCCGGCAGACGGCGTCATGTTGCTGCACACAATCGTCCGGCCCACCTTCAAGGAGTTGCGGAGCCGGGGCAGGGGCTTGACGCACGACATCGTCCACTTCAGCAAATTCATTCTGACGGAGATCTTTCCGGGTGGGTGGCTGCCGACGGTCCCGACGGTAGAGGAGCACGCCGCCAAAGCCGGTTTCGAAGTGACGCGGATCCAGTCATTGCAGCCCCACTACGCGAGGACGCTGCAGATGTGGGCGGCGGCGTTGCGGGCCAACAAGGAACGGGCCATCGCGATGCAATCGCAGGAGATCTACGACCGCTACATGAAGTACCTGAGCGGTTGTGCGCAGCTGTTCCGCGACGGGTACACCGACGTCGACCAGTTCACCTTGGAGAAGTAGCGATCAGCACTTGGTGAGGGTGAACTGCGCCACCTCCGTGATGCCGCGGTTGAAGAAGTCGGCGCATCCGGTCAGATATCGCAGGTAACGCTGGTAGACCTCTTCGGAGGTAGCGGCGACCGCCTCGTCGTGATGGGCTACCAGGTTGGCCGCCCAGGTATCGAGGGTCCTGACGTAATGCGGGTTGAGCCGCTGGATGTCGTCCACCGAAAACCCGGCCGCGCTCGAATACTCGACGACATCTTCTGCCGATGGAACCTGACCGCCGGGGAATATCTCCTTGCCGATGAAACGCATGAATCTCAGATCACTCATCGTGATCGCGATACCGTTTTTCTTCCAGTAGCCCGGCGGGTGGGTGAATATCGTCTGCAGAACCATCCGGCCGTCACCGGGCAGCACGCGGTGGGCCATCTCGAAGAACGCCGCATATCGCTGTTTGCCGAACGCCTCGAACGCCTCGATGCTGACAATGCGGTCGACCGGGTCGTTGAACTCTTCCCAGCCGTGCAGCAGGACCTCACGGGAACGACGAGTGTCGAGGCCGTCGAGCAGACGCTGACTGTAGAGGTGCTGATTTTTGCTCAAGGTCAAGCCGATGACGTTGACGTCGTACTTTTCGACAGCGCGCCGCATGGTCGAGCCCCAGCCGCAGCCGATGTCGAGCAGTGTCATGCCCGGCCGCAGCGCCAGCTTGGACAGGTTCAGGTCGACCTTGGCCAGCTGCGCCTCCCCCAGCGTCATGTCCTCGCGTTCGAAGAACGCGCAGCTATACGTCCGGGATGGGTCCTGGAATAGCCCGAAGAAATCATCGGACAAGTCGTAGTGCGCTTGAACGTCCTCGAAGTACGGCCGCATCTGGGTCGTGCTGTCAGCCATGTCTCGACCTCCGAGCGTGTCTCGTTTGGCACCCGGCTTCGGTCGGGTACCCAACAAAAATGGCCAGAAACACTCAATTGCGGCAGTCCGCCGCGGCATCAGCGTCGGCGGCTATGACACACGGCAACAGTGGACTCAAGCCGAATGTCGACCACATCCAATCGCACTACGACCGGTCCAACGAATTCTTTCGGCTTTGGCTCGACCCGACGATGACCTACAGCTGCGCGTATTTCGAGCGCGACGACATGACGCTTGAAGAGGCCCAGCGAGCCAAAATCGACTTGGCGTTGGGCAAGCTGGGGCTGCAGCCGGGCATGACACTGCTCGACATCGGCTGCGGCTGGGGCTCGACCATGCGGCGCGCTGTCGAAAAATACGACGTCAACGTCATCGGGTTGACGCTCAGCGAAAACCAGCTGGCGCACTGCCGACAGAAGTTCGCCGAGATGGACAGCCCGCGGTCCAAAGAGGTGCGGCTGCACGGCTGGGAAGAGTTCGACGAACCGGTCGACCGCATCGTGTCCATCGGGGCTTTCGAGCACTTCGCCGACGGTGTCGGTACTTACGAGCGATACGCCGACTTTTTCAAGATGTGCTACCACGTGCTGCCCGACGACGGTGTGATGCTGCTGCACTCGATCGTGCTGCCCTCTGCGGAAGAAGAAAAACAACTCGGGCTGAAGCGGACCATGTCGCTGCTGCGGTTCATCAGCTTCATCCGCAAAGAGATCTACCCCGGCGGACGGTTGCCAATGATCGAAGTGGTCGACGAATACGCGACCGGGGCCGGTTTCGAGATCACCCGCCACCACCGGATCGGCAAAAACTACGTCCGCACCCTCGACACCTGGGCCAAGGGACTGGAAGCGCACAAGGACGAGGCGATCGCCCTCAAAGGCGCACAGACATATGAGACGTTCATGAAATACCTGACCGGCTGCCGCGAGCTGTTCCGAGACGGGTATACGGACGTCTGCCAGTTCACTATGGAAAAGCGGGCCGCTTAGCTGCACCCCGCTTTTCAGCCCTCATTTCGTGAGGGTGAACTGGCCTACGTTGCTGATGCCTTTGCGGAATAGACCCGCGCATCCGGTCAAGTACCGCATATACCGGTCGTAGACTTCTTCGGACTGCAACGCGATGGCGCGATTCGCGATTGGCCTCCAGATTTGCCGCCCACATGTCTAGAGTCCGAGCGTAATGGGGCCGCAGAAATTGCATCCTCTCGACCGAGAATCCCGCGGCTTCCGAGTACTCGCAGACATCCTCTGTTACGGCAACTGGCCGCCGGAGAATATCTCCGTCCCGATGAATTTGAACAGTCGCACATCGCTCATGGTGAGCTTCATGCCAGTTTCCTTCAGGTATTTGTACGTGTAGGTCATGATGGTGTGCAGGAGCATCCGGCCGTCGTCCGGAAGGATGTCGAAGGCTCGTTCGAAGAACGCAGGATAGCGCTCCTTCTTGAAGGCTTCGAAGGCGCCGATGCTGACTATCCGGTCGACCTTGTCGTGGAATTCTTCCCAACCAGCAAGCCGCACTTCGACATTGCGATTTGTCGGTATCTTGGCGAATTTGGCCTTGCTGTACTCGTACTGATTGCGGCTGAGCGTGATGCCGATGACGTTGACGTCGTAGTTCTCGATGGCCCGTCGCAATCCGCCGCCCCAGCCGCAGCCGATGTCGAGCAGGGTCATCCCCGGCTCGAGGTTCAGCTTGCCCAGTGCCAGGTCGAATTTGGCGTTCTGCGCCTCCTCGAGGGTCATGTCGTCGCGCTCGAAATAAGCGCAGGTGTAGCCCATCGTGGCATCGAGGAACAACGCGAAGAATTCATCCGAAATATGTAGATCGATTGCGACTCTTCATAAAACGGCTTCAACTGATTCGTTTGTGAACGTACACCCCAACCCTCAAATTTTTTCGGTCGCAAGCACCATACTCTGAGGGCGGGACGGCCCGCGCACCGGCATGCCCGGCGCCGCCAGATTTAAATTGGTGTGACGCAGATCGCTATTTGATCAGGGTGAACTGCGCGACTTCGGTGATTCCCCGGCGGAAAAAGTCTGCACAACCGACCAGGTACTTCATGTAGCGGTCGTAGACCTCTTCGGACTGGACGGCGATCGCCTGTTCGCGGTTGGCCTGCAGGTTGGCCGCCCAGGCGTCCAAGGTCCGCGCGTAATGGGGGTTCAGCGACTGGATCTGCTCGACCGAGAATCCGGCACCGGCGGAAAACTCGAGGATGTCTTCTTTGGCCGGCATCTGGCCGCCGGGGAAAATCTCCTGGCCGATGAAACGCATGAACCGCAAATCGGTCATGGTCACCGGGATGCCGTGCTCGGACCAATAAGTCCAGGGATGCGTGAACAAGCTGTGCAACAGCATCCGGCCGTCACCGGGCATGATGTCGTAGGCGCGTTCGAAGAACGCCGGATACCGCTCCTTCTTGAAGGCGTCGAACGCCTCAACGGTGATGATCCGGTCGACCTTCTCGTCGAACTCCTCCCAGCCTTGCAGCCGCGCCTCCGCGGTGCGCTCGGTCGGGATCGCGGCCAGCTTGGCCTGGCTGTAGGCG
Source organism: Mycobacterium celatum (assembly GCF_002101595.1). Classification (GTDB taxonomy): domain Bacteria; phylum Actinomycetota; class Actinomycetes; order Mycobacteriales; family Mycobacteriaceae; genus Mycobacterium; species Mycobacterium celatum. The sequence continues at coordinate 207,891 of NZ_LQOM01000037.1, forward strand.
CACTGGTTGCGGCTCAACGTGATGCCGATGACGTTGACGTCGTACTTTTCGACCGCTCGCACCAACGCGGCACCCCACCCGCAGCCGACGTCGAGCAGCGTCATCCCCGGCTCGAGATTCAGCTTGTCCAGCGCCAGATCCCATTTGGCGATCTGCGCTTCTTCGAGGGTCATGTCGTCGCGCTCGAAGTAGGCGCAGGTGTAGGTCATCGTGGGATCGAGAAACAACGAAAAGAACTCGTCGGAAAGGTCGTAGATCGCCTGGGCTTCTTCGTAGTACGGCCGTAGTTTCGTCATTCCACCAGTACCTATGCGTCTCAGTGCTGTGCTGCGCATACTTTACCGCAGCCCGAAAGGTCTGCTCCGCACCGCAACTCGTGAACAAGACCTCAGTATGAATAGAATCCTTGACCGGATTTCTTGCCCAGCAACCCGGCTTCGACCATGCGCAGCAACAGCGGCGGCGGGGCGTATTGCGGCTCCTTGAATTCCTCGAACATCTTGTCGGCGATCAGCTTGCACGTGTCCAGCCCGACCAGATCGCAGAGCCGCAACGGGCCCATCGGATGCGACAGCCCCGCGACAACGGCCTTGTCGACGTCTTCGACGCTGGCGAACCCGGCCTCGACCATCCGGATCGCCGACAGCAGGTAGGGCACCAGCAGCGCGTTCACCACGAAGCCGGACCGGTCCGAACAGCGCACCACCTGCTTGCCCAGCACGGCGCTGGCGAATTCCTCGGTGCGGGCGGCCGCGGCCTCGTCTGTGACCAGCGTGCAGACCAACTCGACCAGCGGCAGCACCGGCACCGGGTTGAAGAAGTGCAGCCCGAGCACCCGCCGCGGGTTCTTGGTGGCCGCGGCCAGCTTCATGATCGGGATGCTGGACGTGTTCGACGCCAGCACCGCGTCGGGATCGGTGATGATCTCGTCGAGCTCGGCGAAGATCTGCGCCTTGACGGACTCGTCCTCGATGACGGCTTCGATGACCAGTTGCCGGTCGGTGAGGTCTTTCAGATCGGTGGTGAAGGTCAGCTTCTCGACGGCGCCGTCGCGCTCGCGTTCGGTGATCTTGCCGGCGCTGACACCGCGCTCCAGCGATTTGACGACGCGGTTGCGTCCCGCAGTGACCAGCGCGTCGGTGGTCTCGAAGACCGTCACGCCGACACCGGCGCGTGCTGACACCTCGGCGATCCCGGCGCCCATCTGGCCCGCCCCGATGACGCCTACTCGTTCGATAGACACAGCACTCCCTAACACAGATGCACGAGCAGACGCAGACTCGCACGATCGCGGCGGCAAAAGTGCGATTCTGCGTCTGCTCGGCAGACTAACTCAGTGGAACTGGCCCTCTTCGGTCGAGCCGGCCAGCGCGGTCGTCGACGACGTCGGGTCGACGGTGGTGGCGATCCGGTCGAAGTAACCGGCACCGACCTCGCGCTGGTGCTTGGTCGCGGTGTAACCCCGCTCCTCGGCCGCGAATTCGCGCTCCTGCAACTCCACATACGCGCTCATCTGGTTGCGGGCGTAGCCGTAAGCGAGGTCAAACATCGAGTAGTTGAGCGCGTGGAAGCCGGCCAGCGTGATGAACTGGAACTTGAATCCCATTGCGGCAAGCTCTTTTTGGAACTTGGCGATGGTGGCGTCGTCGAGATGCTTGCGCCAGTTGAACGACGGCGAGCAGTTGTAGGCCAGCATCTGGTCGGGGAACTCGGCCTTGACCGCCTCCGAGAACTGCTTGGCGAGTTCGAGGTCGGGGGTGCCGGTCTCCATCCAGATCAGGTCGGCAAACGGCGCGTAGGCCTTGGCCCGGGCGATGCACGGGTCGATGCCGTTGCGGGTGCGGTAAAAGCCCTCGCGAGTGCGCTCGCCGGTGATGAACGGCTTGTCCCGCTCGTCGACGTCGGAGGTGATCAACGTGGCAGCCTCGGCGTCGGTGCGCGCGATGACGACGGTCGGCACGTCGCACACGTCGGCGGCCAGCCGCGCCGACGTCAGCGTCCGGATGTGCTGCTGGGTGGGGATCAGCACCTTGCCACCCAGGTGGCCGCACTTCTTCTCCGATGCCAGCTGGTCTTCCCAGTGCGAGCCCGCGACGCCTGCCGCGATCATCGCCTTCTGCAGCTCGAACACGTTCAGCGCACCGCCGAAGCCGGCCTCGCCGTCGGCGACGATCGGCGCCAGCCAGTTCTTCACTGAGGTGTCGCCCTCGATCTTGGCGATCTGGTCGGCGCGCATCAGCGCGTTGTTGATCCGGCGCACCACCTGTGGCACCGAGTTGGCCGGGTAGAGGCTCTGGTCGGGATAGGTGTGGCCGGATAGGTTGGCGTCACCGGCGACCTGCCAGCCCGACAGGTAGATCGCCTTCAGGCCAGCGCGGACCTGCTGCACGGCCATGTTGCCGGTCAGCGCACCGAGAGCGTTGATGTACTCCAGGTCGTGCAACTGCTCCCACAGCACCTCGGCGCCGCGCCGGGCCAGCGTGTGCTCCTCGACCACGCTGCCCTGCAACGCCACCACGTCCTCGGCGCTGTAGGTCCGGGTGACGTGCTTCCACCGCGGGTTGGTGTCCCAGTCGTGCTGGATTTGCTCGGCGCTTTTCGGCGTGCCAACGGTTGACATGGAGGTGCTCCTTCAGGTTCTTCATCGCCGCGGAACGTTGTTAAGCCCGCAGCAACTTCACTGGTTTGCTAAGTCGAAGATGGCACAGCTTAGCTCCGCAGGTCCACCCGTTTCAGTTGCCAACTTCGGCTACGACTTGGCAGCATTTTGCAAAGTTTGCGAAGGAGCAGCATGTCTGAACCGGTTCAGATGATTACCGGTCAGTAACCAAATTGCACAGGTCAGCGGCAGTGTTTGCCGGTGCGGCCGGCGGGTGACGAATGGCTACAGCGAGAAGATCGACGCGACCGCTTTGGTCTCGTCGCCGACGGCATATGTGAGCGTTGTAACAGTGCGATCCACCAGGCCCGGACCGAACTGCTCGGTGGAACCGGGCGGGTAGACGTGCGAGATGATCTCGAGCTTGTCGCCGAGGGCGACGGGCGCGTCGTGCTCGATGGTGACCCGCAGCGGCGCGTTGAGCAGCTCCGGGTGCGACGCCAGGTAGTCCTCGATGACGCTCCAGTACACCGAGTTGTTCATGTGGTCGAACAGGTCGATGTCGGTGACCCGGACCGGGTACTCGTGGATTTCCAAAGCGTCGTCGCGGCTGCCGGCGCTCAGATACGCCTTCCACCGCAACCGGTCGACGTTGGTCGTGCGCCGCAGGCCCTCGATGAAGTCGTCGGCGATTCGCGCCGGCCCCTGAGTCTCCCGATTGATGTTGATCCAGAACGCCTCGGACTCCATCAGCCCGCCCTTGCGCCCGTCGATGCGGACCCGCATCTCACACCACCGGTTCGACGTCCCCGAGCACCAGCGGCGCAACCGCAGCATGTCGCCGAATTCGATCGGGCGGATCAGGTCGATCATGGTTCGCCGGACAATCCACAGCGGATGGGTTTCCTCAAAACCCAACTCGCGCAAGTGATCCTGGCCGATGTCCTGAATGTGGCGGGTGGCCGCGTCGAAGCGCAGCCGGCCCTCCCGGTCGATGTCGGCGACGCGCAGCGGCCATTCCCGGTCGAAGACGTCGGGATGGCCGTCCGGCACCGGCATCATCACTTTGTCCAGGCTCACGGCTCCACTCCCCGGTTAGTCTCCCCCAACCCTGCAGCGAATCATGCCAAACGCCTGCGGTGCAGCGCCAATCTACGCGGCCGTGCGAACTCTGCTAACCGCAATCTTCGCAACGCCGGTAGCCTAGTCGCGTGCCCAAAACGTTCGTCGGCTCCCGCGTTCGGCAGCTGCGCAGCGAGCGCGGATTCAGCCAGGCCGCACTGGCGCAGATGCTGGAGATCTCGCCCAGCTACCTCAACCAGATCGAGCACGACGTCCGCCCGCTGACCGTCGCCGTGCTGCTGCGGATCACCGAGGTGTTCGGAGTGGACGCAACGTTCTTCGCCTCCCAGGACGACACCCGGCTGGTCGCCGAACTGCGCGAAGTGACCATGGACCGCGACCTGGACATCGACGTCGACCTGCCCGAGGTCGCCGAAATGGTCAACGCCCACCCGAAGCTGGCCCGCGCGATGGTCAACCTGCACCGGCGCTACCGACTCACCACCGCCCAGTTGGCCGCCGCGACCGAGGAGCGCTACTCCGACGGCAGCGGCACCGGGTTGCTGACGATGCCGCACGAAGAGGTGCGCGACTACTTCTATCAGCGGCAGAACTACCTGCACGAGTTGGACACCGCCGCCGAGGATATGACGGCCCGGATGCGCATGCACCGCGGTGATCTGGCTGGCGAGATCGCCCGTCGCCTCACCGAGGTCCACGGCGTGCACATCAACAAGCGCATCGACCTGGGCGACACGGTTTTGCACCGCTATGACCCGGATACCAGGACGCTGGAGATCAGCAACCACCTCTCGTCGGGTCAGCAGGTGTTCAAGATGGCGGCCGAGCTGGCGTATCTGGAGTTCGGCGACCTGATCGACCGGATGGTCACCGAGGGGAAGTTCACCTCCGAGGAGTCGCGCACGCTGGCCCGCCTCGGGCTGGCCAATTACTTTGCCGCGGCTACGGTCTTGCCGTACCGGCAATTTCTCGACGTGGCCGAGAACTTCCGCTACGACATCGAGCGGCTCTCGTCGTTCTACTCGGTGAGCTACGAGACGATCGGGCACCGGCTGTCCACCCTGCAGCGGCCGTCGATGCGCGGGGTGCCGTTCTCCTTCATCCGCGTCGACCGGGCCGGCAACATGTCAAAACGCCAGTCCGCCACCGGCTTTCACTTCTCCTCGAGCGGCGGCACCTGTCCGCTGTGGAACGTCTACGAGACGTTTGCCAACCCTGGCAAGATTCTGGTGCAGATCGCCCAGATGCCCGACGGGCGCAACTACATGTGGGTGGCCCGCACCGTGGAACGACGGGCATCGCGGTATGGTCAGCCCGGCAAGACGTTTGCGATCGGGCTGGGCTGCGAACTCCGCCACGCCCACCGGCTCGTCTACTCGGAAGGACTCGACTTGTCCGGCGACAACGCCACACCGATCGGCGCGGGCTGCCGGGTCTGCGAACGCGACAACTGCCCGCAGCGGGCCTTCCCGGCGCTGGGCCGTGCACTCGACCTCGACGAGCACCGCAGCACGGTGTCGCCGTACCTGGTGAAGCAATGACGGGCACCGAAGTGGGCCGCATCCCGTCGGGAGGATTCCGCGAGCTGGGGCCGATCAACTGGGTGCTCGCCAAGCTTGGCGCCCGCACGGTCCGCGCGCCCGAGTTCCACTTGTTCACCATCTTGGGGCAGCGCCAACTGCTGTTCTGGGCCTGGGCCTTCTACGGCGCCCGGCTGCTGCGCGGACGGCTGCCCGCCATCGACACCGAGTTGGTGATCCTGCGGGTCGCGCATTTGCGAGCATGCGAATACGAGCTGCAGCACCATCGCAGGATCGCACGCAAGCGGGGGCTCGACGCGGACATGCAGGCCGCGATTTTCGCGTACCCGGACGGCGACGCCGCGGACCGATTCAGCGCCCGGCAGCGGGCGCTGCTGGCGGCCACCGACGAATTTGTCAAGGATCGCACGGTCTCCGACGGCACCTGGCAGCAGCTGGCCAGTCACCTGGACCGCCGCCAACTCATCGAATTCTGTTTACTGGCAAGCCAATACGACGGGCTGGCGGCCACCATGGCAGCCCTGGACATTCCGCTGGATCACCCAGAGTAAGTCGCCGCCAGCACACCGAGCGTCAGTACAACCGGAAGAATCGGCAGCCCAAAGGCGAACGCCGCCAACGAGTAATTGCGCCGCCGGCGCAGCCGCCGTCCCCACAGCACCGCCCAGATCGCCAGCACCACCGAGAGCGCCAGGACGATCAGGCTCCAGCAACCCACGGTACCCAACGCGGCGCCTATCGAAGTCGCCACCAGCCATCCGACGTAGCCGACAAGCACTCCGCCGGCGGCGCTCCAGACGGTCTCGGCACGCACGGCGGTCAGAAGTTGATCATGTGCCCGGTCAGGCCGTGGAAGCATTCCTGCAGGGCCTCCGACATCGTCGGATGGGTATGCACGTTGCGCGCCAACTCGTTTGCGGTCAAGTCCCATTTCTGCGCGAGGGTGAGCTCGGGCAGTAGCTCCGAGACGTCGTGGCCGATCAGGTGACCGCCGAGCAGCTCGCCGTAGCGGGCGTCGGCGACGAGTTTGACGAACCCGCTGGGGTCGCCGAGGCCGTGCGCCTTGCCGTTGGCGGTGAACGGGAACTTGGCGACCTTGACGTCGTATCCCTCCTCGCGGGCCTGCTCTTCGGTGAGGCCGAAGCTGGCGACCTGCGGCTGGCAGAACGTCGCACGGGGCAGCATCCGGTAGTCGCCGAGCGTCAGAGTCTCTGCGCCGCCGATGGTTTCGGCGGCCACCACGCCCTGCGCCTCGGCGACGTGCGCCAGTTGCAGCAGCCCGGTGACGTCGCCGATGGCGTAGATGTGCGGCACGGACGTGCGCATGTTGTCGTTGATGCCGATGGCCTTGCGGTCGGTCAGCGCCACCCCGGCTTTGTCGAGTCCGTAGCCCTCGACGTTGGGCGCAAACCCGATGGCCTGCAACACCTTATCGGCCTTGAGCTCCTGGGATTGGCCGTCCTTGCTGACGGTGACGGTGACCTGTGCGCCGTCGTCGTCCATGCCCTCCACTTTGGTGCCGGTCAGGATCTTGACGCCCAGCTTCTTGAACTGCTTCTCGATCTCCTTGGACACCTCGGCGTCCTCGTTGGGCAGGGCGCGCGGCAGGAATTCGACGATCGTCACGTCGACGCCGTAGTTGGCCAGCACATAGCCGAACTCCATGCCGATGGCGCCGGCGCCGGCGACGATGATCGAGCCCGGCAGCTCCCGGGACAGGATCTGCTCCTCGTAGGTGACGACGTTCTGGCTCAGCGACGTGCCCGGCACCAGTCGGGTGCTGCTTCCCGTCGCGATGATCGCGTTGTCGAAGGTGACCGTGTCGGTGCCGCCGTCGTTGAGTTCCACCGCCAGCGTGTTGGGGTCGGTGAACCGGCCGTAGCCGTGGATTTCGGTGATCTTGTTCTTCTTCATCAGGAAGTGCACGCCGGCGACGCGGCCCTCTGCCACCTTGCGGCTGCGGTCGTAGGCGATGCCGTAGTCGACGGTGGCCTCACCGCTGATCCCGAAGGTCTTGGCTTCCCTGGTGACGATATGGGCGAGCTCGGCGTTGCGCAGCAGCGCCTTGGACGGGATGCAGCCGACGTTGAGGCACACGCCGCCCCAGTACTTGGGTTCGACGACTGCGGTGTTCAGCCCCAGCTGGGCGGCGCGGATCGCGGCGACGTAACCGCCGGGGCCGGCTCCGAGGACGACGACGTCATAGTGAGAAGTCACGAGCCCACCCTAATTGACGAGATCGGGCGTCACCGCGTCGGCGATGACCCGGCTAGGTCGTGCGGCGATCTGAAGGGCGGTGGCCATTTCTGCGGGCAAGTATCGCCGTCGCCAGTCCACGCCGGCGCACACCGTCACCCACGCCCGACGGTTCCGATCGTTTCGCGACATTGTTGAACTTGCCCTCCGACGCGGTCTCCGGTGCATCGTCAGAGGTCGCGGAAAGAAACCGGTCGGGCAGCGCCAATTTGCAGATCGTCCGCGCGGTGAGCAGGTATTGGCGGACCAGCGGACCGGTCGTGTAGGGCAGGTCGTAGTCGACGCACAACGCGCGCACCCGTTCGGCGATCTCGGGGTAGCGATTACTCGGCAGGTCGGGATAGAGGTGGTGTTCGATTTGGTAGCAGAGGTTTCCGCTCATGAACGCCAGCGCCGTCCCGGCCCGGAAGTTCGCGGTACCCAGCATCTGCCGGAGATACCATTCGGGCTTCGTCTCGTCCTCCAGCACTGCCGCGGTGAACTTCTCCGCGCCGTCCGCGAAGTGACCGCAGACGATCACCACGTAGGCCCACACGTTGCGTAACCCGTTGGCAACGACGTTGGCCGCCAGTGTGCGGCGCCACCGTCCGCGGCTCAGCGCGGGAAAGAAAACATAGTCCTTCCCGGCTTGGCGAACCATCTTGCCGATCATCGCACTCCGGTGGACGGATTTACCGGCCTCTGTCGGCTCGGCATCCTGGACTGAATACAGGCCGTGCAGTGCGACACCCCATTCGAAGGCGAGCGCCAACAGGACGGCGTACAACGGCTGTAGCAGGGCGCTCGGCCGCCACTTCTGGTCCCGAGTGACCCGCAGGAGCCCGAATCCGAGGTCGTTGTCCATGTCGACGATGTTCGTGAACATGTGGTGTCGGTAGTTGTGGGCGTGCCGCCAGTGTGACGAGAGACTGGACGCGTCCCATTCCCACGTACTGGAGTGGATTTCCGGGTCGTTCATCCAGTCCCATTGCCCGTGGGTGATGTTGTGGCCGAGTTCCATGTTCTCGATGCACTTGGCCGCGGCCAGCGCACCGGTCCCGACGACCCACCCCACCGGGCCTTTGCTTCCGCCGATAGTCAGCCTCGCTGCGATCTCGAGGCACCGCTGGAAAGCGATGGTGCGCCGGATATATGCCCGGTCTTTGGTGCCACGCGAATCCTCGATCTCGCACCGGATTGCGTCCAGCGCGGCGCCGAGCGCCCTGACGTCGGCGTCGCTCAGATGCGCGTATTCGGGTACGTCGGCAATGGCCATCGACGCTCAAACAGATTCGGGCGAGGTGGCGGACGGCTCCCATTCGCGCGCAGGCGCGCAGCACGAAGGGTATGGGTACCGCGGCATCTCGCGTCACGTCCGATCTATTGGGGGATGGATGTTTGCCGGCATGACGCGAAGACCCGAGACTTTTTGGTCGGCCCGGTCGAGGCGTGGGATCGAACCGTAATCGATGTGCAGCGCCGCCGTCAACACGGCTTTGGTCACGGTTGGGCGGCTAGTAGGGAACCTAGTAGGGAACGATGCCTCCCAGGCAGGGCCCCGTCGTGTGATCGCAGTAGAAGGCGCCGTAGAACGGCGCCGCAGCAGCTACGGACGCAAAGACCGCCGACATCATCGCGATCCCCAGTGCCGAGAGCAGCGGCCGGTCGGGCGCCATCGCCAGCATCAGGCCGGCAACCGTGCATACCACGACGTAGACCAGTGTCACGAAGACGACCGGGGTCTTGTGCGCCGAGCCGTCCTGAGTCCACCAGTAGAAGAGGCCTGCCCCGACCGCCGCCGCGGGAATCCACACCGCGACGAGCATCAGGACGTAGTGCCACCACTTCAGGTAGTGATAGCGGCTGGGCACGGTGATCGACGGCACCGGCTCCAGTCGTGGCGCATCGGCCGTGCCCAGCGCCGCGCCATCCAGCGCGGGGTGCGCGTCGGTGTCGAAGGCCGGCGTGTAGGGCTCCGTCTTCGGGAGGGATTCGTGGTCAGACAGGGGTCATCACCTCGATCAGCGCAAGCACACCGAACCACCCCGGCGCCACAGCGAGCGTGAACGCGCCCAGTGCGGTCACCCACCGCCGCCTGGACATCAGGATCAGCAGCAGCCCCGCTGCGCTGGGCAATCCGACCACCAGCGCGATGACGACGTCGGGCCGGATTCGGGCGCTGACGAGCAGGGTGGCCGCTGTACCCGCTAGCACGCCGACCGCGGCGCCGATCAGCATTGCGCTGGTCAGCATCCAGGGACGTGGCAGCGGGATCACGTCTTACGACGATACTGCGGTAGCTGCCAGCTAGCGCGGTACGCGATCGGCGCGCCCTCGGGGTATTGCGCACGCGTCAGCGGCCTCGGCCACCACCGGGCTCCGGGTCGGCGGGCGATCCCCGCGGGCGTAGCCGACACCGGTGATCACCGGCGCGCCTGCCAGTGCCGCGTTCTCGTCGTCGCTGAAGGCCCGCCCGCGGGACAGGAACCGCATGCCTTCGGGGGCTTCCAGGCTGAACCCGCCGCCGCGGCCGGGCACCACGTCGATGACGAGCTGGGTGTGTTTCCAGGCCTCGAACTGCGGCCCCGAGATCCACACCGGCACGCCGTCGCCGACGTCGAGCATGCCCAACAGCACGTCGCGGTCGCCGACGATGAAGTCCCCGTCGGGGTAGCACATCGGCGACGACCCGTCGCAGCAGCCGCCGGACTGGTGGAACATCACCGGCCCGTGCCGCTCGATCAGCTCGCCCAACAGCTTGGCGGCCGCGGCGGTGATCACCACCCGATCACTCCCATGGCGCCGCTCCTCCTCATCGCTCCGCTCTGCATCGTCGCCGGCGCGCATTTAAAAGAAGCCTTGCGCTTTGTTGCTGTAGGACACCATCAGGTTCTTGGTGTTCTGGTAGTGGTCGAGCACCACCTTGTGGTTCTCCCGCCCGAAGCCGGACTGCTTGTAGCCGCCGAACGCCGCGTGTGCGGGGTAGACGTGATAGCAGTTGATCCACACCCGGCCGGCTTGGATATCGCGGCCGGCCCGGTAGGCGGTGTTGCCGTCGCGGCTCCACACCCCAGCACCCAGGCCGTAGAGGGTGTCGTTGGCGATGCCGATCGCGTCGTCGTAGTCCTTGAACGACGTCACCGCCACCACCGGGCCGAAGATCTCCTCCTGGAAGATCCGCATCTTGTTGTTGCCGGCGAAGATCGTGGGCTGCATGTAGTAGCCACCGGACAGGTCGCCGCCGAGCTCGGCGCGCTCTCCGCCGGTGATGACCTTGGCGCCCTCGTCCTTGCCAATCTCGATGTAGGACAAGATCTTTTCCAGTTGGTCATTGGATGCCTGCGAGCCCAGCATGGTCTCGGTGTCCAACGGGTCGCCTTGGCGGACCGCCTTGGTGCGGATGGCCGCCAGCTCCAGGAACTCGTCGTAGATGTCGGCCTGGATCAGGCTGCGCGACGGACAGGTGCACACCTCGCCCTGGTTGAGGGCGAACATGGTGAAGCCCTCCAGCGCCTTGTCCTGGAAGTCGTCGTTCTTCGCCATCACATCGGAGAAGAAGATATTGGGGCTCTTGCCGCCGAGTTCGAGGGTGACCGGGATCAGGTTCTGGCTGGCGTACTGCATGATCAGTCGCCCGGTGGTGGTCTCCCCGGTGAACGCGATCTTGGCAATCCGGTCGCTCGACGCCAGCGGCCGTCCCGCTTCGGCGCCGAAGCCGTTGACGACGTTCACCACTCCGGCCGGCAACAGGTCACCGATCAGGCTCATCAGGTAGAGGATGGAGGCCGGGGTCTGCTCGGCCGGTTTGAGTACGACGGTGTTGCCGGCGGCCAGCGCCGGCGCCAGCTTCCACGCGCCCATGAGGATCGGGAAGTTCCACGGGATGATCTGGCCCACCACGCCCAGCGGCTCGTGGAAGTGGTAGGCGACGGTGTCCTCGTCGATCTGGGAGAGTGTGCCCTCCTGGGCCCGGATCGCCGCCGCGAAGTAGCGGAAATGGTCGGCGGCCAACGGGATATCGGCGGCCAGCGCCTCGCGGATCGGTTTGCCGTTGTCCCACGCTTCGGCCAGCGCCAGCTTGTCGCGGTTGGCGTCGATGCGCTCGGCAATCTTGTTGAGAATCGCGGCTCGCTCGGCCGGGGCGGTCTTGCCCCACTTCGGCGCGGCGGCGTGCGCGGCGTCGAGCGCTTTGTCGATGTCGGTCTCGTCGGACCGCGGCACCTCGCAGAATGTCTGACCGGTCACCGGCGTCGGGTTCTCGAAGTAGCGGCCCTTGGCCGGCGCCACCCATTCGCCCCCGATGAAGTTGTCGTACCGGGACTGGTAGCTCATCAGCGCCCCATCGGACCCCGGACGTGCAAAGACGGTCATCGTTTCAGCTCCTCTTTGTTTCCCGTGACACAGCTCACAGTACCGCTGAGGCGACAATGACTTCCATGGCGACTTCCGTGCCCGCTGACGAGCTCGACGACCCGTATCTGTGGCTGGAGGACATCACCGGAGACGACGCGCTCGACTGGGTGCGTGCCCGCAACGAGCCGACCGTGGCAGAGTTCGGCGGTCCCGATTTCGAGCGGATGCGGGCCGAGGCGCTCGAGGTGCTCGACACCGATGCCCGCATCCCGTACGTGCGACGCCGCGGCGAGTACCTGTACAACTTCTGGCGCGACGCGGCCAACCCGCGCGGGCTGTGGCGGCGCACCACGCTGGACAGCTACCGCAGCGACTCGCCGTCCTGGGATGTGCTGATCGACGTGGACTCGGTGGCTGCCGCCGACGACGAGAACTGGGTGTGGGGCGGCGCTGTGGTCATAGAGCCGGAGTACACCCGGGCGTTGATCAGCCTGTCGCGCGGCGGGTCAGACGCGGCGATTGTGCGCGAATTCGACTTGACGACACGGGAATTCGTTGCCGACGGGTTCGAGCTTCCCGAAGCCAAAACCAACATCAGCTGGGCTGACCCCGATACCGTGTTGGTCGGCACCGACTTCGGCGAAGGCTCGCTGACCGAATCCGGCTATCCGCGGATAGTCAGGCGCTGGCGGCGCGGCCAGCCGCTGGCCGAGGCGACGACGCTGTTCGAGGGGTCACGCAGCGACGTGATCGTCGCGGCGGGCGTTGACCGGACACCGGGTTTCGGGCGAACGTTGGTGCGGCGGGCCATCGACTTCTTCAACGACGAGGTCTACGAGCTGCGCGGCGACGAGCTGATTCGCATCGACGCGCCCACCGATGCGACAGTCTCCGTGCATCGGCAGTGGTTGCTGATCGAGCTGCGCACTGACTGGTTCACCGGCAGCGCTTCGTATGCAGCGGGGTCGCTGCTGGCAGCCGACTATGACGAATTCCTCGCCGGCACAGCGGAATTGACTGTGGTGTTCGAGCCCGACGAGCACACCGCGCTGAACCACTACACGTGGACGCGTGACCGGCTGGTCGTGGTCACGCTGGCCGACGTGGCCAGCCGCGTCGAGATCGTCGAGCCCGGGAGCTGGGAGCGACAGCCGGTCGACGATGTGCCGGCCCACACCAACACGGTCATCGTAGCCGCCGACGATCTGGGCGACGAGATCTTTCTGGACTCCAGCGGATTCGACACGCCGTCGCGGCTGTTGCATGGTGCGGCGGGCGGGCCGCTGCAGCAGATCAAGTCCGCCCCGGCGTTTTTCGACGCCGAGGGCTTGACCGTGACGCAACATTTCGTCGCGTCGGCCGACGGCACGTCGATTCCGTACTTCGTGGTGCGGCCACGCGATGCGACCGGCCCCACGTTGCTGGGCGGCTACGGCGGTTTCGAGGTGGCGCGCACCCCGGGATACGACGGGGTGCTGGGCCGGCTGTGGCTGGCCCGCGGGGGAACCTACGTGCTGGCCAACATCCGCGGCGGCGGTGAGTACGGGCCGACCTGGCATACTCAGGCGATGCGCGAGGGCCGGCATCTGGTGGCCGAGGACTTCGCCGCGGTGGCAGCCGATTTGGTGAATCGCGGCATCACCACCGTCGAACAGCTCGGCGCGCGGGGCGCCAGCAACGGGGGTCTGCTGATGGGCATCATGCTGACCCAATATCCCGAGCTGTTCGGCGCCCTGGTGTGCCAGGTGCCGCTGCTGGACATGCGCCGTTACCACCTACTGTTGGCGGGGGCGTCGTGGGTGGCCGAGTACGGCGATCCCGACGATCCCGAGGACTGGGAGTTCATCGCCGAATACTCGCCGTATCACCACATTTCGACTGATCGCCAGTACCCGCCGGTGTTGATCACCACGTCGACCCGTGACGACCGGGTGCATCCCGGGCATGCCCGCAAGATGACCGCCGCGCTCGAGGCGGCCGGGCATCGAGTCTGGTACTACGAAAACATCGAGGGTGGCCATGCGGGCGCGGCCGACAATGCACAGATCGCGTTCAAGTCGGCGCTGAGCTTCTCGTTCTTGTGGCGAATGCTGAGTACTTGACAGAGCAAACAACGAAGGTGTGGTGTTGTGGCATGCGATCGCCGTATGCACTGTGTGCGGCGGTCGCGGCCGCCGCAGCCCTGTTCGCACTGCCCGGCTGCAGCAGGGTGGTGGCCGGTAACGCCGTACAGGGCGCTGGCGGGGTAAGCGCGAACAGCGCTGCGTGCGAGCATGTTTCTGCGCCACTTACACCGATCCAGGCGCATGGGGCCGGCGAGCCGCAGTTACGGATTCCGCAGCCGCCCGGCTGGCAGCGTAGCTCGATGCTTGATTCAGAAATCATTCGCTTCGCGATGGGAAACCAGCGACTGACTGCGGACAAGTTCACCCCCACGGCCGTCGTCACCCTCGAATCGGTGCCCGGCATGACCCAAGATCGCCAAAAGATATTCGAAGAGGAACGAGCGACGTTGGTGGATCGCTTGGGGGCCACCGATATGCACAGCACCGAAACATCCCGATGCGGCCAGGCAGCTGTGATGGCCAGCTTCAACGCCCCTGCCATGGGCCGGATCCCATCGCGGAAAGCCAAAACGCTCATGGTGTTCGGCGCCTTCAGCGGCCGTACCTACGTTGTAACGGTCACCGTTCAGTCGACAGACCCGGACAACCCCACATACGCGCGCGACACGCAAACCATCCTGACCGGGTTTCAAATGTTGCCGCCGGATGCGGGCTAGCTATGCGACTGATGGCGGTACACGCGCATCCGGACGACGAATCGACCAGAGGCGCAGCCACGTTGGCCAAATATGCGGCCGAGGGCCACGACGTGCTTGTGGTGACGCTGACCGGCGGCGAACGCGGCGATGTCCTCAACCCGGCAATGGACCAGCCGGGCGTCAAAGACAACATGGCCGAGCTACGACGTACTGAAATGGCCAGGGCGGCGAAGATTCTTGGTGTCGAGCATCGCTGGCTTGGCTACGTCGACTCCGGGTTGTTCCACACCGAGCCCCTGCCCGCCGACTGTTTCGCCGAGGTTCCCCTGGAGGAATCGACGGGGCAGCTGGTAGAGGTGATTCGCGATTTCAAGCCGCACGTCATGATCACGTACGACGAAAATGGCGGCTACCCCCACCCCGACCACATTCGCTGTCACCAGGTTTCGATGGCGGCGTACGAAGCCAGCGGTAATCCCAACGCCTATCCGGAGGCAGGAGCCCCGTGGGTAGTTGCCAAGATCTACTACATCCACCAGCCGATCCGGATAACGTTGTCAATGGTCAAGCTCGCCGGACAACTGGAGAAGCTTTCTCGAGCGGCCGCCCGATTTCTGCCTGACAGTCCGCGCATACCTCGGCTTCGCGTAGACCCTGATAGTCGGGCACTCCGGTTGGTGGAAGCCTTGAGACGGCTGCCCATGCGGTGGCCCAGGCGATCTCGCCGGGCGCTCACCGAGATCGGCTGCAGTGACTACTTCGGTGTACGCGACGACGCATTACGCGCCCACTCAACCCAAGTCGACCCGAACGGGCTCTTCTTCATCGTCCCTCTCGAGTGGAGGCAGCGGCTGTGGCCGACGGAAAAGTTCAGGCTCGCCGAGTCCCAGGTCCCCACGTCACTCCCAGAATCGGATCTGTTTGCGGGTATCACACCGACTAAGGGCGAGCGCCGACCTCCACGCTGACCCGGCGAATGTCGGCAAGATGGTGAACACCTTCGTGCATCGCCTGGCGGACAAGCCAACGGGCGGTGCGCTGTTCGCCGGGTAGGCGAGTCGCGGTCCGATCCCAACCGTCTTGGCCGGTGCGGGAAATTTCTTCACAAAAACCCACTGTCGTCGCAGCGAGCTCGTCGAGCACCGCTTCCACGTCGCGCTCGTTGTAGCGGAAGCGGCGGGCCCGTAAGTCGTTGAGCATCGGCTCCAGCACCGGCTGGTCTTCGGTGCGGGTGCGATGCAGCCGAATCGTGTAGGTGAGGTAGACGTCGCGCAGATGACAGACATACTCGGTGATCGACCAGACGTGCGGGCGGGGGCGTTGTCGCAGCGCCTCCGGCGGGATACCCGAGAGTGATCCTCGGACCGCGGCCGCTACGGCACCGATGACCTCCACTGCGTGCTCGATGGTGATCTCCCGATAGGCCACCGCACAATCCGCGCAGACATGATCTTCTGCCGCGAGCGGCGGTAGCTGCCTGTCGCTAGATGACGTCATGTTGGATATCGTCCACCTGCCGCGTGCTGGGGACGTCCGCCAGAGCGATTGGAGATCGCCAGTGAATAATTTCGCGTGCATCATCGGTGCGGTGGCAGCTATCACGTTCATGACCACCGACGTCGCACACGCCGATCAAGCGGATGACGCGTTTTTGAAAGCACTCGCCGATCAAGGGATTACGGGCGATCCCGCGCAGCTGATCGCGGCGGGCCACCTTGCCTGTGACAGGCTATCGGGGGGTGCCACCGGGCAACCCGGGTTAGCCAGGCTCTCGGCGCTGCGCGCCGTCACGGATGCGCTGCAGGTACCGCTCGAACCCCAGGCCGACTTCGTCGTGCGTGCCGCCGAAACGGCGTACTGCCCGCAATACGGGGGCTTCTGATGCCCACGCGGCGAGTCAACCCTTCGCGCCGTACAGACCCGCAAGGGTGTCTGCGGTGGTGGGCAAGTCCATGCACGCATCGGTCACCGATTGGCCGTATACCAACTCGCCGCTCAACGGCTGAGCGCCGGCAACGAGGAAGCTTTCCAGCATGAGACCGGCGATGCCGCGTTCACCCGCGGCGATGCGTGCGGTCACCTCCGCCGCGACGTGCGCCTGTCGGACATGGTCTTTACCGGAGTTGGCATGGGAGCAGTCGATCATGACGTGTTCGGGGAGCCCTAGTTTGCGCAACTCCGCAACGGCGTCGGCTACCGAGGCGGCATCGTGGTTGGGGCCAGCCGAACCGCCCCGCAGGATCACGTGGCAGTCGGGATTGCCCGTCGTCTCGACAACGGCTGCGCGCCCGCAGTTGTCGACGCCGAAAAAGCTGTGTGGTGCCGCCGCGGCTTTGACACCGTCGATCGCGACCTGAATGCCGCCGTCGGTGCCGTTCTTGAATCCGACGGGCATCGATAGGCCGGACGCCAACTGCCGGTGCACTTGCGATTCGGTGGTTCGGGCGCCGATCGCGCCCCAGGCGACGGCGTCGGCGATGTACTGCGGGCTGGTGGGCTCCAGGAATTCGCACCCCACGGGCAGACCGAGTTCGATCACGTCGAGCAGTAGCCTGCGGGCGGTGCGTAGTCCGCGCTCCACGTCGAAGCTGCCGTCCAGCCCGGGATCGTTGATGAGTCCTTTCCAGCCAATAGTGGTGCGCGGCTTCTCGAAGTAGACCCGCATCACGATCTTCAGCCGGTCGGCGTACTCGGTGGCCAGCGCGGCGAGGCGATGCGCATAGTCCAGAGCGGCGGCCGGGTCGTGGACTGAGCAGGGCCCGACCACGACCAGCAGTCGGTCGTCGCGACCGGTCAGGATTGCGGCGATCTCGTCGCGGTCGCGCTGGACGGCATCGGCTTGGACCGATGTCAGCGGTAATTCGGTGCGGATTACGTTGGGCGCCGGGATTTCTCGGAACGAGACGATACGACGGTCGTTGGTGTTGACGCTTGCCGCGGCGCGGTTGGCGGTCGACATGGTGGGTTGTGCCTTTCTGTGATGGTCTCAGGGCACGCCCACTGGTGCCCGATGCCCTGAAAGACGAAAAGCAGCGACCTAATGGTCACTGCTTGGGCTCCGGGTATCGGTCGTGCGCCGCCTCAGTCAGACGCTCCATCCACGGCCCCACCCGGAGCCGAGATAAAGCGCCAATACACGCGCGCGACGATGTTCACGTCGGCGAACTTACCATGCGATGCGTTCAGCGCGGGCCGCCGCTCGCATGGCCAGGGGTCGGTCCGGACGACGACAGCATCTGCCGCTGGGTGGGCGGCGCAGCATCGGCTGCACACCGATCAGTACCTAAAGTGCCTCCAGGATCCGATCCAGATCATCGTCGGTGTTGTACAGGTAGAACGCGACACGGGTCGCGCCGGCGCGCACGGAAGCCCGAATACCCGCCCTGTGCAACGCTTCAGCCGCGTGGGTGACTGGGATCGAGACGATCGCCGACTCAGTGGGTGGTAACTCCAGCTCGGCACGGAGCCGATTGGCCAGTCCCACACAATGTCCTTCCACCGCGACGCGATCAAGAGACGCCATCCAGGGCAGCGAAAGCCCGGCTCCTAACACGCTGAACCAAACTGGTGACGAGTCGAACCGTCGCGCATCACGAGCCAGCCGCAGCGGCAGCCCATACAGCGACGACCACATGTCTTCACCGGCAGAGAAGTTTGCCGCATGTGGCACCAACGCCCCAACCATGCGCTTGCTCAACGACATCCATGCCACTCCGCGCGGCCCCAGCAACCACTTGTAGCTTGCCGCAACCGCAACGTCGGCCCACGACAGCTCCACGTTCTTCCATCCCAGGGCCTGCGTCGCATCGATCACCGTGAGCGCGCCAGACTCGGCGACGCTACGACACAACCTGTCGACGTCCACCACGGCTCCGTCAGCGGACTGCACAAGACTGACCGCTACGACGTCGAAACCACCGGCAGCATCTTCTAGCTGGCCCGCCGGCAGCTCGGTAACCGTCACACCGCGCGCCGCTTGCGCAGCGAACGGAAAAGTGACGCTGGTGAATTCACCGGGCAGTGTCACTACACTGCTGCCGTTTGGTATCGACGCAGCGACCAATCCGAGGACCGACGAAACGCTGGTGCCCATTGCTACCCCGTGTTCGTCGGTCCCGATCAGGGAAGCATATGCCGCCCGACTGGCAGCGACCGGCTCATCGAATCCGTCCACTTCCAGCTTGCCCTGTTCCCATGATCGCAAACAGTCGCGCACCGCCTCGGCAACAAACCGCGGCGGCAATCCAAAGGTGGCGGTGTCAAGGAATCCCTCGGCTCCGACAAACTCGGCGCCGAACGCTTCACGGGTCACCGCTCGACCGTCGACGGCAGAGGATGGTCGGGTTCGAGTGCCGACAGACCATCGATGCTATGGCCATTGTCACCGGCGATCCGCCGCGCGAACTTCTTATCGGGCTGCTTTGCATGATGTGCATCGAGCACGGGCCGCTCACCGATGAGCTCGTAGTAGGGCACCGAGAAGCCGCACGCGTCGGCGATCCGCTCGATGTCGATGACGATGGCGGCCCGTATCCCGGGATGTTGACCGAAATATGGCCTCAGACTGTCAAATCGAGCATCGTCGGGCCTTACTATCCGTCCGGTGCCGAACAGCCGCAAGATCCGTGAGTTACGGGTGAACGAGCAGAACATGACGGTGATACGGCCGTTGTCCCGCAGATGCGCGATCGTTTCGGCGCCGCTCCCGAACAGGTCGAGATAGGCAACTGTACGCTCGTCGAGCACCGCGAACGTATCGCGATATCCCTTGGGCGACAGGTTGACCCGCCCTCCCTCGGAAGGTGCCGTAGCGACAAAGAACATGGCCTGTTGCCGAATGAACTCCTGCAACGACGCGTCGATACGCGAGAACACCTTCGCCACGTACTCCCCTTCCGTCGTACACCTGCTGACGGCTGCGTCTCGCAGCGTAGCGGCGCACGCCAAGCTAACGCGACTGATATTTGTCTCCCTCTGAACCGACGCTCGGCGGACGGACAGGAGTCGGGCGTCAGACCTGCTCGGCCAGGTCGGCAAGACGATCGAGCGAAGCCTGGAGCTTGTCAGCGGTGGTGGCGCGGGCACGCGCCAAGCGTTTCTGGTCGGTCATATTCGACCAGTCGTAGGTGTGGGTGACGCGCGTGTGTGCCTCATCCACCGGCTCGAGTTCCCAGCGCCATAGATGACCCGGTGGCGCTTGGCCCGGCTCGGCGGGTAGCCAGGCAATGCGACGACCTTCCTCGAACTCCACCACGTGGTTCTCTCGTACATTTCCCTGGATAGTCCGCATGGTGAACACTTCGCCGACGGCATGCACGCGTTGACCGTCGGGCGCCTCGGCCAGGTTGTCGTTCCCGTCCCATCGGGGTTGCTGGGACGGATCGGCAATCAGCTCGAAGATCTGCTCCGCCCCAGCGGCGATCACGCGACATGCGCTGACAACCTGCGGAACATTAGGGTTTTCAGCCATGTGCTGATTGAAGCACCTGTACGCATGCAAGTCGCGGTCAGTAACGGAAGCGGTCAGTCGAGGTCCTTCCAGAACCGCCCACTGCGGTCGCAGATGTCGGTGTAGCCATTGCGTTGGTAAAAGCCATGCGCACCAGTGCGGCGTCGCGAACTGGTGACTTCGACCGCCAGGCAACCCCAACTCTCAGCGAGCGCTTCGGCGTCCTGCAGCAGGGCATTGCCTATACCCGTGCCGCGGAGGGCCTTATCGACCACCATGCATTCGATCCGTGCCCACCGGCCGGTGCGTTCTAAATAGGGAAGCGCATGAATCGACAGGCAGCCCGCTGGACGGTCGTCCTGTTCAGCGACAAGCACCTGGCTGTAGGGGTCGACGATCCAGTAGTCAAGCCGGCCCAGCACGTCCCGCTCGGTCGACGGGTACCCCAGCTGGGTCAGCAGGGTAGCGAGGACGCCAGAATCGGCCGGCGTTGCGGCACGGACCGTGACTACCATTTCTTGCCTTGTCCAGTAACGACATACGTTCCATGACCCTCGGTCACAAGGTTGCCGCGAAACCTCAGCACCTCGTTGACCAACCCATTGCTTTGGTTGCGGTATGTGATGACGACGGTGTCGATCCCTTGGTAAACGCGTTCGACGGTAAACCGCAAATCGGGTATGCGATGCAGAGCGAGGGTCCAATAGTGGCGCAGTGCAAGCTTGCCGCGAACCACGCCCCCCGTTCCCGGCAGCAGGTTTGCGGCCACCGGCGACGTGAACACGACGTCGTCGTGGAAGTGCCGAAGAACAGCCTCCACGTCGTGAGCGTTCCAGGCCTGGACCCACTGCTCACTGAAGGCCACCGCATCGAGATCCATTGCGCGCACTGTAGTGACCGAATCGCATAGAAGCCCACTGGTTTTCTCGACAAGTAGCTCGCTGCTCGACTGGACCAGGGCCCGCGGCGCGAGTGAATCAGACGTCTCCGCAAGACAAGCCGATCCCAGGGCTTACACCATGCCCACCGATTGCCACTGCTCCGCCGAGGTCGAGAACGGGGCCTGGAACCGTCGGCCAGGCAGCGCGACCATGCCCGCGACCGCCGCTGCGTAGCAAAGACCCGCGACCACCGTGCAGGCCACTGCGAGACCGGACAGGAATGAGTCCTGCGCGGCCGCGAGCAGGCCCGGATTGCCCGCCGCGATACCGAACGCGACCGGGACCGAATCGGCGGCCTCGGCGGCCCTCCCGGTTGCCGCGAAGGCGGTGTCGAGGAGGCGGGCGCCGAAAATCGACGAGAACACCGAGCCGACGACGGCCACACCCATCGTCGAGCCCAACTCGCGGGTGGCATCGTTGACCGCCGAGCCGATACCCGCCCGAGACGGCGGAAGTACGAGCATGATCGATTCCGTTGCCGGAGTGGCGATCAGCCCCATACCCAGTCCCATCAACAGCATCTGCAGGACGATCGTCGTCCAGTACGGCGTGTCCGCCTCGGCGCTGCCGGCGATCCACGCCATCGCAGTGCCGAACGAGATGAGCCCGGTGACCACCACTGCGCGGGTCCCCACCCGTGGAGCGAGCAGTCCGCCGACCAGCGAGCCGACCGCGATCGACAGTGCGACCGGCAGGATGCGGGCACCCGTTGAGAGTGGGCTGAACTCGCGGAGCACCTGGAAGTACTGGGTGATGAGGAAGATGAACCCCGCTAGCGCGAAGAAGGTGACCGTCACCGCTCCGCTGGCGGCGCTGAACCGTCGATCGGTGAACAGCCGGACGTCGAGCATGGGGTGTTCGGCTTTGCGCTCCATCGCCACGAATGCGAATGCCAGACCGAGAGCGATGGCGAACCCTATCAGCGTCGCGTCGCTGCGCCAGCCTCGTTCGGGGGCCTCGATAATCGTGTAGACGAGCACTCCAAGGAGGGCTACCGAGGCTGTCAGGCCGCGGATGTCCAGCGCGGGCACCGACGGGTCGCGAGACTCGGGCACCAGAACGAAACCAAGAACCGCGGCCGCCAAGGCGACCGGCACCAGCGCCCAGAACACGCTGCCCCAGTAAAAGTGCTCGAGTAGTAGCCCGCCGAACACCGGTCCGGATGCGACGCCGACCCCGACGACCGCGCCCCATCCACCGAGTGCGGCCGCGCGCTGGCGGCGGTCGGGGAAAGTGTTGGTGATGATCGACAGGGTTGTGGGGAAAATCAGCGCGGCGAACGTCCCCATGCCGAAGCGTGCCGCGACCAGTGCGCCGGTGCTGTCGACGAGGGCGCCGGTCGCGCTCGTGAACGCGAATCCGAGCAGCCCGACCAGCAGGGCCGGCCGTCGTCCGTAGCGGTCCGAGAGACTCCCCGCGGCCAGCACCAGCGCGGCGAACGCGAGGTTGTAGCCATCGACGACCCACTGCAGTCCGCGCGTGTCAGCGCCGAGTTCGGTCGCGATGCTGGGCAGCGCAACGTTGACGATCGTGACGTCGAGGTTGATCGCGAGCACAGCCATGTACACCGCAACTAGGATTCCCGCCCTACGACACATGACGGCTCCGTGAAGCGGGGATGCTTTCGGCGGTCGCGGTTCCGATGGCAATCCACTTGGCGAGCTGACGCTTGGTGCGCAGGTGCTCGCCATCAATGCGCAGCCATCCCCGGATAGCGCGTCCACCCATCTGCATGGGCTGTGCGGTGCCGGCGGCCAGCAGGCGGTCGACACGCGCCGGATCGACCCGCACCAGGAGGCCGCCTTGGCCACTCGCCGCGACCGCTAGCCGGCCGGCCACGAGGAAGGCCAGCCCTCCAAACATCGGCTGTTCGTACACTTCTGGGTTGTCGGCCAGCTGCTCGCGGACGCGGGCCGCCAGGTCAGTGTCGTAGGCCACTATGCCTCCGTGAGTTTGCCGCGCAGGGGTTCGCCCGCAGACGGGTGTGTGCGCCAGTCGCGGATCGCGGCGGCGAACTCCTCGGGCGCGTCGGATTCCACGTAGGTGCCGGCGCCCTCGACGATCACGGTCTGATGCTCGGGAAACGTCGCTTCCAGGCGCTCGCGCTCCCGGGGACGGAAGGCGATATCGGCGTCACCCCACACGATCAGTGTCGGCAGGTGGGCGAGGTCGGCAAGGCCGGCCTCGACCTCGGCGAAGAAGGCCCGGCTGGCGGTGATCTGGCCGGGGAGTACGGCGGAGGCCTGGCGCCGCTCGGGGGTGTCCAGGGCCCGGCGGTAGTGGGTCATCTCATCGGCGGTCGGCTTGCGCCTTCGGTGGCCGGTGGGGATGAACGCATTGACGAGGAGGTTGAGCCGCCGGGTCAGGAAGCGCATCGGGAGTCCGCCGGCGATGTGGGCGAAGGCCTCGAAGTAGAGATCGCCGTTGACGGGCCAGGCCCAGGTGTTGGCGAGCACGAGCCGATCGACGACACCCGGCCGCCGAGTGGCGGCGGCCAGGCCGATCGGGCCGCCCCAGTCCTGCCCGACCAGGGTGACCCCCTCGAGGTGGAGTGCGTCGACAAACCCGCTGACCACGCCTGCGTGCTCCTCGGGCAGATACCGGTAGCCCGGCGCCGCTGAGGACAGCCCGAATCCGGGATAGTCCATTGCGACGCAACGAAATTCGTCGCGCAGTGCGCGGATCACGTCGCGCCAGAGGAATGACCACGTCGGGTTGCCGTGCAGCAGCAGCAGTGTGGGACCCGAGCCTTCATCCACGTAGTGGATGGTCTGCCCATCAATGGTGACGAAGCGGCTCTCGAACGGGAATAACTCGTCGTCGACCCAGGCGGGTCGCTCAGCGGCGGTCATGACCACCCCCTTCGCGTCGGTTTACTTGGTATACTCAAGTTAGCTTGAAAATGTCAAGGAGCATTCATGCGCCGAAGCTACGGTCAGTACTGCGGACTGGCCCGCGCGCTCGAGGTTGTGGGCGACCGATGGAATCTGCTCATCGTCCGCCAACTTCTCATCGCTCCGGCCCGTTACCAGGAGCTACTTGACGGGCTTCCCGGCATCGCCACTAATCTGCTCGCCGATCGGCTCCGCGATTTGGAAGCGGCCGGCGTGATCGAACGGCGGCTGGCCGAAGGTGGCAGGGCCATCACGTATGCCCTGACTCCCTGGGGCGCCCAACTACGCGAGCCGATCGAGGGCCTCATCCGTTGGTCCACCCCACTGATGATCCGAGGGCCCGAAGGCGATACCTTCCCCGCCGGAAGCCTCCTGGTCGCGCTGCGCGCCCTGCTCCGCGGCAAGGCGCCTGCGGGTCGGCCATCGACGGTCGGTATCACTGTCAACGGCGATACCGACGGTCGACTTGTCCAAGTGTGCGCGACCCCCTCAGGCATTGAAGTGAGCCCGCACGACGAGCGAGACCTCGACGCCGTGCTAAGCGCTGACGCCGCAATAATTCTCGGGCTGGCAGCAGGTGTGCTTGCACTCGAAGACGTCCTTGAGCTCGTCGACATCCAAGGCGATGAAGCTGCCGTCCGAGCCATTTTCGGCGCACCCGCCAACGCATCCCCGTGACACTGAACGATCCGATAGCAGCGGGTACCAGCGAACGAATTCCTCTATGCCTCAACCTGTTTGGTCTGCCGTAGCTGACTTAGTTGTTTGCTGGTGGGGGTTGGGGCTGGAAGGGGTCGTACCAC